>NZ_CP012697.1:2400000-3600000 GCF_001314225.1 Microbacterium sp. No. 7
GGCGGCGCACAGCGAGAGCGCGCGTACGAGCGCCGCATCCGCGTCCCCGTCGTCCTCCGGCGCCCCGTGCCCGTCGTCCACGCTCCCGGGCAGCGCGTCGCCCATGCTCTCCGGAGCGGATGCGGGCGACGCCGGCACCTCGGCCTTCGACTCCGCATCGCCGCCGGGCCAGAGCACGCCGCCGGCGACCACGAGCGCGGCGACGGCGGCGCCGAGCAGCAGGGGCCGCCTGCTCCTCGTGACGGGGACGCGCGGCGCGCGCTCCTCCCGCCCTCGGGCCGGCGGCCGGCGTCGCCGCACGCCCTCGACCACCCGGATCACGCGATCGGCGAAGCCGTCGTCGACGACGCGCGCGAGCCATCCTCGGATCGCGGTCGCGTGGCGGTCCGACGGCGGCCGTCCGGCCGCGACGGGGAACAGCGGCGCCGTGCCGACGGCCGACCCGGGTGCCGCACCGGATGCCGTGCCCTCTCCCAGCGGTCCCGGGACGGCCGCCGCGAACAGCGCCTCCTCGCACGCCGCGACGAGGCCGCCGCGCGTCGTCGCCGTCTCCAGCGCGGCGTCGACGACGCGCAGGGCGTCGCGCAGCGCCGGACCGCACACGCCGGCCCGCGCCGCGAGCACGTCGCGCGCCGCGTCGCGCCACGGCGAGGAGCCGCCGACGGCCAGAACGGGGCGACCGGTGTGGTCGACCCACCAGGATCCCTCGTCGACGCCCAGGGCGAGCGCCTCGTCCGCCGCTCGCACGATGCTCACCGCCGCCGTGACGACCGCGCCCTCGCTCGTCCCGACGCGGTCGACGAGCCTGCCCGCGCAGTGCACGAAGGCGACCCGATGACCGTCGCGGCTGCGCGCGAGCGCGCGCGGCACGAGGAGGTGTCCGCCGGGGGCCGCGCTCCAGACGACGGACGGGACGGCCCCGGCATCCGTCCAGACCAGCGGAGGATCGCCCGCGCACAGCGTGCCCGGGTACGGCGCGTCGCCGCCGTCGAGCTCTCGCAGCGGCGTCGCGGGTTCGAGAAGCGGTTCGGTCATGGCCACCAGCCTGCGCGACCCGGCGCCCGCCGGCGACGCGGCACGAGCGATCCGTGGACAGACCGCGCGATTCGCGCGTTGTGTAGGAGGAGTGGGCCGCGAAGGTAGGCTGGATGCCATGTCGCCGCGCAGTTCCTCCCCCGAGAAGCGTCCCGGATTCTTCCGTCAGATCGGATCGCTGTTCACGTTCACCCGGGAGATCTACCCGTGGCTGCCGTGGGTGCTCGCGGGAATCGTCGTCCTGGGCGTCGGCCTCGGCCTGCTCGTCGGGTTCCTGGTGCCGCCGGTCGCGATCTGGAGCGTCATCCTCTGGGCGATCTCGGGCCTGATGTTCGGCGTGCTCGGCGGCATGATCCTGCTGACCCGCCTGGCCACGACCGCGATGTACAAGAAGATCGACGGCGTGCCGGGCGCCACGGGGCACGTGCTCTCGACGGGGCTCGGCCGCGCCTGGGTGGCCTCCGACATGCCCGTCGGCGTCAACCCCAAGACGCAGGACGCCGTGTACCGCGTCGTGGGGCGCGGCGGCGTCGTCGTCGTGGGCGAGGGTGCGCGCGGCCGGCTGTCGCGGCTCATCAACGACGAGCGCGTCAAGGTGCAGCGCGTCGCCTCCGGCGTGCACATCGAGGTGCTCTACGTGGGACACGGCGAGGGCGAGGTGCCGCTGCCGAAGCTCGCGAAGACGATCAAGAAGCTGCCGAAGCAACTCGACCGGGCAACGATGGCGGCCGTCGTCAAGCGCATCGACTCCGTGTCGCAGTCGCTCACGTCGCTGCCGATCCCGAAGGGCATCGACCCCACCAAGGTGCGGGCGCCGCGCCCGCGCTGAGACCTGCCCTACGAGGTGCGCAGCAGGATGGTGCCGGCGGCCTTGTCGTGCAGCCCGCGCTGATCCGGGTCCCAGATCACGGCGGGGATCACGAGCGCGAGCAGCGCCGTGCGCACGACGGGGCGCCAGAGCCCCGGCCAGGCGCCGTCGAGACGCACGACCCGCATGCCCAGCAGGCGGTGCCCCGGGCTGCCGCCCACGGTCGGGATGAACACGATCTGCACGACCACGAAGATCAGCAGCGTCGCGAACGAGTCGTACGAGAAGAACGCGATCGAGATCACGACCGCCGCGGCCCAGTCGATCACGAGCGCCGCGATGCGGCGACCCGGCCGCGCGATGCTGTTCGGGCCCGACACGGGCAGACCCAGCCGCTCGCCCGGATAAGAGCTCTCACCGTCCGCTACGCTCACCGACCCAGCCTATCCGTCCCGTGTAACACGCCCGAAACATTCGCGATACCCAAGAGATATGGCTCCCCGGTACGGTCGAATCAGTTCTGGCACGCCGACACGACCATGCACGGCGTGCACAGGCGAAGTTCCGCCCCGATCCTGGAGAGTCCATGTTCAAAGATTCATCCGAGGTACTGAAGTACATCAAGGACGAGGACGTCAAGTTCCTCGACATCCGTTTCACGGATCTTCCCGGTGTGCAGCAGCACTTCAACATCCCGGCCTCGACCGTCGACGAGGATTTCTTCACCGTCGGCCAGCTGTTCGACGGCTCCTCGATCCGCGGCTTCGCGAACATCCACGAGTCGGACATGCAGCTGATCCCGGACGTGTCGACCGCGTACATCGACCCGTTCCGCGAGGCGAAGACGCTCATCATGCTCTTCGACATCTACAACCCGCGCACGGGCGAGATCTACCACAAGGACCCGCGCCAGGTCGCCAAGAAGGCCGAGAAGTACCTCGCGTCGACCGGCATCGCCGACACGGCGTTCTTCGCCCCCGAGGCCGAGTTCTACATCTTCGACGACGTGCGCTACGACGTGAAGCAGAACCAGAGCTTCTACTTCGTCGACTCGGAGGAGGGCGCGTGGAACACGGGCCGCGTCGAAGAGGGCGGCAACCTGGGCAACAAGACCCCGTACAAGGGCGGCTACTTCCCCGTCTCCCCCGTCGACAAGCAGGCCGACCTGCGCGATGACATCTCGCTGAAGCTCATCGATGCGGGCCTCGAGCTCGAGCGCGCCCACCACGAGGTCGGCACCGGCGGCCAGGCCGAGATCAACTACAAGTTCGACACGATGGTGCACGCCGCCGACGACATCCTGAAGTTCAAGTACATCGTCAAGAACACGGCGCAGGAGTGGGGCAAGGTCGCGACCTTCATGCCCAAGCCCCTGTTCGGCGACAACGGCTCGGGCATGCACACGCACCAGTCGCTGTGGCTCGACGGCAAGCCGCTGTTCTTCGACGAGCGCGGCTACGCCCAGCTCTCCGACACGGCGCGCTGGTACATCGGCGGCCTGCTGGCCCACGCCCCCGCGGTGCTGGCGTTCACGAACCCGACGATGAACTCGTACAAGCGTCTCGTCAAGGGCTACGAGGCTCCCGTCAACCTCGTCTACTCGGCGGGCAACCGCTCGGCCGCGGTGCGCATCCCGATCACGGGCTCGAACCCGAAGGCCAAGCGCATCGAGTTCCGCGCCCCCGACGCCTCGGGCAACCCGTACCTCGCCTTCGCGGCGCAGCTGATGGCCGGCATCGACGGCATCGTCAACCGCATCGAGCCGCACGAGCCGGTCGACAAGGACCTCTACGAGCTGCCGCCCGAGGAGGCCAAGAACATCCCGCAGGTGCCGAACTCGCTGCTCGATTCGCTCGAGGCGCTGCGCGCCGACAACGAGTTCCTCACGCGCGGCAACGTGTTCACCCCCGAGCTGATCGAGACGTGGATCGAGTACAAGATCGCGAACGAGATCCAGCCGATGAACGCGCGCCCGCACCCGTTCGAGTACGAGCTCTACTTCGGGGTCTGATCCCGAGAGGTTTCTTGGGGACCGCACTCCCGGTCTCCGAGGCCCGAGATGGACTGAGCCCCACACGGCGATCGCCGTGTGGGGCTCAGTCCATCTTCTGGCCGTTCACGGACGACCGTGAGCGTCAGCCCGCTGCCACCGGCATCCGGCTCGGTGACTGCGTGAAGCCTTCGTACTCCTTCGCCGCGACGTCGTCGATCTCGGACTGATAGAGGGCGCTGCCACCGATGTAGGGCATGAACACCCGCGGTTTGCCGGGGATGTTGGCGCCCAGATACCAGGAGTCGGCCTTCGGCCACAGCGACTCGTTCGCCATGTCCGTCACGTGCTGCGTCCACGTCGTCTGCGGCCGCAGCTCAGCCTCGATCCGGTCGACCCCCTTGTCGCGCAGATGGCTCAGCAGATCGGTCAGCCAGTCCACGTGCTGCTCGATGGCCTCGATGACGTTGCTCAGCACCGACGGGCTGCCGGGGCCGGTCAGCATGAACAGGTTGGGAAACCCGTGCGTCGACAAGCCGAGATAGGTCTGCGGACCGGCTTCCCAGGCGTCCTGGAGACGCTGCCCGTCCACGCCGATGATGTTGAGCCCGAGGAGCGGACCGGTCATGGCGTCGAAACCGGTGGCGTACACGATGATGTCGGCTTCGATCACCTTGCCGCTGGCCAGCTGGACGCCTTCGGGGACGATCCGTTCGATCGGATCGGCGTGCACGTCCACGAGGTCCACATGCGACTCGTTGAAGATCTCGAAGTAGCCGGTGTCGACGATCTGACGCTTGGTCCCCATCGGATAGGTCGGGAGCAGCTTCCGCACGGTCTCGGGATCCTTGACGATCGAACGGATCTTGTCCCGCGCGAACTCGGAGATGATCTCGTTCGCCGCGGGGTCGGTCATCGTGTCCCTGTAGCCGAACGGGAAGTACGCACCGGCGCTGACCCAGAGCGCCTCAAGGTAGGCCTGCCGTTCCTCTGGTGTGTCGTCGAAGATGCTCTTGGTCGACAACGACTCCCAGAGCCTGCGGACCATCGGCCGTTCGGCCATCGCGGCCTTGGCCTGTTCGATCGCCTTGAGCGACTGCGCAACGAACTCTGGGGTCATCGGGACGTTTCCGGCAGGCACCGAGTACTGCGGCGTCCGCTGCAGGATGGTCAAGTGCGCTGCGGTCCGCGCGAGCACCGGCGCGATCTGCACCCCCGAGGAGCCGGTGCCGATCTGCACGACGCGCTTTCCGCTGAAGTTCACGCCTTCGTGCGGGAAACGGCCGGTGTGGCACGACTCCCCCTGGAAGTCGTCGACGCCGGGGATGCCGGGGATCTTCGAGTCGGACAGGCAGCCCACCGCGGTGAGCACGAAGGTGCAGGTCACCCGATCGCCCCGATCGGTCACGATCGTCCACTTCCTTGCGTCCTCGTCCCAGGAGACCCGGGTCACTGTCCGTTCGAAGCGGATGTCGCCACGCAGGTTGTAGCGGTCGGCGACGTGCCGGGCGTACTCGAGGATCTGCGGCTGCTGGGAGTACCGCTCCGGCCACTTGCTCTGATACTCCGTTCGCAGCTCGGGATCGAAGGAGTAGTTGTACTGCAGGCTCTCCACGTCGCAGCGAGCACCGGGGTAGGCGTTCCAGTACCAGGTCCCGCCGACGTCCGGGGCGCGCTCGAACGCCACCGTGGACAGGCCGAGCTCACGCACTCGGCGGAGCATGGCCAGGCCGCCGAACCCGGCGCCGATGATGACGACGTCATAGTCGCCTTGGTCGATGTCGGCTGCGGGGCTCGTAGTAGTTGCTGTCTCAGTCACCATTGACTGCTCTCCTTGTTTCATCCGTGCTTGCGTTCAGAGGTTTGCGGACTGCGGGGCGATCGACGCGTTGATGGCGTCAGCGACGTAGTCCAATCCCGCGGCGGCGCCGGGGAGGATGTTGACCATCGTGAAGAAGCCGTGCATCTGACCCTCGAAGAGTCGCTGCCGGACCGAGACTCCCGCCGACTCCAGTGCCTCGGCGTAGGCTTCGCCCTCGCTGCGCAGCACGTCGTGCTCAGCGATCAGCACCACTGCCGGCGGCAGACCGGACAGATCCGTTGCTCGCAGCGGCGAGGCGTCCGGCTCAGCTCGACGACTCTCATCGGCGTAGTGGTCCCAGAACCAGATCATCGAGTCTTTGGACAGCATGAGCTGGTTCTCGGCGGCCAGGTACGAGGGCGTGTTCAGGTCGGCGTCGGTGACCGGATAGATGAGCACTTGCAGGGCGACGGGCGGGCCCGACCGGTCGCGAGAACGCTGGGCCACGATCGCTGCCAGATTGCCCCCCGCCGAGTCGCCCGCGACGATGATCGGCACCGTCCCGCCGGCGATCGAGTCGAGGTTCTCCTCGACCCAGGTGAGCGCCTGCCAGGCGTCCTCCACCGCGATCGGGTATCGGTGCTCGGGCGCCAGCCGGTAGTCCACCAGGACGACGGTGGAGTCCGTGCGCAAGGCCAGCTGCCGGCCCAGGTTGTCGACCTGCGGAATGTCACCGAGGACCCAGCCGCCACCGTGGTAGTAGACGACGACCGCCTTGGGGAGCTCCGGTGTGAGCACCCGGATCGCGAACGAGCCCCCGTCCGGGGTGCTCAGCGTGTGGTCCGAGACGGACGCCACGTCGGGACCCGGGCCCGAGAGCTGAGTCAGCATCGCGATCATCTGACGTGCGTCAGCGGGTGCGAGCTCGTGCAGGGGCGGGCCGCCCTGCGCGGCCATCTGGGCCAGGAATCCGGCCGTTGCCTCGTCGATTGCCATGGTGGACCTTTCTTTGGGCACTTCAAACCGTCGCCCTAAAGCGACGGGTGCTGCGGGTGCAGCGGGGACAGCGTGAGTGTCGGCGGAGTGACTACGAGTGCGCGGTGGGCTGGTTCAGCAGTGCCCGAATCCGTTGGACGGTGTCGTCGACCATCCGTCGGGAGACTGCGGCCTCCGTGACGAGCCAGGAGCCGTGGAACGCCCCCGGGTACAGGTGCAGCTCGGTGGGAGTGCCGGACTGGGCCAGGCGTTGCGCGTAGTCGATCGCCTCATCGCGCAGTGGATCGAACTGGCACACGCCGATGTAGGCGGGCGGAAGCCCGGACAGGTCTGCCATCCGGGCGGGCGCGGCGTAGCCGTCAGCATCCGCGCCCGCCAGATAGGCCTCCCAGGAGAGCTGCGTGTGGAGCCGGGTCCAGACCGGCGTGTCGGTGTAGGCGGTCATCGAGGGGGTCGTCATACGGTCGTCCAGCTCGGGGGCGTCCAGGTACTGCAGGCACAGCCGCGGCCCGTTGCGGTCCCGGCTCAGCAGCGCGACTCCCGCCGCGAGTCCGCCGCCGGCGCTGGCGCCGCCGACCCCGATCCGGTCGGGGTCCATGTCGAGCAGAGCGGCGTTCTCGGCCATCCAGATCAAGGCCGCATAGCAGTCCTCCATCCCGGCCGGATACGGGTTCTCGGGCGCCAGCCGGTAGTCGACGGCCACCACCACCGCGCCCGCCCCGTCGGCGATGGTCGAGATGGCGTGGTCCTCATAGTCGATGCTGCCGAGCACGAAGCCGCCGCTGTGGAGGTAGAGCATGCCAGGGAGCGGACCGGGAAGGTCTGCCGGCGTGTAGATGCGGGCGCGGATGTCCCGAGCACCGATGGGACCGGGAATGAACCGATCCTCGACGCGCACGTCGCCGGTCGGTGGCGCACTGCGAAACGCGCCCAGCGACGCGGCCAGCTCTCGCCTGGCGGCGGCGATGTCGTGAAGGCTCACCTGCGGCAGCATTGAGATCCAAGGCACCAGTTCTGGATCCAGGCGATACGTCATCCGCACGGTCTCCTCCGAGAGATAGCCACGTTGCTGTCGAAACCTCTTTCAGGCTATGAGGCGCCGCGATACGTGTCACGGGTCGTTTGGCGCAGCATCGACCAGGCGGTGCGCCATATGTCACAAGGCGCGGCGAGTCAGAACAGATCGATGGAGTTGCGCAGGCGCTGCAGGATGATCGCGACCATCAACCGGGCGTGCCCGTACTTGTCCGAGATGCGAAATCCCAGCACCTTTTCCGCCCGCGTCACGCGGTGCCCCACCGAATTGTGGTGCAGATGCAGCATCACCGCGGCGCGGCGGAACGACTTGGTCGCTGCGACTGCCTCGAGAGTCCTGATCATGTCCTCGCCACCGAGCTCCGCGGCCAGCCGATCCAGCGCATCGACGTCCGGGATGTCCGCCAAAGCCGCCTTCGGCAGGCGCTCTATGACGGCGGCGATCGCACCCATCTGCCCGTAACGCACGATCGCCGCTTCCTCCATCTCGTACGGGGGCTTCGGATGGGTGCTGGGCAGGCTGAGCCGCAATGCGGCTTGGGCCTGTCGCCACGCCGTGGGCAGGCCATCGGCGTCGCGGGCGGTCGAGGTTCCGAAGCGCGCACCGACGGGCACTCTGATCGTGCGGTTGTCGATCGCCGCCGAGGTGACGATCGCCGTCACCTTGCCGATGTCCCCATGCCGTGCCGGCTTCAGCTGCGCGGAGATGTCGGCAGCGGCGTCGGAGGAACCGATCACGGCGAGCACCCGGATGGCGCGAGCCGGGTCAAGGCCGAGACGACGGACCAACCTGTGCCGATCCGCGTCGGGCAGACCGGGACGAAGGGCCTGCTGCACCAGTGTCTCGGGATCCGACTCAGCGATCTGGTGCTCCCGGCTCCTCCCCAGCGCCGCAGTCACCGCCAGCCCGAACCGTTCGATGACCAGCTCATCCAGCGGCAGTGGCGCACCCGCCCGGTCGAGCCACAGTTCGTCGCCTGTGGCCAAGCGGTGGAGGGCTGCGTCGGGCGGAGGGTCCCCCGCGCGCAGAAGCCCCCCGGGCTCGGCGATCTGGCTGAGAATGCCGTCCGCGGTCCGGATTCCTGCCGGAGCCTCGGCGAGTTCTGCAGTATGTCGCAACACCGTCGCGACATCCGCCTGTTGCGCGATCAATGCATCGAAGAAGCCGATAACCCGAAGAGCGCTTGCGGCGTCGGCATCGAGCGCGGACAACCTCAGCAACAAGTTATACATGCACTTACATTAGAGGTTTCGCCGATGGGTGGTCAGGATGAGGCCTTGACCCCGGATCGTGGACACGGTGTCGTTTCGGATATGCCGCTTCCGCTCCGAGTTCCCGCCGAGCGCGCGCTTCGGCCGCGCCATCAGTCGGCCGCCCTGTCCATCGGGACCATGAGCCGCCCTGCGATGAACGCCTCGACATCCTCATCGCGGTCGCGGACGTTGTGCGACGAACGGCAATCCGAGACCCCTGCTCCGCGCGGGTTCCGTCCGCCGGTCCGCGAGCGTCCTGACGGGGATGCCCGTGTCGTCGGCAAGCTCCTGCGGAGTCCAGAGGCGGCGGCGGTCGTCGCTCCTGCCAAGCAGGCAGGCGGCACGCTCACGGCACGTACGGGGGCGGCGAGTTCGCGCCCATCTCGAACAGGCGCCCCTCCCAGACCAGCTGAGCGAGCAGGATGCCGGCGACGGAGGCCGCCGCCACCGCGATAACGGCCCAGACCATCGCCCGCCGCCCCGGACGCGCCGCGCGACGCGCGAAGCCGCCGAGGACGAGCAGACCGACGACATGGGCGACGATGAGCGGCGGCAGGCCGAACAGCATGCCCTGCCCCTCCATCGTCGTGCCGGCAGCCAGCGCCTTCGGCTGCTCGGTCATCTCCTCGAAGAACGACAGGCCGTACCAGGTCCACACGACGAACATGGCCGGCACCCCGAGCACGGCGAACACGACGAAGGGCGCGAGAGACCCGCGCGAACCCCGTTCCGTCGCCTCCATCGTCAGCGCACGCGCAGCGCGCCGGGCTGGACGCGGGCCCGGAACGCCGAGATCTCGCCGACCTCCTCGCCGTCGATCTCGAAGGGCTGCGGCGCGCTGAGGACGACGTCGATCGACGTGGTCGACAGATGCTCTGTCGAGTCGGTGCTGACGGCCTCGTCACGACCGCCGAAGAGCCGCTTGATGCCGTTGTCCCAGACGACCGAGCGCACCGTGTCGAGCCACTGTACGACGCCGTCGGAGGTCACGACGAGCACGTCGAGCAGGCCGTCGTCGACCTCGGCCGCGGGCAGGATCGCGAGCCCGCCCTGGATCGTGCCGCAGTTGCCGACCAGCACCGTGTGCGCCTCGACCTCACGCGGCTCGCCCCCGTCGACGGCGAGCGTCAGGGGCACGAGATCGGTCGCGGACACGGCCCGTCCGAGGGCCTCGACGTAGGCGAGCCATCCGGCCTTCTCCTTCAGGTCGTCGTCGGTCTGCACCAGCATGTGCGCGTCGAGCCCGAACCCGATCATGACGGCGAACGCACGCTCGATCGTGCCCTCGTCGCCGTCGTACGACACCCAGCCCAGGTCGATCGGACGCGCGTCCCCGTCGCGGGCGCGTTCCAGTGCGGCGCGGAGGTCGCCGAGCGGCACGCCCAGGTTGCGGGCGAGCAGGTTGCCCGTGCCCTGGGGCACGATCGCGAGCTCGGCGTCGGAGCCGGCGAGCGACTCCGCGACCGCACGCACGGTGCCGTCCCCGCCGACGGCGAGCACGAGCGCGCAGCCCCCGGCGACGGCCTCGGCAGCCATCCCCGCGCCCGGGTCGTCCTCGCTCGTCTCCCACCAGCGCACGTCGGCGTCCGCGCCGAACACGTCGTCGACGACGGCCCGCAGGCCGTCGCCGTCGAGCTTCGAGGGGTTCCAGACGATGCCGATGGTCCGCGTGCTCATGGCTTCCACTGTGCCTCAGCTTCGGGAGGGATGCCAATGGGGGTGGCGTGAGGTATGGGGTGCGGTGTGGAATCCTCCGCGCGGAACTGTGAGATCTCGGGTGCGGTGTGGAATCCTCCGCGTGGAACTGTGAGATCTCGGTACGCCGGCGCTGTGCGCCGGCACTCGATCTTGAGTCGTGCCGCGTCAACGCTTCGCATTGACCCGGCACGACTCAACCGTAGAAGAGCTTCTCGAACACGCGGCGGGCGCGGCGGGCGGCGCGCAGCCAGTCCTCCTCGACGAGGGTCGCCGACCGCGGCGGGTAGTCGAGCAGCCGGCCGATGCCGTCGAGCTTCGCGCGATCGGTCGGGAGCACGTCGCTCGTCTGCCCCGACAGCAGCGTGTTCGCCGAGCGGAGCCGGCTGGCGAGCCGCCACGCCGTCGCGAGCCGCTCGGCCGCGGCGTCGGGCACGAGCCCCGCCTCGCGGGCCGCCTCCAGCGCGCCGAGCGTCGACGTCGTGCGCAGGCCCGGCACCCGGTCGGCGTGTGCGAGCTGCAGCGACTGCACCAGCCATTCGACGTCGCTCAGGCCGCCCGGGCCGAGCTTGAGATGCCGCGAGCGATCCACGCCCTGCGGCAGGCGCTCGCTCTCCACCCGCGCCTTGATGCGCTTGATCTCGCGCAGATCGCCGACGGCGATGTTCTCCGGGTAGCGCACCGTGTCGGCGAGCCGCATGAACCGGTCGATCAGGGTCACGCTGCCCGCCACGCCCCGCGCCCGCAGCAGCGCCTGCGCCTCCCACGACAGCGACCAGCGCTCGTAGTACGACGCATAGGACTCGATGGAGCGCACGAGCGGCCCGTTGCGGCCCTCCGGTCGCAGATCGGCGTCGAGCTCGAACGGCAGGCGCGGATCGTCGGAGTGCTCGCGCAGGCCCGCGACGAGACGCTGGGAGAGCTGGTGCGCGCGCTCGGGATCGATCCCGTTCGGATCGTAGACGTAGAGCACGTCGGCGTCCGAGCCGAACCCGAGCTCCGACCCGCCGAACCGGCCCATCGCGACGACGGCGAACTGCAGCGCGGCATCCTCGGGAGGCACGACCTCGCGGCGCACGGCGCGCAGGGTCGCCTGGATCGTGACCTCGCTGATCGTGGTCAGCGCCTCGGCGAGGTCGTCGATCGTGATCCGGCCGATCAGGCTCGTCAGGGCCAGTCTCAGCAGCTCGCGCCGGCGCAGCACGCGCACGGCCTTCATCGCGTCCCGGATCGTCTGGTGGCGTCCCTGGATCGCGCGGGCCTCCTCCTCCAGCTGCACGCCGCTGCGCGGCTGCAGCTGCTCCTCGGCGTCGAGCCAGGCGACGGAGTCGGGGATCCACTCCATGAGCTCCCCGACGTAGCGCGATCCCGACAGCACCCTCGTCAGCCGCTCGGCGGCGCCCGAGGAGTCGCGCAGGATGCGGAGGAACCACGGGGTGTCCCCCAGCCGGTCGCTCACGCGCCGGAACGCGAGCAGGCCGTAGTCGGGGTCGACGCCGTCGGCGAACCACCGGATCATGACCGGCATGAGGTGCCGCTGGATCGACGCCTTGCGGCTGAGCCCCTCGGTCAGCGCGCCCATGTGGCGCAGCGTGCCCGCGGGATCGCGGAAGCCGATGGCCGCGAGACGGTCGTGCGCCTGCTGCGGCGAGAGCGTCTGCTCGTCGGCCGGGAGTGCCGCGACGGCCGACAGCAGCGGCCGGTAGAAGAGGCGCACGTGGATCTCGCGCACCTCGCGCTTGATCTGCTCCCACAGCTCCCACACGGCCTCGCCCGAGTCGGCCAGACCCGACGCGCGCGCGAGGACGCGCCGCCCCTCGTCGTCGCGGGGCATGAGGTGCGTGCGACGCAGGCCGGCGAGCTGCATGCGGTGCTCGAGCACCCGCAGCGTGCGGTAGTCCTGCGCGAACGTCGCGCCCTCGGCACGGCCCACGTAGCCCTCCGCGACCAGGGCCTCGAGCGCGGGCAGCGTGCCGCGCTGGCGGATCGTGTCGTCGGAGAGCCCGTGCACGAGCTGCAGCAGCTGCACCGTGAACTCGATGTCGCGGATGCCGCCGGGTCCGAGCTTGATCTGGTGGGCGACGTCGTCGGCCGGGATGTGGTCGGTGACGCGCTCGCGCATGCGCTGCACGCTGTCGACGAAGTTCTCGCGGGCCGCGCTCGTCCACACCTTGGGCTGCACGGCGGCGACGTAGCGCTCGCCGAGCTCGACGTCGCCCGCGATGGGCCGTGCCTTGAGCAGCGCCTGGAACTCCCAGCTCTTCGCCCAGCGCTCGTAGTAGGCGATGTGCGAGTCGAGACTGCGCACGAGCGCGCCCTGCTTGCCCTCGGGGCGCAGGTTGGGATCGACCTCCCACAGCGGCGGCTCGCGCTCGATGTCGCTGATGCCGCGCATCGTCTGCACGGCGAGCCGTGTCGCGATGTCGATGACCCTGCTCTCGCCGAGCGACTCGATCGTCGCGTCGTCGGCGCCGCCGACGAAGATCACGTCGACGTCGCTGACGTAGTTGAGCTCGCGTGCGCCGGTCTTGCCCATGCCGATGATGGCGAGCTCGGTCGCCGCCACCTGGTCGCGGGGGAAGAGCCCGATGCCCGCGCCGCTCGACGACACCTTCGTGCGCGCGACGTGCAGCGACGCGTCGAGGGCCGCTCCCGCGGCATCCGCGAGGCACGCCGCGACGTCCGCGAGCACGTCGACGGCCGACGGCGCGGAGAGGTCGAACACGGCGATGCGCGCGAGCAGGCGACGGTATCGCACCCGCAGGGCGACACACGCCTCCTCCGCGCCGCTCTCGGCGAAGCCGTCGTCGCCGGCCCCGACCGCGTCGCGCAGCTCGTCGCGCAGCTCCTGCTCGCTCGGCAGGGTGGTGTCGCCGTCGGCGAGGTGCGCGAGCTCGGCCGGGTTGCGCAGGTAGAAGTCGGCGAACCCCCGCGAGGCGCCGAGCAGGCGCCAGAGGGACGCCCCCCGTCGGGCCACCGCGTATCCCACGACGTCGCCGTCGCGCCGGGCCACCTTCACGAGCGCCTCGAGCACGGCGTCGGGGTCGGCGGCGAGCTCGGCGTGCGCGAGGATCTCCTCGCGATCGCGTCCGATCAGCTCCGTGAGCTCGGTCAGCAGCTCGTCGGCGCGTGTCAGGTCGCCGAAGCCCAGCCGTGCCAGAAGCGTCCGCGATGACGCGCGTTCTCGGGTCATGGCGTGCTCAGAGCATCTCCAGGTTGCTCTTCAGCTCGAACGGGGTGACCTGAGCACGGTACTCCTGCCACTCGCGGCGCTTGTTCAGGAGCACGTAGTTGAAGACCTGCTCGCCGAGCGTCTCGGCGACCAGCTCCGACTCCTCCATCGCTGCGAGAGCCTGGTCGAGGCTCGCCGGCAGCGGCTTGTAGCCGAGCGCGCGCCGCTCCGACTCCGTCAGCGACCAGACGTTGTCCTCCGCCTCGGGGGGCAGCTCGTACCCCTCCTCGATGCCCTTGAGACCGGCCGCCAGCAGCAGGGCGAACGCGAGATACGGGTTGGCCGCCGAGTCGAGCGCACGGTACTCGACGCGCACCGACTGCCCCTTGCCCGGCTTGTACATCGGCACGCGCACGAGGGCGGAACGGTTGTTGTGACCCCAGCAGATGAAGCTCGGCGCCTCGTCGCCGCCCCAGAGCCGCTTGTAGGAGTTGACGAACTGGTTCGTCACGGCGGCGACCTCGTTGGCGTGGCGGAGCAGGCCCGCGATGAACTGCCGGCCGGTCTGCGAGAGCTGGTACTGCGCGCCCTCCTGGTAGAACGCGTTCGTGTCGCCCTCGAACAGCGACATGTGCGTGTGCATGCCGCTGCCCGGCTGGCCGCTGATCGGCTTGGGCATGAACGTCGCGTAGACGCCCTGCTCGATCGCGACCTCCTTGACGACCGTGCGGAAGGTCATGATGTTGTCCGCGGTCGCGAGGGCGTCGGCGTAGCGCAGGTCGATCTCGTTCTGCCCCGGGCCGCCCTCGTGGTGGCTGTACTCGACGGAGATGCCGAGATCTTCGAGCATGCGCACCGAGCGCCGGCGGAAGTCGTGCGCCGTGCCGCCCGGCACGTTGTCGAAGTAGCCGGCCGAGTCGACCGGCTCCGGGCCGTCGGGGCCGTACGACGACGACTTCAGCAGGTAGAACTCGATCTCGGGATGCGTGTAGAACGTGAAGCCCGCCTCGGCCGCGCGCGCGAGGCTGCGCTTGAGCACGTTGCGCGGATCGGCGACCGCGGGCTGCCCGTCGGGCGTCGTGATGTCGCAGAACATGCGGGCGGTCGGGTCGACCTCGCCGCGCCACGGCAGCGTCTGGAACGTCGTCGGGTCGGGGTGCGCGAGCAGGTCGGACTCGTACGAGCGCGTGAGGCCCTCGATGGCGGAGCCGTCGAAGCCCAGCCCCTCGGCGAACGCCCCCTCGACCTCGGCCGGCGCGATCGCGACGGATTTCAGGGTGCCGATGACATCCGTGAACCAGAGGCGCACGAACTTCACGCCTCGCTCCTCGATCATTCGCAGGACGAAATCACGCTGCTTGTCCATGGCACCCTCTCCGACGCGGAACTGACTCTCAGACTATCGGCCTTCGGCGTCCTTTCCGCCCGTCGCGCCGCCCGAGCCCCACGCGTCCTCGCGCGCCTCCTCCTCGGCCCACGCCCGCGACCGCTCCGCGATCACCTCGGGCGCGCGCGCCGCCTCCTCGGCGGTGTCGAACGGGCCGGCGCGCTCCACCGAGGGCGACTCGAACCCTCGCTCGACGGCGCCCGTCGTGAGGTTGTACCAGTACTTCTCCTCGCCGCCCATGGGGTGCTCCTTGCTGCCGGCCGCCCGCGGGGCGCGAACGGGATGTTCTTCCTGCGATCCTAGTCAGCGCGGGCCGGTTGCTGACTAGGCTCTCTGGCATGACGAACGCAACGCGCGCCGTGGGTGTGGACATCGGTGGGACGGGCATCAAGGGAGCCCTGGTCGATCTCGAGTCGGGACAGCTCCTGACGAAGCGGATCAAAGTGCCGACGCCGAAGGGCGCCGAGCCCGACGACGTGCTCGCCGCGGTCAAGATCGTGCTCGAGACGATCGGCGTGACCGACGACGACGTCCCGCTCGGCGTGGCCTTCCCGGCGATCGTCAAGCGCGGTCGCACGATGTCGGCGGCGAACGTCGCGAAGACCTGGATCGGCTTCGACGCCGAGACGTTCTTCGAGGAGGGACTGGGCCGCGAGATCCACTTCGCCAACGACGCCGACGTCGCCGGCGTCGCCGAGCAGCGCTACGGCGCCGCGCGCGACGTCGAGGGGCTCGTCATGCTGACGACGCTCGGCACCGGCATCGGCACCGCGCTGCTCCACGACGGCCGGCTGATCCCCAACTGCGAGCTGGGCCACCTGGAGAAGAGCGGCCTCGAGGGCGACGCGGAGCGCTGGGCGGCCTATTCGGCGATGGAGCGCGAGGAGCTGTCGTTCGCCGACTGGGCGCCGCGCCTGCAGTGGTACTACTCGCACCTGGAGTTCCTGCTCAGCCCCGACCTGTTCATCGTCGGCGGCGGCGTGTCCAAGCACGCCGACAAGTTCCTTCCGCTGCTCGACCTGAAGACGCCGATCGTGCCGGCGGTGCACCGCAACAACGCCGGCATCATCGGCGCCGCGGCGCTCTCGGCCTCGTGAGACGCGACGCTCCGGGGCAGGGCCGCCTGGAGCGGGGACGAATGGGCCGGCCTGTACGCCGGGTTCTGTTCCGGGGCTGACGCCCCTTCGACGGTCATCTCTCTCGGCGACGCGTTGCCGCGGCGCTCCAGCGGCCTACCCGGGGACTCGGCGGGCCGCGTCGGCATCCCCTGTCTGGCCTTGCTCCGGGCGAGGTTTGCCCTGCGGAT
This sequence comes from Microbacterium sp. No. 7, assembly GCF_001314225.1. Classification (NCBI taxonomy): domain Bacteria; kingdom Bacillati; phylum Actinomycetota; class Actinomycetes; order Micrococcales; family Microbacteriaceae; genus Microbacterium; species Microbacterium sp. No. 7. The sequence goes on from NZ_CP012697.1 coordinate 2,416,480, forward strand.
CGTGTCACCACGATCCCGGTGGTCTCTTACACCACCCTTTCACCCTTACCGGGGCTCGCGCCCCGGCGGTCTGCTCTCTGTGGCACTGTCTCGCGGATTGCTCCGGGTGGGTGTTACCCACCGCCCTGCCCTGCGGAGCCCGGACGTTCCTCGGTGCGGTGACCCGCCACGCGACCGTCCAGCCGACCCATTCGTCCCCTCATTCTAGAAGCGCCTTGCCGGCATCGCGCGAGATGCGCAGGTCGAGCGGGAAGTCGACGGGGAACGTGCCGAAGAGCAGGCGGGTCGCGGCGTCCGCGGCATCGCGCACGGCCTGCGCCGCGAGCTCGGCCTGCTCCTCCGGCGCGTGCAGCACGATCTCGTCGTGCAGGAAGAACGCGAGATGCGCGCGGCCGCCGAGCGCGACGCCCGACAGCGGCGCACGCCGGTCCTCGGGCACGACCGGCAGCGCCGCGAGGCGGCCGCGCAGGTCGGCGAGCCAGGCCAGGGCCCACTCCGCCGCCGTGCCCTGCACGACGAAGTTGCGCGTGAACCGGCCGCGGTCGCGCGCGGCCCGCACGGCGCGGGCGCGATCGGCGTCGTCGGCGTCGGGATCCGCGGCGCGCTGCTGCACCCGGTGCCACGAGGCCGGCGGAGGCGGGGCCGACCGGCCGAGCCACGTCGAGACGACGCCGCCCTCCTCCCCCACGCGCGCGGCCTCGTCGACGAGCGCCATCGCGCGAGGATAGGCCCGCCGCAGCGCGGGGACGAGCCGGCCGCTGTCGCCGGTCGTGCCGCCGTACATCGCCCCGAGCACGGCGATCTTCGCCTCCTGGCGCGTGCCCACCACCCCTGATGCGACGATGCCCTGGTACAGGTCGGTGCCGCGCGCCGCGTCCGCGAGCGCGAGATCGCCCGACATCGCGGCGAGCACGCGCGGCTCGAGCTGTGCGACGTCGGCGACGACGAGCAGCCAGCCCTCGTCGGCGCGCACGGCGGGCCGGAGCTGCCGCGGAAGCTGCAGCGCGCCGCCGCCCGACGAGGCCCAGCGCCCGGTCACGACCCCGCCCGGCACGTAGACGGGGCGGAACCGCCCGCCGCCGGCCCATTCGTCGAGCCAGTTCCACCCGTTCGCCGATTCCAGGCGCGTGAGCCTCTTGTACTCCAGCAGCGGTGCGACGACGGGATGATCGTGCTCGGCGAGCTCCCACCGGCTCGTCGACGAGGCGAGCACCCCGACGCGATGCAGCGCCCGCAGCAGCTTCGGCTGCGAGTCCAGGCTCGCCTGCGGATCGCCGAGCAGCTCGCGGATGCGTGTCGCGAGCTCCTCCGCGCGCGGTGCGTGCGACCCGGGGCCGGGCCGCCCGCCCAGCACGTCGGTGAGGATCGCCTCGTGCACGCCGCGATCCCACGGCACCCCCGCGGCGTGCAGCTCGGCGGCGACGAGGGCGCCGGCCGACTCCGCGGCGAGCAGCAGGCGCAGCCGGCCGGGGTCGCGCGATCCGTCGACGGCCGCCTGCTGGCGGGCGAACTCCGCGAGCACCTCGTCGACGCGGTCGGGGATCCCGGGCGCGAGCTCGTCGAGCTCGAACAGCGCGGGCGACGGCGCGCCGGACACCGTGCTCGGCCCGGCGTCCCACGCCGTGGCCGCGCGCAGCGGCGGCGCGTCCACCAGGGCGCTGTCGCGGAGGATGGCGTGACTCAGCCGGAGATCGCGGCACCGCGCCAGCGTCATGCCGGCGTCGAGCAGTGCGGGATACCACTGCGCGGTGTCGTTCCACACCGGCCGCACGTCGTCGCCGAGCGCCGACGGCAGTTCGGCGAGGGCGACGCGCCGGCGCGCCTGCTCGGCACCGCGCCCGTCGACCGTGACGAGCACGGCTCCGTCGTCGTCGCGCGCGACGATCGTCCACGGCGGCGCGCTCATCGCGCCGCCCGCGTCACAGCCCGGATTCCTCGGTGCGCACCAGGATGCAGCCGCACTCGGGGCACAGGACGACGTCGTCGTCGGCCGCTTCCGCGAGCCCGCGCAGGTCGCTTCCCGACAGCACCATGTGGCATCCGCCGCACGTGCGGCGCGCGAGCAGCCCCGCACCGGTGCCGCGCGCGGCGATCCGCTCGTACTGCGCGAGCAGGTCGGCGGCGATCGACTGCGCGATCGCGCCGCGGTCGCGCGTGGCCTGCTCGTGCAGCGCGGTCGCCTCGGCCACGGACGCCTTCGCCTCGGCGCTCAGCCGGGCGCCCTCCTCGTTGGTCGTGGCGATCACGGCCTGCTGCGCCGCCACCGCGGCATCCGCCTCTTCGAGCCGCTCCATGACGACCAGCTCGGCGTCCTCGAGGTCGGACGTGCGCTTGGCGAGCGACGCGAGCTCGTGCTCCAGCCCCTGGGCGTCCTTCGGGTTCGAGGTCGTCGCGAGGCGCTGACGGTCGCGCTCGACGCGCGCCGCGACGAGGGCGACGTCGGCCTCGAGGCGCTTCAGCTCGGCCTGGGCGTCGTCGCGCTCGCCGAGCAGGCGCGACAGCTCGGCCGACTGCGTCTGGCGCTGGGCGATGAGCTCCTGCACCCGCGCCGCCTGCGCGGGATTGCGGCGCGCATGGTCGGCGCGCTGGATCGCGGCGTCCAGTTCGGCGAGGTCGAGGAGGCGACGCTGGTCGGCGGGGCTGGCTTTCACGTCTCCAACCTATCTCGCCGCACCGGTCATCTCCCCGCAGTGCCGCGCCGCGTGAGGAACGACAGCACCGCGGCGACCGCGCACAGCGCCGCACCGCCCCACCAGGCGAGCGTGTAGTCGCCGAACGCGTCGCGCACGACGCCCGCGGTGAGCGCCGCCACGGCGGCGCCGACCTGGTGCGCGGCGAAGACCCAGCCGAACACGATGGTCCCGCGCTCGCCGAAGATGCGGCGGCACAGCACCGCCGTGGGCGGCACGGTCGCGACCCAGTCGAGTCCGTAGACCACGATGAACACCCACATGCTCGGGTGCACGTGGTCGGCGAGCAGCCAGGGCAGCGCCAGCAGGCCCACCCCGCGGAACCCGTAGTAGGCGGCCAGCAGCTTGCGCGGGTCGAAGCGGTCGGTCAGCCAGCCCGAGGCGATCGTGCCGGCGACGTCGAAGACGCCGACCAGGGCGAGCAGCCCGGCCGCCGTCGTCGCGGGCATGCCGTGGTCGTGGGCCGACGGGATGAAGTGCACGCCGACCAGCCCGTTCGTCGTCGCGCCGCAGATGGCGAAGGCGATCGCGAGCGCCCAGAACGAGCGATGGCGCGCGGCGAACGCGAGCCCCTCGAGCGCGCGCGACACGGCTCCGCCCGTGGCGCGCGGCGGCGCGACGTAGGTCGCGGGGTCGGCGCCGTAGGGCACCGTTCCGCGGTCCTCCGGATGGTCGCGGATCACGAGCAGCACGAGCGGCACGGCCGCCAGCGCCGCGCCCGCGATCACGAGCGAGGCGGGACGCCAGCCGACGTTCTCGGCCAGCGCAGCGACGGGCGGCAGCAGCACGAGCTGTCCCGTCGCGGATGCCGCCGTGAGCAGGCCCATCACGAGCCCGCGCCGCGCGACGAACCAGCGCCCGGCGATCGTCGCGGCGAGCACGAGGGCCATCGACCCGGTGCCGATCCCGATGAGCACGCCCCAGAACACGATGAGCTGCCACGAGTCGGTCACCGCGATGCTCCCGGCGGCGCCGAGCGCGACGAGCACGAGCGCGGTCGCGATGACCCGGCGCAGGCCGAACCTGTCCATGAGCGCGGCCGCGAACGGCGCCGTGAGGCCGTAGAGCAGCAGGTTGACGCTGACGGCGAGCGACATCGTGCTCATCGACCAGCCGAACTCCTGGTTCAGCGGCACCATGAGCGCGCCGGGCGCGGCGCGGAACCCCGCCGCGGCGAACAGCGCCACGAACGTCGCGACGACGACCCACCACGCCGGATGCAGTCGTCTCCTCGTGCGGGCGGGGCGCGGGGGCGGATCGGTCGTCGCGGTCACACGTCGATGATCCCGCACGGTGACGACATCGGCTCGGCTTGACGAGATGTCATCACTGATGACATCTTTGGTGACATGACTCGCCGCACCCTCGCTCCCGCCGTCATCGTCGATGCCGCGATCGCCGCGGCCGCGCGCGGCGACGACGCGCCCCTCAGCGGGCGCACGCTCGGCGACGCGCTGGGAGTGGACCGCTCCGCGATCTGGCGCCACTTCGCCGATCACGACGCCCTGCTGCGCGCCGCCGGCGACCGGCTGCTGCGTCTGGCGCTCGACGAGGTGCCCACGGACCTCGTGCCGCACGAGCGCATGATGGCGCTGGCCCGGGCGCTCGTCCGCGTGTTCGTGCGGCACGCGGGCATCGGCGCCCTCGTCGCCGGCCGCACGACCGGCGGGCCTGCAGAGATCGACGTCGTCGAGCTCACCCTGCGGGCGCTCGACGAGGCCGGCGTGCCGCCGGAGCAGGTCGCGCACCAGCAGCGCATGATCGCCGACGCCGTGCTCGGCTACGCGGGCATGCGCGCGACCCAGGCGCTCCTGCCGGCGGCGCAGCGGCAGCACGATCTGCTCGCGTGGGGCGCCGTCTACGCCGGCGTCTCCGCGCAGACGCATCCCGCCATCGCCGCCCACCTGCCGGCGCTCGCCGCGGTCACCGACGACGACGTGCTCGAGTCTCTGCTCGCCGCGCTGTGGCGCGCCGTACAGTCCATCGCCGCGCCGGCCGGCTCCGCGACCGGAGAGCGGCGCTCATGACCCGCCGGGGTCGTCGCACCGCGCTCGCGGTGCTCGCCTCCGCTGTCGCGCTCGTCGTCGGCGCCGCGTACGCGGGCGCCGCGGCGCTGCGCGTACCTCCGCCGCACGACCTGGTCCGTCTGCAGGCCCACGAGCCGTCGGAGCAGGGCGGCGACTTCGCCGCACGGCCGGTCGTCTCGTCGGGTCCCGCACGTCCTCTCGAGGCGGCCGCCGACGCCGGACTGCCTGCGACGGTGCCCTGGAAGGGCGGCCGGATCACGCCGCAGGAGATGCTCGACGAGACGCACACGCGGGCCTTCGTCGTGCTGCACGACGGACGGCTGGTGCACGAATGGTACGCCGAGGGGGTCGACGCCGGGACACGGCTCTCGTCGTGGTCGGTCGCGAAGTCGGTCGTGTCGCTGCTGATCGGCCAGGCGATCGAGCGCGGCATCCTCTCCGAGGACGACCGGATGACGGACCTGCTCCCCGAGCTGCGCACGGGCGACGCGTACGACGACATCACCGTGCACGACCTGCTCGACATGGCCTCGGGCATCGACGTGTCGGAGAACTACAACCCCTGGTGGCCGTTCACGGGCACCGCGCGCCTGCTGCTCAGCACCGATCTGCCGGGGTACGTCGCGGAGCACCGCGAGGTGTCGTTCGCCCCCGGCACGCGGGGCGAGTACCGCAGCATCGACACGCAGATGCTGTCGATGATCCTCACCCGCGTCGACGGGCGCCCGCTCGCGCAGATCGTCGCGGAGGACCTGTGGACGCCGATGGGCGCGGAGGCGGACGCGTCCTGGAACCTCGACCGCGAAGGCGGCGTCGAGAAGGGCTTCTGCTGCCTCAACGCCACGGCGCGCGACTTCGCCCGCCTCGGTCGGCTCGTGCTCGACGGAGGTCGCGTCGGCGACGCGCAGGTCGTGCCCGAGGCGTGGATCGCGCGCATCTCGACCCCGGGCGAGCTGCCCGTCGACGGCTGGGGATACTCGGCGCAGTGGTGGCACGCCCCGTCGAGCGACGGCGACGTCACTGCGCTCGGGGTGTACGGCCAGTACGTCTTCGTCGCCCCGGACGCGCGCACCGTGATCGTGAAGCTCAGCGACCACGGGACCGAGCAGGACGAGCTCGAGACGATCGACGCGATGCGGGCGATCGCCGATCACCTCGCCGGCCGGTAGTCAGCCGACGCCCTCGATGGCGCGCTGCACGCGCGCCCAGCGCACGTCGCGCGGCTCGGTGAGGGTCAGCACGTCGGCGACCTCTCCCCCGTCGCACCGCCGCAGCTCGACGGTCGCGGTCGTCGCGGATGCCGACCGCACGCGCCACTCGCCGCCCGCGACCTCCCAGCGCTCGACGTCGGCGGGCGGCACCGCGAGCGGGTTCTTGCGGGTCCAGCCCACTTCGACGCCGCGGTCGAAGAAGGTCCGGTAGGCGTAGAGGAGCGGATGCCACGCCTCCGCGTCGATGTGGTCGGTGCCCTCCACCACGATCTCGGGCGCCGCGTGCACCCGCACGACCTCCGCCTCGACCATCCCGTAGACGCCGGCGACCCCCGGCGTGATCCGTGCGACGCGCGCTTCGAGCTGCAGCGGCGCCTCGGCGACGCGCGGCACGCCGACGAGGTCGGAGCCGATCGCGGTGAGGCCCGCCCGCTCGAACTTGCGCGGCTCGAACGCGTACTGCCCCGCCTTCTCGGCGGGCACGGGATCCTTCCCGGTGACGCCCGCGAGGCTCTCGACGTGCGTCCACTGGTGCGACGCGGGGAAGCTCACCGTCAGTTCGGGATGGGCGCGCACGTTGTCGAGCGACTGCCCGCCCTCCTCGAGCCCCAGCACGATCATGCGGCCGAGCGCGAAGTGGCTGGAGGCGGGCGCGAGGTTCGCCGTTCCGTCGGGGTTCCGCGTCGCGACCAGGTAGACGGGCGTGCCGACATACAGCACGCTCGGCTCGATGACCCGGTGACCGCTCTGTTCCGCCATGCCTCCCACGCTAGCCCCGCCCGTGGACGCCTCGCCGCTCTGTGACGACGGCTCGGAGGGGTCGCGACGCGGGAGTCAGTCCGACGCGTCCGGCCTCGACGCCAGGAACGACGAGACGACCTCGGCCAGGGCGTCCGGGACCTCGAGCATCGGGAGATGCCCCGTCGGCAGCTCGTGCCGACAGGAGGCGCCGAGCCGCGCCGCGAAGCGCCGCTGCCACGACGGGGAGAGCTCCCGGTCGCGCGTGGTCAGCACGTAGCCCCGCCGTCCGTACGACGGCCGGCCGCCGATCCGGTCTCGGTGGAAGCCCGGGGACTCGGGAGCGAAGCCGGCGACGAGACGGTCGACGGTGCGCTCGTCCAGGCCGTGCGCGAGAGTCCTGCGGATCGCCGATTCCGGCGGGCGCGTGCCGGCCATCCGCATCGCCGCGCCGAGCACCCACCGGTTCGGGGCCGGCAGCGCCGTGAGGAACGAGCCGCCCGGCTTCGGCACGACCGCGCTCACGGCGAGGAGGCCGACGACCCGTGCCGGTGCGAGCCGGGAGACCTCGGCGCCCACGACGCCGCCGGCGGAGTGCGCGACGATCGCGAACCGCTCCGCGCGCACGGAGTCGATCGCGGCCGCCGCGTACTCGCGGAGCCCGGCCGAGCCGCCCGCCGGGCGGGCGGCGACCGAGGTCTCGTGCGCGCCGTCCAGTCGCTCCCGCACCCCGTCCCATATCCAGGCGGGCAGTCCGGCACCGCTGAGGAAGAGGATCGCGTGACGTGATGTGCCCATGGCATCCACCCTCCCTCGCGCGGATGTCATCGTCATGTCACCATTTATCGATGAACCGCACCGACCGCCTCTACGCGCTGCGCGAGGAGCTGCGGCGCGCGGGCCCGGCTGGCCGCACCGCGGATCGGCTCGCGGAGGCCTTCGAGGTCAGCGTGCGCACGATCAAGCGCGACGTCTCCGCCCTGCAGCAGGGCGGCTTCCCGGTCTGGGCGCGACCGGGACCGGGAGGCGGATACGCGGTCGACGCGTCGGCCACGCTGCCGCCGGTGAACTTCACCGATGCCGAGGTCTCCGGCCTGGCCGCCGCGGTCGCCGCCCACCGCGGCGAGCCGTTCGACGATCACGCCCGCGCCGCGCTCGCGAAGGTCCTGAGCGTCATGGATGCCGGAACGCGCCGGCGATCGCAGAGGCTGGGCCGCCGGATCTGGATCGACGAGGCGGGCACCCCACGGGACGCGCGGACACGGCGGGCGATCGAACGGGCCCTCCACGAGCAGCGCGTCCTGTCGCTGCGCTACCGCGACCGGCGCGGAACGCAGACGTCCCGCCACGTCGACCCGGTCTTCCTCGCACGCACGGGAGGCCGCTGGCACCTCGTCGCGCACTGCCGCGAGCGCGACGCGATCCGCTGGTTCGACCTCGATCGCATCACCGCCGCGCACACGACGGCGGAGCCGGCCCGTGACATCCCGGTCGAGAGCGTCGGAACGCCCCCGGCGACCGCCCGACCCGTCGCGGACGACGGGTGAGGAGCGACGACGAGCACGCCCACGGCGACGGTCCGCACGATCATCCGGCTTCCCTCCTGAGCTGCTCTCCGGGCCGCCGCGCGGCCGGGCCCAGCCGCCGGGTTCCCCGCATGGCGCTCCGGTGGGCCCTGCCGGGATCGAACCGACGACATCCACGGTGTAAACGTGGCGCTCTACCAGCTGAGCTAAAGGCCCTCGGGGGGCAAGTCTACGAGACGGACCGGCTGCTGTCGGCGGCGACTGCCTCGGTCTTCGCTCTGTCCCGCGACGCATCCCAGTGGCTAGGCTGGAAGCGCACGTTGTCGATGCCACACAAAGCGATCGAGCCGTGTCCTCCCATCCCCTGGCGCGATCCGCCACACGCAGAAAGGTCTCCCGTGACTGTCAACGAGAAGGATCCGTACTCGCAGGACCCCCTGGACAGCGATCCCGAAGAGACCTCTGAGTGGCAGGAGTCGCTCCAGCAGCTCGTGAGCGCGAAGGGCGCGGGCCGCGGGCGCGAGATCATGCTGAGCCTGCTGCAGAAGTCGCACGAGCTGCACCTCAACGTGCCGCAGGTCCCCGTCACCGACTACATCAACACGATCGCCCCCGAGAACGAGCCTGCCTTCCCCGGCGACGAGGAGCTGGAGCGCCGGTACCGCCGCTGGATCCGCTGGAACGCGGCGGTCACGGTGCACCGCGCGCAGCGCCCGGGCATCGGCGTCGGCGGCCACATCTCGACGTACGCGTCGTCGGCCTCGCTCTACGAGGTCGGCTTCAACCACTTCTTCAAGGGCCCGGAGCACCCCGACGGCGCCGACCAGATCTTCGTGCAGGGCCACGCCTCGCCCGGCATCTACGCACGCTCGTTCCTGGAGGGCCGGCTCACCGAGGAGAACCTCGACGGATTCCGCCAGGAGAAGTCGCGGGCGCCGATCGGCATCCCCTCCTACCCGCACCCCCGCCTGATGCCGGACTACTGGCAGTTCCCGACCGTGTCGATGGGCCTCGGCCCGATCAACGCGATCTACCAGGCGATGACCAACAAGTACCTCACCAACCGGGGGATCAAGGACGTCTCGAAGACGCGCGTGTGGGCGTTCCTCGGCGACGGCGAGATGGACGAGGTCGAGAGCCGCGGACAGCTGCAGGTGGCCGCCAACGAGGGCCTCGACAACCTGACGTTCGTCGTCAACTGCAACCTGCAGCGGCTCGACGGGCCCGTGCGCGGCAACGGCAAGATCATCCAGGAGCTCGAGGCGTTCTTCCGCGGCGCCGGCTGGAACGTCATCAAGGTCGTGTGGGGCCGCGGGTGGGACCCGCTGCTGCAGAAGGACGTCGACGGCGCGCTGCTGAAGATCATGAACACGACGCCCGACGGCGACTTCCAGACGTTCCGCGCCGAGAACGGCGGCTACATCCGCGACCACTTCTTCGCCCGCGACGAGCGCGCGCTGCAGCTCGTCGAGGACCTCACCGACGAGCAGATCTGGGGAAGCCTGCGTCGCGGCGGCCTGGACTACCAGAAGGTGTACGCGGCCTACGACGCGGCCGTGAACCACCGCGGCCAGCCGACCGTCATCCTCGCCAAGACCATCAAGGGCTACGGGCTGGGCCACCACTTCGAGGGCCGCAACGCGACCCACCAGATGAAGAAGATGACCCTCGACGACCTCAGGCAGTTCCGCGACGCGATGCGCGTGCCGATCAGCGACGCCCAGCTCGAGGAGAACCCCTACCTGCCGCCGTACTTCCACCCCGGACAGCAGGACGAGACGATCCAGTACATGCTCGAGCGCCGCCGCTCCCTCGGCGGCTTCCTGCCCGAGCGCCGCTCGCACCACGTGCCGATCACGCTGCCCGACGAGAAGGCGTACGCGCAGGCGAAGAAGGGCTCGGGCCAGCAGGAGGTCGCCACGACGATGGCGTTCGTCCGCCTGCTGAAGGACCTGCTGCGCGCGAAGGACTTCGGCAACCGCATCGTGCCGATCATCCCCGACGAGGCGCGCACGTTCGGCATCGACGCGTTCTTCCCCACCGCGAAGATCTACAACCCGCACGGCCAGAACTACACGTCGGTCGACCGCGAGCTGCTGCTGGCGTACAAGGAGAGCCCGCAGGGCCAGATCATGCACGTCGGCATCAACGAGGCGGGCGCGCTGGCGGCGTTCACCGCGACCGGCACGTCGTACGCGACGCACGGCGAGCCACTCATCCCCGTGTACATCTTCTACTCGATGTTCGGCTTCCAGCGCACCGGCGACGCGCAGTGGGCGGCCGGCGACCAGATGGCGCGCGGCTTCATCATGGGTGCCACGGCCGGCCGCACGACGCTCACCGGCGAGGGCCTGCAGCACGCCGACGGCCACTCGCACCTGCTCGCCTCCACCAACCCGGCGACCGTCTCGTACGACCCGGCCTACGGCTACGAGATCGCGCACATCGTGAGCGCGGGCCTCGACCGCATGTACGGCGGCACGCACCCCGACCCCAACGTGATGTACTACATCACCATCTACAACGAGCCGCTCGTGCAGCCGGCCGAGCCGGAGGACGTCGACGCGGAGGGCATCGTCCGCGGCATCCACCGCGTGTCGGTCGGCGACGGCGGCGGCCACCGCGTGCAGCTGCTCGCGTCGGGCGTCGGCGTGCCGTGGGCGCTGGAGGCGCAGCAGCTGCTGCGCGACGACTGGGGCATCGCCGCGGACGTCTGGTCGGTGACGAGCTGGACCGAGCTGCGACGCGACGGGCTGGCCGCCGACGAGCACAACATGCTGAACCCGCTCGACGAGCCGCGCACCGCGTACGTGACCGAGAAGCTGCGCGACAGCGAGGGACCGATCATCGCGGTGAGCGACTTCATGCACGCCGTGCAGGACCAGATCCGTCCGTGGGTGCCCCGCCGGTTCAGCACCCTCGGCGCCGACGGCTTCGGCTTCAGCGACACGCGCCCGGCCGCACGCCGCTACTTCAAGATCGACGGCCCCTCGGTCGTCGTGCGCGCGCTGCAGTCGCTCGCCGAGGAGGGCCTGGTCGACCGTGCGCTGTCGGCGCAGGCGATCGAGAGGTACCGCCTGCTCGACGTGACCGCGGGGACGAGCGGGAACGCGGGCGGCGAGAGCTGACGTGACACCGCGCGCCACACCGGAGCAGAAGGCGGAGACACTGGCGTGGCTCCGGCGCATCTCGGGCGACCTCGCCACGGCGACGATCAAGCGGCTCGAGGAGTCGCTGCCGTGGTACGCCGAGATGCCGCCGGCCCGCCGGTCCGCCGTCGGGCTCGTGGCGCAGGCGGGCATCACGTCGTTCATCGAGTGGTACGACAACCCCAACGCGACGCCGTGGGTCGCGGCCGACGTGTTCGCGGCCGCGCCCCGCGAGCTGCTGCGCAGCGTGAGCCTGACGCAGACCCTGCAGCTGATCCGCGTCACGGTCGAGGTGACCGAGGAGCGCGTCGCGGGCCGCGGCGAGGCGCTGCGCGAGAGCATCCTGCTGTACTCGCGCGAGGTCGCGTTCGGCGCCGCCGACGTCTACGCGCGCGCCGCCGAGGCGCGCGGGCTCTGGGACGCACGGCTGGAGGCGCTCGTCGTCGACTCGATCCTCACGGGCGAGGCCGACGAGGAGCTCCCCAGCCGCATCGCCGCGCTCGGGTGGCACGGACACGGCGAGGTCGCGGTGCTCGTCGGCACGACGTCGCCGCAGCTCGACGTCGACCAGGTGCGGCGCACGGCGCGCAAGCTGGGCGTCGACGTGCTCATCGGCGTGCAGGGGTCGCGGCTCGTGCTCGTGATCGGACGCGCCGACGGCTCGTCGTCCGCCGCGCCCGCGGCCGACGACGGTCCCCTCCCGTTCCCCGAGATCGCGCGGCGGCTGGAGCCCGGATTCGGTCCCGGGCATCTCGTGCTCGGGCCCACGGTGCCCGCGCTCGTCGACGCGAGCCAGAGCGCGCGCGCCGCGCTGGCCGGCTTCGCGGTCGCGAACGCGTGGCGGCACGCGCCCCGTCCCGTCGAGGCCGACGACCTCCTCCCCGAGCGCGCGCTCGCCGGCGACTCGCTCGCGAAGGCGACGCTGGTCGACCGCATCTACCGGCCGCTGCACGCGCACTCGGCGGATCTCGTCACCACGCTGTGGAGCTACCTCGACAACGGCCGGTCGCTGGAGGCCACCGCGCGCGAGCTCTTCGTGCATCCCAACACCGTGCGCTACCGGCTCAAGCGCGTCACCGACGTCATCGGATGGGACGCGACGGGCCCTCGCGAGGCGCTCATCCTGCAGACCGCCCTCATCATCGGCTCGATCGGCACGGAGGTCACGCGGCGCCGCGGCGGCGCGCAACGACGCACGTCGTGACCGCGGAAGCCGGACGGCGTTGTACGACGCGCACAAAGGATCCTCTCGTGACTGTGACCCTTCCACCCATATGGTGGAGGGCGACGATCGGAAGGATAGAAACGTGATCATCGCCGCTTTTCCGGGCCAGGGCTCGCAGACGCCCGGGTTCCTCTCCCCGTGGCTCGAGCTCGAGGGCGTGCGCGAGCGCCTGGAGGCGTACTCGGAGGCCGCCGGAGTGGACCTCGTGGCCGCCGGCACCGAATGGGACGCCGACCGCATCCGCGACACCCAGGTCGCCCAGCCGCTCATCGTGGCCGCGAGCCTCGCGTCGTTCAACGCGCTGCGGGCCGCGACGCCCGCCCGTCCCGACGGCGCCGCCGGACACTCCGTGGGCGAGATCGCCGCGCTCGCCGCGGCCGGCGTGCTGACGGAGAGCGACGCCATGCGCCTCGTGGGCATCCGCGGCCGGGCCATGGCCGACGCCGCGGCGATCGTCGAGACGGGCATGAGCGCCGTGCTCGGCGGCGACGCCGACGCCGTCGTCGCGCGCCTCGAGGAGCTCGACCTCACGCCGGCCAACCACAACGGCGGCGGTCAGATCGTCGCCGCGGGCGAGCTCGGCGCTCTCGCGGCTCTCGCGGCCGAGCCCGTCAAGGGCTCGCGCGTCATCCCGCTCCAGGTCGCCGGCGCGTTCCACACGCGCTTCATGGCGCCCGCCGTGGCCACCCTGCGCGAGGCCGCGGGCGCGCTGGAGCCCGCCGACCCCGCGCTCACCCTGTGGAGCAACCGCGACGGCCGGCCTGTGGCCGAGGGGCGTCGCGCGCTCGACCTGCTCGTCGACCAGGTCGCGAACCCCGTGCGGTGGGACCTGTGCATGGCATCCTTCGCCGAGCACGCCGTGACCGGCATCATCGAGCTCGCGCCGGCCGGCACCCTCGTCGGGCTCGCCAAGCGCTCGCTGCGCGGCGTCCCCGCGGTCGCCGTCAAGACGCCCGACGACCTCGCCGCCGCCACCGCTCTTCTGACGGGAGACAACGCATGACCATCACCCTGACGCAGCGCACCGGACCTGCGCACACGCGCATCTACTCGTACGGTGCCGCGCGCGGCGAGTTCGCCGTGCCCAACGCCGACATCATCGGCCCCATCGACTCCAGCGACGAGTGGATCCGTCAGCGCACCGGCGTCGTCACGCGCGTGCGCGCCGGCGCCGACGTCACGGCGATCGACCTCGCGACCGAGGCGGCCGCCGAGGCGGTCGAGAGGTCGGGCGTGGCGCCCGGGCAGATCGACACCGTCATCGTCGCGACGATCTCCAACCCGCGCCAGTCGCCGTCGGTCTCCGCGATCGTCGCAGACCGGATCGGCGCGAACCCCGCCGCGGCCTACGACATGAACGCCGCGTGCGCGGGCTTCGCCTACGCCGTGGCCCAGGCCGACGCGCTGATCCGCGCGGGAGCGGCGACCTACGTCGTCGTCGTCGGCGCCGAGAAGCTCAGCGAGATCATCGACCCCGCCGATCGCACGATCTCCTTCCTGCTCGGCGACGGCGCGGGCGCCGCGGTCGTCGGCCCCAGCGACACGCCCGGCATCGGCCCGTCGGTCTGGGGCTCGGACGGCTCCAAGTGGGATGCCGTGAGCATGAACCACACGCTCATCGAGTTCCGCGACGGCAAGGCGCCCTGGCCGACCCTGCGGCAGGAGGGCCCGACCGTGTTCCGCTGGGCCGTCTGGGAGATGGCGAAGGTCGCCCGCCAGGCGCTCGAGGCCGCCGGCGTCGAGGCGTCCGACCTCGCGGCGTTCATCCCGCACCAGGCGAACATGCGCATCATCGACGAGTTCGCCAAGCAGCTCAAGCTCCCCGACACGGTCGTCATCGCACGCGACATCGAGACGACCGGCAACACGTCGGCCGCCTCGGTGCCGCTCGCGGCGCACCGCCTGCTGCAGGAGCACCCCGAGCTCAGCGGCGGGCTCGCGCTGCAGATCGGCTTCGGCGCCGGTCTCGTCTATGGCGCGCAGGTGGTCGTGCTCCCGTGATGCGGGGCGCCTCCCACCTAGACTGAACTGCGGTCCTCAGGGCCGGCGATTCCCGAGAGAACAAGGAGAACACCATGGCATTCAGCAACGACGAGGTCCTCGCCGGACTCGCCGAGCTCATCACCGACGAGACCGGCATCTCCGCCGACGAGGTCGCGCTGGAGAAGTCGTTCACCGACGACCTCGACATCGACTCGATCTCGATGATGACGATCGTCGTCAACGCCGAGGAGAAGTTCGGCGTCACCATCCCCGACGAAGAGGTCAAGAACCTCAAGACGGTCGGCGACGCCGTCACCTTCATCGTCGACAACCAGGCGTAACCCCCTATGCATCCGGTGGGGGCGCAGCCGCCCCCACCGGCACGCACGAAAGAGACAGCATGAGCACATCGCGGATCGTGGTCACCGGAATCGGAGCCTCGTCCCCCATCGGCGGCACCGCTCCCGACAGCTGGGCGGCACTGCTGGCCGGAGAGTCGGGCGCACGCAGCCTCGAGTACGACTGGGTCGAGAAGTATCAGCTGCCCGTCACCTTCGCCGCGCAGGCCAGGGTGCGGCCCGACACCGTGCTGGAGCGCCCCGTCGCGAAGCGACTCGACCCGTCGTCGCAGTTCGCGATGGTCGCGGCCATGGAGGCGTGGGAGGACGCCGGCGCGCCCGACGTCGACCCCGATCGGCTCGGCGTCGACTTCGCGACCGGCATCGGCGGCCTGTGGACGCTGCTGGACGCCTGGGACACGCTCCGCGAGAAGGGACCGCGCCGCGTCCTGCCGATGACCGTGCCGATGCTCATGCCGAACGCGGCGGCGGGCAACCTGTCGCTCCACTTCGGCGCCCGCGCCTTCGCGCGCACGGTCGCCAGCGCATGCGCCTCGAGCACCGAGTCGCTCGTGGGCGCGGTCGAGCACCTGCGCGCGGGCCTCGCCGACGTGATCATCGCGGGCGGCGCGGAGTCGGTCATCCACCCCATCACGATCGCGGCGTTCTCGTCGATGCAGGCCCTCTCGAGGCGCAACGACTCCCCCGCGACCGCGTCACGACCCGGCAGCGTGGATCGCGACGGCTTCGTCATGGCCGAGGGCGCCGCGGTGCTCATCCTGGAGACCGAGGAGCACGCGAAGGCCCGGGGCGCGAAGATCTACGCCGAGATCCTCGGCGGCGGAGTCACCGCCGACTCCTACCACATCACGGCCAACGACCCCGAGGGCACGGGTGCCGCGCGTGCCGTGCGGCTCGCGCTCGAGGCGGCCGGACGCGGTGCCGACGAGGTGACGCACGTCAACGCGCACCTGACGTCGACGCCGGTCGGCGACCCCAACGAGTACACGGCGCTCAGGTCGGTCTTCGGCGCGCGCGTCGACGAGATCGTCGTGTCGGGCACCAAGGCCTCGACGGGTCATCTGCTCGGCGGCACGGGCGCCCTCGAGGCCGTCTTCACCGTGCTCGCCCTGCGCGACCGCGTCGCTCCCCCCACGATCAACCTGACGGAACAGGACCCCGAGGTGCCGTTCCGCCTCTCGACCGAGCCCACGCCGCTCGGCGCGGGCGACCAGCTGGCGATCAGCAACTCGTTCGGCTTCGGCGGCCACAACGCGGTCGTCGCCTTCGCGTCGGTCTGACCCGCTCGGGCGCACGCACCGAGACGACGGACCGAGACGACAGAGGGACCCCACCGGTGGGTGGGGTCCCTCTTCTTTCATGGTCAGGCGGTCGGCACGCGGTCCCGTCTCCCGGGAATGATTCGTCCGGTCTCCGGTACTGGCGCCGCCGCGCCGCCCGTGTTCAGTTGTGCGCTGTGGTTCGTGCCGCCCTCAGCCGACCTTGTGCAGCCAGACGACCGGGGCGTCGTCGCTCGCGTGCCGGAACGGCTCGAGCTCGGCGTCCCATGCCGAGCCCAGGGCGACCTGCAGCTCGCGCTGCAGCTCGCCGGCATCCCCCGCCGCGATCTCCATCGCATAGCGGATGCGGTCCTCGCCGATCACGACGTTGCCGGCCGTGTCGGTCTGCGCGTAGTGGATGCCGAGATCGGGGGTGTGCATCCAGCGGCCGCCGTCGCTGCGCGGCGACGGGTCCTCGGAGACCTCGAAGCGCAGGTGCTCCCAGCCGCGGATCGCGGTGGCCAGGGCCGCGCCGGTGCCGGCGGGGCCCTCCCAGTAGAACTCGGCGCGACGGCTGCCGGCGAGGACGGGCTGATCGGCCCAGTCCATGTTCACGGCACCGCCGAGCACGCGTCCCACCGCCCACTCCAGGTGGGGGCACAACGCGCGTGGCGCTGAGTGAATGTAGATCACTCCGCGCGCCTGTGGTGTCGCCATCATCTCTCCGTCCGTTTCAGGTGCGTCTTCCCCTACGACCTGAGTGCCGGTGAGCTGGCGGGATATGTGGTTGTGCGCCCATTATGACTGATCCGCGCCATGAATGACAACCGTGTGATTAGCGGTTCGTGTCATGTCCGCCAGGCAGACGCGCATCGGGATTCGGGTGCGTCGAAGCGCGGTTGCGACATCCTCAATTGCCTCCGGCTCGCGCCACCCGCTAGCGTCGCTGCAGATCACGACCGAGGAGAGCCCGGATGAACGCACAGCAGGCGAACGGCCCGACCGCGCGGCTCGCGGCACACGTCGCGAACGTCGCGAACGCGTCGCTGGACGCCCGCGACGTCGAAGCCGTGCGGCGCCTCCTCCTCGACAACTGCATCGTGTCGCTGTGGGGTGCCACGCGCCCCGTCGCGATCGAGATCGCCGACTGGACGCGCCGGTTCGCCGGCAGCGGCAGCAGCCCCGTCCTCGGCCGGGAGTGGACGACCGAGGCATCCGTCGCCGCGCTCGCGCACGGCACGGCGAGCCACGGCTTCGAGCTCGACGACACGCACAACGCCACGGCGAGCCATCCGGGGTCGGTGATCATCTCGTCGGCGCTCGCGGTCGCGGCCGAGCCGGGTCCGCCCGTCGAGAGCCGGCACCTGCTGCAGGCGATCGCCGCCGGCAACGAGGCGATGGCTCTCATCGGCATCGCGGCGGGCGGCATGTCGGCCGTGCACCGCGGGCTGCATCCGACCGCGCTGTACGGCGCGTACGGAAGCGCGGCGACGACGCTGACGCTGCGGGCGCTGCGCCGCGGCGAACGGATGGATGCCGGGCCCCTGACGCGCGCCTGGGGACACGCGCTGTCGCAGCCCAGCGGACTGATGCAGTTCTCGGCGGAGCCGACGGGCGGCGAGGTCAAGCGCGTGCACGCGGGCCTCGGGGCGCACAACGGGATCCGCTCCGCCGACTTCGCCGCGCTGCCGTCGGTGACCGCGCCGCGGCTGGTCGTCGAGGGCGCGTACGGTCTCGCGGCGGTGCTGGCAGGCCCGCTCGCCGAGATCGATCTCGGCGGCGAGCTGCAGATCCACCGCTTCAGCCTCAAGCCGTACGCGTGCTGCCGCCTGTTCCACTCGACGATCGACGCGCTCCGCGAGGCGACCGACGGGTTCGCGCTTCCCGTCGACGCCATCGCCGACATCCTGGTCAGCGGGCCGACGCTCGTGGCGGAACAGCACATGACGGCGGCGGAGTCGACGATGACCGCGCAGTACAGCTGCCCCTACGTCGTGGGCGCGACGCTGGCCTACGGGCCCTACGCCTACGAGGCGTACGACGAGGATCACCTGCGGGATCCGCGCATCCGGGCCGTCGCCGATCGGGTGCGGTTCGCCGTGGACGCCGAGCTGGAGGCGGCGCACTATCCGGAGCACTTCGCCTCGGCCGTGCGGCTCACGCTCACGGACGGATCCGTGCGGTCCGCCTTGGTCGTCGACAGCATCGGCACGGCGGAGAGGCCGCTCACGGTCGCGCAGATCGCCGCGAAGGGCGACGGGCTCGCCGCACACGGGCTCGCCGGCGCGGGAGGCCGGCTCGTCGCCGACATCTGGAGCGACGCGGACGATGCCGCGGCGCTCATCGCCCCGCTGCAGCGCGAGTCGCTGCTCCTGGCCTCTGCACGGCGATAGCCGTGACGGGCGTCAGCCGGGAGGGCCTGATCAGGCAGCTCGACCTGTTCAGCCTGCGCCTGTTCCTCACCGTCGTCGAGGAGGAGCAGATCGGCCTCGCGGCCGCGCGGGAGCACATCGCGCCGTCGACCGCGACGCGACGCATCCAGGCCCTGGAGGACGTGCTGGGCGTGCCGCTCCTGGAACGGGGCCGCACGGGGGTCCTGCTCACCGAGGCGGGCCAGGCCGTCGCGCGGCACGCGCACGCGCTCTTCGAGGAGCTCGAGACGCTGCGCGCGGACATCGCCGAGATCGCCGGGCGTGTGGAGGGCGAGCTCACGGTGGCCGCCGCCCACTCGGTGATCGCCGACCTCCTGGCCCCCGCGATCGGCGCGTACATGCTCGAGTGGCCGGCCGTGCAGGTGCGCCTGCACGAGCTCGACAACGTCGAAGTGCTGCACCAGGCCGTCTCAGGGAAGTGCGACGTGGGTGTGTTCGCGACCGTGGGGCCGGTGGACTTCGGCGATGCCGCGGTGCACCTGCTCACGAGCGAGGAGCTCGTGGCCACGCTCCCGCCGGGGCATCCCTTCAGCGCACGCGCGGCCATCACGGTGCCCGAGCTGATGACGCAGGACCTGATCGTGACGCGCACGCTCGCGCTCGCGCTCGAGGACCTCGCCCGTGTTCACGGCTCGAGCGTGGAGTTCCTGCAGGTCGTGCGCACCGGCGAGGTCGCACTCGGCATGGTCCGCGCGGGCCTCGGCGTGACGCTGACGCCGAGAGGACTGCTGACCGAGGAGACGCGGGCGGACGTGCTCGTGCTCGAGGTCGACGACCCCTGGGCCACCCGCACGGTGCATGCCGTCGTGCGCGACGAGCGTGCGGCGGGGCCGGCGGCACGCGCCTTCCTCACCGCGCTCGTCGCGGCGACCGCTGACGCGTAGGGCGGGTGGGACTTGAACCCACGATCGTCGGGTTATGAGCCCGCTGCCTTGACCAGCTTGGCCACCGCCCCTCGGTCTACGAGCCTATCGGCTCATCTGCGCCGCGGCTCGTCGTCGTCGCGCACGGGCGGGTCGGGCCACACCTTGGCGACGGCCTCCGTGATGCGCACCGACCCCGTCCGGCCGCCGGCGGGCTCGACGAGCGCGCCGCCACCGCTGCCGCGCGCGATCGGCAGCTCCTGGCTCTCGCTGATGACCTGCGGGTGATGCCGCGCGAGCAGGAAGACGCCGGTGACCGCGAGGCCGCCCGCGATGAAGAACCCGATGAAGGCGCCGAACGGCGCCTTGGCGGCCTCGTTGAGTACCGCGATGCCGATGATGATCGCGACGATCGGGTCGATGACGGTGAGCCCCGCGATCACGAGGTCGGGCGGGCCCGAGGAGTAGGCGGTCTGCACGAAGTAGGCGCCGATGCCGGTGCCGGCCAGCAGGGCGACGACGCACAGCACGGTGAGCCACTCGAAGTCGCCCGTCTGGATGCGGCTGATCACGACCTTCGCGAGCGTCGCGACGAAGCCGTAGACGATGCCGGCCGCGACGATGTAGAACAGGGCGCGGGTGCGCTGACGCTGCCAGAGCCAGAGCCCGCCCATGACGATCACGATCGCGAGCAGGATCAGCAGGATCGTGACGAGCTGGCGGTCGCTGACGGGCTCCTCGGTCGCGTATAGCGCCGCGATGGTGACGAAGACGAGGATGCCGCCGACGCACAGCGCGATCGCGGACCACGAGCTCCGGGTCGGCCTGTGGCCGCTGATGCGGGCGTTCAGCAGAGTGGTGATGACGAGCGAGACCGCGCCGATCGGCTGCACGAGGATGAGCGGCGCGAACGAGAGCGCGGCGAGCTGGCAGACGATCGCGAGACCGAGCATGAGGGTGCCGACGACCCACGAGGGGCGGCGCAGCAGGTTCCACAGCTGGTTGACGCTCAGGCCCGTGCCGCCGTCGGAGTTCGTCAGCCGCTCGACCTTCTGCACGCCGCGGTGCTGGTACTGGGCGCCGAACGACATGAAGACGGCGCCGAGCAGCGCCAGGGGGATGCCGGCCAGGATCTTGGGGTCACGGAAGACACCGACCAGCTGATCGGTGATCTCGCCGATGCCGACTTCCGTGAGGACCACGCCACGAGCCTAGTCGGCGACCCGGCTCGATTAGGCTCGAAACGTGGCTGTTCTTCCGATCCGCATCATGGGCGATCCCGTGCTGCACGCTCCCGCTTCCCCCGTCGGCGAGATCACCGACGAGATCCGCACGCTCGTCGCGGACATGTTCGAGACGATGGACGCCGCCCCCGGTGTCGGCCTGGCGGCGCCGCAGGTCGGAGTGGGGCTGCGCATCTACACGTACTCGTACCAGGACGACGAGGGCGAGCCCTGGCGAGGCGTCGTCATCAATCCCGAGCTGTGGATGCGCCCGCTGGAGCCGGGCACGCCGGATCCCGACGACGAGGCCGAGGGATGCCTGTCGTTCCCCGGCGAGCGGTTCGCGCTGCGCCGCTCCGACGAGGTGCGCGTGACCGGCGTCGACCTCGACGGCGCGCCCGTCGAGATCCGCGTCGACGGATGGCGTGCGCGCATCATGCAGCACGAGTTCGACCACCTCGACGGCATCCTCTACATCGACCGCCTCGACGACGGCGACTGGAAGACGACGCAGAAGATCGCCCGCAAGCGCGGTTGGGGCCGCCCGGGCGCGAGCTGGACGCCAGGCGTCGACGACCTCGACGCGTGACGCCCGCCGGGTGTCACGCGCACGCCCGGGAGTTTGCTACGATATTCGAGTTGCCCGCTCGCGGGTGATGATCCTCGGTAGCTCAATTGGCAGAGCAATCGGCTGTTAACCGATAGGTTCTTGGTTCGAGTCCAAGCCGGGGAGCGATACGGCTCCGAGCTCCACCTCGGGGCCGTTTCTCATGGGCGCGACGACGCTCATGCGGAGACGCGCGGGTACCCGGGCGTCCAGATCAGGGAGTCGGCGTCCGGGCCGACGGCCACGGTGCGTCCTCGGTGCATCACGAGCACGTCGGCGTCGAGCTCGCGAGCCGCCTGGGCCTCGTTCGTGACGACGAGCAGCGACAGGGCCGCGTCGTCGCGACGGCGCAGCAGCGCCTCGCGCACGAGCTGACGCATCGACAGGTCGATCCCGGCGTACGGCTCGTCGGCGATGAGCACGCGCGGGTCGAGCACGAGCGCCCGCGCGATCGCGACGCGCTGGCGCATGCCCGCGCTCAGCTCGTACGGATACTTCGAGGCCGTGCCCAGCGACAGCCCCAGCTCGTCGAGCAGCGCGACGACCCGCTCCGACAGCGCGCGGCGGTTCACCTTGCGGTCGCGGCTCGTGACCGGATGGGCGACGATCTCGGCGACGGTGAGATCGGGCGGCAGCGTCGATCCCGCGTTCTGGGCGACGTACCCGGTCAGCACGAGCCGCAGGCGGCGGGCCCGCCCTGCTCGACGCACGGGGATGCCGACGACCTCGGCATCCCCGCCGTCGACGCGCACGTCGTCGGACGCGCCCGCGAGCAGCTGCGCGAGGCTGGACTTGCCCGCGCCCGTCGCGCCCATGACCGCCAGGGCGCACCCGGCCCGCAGCTCGAAGGTGACGCCGTCGACGACGCGCTCGCGTCTGCGGGCGACGGAGAGATCACGGCAGACGATCGCGAGGTCGTCGCCGAGGGGGGAATCGGACGCCATGCCCTTCATCCTGCCCTGGGCGGCGGCGCGATGCCACGAGCGCCGTGCGGGTCGCGTGTTCCCGCGCGCCTCACTCCTCCACGAGGGCGCTGCGCTGCAGGTCGATGTCGCGCAGCGCGAGCCGCACGGCGCGCCCCTCCTCTGAGTCAGGGGCGACGCGCTGCACCGCCCCCAGCAGCTCGGCCTTGCGGCGATCGAGCGCGCGCGTGCGCAGGCGACGGCACAGCGATCGCGTCGACGCGATCGCCTCGGCCTCGGTCAGCGCCGGGAAGTCGGCGGTGAGCAGCTCGACCGCGAGCGTGCGGTACGGCTCGCGCGTCGACTCCGCGGCGGCGACCGCCCAGCCCACGCGCGCGCGGTCGGGCTGCGCGCCGATCGCCTGACGCACCGCGTCGAGGGCCGGATGCCGCATCGGCAGGGCGATCGCGGGGTCCACCTCGTCGGCCTCCACGAGATGGCCGTACTGCAGCACCCCCATGAGCGCCCCCCGCTCGAGCACGGTGGCGGGGTCGACGGGCAGGGTCGCCAGCGTCGTGCGCGCGATCGGCGCGTCGGGCGCCGCGGGTGCCTCGTCGGCGCGCTGCGGACGGCGCGGCTCCGCCTCGGCGCGGCCGGCTCGGGCGACCTCTCGGCGCACGTCCTCCGTGTCCATGCCGAGCCGCCGAGCGAGCACGCGCACGTACTCGGGCTGCATGAGCCGGTCGCGCAGCTGTGCGACGACGGGCGCCGCGGCGCGCAGGGCGCCGACGCGCCCCTCGACGCTCGCGAGATCGAACTCGCCGATGCGCTGATCGATCACGAACTCGACCATGGGCGTCTTGCCCTCCACGAGCGATCGCACCGCCGCATCCCCCCGCTGCAGCCGCAGGTCGCACGGGTCGAGCCCCTCGGGGCCCGTCGCGACGTAGGTCTGCGCGTTGAACCGCTTCGCGTCGGCGAACGCCCGCAGCGCCGCCTTCTGGCCCGCGGCGTCGGGATCGAAGGTGAACACGACCTCGCCGGCCGCCGAGTCGTCGCCCATGACGCGGCGCAGCACCGTGATGTGATCGGCGCCGAACGCCGTGCCGCACGTCGCGATCGCGCTCGTGACGCCCGCGAGGTGGCACGCCATGACGTCGGTGTACCCCTCGACCACGACGACGCGGTGCTCGCGCGAGATCGCCTTCTTGGCGAGGTCGAGGCCGTAGAGCACCTGCGCCTTCTTGTAGATCGTCGTCTCGGGCGTGTTGAGGTACTTCGGGCCGTTGTCGTCGTCGTGCAGCCGGCGCGCCCCGAAGCCGATCGTCTGGCCGGTGAGGTCGCGGATCGGCCACACGAGGCGCCCCCGGAACCGGTCGTAGGCACCGCGCTGACCCGGCGAGACGAGGCCCGCGGCCGTCAGCTCGTCGTCGGAGAACCCCCGCGACCGCAGCGCGTCGCGCAGGCCGTTCCAGCCGCGGGGCGCGTAGCCGATGCCGAAGTGCGCCGCCGCGCCCGCGTCGAACCCGCGCTCGCCGAGGAACCGGCGGGCGATGTCGGCCTCGGGCGACGCGAGCTGGGCACGATAGAACTCCGCGGCCGCCGTGCTGGCCTGATAGAGCCGCGTGCGGCCGCTCGTGTCGGGCGCCGGACCGCCCTCCTCGTAGGTGAGGGGGAAGCCGATGCGCGCCGCGAGCCGCTCGACCGCCTCCGTGAACGTCAGATGGTCCATCGCCCGCAGGAACGAGTACACGTCGCCCGACTCGCCGCAGCCGAAGCAGTGGTAGTAGCCGACCTGCGGGCGCACGTTGAAGCTGGGGCTGCGCTCGTCGTGGAAGGGGCACAGCCCCTTGAGGGAGCCGACCCCGGCCGACTTGAGCGCGACGCGCTCGCCGATGATGTCGGCGATGTTGGTGCGCGCCTTGACCTCGTCGACGTCCGACTGGCGGATGCGCGGCATGTCAGAGGCCCTCGAGCGGCTCGGGCAGCACGAACTCGCGCGGCACGACGGCCCGGTCTCCGAACGACCACATGCCGAGCTCGCGCAGGTCGACGGGGCCGACGAGCCGGGCGTGCCATTCGAGCGCCGTGCGATCGGTGAGGCTCGCGACCTGGTCGACGACGACGCGCATGCGCTCCGCGTCGGTCGCGGATGCCGCGAAGTCGCCGCCGTGCACGCGGTCGAGCTGCTCCGGCCGGTCGGCGAGGGCCTGTGCGAGCCGCTTCAGCACGTTGCGCTGCTCCTTGTAGAGCCCCTTGCGGCCGTCGATCGTGACGACGTAGGCCCCGATGATGCCCTTGAGCACCGCCATCTCGACCTCCACGACGCGCGGGACGATGACCCGTCCGCCGAATCGGGCGAGCGTCGGCGTCGAGTAGTGCTCGCGCGTCGCCGCCGTCGCGGCGCGCGCGAAGCGGCCGATGAGGTCGCTCGTGAGGTTCTTGAGGCGTGCGACGTCGGCGCGCGACCCGTCGAACGACACGAGCCATTCCGGCATGAGCGTCAGCCGGTACAGCGCGTCGGCGAGCTCGTCGCGTGCGAAGTCGTAGCCGACCCACGACCGGATCGCCGTGAGCAGCGCCTCCCGCTCGCGTGTGTCGACGAGCCGCCGCGGGTCGAGGTAGCCGTTCAGCACGGCGTCCTCGAAGTCGTGCACGGAGTAGGCGATGTCGTCGGAGAGGTCCATGACCTCCGCCTCGATGCACCGCACGCGCCCGGGCGCGCCCTCGCGCATCCACGCGAAGACGGCCTCGTCCTCGCGGTAGACGCCGAACTTCTGCCGGCCGCCCGGGTCGGGCACGGCGTGCGCCGCCGTCCACGGATACTTGCACGTGGCGTCCAGGCTCGCGCGCGTGAGGTTCAGCCCGTAGCTCTCCCCGTCGGCGCCGAGCACCTTGGACTCGAGCCGGGTCAGGATGCGCAGCGACTGCGCGTTGCCCTCGAACCCGCCGATAGGCTCCGCCCAGTCGTTGAGCGCACGCTCGCCGTTGTGCCCGAACGGCGGATGTCCCAGGTCGTGGCACAGGCAGGCCGTGTCGACCACGTCGGGCGACAGCTCCAGCTCGATCGCGAGCTCCCTGCCCACCTGGGCCACCTCGAGCGAGTGCGTCAGGCGATTGCGCGCGAAGTCGGCGGGGCTCGCGGGGCTGAGCACCTGCGTCTTCGCGGCGAGCCGGCGCAGGGCCGCCGAGTGCAGCACGCGCGCCCGGTCGCGGGCGAAGCTGTCGCGCTGCGACCGGTGCGTCTCGGCGTGGAACCGTTCGGCGTCGCGATCGCCGTAGCCGTGCGGGCGCCCGGGCGAGACCCCCAGCGATCCCCTACCCACCGCTGTGGTCCAGCTCGGCGTCGGCGATGGCGCACGTCTCGGCCGCGTCGAGGTCGCGCGTGTCGAGCCAGCGGTCGGGCAGCGCGGGCCGCTTCGGGCTGCCCGCACGACCGCGCTGTCCCTCCGCGGCCGCGCCGGGATAGGGCGCGTCGAGGTCGAGCGTGGCCAGCAGGTCGTCGATCTCGGCGAGCGTGGACACCGTGGCGAGACTCGCCCGCGTCTCGCCCCCGACGGGGTAGCCCTTGAAGTACCAGGCGACGTGCTTGCGGATGTCGCGGCATCCGCGGCCCTCGTCGTCGAAGAACTCGACGAGCAGCTCCGCATGACGCCGGAACGCGCGCGCGACGAAGCCGAGCGTGGCATCGGGCCCCGGCGCCGCACCCCCCGCGCCGATCGGGTCCGGCTCCGAAAGAGCGGCGTCCCCCGCGCAGATCGAGTGCCGCTCCGAAGGAGCGGCGTATCGAGATCCCAGCGCCGCCGCGAGATCGCCGAACAGCCAGGGCCGGCCGAGACAGCCGCGTCCCACGACGACACCGTCGCAGCCGGTCTCGTCCATCATGCGCACGGCGTCGGCGGCGCTCCAGATGTCGCCGTTGCCGAGCACGGGGATGCTCGTGACGGCCTGCTTGAGCGCCGCGATCGCGCTCCAGTCGGCCGTGCCCGAGTAGAACTCGGCGGCCGTGCGGGCGTGCAGCGCGACGGCGGCGACACCGGCATCCTCGGCGATGCGGCCGGCGTCGAGGTACGTGAGATGGTCGGCGTCGATGCCCTTGCGCATCTTCACCGTGAGCGGCACGGGGCCGGCGGCGCGCGCGGCGCGCGTGACGATGTCGCGGAACAGCCCGAGCTTCCAGGGCAGCGCCGCTCCCCCGCCCTTGCGTGTGACCTTCGGCACGGGACAGCCGAAGTTCAGGTCGATGTGGTCGGCGTGGTCCTCCTCGACCAGCAGCCGCACGGCCGCCTCGGTCGTCGCCGGATCGACGCCGTACAGCTGGATCGACCGCGGCGTCTCCGACTCGTGGTGCCTGATGAGCCGCATCGTCGTGGCGTTGCGCTCGACCAGGGCGCGGGTCGTGATCATCTCCGACACGTAGAGGCCGGCGCCGTACTCTCGGCAGAGCCGCCGGAAGGCGGTGTTGGTGATGCCCGCCATCGGCGCGAGCACGACCGGTGCGTCGAGGAGCAGCGGGCCGATGCGCAGGCGGGCGGGCGGAGCGGTGAGGACGGTGGACATCACCCTCCATTCTCCCAGAGCCGCGCCGCCCTCGCCCCGCTCATGAGGCGTACTGTGGAGAGCGTGACCGAAACCGCCCCTGTGGATGTCCGAGATGTGCCCTTTCGCGATGCCGCCGGCGAGGAGACGACGCTGCGCGCGTTCGGCGACGGCCCCCTGCTCATCGTCAACGTCGCCTCCAGATGCGGGCTGACGCCGCAGTACGAGCAGCTCGAGCAGCTGCAGCGCACGTACGGCGACCGTGGCCTGCGCGTGATCGGCTTCCCCTGCAATCAGTTCATGGGTCAGGAGCCGGGGTCGATGGAGGAGATCCTCGAGTTCTGCTCCGTGACCTACGGCGTGAGCTTCCCGATCATGGACAAGATCAAGGTCAACGGCCGCTATGCGGCGCCGCTGTACAAGGCGCTGAAGGCGACGAAGAACCTCGAGCGCGCAAAGGGCGTCGTCAAGTGGAACTTCGAGAAGTTCGTGCTGACGCCGTCGGGCGAGCTGCACCGCTTCGGGCCGACGGTGAAGCCCGACGCGCCCGAGGTGATCGCGGCGATCGAGGGCGCTCTGCGCTGACAGGTCGGTCGGACGAGGACGCGATCGTCCCGAGGCTAACATCGCATGCATGGACTCCCACCGGCTGAGGATCCTGCGTGAGCTCGGCGACCGCGGCAGCGTGAGCGCCGTCGCCGAGGCACTGCAGGTCACGCCCTCGGCGGTGTCCCAGCAGCTCGCCGCGCTGCAGGCTCAGGCTCGCGTGCCACTCACCGTGAAGGACGGCCGACGGCTCTCCCTGACCACCGTCGGGAAGGCGCTCGCCGAGGCCGGGGTGATCGTGGCCCGCGCGATGGCTCGTGCCGATGACGCCGTCGAGCGGTTCCTGACGGAGGACGCCAGGCCGATCCGGATCTCGGCGTTCCACAGCGCCGGGGTCGCCCTCTTCGGGAGGCTTCTCACGGCACGCGGTCCGGAGGATCCCGAGCTGGTCTTCTCCGACGAAGACGTCGCGCAGTCGGAGTTCGTGCGCCTGACCGCGGATCACGATCTCGTGATCGCCCACCGTCTGCCGCAGCAGCCGCACTGGCCGACGGATCGCATCGCCATGCTGTCGCTCCTTCGCGAGCCGATGGACATCGCGATGTCGGCCGCCCATCCGCTGGCGAAGCGGAGACGGCTCCGGCCCACGGATCTGCGCGGCCAGAAGTGGGTGGCCGTCCACGCCGGGTTCCCCCTCAGAGGCGTGCTCGAGCACATCTCCGCCGCTGTCGGCGAGCCCGCGCACGTCGTGCACGAGATCAACGAGTTCTCCGTCGCCGCGGAGGTGATCGCATCCAGCGAGACCATCGCGATCATGCCGCGTCTCGCCGCGTCGACGCTGCTCCCGGACCGGCTCGCACTGCGCCCCCTGCACGGCCTCCCGCTGGTGCGGCACATCGACGTCCTGTCCCGGCCCGAGAACGCGGAGCGCTCATCCGTCAGGCGGGTGCTCGGCCTGCTGAGACAGGTCGCAGCGGAACTGCGGGACGACCCCACCGTGCAGCCGTCCTGAAAGGTCGATGTAGCTCGGACGTCAGCGAATTGACGCTCCCGAGTGATGTCCATCATCCTGTTGCTCGCCACGCGCGCAGCCGAGAGCTCGGCCGGCCGCGTGCGGCTCGGAGACGACTCCCGAACGGACAGGACGCGCACCCCGCATGGACACGATCACACTCGCAGAAGCCGCGGGCGGGACCGCTGCGTCATGAACCGGAGCAGGGCGGCATCCGGCCGATCCTCCGTGGGTGCGGATCTCCTTCTGATGGCCGTCGCCGCGAGCTGGGGGTCGACCTACTGGGTCGCCAAGGAGCTCCTCGAGGGCGGCGACGTGCTCGGCATGCTCAGCGTGCGGATGCTGTCCACCGCGGCCCTGCTCGGCATGCTCCTGGTCATCGGCAGGCGGGCTCCTTCACGCCCCTCGATGCGGCTGGGGATGATCTACGGGCTGATGCTGAGCACCGTGTTCGTCCTCGAGACCTTCGGGATCGCGCACACGAGCGCGACGAACGCCGGACTCATCATCAGCCTGACGATCGTGTTCACTCCGCTGCTCGAAGCCCTCGTCACCAGGACCAGGCCGTCGCGCACGTTCGTGCTCGGGAGCGTCGCCGCGCTGCTCGGCATCGTGCTGCTGAGCATGAACGGGAGACTCACGGCGCCGGCGCTCGGCGACTGGCTGATCCTCGGCGCCGCCGTCGCGCGCGCCGTCCACGTGACCGTCGTCAAGCGGAGCTCCGCTCAGCACGCGGTCGATGACCTGAGCCTCACGTTCTGGCAGATGCTGACGTGCGCCGGGGTCTTCACGGGCCTCGCGGTGCTGACCGGCGGCTCCCCGTTGCGGTATCTGTCGGCCATGGACGGCGCCGACTCCCTGCGCATGGTCTACCTCGTCGTCGTCTGCACGGTCTTCCCGTTCTTCGTCCAGATGTGGGCGGTGCGCCGCACCTCGGCCAGCCGTGTGAGCCTGCTGCTCGGGACCGAGCCGGTCTACGCGGCGCTCATCGGCGTCACCCTGGCGGGCGATCGCCTGAAGCCCATCGGCTGGATCGGCCTCGGGATCGTGCTGATCTCCGTTCTCACCGTGCAGATCCTGACGACCCGGAGATCGCGTCGGTCGCGGCCTGGGGAGACGCGGCGTCGCGCTCGGCGCGCACCCGCGCGATGACCTGCGCGAACGCATCGGGCGCCTGCGCGCCGCTGACGCCGTACTTGTTGTCGAAGACGAAGAACGGCACGCCCTGGATGCCCAGGCCCGCGGCCCGCATGATGTCGGCCTGCACGCGACGGGCGTAGGCGCCCTCGCGCAGCGCGGCGCGCGCCTCGTCGCCGTCGAGGCCGGCTTCGACGGCGAGGGCGACGAGCTCGTCCTCACGACCGAGGTGACGGCCCTCGGTGAAGTACGCCGCCATCAGGCGCTCGCCGAGCTCGAGCTGACGGCCCTTCTCCTTCGCGAACTGCAGCAGCTGGTGGGCGGCGTGCGTGTTCGTGTGCTGCAGCAGCTCGAAGTGGTACTCCAGGCCGGCGGCCTCGGCGGCCTTCGTGACGCGATCGAGCATCGCCTGCGCCTGCTCTCGCGGCACGCCCTCGTGCGTGGCGAGGAACTCCAGCTCGTCGCCCTCGAAGTCGACGGGGCCATCGGGTGCCAGCTGATAGGAGCGCAGCACGACCTCGACGGGACCGGCCTCGGCCGTCGCGATGCCCTTCTCGAGATTGCGCTTGCCGATGTAGCACCACGGGCACGCGATGTCGCTCCACACGTCGATTCTGATGGCATCCGTCATGGTCGGTGCAACGCTCGCACCTCGCCCTCGTATTCCCGATCGCCTCCTCGTCCGCGACGAACGACGGAGGCACCGCCGAGCCGTCAGCTCCACGGCGGTGCCTCCGTCCTTCGTCCGACGAGAGGACCGATGTTCAGTCGAGGAGGTGCCTGATCCACTTGTCGCGCGAGTCACGCATCTCGTGAGCGATCCGGGTGTCCCACGCCATCATGTCGGCGCCGTGGAACGCGCCCTGCCAGACGTGCAGGGCGAGATCGCCGCCGGCGGCCCAGATCCTGCTCGCGTAGGCGACCACCTCATCGCGGAAGACCTCGGCCGAACCGACATCGAGGTAGGTCGGCGGAAGCCCGGAGAGGTCCGTCGCGCGCGCGGGAGCTGCGTAGGCCGAGACCTCGTCGGTGCCTCTGCGGTCGCCGAGATAGGCGTTCCAGGTGGTCTCCATGCTGGTGCGGTCCCAGACGCCGACACCGTCGATCTGGCGGGCCGAGACGGTGTCGTTGCGGTCGTCGAGCATGGGATAGATGACGAGCGATCCCGCGAGCTCGGGGCCTCCTCGATCGCGGGCGAGCAGCGTCGTGCCGGCGGCGAGCCCGCCTCCGGCGCTGGCCCCTCCGATGATGAGACGGCTCGGATCGATGCCGAGCTCGTCGGCGTGCTCCGCGGTCCACACCAGCCCGGCGTAGCAGTCCTCCACCGGATAGGGGTCCTCGTACTCGGGAGCCAGGCGGTACTCCACGGAGACCACGACCCCGTTGTACCGTGCGGCCCACTCCACGAACTGATTGATGCCGCCGAACCTGTCGCCGGCGAACATGCCTCCGCCGTGAGTGTGATAGAAGCCCGGTCCGGTGCCGGTCCTCCCCTTGGCGGTGAAGATCGAGACGACGATCGGATCTCCTCGGTATCCCTCGATCTCCACGTCCCTGACCTCGACGTCGAACTGTTCGAGCAGCGCCTCGGTGAACTCGGGAAGCGTCGGCACCTTCAGCAACGGGATCATGTCCGCCGTGACCGTCGTCGGGTAGGCGTCCGGGCTCGCGTTGAGCACCGCCTCCAGTTCCGGATCGAATGGCGGGCGGGGAATGGTCTCGGTCATGGAGAACTCCTTCGTTCGATGCGGCTCGTCCCTCGAGCACGTCGGTCCTTCGACGCGCTCCCACGCTACGAATCGAGACGCCCTGCCGAACACCGCCGGACCGACGCAGTTCCCGCCCCGTGCTCCCGCCGTCTGGCGCGGAGCGGCGACGCGCCCGCGCCGCAGGATCCCTCTCGATAGACTGGCGCGCACAGGGTGATGGAGCCGCAATGGAGGAACTCGCAGGCCGACTGCCCGCTCTCGATCCGGGAGTAGGCGAAAGCCTCAAAGTCGTCGCGTACTTCGATGCGCTCTCGGTGAACGGTGCCGGGCACGACGCGCTGCTGCGCGCCGCGGCGGTGCTCTCCGGGACGGTGGCGGGCTCCGAGCGACAGGGCCGCGTCGTCCGGTTCGACTCCGCCGGCCGCAGGGTGAGCGGCAGCGGCGACGCCGATGAGAGAAGACCCGGCACCGCGGTCGGCGCGGGCCGCGTCTGGCTCGAACGGAGCGGGCCGCTGCACGCCAACGACGAGATGATCGTCGAGCGCCTTGCGCACGCCCTCGCCCTGCTCGAGAGCCGCCACGATCATTCCGGCGGATTCGCCGTCGTCATCGACGCGACACGCTCGATCGAGGAGCGTTCGACCATGCTGACACGGCTGAGGATCGCTCAGAGCGCGCGCATCAGGCTCATCGCCACCGCGCCGGATGCCCCGAAGACGGGAGCGCTCTCATCCATCGTGCCCACCCGCTACGGCCTGCTGCAGGCGTCGCTGGACACGACGGGCGAGCCCGTGCAGGCCACGCGTGCGGGCTTCGGCCTCTGGACCCGTGCCGATCATGCCCCGGAGTCGTGGGACGACGCGGTCATCGCCTACCGACTGAGTACCGAGGACCTTCCGATGCTCGACGCCGTCGATCTCGGATCGCTGCTCCCCCTGGTCCGAGGATACGATCACGACACGCCGCACCACGATGTCGTCGTGCTCTCGCGCCTCGACCGTGCGGAGGCGGAAGCGCTGCGCGTCCTGGTCGAGGCCGAGAGCGTGCGTTCCGCCGCCGTCGAGCTCCGTCTCCACCATTCGACCCTGCAGGCCAAGCACAGGCATCTGACGCACACCCTCGGATACGACCCGCGGACGACGGGCGGTCGGGCGCGCTATGTGATCGCCGAGATCCTGCGACGGCTGGAACCCGATCGTTGACGGCCGCCGATACGGCGACGGGCGATGCCGTCGGCACCGGTCCCGGTCCTGACGGCACCGCCCGTTCGAGGCTGCTCAGCCGGCAGCGGCGTAGCCGCCCTCGAGCAGCGCGGCGGGTGTGGGATCTGCGCCGTGCCGGCCGTCGAAGTCGGCGAACGCCTGCTCGATCTCATCGTGGACGCGCCGGACGAGGGGCGCCCACTCGCGGTGCGTGACGATGAGGAACCGCCGGTCCCGCATGGCCTGCACGACCTGTTCTCCGACACGGTCGGGATCCGCGCCGAGCGAGAGCTGGGCGTTGTTGTGCTCGACCGCGGCAGCATCGGCCTGCCGCCCGACGAGCTGGGCCTGCAGCGCCTCGTCCGTGTGGGCGAGCCGGGTGGCCACCGTTCCGGGGGTCAGGAGTGACACGCCGATCTCGGTGTCCTTGAGCTCATCGCGCAGCACCATGTGGAACCCGACGCTCGCGAACTTGGACGAGGCGTAGGCGGCGACGTTGACCATCGGCACGATCCCCGCCATCGATGCGGTGCTCATGATGTGTGCGCGGCCGCCACGCGCCCTGAAACGAGGCAGGAACGTCTCGACGCCCAGGTACTGCGCATCGATGTTGATGCTCTGCACCCACTTCCACACCGTGAAGGTGAGGTCGTCGATCGGGGCGGAACCGCTCACGCCGGCATTGCCGCACAGGATCGAGACCGGGCCCAGCGCGCTCTCGGCGCGATCCGCGGCATCCAGCCATTGGCTCGCGTCGCTGATGTCGAGCACGATGGGCACGACGATGCCGCCTGCGGCCGTGAGCTCCTCGGCCACCGCTGCGAGGCGATCGCCGTCGATGTCCACGAGTGCCACTCTGGCTCCCGCGGCGACCAGCGCTCTGCTGATGCCGAGTCCGATTCCCGAGGCTGCGCCGGTGACGAATGCGGTCTCGCCGGATGGCCAGGTCATGATGATCTCCTTCTGGTTGGTGGTCTCGGGGCGGCGCTCAGCCGTTGGCGGGCGCATCTCGCCGCACCGTCGTGACGGTCGTGGTCGCCGGTGCGTGGTAGGTGTCGGACAGCGCCGCGACAAGATCGTCCATCACGGTCGGGTCCTCGATCGTGGCCGGCATGCGATACTCCTCGCCGTCGACGATCTGCCGCATGGTCTTGCGCAGGATCTTGCCGGAGCGGGTCTTGGGCAGCCGTTCCACGACGGTGACGTCGCGGAACGACGCGACCGGGCCCAGATGTTCGCGCACCAGCGCGATGAGCTCGATCGCCAGCTGGTCGTGGTCGATGCCGGAGCCGTGCTTGAGGGTGACGAAGCCGGCGGCTCGCTGGCCCTTGAGCGGATCCGCGACGCCGATCACCGCGGCCTCGGCGACCGCGGGATGCTCGGTGAGGATCTCCTCGAGCGACCCCGTGGAGAGTCGGTGCCCGGCGACGTTGATGACGTCGTCGGTGCGACCCATGACGAAGAGGTAGCCGTCCTCATCGACGTGGCCGGCGTCGCCGGTGGCGTAGTAGCCCGGGAACGCCGAGAGATAGGAGTCCACGAAGCGCTGCCTCGAGCCCCAGATCTCGAGCAGATTGCCGGGTGGGAGGGGCAGCTTGATCGCGATGTTGCCCTCTGCGCCGGGTTGGACGACCCGCCGGCCGCTCGAGTCGAGGATATGCACGTCGTAGCCGGGCATCGGCACGGCCGTCGATCCGGCCTTCTCCTCGAGCCGCTCGACGCCGAGCGGGATCGCACAGATCGCCCATCCGGTCTCGGTCTGCCACCAGTGATCCACGACGGGAACCGCGACGCCGTCCTTGATCCAGTGCCAGGTCTCGGGATCCGTGCGCTCCCCCGCGAGGAACAGCGCCCGCAGCAACGACACGTCGTGCTTCGCGAGCTCGGTCAGTCCGGGATCCTCGCGCCGGATCGCGCGCAAGGCGGTGGGCGCGGTGAACATCGTCTTCACACCGTGCTCCTCGATGATCCGCCAGAACACGCCCGCATCGGGGGTGCCGACGGGCTTTCCCTCGAAGACCACGGTCGTGGCGCCTGCGAGCAGCGGGCCGTAGACGATGTACGAGTGACCGACCACCCAGCCCACGTCGGAGGCCGTGAACATGGTGTCGCCCGCACCGATGTCGTAGATGTGCTTCATCGTCCAGGCGAGGGCCACGGCATAGCCGCCGGTATCGCGCACGATTCCCTTCGGGCTGCCGGTGGTGCCCGAGGTGTAGAGGATGTAGAGCGGGTCCTCGGCTCGCATGGGGACCGGATCGGCGGGGGCAGCCGCGTCCGCGATCCGCTCCCAGTCGAGCCACGTCGTGCGGCCGTCGTCGGCATGGTCGGCGGCGGCACCGGGCACCGTGTCCCGGTCACGCACGATCACGCAGGAGACGCCCGCATCGGCGCCGCCGCAGAGATCGAGGGCGCGGTCGATGATGGGCAGGTACTCGACCGGGCGGCCGGGCTCCATTCCGCCCGAACAGGTCACGATGGCCTTCGGGGTCGCGTCCGCGATGCGCACGGCCAGCTCGCTGGCGGCGAAGCCGCCGAACACCACGGAGTGGATCGCGCCGATACGCGCGCAGGCGAGCATCGCGACGGCCGCCTGCGGCGTCATCGGCATGTAGACGAGTACGCGATCGCCCTTCCGCACGCCCTGCTCGCGCAACGCTCCTGCGAATCGGGCGACCTGGTCGCGCAGCTCCGAGTAGCTCAGGCGGAGCTTCGTGCCGGTCATTGCGGAGTCGTAGACGAGCGCTGTCTGGTCGCCGCGCCCGGCCTCGATGTGGCGGTCGAGGGCGTTGTACGAGACGTTGAGCTCTCCTCCCGGGAACCATTGCCACTCGGAATCGCCGCGCTCCTCGAGCGCAGCGAGCGGTTCGGTCTCCCAGTCGACGGCGTGCGCCGCATCGAGCCAGAATCCCTCGCGATCGGTCCGACTGCGATTCCAGAGCTCCCGGTACGGAAGGGTGTTCGCCGGCGATTCAGACACGTTTCTCCTTTGAAGAGCTTCACCCGACGGGCGTGCCAAGGTGATCACCCCTCGAGCTTCGGTCGTGGCCCGATGGCCGCGCTACCGCCAGACAGCCCGGATATCGCCTCCCGGCCTCCGCCATCCGCGCAGACGCGCCGGCATGCGCGTCGCCGATCCGGATGCACGACGGCCATGCGCTCGAATGGCGGGGGTCGCCCTCGGGTTCCTGGAGCGCCTGGCGGTTCTGACGGACGGACGCCGCTGTCAGCATGGGAGGCGCCGGCAGCGGCATGCGGCCCGGCACACCCACGACCGAGGAGTCTGCATGACGAAGCCCCGCTACGGGCTGCTTGACCGCTATCTGACCCGGGCGAACGGGCTGCCGCGCGGTCGGGCCTACTCGACGACGGAGCACGAGGTCGCGGTCGGGGACGGCACCGTCCTGAAAGCCGCGCACTACGCCCCCGTCGGCCACGCTCGCGGGACCCTCGTGGCGATGACTCCGTACGGTCGCGCCGGCATCGCTGCGCGCCTGGTCTTCGGGATCTACGCATCCCAGGGCTATCACGTGCTGGCGACCAGCGTTCGCGGGTCGTTCGGATCCGGCGGCGCGTTCAACCCGATGTTCCACGACGGGAGCGATTTCCGCGACGTCGTCGCCTGGATGCGCGAGCAGTCCTGGTACACGGGGGCTTTCGCATCGTTCGGCGCCTCCTACCTGGGGTGGACGCAGTGGGCGCTGCTTTCCGAGCCGCAGCCGGATCACAAAGCGGCCGTCATCGTCGTGGGACCTCACGACGTCACGAGGTTCCATTGGGGCTCGGGCACCTTCACGTCCGCCCTGCCGGTCTGGGCGGCCCTGCTCGACGTCCAGGAGACGAGCCCGCTGCGATCCGTGCGGCATGCCTTGACGAAGGGCGAGCCGATCCACCGGCTGCTGCGGCGGCCCGCGATCGCGCAGGAGCTCTTCGAGATCATGCCCGCACAACGGTCCTGGCTGGAGGATCGGATCACCCATGATGTCGACGACCCCTACTGGGCTCCGTTCGATCTCAGCGAGACGCTCGAGCGCGTGGACGTCCCCGTGTTGATCTCCACCGGCTGGCAGGACATCTTCGCCACGCAGTCCCTCGAGCAGTTCGAGAGGCTCAGCGCCCGCGGCACGGATGTCGCCCTCACCGTCGGGCCTTGGGAGCACACGAGGGCGAGCGGAGGGCCGATGCTGGTGAAGGAGGCCCTCGAATGGCTGGGCACCCATCTCGCCGGCGCCGGACCGACACGGAGGTCACGCGTGCACCTTCACGTCACCGGAGCGGACGAATGGCGCGATCTGGAGACGTGGCCGCCGGCGACGGCGCCGCGTCGCCTTCATCTCACGCCCCGCGCACTGGCCGAGACCGCGACGTCGAGCGACGTGTCGTTCTCCTTCGATCCGGCGGATCCGCCGGTCTTTCCGGGCGGCCCCCTCCTGTTCGGAGGCGGCTACGCCGACGACAAGGCCGTCGCGGAACGCGATGACGTGTTCGCCGTCGTCTCAGAGTCCCTCGAGACCGATCTCGAGGTGCACGGACGAATCGTCGTCGTCCTGGATCATTCGGCCGAGCAGCCCGACTCCAACATCTTCGTCCGGGTGTCCGACATCGACGAACGCGGCCGCTCACGGAACGTCGCCCAGGGAGATCGACGGGTCCGTGCCGACGGGACGATCCGCATCGATCTCACCCCGATCGCCCACCGTTTCCGTTCCGGGCACCGCATCCGCGTCGCCATCGCCGGAGGCGCGCACCCGCACTTCCCTGCGAGTCCCGGGACGGGCGAGAACCCGATGCTCGCGACACGTCGGATCCCGAACCGGCACACCCTCCGCCTCGAGGCGTCGTACATCGAACTGCCTGTGGCCGCCTCGACCATGTGATTCGGGCCGGCGTCGGCTACGCCGTGGGCGCGTCGACGGCGCCGCCAAAGCGGCGGTCCCGGTTGAGGTAGAGCTGGATCGCCCGCCACAGGTCGCGGCGGGAGAAGTCTGGCCAGAGCGTGTCGAGGAAGACCATCTCGGCGTAGGCCGACTGCCAGAGCAGGAAGTTCGAGGTGCGCTGCTCGCCGCTGGAGCGGACGAAGAGGTCGACGTCGGGCATGTCGGGGACGTAGAGGTGGCGCCGCAGCGTCTTCTCGGTGATCGCCGACGGCTTGATGCGCCCCGCCGCGACGTCGGCGCCGATCGATCGCATCGCGTCGATGATCTCGTGCCGCCCGCCGTAGTTGACGCACATCGTGAGCGTCATGACGTCGTTGCCGGCGGTGAGCCGCTCGGCGTACTGCAGCTCCTTGATGACCGAGCCCCACAGGCGGGGGGTACGGCCCGCCCAGCGCACGCGCACGCCCCACTCGTTGAGCTGGTCGCGCCGACGGTGCAGCACGTCGCGGTTGTACCCCATGAGGAAGCGCACCTCGTCGGGCGAGCGCGCCCAGTTCTCCGTCGAGAACGCGTAGACGCTCAGGTGGGTCACACCGGCTTGGATCGCCCCCGCGACCACGTCGAGCAGCACCTCCTCACCGGCCTTGTGCCCCTCGATGCGCGGCAGGCCGCGGCGGTTCGCCCAGCGGCCGTTGCCGTCCATCACGATCGCGACGTGCCGCGGCACCGCTCCGCGCGGAAAGGCGGGCGGGTGGATGCCGGTCCAGTCGAGCGGCCGGTACGGCACGGCGTCGCGGTGCGTGTACGGCTTGGGGCTCATGGGGCGACCTCCAGATGCGAGAGCGAGCGGATGCCGCGTTCGAGATGCCACTGCGCGTAGGCGGCGACGAGTCCCGAGGCCGCCTGGTGGGCACCGGCATCCGTCGCCTCGACCGCGTCCCACTCGCCGGCCAGGAGGGCGCGCAGCAACGCGCCGGTCTCGGGCCGCAGCCGTGCGGCGCCCGCGGGCGCGCAGGCGCCGCACACGACGCCGCCCAGCTGCGCGATGAACCACTCGTGCGGGCCGGGGCGCCCGCAGCGCGTGCAGTCGTCGAGCCCGGGCGCCCACCCCGAGAGCGCCATGGCGCGCAGGAGATACGAGTCGAGCACCGAGCGTGCGGCATGGTCGCCGCGGGCGAGGGCGCGCAGCCCGCCGACGAGCAGCAGGTACTGCTGCGGCGTGGCGTCCGCGTCGCTCAGCCGGTCGGCCGCCTCGGCCATCGCGTGCGCGGCCGTGTAGCGGTCGTAGTGCGCCGCGATGTCGGTGCCGTACGACCCCAGCGACTCCGCCTGCTGCACGACGTCGAGCGAGCGTCCCTGGTGCAGTTGCAGATCGGCGACCATGAACGGCTCGAGCCGTGCGCCGAACTTCGACGACGTGCGGCGCACGCCCTTCGCGACGGCGCGGATCTTGCCGTGACGGCGGCTGAGCATCGTCACGATGCGGTCGGCCTCGCCCAGCTTGTGGGTGCGCAGGACGACGGCCTCGTCACGGTAGGTGGGCACTCCTCGATTATCCCGCCGCACGAGAGAATGGAGGCGTGACCGAGCCGCTCTTCACGATTCCGCTCTGGGCAGACCTCACCGCCGTCGGCCTCGGCGGTGTGCAGGGCGCCCTGTTCGCCTCGGGCTTCCGCGGCGAGCGGCGCCTCGACCTGCTCGGCGTCGCGATCATCGGCGTCATGATCGGCATGGGCGGCGGCCTCATCCGCGACCTGCTGCTCGACGTGGAGCTCGCGACGATGCAGAGCGACTGGTACCTGATCACCGCGATCTCGGCGGCGCTCGTCGGCATGCTGCTGTCGGGCCTGTTCCGCCGGCTCAACGGCGTGATCGTGGCGCTGGATGCCGTCGTCGTCGGCATGTTCGGCGCCTTCGGCACGAGCAAGGCGCTCGGTCTGGGCCTCCCGCCGGTCCCCGCGATGTTCATCGGCGTGTGCGCGGCCGTCGGCGGCGGCGTGCTGCGCGACATGCTCATGGGCCTGCCCGTGGCGATCATGCACGTCGGCTCGCTCTACGCCGTGGCCGCCGCCGCGGGCTGCGGCGTGCTGGCCGTGCTGCACGCGCTCGGGGTGCCGCTCGTGGCCGCCGCGATCGTGTGCATCGCCGTGACCACGATCATCCGCCTGCTCGCGGTCGTCTTCGACATCTCACTGCCCGAGCAGCGCGCGCTGCACCGCCGCAAGGTCGCGATGGAGACCGCCACGATCCGCACCGTGAAGTAGCCGCCCCCCGCTGGTTGAGTAGCCGCCGCAGGCGGCGTATCGAAACCCGCGTAACGGTCCGTGGGAAGGGTCTCGATACACTCGCGGCTTCGCCGCGAGCACTCGACCAGCGGGACCAGACGCCCCCCACACACCGGACCCCCACCCCGCTGGTTGAGTAGCCGCCGAAGGCGGCGTATCGAAACCCATGTAACGGACCATGGGAAGGGTCTCGATACACTCGCGGCTCCGCCGCGAGCACTCGACCAGCGGGACGGGACGCACCCACCTGCTCGGCCCACACCCCCGCTGGTTGAGTAGCCGCCACAGGCGGCGTATCGAAACCCATGTAACGGACCGTGGCGAGGGTCTCGATACACTCGCGGCTTCGCCGCGAGCACTCGACCAGCGGGGCGGGATGCCCCCGCAACCCGCGCCGCTCACCCCGCTGGTTGAGTAGCCGCCGGAGGCGGCGTATCGAAACCCATCCCATGGCCCGTGCTCATCTCGGCTGGGCGGCGCGCTCGGCGGCGGCACGGGCCGCGGAGATCGTGGCGAGCTCGGCGTCCACGGCGCCGAGGATGCGGTCGTCGGCGACCTGCTGCACGCTCGCGCGCAGCTCGCGGCCGACCCGCGCGGCGCGCCTGCGCGCGCCGACGCCGCCGAACACCCGGCCGAGGCCCGCGAGCACGAGGCCCGCGAGCACGCCCCCGCCGAGCAGCACGGTCGGCCACGGCAGCTCCAGCACGCCGACGTCGATCGCCGGGACGAGTCCCTCGGTGGGCACGCGCAGGTAGTCGAGCACCGCGAGCCCGCCCAGCCACACACCGCCGGCGACCGCGGCGACGAGCAGCAGCCACTGCAGCGCGTCGACGACGCACCACCAGCGCGCGGGTCGCAGCCGCACGGTGCGGGCCACCGCGACGTCGAGCGCATCGCCGACGTCGGCGGTCGCGGCGACGGCTCGCGCGCTGAGCTCCTCGCCGGCCCGGGCGGGCAGCGATGGCGACACCCCGGCGACGTAGTCGCGCGCCGCGGTCGACAGCTGCGCCCTCACCGCCGGCGATGCGGGAGGCAGCGAGGTGCGCACGACCTCGCCCGCCGAGGGGTCCTGCCCTCGCTTCGCATCGCCGCGCAGGCCCAGCACCCGCAGCGGGTCGGCGCGCAGGCGGCGCACCCAGCGCGACGGCGGCCATCCGGTGCGCACGATCGCGTCGCGCACGCTCGAGCGCTGCACGGCGTCCACGACGAGCGGGATGCCGGCGGCGTCGTCGAGCGCAGCCAGCAGCCGGCGGCGCGCCTGCGCCTGCTCTCCGCGGGCGTCGTGCGCGGCCGGCAGCGCGTCGAGCAGGGTCGCGGCGGCGGCGCGGACATCGGCCGTCATCCGCGCCGTCGCGCTCTCGCGGCGTGCCACGGCGCGCACGATGAGCTCACGCAGCTCGTCGATGCCCTGCCCGGTCGACGCGGAGGCGCCGATGACGCGTGCCGACAAGCCGTCCGCCCGGACGAGCCGGGTCAGGTCGTCGACGACCTGGCGCCCCGCCGCGGCATCGAGACGGTCGAGCTGGTTGAGCACCACCGCGACCGCGTCGTCGCGACCGGTCAGCGGGGCGAGATAGCGATCGTGCAGCACGCCGTCGGCGTACTTCTGCGGGTTCGTGACCCAGATCAGCAGGTCGGCGCGCTCGGTCACGTGGTCGGCGCGCAGCCGGTGCTCGGTGACCACGGAGTCGTGATCGGGCAGGTCGAGCAGCAGGAGGCCGCGCGGGTGCCGCGCCGACACCGGGAGCTCGTGGCGCTCGCTCACGCCCAGCCAGTCCAGCAGGGCCGCCGAGCCGGGCCGCAGCTCGGCGGTCTCGGCGACCGCCGCGAGCGGGAACGCCGTCGTCGGCCGCTGCCGGCCGGTGCGGGCGACGTCGGCGCCCGCCAGCAGGTTGAAGATCGTGGACTTCCCCGCGCCCGTCGCACCCGCGAGCGCCACGACCGTGTGCTCGGCGGAGAGCTGCGCGCGTTCCTCCGCCCGCGCGAGCACGGCGGAGGCGGCTTCCACGACCTCCGGGGCGATGCGCCCCCGCGTCGCGTCGATCGCCGAGCGCAGCGCGACGACGCGGTCGGCGAGCGTGAGCCGCGCCATCAGTCGCCCCCGCCGAACAGGCGCTTCCAGAACCCGCGCGTACGGGATCCGGATGCCGCGTCCGCGGCGTCGGACGACCGCTCGGACTCGGCCGCGACGCCACCGCGCGCCGCGACGCCACGGCCTTCCGTGCCCCTCAGCTCGGCGCCCCGCAGCGCGGGCGCCGGCACACGCGCACCCCGCTCGGGACGCGCGACGCGCGCGGCGTGCTCCGCGGCATCCGCGCGCGCGAGCAGGTCGGCGGCGGTCCGCAGCTCGTCGCCCGCCCGTGGCGACACGCCCAGCGCTGCGACGGCGGTCAGGGCGATGCCGGCGTCGGCGTCGAGCAGCGCCGACAGCCGGTCGGTGAGGCGCTGGGACGCCTCGGCGGCGAGCCGGCGCACCGCGTCGTCGCCGAAGACGGCCTCGAGCAGCTTCTGCGCGACGAGGGCCGTGCCGCCGGCGACGCCGACCTCGAGGCCCGTCAGACCCCCGGTGCTGCCGAAGACCACGAGCATCAGGGCGACGCCGAGGCCGTTCACGCCGAGGCTCAGGCCGCGCGCGAGGCCGCGTTTGCCCGCGCCCTGCTCCGAGACGATCTCGAGGACGTCGCCCTGCCACAGCCGCACCTGCTCGGCGACCGCGGCCCGCATCTCGGCCGTTCCCACGCCGGTGACGCCCGCCGTCGCGTGCGCGTCGACGAGGATGCCGGCGCCGGCCGGGTCGCCTCGCCACAGCGCTCGCACGCGTTCCCGCGCCGTCTCGATCGCGTCGATCGTGACGGCCTCGACGCCGCTCGCGAGCGCACGCTCCACGGGCTGCACGTCGGGCTCGCCGCCGCGGAAGAAGCCGGTCACCCGGTCTCTCAGGCGGCTCGCGCCGCGCTCGATCGTCCGCATCAGGTCGCTCGTCCCGACGATGTCCTGCCAGCGCGTCAGCACCTCGCCGCGCAGCATCGCGCCATCCGTCGTCGCTTTCTGCAGCGTCGCGAGCGCGTCGGCGTACGCCGCGGCGACGACCCCCGTGAGACGTTCGGCCGACTCCGCCTGCGCATCGGCGGCGGTGGCGACCTCCCGCACCGACGCGACGAGATCGGCGAGCACGCCGTCGCGGGTCGCGACGGCGACGTCGGCGCGGGCGTCGGGATCGCCGCCCAGGTCGGTCAGCCAGCCCGCGACCTCGGCGACGGCGTGCGCCGGAAGCATGCCCTGATCGTCGAGCGCGCTCTCGGGGACGACGAACAGCGGCGCATCGGCGAGCCCGTTCTCCGCCATCATCCGCTCGAGGTCGGCGACGACGGGCTCGCTGCCGGGGTCGACGCGGTCGAGCACGAGGGCGATCTGCGCGTGCCGGGCCGCGGCGTCGCGCAGCAGGTCCCACGGCACGGCGTCGGCGTAGCGCGCGGCGGTCGTGACGAACAGCCAGAGGTCGGCGGCGGCGAGCAGCTGCGCGGCCAGCGCACGATTGGCGTCCTCGACGGAGTCGATGTCGGGCGCGTCGAGCAGCGCCAGGCCCGGCGGCATGCCCGCGAACGGCGCGAGCCGCAGCGCCCGCACGCCCGTCGCCGCCGTGCCGTCGCGCCGGTCGTCCGGCTCCGCCGCCCCGCGCGTCGTGTGCACGCGCACGAGGTTCGGGAGCACGCGCTCGGGGGCGAACCAGGGCGCATCGGCGGGATGGAACACGAGCACGGGCGAGCGCGTCGTCGGCCGCAGCACGCCGGGCGTCGTGAGCGGCTCGCCCAGCAGCGAGTTGACGAGCGTAGACTTGCCCGCCCCCGTCGACCCGCCCACGACGACGAGGAGCGGCGCGCCGGCGGCCCGCAGGCGGGGCAGCAGATAGTCGTCGATCTGATCGAGCAGACGGCGCCGGCGCTCGCGCGCGGCGTCGACGCCGGCGCCCTCCAGCGGCAGCGTCGTCGCCGTGAGCCGGCCGCGCACGACGTCGACCGCGGAGAGGAGG
The DNA here is from genome assembly GCF_001314225.1 of Microbacterium sp. No. 7. Classification (NCBI taxonomy): domain Bacteria; kingdom Bacillati; phylum Actinomycetota; class Actinomycetes; order Micrococcales; family Microbacteriaceae; genus Microbacterium; species Microbacterium sp. No. 7. Next base: position 2,460,011 of record NZ_CP012697.1, read on the forward strand.
TCGAGGCGTGCGCTCGCCGCGGCGCCGTCGTCGGTCGTGGGCTCGGTCATGCTCTCATCCTGCCGTACACGGCCGGCGCGTCCCGTGAACGCCGACGCACGCGATGGGAGCGCCGCTTGTCGCGGCATCCATCGCGTGCGTCCTGGCGACGAGGGCGTTCCAGCTCGTGGCCCGCGGCCCTCGGTATCGCCGTGCGGGAGCGGAATGCGCCCCGCAGACCTGTTCAGCCTCAGACGGCGGCGAGCTCACCCGCCCGGCTGCGCGTGCGGATCGCGCGGTTGACGCCCGAGACGATCGCCTTGAGCGACGCCGTCGAGATGTCGCCGTCGATGCCGACGCCCCACAGACGGTCGCCGTCGACCTGCAGCTCGACGTAGGCGGCGGCGTTCGCGTCGCCGCCCGAGCTCAGGGCGTGCTCGACGTAGTCGTACACCGCGACGTCGAAGCCCTGGCTGCGCAGCACCTCGAGGAAGGCCGCCACGGGACCGTTGCCGACCCCCGACGCCGACACGGTCTCGTCGCCGTCGCGCAGCGTGACCTCGAGCGTCACGTCGCCCGTCATGTCGCTCTGCGTGCGCGTCGACAGCAGTTCGAAACGGCCCCACTTGTCGTCGTCGGCGGGAGCCGGCAGGTACTCGTCGGTGAAGATCGCCCAGATCTGGTCGCTCGAGACCTCGCCGCCCTCGCTGTCGGTCTTGGCCTGCACGACGCCGGAGAACTCGATCTGCAGCTTGCGGGGCAGGTCGAGCGCGTGGTCGGCCTTCAGCAGGTACGCGACGCCGCCCTTGCCCGACTGCGAGTTGACGCGGATGACGGCCTCGTACGAGCGGCCCAGGTCCTTCGGGTCGATCGGCAGGTACGGCACGGCCCACTCGATCTCGTCGACGGGCCTGCCCTCGGCGGCCGCGCGGGCGTCCATCGACTCGAAGCCCTTCTTGATGGCGTCCTGGTGCGAGCCGCTGAAGGCCGTGAAGACGAGGTCGCCGACCCACGGGTGACGCTCGGGGACCGGCAGCTGGTTGCAGTACTCGACCGTGCGCTTGATCTGGTCGATGTCGCTGAAGTCGATCTGCGGGTCGATGCCCTGCGTGAACATGTTGATGCCCAGCGCCGCGATGTCGACGTTGCCGGTGCGCTCGCCGTTGCCGAACAGGCATCCCTCGATGCGGTCGGCGCCGGCCAGATAGCCCAGCTCGGCCGCCGCGATCGCGGTGCCGCGGTCGTTGTGCGGGTGCAGCGACAGGATGACGTTCTCGCGGTGGTTCAGGTGACGGTTCATCCACTCGATCGAGTCGGCGTAGACGTTCGGCGTCGCCATCTCGACCGTGGCCGGCAGGTTCAGGATGACCTTGCGCTCGGGCGTCGGCACGAAGATCTCCATGACCCTGTTGCAGATCTCCGCCGCGAACTCCAGCTCGGTGCCCGTGTAGCTCTCCGGCGAGTACTCGTAGTACACGGTCGTCTCGGGGATCGTCGCCTCGTACTGCTTGCACCACCGCGCGCCGTTCAGGGCGATGTCGATGATGCCCTGCTGATCGGTGCGGAAGACGACCTCGCGCTGCAGCGTGCTCGTCGAGTTGTACAGGTGCACGATCGCCTGCTTGGCGCCGCGGATCGCCTCGTACGTGCGGGCGATCAGCTCTTCGCGCGCCTGCACCAGCACCTGGATCGTGACGTCGTCGGGGATCAGGCCCTCTTCGATGATCTGCCGCACGAAGTCGAAGTCGGTCTGGCTCGCGGCCGGGAAGCCGACCTCGATCTCCTTGTAGCCCATCCGCACGAGCAGGTCGAACATGATGCGCTTGCGCTCGGGGCTCATCGGGTCGATGAGCGCCTGGTTGCCGTCACGCAGGTCGACGGCGCACCAGCGCGGCGCCTTCGTGATGCGCTTGTCGGGCCACGTGCGATCGGGCAGGTCCACGCGCACGATCTCGTGGAACGGGCGATACCGGTGCACCGGCATGGCTGAGGGCTTCTGGTTGTTCTCCATGATGCTGTCGCTTCTGTCTCGTCAGATGAATTCGGGCCAACACCAAGCTCCGCGACGAGGGAGGCCCTGAATCTACGAGGTCTCGTCGCGGCGGCTAAGAAGAAGGAGGCCACCGAAGCGCATAACGCCATGCTACACCCCGCCGGACGCCGCCATGCACCATCGGGGTCCACGAAGACCTAGCGGAGAGCACGCCGCCGTGGGATCATGCGGAATGACAGCGCCCGCATGCGGTGGCGCCGCCTCCCTGACAGGCATGATCCCCGAGGAAGCCGACATGCACCGAGAGCCCCAGACCCGCCGTGTACTCTCTTTCGCCCGAGGGGCGCTCGTCGCGTCGCTCGCGGTCGCCCTGAGCGGATGCGGGGCCGCGATCCCCGTCGTCGACCCGTCGCAGTCGGCGCCGCCCGCCGCGTCGAGCGTGGGCTTCGACGACGTGCAGACCGCGACCGTGTACATCAAGGGCAAGGGCACGTTCATCGACCCGGGCTCGGTCGCGCCCGCCGAGAACCGGTGGATCGGATCGGGGTTCATCATCTCGGAGTCGGGTATCGCGGTCACCAACAACCACGTCGTCTCGGGCGCCGGCACGCTCGACGTCGCGGTCGGCGGCGAGGACGACGTCAACGCCAAGGTGCTCGGCTCGTCGGAGTGCCTCGACCTGGCGGTGATCCAGCTCGACGAGGGGACGTACCCGTACCTGTCGTGGCACGAGGGCGAGATCAAGACCGCCCTCGACGTCTACTCCGCGGGCTTCCCCGCGGGCGCCGCCGAGCAGTTCACGCTCACCCGCGGCATCGTCTCGAAGGCCGACTTCCCCCTCGACACCGAGTGGGCGTCGCTGCAGCACGTCATCGAGCACGACGCCCGCGTGCGCGGCGGCAACTCGGGCGGCCCGCTCATCGACGCGTCGGGGGCGGTCGTCGGCATCAACTTCGCGGGCGAGAACACGCTCGACTACAACTACGCGATCCACCGCGACGTCGCGCTCGAGGTCGTCGACAAGATGGCCGGCGGCGAGGCGGTGCTCACGCTCGGCATCAACGCGCACGCGTGGTCGAGCGGCGACGGCTCGCTCTACGGCGTGTGGGCGCAGTCGGTGCGCGCCGGAGGGCCGGCCGACAAGGCGGGCATCAAGCCGGGCGACCTCGTGCTCAAGCTCGCGGGCGTCAGCCTGGCATCCGACGCCACGCTCAGCGACTACTGCCAGGTGCTCGAGACGCAGGGCCCCGAGACGACGATGACGGTCGAGGTCTACCGGCCGTCGACCGACGAGCTGCTGGAGGGGCAGGTCAACGGGGAGGCGATCGAGGTCGTGCAGACCGGTGTCTTCGGGGGCGGCGAAGACGTGGCGACGGGCGGCTTCGTCCTCGTCGCCGACGACGCGAACGTCCTCGAGGTCTCGGTGCCCCGCGACTGGGCGCAGGTCGACGGCGCCGGCTTCACCGACAGCAACGGCGCGACGTGGTACTCGCTCAGCGCCGCTCCCGACCTGCAGGCGTTCTTCGCGAGCGCCTCGGCGCCGGGCGTGCAGCTCATGGCCAGCGCCGACGCGGCCCGCACCCCCGACGACCTGCTGACCCAGATGACCGGGCAGTTCGGGGCCTGCAGCGCGATCGACGTGGCGCAGCCCTACGACGACGGCTACTACGCGGGCGTGTTCTCGACGTGGGACTGCTCGGGCACGTACAGCGTCGTGATCTCGTCGCTGGATGCCGCGAGCAACAACATCCTCCTCGTCACGCAGCTGTTCACCGACTTCGAGCAGACAGACGCGCTCGACGAGCTGCTGTCGACGTTCTACGCCTTCCTCTGACCGGGTGCGCGCCGCGCGCGAGACGATGCCGGCCGGCGCGACACTCGAGGGGTATGCGTCATCGATTCCTCACGGCGGCGATCGTCGCGGCCTCCGCCATCGTCCTCGGCTCGTGCGCGACGGGTCAGGGCCGTCCCGAGCCCGCCGCGACGCCGCTGGAGTCCCTGGTGCCCGCGCCGCCGTCGTCGGAGGTCGTCGGCACGGGCATGGTCATGGACGTCGCGGGCGACGCGCAGCTGTGTCAGGGGATGATCATGGAGTCCTATCCCCCGCAGTGCCACGGCGTCCCGCTGCACGGCTGGTCGTGGGACGGCGTCGACGGCAGCGAGTCGTCGGGCGACGCGACGTGGGGCATGTACGCCGTGCAGGGCGCCTACGACGGCACGGGCCTCACCGTCACGCGGCCGCCGATCCTGCTCGCCCTCTACGATCCGCCGGCGCTCCCCGACCCCACGGGCGGCACGCCCGGCGCCTCGGACGAGGACGCCCTCACGCGCGTCGCCGACGAGCTCGGCGCGCGGCTCTCCGGCCCGCTCGTCGGCGTGACGGTCATGGACGGCTACGTGTGGCTCGACGTCCCGTGGGACGACGGCACGCTGCAGCGGGCGGCCGACGACGAGTTCGGCGACGGCGTCGTGATCGTCCGCTCCGGCCTGCGCACGGTGGAGTAGCGCCACGGCGACCGGCTTCCATGAGGTGCGGCCGCGTCAGAATCCCAGGCGGCCGAGCTGCTTGGGGTCGCGCTGCCACTCCTTGGCGACGCGCACGTGCAGCGCGAGATAGACGCGCGTGCCGACGAGGGGCTCGATGCCCGCGCGGGCGCGCGCCCCGACCTCCTTCAGCCGCGAGCCCTTGCGCCCGATGATGATCGCCTTCTGGCTGTCGCGCTCCACGACGATGTTCGCGTAGACGTCGGTGAGGTCGGAGTCCTCGCGCGGCGCGACGTCGTCCACCGTCACGGCGATGGAGTGCGGCAGCTCGTCGCGCACGCCGTCGAGCGCCGCCTCGCGGATGATCTCGGCGATGCGGTCCTCGAGCGACTCGTCGGTGACGACGTCGTCGGGGTACAGTGCGGGACCCTCCGGCATGAGCCTCAGCAGCTCATCGGCGAGCACGTCGAGCTGGTCATCGGTCACCGCCGAGAGCGGGATGACGGCGTCCCAGTCGTCGCGCAGGCTGTCGACCTCCATCAGCCGCTCGACGATCTCGTCGCGCCCCGCCGCGTCGGCCTTCGTGACGATGGCGACCTTCCGCGCCCGCGGATACCCGTCGAGCGACGCCGCGATGCGCCGGTCGCCCGGGCCCACCTTCTCGGTCGCCGGCACGCAGAAGCCGATGACGTCGACATCGCCCAGCACCTGCTCGACGAGGTCGTTGAGGCGCTGGCCGAGCAGCGTGCGCGGCCGGTGGATGCCGGGGGTGTCGACGATCACGAGCTGACCGCCCGGACGGTTGACGATGCCGCGGATCGCCCGGCGCGTGGTCTGCGGCTTGTCGCTCGTGATCGCCACCTTCTGCCCGACGAGCGCGTTCGTGAGCGTCGACTTGCCGACGTTGGGTCGCCCCACGAACGTCGCGAACCCGGCCCGTGTCGTCTCGGCCATCGCACTCCCTCTCCGCGTCACAGCTCGGTCGAGTCTACTGACGCACCGTCAGGGCAGGATGCCGATCTCGCCCGTGCGGGGCGCGGCGTGCTCCAGCGCGGCCTGCAGGTCCTTGAGCTCGTCGGTCGCCTCGACGAACACCGTCTCGAGGCCGCGCCCGCGGCCTCGCGCGGTGCCGCCGGTGAGGCGGAGCCCGCCGTGCTCGGCGGTCACGCCGGGCAGGGGCACGCGGCCGAGCACCTTGCCGAGCAGTCCGCCGATGGAGTCGACGTCCTCGTCCTCGAGCTCGATGTTGAACAGCTCGCCGACCTCGTCGAGAGCCAGGCGCGCGCTCACGCGGTAGCGTCCGTCGCCGAGGTCGACGATCTCGCGGGGACGCGAGTCGTACTCGTCCGCGATGTCGCCGACGAGCTCCTCGATGAGGTCCTCCAGCGTCACGAGCCCCGACACGCCGCCGTACTCGTCGACGACGAGGCACACGTGCACGGCATCCTTCTTCATCTGCTGCAGCAGCGCCTCGGCCTTCATCGACTCCGGCACGAACACGGCCGTGCGCGCGACGCGGCTCACCGGCACGTCGCGCCACTGCGTCTCGTCGCGGAACGCGAACTGCACGAGGTCCTTGAGGTACACGACGCCGACGATGTCGTCGGCCTCGGCGTCGGCGACCGGGATGCGCGAGACGCCGCGGTCGAGGAACAGGGCGAGCGTCTCCTGCGTCGTCGCGCCCGCCTCGACCGTCACCATGTCGGTGCGCGGCACCATGACGGCGCGCACGTAGGTGTCGGTGAACTCGAACACCGAGTGGATGAGCTCGCGGTCGTCCTCCTCGATGAGGTCGTGCGAGGCGGCCTCGTCGACCATGCTGAGCAGCTGCTCCTCCGACGCGAACGAGGTGCCGCGGGCGATGCCGGGCGTGAGCCGGTTGCCGAGGATCACGAGCAGGTGCGCGAAGGGGCCGAGCAGGATGCGCGCGCCGCGCACGATCGGCGCGGCGCCGCGCAGCAGGCCCTTGGCGTGCTGGCGGCCGACGCTGCGCGGGCTCGCGCCGACGAGCACGAACGTGACGGCGGTCATGATGACGGCGGCGGCGAGCATGGCCCACCAGATGTTGTGGAACAGCAGCGTGAACGCGACGGTCACGAGCACGGCGGCCGTCGTCTCGGCGAGGATCCTGATGAAGACGACCGCGTTCGCGTGCGCGTCGGGATCGGCGGCCACGCGTCCGAGCGCGCGGCGGTTGCGGCCCGAGAGCGCGAGGTCGGTGAGATCCTGTCGCGAGGTGACGCTCAGCGCGGCGTCGAGCGCCGCCATCAGCCCGCCCAGGGCGACGAGCAGCGCGGCCGCGACGAGCAGCAGGACGGGGGTCATGATCGCCGACGGTGCCGCTCGGCGGCGTGGAATCCGACGATCAGGTGGCGCTGCAGGCCGAACATCTCGCGCTCCTCGGCGGGCTCGGCGTGGTCGAAGCCGAGCAGGTGCAGGAGGCCGTGGGTCGTGAGCAGGATGAGCTCGTCGAGCGTCGTGTGGCCCGCCTGCTGCGCCTGGGTCTCCGCGACCTGCGGGCACAGCACGATGTCGCCGAGCAGCCCCGGCGGCGTGGGCTGCTCCTCGGTGCCGGGGCGCAGCTCGTCCATCGGGAAGCTCAGCACGTCGGTGGGGCCGGGCTCGTCCATCCACTGCACGTGCAGCGCCTCCATCGCGCCCTCGTCGACGAGCAGGATGGCGACGTCGGCGTCGGCGCTCACGTGCAGCTCGGCGAGGTTGTGCTCCGTGAGACGCAGGAGCACCGTCTCGTCGACGGCGACGCCCGACTCGTTGGTGATCTCGATGGTCATGAGCGTCCCCGTCCTCGCAGGTGGTCGCGCGGTCCGCGCGCGCGGTCGGCGGCGCGCCGCTCGACCCGGTTCGCGAACTCCGACGCCTCGTCGCGCTCGCGGCGGGCGGCGAGCCTTCGCTCGTCGTACTCCGTGTAGGCGTCGACGATGCGGCCCACCAGTGTGTGCCGCACGACGTCGTCGCTCGTCAGGAAGGCGAAGTGGATGTCGTCGATGTCCTTCAGCACGCGCGTCACGAGCCGCAGGCCCGAGGCGCCCTCGGGCAGGTCGATCTGCGTGATGTCGCCCGTGACCACCATGCGGGTGCCGAAGCCGAGCCGGGTCAGGAACATCTTCATCTGCTCGGGCGTCGTGTTCTGCGCCTCGTCGAGCACGACGAACGAGTTGTTCAGGGTACGCCCGCGCATGTACGCCAGGGGCGCGACCTCGATCGTGCCCGAGGCGATGAGCCGGGGCACGACCTCGGGGTCCATCATCTCGTTGAGCGCGTCGTAGAGCGGGCGGAGGTACGGGTCGATCTTGTCGGTGAGCGTGCCGGGCAGGAAGCCGAGCCGCTCCCCCGCCTCGATCGCGGGGCGGCTGAGGATGATGCGGTCGACCTCGCGGCGCTGCAGCGCCTGCACGGCCTTCGCCATCGCGAGGTAGGTCTTGCCGGTGCCCGCCGGGCCGATGCCGAAGACGATCGTGTTCTCGTCGATGGCATCCACGTAGGCCTTCTGGCCCGCCGTCTTGGGACGGATCGTCTTGCCGCGCGACGAGAGGATCGCCTCGCCGAGCAGCTCGGACGGCCGCGGTCCGCCGTCGACGCTGAGCAGGCGGCCGGATGCCGCGACGTCCGACACGTCGAGCCCCTGGCCGGCGCGGGCCAGGGCGATGAGCTCGTCGACGAGCGCGCGGGCGCGCGCGACGGCGCCGGGGGCTCCCGTCAGCGTGATCTCGTTGCCGCGCACGTGCACCTCGACGTCGGGGTGCTCGCGCTCGACGGCGCGGAGGAGGCGGTCCTGCGGTCCCAGCAGCTGGACCATGGCGACGCCGTCGGCGTAGATGCGCACCGACTCACGGTCACCGTTCGAATCGTCAGAAGCCAACGAGCTTGTTCTCCTCGATGTCGCCGAGCACGTGACCGTGCACATGGAAGACGGACTGGCCGGCGCTCGGCCCGTTGTTGAAGATCAGGCGGTACTCGCCGTTCGCGTGCTCGACGGCGATGCGCTTGGCGACCGCGACGACCTCGGCGAGCAGCGCGGGATCGCCCGCGGCCAGCTCGGTGACGTCGCGGTACTGCTCGGTCTTCGGGATCACCAGCACGTGCAGCGGGGCCTGCGGGTTGATGTCGCGGATCGCGAACACGTTCTCGGTCTCGATGAGGATCTCGCCGGGGATCTCGCCCTGCAGGATGCGCGTGAAGATCGAGGGTTCGCTCATGCCTCTAGTCTATGCGGCGGGCACGCCACGGCGTCGAGCGGGATCACCACCGTCCCAGGCGGGCGTTGACGAGCGCGAGGGCGGCGGGGCCGGCCGTCGACGTGCGGAGCACCGTGTCGCCCAGGCGCACGGGCTCGGCGCCCGCCGCCCCGAGCAGGGCGAGCTCCTCGGGCGCGATGCCGCCCTCGGGGCCGACGACCAGCACGATGTCGCGGTCGTCCGCGAGCTCGACCCGCGAGAGCGGAGCGGATGCCGTGGGCTCCAGCAGCAGCACGCGCGCGTCAGCGACGCGCGCCGCGAGGTCTCTCGTCGACGCGGGCGCGGTCACGACGGGCAGCCACGCGCGATGCGCCTGCTTCGCGGCCTCGCGCACGATCGTGCTCCACCGCGCGACGCCCTTGGCGGCCTTCGCGGCGTCCCATCGCGACACGCTGCGCGCGGCCTGCCACGGCACGACCTCGTCGACGCCGAGCTCGGTCGCCGCCTGCACCGCCAGCTCGTCGCGGTCGCCCTTCGCGAGCGCCTGCACGAGCACGAGCCGGGGCGCCGGACGCGGCACCGACGCGGCGTGCGTGATCCGCACGGACACCCGCTTCGGCGCGACGTCGTCGACCTCGCCCGTCAGCCAGGCGCCGGCGCCGTCGCCGACCGTCACGGTCTCGCCCGCGCGCACGCGCCGCACGACCGCCGCGTGGTGCGCCTCGGCGCCGGTCAGCACGACGCGGTCGCCCGGAGCGGCGCCGGCGAGCGCGCCGCTCGGCGCGGTCCCGGCGTCCTCCGCGAGCGAGGCGTCCGCGCGGTCGAGCGTCGCGTCCTCGGCGAGGAAGTGCAGTGCCATCGGCGGATCAGGCGCCGCGGAAGCGATCGCGCAGCTTCGAGAACAGCCCCTGCTGGAACTGCGCGACCCGCGGCTCGGGCGCCTTCATCCGGCCGGCCAGCTCCTCGACGAGCGCGCGCGACCGGCCGTCGAGACGCGTGGGCGTCACCACCTGGACGCCGACGCGCAGGTCGCCGCGGTGCGTGCCCCGCAGCGGCGTGATGCCGCGGCCCTTGATCGTGAGCACGTCGCCGCTCTGCACCCCGGCGCGGATCTCCAGCTCGACGGGGCCGTCGAGGGCCTCGATCGTCGTCGTGGTCCCGAGGATCGCGTCGGGCATCGACACCTCGAGGGTCGCGAGCACGTCGTCGCCGTCGCGGCTGAAGACCTCGTGCGTGGCGACGGAGATCTCCAGGTACAGGTCGCCGTTGGGGCCGCCGGCGGGGCCGACCTCGCCCGATCCCGGCATCTGCAGGCGCAGCCCCGTCTCGACGCCGGCCGGGATGTCGACCGAGACGGTGCGGCGGGCGCGCACGCGCCCCTGCCCGGCGCACGACGTGCACGGGTAGGGCAGCGTCGTGCCGTAGCCCTGGCACGCCGTGCACGGCTGCGACGTGACGACGTTGCCCAGGAGGCTCCGCACGGTGCGCTGCACGTGGCCCGCGCCGCGGCAGATGTCGCACGTCGCGGGGTGCGTGCCGGGCTGCGTGCACTCGCCCTGGCACGTCTCGCACACGACGGCCGTGTCGACCTCGATGTCGCGGTGCGTGCCGAACACGACCTCGGACAGGTCGAGGGTCACGCGCACGAGCGCGTCCTGCCCGCGCTCCCGGCGCGAGCGGGGGCGTGCGCCGCCGCGGCCGCCCGCCGCCGCGCCGAAGAAGGCCTCGAAGACGTCGCCGAACCCGCCGAAGCCTCCGCCGCCGAACGGGCTCGAGTCGCCGCCGAGGTCGTAGCGCTGGCGCTGCTCGGGGTCGCTGAGCACGTCGTAGGCGTGCGTCACGAGCTTGAAGCGCTCCGCGGCGTCCTCCCCGGGGTTCACGTCGGGGTGCAGCTCGCGCGCGAGCCGCCGGTACGCCTTCTTGATCTCGTCGGGCGTCGCGTCGCGCGACACGCCGAGCACCTCGTAATGATCTGCCACGTTCGCCTTCCCTGTGCCCCGGCCCGGGGCACGTCACGTCGTCTAGCGGGCGCGCTCGTCGTCGTCGAGCAGCCGTCCCAGGTAGTGCGCGACGGCACGCACCGCCGCGAGGTTCGTCGGATAGTCCATGCGCGTGGGGCCGAGCACGCCCACGCGGGCGCGGGACGCCGTCGCCTCGTAGTCGCTCACCACGACCGAGGCCTCGGAGAGGCCGAACGGCTCGTTCTCGCGCCCGATGCTCGCGGCGAGGCCCTGCTCGTCGGCGACCATCTCGCTCATGAGGCGCAGCAGGGTCACCTGCTCCTCGATGGCCTCCAGCAGCGGGTAGATGCTGCCGCGGAAGTCGGACTCGAGGCGGGCGAGCGAGGCGCTGCCCGCCATCACGAGCCGGTCCTGCCGGAACTCCGCGAGCTCCTCGCCCACCGTGCGGGCGACGGCGCGCACGGCGTCGTCGATGCGGCCGGCCGGCGCGGGCTCGGCGACGAGCAGCTCGGCGATCGCGTGCGCGGCGTCGGCGACGCTGCGGCCGGTCACGAGCGCCGCCATGGCGCGCTTGACCGCGGCCGTCTCGTCGTCATCGAGCTCGTCGCGCAGCAGCATCATCCGCTGCGAGACCTGCCCCGTGTCGGTCACGACGATCACGACGACGCGGGGACCGCCGAGGCTCACGAACTCCACGTGCGTGACGTGCGCGCGCTCGAACGAGGGGTACTGCACGATCGCCACCTGGCCGGTGAGGCGGTTGAGCGTGCGCACGGTGCGCACGAGCAGGTCGTCGAGGTCGACCGGGTCGGCGAGGAAGGTCTGGATGGCCGAGCGCTGCGCCGTGCTGAGCGGACGCACCTCGGCGAGATGGTCGACGAAGACGCGGTAGCCCTTGTCAGTGGGGATGCGCCCCGACGAGGTGTGCGGGGCGGTGATGAGATCCTCGTCCTCGAGCTGCGCCATGTCGTTGCGGATCGTCGCCGCCGACACGCCGAAGGCGTGGCGCTCGACGATCGACTTGCTGCCGACCGGCTCGCGCGTGTCGACGAAGTCCTGCACGATGGCGCGAAGGACCTGCAGTCCGCGTTCCGAGACCATGACCCTCCTCCGGCGTCTCCGTGCCTGGCACTCTCGAGTGATGACTGCCAATTCTACCGCGCGCGCCGCACCGTCTCCTGTCAGGCGGCGCGGCGGTCAGGCGGTGAGCGTGCGCACGACGGCGTCGGCGAGCAGCCGGCCGCGCAGGGTGAGCACGATGCGGCCGCGCACGGCGGCGGCGCCGTCGACGAGGCCGTCGGCGATGAGCGACGCCACGCCGCGCCGCCCCGTCGCGGTCAGCTCCGAGACCGGCAGCCCCTCGGCGATGCGCGAGCGCAGCAGCACGGTCTCCAGGCGCCGGGCCTCGGCGTCCGGGGTCTCCCGGCCCGCCGCGGGCGACTCGTCCGCCGCGAGCCGCTGCGCGTAGGCGGCGGGGTGCCGCACGTTCCACCAGCGCAGCCCCGCGATGTGGCTGTGCGCGCCGGGGCCGTAGCCCCACCAGTCGGTGCCGCGCCAGTACGCGAGGTTGTGCCGCGACCGCTGCTCCAGGGTGCGCGCCCAGTTCGACACCTCGTACCACGCGAAGCCGGCGCCGCCGAGCAGCGCGTCGGCCAGCTCGTACATATCGGCCTGCAGGTCGTCGTCGGGCGCCGGCACCTCGCCGCGGCGGATCTGGCGCTCGAGCTTCGTGCCCTCCTCCACGATCAGCGCGTAGGCGGAGACGTGGTCGGGGCGCAGCTCGACGGCGGCCTCGAGCGACGCCCGCCAGTCGTCGAGCGTCTCCCCCGGCGCGCCGTAGATCAGGTCGACGCTCACGGCGAGACCCGCTCCCCGCGCCGCCGCGACCGCGCGCGCGACCGCGGCGGGGTCGTGCGTGCGGTCGAGCGCCGCGAGCACGTGGGGCACGGCCGACTGCATGCCGATCGACACGCGCGTGACCCCGGATGCCGCGAGCTCGGCCATCACGGCATCCGTCACGGTGTCGGGGTTCGCCTCGACGGTCACCTCGGCGTGCGGGGCGAGCCCGAACGCGTCGCGCACGCCGTCGAGCATGCGCGCGAGGTCGCCCGGGGGCAGCAGCGTGGGCGTGCCGCCGCCGAAGAAGACGGTCTGCGCCGCGCGGAGCGGCCCCGCCTCGGCGAGCACCCGGCGCGAGAGCGCGATCTCGCGCCGCACCTCGTCGGCGTACGCGTCCTGCCGCGCGCCGCGCAGCTCGGTCGCGGTGTAGGTGTTGAAGTCGCAGTAGCCGCAGCGCACGCGGCAGAACGGCACGTGCAGGTACACGCCGAAGTCGACGCCGGGATCGACGGCGATCCCGGCGGGAAGCGCGCCGTCGGGCGGCGCGGGGTCGCCGAGGGGAAGGGCCGCGCCCATCAGGACGGCGTCGCGTACATGGGCGACATCGCCCGCAGGTATCCGCGGAACAGCTGCTGGCGGCGGCGCTTCACGAGGGGCGGCAGGGCGCGGTACAGCGCGGCCACGGGCCGGTCGAAGGCGCGCACGCGGAACCACACCTCGTCGGTGTCGTGCCACTCGACGACGAACGACTCCTCGCCGCTCACGACGGAGTCGCCGATCGTGCCCAGCACGAATCCCACGCGCCGCGGCTCCTCGAACACCGAGATGACCCGCAGCCGCGCGTCGACGCGCATCCCGCCGAGCCGGCCGGCGAGGCGCAGCGACGTGCCCGCGGCGACGTACGGCGTGCCGTCGGCGTCGAAGCGCTGCTCGGTCTCGAGCCGCGACGGGGCGATGGGCGCGCCGTCGGCGTCGAAGCTCACGCCCGCATAGGCGGGACCGGCGGCGGGACGCACGTCGGCGAGCGTCAGGCCGGCGCCGCGCAGCGGCGTCCAGGCCAGCAGCGACTCGGACGACGAGGCGAACCTCTCGGCGCCGCTGCCGAGCTTCCACGCGGCCTCGGCGGGCACGCTCCGCTCGGGCGGATACATCATCAGATCGGCGGCCTGGCTCGCGCCGACCGCCGCGTAGTCGACGGTTCCCTGTTGGAAGTTCCCGCGGCGCATGGCCCCCAGCCTACGTGACGACCCTCGCGGCGCAACGCGCTCAGCGCGCGCACGCGGCGGTCTCGCGCACGATGCGCTGGTACCGGCGGAACACGTCGCGCTGCAGCAGGCGGATGGCCGGCGTGCCGAGCCGCCAGAACGGCGTCGAGGGCACCGACACGGAGCGCGCGGTGAAGACGCCGTCCTCGTCGATCGCGAAGGACTCCTCGCCGTAGAGCGGATGCCCGGGCCGGGTCTCGTAGCCGAATCCGTGCTCCCCCGCCCAGACGACGCGCACGGGCTCGGCGAAGCGGATGCCGCCGAGCCGGGTCGCGAGAACCCCCTCTGCCCCGGGCTCGGGCGCCCCCGCCGGGGTCTCGAACCCCGCACGACGCTTGAACTCCCACGAGGAGATGAGCGCCGCGACGGCGGGGGCCGCCGACGGCGCGACCCGCACGGAGCACTCGGCGGCGCGAAGGCCCGCGGGCACCGCCGTGAGCGGACCGCGCGTGATGCCGCGCGGGTACGGCGGGAGCCGCACGCTACTTCTTGTCCTTGCCCTCGACGTCGCCCGACAGCGCTGCGATGAAGGCCTCCTGCGGCACCTCGACGCGGCCGACCATCTTCATGCGCTTCTTGCCCTCCTTCTGCTTCTCGAGCAGCTTGCGCTTGCGGGAGATGTCGCCGCCGTAGCACTTGGCGAGCACGTCCTTGCGGATCGCGCGGATGTTCTCGCGGGCGATGATGCGCGCGCCGATGGCCGCCTGGATCGGCACCTCGAACTGCTGACGCGGGATGAGCTTGCGCAGCCGCTCGGTCATCATGGTGCCGTACGAGTAGGCCTTGTCGCGGTGCACGATCGAGCTGAAGGCGTCGACCTTCTCGCCCTGCAGCAGGATGTCGACCTTCACGAGGTCGGCGGTCTGCGAGCCGGCGGGCTCGTAGTCGAGGCTCGCGTACCCCTGCGTCTTCGACTTCAGCTGATCGAAGAAGTCGAACACGATCTCGCCGAGCGGCATGTTGTAGCGCAGCTCGACGCGGTCCTCGCTGAGGTAGTCCATGCCGAGCAGCGTGCCGCGGCGCGACTGGCACAGCTCCATGACCGTGCCGACGTAGTCCTTGGGCAGCAGGATGCCGACCTTCACCACCGGCTCGGCGACCTCCGCGACGCGGCCGTCGGGGTACTCGCTCGGGTTGGTGACGGTCACCGTCTCGCCCGTGTCGGTGGTCACCTCGTAGGTCACCGACGGCGCCGTCGTGATGAGGTCGAGGTCGAACTCGCGCGACAAGCGCTCGGTGATGATCTCCAGGTGCAGCAGTCCGAGGAATCCGCAGCGGAAGCCGAAGCCGAGCGCCACGGAGGTCTCGGGCTCGTACTGCAGCGAGGCGTCGGAGAGCTTGAGCTTGTCGAGGGCCTCGCGCAGGTCGGCGTAGTCGCTGCCGTCGATCGGGTAGATGCCGCTGAAGACCATGGGCTTCGGGTCGGTGTAGCCCGCGAGCGGCTCGGATGCCGGCTTGCGCTGATTCGTGATCGTGTCGCCGACCTTCGACTGGCGCACGTCCTTGACGCCCGTGATGAGGTAGCCGACCTCGCCGACGCCGAGGCCCTTCGTGGGGATCGGCTCGGGGCTCGACACGCCGATCTCGAGCAGCTCGTGCGTCGCGCGCGTCGACATCATCTGGATGCGCTCGCGCGGCTCGAGCTTGCCGTCGACCATGCGCACGTAGGTGACGACGCCGCGGTACGCGTCGTACACGGAGTCGAAGATCATGGCGCGCGCGGGGGCGTCGGCGTCGCCGACGGGAGCGGGGATGCGCTCGACGATGCGGTCGAGCAGCTCCTCGACGCCGAGGCCGGTCTTGCCGCTGACGCGCAGCACGTCGTCGGGGCTGCCGCCGATGAGGTTCGCGAGCTCCGCCGCGAACTTGTCGGGATCGGCGGCGGGCAGGTCGATCTTGTTGAGCACCGGGATGATCTGCAGATCGTTCTCCAGCGCGAGGTACAGGTTGGCGAGCGTCTGCGCCTCGATGCCCTGCGCGGCGTCGACGAGCAGCACGGCGCCCTCGCACGCGGCGAGCGAGCGGCTGACCTCGTAGGTGAAGTCCACGTGGCCGGGCGTGTCGATCATGTTGAGCGCGAAGGTGCGCGCACCCCCGCCGGTCGAGCCCGCACCCTGGCTGGTCGAGCCTGCACCCTCGCTGGTCGAGCCCGTCGAGACCGACCACGGCATCCGCACCGCCTGGCTCTTGATCGTGATGCCGCGCTCGCGCTCGATGTCCATGCGGTCGAGGTACTGCGCGCGCATGTCGCGATCGGCGACGACGCCCGTGATCTGCAGCATGCGGTCGGCAAGGGTCGACTTGCCGTGGTCGATGTGGGCGATGATGCAGAAGTTGCGGATCAGCTCGGGCGGCGTGGCAGCGGGCTCGAGCGGCTTCAGGGCGCGCGGTGACATGTTCCGAGAAGTCTATCCGGCGGGCCGCCCGATCTCCTTCGCCGCGGTCACCGCTCCGACACCGGTCCGTGGCCGGGCGTTCACGGCCGCGCCCCCTGCCGCCCGGAATCGGCCGCTAGCGTCGCGTCCGTCTCATGCCGTCGCGCACGATGCGACGCGCCCCGACCCGATCTGCCCCCGACCCGATCTGCACCGACCCGATCTGGAGATGCCGTGTCCCACCCCACGAACGATCGAAGGCTCACCACCGCGCGAGCGCCCCTCGCGCGCACGCTCGCGACCATCGCCGCCGCGGCGACCGCGCTCGCGGGCGCCGTGCTCGCGCCGGCCGCGGCGACCGCCGCCGTCTCCCCCGACGCACCCGTCGTGATCAGCGAGGTCTACGGCGGCGGCGGCAACAGCGGCGCCGCGTTCAACCGCGACTTCGTCGAGCTCGCCAACGTCGGCGACGCCGACGTCGACCTGTCGTCGTACAGCGTGCAGTACGCCTCGGCCGCGGGCGGCACGTGGCAGGTCACGCCGCTCACCGGCGTGGTGCTGCCGGCGGGCGGGTTCCTGCTCGTCGGCCAGGCGTTCGGCAACAACACGGGCCTGCCCGGCTTCACCGCCGACGTCGACGGCTCGATCCCGATGAGCGGCTCGGCGGGCAAGGTCGCCCTCGTCTCGACGCAGCAGGCGCTGAGCGGCGCGACGGGGCTCGTCGGCCTCGACCAGGTGGTCGACTTCGTCGGCTGGGGAGGCGCGGGGCACTTCGCGGGCACCGGCGCGGCGCCCGCGACGACCAACGCCGAGAGCGTCGCACGCGACGCGACGCTGACCAACACCGCCGACAACGCGGCCGACTTCGCGAAGGGCGCGCCGACCCCGCAGGGCCTGCAGTCCGGCACCGAGGAGCCCGGCGGGCCGGAGGAGCCCGAGGAGCCGCAGGAGCCGGAGCTCGTCGCGATCGCCGAGATCCAGGGCACGGGCGACGCGTCGCCGCGCCTCGGCCAGACCGTCACGACGACCGGCGTCGTCACGGCGCACTACCCCACCGGCGGACTGAACGGCTACGTCGTCCAGACGCCGGGCACCGGCGGCGAGATCGACCTCGCGACGCACACGGCCTCGCACGCGATCTTCGTGTACGCGCCGGGCGGGCTCACGGGCGACGTCGCGCTCGGCGACACCGTCGAGGTCACGGGCGTCGTGTCCGAGTACTACGGCCTGACGCAGATCACGGCGACCGCGGGCTCCGCCCGCGTGATCGACGCGGCCGAGGCGCCGGTCCCGGCATCCATCGGCTGGCCCGCGACCGCCGAGGAGCGCGAGCGCTTCGAGTCGATGCTCGTCGCCCCGCAGGGCGCCTTCACGGTCTCGAACACGTACAGCACGAACCAGTACGGCGAGGTGGGCCTCGCCGCCGGCACGACCCCGCTGCGCCAGCCCACCGACCTCGCGCGCCCCGGCAGCCCCGAGGCGGCCGCGATCGCCGCCGACAACGCGGCCCGTGCCGTCGCGCTCGACGACGGCACGTCGATCAACTTCCTGAACGCCGCGAACAGCGGCCTGGTGCCCGCGTACGTGTCGCTCGCCGAGCCCGTCGTCGTCGGGGCGAGCGTCGAGTTCACGGCGCCGTTCATCGTCGACTACCGCAACGACACGTGGAAGCTCAACCCGACCCGCCCCCTCCTCGCCGACGGGTCGGGCGCCGACGACGTCGTCTTCGGCAACCCGCGCACCGCAGCGCCCGACGAGGTCGGCGGCGACCTGTCGATCGCGTCGTTCAACGTGCTCAACTACTTCACGACGCTCGGCAACGAGGATCCCGCGTGCGTGGCCTACACCGACCGCTTCGGCGACGGCGTGACGGTGCGCGAGGGCTGCGCGCAGCGCGGGGCGTGGGACGCCGACGACCTCGCCCGCCAGCAGGCGAAGATCGTCGAGGCCATCGGCGCGCTGGATGCCGACGTCGTCGGCCTCATGGAGATCGAGAACTCCGCGGCGCTCGGCGAGGAGACCGACGAGGCGACGGCGACGCTCGTCGCGGCGCTGAACGCCGCCGCGGGCGCCGAGAAGTGGGCGTTCGTGCCGTCGTCGGCCGAGCTGCCCTCGCCGGCGGAGCAGGACGTCATCACCAACGCGATCATCTACCAGCCCGCCGTCGTCACGCCGCAGGGCGCGTCGCGCGCGCTGGGCGACCAGAGCGGCGCGGGCCAGGCGTTCGGCAACGCGCGCGAGCCCATCGCGCAGGTGTTCGCGCCCGCCGCGGGCGGCGAGCCGTTCCTGTTCGTCGTGAACCACTTCAAGTCGAAGGGCTCGGCGGGCCCGTGGCCCGGCGACGCCGACACGGGCGACGGCCAGGGCGCGTCGAACGAGTCGCGCGTGCGCCAGGCGACGGCGCTGCGCGACTGGGTCGCCGCGGTGCGGGGCGACGTCGCGGCGGTCGCGCTGGCCGGCGACTTCAACTCCTACGGCCACGAGGACCCGCTGCAGGTGCTCTACGACGCGGGCTACGCGAACGCCGAGCAGGTCTTCGGCGTCGCCACGCCGTCGTACAGCTACCAGGGCCTGTCGGGCTCGCTCGACCACGTGCTGCTGAACGGCGCGGCGCTCGAGCGCGCGACGGGCGCCGACATCTGGAACATCAACTCGGGCGAGTCGGTGGCGCTGGAGTACAGCCGGTTCCGGTCGCACGGCATCGAGTTCTACGCGCCCGACGTCTACCGCTCGAGCGACCACGACCCGGTCGTCGTGGGGCTGACGGCGGGCGAGCTGCCCGTCGCGCAGGTGTCGACGACGACGCGGCTCGGCGCCCTGCTGCCGCTGCACGTCAACCGCATCCTGCCGACGACGCTCATCGCGACGGTCGCGACCGCCGACCGGACGGCGCCCTCGGGCGCGGTCGAGTTCCGCGAGGGCGACACGCTGATCGCGACGGTTCCCGTGCGCCACGGGCTGGCCACCCACCGGCTGGGCACCCTCTCGCGCGGCACGCACCGCTACACGGCGACGTTCGTCCCGAGCGACCCCGCCCTCTACGCGGGGTCGGTCAGCGACCCGGCACCGGTGCGCGTGCTCTTCTGAGCCGCGGCGGACGACGGCCTCGCCTCTCCGGAGGCGGGGCCGTCGTATTCCTGCCGTGTCCGTGCCACCACCGGAATGATCTGGCAGGGTGGAAAGGAAGAACGCCGAGAGAAGGAGGACCTTCATGGAGATCGCCGGTGCCATCGGCATCCTGGTCATCGTCGGGATCGTGGCCGTCGCCGCCATCATCATCCTGCTCGTGGGCCTGCTGTTCGCCCGCAGCTGGGTCAAGGTGGCACGCGCCGACGAGGCGCTGGTCATCTCGGGCCGCAAGCAGAAGGTGCAGGTCAGCACCCGCGCGAGCGACGGTTCGGTGAACCCATCGGTCGAGGAGTCGCCCGTCACGGTCATCGTCAACGGCAAGGCGCTCGTCAACCCCATCACGCAGCGTCACGAGATCATCTCGCTGCGCTCGCGCCAGGTCTCCCTCAACGCCGAGGCGCAGTCGCTCGACAACGTGACGCTCAACGTCGACGGCGTCGCGATCGTCAAGATCGGCTCCGACCCGCTGTTCGTGCGTCGCGCCGCGGAGCGCTTCGCATCGCAGGACAAGGCGATCGAGCAGTTCACGACGGAACAGCTCGAGGGCGCCCTGCGCGGCATCGTCGCAACGCTCTCGGTCGTCGAGCTGATGCGCGAGCGCAAGAAGTTCTCCGACCAGATCGCCGCCGAGGTCTCGCAGGAGCTGGCCGAGCAGGGCCTCATCCTCGACTCCTTCCAGATCAAGGGCATCACCGACCGCGTCGGCTACATCCAGTCGCTCGGCGCGCCCGAGATCCAGGCCAAGCGTCAGGCCGCCGAGATCTCGCAGACCAACGCCGACCGCGCGATCAACCAGCGCATGATCGCCAACAACGAGGCGAACCTCGTCGAGCAGACCGCCCTCGACACCAACACCGCCAACGCCGCGGCCGGCGTCGGCCGCGCCCGCGCCGAGGCGGAGCAGGCCGAGCAGCTCGCCCGCGCGCAGGCCGAGCAGGCCGTTCTGCAGCAGCAGGCCGAGAACCGGCAGGCCCAGCTGGATGCCGACGTCAAGCGCGTCGCCGACGCCCAGCGCTACGAGGCCGAGACGCGTGCGCAGGCCGACCTCTACACGCGCGAGCGCGCCGCCGAGGCCGCCGCAATCGAGCAGGTCAAGCAGGCCGAGGCACGCACCCGCATCGCCGAGCAGCAGGCGCAGGCCGACCGCGCCCGCGCCGCGGGTGAGGCTGCCGCCACCGAGGCGAAGGCCGCCGGTGAGGCCAACGCCCTGCGCGCCCAGGCCGAGGCGGAGGCAGAGGCGCGCCGCCTGCGTGCGAGCGCGGAGGCCGAGGCGATCAGGGCCGAGGGCGAGGCGCGTGCCGCCGCCGTCGAGGCGGAGGCGAAGGCCATCGCGTCGAACCAGGAGGCCTTCCTGTCGCAGCGCGTGCTCGAGGTGCTGCCGTCGATCATGGGCGAGTTCGCCAAGGGGTACGCGACGATCGGCAGCGTCTCGATCATCGGCGGCTCCGGCGAGGACGGCGCCTCCAGCGTCGTCGGCGGTGACAGCGCCAAGGCGATGCGGTCGGTGTTCGACAGCGTGAGCGCGGCGACAGGCCTCGACCTCGCCGCGATCATCCAGGGCCAGGCCGTCGGACGCGGCTTCGGGGCGGGCGCCGCGAGCGCCGCACCGGCGCCGGCTCACGAGGAGCGTCCGGCATCCGCCGGCGCCCTGCGCCGCTCCCCCGCTCCGGAGGAGGGCGAGTAGCGAGCCCTTCCCGTCACGCGCTGAGCGCGGCCGCCGGCGTGTGGCCGCGCTCAGCCTTTTCGCGGGTTTCTTCGGGGCGATGCGCGCGAGGTCGCGACGTAGGCTGACGGCATGACGGTGCACGTGGTGATGGTTCACGGCATCCGCACCTCTGCCACCATGTGGCGCGCGCAACGCGAGCACCTCGCCGAGCGGGGTGTGCCGTCGACCGCGGTCGACCTGCCCGGCCACGGCACGCGGCGGGGCGAGGAGTTCACGCTCGACGAGGCCTTCGCCACGATCGACCGGGCCGTGCGGTCGGCCACCGCCGACGGGCGCGTGCTGCTGGTCGGGCACTCGATGGGCGGGCTGCTGTCGATCGCCTACGCGGGCGGCGAGGACGGGCCGCCGATCGACGGCTTCGTCGCGGCCTCGTGCACCGCGGTCCCCCGCGGCACGGGCCTCGCGACCTATCGCGCCCTCGCGCGCGGCTTCGACCGGCTGCCCGGCCGCGGCCAGTGGATCGCCGATCGCGTGCTCGACGCGACGCTCCCGCCGCACACGCGCGCCGACTTCGGGGCGGGCGGCTACGCCTACGACGCGCAGGACGTCGCGCTGCGGAGCCTCTCGGTGCTCGACCTGCTCACCGCGCTGCGGCGCATCGACGTGCCGATGTGGTTCGTGAACGGGCAGTTCGACCAGCTGCGCGTCAATGAGCGGCTGTTCACGGCGACGGCGCCGCAGGCGGAGCTCATCGTCGTGCCGCGCACGAGCCATCTCGTCACGGCGATGCGGCCCGACGTGTTCAACGCCGTGCTGTCCCTCGCGATCGCGACGATCGAACGGATGCCGGAACAGACCTGCTAACATTGACTTTTGGCTTGCGTGTGGGCTTTCCCCTCACACGACCGCCGTGCGACAGCCCTCTCTTGTCACCCGGCACCTCCATCGAACACTCCGAACGAAAGATACGTCGAACGTGGCGAACATCAAGTCGCAGATCAAGCGCAACAAGACCAACGAGAAGGCGCATGAGCGCAACAAGGCCGTGAAGAGCGAGCTCAAGACGCTCGTCCGCCAGACCCGCGAGGCCATCTCGGCCGGCGACAAGGCCACCGCCGAGAAGAGCCTGCAGAAGGCGACCCGCAAGCTCGACAAGGCCGTGAGCAAGGGCGTCATCCACAAGAACCAGGCCGCGAACCGCAAGTCGGCGATCGCGAAGCAGGTCGCCGCTCTCTGAGCACCCGCTGACCTTCGGTGATGGCCCGCCCCTTCGGGGCGGGCCATCACCGTTTCCCGCCATCCGCGGGGGTGCCAGTTGTTCTCGCGAGGGTGCCAGTTGTTCTCGCGAGGGTGCTTTGGCGTTCGCGGCGAGAGCACCCTCGGTGAGACAGATGGCACCCTCGGTGAGACAACCGGCACCCTCGCGGGGATGGAGGCCCGCGGGGGTCAGGCGCCGAAGGGGGCGCGGGTGGCGATGACGGTGACGAGGCGTTCGACGGCGAAGACGGGGTCGCGAGAGCCGCCCTTGACCTCGGCATCCGCCCGCGCAGCGGCCTGGATCGCGAGACCGAGGGATGCCTCGTTCCATCCGCTGAGGTCGCGGCGGGCGCGGTCGACCTGCCAGTCCTTCAGGCCGAGACGGGCGGCCAGCTCGCGCGCGGACTCGCGGGAGCCCGCGACGCGCGCCATCGTGCGCAGCTTCGAGGCGATCGCGGCGACGAGCGGAACCGGGTCGGCGCCGCTCGCCAAGGCGTGCCGCAGCGTGATGAGCGCCTCGCCGTAGCGTCCCGCGATCGCGGTGTCGGCCACGGCGAACGCGGTCGTCTCGATGCGCCCGCCGTAGTAGCGCTCCACGATCTGCTCACCGATGTCGCCGGGGATGTCGGAGATCAGCTGCTGGCAGGCGGCGGCCAGCTCGGTGACGTCGTCGGCGAACGCGCCCACGAGCGCCCGCAGCGCAGCCGGCGCGATGCGCCGGCCCGCCGCCTGGAACTCCCCCGCGGCGAAGTCGAACCGGTCGGAGTCGCGCTTGATCGCGGCGCACGCGATCTCGACGCCGCCGCCGGTGCCTGCGCGGATCGCGTCGAGCAGCTTCTTTCCGCGCACGCTCGCGCCGGTGTGCCGCAGCACGACCGTCGCGCCGTCCTGCGGCGCCTCGATGTAGGCGAGCGCCTCGGCGAGGAACGCGTCGCTGCACTTCTCGGCGCCCGCGACGCGCACGAGGCGCGGCTCGCCGAACAGCGACGGCGAGGTCATCGTGAGCAGGCTGCCCGACGTGTAGTCGTCGGCGCGCAGATCGGAGATCTCCAGGCTCGGGTCCTCGGCGCGCAGGAAGTCGCGGACGCCGGCGATCGCGCGCTCCGCGCAGACCTCCTCCGGTCCCGAGACGAGCACGATCGGCGCCGGCTGCGGGGCGCGCCACGACACCTGCGGGATCGCGCTCTTGGGAGTCGATCGACGCGGTGCGGCCATGCCCCCAGCCTACCGAGGGGCACCGACGGACGGCTCCGCGTCTCCCCCGCGCTGCCTCCACACCCGCAGCGCGCCGTCGTCGTCGACGCTGACCGCGACCGCGCCGTCGGCGTCGGTGCGGGCGATCGTCGTTCCGGCCGCGCGCAGCGCGTCGAGGATCTCGGCACGCGGATGCCCGTAGGTGTTCTCGCCGACCGTGACGAGCGCCAGGGCGGCGTGCAGCTGTGCATAGAGGCCGTGGTCCTGATCGGCGCTGCCGTGGTGCGCGACCTTGACGACCGCGAACGACGCGCCGCGCAGCTCGCGCCGCACGCCCCGCTGGGCCTCGGCGTCGAGGTCGCCGAGGAGGATCGCGGCAGGCAGGCCGCCGCCCTCCCAGGCGGTCACGACGCTCGCGGTGTTTCCTGTCTCCCGCCCGTTCGCGCGTGGCCACAGCACGCGCCACCGCGCCTCGCCGAGCCGCCCGCTCATGCCCGTCGCGGCGGGCACCACCTCGGCGCCGCCCGCCGCGAGGGCGCGCAGCGTCGCGTGGTCGTCGCCCGAGCCCGGCGGCCCGTGCAGCACGACGTCGACACGTCCCTCGACCGCCTCCAGCCCGCCGCGATGGTCGAGGTCGAAGTGCGTGAGCACGAG
Source organism: Microbacterium sp. No. 7 (assembly GCF_001314225.1). Classification (NCBI taxonomy): domain Bacteria; kingdom Bacillati; phylum Actinomycetota; class Actinomycetes; order Micrococcales; family Microbacteriaceae; genus Microbacterium; species Microbacterium sp. No. 7. The sequence goes on from NZ_CP012697.1 coordinate 2,484,003, forward strand.
CAGGTCGACCTCACGGATGCCGAAGAGCGCCAGGCAGCGCCGCAGCGCCTCGGGGTCGGGTCCCGTGTCGATGAGCGCCGTGCGTCCGCCCGAGCGCACGAGCAGAGCGTCGCCCTGGCCCACGTCGCACGCCGCGATCGACCAGCCGGCGGGCACGTGGCCCCGCTCGACGAGCGCGGCGATCGGTCCGAGGCCCACGAGGCATCCGATCGAGAGAGCGGCGACGACCCGTGCGGGCACGTGCGCCCAGGCCGGCTGCCCGGCGGCGAGCACTCCGATCGCGGCGCCGACCGCGGACAGGGCGAGGAGCCCGGGCCATCCCTCCAGCCATGGGAGGGCGTTCGCGGGAAGGCCGGCGAACGTCTCCGCCGTGCCGGCGATCCACGCGGCGGGCACCCACGCGAGCGCGGCCAGGCCGCTGCCGACGACGGGGATGCCGGCGGCCAGGCACGCCGCGAGCCCGACGACCGTGCCGGCCGGCGCGGCGGGGGCCGCGAGCAGGTTCGCGACGACGCCGTAGACCGGGATGGTCGGCGTGATGAGCACGAGCAGGGGGCCGCAGGCGAGCTGTGCCGCGAGCGGCACGGAGACGGCCAGGGCGAGGGGCGACGGCATCCATCGGGCGAGACCGTCGGCGAGCGGGCCGGCCGCGAGCAGCAGCGACCCCGTTGCCGCGGCCGAGAGCGCGAAGCCGAGCGACGACGCGAGCCAGGGATCGATCACGAGCAGCACGACGATCGCCGTCGCGAGGATCGAGACGCCGGCGCCGATCCGCCCGAGCAGCACGCCCAGCATCGCGATGACCGCCATCGCACCCGCGCGCACGACGCTCGGCTCGGGCGAGACGAGCACGACGAACCCGCCGAGGGCCGCGAGACCCGCGATCACGCGACCCGCCCGCGGCACGCCGCACCAGGCCGCCACGGCGAACGCGATGCCCACGACGAGAGCGCAGTTCGCGCCGGATACCGCGGTGAGGTGTGAGAGCGACGACGCCTTCATCGCGGCATCCAGCCCCTCGCCGACCCCGCTCGTGTCGCCCACGGACAGTCCCGCGATGAGGCCCGCACCCGGCTCCGGCAATCCCGCCGCGACCGCCTGCAGCCCGTCGCGCAGCGCCGCCGCCGACGCGAGCACGCCGCGGGGAGGATCGAGCACCGTCGCCTCGCTCGCGTGCACCACGAGCACGGCGCGCTCACCGGCGCGCGGCGGCGACGTCGTTCCCCGCACCTCGACGAGGGCGCCCAGGTCGAGGCCCTCCGGCGCGTCGGCCAGGCGCAGGAGCACGGGCGCGTCGACGGCCCTGCGCTCGTCGCCGATCCGCACCTCGTGCGCAACGGCATCGGTGCGCCAGCCCGTCGCCGACCGCTCGACCTTGCCGACCACCGTGGCCCGCACCTGCAGCGCACGCCCGCCGTCGGTCGGCAGCTCGGTCAACACCGCCCGTGCCGGCAGCATCGCCGCCACGTGCGTCGCTACCGCCGCGCCTCCCGCGGCGCAGATCGCGGCGACCGCGAGGAATGTGCGCCAGCCTCCGCGGCATCGCACGCCGGCGAGCACCGCCGCGAGCGCGAGGCTCCAGAGCGAGATCGCGATCGGCACCGTGACGGAGGGATGCAGCGTGACGACCGACGCCGTCGTCCACGCGACGCCGACGACCGGCGCGAGGCGCAGATCACGACGCCGTGCGCGCCTGCGGGGCGGCGGGGCGGTCTGCCGGGCCGCCGGCGCATCGTCCTGTCGGGTCACGCTGGCAGGCTCTCACCGCCACCGCGCACGCCGTCACCGTCAGCCGCGATCGGTGGACAGATCGCTCGTCGACGTCATTGTGGACGAGGCGATGAGGTCATGGGCAGTCATGGCCGCCTCCTCCTGCATGACGCGACCACGACGGCCCACGACCTCGGGCCGCCCGAGAAGGCGGTCGCTCGTTGCCGGATGCCGCGGTGCGGAGGCGACGACGAGCGCCCGCGATCCCGATGCCGTCTCCGTGAGCGATCGCGCCATGCGAAAAGCCCAGTTGTGAGAAGCCCCGTTGCGAGAAGCCCCGTGCGGCGAGAGCAGTGCGGCGAGGGCTACGCGCGCTCCTTGAACCGCTGAAAGAGCGTCGACTCCCTCAGCGGGACGACGGGGACGAGCGCGCCGAGGATCGCGCTCACGACGGCGATCGCGATCGTGGCGGCATAGGGCGAGGACCCGATCCCCTCGTCCCGGCCGAGCAGCAGGTGCGTCGCCCAGCCGCTCGCAGCCATGGCGAGGAGGCCTGCGGGCACTGCCCAGAACACCGTCTCGGCGACCGTGATCGCGACCAGATCACGATGCCGTGCTCCGGCGTGGAGGTTGCTCGCGAGCTCGAGCCGGCGTCTCCGCGTGCCCGCGGCGGCGACGACGGCGAACACGAGCCCGAGGGAGGCGACGGCGAACCGGGTCGGACGGTCGGCGAACTCCCTCTGTCCGTCGAAGCCCGGCCCTCGCGCGGGGTTCGCCGAGGTCGTGCGTGCGTCCTTCGCCGCGGCGGCGCCCGGGATGAGCGCGGAGCGCAGCACCGCGTCGCGCGAGGGGTCGGTCGGCCACACCTCCGCCCAGCACTCCGACGCCGTCTCCGGCGTGCCGATCGTCACGATGGCGCTCGCCAGTCGCGGGTCGCGCCCGTCTTCCTCGGGGTAGGCGAACGTGTCCAGAACCGCGACCTCGGCCTGCGAGAGGGCGAGCGTCGCTCCGGCATCCACGCCCCAGGTCTCCGCGAGGGCATCTGATAGGTACACTCCGGCCTCCCCCGTCACCGGGATCCCGAGAAGATCGGCCACGCCGTCGGTGACCTCGTAGTGCGGAATGCTGAGCGCACCGAGCGCGGGCAGCTGAACCGGATCGAGCGGTGTCACCGCGCCGGCGCCCGTGAAGCCCGGGAGCTCGCCGAGGCGATCGCACGCGGCCGGGGAGACGGCGCTGTCGGCGACGAGGATGCGGATCGCGGCGGCTGACGCACGGTACTCGCGGGCGCGGGCGTCGATGCCCCCGATCGTCGCGATGTCGGCGGCGAGAACGGCGCCGGTCGCGACGATCGCGACCGCGAACATCGCTCCGGCGCGCGCTGTGCCGGTGAGGGCGTTCCGCACCGCCTCCTGGATGAGGAAGGAGGCCCTCATCGGCTCACCGCGGCGACCGCGCTCGATGCGCGCGAAAGATCAAGGGTGTGAGAGCACGCGGCCATCGTGTCGTGGTCGTGCGTGGCGATGACGACGATGGCGCCCTCGGATGCCAGGCCTGCCAGGACGGCGTTGACGGTCTGCGCGGAGGCGCGGTCGAGCTGCGCGGTCGGCTCGTCCACGAGGAGCAGGTCGGCGCGCGTCGCGAGCGCCCTGGCGAGCATGAGCCGTTGCGCCTCGCCTCCGGAGAGGGAGCGGAACGGCCGTGCGCCGAGCCTCTCGATGCCGAAGCGCCGCAGCACGACGCGTGCTTCGCGCTCGGCATCGGCGCGGCACGCATGCGGCAGCGTCCTGCACGTCGAACAATGCCCCGGGCGGCACCGCCACGACGTCGACCGGCTCCAGGAGCGACGTGAGGCCCGTCAGCCCCGAGGCCTGGCCCGCTTGCGACGTGAGCGAGAACCCCGGCGACGCGGCGATCTTCGCGAGCTGCTCCGGATCGAGGACCGCCCCTTCCGAGATCGTCGCGTCGATGCCAGCGACGCGCACGGTCCTGTCGCCGGGCATCGGCGCCGAGGTGCCGGGGTCCACGATCTGCAGCGCCTGCAGGGCGCCCGCCGTGCTCCCGAACGGTGCCCCAGGCCCGACCGTCTGTCCGATGGTCAGGTCGCAGCGTGCGCGCACCGTCGTCTCCCCGGGAACGCGCAGGACGGTCGACACGCGGAACCTGCCGTCCGCCGGGTCGAGATCATGGTCGGTCTGGAACTGCTGCACCGCGTCGGCCAGCTCCGAATCGAATCGCCCCTCCGAACCGGACGGGTACCCCAGCGCCGCGAGCGCACCCCTGAGCGCCTCGACGTCGTCGCCCTCGTCGCCGAGGCTCAGGTCGCGGAACAGGGGCTGCACCGCGGCCAGTGCCACCACCGGCGCATTGTCCAGCCGCATCACGACGCTGCCGTTCGCCAGCGGCTGACCCACGGCACACGTGAGCTCCGTCACGGTACCGCCGCCCGCCACCGTGAGCGTCGTCGCCGGGCCGGTCACGGGCTGGAGCGCCACGGTCCTCTGGTCGCGATACGAGGTGGATGCCACGGGGTACGCCTCGGCCCTCGGCGGCTTCGCGAGGTTCGACGGCTCGGCCGGCGACAGGCTGAGGGCCAGCAACGCACCGCACGAGACCGCGGTCACGGCGAGAGCGGCGAGGCCCCGGAGCGTCCAGGCCCGCGCTGTCGCCCCGCGCCCCTCACTCATCCTCGATGATGTCGTAGTTCATGCCCGCCCCGTAGAAGCAGGATTTCACCTGCGGATCCTGCACGTCGAAGGGCGGGTTGCTTCGCATTCCGCGTTCCAAGAAGCCTCGCGTCGCATCGACGGTGACATCACCGCCGGCGAGCCCTGCTGATTCCAGACACGCGTACGCGACGCGCGCAGGGTCCGCATAAAGGTGCGGATTTCCCTGCTGTATCTCGAACAGCATGATCACGTTCCCGGCCGTTGCCGCCATGCAATCCATGTCGGCGCGCATCAACGCATCGACATCGTCAACCAACGGAGGTTTCAGCTCAACGGCACCACTGACAAACTGCGCAGTCGAAATTGTATATCCCTGATCAGACATGCAATCAAGATACAAGTCGATTCCCATGAGATACTCGCTCTGCTTTATGCGCCCCGACTCGGTTGCTCCCGTGAGCACATCCCGTTCAAAGTCCGTGAGCGAATCATCCCTCAGCGACTGCTCGAAGAGGTCCTGCAGCGAGTCGGCAATCGTCCCATCGACGGATGCCCTCTCTGTCGCAGAACAACCCACGAGCCCGAACACAAGGATGACCACCGCGGCGCAGAGCGCGGGGAACCGTCCGATGCAAAGACTCTGCGAACGCACAAGAACCTCGCCCGCCATCAGGAGCAGAGAATTCCGTCGCCGTGGGAGACGCGTCCTTCGTGCGTGAAATCGATATGGCCACAGTTACGCCCGCCACCGGGCGCGCAAGAAAGCGTCACCACTCCGGCATCGAGTTCTGTCGCCACGACCGATGTCGGCGGCGAGACGAAGATACCGACCGCGAACTTCCCGAACACCATGCCCCCCAGCATCAGTATCGTCCTGTCGGCACACATCACTTGGATGCCACATCCATATTGCAGGACGCGCGGAGGCGTGTCAACTCCGTGATCGCCTCCACTGGCAGCGCCCGCAGAGATCAGAAGCGGCTGGGTTCCACGCCGCTCAAGACCGCATACGCCAGCTCGGCGGATGAGGCGATGTACCGGGTAGTGCCGTCAGCCGTCGAGACGACGCCGGTCAGCCTCCAGCATGGCGCCGAGCTCCACGTCCACATCGATGCTCGGAAAGAAGTCCGTGCGGCGCGTTGCTCGACGGGGAGGAGTCGCGAGACCCGCACGAATCAGCCGGTCCAGCGGGTCCTGGTCGAACCCGGTCGCGCTCATCTTCCTCCTCATGGTCAAGAGCGTCGCACTCATCGCCACAGACTTCATACCCGCTCTCACAGCACCACCAGGTCGCGCAGGCCCTCGAGCATCTTCTCGCCGATGCCCGAGACCGCGAGCAGATCCTCCACGCTCGTGAACGGCCCGTTCTCGTCACGCCACTGGATGATCCGGGCCGCGATCGCGGGGCCGACGCGTGGAAGCGTGTCGAGCGCCGCCGCGTCGGCCGTGTTGAGGTTCACGCGACCGTCGGCCTCCCCCGCAGCCGCGGCCGATGGCGGTGGCACCTCGCCGACGGCCGGCACGTACAGCTGCTCGCCGTCGCTCAGTGCCCGCGCCAGGTTCACGGCGGCCGCGTCCGCGGCATCCGTCATGCCGCCCGCCGCCGCGACGACGTCGACCACGCGCGCACCCTCGTCGAGCCGGTAGAGGCCGGGACTCACGACCTGCCCGTGCACGTGCACGTACACGGGCGCCGCCGTGGCGCGGATCTCGACCGCGACGACCTCCTCGGCCGGCGCGGATGCCGTGCGCACGACGCCGATCGCGACCGTGGCGGCAGCGGCGGCGAGCACGAGCACGATCGCCGCGCCCAGGCCGACGGTGCGGCGCGGTCGCGGCGCGGGCGGCGGGTCGACGGGGTCCACACGGGCAGCCTCGCACCCGCGCCCGTGCCGCGGAGCGCGAACCGAGCGATCGGTGGACAGATCCGCCGGGTCACACACTGGGGACGAGGCGGCGAACACACCCGAACACCGGCGCAAGGGTGCTAATTATCTCGCCGAGGGTGCTTTCGAGAGCACCCTCGCGGGAACAACTGGCACCCTCGCGAGAACAACTGGCACCCTCGCGAGAAAAAGACGAGGGGATGCCGCGAGCACGGGGCCGCTAGGCGACGGTGAAGCTGACGACCTTGGGGGCGCGGACGACGACGCGGGTGATCTCGCGGTCGCCGAGCGAACGGCGCACCTTCTCGTCGGCGCGGGCGACGGCCTCGAGCTCCTCGCTGGAGATCTTCGCGGGCACCTGCAGCGTGCCGCGCACCTTGCCGTTGACCTGCACGACCGCGGTCACGCTCTCCTCCACGAGCAGCGTCGCGTCGGGCTGACGCCACGAGACGAGGCCGACGAACGGCGCGTACCCGAGCTTCGCCCACATCTCCTCCGCCGTGTGCGGGGCGAACAGGTCGAGCACCATCGCGACGGCCTCGGCGGCCTCGCGCACGGCGGGGTCGCCGGCGCCGGGGCCCGTGTCGATCGTCTTGCGGATCGCGTTGACGAGCTCCATCAGGCGGGCGACGACGACGTTGAACTTCGTCTGCTCGACGAGCCCGTGCACGTCGGCCCACAGCCGGTGCGTCACGCGCCGCAGCGCGACGTCGCCCTCGGCCCACACGGCGTCGGGGGCGCTCGTGACCTCGGAGGCGACGCGCAGCGCGCGGGCGAGGAACTTGGCGGCGCCGGTCGTCGACACGTCGGCCCAGTCCTTGTCGTCCTCGACGGGCCCCGCGAAGGCGAGCGCGACGCGCAGCGCGTCGGCGCCGTGCTGCTCGAGCTCCTCCTGGAACAGCACCAGGTTGCCCTTGCTCTTCGACATCTTCGCGCCGTTGAGGATGACCATGCCCTGGTTGATGAGGCTGGAGAACGGCTCGGTGAACTCGACGAGGCCCATGTCGAACAGCGCCTTCGTGATGAAGCGCGCGTACAGCAGGTGCAGGATCGCGTGCTCCACGCCGCCGATGTAGAAGTCCACGGGACCCCACTTGTCGGCCTCCGCGGGCGAGAACGCCTCCGCGGCGCTGCCCGGCGACAGGAAGCGCAGGAAGTACCACGAGCTGTCCACGAAGGTGTCCATCGTGTCGGGGTCGCGCAGCGCGGGCTCGCCGGTCTCGGGGTCTGTCGTCGCGACCCACTCCGACGCGCCGCCGAGGGGCGACGTGCCCTTCGGCGTGAGGTCGAGGCCCGTGATCGAGGGCAGCTCGACCGGCAGCCGGTCGTCGGGCACGGGCACGATGCGTCCGTCGGACGTGTGCACCATGGGGATGGGCGTGCCCCAGAACCGCTGGCGCGAGATCAGCCAGTCGCGCAGGCGGTAGTTCTTCGCCGCGCGCCCCGCGCCGCCCGCCTCGAGCTGCTCGATCGCGCGCGCGATCGCGTTGCGCTTGCTCAGGCCGTTCAGCGAGCCCGAGTTGATCATGCGCCCCTCGCCCGTGAGCGCGACGCCCGTCTTCGCGGGGTCGACGTCGTCGGCGCCGGCGGATGCCGGGTCGATCGGCACGCCGTTCTCGTCGAGCTCGATCACCGGGATCGCGCCGGTCAGCGGCGCCAGCGTGTCGACGACGACCTTCACCGGCAGGCCGAAGGCGCGCGCGAAGTCGAGGTCGCGCTGGTCGTGGGCGGGCACGGCCATGACCGCGCCGTGGCCGTAGTCGGCCAGCACGTAGTCGGCCGCCCAGATCGGCAGCCGCTCGCCGTTGATGGGGTTGACCGCGTAGCGCTCGAGGAACACGCCCGTCTTGGGGCGGTCGGCGGTCTGACGGTCGATCTCGCTCGTCTTCTGCACCGTCTCCAGGTAGCCCCGGAAGCGCTCCTGCACCTCGGCGGAGGCGCCCGCCGCGAGCTCGGACGCCAGGTCGCTGTCGGGCGCGACGACGAAGAACGTCGCGCCGTGCAGCGTGTCGGGGCGCGTCGAGAACACGGTGACCTTCTCGTCCCGGCCCTCGATCTCGAAGTCGATGTCGGCGCCGACCGAGCGGCCGATCCAGTTGCGCTGCATCTGCAGCACCTTGTGCGGCCAGAAGCCCTCGAGCTGGTTGAGGTCGTCGAGCAGGCGGTCGGCGTACTGCGTGATGCGGAAGTACCACTGCGTGAGCTTCTTCTTCGTCACCTCGGCGCCGCAGCGCTCGCAGTGGCCGTCGACGACCTGCTCGTTGGCGAGCACCGTCTGGTCGGCGGGGCACCAGTTGACGGGGCTCTCCTTGCGATAGGCGAGCCCGCGGTCGTAGAGGCGCTGGAACAGCCACTGGTTCCACCGGTAGTACTCCGGGTCGCTCGTGTGCAGCACCCGCGACCAGTCGAACGAGACGCCGTACTGCTTGAGGCTCGCCTTCTGCTGGTCGATGTTCTGGTAGGTCCACTCGCGCGGGTCCGCACCGCGCTTGATCGCCGCGTTCTCGGCGGGCAGGCCGAAGCTGTCCCAGCCGATGGGGTTGAGCACGTTGTAGCCGCGGTGCCGCCAGAACCGCGCGACGATGTCGGAGTAGAGGTAGTTCTCGGCGTGGCCCATGTGCAGGTCGCCCGACGGGTACGGGAACATCGCCAGCACGTACTTGCGCGGCCGGGTGTCCTCGTCGCCGCCGGCGCGGAACGGGTCGTGCTCGGCCCAGAGCGCCTGCCACTTCTGCTGGATGGCGTGCGGATCGAAGGCGCCGCCCTCGGCGGCGATTTCGCTGGTCGTCATGGACACGGGTATCCCATCGTGATGAGGAGAGTGAGACGCGAGAACTCGCCCTTTTAGGCTACCCGACGCCGTCTGACCACTCCCGAGGCAGCCGGGCGCCGATCGCGGCGAGCGGTCCGCGCGCCTTGACGGCGACCTCGGCGACCTCGGCGGCGGCCTCGGAGCGCCAGGTGATGCCGCCGCCGGCGCCGACCGAGACGGAGTCCGCCTCGTACACGATCGAGCGGATCACCATCGCCAGGTCGGCGCCGCCGTCGTCGCCGATCCACCCGAAGCAGCCGGCGTAGACGCCGCGCGGCGCGCCCTCCAGGCGGTGCAGGATCGTCATGGCCGACCGCTTCGGGGCGCCCGTCATGCTCCCGGCGGGGAACGCGGCATCCAGCACGTCGCCGATGCGCACGCCCGGCAGGAGGGCGCCGGCGACGGTGCTGACGAGCTGGTGCACGGCGGGGTACGACTCCACGTGCAGCAGCCGCTCGACCGTGACGCTGCCGGGCGCGCACACGCGCTGCAGGTCGTTGCGCATGAGGTCGACGATCATCACGTTCTCGGCGCGCTCCTTGACGCTCTCGAGCAGCTCGCGCGCCTGGCGCGCGTCGTCCTGCGGATCGGTGCCGCGCGGCCGCGTCCCCTTGATCGGCGAGGTGCGCACGGTGCCGCCCCCGATCTGCAGGAACCGCTCGGGGCTCGCGCTCAGCAGCACGCGGTCGCCGACGCGGACGAGCCCGCCGTGGTGGGTCGGGTGCGCCGCGCGCAGCCGCAGGTAGGCGTCGACGGCCTCCCCCGCATCGCTCCGCGGCACCTCGAACCGCGTCGTGAGGCACAGCTGGTAGGCGTCGCCGGCGCGGATCGCGTCGCGGCAGCGCTCGATGAGCGCCGCGTACGCACGCGGATCGTGGCGCGCGACCGCCGTGAGACCGCCGTCGGGCCCGCCCTCCGCCGGTGCGCCCGCGGACGCCGGGGCGGATGCCGCCCAGCCCTCCGCCCGCCGCACGGCGTCGTCCAGCTCGCCGGCCGGGGCGACGACCCACGTCTCGCGGCGGGCGTGGTCGAACGCGAGGAACCACGCGACGGCGAGCCCGGCGTCGCCCGGCCCATCGAGCCGCGCGGGCGCCCCGGCACGGGCGGCCGCGTCGTCGTAGGCGCACCAGCCGACCCAGCCGCCGCCGAAACCGCCCCAGCGCCGCTCTGCCGACGTCTCGCAGACGACGTGGCGGGGCACCGGCGCGGGCACGCCCACGCCCATCCAGCTCCATCCGCCGGTCGCGTCGCGCCCCGAGTCGAGCCAGAAGGCGTGGGGCTCGCGCGCCGGTCCGCCCAGGAACGCCGCCGCCGGGTCGACCCACGACGGCAGTCGGCGGGCCTCACGTGCAGCAGACACGGAATTCACAGTAGCGGGCACCGTACGCTTGTCGGGTGAACGACTTCCTCTCCTGGATCCTGGATGCCGTTCAGAGCGTCGATCCCGTGCTGAGGACGATCCTCGCGGGCGTCGCGATGATGCTGGAGACGAGCATCCTGGTCGGCCTGATCGTTCCCGGCGACACGATCGTGATCGTCGCGGCGACCGCCGTCGCGTCGCCCGTCGAGGGCGTCCTGCTGGGCGTCGCCGTCGTCGTCGGCGCGCTCGCGGGCGAGAGCATCGGCTTCTGGCTGGGGCGGTGGCTGGGGCCGCGCATCCGCGCGTCGCGCCTCGGCGCCCGCATCGGCGACGACAACTGGCGCCGGGCCGAGCTCTACCTGCAGCGTCGCGGAGGCCCGGCGGTGTTCATCTCGCGGTTCCTGCCCGTGCTGCACTCGCTCGTGCCGCTCACCGTCGGGATGAGCGGGTTCTCGTTCCGCCGGTTCCTCGCGTGGACGATCCCCGCGTGCGTCGTGTGGTCGGTGCTGTACGTCTCGGTCGCCGCGGCCGCTGCCGGCACGTACCGCGAGCTCGCCGACCAGCTGCACTACGCCGGCTACATCTTCGTGGGCGTCATCGCGCTGTTCCTGCTGTTCGTGTGGCTCGCGAAGCGCTTCATCATCGCGCGCGAGGCGCGGCACATGCACCTCGAGCCCGATGCCGAGCACCACGACGTGACAGACTGAACCGGTGGCCACGCCGACGACCCCTCCCAAGGTGCTCTGGCTCGCACGTCTCGAACACCGCCTGCATGCCTGGCGCGAACGTCGTGCGCGCCGGCGCGGACACCGGCCGACCGTCGCCGCGTTCCCCGGCTACGGCGGCGAGGACTGGGTGCGGGTGCTCGCGCGCGTGCTCATCGTGCCGCCCGTGCCGACCCGGCGCCGCGGGGCCGATGCGGCCGTGCGCGGATGGCGCAGCTTCGCGTCGGTGCCGATCGGCTTCGCTCCCGTGCGGGTCGACATCGAGGGCACGGTGCACGAGGTCGTCGCCGATCGCGGCGGCGTGATCGACACCGTGCTGCCCGCGCGGCTGTCGCCGGGCTGGCATCCGATCACGATGTCCGTCGAGGGCTCCGACCCGGTCGAGACGAGCGTGTTCATCGTGGGCGCGGAGGTTCCGTTCGGCATCATCTCCGACGTCGACGACACCGTCATGGTGACGGCCCTCCCGCGGCCGCTCGTCGCGGCGTGGAACTCGTTCGTCGTCGACGAGCGCGCCCGCCAGCCGGTTCCCGGCATGTCGGTCATGCTGGAGCGGATCGTGCACGACCGGCCCGGCACGCCCGTGATCTACCTCTCCACGGGCGCGTGGAACGTCGCGCCGACGCTGCAGCGCTTCCTGCGCCGGCACCTGTTCCCCAAGGGCGCGCTGCTGCTCACCGACTGGGGGCCGACGCACGATCGCTGGTTCCACAGCGGCCGCGAGCACAAGCGCGAGAACCTGCGCCGGCTGGCGGGCGAGTTCCCGCGCGTGAAGTGGCTGCTCATCGGCGACGACGGCCAGCACGACGACGACCTGTACACGGAGTTCACGAGCGAGTTCCCCGAGAACGTCACGGCCGTCGCGATCCGCCGGCTCTCGCCCGCGCAGGTCGTGCTGGCGGGCGGGCGCACGTCGGTCAACGACCACTCCGCCGCGTCGGTGCCGTGGGTGACCGGGCCCGACGGGGCCGCGCTGCTCGACCGGCTGCGCGAGGCGGGGGTCGTCGACGGCGCGTGAGGCCGCCTACCCTGGAGGGATGTGCGGTCGGTTCGTCATCGCCCAGCCGGGGCCGGAGCTGGTCGGCGTGCTGCGCGTCGACCTCGTCGCCGACGATCTGCCGGCGCCGTCGTTCAACGTCGCGCCGACCGACCGCGTCGCGATCGTGCTCGACTCGGCGAAGTCCGAGCCGCCGGTGCGGCGCCTCGAGGCGGCGCGCTGGGGTCTCGTGCCCGGGTGGGCGAAGGACGTCTCGGTGGGCGTGCGCGCCATCAACGCCCGCGCCGAGGAGGCCGCCGGCAAGCCGACGTTCCGCGAGGCGCTCGTCTCGCGGCGCGCGATCGTCCCGGCATCCGGCTACTACGAGTGGCACACGAGCGAGGGCGTGAAGACGCCGCACTACATCCACCCCGCCGACGGCGCGCCGCTGCTGTTCGCGGGGCTCTACGAGTGGTGGCGCGATCCCGCCAAGGCGGGCGACGATCCCTCGCGCTGGCTGCTGAGCTTCACGATCCTCACGCGCGCGGCGGTCGGCGACCTGGGCGCGATCCACGACCGGATGCCGCTGTTCGTCGACCCCGACCACGCCGACGCGTGGCTCGATCCGCACGCCGACGACGCCGCCGGACTGCTGGACGCCGCGTCCGACGCCGCGCCGCACGTCGCCCGGGGGCTCGAGGCCTACGCCGTCGGCAGCGCGGTCGGCAACGTGCGCAACGACACGCCCGACCTCATCGAGCCGGCGTCGTGATCACCGTCGTCGCCGTCGACTGGCGTGCCGCCGAGGCCCGTCACCGGGAGCGCGCCGACGCGCTCACGGCGGGCCATCGCGCCCGTGCGGCGCGCGGCGAGCCGCACCCGGTCGAGGACTTCCTGTTCACCTACTACTCGTACAAGCCCGCGGTGCTGCGCCGGTGGCATCCGGGCGAGGGACGGGAGCTGGCGGATGCCGCGGACGACGCGCGCGCCGCGTGGCGCTGGTACCGGCCGGGCGGCGCACCCCGGTCGCTCGTCGTCGACGGCGCGGCGCTGCGCGCCGAGAAGGCCGAGCCGATCGCGCAGATCGCGGCGATCCTGCGCGGCACGCAGGCCCGGCCGGCGTCGTTCGGCTGCTTCGGCATGCACGAGTGGGCGATGGTGTACCGCCAGGGCGAGCACCGGCATCCCGTGCCGCTGCGGCTCGGCCAGGAGGGCACGGATGCCGTGGTCGAGGCGCACGACCTGCGGTGCACGCACTTCGACGCGTTCCGGTTCTTCACCCCCGCGGCGGCGCCGCGCAACCGGCTCCCCCTCACGCGGGCCGGTCAGGGCGCGCAGGAGCAGCCGGGGTGCCTGCACGCGGGCATGGACCTGTACAAGTGGGCGATCAAGCTGGGCCCGCTCGTGCCCGGCGAGGTGCTGCTCGACGCGTTCGAGCTGGCCCGCGACATCCGCGAGCTCGACATGCGCGCGTCGCCCTACGACCTGCGCGCCTGGGGCTACTCCCCGGTGCCCGTCGAGACGGCCGACGGCAAGGCCGAGTACGTGCGCCGGCAGCGCCGCTTCGCCGACCGCGGTGCCGCGCTGCGCGCGCGGCTGCGCGAGATCGTCGAGGGCTGACACGGCGCCGGGCGTGCACCGTGCAGGAGATTCTGCGCCCGCCGGCCTGAGCGCCCGGCGACACGCCCGGGATCGCGAAGACGTCCTGCACGGTGCACGACGCGGGCGCCCAGCGACGGCGGCCGGTCTCGCCGGTCGGGTGCCCGCGACGCGAAGCCGCGGGCACCCGACCGGCGAGACGCTCAGTCGAAGACGACCGTGGCGGACTCGTCGTTCAGCACGATGACGGGCGTGACGGCCGACAGGCCGGCGGCGCGGATCGCGGCGGCGTCGAAGCGCAGCAGCGGCGTGCCGGCGGCCACCTCGTCCCCCGCCGCGACGAGCGTCTCGAAGCCGGTGCCCTTGAGCCCGACGGTGTCGATGCCCACGTGGATCAGCAGCTCGGTGCCGTCGTCGAGCCGGAGGCCGATCGCGTGGGCCGTCGGGAACACGGATGCCACGGTGCCGTCGGCCGGTGCGACGACGGTGTCGCCGCTCGGATCGATCGCGACGCCCGGTCCCATCGTGCCGCTCGCGAACATCGGGTCGGGCACGTCGGCGAGCGCCACGACGGCGCCCTCGACGGGCTGGCGCAGCCGCACCGTGCGCCCGGACGCCGCCTGCTCCGCCCGTTCCCTCTCCTCGAGCGCGGCGCCCGCCGCGATCAGCGCCCCGCCGACGCCCGGGGCGACCATGCCCGCGACCGCGCCCGTCGTCGCCGCCCCGGCGCCGGGGAAGGCCTCGATCCGCTCGGGCGCGACGCGGCCCGCGATGACGTCCTCCATGGCGTCCTTCACGAACTGCACGTTGAGCCCGTAGACCACCTGCACCGACTTGCCGCCGGCCTTCATCGTGCCGGCCGCTCCGGCGCGCTTCAGGGCGGCCTCGTCGATCTTCGACGGGTCGTCGATCTCCATGCGCAGGCGGGTGGCGCAGTTGTCGAGGTCGAGGATGTTCGCCTTGCCGCCGAGGGCGTCGATGAACGCCGCGGCGGTCACGTGGTAGTCGCTGCCCGAGGAGGCTCCTCCGGCGTCCGCCCCGTCGTCGTCCTCGCGGCCGGGGGTCTTGAGGTTCCACCTCTTGATCACGAACCGGAACGTGAAGAAGTAGATGAAGAACCACGCCACGCCCATGATCGGGATCATCCACGGGTTCTGCGCGAGCGGGTTGACCCAGCCGAGCACGAGGTCGATGAAGCCGCCCGAGAAGCCGAAGCCCATGCGGGTCGGCAGGATCGCGCTGATCGTGAGCGAGATGCCCATGAAGACCGCGTGGATCAGGTAGAGCCACGGCGCGACGAACATGAACGCGAACTCCAGCGGCTCGGTGACGCCGACGAAGAACGAGGCGACGGCGGCCGACAGCATGATGCCGTAGGTGACCTTCTTGCGCGTCGTCTTGGCGGTCATGTACATCGCGAGCGCCGCGCCGGGCAGGCCGAACATCATGACGGGGAAGAAGCCGGTCATGTACTGCCCCGTGACGCCGAAGACGCCCGCACCCGCGGAGCCCTGCTGGAAGTTGACGAGGTCGTTGATGCCGGCGACGTCGAACCAGAACACCGAGTTGAGCGCATGGTGCAGGCCGACCGGGATGAGCAGGCGGTTGAAGAACCCGTAGAGGCCGGCGCCGACGGGGCCGAGCGTGACCATCCATTCGCCGAACGCCACGAGGCCGCTGTAGAGCACGGGCCACACGAACAGCAGCACGAGCGCGGCGACCAGCGAGGCGCCGGCGGTCACGATGGCCACGGAGCGCTTGCCCGAGAAGAACGACAGCGCGTCGGGCAGCTTGGTGTCCTTGAAGCGGTTGTAGCACCACGCGCCGATGAGGCCGGCGATGATGCCGACGAAGACGTTGTTGACCTTGCCGAACGCGGGGTTGACCTCGGAGATGTCGTCGATGCCGAACAGCACCTGCACCGTCGCGGGCGACAGCAGCGTCGTCATCGTGAGCCACGACACGAGTCCGGCGAGCGCCGACGTGCCGTCGGTCTTGTTCGCCATGCCGATCGAGATGCCGATCGCGAACAGCAGCGGCATGTTGTCGAGCAGCGCCCCGCCGGCCGCGCCGAGGAAGGCCGACGCGACGTTCGGGCCGCCGGCGGCCGAACTGATCCAGTAGCTGATGCCGGACAGGATCGCTGCGACCGGCAGCACCGCGACGGGCAGCATGATCGATCTGCCCAGTCTCTGGAAGAACTTCATGGGATTCTCCACTCTTCGTCGGGCTCCTCTTCGAGCCCGCTGGTGCTCCGCATCCTATGAGCCGCGCGCTGCCCGGGCAATCATCGGGATGCCGTGGACCCCGGCCGCGGGGCCGCGGGCAGCGTCACGGTCGCCCGCAGCCCGCCCTCGGGGAGCGCCGCCAGATCGAGCGTGCCGTCGTGCGCGCGCACGATGCTCTTCGCGATCGCGAGCCCCAGTCCGACGCCGGCGTGGTCGCCGCGGATCCGCTCGGAGCCGCGCTGGAACGGCTCGGTCAGCGTCGCGACGAGCCGGGGGCTCAGCACCTCGCCGGTGTTGCGGACCGTGAGCGTCGCGCGCTCGCGGCCCGGGTGCGTCGTCACCTGCACGGTGCCGCCCGCCGAGACGTTGTGCACGATGCCGTTGTGTACGAGGTTCGCGGCGAGCTGCTGCAGCAGCGCGGGCGAGCCGAGCGCGACGGCGACCTCGCCCGACACCTCGATGGTCACGCCGCGTCGCTCCGCGAGCGGGAGCAGCGTCTCGGCGGCCTCCTCGGCGACCAGCGAGAGGTCCACCCGCTCGCGGTCGAAGCCGCGGCGGTCGGCCCGGCTCAGCAGCAGCAGCGCCTCGGTGAGCTCGATCGCGCGCGCGTTGACGAGGGCGAGCCTGCGCAGCAGCTCGGCGTCGCCGCGGTCGGGGTCCTGCAGGGCGACGTCGAGCAGCGTCTGCGTCACCGCGAGCGGCGTGCGCAGCTCGTGCGACGCGTTCGCGGCGAAGCGCCGCTGCTCGTCGACGTGCGCCTCGATCTGCGCCAGCATCGCGTCGAAGCCGTCGGCGAGCTCGCGGAACTCGTCGTGCGGCCCGGGCAGCGCGATGCGGTGCGACAGCGCGCCGTCCGCGGCCGCGCGCGTCGCGGCGGTGATCCGTCGCAGCGGCGCGAGCATGCGGCCCGCGAGCAGCCAGCCGCCCAGCAGTCCCAGGGCGAGGAGGAGGACGAGCGCCCATGCCGCCGCGGGCGCGAACGCGCGGATCAGGTCGTCGCGCCCGGGAAAGAACGGCCCGTCGGTCTCGGCCGCGTGGGGCGGCACGTAGCGCAGCAGGAAGACCCACACGACGGCGAGCAGCAGCGCGCCGGTGACGAGGACGACGGCCGCGTAGCTGAGGGCGAGCTTGAGCCGCGCGCTCAGGCCGGGCGCCCTATCCACCGTCCCCGCCCGCGTCCCGCATCCTCACATCGTACGAACCGCGGCGTATCGCGCGCATATCGGATTCCGCATACGGGCCGGCAACGCGGCATCAGGTTGCGTGGACGCCATGATCCACACCGAGTCGTCGCCCGTCCGCGGCCGCCCGCGCGGCGCCGCCGCGCCGATCGCCCTCGTCCTCGCCGGCCTGGCCGCGCTGACGATCGGCGCCTCCGCGTTCCTCCTCGTGCCGACGTCGCCGGCGTCGGCGCGCGCGGTCGGCACCGCCGACGGGGTCGTCCCCGAGGGGGTGACGGCGTTCGACGACGCGTACCCGGCGATCTCGAAGCTCGACCCGGCGCTCCTCGCCGCGCTGCGGCAGGCCGCGGACGACGCCGCGGACGAGGGCGTCGTGCTCGAGGTCAACAGCGGCTGGCGTTCCGTCGCCTATCAGGAGAGGCTCCTGCGCGAGGCGGTCGCGGAGCACGGATCGGCGGACGAGGCCGCGCGCTGGGTCGCCGAGCCGAGCGCGTCGTCGCACGTCTCGGGCGCCGCCGTCGACATCGGCCCGGCCGAGGCGAGCTCCTGGCTGATCGCGTACGGCGCGCGGTACGGCCTCTGCCAGATCTACGCCAACGAGCCGTGGCACTTCGAGCTCCGCCCCGACGCCATCGAGGCCGGCTGCCCGGAGATGTACGCCGACGCGACCGAACGGTAGCCGGGTGCGCCGAGCGGCCGCGGTCCCTCACCGCCACTCCGCCTCGTGACGACCGAGCGGTCCGGCCTCGTGCGCCCACGCCTGCGGCGCGCCGTCGATGCGGGCCGCGGGCCCCGTCGCGAGGGCAGGCCCCCATGCGGTCATCCGCTCGACGAGCGGCACGTCGTCGAGCGATCGCGGGTCGGCCGGCTCGTCGGAGACGGGGAGCGAGAACAGCAGATTCGCGGTGCCGACGAGCGAGGCGCGGATCGTGGCGACCCTGCGTTCGGCGAGGCGCACGGCGAGGGCCCGCGCGATGGCGGCGCCCAGCAGCCACCCGGTGGCGTGGTCGAGGGCCTGGACGGGCAGGGCGCCGGGCGCGGATCCCGGAGCGGTCTCGCCCGCGGAGATGCCGCAGCTCAGCTGCACGAGGCTGTCGAAGCCGCGGCGCTCGCGCCACGGCCCCGACCATCCGTACGCGTTGAGACGCGCGACGACGAGATCCGGGTTCAGGGCGCGGAGCCGCTCGTCGGAGTAGCCCCGCCGTTCGAGCGCGCCGGCACGGAGCCCGCAGACGAGCACGTCGGCCCCGGCGATGAGGGCGTCGAGGCGCGCACGCCCCGCGGCGGTCGCGAGGTCGAGGGCCGCGGTGCGCTTGCCGAGGGTCGTCTCGGGCAGGAGCGGCGGCACCTCCGCGAAGCCCGGCGGGTCGACGCGGAGCACGTCGGCGCCGTACCCGGCGAGGAACCGCGTGCAGACCGGCCCCGCGATGACCCGGGTGAGGTCGAGGACGCGCACGCCCGCGAAGGGCAGCTCCGGCCGAGGCGCCCACGAGGCGACGCGTGCGCCGGGCGTCCAGGCCGTCGCGACCGCCGGCGCCGCGGCGGTCGCCGCCCCGGCCTCGGTCGCGAGCCACTGCTCGCGCGTGCGCAGCGCCGCGGCGGCTCCCCCGGCGGCGACGACCGCCTGCTCGAGCCGCTCCGCGGCGAGCGCCGACACCCGCTCCTCGACGGTCGCGCGATCGCGCGCGCCGAGCACGCGCTCGACCGCGGCGCGGTGCGACGGATAGTTGGTGTGCAGCCGGATCCAGCCGTCCGCCGCGCGGTAGTTGCCGGCGATCGGGTCCCAGAGCGGCGGCCGCTCCCATCCGACGGGCGTGAAGCGCCCCTCGGCGGCGAACGCCGCCGAGGCCTCCCGGCTGTCGACGCGCACGCCCGGGACGTCGCGGGCGCCGTGCCGCAGCGCGAGGAGCTGGGCGGCGGCGAGCGTCGCACAGGCCACCGCGCCGATGGCGAGACCGGTCACGTCGAACCCGGCCGGCAGCGTCACGCGGGGTCCGTCGAGCACGACGTCGCCGGGCAGCAGGCCACCGGGCGGCAGGGGGATGCCGTCATCGATCGCGCCCCACAGACGCCGGACCAGGGAGAGGGGGATGCTGCTCATACCGGAATGCTCCGCGTTCGGGGAACGCCGATCAAGATTGATCTTCGTCAATGGTGTTGACTACCGTGTCCACATGGGCGACCTCATCGGCGCGCGCGAGGCGGCCTCGCGGCTCCGCATCAGCGTGAGCAGCCTCTATGCCTACGTGAGCCGCGGAGCGCTGCGCCGCATCCCGGGTCCCGACGGCCGGAGCAGCCTCTACGACGCGGACGAGGTCGAGGCGCTCGCCACGCGCTCGCGCCCGCGCACCAAGAGGCGGGCGCCCGCCAGCATCGACCTGCTCGTCGCGACGCGCGTCAGCACGGTCGCCGACGGCGTCGTGCGCTACCGCGGCATCGGGCTCACGGACCTCGTCGAGGGGCGGCACTCCTTCGAGGCCGTCGCGGAGCTGCTCTGGGAGGCGACGCCGACCGAGCGGGATGCCGGCTGGGCGCCGGCATCCGCGTTCCGCGGCGTCGCCGAGGCCCACGGCGACGCGATCTCGATCGTCCCGCACCTGATGGATGCGGTCGTGCGCACGCGGCCGGATGCCAGGCCGGAGTCGTCCGCTCGCCCGCTGTCGGTCGACTGGAGCGCGGCGGGCCGCGCGGCGATCGGCGCGATGCTGACGGTCGGGACGGCGGCGACCGCCGCCGGACCTCCCGGCTCCCCTGGCTCCCCCGGCCGCACGACGGTCGCGGCGCGCTACGGCGTCGCGACCGCGCTGTGGCGACGGTGGTCGCCCCTCGTCCCCACGCCGAGCCGCGTGCGCGCGCTGAACACCGCCCTCGTGCTGCTCGCGGAGCACGAGCTCGCCCTCTCGACGATCGCGGTCCGCGTCGCGGCCTCGGCACGCGCGCGGCCGGAGCTGTGCGTGGCCGCGGGCCTGGCGACGCTCGGCGGCGACCTGCACGGCCGCGCGAGCGTCACGCTGCACGAGCGCCTGCGGGCGCCCGGCCTCGCGCCCCGGGACGATCCGCCGCGCGCCGACGACGGCATGCGGGCCGGCTTCGGGCACGTCATCCATCGCACCGATCCGCGCACGTCGATGCTGCTCGACGCCGTATGGCCCCTCGCCACCGCGGCCGACCGGCGGCGCATCGCGGCGCTCGCGCGGGAGGAGGTCGCGGCGGCGAACGTCGACCTCGCCCTCGCGGCCCTCGCCTTCGTCGCGCGGATGCCGCCCGGCGCGACCCTCGCGATCTTCGCGGTCGCGCGCACCGCGGGCTGGATCGCGCACGCCCGGGAGGAGTACGGCGAGCGGCCGCTCCGGTTCCGCGGCCACGCGACCCCGGCCTCGGGGCGCTGAACGCGCACGGCGCACGCCCGGGGGGCTTTCCGAGAGGGTCCGCATCTGGAAGGGTCGGGACTGTCCGTGCGCGACGCGATGCGGCGCGCACTCCGCCTGAATCGAGGATCCGATGGGGAAGTTCATCTATGCCGGTTCGACGAAGGTCGACGTGGAGGACCGCGCGCTCGCGCACCTGCAGGCCGTGATCGGCGCCAAGCTGCGGCGCGGCGAGTCGTTCTACTTCACCTGGCGCGAGGACGTCAGCGTCGGCGGCGGCCGCACGAGCGTGTGGCTGCACCAGGCCGTGCCGCTCGTGTACAAGTTCCACGGGAGCCGTCGCCCGTCGCTGAACCCGGCGTGGCTCGACGCGCTGACCCATACGGCGAACTCGTCCGGCGGGCTGCACGTGGTGCCGGAGCCCGCCGAGACCGCGTCGACGCCCGTCGAGGCGTGACGTGGGCGTGCTCTTCTACGGCGGGCCGCACGGCGCGATCGAGATCGACGATCGCGCGCTCGCGCACCTCAAGCTCGTCGTGACGACCAAGCTGCGGCGTGGCGAGAGCTTCACGCTCTCGTGGGTCCATCCCGACGGCCAGTCCGGCGGGCGCAGCACGATCTGGCTGCATCCGTCGATCCCGCTGCGGTTCCTGTTCGACGATCCCGAGCCCACGCAGATCAACACGGAATGGCTCGAGCAGCTCGCCAGCTCCGCGCACTCGACGGGCGGCATCCAGCTGGTCGCCGAGCACTTCGAGACGACGCCCGACGCCGAGACGGAGTGGCCCGCCCCCTGAGGTCGCCCGATCGCGGGACGACGCGAGATCGCGCGGCACGACCTGCCGGGGCGGACAGGATGCCGGAGCCGGAAGAGAGGAAGGAGAGACGGATGCCACGTTCGAGCATCAAGGACGAGGAGCTGTACGAGCGCCTCCGGGAGTCGGGGGCGTCGGAGGAGAAGGCCGCGCGCATCGCGAACGCAGCCGCGCGCGACGGCCGCTCGGCCGTCGGCCGTCGCGGCGGCGAGGCGCCCGCGTACGAGGAGTGGACCGTCGACGCGCTGCGCGCGCGGGCCCGCGAGCTCGGGCGCTCGGGGTACTCGAGGCTCCGCAAGAGCGAGCTGATCGAGCTGCTGCGCAACGGGTGAGCGCCGCCGGGGCCTGACGAGGCCGCCGGCGGGGCGGGGGCGGGCGCTCGGTGCGCTCACCCGCGCCCCGTGTAGTCGGGACGCGGCGGCTGGAGGGGCTGGTCCGACAGCTCGCCGCCCTCGCGGCCGCCGTACGGACGGCCGTGGTCGGCGAACTCCTCGCGCGTGAACACGAGCCGCCACGGCCCGGCCGTGAACTGGGCGCCCGTGCGCAGCGTCTCGCTGCGGTCGCCGGGATGGGTCGCGGCGGCGTCGGGGTTGGCGTTCATCTCGCCCTCGCCGTGCAGCGTCAGCACGTACTCGTCCCGCTCGTCGTGGACGATCGTCGCGTGCACCGAGTCGGTGCCGGGCAGCTGCAGCGCGCACTCCGTCGACGAGCCGATGAGCAGCCTGTCCTCGTGCAGCTCGTGCACGAGCCGCTCCTGCTCCGACGAGATGAGCAGCCGCGGGTGGCCGGCGCCCCAGGCCGCGTGGGTCGTGGTCGGCTCGGCGCCGTCGGCCGGGGTCTCTCGCCGATCGGTCTCTCCCTGATCGTTCATCGTCCTCTCCTCCTTCTTCACGGGTGTCGCTTCTTCACAGGTGTCGCCCGCCGGTGACGGCGAGGATGGCGCCGGAGACGTACGAGGCGTCCTCCGAGGCGAGGTACACGTACGCCCCGGCGAGCTCGGCGGGCTGCCCGGCGCGCCCGAGGGGCGTGTCCTGGCCGAACTCCGGCAGCTTCTCGGGCCAGCCCGTGGCCGGGATCAGCGGCGTCCACACGGGACCCGGCGCGACGCCGTTCACGCGGATGCCGGCGGGGCCCTGCTGCTCGGCGAGCGCCTGGACGAACGCGACGAGCGCCGCCTTGGTCATCGCGTAGTCGAGCAGCGCCGGCGACGGGGAGGACGCCTGGATCGACGTCGTGACGATCACCGACGCGCCCGGCGGCAGGATCGGGAGCGCCTCGCGGACCATCCAGAAGGGGGCGTACAGGTTCGTGCGCATGACCCGGTCGAACTCCGCGGTCGAGAAGGCGGCGTCGTCGGCGCGCCGGCGCTGGTAGGCCGCGTTGAGCACGAGCAGATCGAGCCCGCCGAGCTGCTGCGCGGCGTGCTGCACGACGGCGGCCGACGCCTGCTCGTCGCGGATGTCGGCGGGGAGGAGCACGGCATCCCGGCCCTCGGCCTCGATCAGCTGGCCCGTCTCCTCGGCGTCGGCGGCCTCCTCGGGCAGGTAGTTGATCGCGACGTCGGCCCCCTCACGGGCGTACGCGACGGCGACGGCGCGCCCGATGCCGGAGTCGCCGCCGGTGATGAGCGCGCGTCTCCCCGTCAGCCGCCCCGCACCCCGGTAGGAGTACTCGCCGTGGTCGGGGCGGGGCGTCGTCTCCGCGGTCAGACCGGGCTGGCTGCCGTCGTCTCGCGGAAAGCCGCGGGAGCGGTACTTCGTTCGCGGGTCGCGCATCTTCTCCGTCATGCCCGCACGCTAACGAGCGGGGCGCGGGCACGCGAAGGGGGTTGACAATCCCGCGCCCGAGCGCTCACACGACGAGCGGACCGCCCGCCGGGCCGGGGATCAGGCTCCCGGGCTCCGAGCGCCCTCGGTCGGCGGGCTCCCCGACGCCGCCGCGAAGCGCCGCGCGCACGCGCGCAGCAGGTCTACGAGCTCGGGCGAGTCGAGCACCTCGAACGGCCAGGTCAGCCAGACCAGGCACGACGCGAGCACCTCGACGCGCACGTCCGCGATCGGCCACTCCGTGGCCTCGGCGCCGTCGGCGGTGCGCACGGCGCGAAACCCCTCGGCGTAGCCCCGCATGTGCTCCTCCACCTCGGCCAGCGGCGCGTGGATGAGGATCGTCGCGGCGTGCACGCGCTGCAGGCGGTCGATGCGGTCGGCGACGTAGGCGGCGGCGTCGCCGCCCGGCACGGGGCGGCCGGCGAAGCGCACGCCCGTCGGCTCGGGGCGGCGGATGCGGTCGACCCGGAAGGTGCGCCAGTCGTCGCGGTCGAGGTCCCACGCCAGCAGGTACCAGCGCCGGCCGTGCGCGACGAGCCGCGCCGGCTCGACCCTGCGGCCCTCGTCGTGCGCGGGGGCGCCGTGCCCCGTGCGGTCCGCGTCGGGATCGGCGGGCGCGGTCGCGGCGGAGTAGCGCAGACGCAGCCGCTCCCGGTCGCGACAAGCCATCGCGAGCACCGCGACGACACCGGGGTCGACCGGCTCCGACGGCGTGACGGTGAACGACGCCGCGGAACGGATCGCGCGGGCGCGCGTGGCGGCGGCCGAGGGCAGCACGGTCTCGAACTTGGCGAGCGCGTTCTGGGCGAGCTCGCTGTCGCCGATCGCCCCCGATCGGGCCGCCTGCGCGAGCGCCGTGGAGATGAGCACCGCCTCGTCGCCGGTGAAGACGAGCGGCGGGAGCGCCCCGTCGGCGCGCAGCCGGTAGCCGCCATGGCGGCCGCGGACGGCGCCGACCCGGTAGCCGAGCGTGCGGAGCCGCTCGATGTCGCGGCGCAGGGTGCGTTCGGCGACGCCGAGCCGATCGGCCAGCTCGGCGCCCGGCCAGAACCGGCGCGCGGTCATCAGCTCGAGCAGTCGCAGCGTGCGCGCGGTCGGATCGGCCTCGGCATCCTCCATCCCTCCACTATCTCGAATATCAGGACAGGATTCGACCTGATATCGCGCCATCCTTGTGCCAGAAGCTCCCGCCGGGCCCGCGAAGCCCCTGAACGAAGGAACAGACCATGCAGATCCAGCCTTTCGTCGTCGACGTTCCGGCGCACGACGTCGACGATCTCCTGACCCGTCTCGCGGCGACGCGGTGGCCGAACGTCGCCGACGCCGACGCCGACGAGAGGGGCGTGAGCCTGACCTGGCTGCGCCGTGCGGCGGAGCACTGGCGCACCGCCTTCGACTGGCGCGCGGCCGAGGCGGCCCTCAACCGCCTGCCGCAGTTCACCGCCGACGTCGACGGCGTGCCGCTCCACTTCGTGCACGCCCGCGCGGGCGGCGCCGGCCTGCCCGTGCTGCTCGTGCACGGCTGGCCCGACTCGTTCCTGCGCTACCGGGACGTCGTGCCGCTGCTCGTCGCGGCCGGGCACGACGTGATCGTGCCCTCGCTGCCGGGCTTCGCGTTCAGCGGGCAGCCCGAGGGACCGCTGCGGCTCGCCGGCGCAGCCGAGCAGCTGCACGCGCTCGTCACGGGCCTCGGCCATGAGCGGTACGCCGTCTCGGGCGGCGACTGGGGCGCAGGCATCGCCGACCACCTCGCGACGACGCATCCCGGCTCCGTCGCGGCGCTGCACCTGACCGACGTGCCGTTCACGCGGTCGTTCCAGGTCGACCGTTCGGCGCTCTCCGCGGCGGAGCAGACGTACTTCGCCGAGACCGACGCCTGGTTCGAGGGCGCGGCGTACTTCGGCATCCAGGCCGCCGAGCCGACCGCGCTCGCGACGGGCCTCAGCGACTCGCCCGTCGCGCTGCTCGCATGGCTCGGCGGGAAGATCCGCGCGTGGAGCGACGCCGAGCCCGACCTCACGGCGCTCCTCACCGAGGTGAGCGTGCACTGGTTCGCCAACGACGCGCGCTCCGCGCTGGGCCTGTACGCGGAGGCGATCGACCCCACCGCGTGGAGCGACGACGAGAGCGGCTGGGGCGGCGACGACGCGGCCGAGGTCGCCGGTGACCGGGGCGCCCCGGCCCCGCGCATCCCCACCGGCCTGACGCTCTTCCCGAAGGACTTCGTGACGGCGCCGCGCGAGCACGCCGAGCGCTTCTACGACGTGCGGCGCTTCACGGTCGCGCCGTCCGGCGGCCACTTCGGCGCGACAGAGGCGCCCGCCTTCTTCGCCGAGGAGGTGATCGCCCTGCTGACGGGGCTCTCCTGAGGCTCGGGCGGGCGCCGCGCCCTCCCCCTCAGCAGTGGAAGGTGACGGTGACCGATCCGGGTGCGCCGTAGGGGCCGCCGCTCGCGGTCGCCCCGGCGGGCACCAGGTTGCCGCCGCCTCCCCCGCCGCCGCTGATGCGGAACGTCCAGAGCGGGTCGTTGCGGCGGGTGAACGAGGATCCGCCGCCGCCACCGCCGTAGCCCCCTCCTCCACCGCCGCCGGAGTTTCCGCTGTCGTTCCACCAGCCGCCGACCGACCCGGCGTTCGCGCCGGTGCCGCCGTTGTTGCCGCTCGCGCCTCCGCCGTTGACCCTGGCGTCCGTGACGCCCCATCCGGTGCCCGACCCGGAGGTCGCGACGCCGCCCGTTCCGACCCCGCCCTGCTTGCCCCCGCCGGCGGTGCCGTAGATCGCCCCGAAGATGCCCGAGGTGAGGAGCTCGTACAGGTGTCCGTCCACGCCGACGGCGCCCGCGTTCGACGTCCCGGCGCCGTTGCCCGTGCCCGCGGTGAGATCGGTGATGAACCACGGCTGCAGCCGGCCGGCGCCACCGGCGCCGCCGGCCACGACGAGGACGATGCCGTTGACGAGCAGCGCCGACGCGCCGCCTCCTCCGCTGCCGCGCTGGCCGTCGGTCTTGCCGGACACGAGCGTGCCGCTGTTGCCGCCCTTGCCGTAGGAGCTGTCCCCTCCGGTGCCGGCGGCCAGGCCCATGCCGCCCGCCTGCAGCGCGAGCACGTCCCCGGGCTTGATGACCGCGGTCGGCCCGACGTCGAGGGTGCCCTTGACGCGTCCCGGCAGGTACATGCCCGCCGGCGCGCCGCCCCCGCTGTCGGAGCCGCCGCCGACGAGCTCGAACGTCATCTTGGTGAACCCCGCCGGCACGACCAGGCCCGTCAGGTCGCTCTTCGTCGACTTCGGCACGGCCGCGCCGAGCGCCGGTGTCGCGTGCGACACCGGCGTCGCGGTGCATGTCGTCGCGGCCGCCCGCGGCACGCCGATCGTCATGGCGAGCGCGGGCATCGCCCACGCGGCGCTCTGCAGCACCGTGCGTCGCTCCACGCGACCCGGTGCCGCGCCGCTCATCTCCCTCTTGGTCATTCCCCCCTGCTTCCCCCGGCCGTAGCCAGACGTCCCCCCGATCAGGGATGAACCCGATCACGCTGATACTGAGGGGAGTATATACGCATACCGGGGGGTGTATGCGCCGATACGGCCGGGAGTATCCGCGGCCGGACGTCATCCGGGGAGGTCGCGCGTTCCCGAGGAGATCGCGCGTTCCCGAGGAGGATGCCGCGCAGAACGCTCCTCGGGAAGGATCCCGACCCTCGCGAACGACGCGCGGGCAGGCGGCACGCCGGCGTCAGGACACCGGCCGGTAGCGAACCCTCACGGTGGAGGCCGGGTCGCCCGACAGTGGACTGAGTCGAACCGGTCTGCCCCCGGGCATGCTGTAGAGCCGGATGCCGTCGCCGAGAAGGACAGGGGCGATGTGCAAGTCGATCTCGTCGATCAGGCCGAGTTCGAGGAGCTGGGCGCCGATGCTCGGAGAGAACACCATGACGTCCTTCCCTCCGGCGGCGGCCAGCGCCAACTGAACGACGTCGGACGGATCGCGATGCAGGAAGGTCACGTTCTCCGCGGGTTCGGCGTCTTCTGGATGGTGCGTGAGGACGAAGATCGGCCCCTGCCAGGCACCGCCCCAGGGGCTGTGTCCCACCGGCGAGTCCCACCCGTCGCGTCCGGCGATGATCGCGCCGGTGCCTTCGATGTAGCCCTCGATGACACCGGGCTCCGTGCGGTATCCACCGGTTCCCATCCAGTCCACACTGTGCTGCGGCCCGGCGACGAACCCGTCCAGAGACGTCATGAAGCCCCACAGCACGCGTCCGTGACCCTGCTGCGGCTGTTCCGTCGCTTCCGGCGTCTGTCCGCTCATGAGATCTCGCCCTTCGTTGCGTCGTCCTGCGGTGGCGCGGCGGCCAGGGAGATGCTGTTCCCGTCGGGGTCGACGATGGTGACGTGCTGCACGCCGTTGCCGTAGGTCTCGACGGGCTGGTGCACCATCCCCGCCGAACGCCATCGCGGCAGGTAGGCCTCGAGACGGGGGACACCCAGGGTCATGAGTCCGCCTCCGGCCCGCTTCTCGTCGGGGGCGACGAAGAGCCAGGTCGCCGCAGCAACGTGCCACATGGCCTCCTCGCCGACGACCTCATCGGGGGATCGCCCGAAGAACACCGAGTACCAGTCGATCGCCGCAGAGAGATCGCGCACCGGAAGCCCCGCGAAGACCTGTGTCTCGATATCCATCAGAGCGTGTCCCCAGCGGGCCGCCACGGAGACGTGCGGGGAGGCTCGGCGGCCCTTCGGGTGAAGGTCATGTGCACTGTGCCGCTCTCGGCCACCTCGGTCGTCACCTCGTAGGCGGACTCGAGACCGCGGAGCCCGTCCCAGAGTCGCACGCCGCCGCCGAGCAGGATCGGTGCGACCGCGACGTGGAGCCGATCGATGAGACCGGCTTCGAGGAACTCGCGGACGACGGTGGGCCCGCCCCCGATCCGCACATCGCGACCTTCAGCTGCCTCGGCAGCCAGTCCGAGCACCTCCGCGGGCGTGGCCGAGAGGAAGTGGAACACGTTTCCGCCCTCCAGCGTCAGATCGGGACGCGTCTCATGCGTGAGGACGAAGACGGGGACGTGGAACGGAGGGTTCTCGCCCCAGTATCCGCGCCAGTCCGGGTCGTTCGGGTGCAGGTCGAGGCCGAACATGCCGGCGCCCATGATCTCGGCCCCGATCTCCGCGAAGTACGCGCTCGCGTACTTGTCGTCGATCCCGGTCGTGCCGGCACCGGACGTGTCGCCGAGGACACGCTCGCGGAAGGTCCGCGTCGCCGTATAGGAGTCGACCAGGCGGAACCAATCCTCGCCCAGCGGCTCCTCCCGCGTCGGGTGGGACGGGCTGCCGAAGCCGTCGATCGACAGGTTCAAGTCGGCGTGCACTTTCATCGCGATCTCCCTAGTGCTTGCATATTGCAATTACCATCGTGATGGTTGACTGGTGTTGCGTCAAGGAGGTGACCCATGAGCCCACGATCAGGGTGTGCGATCAACGCCGCCGTCGAGGCGCTCGGCGACCAGTGGTCGTTCCTCGTGCTGCGGGACATGGTCTTCGGTGACCGGCGGTACTTCCGCGAGCTGCTGTCCGGCTCGATCGAGGGCATCGCATCCAACATCCTCGCCGATCGACTGAAGAAGCTCGTCGCCGCCGGCATCCTCACCAAAGAAGACGCCGGCCGCGGGCACCGTTCCCGATACAGCCTGACCGAGGCGGGCATCCAGACCGTCCCGATCCTGTTCGCCCTCGGCAACTGGGGGCTCGACTGGCGCGACGGCACACCAGAGCTGCGAACCCGGCAAGAGCTGATGCGCGCAGAGGGACCGGACTTCGTCGAGGAACTCATGGACGAGCTGCGCGTGCGCCACCTCGGTGCTGGGCCGCGATCCAGCACCAGTCCCGGCCCCCTCGAACGCCTCGACGCCGCCTATCGAGCGGCGGCCGACAGCGAGCACTGAGCCTCCGCCAATGACACAGGGGCCATAGGACAGAACGAGGTGCCGCGCAGATGCAGACAACGACGAGAGGCCCCCGCAAGCGGGGGCCTCTCGTCGTTCGGTGGACGCAATGGAACGCTGCGGGAACAGGCGACCACGGGTCGAGAGGTTGGTTTCCGCGTGGAATCAAGGCATCCGCGAGGGTGCCGAGTCCGAGGACAGGGCCGATGACCCGCTGATCGCGGCGTCGGCGGAACCAAGTAAACGACCTCGAACACGACTCACTGACGAGGAAGTGGACGCTATGCGAACAGCCCGCGCGCAGGGCGTGAGCGTGAACGCGCTGGCGCCCCGGTTCGAGGTTCACCGGGGCACGGTGTGGGCGAAGACGCGCTGACCGACGCGCAGCAGCGCGCGGCGTACAGACACCTTTCGCGGGATGAGAACGAGGCAACGTCGACCCGCTCGGGCTCGCTAACCGCTGGGCACCCTCACTGCTTCGTTCTGTGTTGCTTCACCGCTTTCACGGTTCCGTCGGGGTTGTAGGCAATCCATTCGCCGGACTTGCGGCCGTGATCGTATTCTCCGGCATCGAGCGGGCGGCCCTGGGCGTCCCAACGCTCCCATCGGCCGTGCTTGACATCGCGATCGATATTGCCGCGTTGCAACAGGGCACCGTTGGCGCGATACCAGGTCCAGGTCCCATGCAGCACGCCGTGTTCATAGGGGCCTTCGGAGCGGAGCCTGCCGTCAAGGGAGTAGTGCCGCCAGGTTCCGTGGCGCTCGCTTTCGTCGTAGTTGCCGACCATCACCCCGCCGTGGGGGTCTGGCTCGGTCCACTGGCCGGTCTTCCGGCCCTGGTCATCGAGCGTGTTGGGCGACTCAGGTGCGGCTCCTACGCGCGGCTCGTGAGCTTTGTTCCGTGTCATGACTCTGTGCTTCACGCTGCTGCGGCGGTTCGGTCGTTGAAGACCAACTCCCAGAGGTGCCCGTCGGGATCGCTGACATATGCGGTGTATGCGCCGTCGTGCTCGGCGGCTGGCTGGGCGGAGCCTCCCGCGTCTGCGGCGCGGGCGACAACATCGTCGATCTCCTTCTTGCTGCCCATCGCGCACGAGACGACGACAGCGCCGGGGTGAGCAGTCACCGGGCCTGCGATACCGGCGCGTTCGACATAGGTCGCGTACTCGCTGAGCTCGATCAGAAACAGCGACAGGTTCGGCAGCTCGAAGGCGATCATGTACTCATCGATCCCCGGCGTCTGCAGGCCCAGGCCATCGCGGTAGAAGCGCAACGAGCGCTCCAGATCGGCAACGGGTAGCGAGACGACAACAGTGGCAGGGTTCATGACCACGATCATAACATGCCTTGCTATTCACATGAATGGTCGGCGATACTTGAGCATATGGATGGTTTCGCGGTGATCGCTGAACCGACCCGGCGCGCGATCGTGGATCGCCTCCGGCTCGGTGAGAGCGACGTAGGCGGCCTCGTGGACGAGCTGCGGGTGTCGCAGTCGCTGGTGTCCAAGCACCTGCGGGTGCTGCGGCAGGCGGGTGTGGTGGAGTCGGAGGTCGCGGGCAAGCGCCGGATCTACCGGCTCACTGACCGGCCGCTGCCGGACGTGCTCGCCTGGGTCACGCCCTACATCGAGCGATGGAACACGAGCTTCGACCTACTGGCCGAGGCTCTGGAGGAGGAACGATGACGGACACCCCGCAGGCTCCGCGCGATGAGGTGATCGCAGAGCAGGTCCACGCGCCGATCGAGGTGGATCTGGAGCTGGAGGAGGATCGATGGACGATCGTGATGCGCCGACGGTTCCCGCACGCCCCGCAGAAGCTGTGGGCGATGCTCACCGAGCCTGCACGGCTGGCCCGTTGGTCGCCGATCGTGCCGAACCGTCCTTTGACCGAGCCGGGGCCCGCGAGTTGCCGGGAGAACCCGGGGGATGACCCGATCGATGCCGAGGTTCTTGTCGCTGACGCCCCGCGGCAACTCGTCCACCGCTGGGGACCCGACCTGCTGCGTTGGACGCTCACGCCCGACGGCGACGGCACCGCGCTCGAGCTACGACAAGCGACCGGGGGTCATGGGGCGGCCGTGATGCTTGTTGCCGGATGGCAGGTGTGCCTGGGGCGTCTGGCCGCCGAAGACGGCACCGACCGAGAGCGCCCGACCGGGCAACGCGCGATGTCCTACGGGTGGGAGGAACTGCGCGACAAGTACCGAGACCAGTTCTCCGAGCGGATCGGCACACAGGAAGGCAGCGTGAGCACAGCGTTCCGAGGAGTGTTCCTCACCAGCGCCGATCCTGCGGCGACCGCGCGGTTCTATCGCGACATCGCCGGGTTCCCGCCGGAGCAGGCGGGCGAGGGTGGCTACAACTACTGGCGGCTGGACCGCGATGGCATGCAGCTTGCGATCCATGACGCACAGGCATTCGCGGACCACGCCTACCCGCCCAATCGCGATTCCAACCTCACCCATCTCTACTTCCGCGTAGAGGACCGCGATGCCTTCATCGCCCACCTCCGCGATCTCGATGTGGAACCATTCGCGGTCGATGACGTCGTTGTGACCGTGGTCGACCCGGATGGTCGCAAGGTCATGTTCGGCACCGCCTGAACAGCGCCTACGCTCGACCCCCTCACATATCGTGCTCGGTAGCCCGTAGTCGCAGCTAGGGATCAGTGTCACGAGACTCAGAATCCCAGCCCCGGACGGCCGGAGTAGGGATCGCTTCGAGTGGCATCCGGCGCAGATTGCGTGTGCAGTCGCCGCGCTCGCTCAGCGGCGAGTTGCCTGGTCTGTTCTGCTGCTGTGCGCTTGGTCTCGATATGTGCGGCGGCTTCTCCGGGTGTGAGCGCGCGGAGTTCTCCGACTTCCCTGCGAGCCTCCCCGCCGGAGCACGCCCCGACGCCGTCCACTACCGGATCCGCTACGACCACGTCGGCAACAACGGGAAGATCAGCTTCCGCCGAGCCGCCCGCATGCACCACCTCGGCATCGGCGTCGCCCACCGCGGCACACTCGTCCTGCTCATCGCCGACGACAACACCGTCACCATCGTCCACCAACGCACCGGCGAAATCCTCGCCACCAACCAGATCGACCCCGAGAAGACCTACTGGCGCAACACACAGAAAGAGCCCGGCCGATGGCCGGGCTCTCCCACTTGATGTCTCCTATGTCGCAACTCATCACAACGGTGGACCTCCGTAGAGAGTTTGAGAACCCCTGCCCACACCTGAAAACCTTGTCTTTGCGCAGGTCACGGGGATTCTACGACCACGACCAGCGCTCCTCTGAGCCTACCGTTTCCGACTCAAGGGGGCGAGTGGTGCGATCACTTGGGATGGCTCAAACCCTCCTTCGCCCGGAGCAGGTCGACGATCTGGTAGCGCAGTACCGCGAGGGCGCAACGCTCGTGGAGCTGGCATCCGTGTTCGGCGTGAACCGCCGCACGGTCGCCACCCACCTCACCCGGCGAGAGGTGACGATCCGCCGTGGACGGTTCGATCCCTCCCGCATCCACGAAGCAGCCGACCTCTACCTCAGCGGGTTGACGCTGGTAGAGGTCGGCATCAAGGTCGGGGCGGGGCCTCAGGCTGTCCGGCGAGCGCTCGCTTCCCACGGCGTCGTGATCCGGCCTGGCGGGCGCTGTGGTTCTCGCATCACGGCATCCACTGCCGTGGGCGGTTGAGCCTAGACACGAAGAGCTGGCTCACGCAGGCTCGCTTCGACGCGCGAGTCGTGGCGCTGGTGACGACGGACCGCAGCCTCGCGCAGGCGCGCGCGGATAAGCAGAGCGACGCTCACGGGTCCCATGATGATGAACTTGAGTGCGTTCCAGCATGCCCAGAGGACAATCAGGTGGAGCCAGCCTGGGCCGCCGTCGGCTGCCGCGCCAGAGCAGATGCTGCCGATCAGGATGTACGGAAGCGCGACCAGCATCGCTGGTATCCCCCACTTGAGTCCGCGGCGGGTGCGGATGGCAGCGAGCAGTCGGTTGCTCGGCATGTAGCGGTGCAGATAGTCGCGGGTGTGAACGCTGAGCGTCCAGATAAGGCGGAACATGACGGGCCTCTCGTCACACGTGTTACTCCGTCGAGGAGGCAGAACGTGTGTGAGTGCCCGAAGGCCGTCCCGGAGGACCCGCAATATGAGGAGAACCTGCCTCACCATCCACTGTACGCCGGGGTCGCCGTTCACGGAACCCTCCGACTCCCGCGTCGCCGCGCGCACCTCTCTGTAGGAGTGAGAGGAGCCGGCGATGACGATCTTGAGCCAGATAGTCCAGGACGAGCGCACAGCACGGATGGTGCTGTCGATGCTCGTCGAACCGGACGATGCCGTCACCGGTCGCCTCCTGGGCGAGCTCGGTGCACAGGAGCTGTTTCGGATCGCCGAGGGTGATGACGCGGTGCCGGGGCTCAGCACCGTTGACGCTCAAGTGTGGCGCGCCCAGTTCCAGCGCCCAGACACTCGGACACTTGAAGAGAACCTCGTCGAAGCCGAGCGCGCCGGTACCGGCACGCTGATTCCCGGAGAGAAAGACTGGCCTTCCGCGCTCGACGATCTTGGCGACCGGCGGCCGTACGTCCTCTGGACTCGTGGCATGACCTCGTTTCTCGCGCGACCGCTCAACGATCTCGTCACGATCACCGGCGCGAGGGCCTCGACATCCTACGGCGAGCAGGTGGCCGGGCAGCTTGCCTCCGACCTCGCCTGCGCTGAGCGGATCATCGTGGCCGGAGGTGCCTACGGCATCGAAGGTGCTGCCCATCGCGCGGCGCTCGCGGCCGGTGGCGATACCATCGCAGTCCTTGCGAACGGAGTTGATCGCGCGTATCCGGCGGGCCACAGCGAGCTGCTCGGTCGTGTCGCTGATGACGGTCTGCTGGTCAGCGAAGTCGCACCCGGCGCAACGCCGACCCGCCATCGGTTCATCGCCCGTGCACGGTTGATGGCCGCACTGTCCACAGCAACGGTCGTGGTTGAGGCCGGCGCGCGATCGGGATCGATGAAGGTCGCGCAGGAAGCGCACCAACTCGGTCGCTCCCTCGGTGCCGTCCCCGGCCCCGTCACCAGCGCGACGAGTGTCGGGCCGCACCGGCTTCTGCACAGTGGGGAGGCCCGGTTGGTGGCCGGCTCGACCGACCTCGAACAGATGATCAGGCAGCCGGTAGGCAGCAGGGGTTCCGTTGCGGCGGTGCGAAGCCGACCTGCTCCCAGCGCCTCGCGTGATGCGCGAAGCGTCGTTGAGATGTGACAGCAAAGCTCTAAACCTGGGCTGCTCCCTCCCCGCGTTGTCGGTGGCCATCCCTACGCTTGTCATATGAGCTTCACTGCCCTCCACCGCGTTCTCGGTCGCGGCCCCGGTCCGTTGACGGACGAACTGCTCGATTCGGCTGTCGCGGCTGGTGCGACGGAGTCCGACGACCTGGACTGGAAGTCGGAGCTTCCACCTCAGAAGGGATTGCCGCAGACCGACTTCCCGAAAGACGTTGCGGCCATGGCGAACAGTGGGGGTGGCGTCATCGTCTTCGGCGTGCACGAGTCACAGAAGGCGGCGACCGGGCGTACCGACGTTGGCGACTTTGACGAGGGGTACGAGCGCTCCCTTCGCAGCGCGGCGATCACCGCGATCACGCCGCCTGTGTTCGGCCTGAACGTGTTTCGGCTGGGCTCGGCGGAAGGCGAGCGTGCCGTCATCGTTGAGGTGCCAGCCAGCGTCGATGGTCCGCATCTGATCTATAGGGGCGACTACTTCGGTGCACCCGTTCGGAACGATGCGGACACGGTGTGGATGAAGGAGCGTCAGATCGAGGCGATGTACCGTGCGCGCTTCGACGAGCGCCGCCACGCCACCGAAGTTCTGGACACGTTGTATGCGGAAGCAGCAGCCGGGCGAGATTCAGAGACGCGCGCCTGGCTGGTAGCAGTTGCCCACCCACGCCTCCCACGCGTCGGAAGTCGGCTCACGCGCGATGAAGCCCGTGAGATCCTCGCAAAGGCTGAGAGCCTTGCGCTCTTTTACGCGGGCCGCGGTGGCATTCACCCACTGGAGAGCGTCGACCGTCACAACCCGCGACCAGGCCTTCGTCGATGGGTGGCCGTGAACAGTGCGGCAGGTGAAGGCTCGGCGTGGAAGGAGGCCTGGGCGAGCATTCACCACGATGGATCAGTCACGATCGCAGCGGCCGTTGGGGGCCACCGCATGAGCAGCGACGGCTACTTCGATGGCTGGCAGGTCCAGTCCGCAGCCATCGAATGCGCGATGGCGGACCTCATGGCGCTGGTGCGCAAGACAGCGGAAGCGACAGGCGGCGGTGAGTACGACATCCGCGTCGGGATCGACTTCACTGGCGATCATCCGCTGACCATCTCAACGATCGACAACTTCGGCTATCACTACGACGGAGCCTCAGTCCCACTTCACCTGTACACGCCAGTCGAGTTCACGGTTAACGCGTCCGAGGCAGACTTGGACTTCTACTGGCACGTCCATGACCTCGCCCAGGACTGCGTGAACCAAGGCGGCATCTCGAACGTGCTGATGATCCAGCCGCCTGACCGCGATGCGCAGGAGACTGCTTGACGCGCACTGCCCTGTGGCCAGCACCAGTGGTCGAGCCAGACGGTGGTAGAAAACGGGGTCTACGGTCGAATGCGGCCCTGGACGCGCGCGCGTGCGCGTAGCCTGTCACGGACCTCTTCATGGATGGTGTTGGAGGTCTGCTCCGCGGTCTCGGCGGAGACAACCAGCGCATATCGGATCGTGTTGCCTGCACGGAGTCGCTGGGCGTCGTCCATGCACTCGACATGAATCGGGAAGCTGTCTCCATCAACGAAAGACATGGCGCGAGAGCCCTGCACAATCTCGTGCTGAAGGCTTCCCCTCCGAACCGCGTTGTGCTCTGCATCGGAACGCTCGCCGCCTGCGAGGCTCGTGTCGGGTGTACTGAAGTAGACCTTCGCGCTGCGGTACCGAGTGAGCTGGCCGACCGTCGGAGCCATGAATGCCAGCGTGATGGTGAAGCGGTGCCATTCCGCTTTCGCTCGAAGCGAGGGAGGCAGTGGGAATCCGTAAGTATGGCGCTCGTTCCGTGCGATTTGACCGCCCGCGACGAGGACGGCTCGGTTGGACGCGGCTTCGCCGAGTCTGCTGAGGTCGAGGCGACCGTAGCCGAGCAGAGCCGTCAACTGCCGCCGAGCATCCTGGCCATTGAGACCAAGATCGTTGCGCAGGCTGTTCTCCCAAGCGCCCCAACTGCTTGCATGGGCAAGGAGAGCGCGCACGAGCAGCGGGTGGTATTGCGGATCAGGAAGCGGTGCGTCTTCGGGATCGCGGTTATCAGACTCAAGGAGGTCAAACAGCCTGCTGGCTTCACGGGTGACGAGCGCCGTCGCGTTACTGGTGCCGTTCGTGAACACCGTGCTGTTGGTAGCACCCCCGCGTCCCGGAGCGGCCACCTGCAAGCCGGGTCCCGTCGCGGCGGTGCGAGCCAGGCCGACGGCAACGTCAGTCTGACCGGGCAGCACGATGGGGCGCGTGTAGAGGGCGCGGCCTCCGGAGTGATGAAGGTCCGGCTTGACCGACCGATCGACACCGGGCCCAACCGACCCGTAGTGTGCAGGAGCGTCCGGGTTGGTGATATCCCACACCGTATCTGGAACTGCGATCTCGCCGAGGCCGTCTGAGTGCGTGGCACCGACGGTGAGGGCGTTCAGTGCATCGCCAGGCGGAAGGATGCCGCGTAGCAGCGCCGTCTCGAAGCCGACCCGCATTGCAGCCAGGCGAGCGGCGTCAGTGTCGTGCGCGGCATCGGCGGGGATCGTGAACTCGTCGGTGTGGTTACCCGCACTGACGACGAACAGCAGATTGTACGAGTGGGCGAGCCAGTCCAGCAGGCGCCCAACGGGGCTCATTCGACGCGTGAGTGCTCGTGTCTGTGCGCCTATGGAGAGGTTCACAACCCGGACGCTCGGCGCTGCGGCAGGCTGGTTCCCCTCGCCCTTCACAATCCGTCTGATCGCACGATGAAGGACGTCGGGGAGCAGACGATTCGGGACTACCTGCTCGTGCCCAGGCATGAACTCATGGGGCTGCAGGATCGGGCGCACGTAGAGAGGACGATCAAGCGCGGGACCGCCATCAGTGAGGTCGCCGTGAATGATGAGTGACGCCATGGCGGTTCCGTGGTGGCGAGCCGCGACGGGGTAGTTCTCACCAAGCCCATCAGGGTCATCGATCGAGAGCCGGCCTTGGAGCGTGTCGTGGTTGGTGAACGGCAGCCCGTCGAGCAGCGCGATCCGAGGCTTGCCTTCGACTCTGTCGCTGCGAGCAAGGTTGGTTTGAGTAACTGGCTCAAGAGTCCCTGGTGCAACGCTCATCGGGGTGAAGGGGCTGACGAACATGACGTCATCAGTCGTGAGAAGCCGAATGGCCGAAGCTCCGTTGGTCAACACGGACTGGACCTGCTGGATCGGGAGTTCAGCCAGGAGCGCGTGGTACTCGATCTCTCCGATCTGCGAGCGATCCAAGACTCGACCGGCGCTGGAAGTGATGACTTCCTCGACGTGCGCCTCGGCAGCCGCACGCTGGGCGGCATCACGCCTGTGCCAGAGCTCGACTTCGACGAGGACGGTGCTGACTGACTGACCGACCATGCTGAGAGTCTCTTCCCAGCGCTCTCGTAGACCAGTCTCACGGATGCGGTCCTCAGCGCCCCACCGACGTATCGCTGTCAGTTGCTGGAAGGCCGTCTTGAACTTGCCTAGCCCGTGCTCGAACGACGCGGACGGGTCGGCCTGCCATTGAGCGAAGAGCCGGAGTAGTTCGTCGATCGCCTTGGTGTTGGACATGACCAAGTACAGCGAGTGCGTGACGCGCTTGTCTGTCCGTCCAGCTTCACGCTCCGTCATGTGGAAATCGTCGTCGGGGTCAGATTGATCCCCGAGAAGCTCCGACAGAAACTCCAGGCCATCGATCCGGTTGATTGCGTTGCGGAAGTCCTTGACGCTTCCCGCCAGATCAAATACGACCACGAGTGCGGGGTCAATCTCCTCTGGGGTGTCGGCGCTCAGACGGGCACGTTCGGCTTCGAAAGCTGCGGCCAAGTCCTTGAACTGAGGAGTCAGTCGTTCACCTTGTCGCCCAGCGCCCGGCTTTGCCAGACGTGGAAGATCACGCGGCGTCTGGGTTGGCCGCGCCACAACCTCCGCCGGCCCGAACGCAAGGAGCGGTTTGCGCTCAACCGTCACCCTGCCGCCTGACCTCGGCGGTGTTCAAGCCGTTCTAGCACTATCCGGCGGATGTTGTCATCCGGGAGTTCCAGCACCGCGCGGCGGCGCACATCAAGTGCGAACTCTTCCAACTCGGCGAAGCTCGCCCCGGCCAACTTGTCGGCGAGGGTACGAGGAGCGAAACCGAGGTCGCCTCCGAGGCGTTCAGCAAGACGTTCGAGGAATCTCGTCGCCTGTGCGCGGCTAGGAGGTCCCAACTCCGTCCGAATCTGGAACCGTCGCCATGCCGCCCGATCCAGCAGCTCGCCGTGGTTGGTTGCGCCAACGAAGATCACGTGGGGTGGCAGTCTGTCGATTTGGAGCAGCAGTGTCGAAACCACCCGCTTGATCTCGCCGGTCTCGTGCTCGTCTGCTCGTTCCTTGGCGATGGTGTCCAGTTCGTCGAAGAACAACACGCAACGGCGGGTCCGCGCGAACTCAAACGCGTTGTCCAGCCGTGCGGCCGTTTCGCCGAGGAAACTCGACATGACTCCCTCGTAGCGGATCACGTAGAAGGGAAGCATCAGTTCTGCCGCGATCGCTTCCGCCACGCTCGTCTTGCCGTTTCCAGGCGGGCCAGACAGCAGAAGTCGGTTGCGCGGCTCAATACCGTAACTACGCAGAAGCTCGGCGCGCTTCTGCTCCTCGATCAGTTCGGTCACGACTCGTTGCGGGACCGGCGCAAGTTCGAGTTCATGCAGCCGACGGTTCGGTACGACCTCATGCACGAGATCGCGGATCGCTGCTGCTCGGTCGTCGCGGACGGGTCCCTGTCCCGTCGTCGTGATGAGTTGCGAGAGCCGATCGGCGAGAAGATGATGCTGGTTGGCGCGTTCTTCGGCGATGACGGACTCAACCAGCACCTTGAAGCGTTCCCGATCGCCGCGGCGTTCGGCCTCGACGAGGTCTAGGAGTAGATCAGCGCGCGCCATCGCCCCGCCTCCTTCAGCCGTGTGTCGTCATGTGGGTTTAAGTCTACTGTCGTGTGGCTCTGAGGCTACTTGGCCGCGCCGACATTCGCGGGTCCGCACCCCTGGGGTCGACACTGGCACTACATTGCCCGCGACGGCCCACCTCTCGACGGGCTTCGAGCTGCGTGAGCATCATCCACGGTTTCAGCGGCCACTCGCACTCGGTCGAGGGCTGCCCGCGCCCGCGCAGCGTCGATCTTCTGGACCGCCGACTCGGGTGGCGCGCCGAGGGGCGTGTCGTCGGTGACGCGGTAACGATCGCGGTAGGCGGCGATCACGCGCGCGGACTTGCGCCAGGCCGCAGCCCGTCGCGGTTCGGTGGGCCGCGTGCCGAGTGCCTTCGTCCACGGCACGCTCTCGGCCAGCGCGCCGTCGAGTACGGCGTCGGCGCGTGCCGCGATGAGCTCCTCTCGCTCGTCGAGAGCCGCTCGCATCTCAACATCGATGACGCCGTGCGCCTGTGGGATGAGGCCGGCGATAAGTCGCGTTGGCTTGCGGGTCCGGCCCGAGCCTGCGGGGCGGCCGGTCGCCCGCTCGACCCGGTAGTGCAGGACGGCGGCGATGTCGTCGGCGTCATCGAATCCTCGCGCGGCCACGAGGCGCGGCAAGAGCGCATCAAGGTTGTGATGGTTGGCCTCGGCGCGGCGAAGTTCAGCGGCAAGGGGGCCGAACGCCTCGGACTCGATGGCGCTCTCGGCCTGTTCGTCGGAGAGCCCGGAGCAGCGGATGAGGGCAGCCCAGCGGTCATGCTGGGCTGCGGCGGCGATGGTCTCGTACTCGGCGGCGAGCTGGGCGATCGAGCCCCACTGTTCCTGCTCGGCGACGATGGTCTCGTGCGCCGAGAGTTCGGCCCCGCTGTGCTGGAGAACGCCGTACAGCACGCTTCGCGCGGTGGCATGCGGGTCGTCGCCAGGGTGCAGCTGGGCATGGTCGTCGGCGCGGTCGAGAGTCACGTAGGCGTGGTTCGCGTGCCGCCCTCGGGTCATAGCGACGTAGAAGGTCTCCCTCGTCGAGGTCGGTTCGACCAACACGTGCGCACTGTCGGTCGTGATGCCTTGGGCGCGGTAGGCGGTGACTGCGTAACCGAGATCGACATGCTCGGCCACATACGAGGCCGGGAGGACGATGCTGCCGCCGAACCTGCGCCCACGCCTGCGAGCCTTGATGGTTCCGTCGTCGCCGACGGTGGTGCCGGTTCCGTAGTCGCGTGCGATGGTGATGGTCCCGTCGTCGCCGACGGCGGTGACGGTCCAGATGTCGCCGTTGCGTACCCAGTCCCGCCCGACCAGGGTGCGCAGTTCGCGCTTGTTGAGTCGCGTGATGATGGTGTCGCCGACGCCAGCGGCGGTGCCGTCGCGCAGCTCGACTTCGCGGTCGGGATTCAGAGTCTTGTTGAGGATCAGGTCGGCGCGGGCGCGACCGTTCAGCGCGGTCACGTCGTCGTGGGTTTCAGCGATCAGCACAGAAACGAGTCCCGCGTCGCGGTCGGCGCGCCATGCGTTGTAAGCCGCGTCGGTCATGGCCTCGGCGTCGCCATCGGCGATGCGCTGGTGGGCGAGGTAAGTGTCGATAGCCGCTGTGCGCCCGTGACGCAGCTCGAGTGAGGCGGTCTTCTCCCAGGCATGGGTGAAGCGGTGAACGTCGACCAGTTCGGGAGTGTCGGCCCGGTCTCTAGCGATCATCGCGAACGCGCCGCCGGCATCTACGGATTGCAGTTGGGCGTAGTCGCCGACAAGCAGCACCTTCGCGCCAGCGTCTTGGGCGAGGTGGGTGATGCGGTCCAGTGACAGGGTGCCGGCGAGGGAGGCTTCGTCGATGATGACGAGCTGGCCTGCCTCGAACGCGGTGCCGTGGATCAGGTGGTTCTGCCACCACTTCGCAGTGTTCTCCGTCGCGATTCCGAGGTCGTCGGCGAGGACCTGTGCGGCGACCGCTGACGGCGCGAGCCCGACGACGGAACCGGAGCCGTGCTGGGCTTCCCAGGCGCGGCGGAGCGCGTTCATTGCGGTGGTCTTGCCCGCACCGGCAGGACCGACCAGCACGTCGAGCATCCGACCCGACACCGCGATCCGGGTCAGGGCGTCGGCTTGGTCGTCGCCGAGCATCCGACCGTCCGCATCGGGACTGCGCGTGATCTTCTCGACCGTGGCAAGCGTCACCGTCGACCCGCCGAGGTTGGCTGCTCGTTCGAGAAGTCTGTCCTCGGCCGCGAGCTGGGACTCGGAGGTGAACACGGTCGAGCTCTTCGGTCGGAACACCGAGGTGCCGTCGGTCCGACGGAACACGACGGGCGAGGCGCCGAGTTCGGGCGGGGTCAAGCGAAGCGAAGCGAACTCGGCGGCATCGGCAACCATGGCGACGATGGCTTCCCGGTCGTGCATGGTGGCGAAGCGCCAGCCCATCGTCTGCCGGGATGCCTCGGCCATGAGATTCCAGCGTCGCCAGGTCGAGCGCTTCTCACCGACCACCTCGACGACCGAACGCCCAATCTCGCCAATGACAACGAGCGGTACGTCGTCGGCACGCAGCAGGAGCGGCTTGTCGTTGTCGGTCACCTCGCGCGCCCACGTCGTCGCATCCCGCCCCAACGACTTCGTGGCGCGCTCCCGCCATTCGACGGTGAGGTCAGCCAAGGACCGAACCTGCTTCTCGGGCCGAGTCGCGAGTGTGGCTTGAGCTCGCAATTTCATGATCGCCGCTGGTGTCGGGCGTCGTCCGTGCGCTGCAACGTACTTGGCGATGAGGCGATCGGTCTCGGCGTTGATGTGACGCGCGCGGGTAGAGAACTCGGCGATCAGTTCATCGGGCACTCCAGTGATCGCCCATGCAGGGTTGTGGTCGCGGCCCATCTCTCGGGCCTCCCATGAGACGCCGAAGGTGCGCGTCATGTGGTCGGCGAACACGGCTTCGTGGAGTTCGGAGAGCGCGACGACGGCGGTGTGCATGGGTCTGCCGTCGAGCGAGCGCCACTTCCCATCGAGGACGGTCTTGGCCTTGTTGCTGATGACGACGTGCGTGTGGAGGTGGGGGTCGCCGGCGCGGGAGTCGAAGTGATCGAAGGCGGTCGCGATGAGCCCGGTGACATCGACCTGCGCAACCGCGCCGTCTCCGGCGGTTGCGCCCGTGCGCGTGGCTGCAACCTCGCGTTCCATGAACGCAACCACCTCCGCAACCGCGCGATGATGCGCCTCGGCGATGAGTGCCTGGACCCCGGCGTCGGCGACTGCCCACAACACGCTCGCGGACTTCGGGATCGAGAAGGTGAAGTCGAAGCCCGCCACAGCACGCCGTGTACTTCGGGCTGTCTCCTCGGCAACGATCTGCGCGACGGCCTCTCCCTTGGCGCCGGGGGTCATCGTCGGTTCGAGGTCAGCGATCCGCGCTTCGATTCGCTGCTCCTGGCTCTTGTATGCCGCGAAGCCCAGGCCGAGCTTGTCGCCGGTGATCGGATCACAGCCTGTGCCCATCAGGAGCTGGAGTTGGTGTTCCGATACTCGGTCGCCCACCTGAATCTCGCCCTTGCCGAGGGCCGCTACGCCCGCGCCGAGCCAGCGACCAGGCGGGGTGCCGTCCTCCATGTAGTAGCGGGTAAGCGGCGTCGAGAGCGGTCGGTCTCCGTCGGCTGCCACGACGGTCTTGAGCAGGTACTTGTAGCCGTCACCTGCCGACATCACGCGCATCGAAACCGTCATGCCCACCTCCGCTCCTGCCGGGCAGGTGAGCACCCGCACCCGGTGACTTCTGAAGCGGCAATGCCCGACTCAACCTCGACCTGCAAGAGGCGTGTGACCTCGGATGGCGGTCGGAGCC
Source organism: Microbacterium sp. No. 7 (assembly GCF_001314225.1). Classification (NCBI taxonomy): domain Bacteria; kingdom Bacillati; phylum Actinomycetota; class Actinomycetes; order Micrococcales; family Microbacteriaceae; genus Microbacterium; species Microbacterium sp. No. 7. The sequence continues at coordinate 2,527,148 of NZ_CP012697.1, forward strand.
GAGGCCGGAGATGGAGGCATCGGGCGGCGGCAAGCGGGGGCTCGGTTGAGCAGCGGGCGCGTGTCGGAGTCGTGCACCTGACAGGTGACCAGCTCGGCATCAGTTCTCGATGAGGCACGGATGCCGGGGACGTCCGTCGCCGGAGCAGACTTCATGCACGACCTCGACGCCAGCGGCGGCTTCCCATGCCAAGACGTGTCCACCGTCGGCAAGCGCGCCGGCCTCGCGCCAGGTACGCGCTCGGGGCTCTGGGCGCACATGGCCGCAGCCATCGACGCGCTCCAGCCCGAGTGGGTCGTCATCGAGAACGTCCGCGGGCTGCTGTCCTCACCCGCGACACGGCCACCCGCAGAAGGAGACGACCATGAACGACGCAACCCAGGTGGGCTGACCCCGTTTCGTAGGTCCAGTCGTTATGAGAGTCGTCCTGTTGTCCGCGGTCGCGGGCAGGGAGACTGGTCAGATCATGACGAACAGCAGGAAGCGTCACACCCCGGAGCAGGTCGTCCGTAAGCTCGGGCAGGCCGACAGGATGCTCGCCGACGGTCAGGACGTCGCGGCGGTGTGCCGGGAGCTCGTGGTGTCCGAGCAGACGTACTACCGGTGGCGGAACCAGTACGGCGGCCTCAAGGCCGACGACGCAAAGCGCCTGAAGGAGCTGGAGAAGCAGAATGCGACCCTGAAGCGTCTGCTCGCGGAAGCGGAGCTGGAGAAGGCCGCGCTCAAGGAGCTGGCTGAGGGAAACTGGCTCTTCGGAATTAGGGGTGTAGTTGGGGTCTGAATCCTCCGGCTTCGAGCAGGCTTCTTGCGATGTAGTTCGTGAGGTTCCGGAAGCCGAGCGCGGAGCCGCGGAGGTGTTCAAGTCGTCCGTTGATCGCCTCCGTTGGGCCGTTCGAGGTGCCGGGCCGATCGAAGAACGCGAGCACGTCGGCGGCGCGCTGCTTGAGGGTGCGGCCGAGCTTGCGGATCTCGACGAGCGCGGCAGGAACCCCGGTGCTGACCGCGTCGATCAGGGTCTGCATCATCTGCTTGCCATTCTTCTTGTCGGGTTCGCGATACGCGGCGATCATGCGCTGGTAGATGCCCCAGGTCGCTTCGACCTCGACGTGCTCCTCGGTCGCGAACAGCGCCTCCAGCCGAGCGCGTTGCCGGTCGGTGAGTAGCTTGTCGCCGGTGTGCAGGGTGCGGCGCGCCTGATAGAGCGGGTCGCCCTTCATCCCGCGGTGTCCGTGTAGATCCTGCTGAACGCGGCGGCGACACACATCGAGCGCATCGCCGGCGAGACGGACCACATGGAACGGATCCATCACCGGGACCGCGTCGGGCAGCTCTTCGGCGGCGGCCGTCTTGAAGCCGCTGAACCCGTCCATCGCGACCACCTCGATCCGCTTGGACCACTCCTTGGGCCGTGCCGCGAGCCACTGCTTGAACACGGCCTTCGAACGGCCCTCGACCATGTCCAGCAGCTGGGCCGGGCCTGTCTTCTCGCGGGCGGGCGTGAGGTCGATGATCACGGTCACGTACTTGTCGCCGTACCGGGTGTGACGCCAGACATGCTCATCGACGCCCAGGGTCGTGACCCCGTCGAACCGGCCGGGAGCGTCGATCAGACGACGCCGACCCTCGGCGAGAATCGCACTGTTCGCGGTATGCCAGGACACCCCCAGACCGGCCGCGGCGCGGGTCACCGTGAGATGGTCGACCACGATCGCCGTCAGCGCCCACCCGAGCCCGCCACGCGAGATCTTCGCCCGCGGCGCGGCGGCCTTCGTGGTGTCCTGCCGCCACGTCTTCCCGCAGTGCGCGCACCGGTAGCGGCGCACCCGGACCAGCAGTGTCGTGGGCCGGTGCCCGAACGGCTCATGCGCGAGCCGACGCACCACGGTGTCTCTCGGGACGCCTTCCGCGCCGCACTTCCGGCACCAGGGATCGTTCTCGACGACGCGGCACTCGATCACCGCCCGATCCGCCTCGAGATGTTGACCTACAGCCTCGAGGCCGAGCTCGTCGAGACGGCAGAACGTGGTCAGGCAGGGCGCGGCGAAGGTAGTTTGGAGCACGTCGAGGTCTTTCGGATGGGCAGTGTAGGAACTTCCATCCTGGAAGACCTCGACGCCTATCCGGCAATCGACCCGCGAACCTCGACTACACCCTCAACTGCGAAGAGCCGGGAAACTTCTAAGCCCGGACAGGCGCCGCGCCGCCGTCGATCACCTCAAGCGCGAGCTGCGGGTGAGCGAACGGATGGCGTGCCGTCTGGTCGGGCTGAGCCGCTCCGCGTATCGGCGACCGCTCAAGGGCGACACGGTCGCGGACCCGGATCGGGCGTTCAGGGAGTGGCTGCGCGCCTGGGCGAAGGACCATCCCCGCTACGGGTACCGGCGGGCGTATCACGACGCCCGCGCCGAGGGGTGGGTGGTGAACCACAAGAAGATCCAACGCCTGTGGCGTGACGAAGGGCTCCGGGTCCCGCAGCGGCGTCGACGCAAGCGCGTCGGGTCCTCGACCGTCGACGCGCCGACGGCGGACGCGCCGAACGTGGTGTGGGCAGTGGACTTTCAGTTCGACGCCGACGAGCACGGCCGACCGATCAAGATCTGCTCGATCGTCGACGAACACACCCGGGAGTGCATCGGCGGCCTCGTGGAGCGCTCGATTACCGCCGACCGACTCACCGCCCACCTCGAGGACCTCGTCGCCGCCCGGGGCGCCCCGGCGGTGCTCAGGTCGGACAACGGGCCGGAGTTCATCAGCGAGGCGATGGCCGACTGGGCCGGCACCCGCACCGGCCTGTCCTACATCCCTCCGGGCTCGCCGTGGCGCAACGGGTACGTCGAGTCGTTCAACAGCCGGATCCGCGACGAGTGCCTCAACATCAACAGCTTCTACTCGCTGCTGCACGCGCAGGTCATCATCGGCGACTGGAAGGACGAGTACAACCACCACCGCCGGCACTCCTCGCTCGGCTACCTACCCCCAGCCGAGTACGCTCGACAGTGCACCCATCAAATGGAAACCGACGACTCACAGAACGTCCGGACCGAATGAAGGGGGCGGCTCATCTACGATTCACCTTCGACGAGTTCGAGCCCCCGCACCTCAACATGCAATGGATCCACGCGCTCATGCAATCGGCCAACAGTTCCGGAGGCATCACGCTTCTCGATGAAGTGCTCGAAGCTCCGACAGGATGACCGCCGCCGGCATTGGTCGGTGCTCGGAGGCCTGCCGGGAGCGTCGGCATCACGAGGACGGACGGCTCATGCCAGGAGAACCTCGTGAGCCGAGCGAGTAGCCCTCTCAGAACGTCGAGTTCCCCAGAATCGTGGCTCGGAGAGGGCTCGTCACACGGAATGTGACATCGCCTCATTGCGTTTGGCGCAGCGCCCCAGACGCCCCGCGCGTAGCCCCAGCTACCACACAGACATTACCACTGGGTGTCCCCCAAACGGAGGACATCACGGGCCGGCGCGACCCGATGTAGTGCGCGGGCATCAGCGATTGATTCACCCCCAGAAACGGTTTCACCGCAACGCGGTCTCGATGTGCCAACGGAGATCTTCCACGACGTCTGCGGCGAACCACGGGTTCCTCGCGTGCCAACGAAAGTTGAGCGGCGACGGGTGCACTAGAGGGAACAGCTCAGGAAGAAACTGCTGATAATTCCGTACCGTCGCGGTCAGCGTCGCGGTCTTCGCAATCGGCAAGTACGCCTGCTGTGCGTAGCGTCCGATCAACAAAGTCAAACGAATATCAGGCATCAACGCGAAGAGCGGCGGATGCCACCTGGCCGCGAAGCCTCGACGCGGCGGCGCATCTCCCGACCCGCTGCGACCGGGGCCGGGGTAGTAGAAGTCCATCGGCAAGAGAGCGAAATTGTCCGGGTCTCGGAACTGTCCTTCGGTGACACCAAGCCACTGCATGAGGGTGGCACCACTGGCGTCGTCCCACGGCACCCCGCTTGCCTGCGCGCGGCGTCCCGGCGCCTGGCCAATGACGGCCACGCGCGCAGCGGCACCCACCGTGTAAATGGGGTCCATGCCCTGCTCTCGCAGCGCGTTGTTGGTGGAATCGTGTATCAGCTCATCATGGATGAGCGCGAGAGGATCAAGTGCACCGTACTGCGGAGTTCCCACGATCCGTACGCAACCTGCTTCAGTGCTTCTTAACGACGGTCAGGAGGATGACTGAGTCCTCGATGGCGTCGAGTGAGTGGAGCCCGTCCGGGATGATGAGGAGGTCACCGGGAGATCCGTTCCACGACAGGTCTCCGAATCTGAGCAGGACGCGGCCCTCGAGGACTTGCAGGGTTGCCTCTCCGGAGCTTTCGTGCTCAGCCAGGCTTTCGCCGGCCTTGAGAGCAATAAGCGTTTGTCGGAGTTGATGCTCGTGTCCTCCGAAGACGGTCTTCGCGCTTCTACCACTGGACGCTTCCTTCGCCTGAGAGAGTTCGTGTCGCGCGAGGGCGATGAGTGAGGTCTTTTGCATAGCATTTCCGATGTTCGAATGTCATCGTGCGTGGGGTTGCTCGGCCTTACGGGAACCAAGCTGGCCGACACAGCTTGGTTCAAGCTCGTACCTATTATCTGTCCCCGTTCGGCTTACTCTCCGAGCCTGCCACTCGTTCAGCACGCTGGTCACCGAAAACGATCGTTTTCGGCGGGCGTCCTCTTAGCTCGGTGAAATTTTTGCCAGCGGCTTCTGGGCACCCGCTTTCTCCGCCGCCAGATGCATCGTTCCCATGCGTGTGGAGTTTGACGCTTTGTGGCGGCGTTCTGTGATCGCACGGTGTCGCAGACAGGGCACAGTGTTGGCCTGCCCGAGGAACCATGCGGCCTTGCCGACACTCTGACACGAGGCCCAGTCGAGGTCCTCGACATCCGTGATCGTCAGACCTACCAGCGTGAGGGGCGGGAGCGTGAAGACATCGGCCGGTCGAGACCGGCCGATGTCTTCACGCGGCGGCGGGGCGCGCTGCCCGGGGTGGACCAAGACGATCCTCGTCCGCAACATCCTTACGGAGCGGTGACACAAGTAGACGTCAGTTGGCGTGCTCGTCCGGCGCGCTGTCCTCGGGCTGGACGGTCCATGCGGGAGGCTCGTCCTTACCGGTCGCTTCGTCTTGTTCTGCCTTGTCGCTGGTTCTCTGGGTGATGCCAGGTGCGTGGTGCACCGGGGCATAAATCGCGTAGAGGCGCAGCGGTTCGTCGCCAGTGTTGATCACGTCATGCCAGGTGCCGGCGGGGACCTGGACAGACCACCCATCCGAGACGTTTTGCTCGAAGTCGAGCCGGTCCTTGGCCGGGCCCATGACGGCCCTGCCCTGTCCGGCATCGAGGCGCAGGAACTGATCGGTGTTCTGGTGGACCTCCAGGCCGATGGACTCCCCGACCGGGATAGACATCAGCGTGACCTGCAAATACTTCCCGGTCCACGCCACGCTGCGGTAGTTCTCGTTCCGCCGGGTGGCCTCTTCGATGTCGAACGCGTTCGGGCGGGGCCCGATGTCGTTGATGGTCATTGTGTTCTCCTTTCGTGCTCGGACTTCGAGTCCAAGTCAGCATCATCTTTCGGGGGGAGTCAAGGGTGGGTGGGTTTCGGCGAACCTCGTGGAGGCGAGGAGAGCGAGTACGACGCCGGCCCCAGCGACGACGAGGACGCCGCTTAGTCCGGCTGCAGTGGCGCCCATGGTGGCGACCAGGGCACCGGCGAGCCCGGTGCCGATGGCGATGCCGGCCTGGTTGCCGAGCTCCATCTGCGATGAGGCGCGCCCGACCGTGCCAGCGGCATCATCGAGGACGGCGATGGAGTTGATCGTGAAACCGAGACCGGCGCCGAGCCCGGCGATGATCCAGCCCACGGCGGCGACGGGGACGGGGACGGTGGTGAGGATCACGGCACCGATCACCGTCAAACCCGCGATGACGAGAATCGCTCCGAGGCGCGCGATGCCCCCCTTGGTCATGCCCCACTTCAGGAGCCGGGCGGGGGCATAGGCGCCGGCGGTCCACCCGATGATGCCTGCGGTCAGGACGATCCCGGCGAGTGTAGCGCTGATCCCTCGCACGCTGGTAAGGGCGAGCGGAATGAACAGGTCTGCGGTGAAGAACGCCATGGACAAGGCGGCTGCGAACACCACATTCGCCGGGAGCCCTCGACGCGCGGTGAGCGTCCCGGCAGGCAGAACCCGCCGGACGTGCGTGCGCGCCCTGACCTCGAGCTCGCGGAGGTTGCGGCTGACGCGTTCGATACGTAATTCAGTACAGGCGTATCGAGGTGGCTGCACCACTGGGCGCCGATTTGTGGGCGCGAAAAAGCCCCCCGACGCAGGTCGCGTCGAGGGGCAGGTGAGTACGATCCGGTCGTGACTTCGTCTGATCTTCACGAGGCCTTTCCGACTGCTCGGTCTGCGGGCTGAGCTGCCGATACCGGAGGGCGCCCGGGAGGGTCACACGCCGACGCGCGGCGGGTGGTGAGACGGTCAGTGATGACTCAGTTGTAAAGCATGCCGCCGTCGACGAGAAGCACCTGGCCGGTGACGTAGTCCGAGTCGGGGCCGGCGAAGAACGACACGACCTTCGCGACGTCCTCGGGGGTCTCGATGCGGCCGAGCGCGATGCCCTCCACGTTTTCCTTGAGGTTCTGGCCGAGTGGCTTGCCGTTGATCTTGCTGAGCTCGGCGTCGATGAGTTCCCACATGCCGGTGCCGACGATGCCGGGCGCGTAAGCGTTCACCGTGATGCCCTTCGGAGCGAGCTCCTGCGCGGCCGCCTGGGTGAAGCCGCGAACGGCGAACTTCGAGGCCGAATACGCGCTGAGGATGGGGAACCCCTGGATCGACGCGATGGATGCCGCGGAGATGATCTTTCCACCGTGACCGAGCTGTTCGAACTTCGCTGCGGCCGCCTGGATGCCCCAGACCACGCTGTCGACGTTGATCCGGAAGATCTGATCGAGCTCTTCGGCGGTGATCTCGAGTACGGGCTTGATCTGGGCGATGCCGGCGTTGTTGACGATCACATCGAACCCGCCGAGCTGTTCGGCGGCTGCGTCGACAGCGGCAACGACCTGGTCGCGCTTCGACACGTCCGCAGCGACGAAGACCGCTTTTCGGCCCAGCTGCTCGATCTCGGCGACGACCGAATCACCCTTCTCGCGCTGCGGCTCAATGTCCGCGACGGCGATGTCAAAACCGTCGGCGGCGAGACGAAGCGCGATGCCGCGCCCGATCCCCTGCCCGGCTCCGGTGACCAATGCGACCTTATCCTGAATAGCCATTCTCGTACTCCTTCTCAAACGCGAACGGGCGCCCAGCAGATTCGATGTTCGCGGGCCTGGCGCGTCGTACAGTGCAGGGCCAGCAGAAGTGGCTGCCCGTCTCCCACTTCAACATGGCGAATCGATTTGTATTCCCTGGCGCTCCTGACGTGCCAGGGTCACGCCATGAACGGCATGAGTTCGGGAGGCATGGTCACAAAGGGCCGCATCATATCGCGATCCTCGTGCTCGAGGATGTGGCAGTGGTACATGTAGCGGCCGCTGTAGGCGTGGAACCGGACGGCGATCTCGACGATTTCGTGGGGGTTGACGCGGACTGTGTCTTTGAGCCCGCGCTCGTTGGCGTCGATGACGTGGTCGAGCTCGTCGTCGGGGTCGCGACCGAGAGTGATCCGCGCGCTGAGGTCGAGATCGCCGATGCCGTCGTCGGGGATCTCCCAGCCGATGGGCCGGCGCGCGAGGACCTGGAAGGGATCGAGGTGGATGTGGATGGGGTGCGTGTCATCGGTGAGGTTGATGAGCTGCCAGATCTCGTACTGGCCGAGCATCGGGAAGAACGTGGCGGTGTCCTCGAAGTGGGCGGCAACCGCGCGGTAGCGCGTCGTGTGGTCGCCGTCGGTGAGGGTGATCAGCGGACCGGTCGTCTCGTCCTCGTCGTCGACAACGGCGAGCTCACGCATGGTCAGCATGTTGGGTACGTCCTCGAACTCGCGCTCGACAAGCGCGATGGCACGCCGCGGCGCCGCGTCCAGCTCCTCGGGTTTTGGCAGGGCGAAGTCGGTCGCCAGTTCGCGGGGCACCGGACGGTGCGCGACCGGGCCCGGGACGACACGGAAACGCATGACCTGGGGGTACGGCAGCAGCGCGTCGAGATCCGCGGCATCGGCGGCATCAGCGGCGGGAAAGGGCGCGCCATCGAACGGAGCGCCGGCGGTGTTGTAGAGCGTGAGCTCGGTGCCCGGTTGAAGGTCCGAGAAGTCGACGAGCAGGTCGGCGCGCTCGGCTGAGGCGAGGACCAGCCCGTCGGGTGGCAGCGCGACGGGCTCGCGGAGTAGGCCCGAGTCGGTGCCGATCTGAGTGATGCGATCGAATTCGGGCACGCCGTCTCGCAGCAGCACGAGCCGGAAGGTGCGGGCGTTGGAGCCGTTGAGCACGCGGAAGCGGTACGTGGCGGGCTGGACGTCGAGGATAGGCCAGACTTTGCCGTTGACGACCGTGAACGGCGCGAAGGCCTCCATCACCCCAGGGTCGGTCTTGTGCACCAGCTGGCCGGTCAGCCGACCGCCCTCGTCGAGTCCGAAGTTACGGTCCTGCAGCAGCAGCGGCACCTCGTACGGTGGTCCCTCGGGCAGCCCGAGGTCACGTTCGCGCTGGTCGCGGATGATCCACAGTCCCGCCAGCCCGGCGTATACGTCGAACCGAGTGACGCCCATCACGTGGTCGTGGTACCAGAGCAGCGTCGCGCGTTGGTCCATCGGGTAGTCAAATACGGCGAGCTGGCCGGGTGCGAAGAGGTTCTCGGTCCAGCCGTCGTACACGGCCGGTGTCAGGCCACCGTGCAGGTGCACGACCGAGTGTCCCGTCAGCGCCGCGGCGTGCGGGTCCGGCGTGCCGCCGCTCAGACCGGGACTGCACTGCACAGGCACACCGTCGGCGTCGACCTCGTCGCCAGCCATCGTTACGATGACGGGCAGCCCGCCGTCAAGCTCGTTGCGCCACTCGACGCGGACCGGGTGGCCGCGCTCAGCCTCGATCGTCGGGCCTGGGAGCGTGCCGTCGTAGCCCCACACACGCGACCGGGGCAGATCGCGATGGAAGCTGTGTGAGCCGGTACGGATCCGCACCGTCAGACGGCCGTTGTGATCGCGCGCGAGCAGGCGCTCGGGCAACGGCAGAACGTCGACGAACGGCGTCAGAGGCATGCGCTGCGCGGCGGCCATGCGCTACACGCTACCAGCCCGCCCGACGTGTCGTGGGACTATGCGCACACGGGCATAACGGATGGAGTTCCGCGCGCAGACGCGAGCGTCGAACAGAGGTCTCGCGGATGTCGCGGGCGCGGTCTAGATTCCCGGGTATGAGCGCTGGGGAGCGGATCTACTCGGCGGTGTTGCACCGGGACAAGCGGGCCGAGCAGGAGCTCGATCCTGAGGTGCGACGCAATCTCGCGCCCAATGGACTTCGACTGGTGGCCGCCAACGCGCTCCAGTCCTCGGGCGATCAGATCGTCAACGCCTCGACCGTGCTGCCGTGGCTGTTCAACGCCCTCGGCGTTCCCGTGGCGCTGACGGTCCTACTGGTGCCGATCCGCGTGTCGCTCTCGATGCTCCCGCAGGCGTTCCTCACGCCACTCATCGTCCGTGTGCGGTTCCGCAAGTGGGTGTTCATCTCCGGCGCTCTGGTGCAGGCCGCCTCGGCGGGAGTGATCGCCGGAACCGCCGCGCTCGGGCAGGGCCTGGTCGCCGGGGTCGTGATCCTGGTCGGGCTGGCGGCGTTCGCGCTGGGGCGGTGCCTGTGCTCGATCGCCTCCAAGGACGTCTGACTTTGTCAACCTGATTTGGCCCCGGGGTGACGGTTTGAAGTGGCCCCGTCGTGGCGGCGGGTCGATGTGGGTGGCTGTCTGTTGTCAGGCGCAGCAGGAAGTGGGGAGTTCGTTGCGGAAGAGGTTCGCAGTGAGGCGGATGCCTTCGGCCATGGTGAGGTACGGGGCCCAGGTGTCGGCGAGTTGGGTGACGGTGAATCCGGCTTTGATGGCGTAGGTCGCGGCGAGCATCATCTCGCCGGCGGTGTCGGCGAGGGCGTGGACTCCGAGGACTTTGCCGGTGTCGGCGTCGGCGACGATCTTGATGCCGCCGCGGGTGTTGTGGTTGGCGATGGCTCTGGGCACGTCGGCCAGTCGCAGGTATCGGCAGGCGCATCTGTATCCGGCGGCGATGGCTTCGGCTTCGGTGATCCCGGCCGAGGCGAGTTGGGGTGAGGTGAACAGGACGGAGGGCAACCCGGTGTAGTCGACCTGCTCAGAGTGACCGAGGGCGTTGTGTGCGGCGATCTTCCCGGTCCTCGCGGCGACGTACACATACTGGGGCACGTCGGTGACGTCGCCGGCGGCGAACACCGCCGGGTTCGTGGTCCGCTGTTGTTCGTCGACAATGATGAAGCCGCGGGTGTCGGTCGCGATGCCCGCAGTGGCGAGGCCGAGCCCGTCGGTGCGGGGGGTGCGGCCGGTGGCGACGAGGACGCGTTCACCGGTAGCTACTTTCCCGGTGCGGGTGAGGACTCGGACCAGGTCGTCGTGTGGGGTGATCGTTGCGGCGCGGTCGCCTATGACGGTGATTCCGTCGGTCAGGAAGGCTTGGCGGAGCTCGGAGGAGAGTTCTGGTTCGGCGTGCGGGGCGAGCCGGCCGATGATGGTGACCTCGACCCCGAGCCGGGCGAACAGCTGGGCCTGTTCGAGGCCGACGAATCCGCCGCCGATCACCACGAGCGAAGCGGGCAGCTCGGTGAGTTCCATCGCCGTGGTCGACGTGAGGTAATCGATCTGCTCGAGGCCGGGGATCGTTGGGATGGTCGGTTCGGCGCCGGTGGCGATGAGATACGACTTGGCGCGAACCGGTCGTCCATCGACGAGCAGTGTTGAGGGATCGGTGAATGTTGCGGTGCCGGGGAGGATGTCGAACCCGTAGGCGGCGGCGATGTCGGCGTACTTGGTCTGGCGGAGCATGCCGACCAGCTCATCCTTCTGCTGCACGAGCGCGCCGAGGTCGACGGCCCCAGCGGAGGTGGCGGCGCCGGGGAACGGGTTCGTGAGCGCGGCGTGGCGGGTGTGCGCGGCCGCGAGGAGTGTCTTGGAGGGCACGCAACCCACGTTCACGCAGGTGCCACCGAGCGTGCCCGATTCGATGGCGACCACGCTCGCCCCCTCGAGTCGGGCGTGGATCGCCGCGGACATCGCCGCGCCGCCCGTCCCGACCACCGCAAGATCGAACTCGTTGTGCTGAGTCATGATGCCTCCTCGGGTGGACCGGGCCGCACGTGCGGCCCTATGCGACAGAATGGACCTTCAAGCATGCTTGAAGGTCAAACTGACGGTGGAGGTGTCACGATGCGGATCGGAGAACTCGCGGAGAAGGCGAGGACGAGACCGTCGACGCTGCGGTACTACGAGGAGCGCGGGCTGCTGCAACCGCCGGAGCGCACCCCGGCCGGGTACCGCAGCTATGGTGACGAGACGGTGCAGCGGCTCGAGTTCATCGATCGGGCTCGCGCGGCGGGGCTCACCCTTGCGCAGACCGCGGAGATCCTCGATGTTCGCGACACGGGTGGTTCGCCGTGCGCTCACGTGCTGGATCTCCTTGACCGCCGGCTCGTGGAGATTGATGAGCAGCTCGAGCAGCTGCGCGCCCTACGAGGGAGCATCGTCGAGCTTCGGGCGCACGCGACGGCAACGGCGTCCGAAGCCTGCACGCCGGAGTCCATCTGCCGCTACCTCTGATGACTTTCGGATCGCTACTGCCGCTGACGGGTGTGGTTGAGGCGGTACGAGGTGGTGCCGGTTTCGATGATGGTGCCGTTGAACGTGAGCCGGTCGACGATTGCCGCACACAGGCGCGGGTCAGTGAAGGTCTTCGTCCACCCGCTGAACGACTCGTTGGATGCGATCGCGACGGAGTTCTTCTCTTCCCGCTCTGTGAGGACCTGGAACAGGAGTTCGGCGCCGCGTCGGTCGAGTTCCATGTAGCCGAGCTCGTCGATCAGGAGCAGGTCAACGCGTCCGTACCGGTTGATGGTGCGGGTGAGTTGTTTCTCGTCGGCGGCTTCAACGAGCTCGTTCACGAGCTTCGTCGCCAGGGTGTACCGGACGCGGAAGCCCTTCTCTGCAGCGGCGGTGCCGAGGCCGATGAGGAGATGCGACTTCCCGGTGCCGGAGTCCCCGATCAGACACAGCGGATCGCCGCGGCGGATCCAGTCCCCGTTCGCGAGCGTATGGATCGTTGCAGGGTTGACGTTCGGATTCGCGTCGAAATCGAAGTCCCCGAGCCACTTGTTCCTCGGGAACCCGGCTGCCGACACGCGGCGGACAACGGACCGGCGGTCCCGGTCGTCGCACTCGGCGAGGAGGAGCTCGGCAAGGAACCCTTGGTAGGTCAGCTGCTCACGTTCCGCGGCCGTGATCGCTTCGTGCATCACCGCCCGCATGGTGGGTAAACGGAGCCTGCGGCAGGCTTGGTCAACTGCGGCCGCGGCGGCTTCTTCGGTCAGCCCGCGCTGCCGACGCAGGGTCGTGGTGACATTCGTGGGGTTGCTCATGATCCGGCGATTCCTTCTCTCTCATCGGTGACCGGCGGTTCTGGTTCGGAACGTCGGTTAAGGAGTTCGTCGTAGTGCGCGACGGATGGCAGTGGCCGCCGGTCGGCTGGGAGTCCGGCGATCACCGCGGCCGGATCCATGAGGCGACGCTGGGTCAGGCTGACAACTCGCTGCACGTCACGTCGTGGTTGTTCAACGCGATGACGGTCTGACTCGGGCCCGGCGGCGTGCAGTCGGGCTTCGACCGCGACGACGTCGGCGGACACCGCCCCGACCGTGAGGGCGGCACGGATCCCCGCGATCACGTCGACGGTTCGCATGGTCCTGTGGAGCAGGAGCACATCGATCAGAGCCCTTGTGCCGGCGCTGTCGCCATCGACCTTCCGCGCTTGCTGCCAGAACGCGTCATGCGCTGTCGTGAACACGCCGGCTTCGCGTGCACGGGCCAGCGCGGTGGACCCGGGCAACGCGCCGGGCTTGCGCCTGAGGACCTCGAGGTAGTGGTCAAGGTTGATCGACTCCCCGCCGCGGGCCACGACCCGCTCGTGCCGAGCGACCTCGGCGTGGCCGTCGAACACCACGAGTTCAGACGCCCGCAACGAGACCCGCACCTTCCGCCCGATCAGACGGGCGGGCACGGAGTACCTCGCCATCCGCACGGTGATCAGGCTCGAGCGGTCTACCCGCGGGTAGAGCACCAGGCCAGGATCGAACCGCTCGCCTGGCAATGGCGTAAGGCGGGCTTGTTCGTCGATGAAGTCTTGCCCGACAGTGCGGATCCGGGTGTTGATGCGTCGCTCGTTGTCGCGGGCGTCCCACCGGCGGATCTGCTCGTTCAACTCGGCGAGCGAGTCGATGACCGGCATCGGCGACAGCCAGGTGCGGCGAAACCGACCAACTTCGCCTTCGACGCCACCCTTCTCGTGGGCGCCGTCGATTCCGGGCTGGCAATAGAACGAGTCGAACCCGTAGTGCGAGCGGAACAGTACCCATCGGTCGTTCTCTACTCGGCTACGGCCCTTCCCATACAGCACCGTCTGTACCGCGGCAGTGAGATTGTCGTACCGGATGTGCCGGGTCGGGATCCCACCTATCTCGTCGAACGCGTCGATATGTCCTTCCAGGAACGCTTCCTGCGATTGCGTCGAGTACACCCGGTGCACCGCCTTCCCCGAGTGCGAGAGCCGGAACGTGAACATGTGGCACTTCGTTTTCACCCCGCCAAGGATCACCCAGACCTCGCCGAAATCGACTTCGGCTTCCTCACCAGGTGCGTGTTCCTGTGGGACGAACACCTCGACGCGGCGCCCGGCTGCGGCATCGATCTGGGCACGACGTACGCGCACGTAGTCGCGGACCGTCGAGTACGACAGTCCCGCCGCTTCGTGCTCGTCGACCAGCCGCGCGAGAACCCTTGTCGCCGTGTGCCGCTGCTTACGAGGCGCGTCCAGATCCTGAGTGAGCATCGCGTCGATCACCGCCTTGTACGGCCCCAGCCGTGGAGACATCCGTGACGGTATCTTCCGCGGCGGCGGAATTGGCGACGCCAAGGCCTGCCGCACCGTGCGACGGTGGACCCCGAACCTGTCTGCCAACGCGCGCACCGATAGCCCGTCGACGCGCGAGGCGCGGCGGATATCCGCGAACAATTCCACTTTCGACCCCTGCCGGGCCCGCTCATCCTGAAGCAACACGAAACACACGCTCAGGTGGGGCCAGATCAAACCGTCAGAACCGCCCCGGCAAGTCAGAAAGTGGGGCCACTCCTAGCCGTCACTCCGGGGCCAAAACAGACTGACAGAGCCAGACGTCCAAGGGAGGACCATACCGGCTCTTCGGAATTAGGGGTGTAGTTGGGGTCTGAATCCTCCGGCTTCGAGCAGGCTTCTTGCGATGTAGTTCGTGAGGTTCCGGAAGCCGAGCGCGGAGCCGCGGAGGTGTTCAAGTCGTCCGTTGATCGCCTCCGTTGGGCCGTTCGAGGTGCCGGGCCGATCGAAGAACGCGAGCACGTCGGCGGCGCGCTGCTTGAGGGTGCGGCCGAGCTTGCGGATCTCGACGAGCGCGGCAGGAACCCCGGTGCTGACCGCGTCGATCAGGGTCTGCATCATCTGCTTGCCATTCTTCTTGTCGGGTTCGCGATACGCGGCGATCATGCGCTGGTAGATGCCCCAGGTCGCTTCGACCTCGACGTGCTCCTCGGTCGCGAACAGCGCCTCCAGCCGAGCGCGTTGCCGGTCGGTGAGTAGCTTGTCGCCGGTGTGCAGGGTGCGGCGCGCCTGATAGAGCGGGTCGCCCTTCATCCCGCGGTGTCCGTGTAGATCCTGCTGAACGCGGCGGCGACACACATCGAGCGCATCGCCGGCGAGACGGACCACATGGAACGGATCCATCACCGGGACCGCGTCGGGCAGCTCTTCGGCGGCGGCCGTCTTGAAGCCGCTGAACCCGTCCATCGCGACCACCTCGATCCGCTTGGACCACTCCTTGGGCCGTGCCGCGAGCCACTGCTTGAACACGGCCTTCGAACGGCCCTCGACCATGTCCAGCAGCTGGGCCGGGCCTGTCTTCTCGCGGGCGGGCGTGAGGTCGATGATCACGGTCACGTACTTGTCGCCGTACCGGGTGTGACGCCAGACATGCTCATCGACGCCCAGGGTCGTGACCCCGTCGAACCGGCCGGGAGCGTCGATCAGACGACGCCGACCCTCGGCGAGAATCGCACTGTTCGCGGTATGCCAGGACACCCCCAGACCGGCCGCGGCGCGGGTCACCGTGAGATGGTCGACCACGATCGCCGTCAGCGCCCACCCGAGCCCGCCACGCGAGATCTTCGCCCGCGGCGCGGCGGCCTTCGTGGTGTCCTGCCGCCACGTCTTCCCGCAGTGCGCGCACCGGTAGCGGCGCACCCGGACCAGCAGTGTCGTGGGCCGGTGCCCGAACGGCTCATGCGCGAGCCGACGCACCACGGTGTCTCTCGGGACGCCTTCCGCGCCGCACTTCCGGCACCAGGGATCGTTCTCGACGACGCGGCACTCGATCACCGCCCGATCCGCCTCGAGATGTTGACCTACAGCCTCGAGGCCGAGCTCGTCGAGACGGCAGAACGTGGTCAGGCAGGGCGCGGCGAAGGTAGTTTGGAGCACGTCGAGGTCTTTCGGATGGGCAGTGTAGGAACTTCCATCCTGGAAGACCTCGACGCCTATCCGGCAATCGACCCGCGAACCTCGACTACACCCTCAACTGCGAAGAGCCACCATAGCTTACGGACGACCTGCTCCGGGGTGTGACGCTTCCTGCTGTTCGTCATGATCTGACCAGTCTCCCTGCCCGCGACCGCGGACAACAGGACGACTCTCATAACGACTGGACCTACGAAACGGGGTCAGCCCACACCAGATCATCGACTTCGCGCTCCACGGACCGGCTGGCTCACCGACCAGGAGAGCCGAATCGGAGACCCTGTGGTCCCTGATAGACGGACTCTTCAACGCTGGGGACGCTACGCCGACGCCATCACCCGCTGGGAACACATCACCGGACGCCCCGCGCCAGCGCCAGCCCTCCTGAACGACGCCGACGGCCCCCGCCCAGCACCAGCATTCGTCGAATGGCTCATGGGCTTACCGAACGGATGGGTTACGGACAGCGATGACCTGACGCAGAACCAGCAGATCACCGCGCTGGGCAACGGAGTGCTACCTCTCCGGGCCGTGTCCGCACTGTCGCTGCTCGCCGCGTGAACGTGGGTTACTGCAGAGCCGCGTCCTCCGGTGCGCCCGGTGCTGTTCCCAGAGCGGCGAGTAGGCGGGTCCGGATTCGCTGCTTGCGCTGCTCGAAGAACGACGTGAAGTCGGCCAGGTCGAGAGGAAGGCCGTCGAGGTCGTTCTCGGCGAGGTAGGTGGCTCGCTTGTCCTCGCTCGGGAAGGCAGTCTCAATCCACTCCGCGGGCAGGCTGTCCTGCTTCTCGATGTTGGCGGTGCCAGCGAGCAACTGGAGGTTCGGCAGGAGATTCACGGCCGCCAGGTAGTCGTCGATGCTGTCGAGCGGGACTCCGGCGTCGAGGAGCTTCTTCTTGGTGAACCGGGACTTGGGGAAGATGTGGTCTTCGTGGAACTTCTTGCTCAGGTCCAGCCCCGGATACAGAACCGAGAGGACGGAGAACGTCCGCTGGCCGGCGTACTTGAGGTTGAGCAGTTCGTCGATCTCGGCGTTGTCGAACGTGAGGCTCTTGCCGACGGCCGCCATTGCCTCCTCGACCGCAGCGACCGGGAAGCCATTCGTCGAGTTAGTGCGGAGGACATCGCGGATGCGGGTGAGGAGCGTGTCGAGTCCCGACCCCCAGATGCCGCGCTTGACCAGCGAGCGGGTCACCCACCGTTGAAGGGCGAGCCTGTCGGCCGCGTCCGCGGTGGAGTCGAGGTAGGAGTCACCTGCGCCCCGGAGGTGCAGGTAGTGCGCGACCGGGACGATCACGCTGTTCGCGGTGAGGTTACGTTCGTTGTACCCGAACTGCTGAAGCAAAGTCGCAGCACGCAGCAAGGCTCCCTTGATCTGCGGCCACGCGGCCTCCACCTTGGCCATGTTCCCCTGGGTGAAGTTGGTGACCTTGAACCGCACATCCACGTCCGCGATCGTCAACGCGGTCTTCAGCACCACATCCTTGGAGAACGAGAACTGTCGCCCGGCGTTGCTGTTGATCTCGGAGACCAGCGAGCGGACCTCCTCGCGCGCGTCCAGCTCTTGCCACTGGTTCGTCGCCATCGACAGCAGCAGGTCGGAGTACGAGAGCGTGGTGCCGCCGCTGTTGACGCGGACGAAGATTTCGAGCACCTTGTCGGCGTCCTGATCGGTGACCAGGAAGTAGTTCATCGGCTTCAGAACCCGCACCGCCTCGTACAGGTCGTAGAGCCGCTGGAACGCGTCAGCCGATCCAGCGATGCCGCGTTGCTCCAGCTCGCGCATGATCGCGGGGCCAGCGTTGGCGAGATCGAGGACTGCGCCGACCCGGAACCACTTGTCGGCCTCGCCGTCCGCCGGGGAGGCCTCCCGGTCGGTGAGGAACCGCAGGTCGTACTTCGTGCCGAGCTCCTCGTCGTCGGGCTCGTCGACGAGGTTGAGGTAGAGGCGCTTGACGGGGAACGCGTCCGCGCTGTTCCACCACGCGTACTTCTTCTTCTCCGCGAAGCTGCCGTACAGCGCGATGTTCAACGAGGTGAGCCGCTGCTGTCCATCGAGCACCGCCGTCGTGCCACTCCCGGAGGGAACCGTTGCCTTGTCGGCGTAGGGGTTGTCGCGCTCGTGGTAGTTGGTCAGGAACTCGTAGAACGTGTACGACTGCACAGTTTCAGGCTTGACGTCCCAGAGCAGGAACGACCCGACGGGGTACCCACGCATGAGGCTATCGACGAGCTTGGTGATCTGATCGGCACCCCACACGAACTCTCGCTGGATCGCCGGCATCAGGTACTCGCGCTTGTGGATAGCGGTCAGCATCTCCTCGATGCTGCGCGGGGTCTGGAACGACATGCGGATTCTCTCGGTCGGGCTGGCAGATGGTCAGGCGATGGCGTCGTCATCGACGGCCACGACAGTGTCGTAGAGGCCGTAGTGCCGCAGCCCCTTGTGGGACTCGATGCCGGTGTAGGACAGGGACGAGTCCTCGTAGCGCCGGAAGGCGAAGACGGCCTGGTTCATGTGGGTGGCGTTGAAGACGCCGAGGTTCACGAGCAGATGGAAGTCCTCAACGGTCAGTCCAGTGACGGTGCGGAACAGGCCCGGTTCGAGCTTGGTGATGACGTCCTGGAGGGTGTTCTCGCGGAAGTCGGTTAGATACATGAACGCCGGGATGCGGGTGGCGAACTTGACCAGCTTCTCTTGAATCTGCTTCCGCTTGGATTTGTACTCCTTCTCTTCCGCCGTGAGTTCCTTCTTCTCCGCCGGAGTGATCTCTTCGCCCTTCTCCTTCTTCGCCTTCTTCACGGCGTCGCTCTTGTTCACGACGGTCTCGAAGATGTCGTTGCCGAGCGCGCGGAAGCCTTCGATGTTCATGACGGCGTTGAGGGCGTCAGGGTTGTTCATGATCTTGCGCAGGGTGTCGTTGTCGACGTTGACGAGTATCGCGGACTCCCACTTGCGGGCCAGGAGGGTCGCGGACGTGCCCGACATGGCGATGTCGAGGATGCCGCCAGCATCGACCTGGGTCATGTTCGACCCGTCGTAGGCCAACACGGGCAGGAACTTCACGAGCTCCTCGACGGCCTGCTCCGGGTTCGGCGTCTCCGGCGAGAGACCAGCCCCGTAGTCGGCGATCTGACGCAGCGCCCGGGTGGGCGCGAAGTCGAACACGAAGCACACCGGCTTGAGGACAGCTTCGGCGCTCGGATTGTCCCCGTCGGGGTTCTTGATCGACCATGGGGACTGCACACGGAACGCGGCCTGGAAGTAGGTCTCGGGCGAGTTGAGGTTTCGCAGCATCAGGATCGAGGACCACTGCTTGACGGTGACGCCCGTGGTGAGCTTGCCGCAGGACAGGGTGATCGTCTTCGTGTCGTGGCCGTCGCCGATCGCCGCTCGCACCGGTGGGAGGGCATCCAGGCCAATGCCCGCGCCAGTGCCTGCGACGACGAGGACCTTATAGTCGTGCCAGAACACGTTCTGCTTCTCCGCGAGCAGGTTGGCCATCGCCTGGCAGGCAGCCACATTGGGTAGGAACCAGAACGAGTGCTGCAGGTAGGGCAGGAGCCGGACATCGGAGTACGGGAACGGCGGGCGGGTGCCCATTCGCATGGCGTCGACCTGCGTGGGCAGGTGAGCTCCACGGATGAGGTCGAGCCACTTCTGAACGTCGGTCTTGTGCGTAAACTCGGCGTCCGCGCCGATGCCCTTTGCCTCGAAGAACTCGTTGAGGTCGAACTCGTCGAACTCGCCCTGGTTCGCGACGGCGATGAGCTCGTCGGGCATCTGGTAGGTGAACAGGCGCATCTCCGGGAGTGCCCCGTACGGGTTCCAGTCGTTCGGGTGCGCGACCGCGTACTCAGCCTTGGCCCGCTGCTCGTCGGTATAGGTCCAGTTGAAGATTTGCTCCTCGATGAACTCACCAGTCGCCAGCGCCTTGAACGGCGTGCCCGACAGGTACAGGTAGGCGCGGGTGGTGATCGGCAGGAAGTCGTCCTCGTCGTTGCCGAGCTCGTCAAGCTCTTCATCGAAGGCGACTAGGCCGTCGTTGTACTCGGCGGCCAACTCCTTCTGCTTGACCTTCTCGTCCTCGCCCTCGAACAGCTCCTTGGCGGATTCACGCCAGGCACCGAAGTGGTACTCGTCGAAGATGACGAGGTCCCAGTTGGTGGTGTGGACCCATTCGTTCTTTGCCTTGATGAGACCGGTCTTCCGGTCGCGCCCGAGCAGGTCCTGGAACGATCCGAAGTAGACCAGCGGCCGAGTCTTGTCGGCGTCGTCCGGGCTACCCCCAGTCGCTGAGGAGAGGTACTGCCAGCCGTCGAAGTCGGCGTGAGATTCCAGGTCGGTCTGCCAGGCGTCCTCCACCGCAGGTTTGAAGGTGACCACGAGGATGCGCTTGGCGCCGAGCCGCTTAGCGAGTTGGTAGGAGGCGAAGGTCTTTCCGAAGCGCATCTTGGCGTTCCACAGGAAGCGTGGCACCGCGTGGTAATTCTCGGCCCAAATCGACTCGAAGTAGCCCTGCGCCTTCTCGACGGCGCTGACCTGCTCCGGGCGCATTGGGAAAGTCTCATGATGGGTGCCGCTAAGTTTCACGCCCGTGCGAAGCTCAGTGATCGCCGTGCGCACATCGTCCGGGGTGCAGCGCATCCACTCTCGCGCTGAGCCGAAGATCGGGTTCTCGAAGCCCTTGTCGACCAACCGTTGACGCACATCTGAGTCGCGGAAGATCGACCCATCGCCGCGTTCGGCTAGCTCATCCACGTGGAGCGTGTAGGCCTGCTGCATCTGGCCCTGCGACTCGCGGATGCGGGCGTTCACGTCCGTCTTGGTCGTCTGTCCCACCTTCAGCAGTCCCGTATATCCCGCGGGTGGATCATTCGGCGACCACGCGTATATGCGTAGACGCGCCTTCGGCCTCTCCGGGAGAAGCTCGTCGAGACTTCTACTCATCGATTCCCAACTCCATCGGACGGACTACTTTCTCGACGAACGCGATCTCCTCATCGGTCAAACGGTACTTCGCATACAAGTCAGAGTCGGTCCACTGCTTGGTCCATTCTTGAACAGGCACGAAGCCGTAGACCCTGCTCGTAACATGCTGGGAGGCCTTTCGGAGCTGAATCAACAAGCGCGTCAACCGGCAGGACAGGTACGAGAGCGCACTCTCTGCTTCCTCCTTCGAATTGAAGGGGCCGATGGCCAGGTATGTCTCCGTGGAGATACTCCCGGGTTCGCCGAGGAATGGCGTGCTGATGACGCGGTGGGGATACGAGTCCTTGTTGCCGGTACCCGGAGCCGCGTAACTGACGAAGATCTTCCACTTGTCGATCAACGCTTTGCCAGAAGCCACTTCGCTCCTCGCTATATAGCCGATGCCACCGTTCTGGTAGACCTTCACATCCTCGGGGCCGGCGACGGACTTCGCTTTGAAGAAGGTCCGCAACCCGAACGCACGGGCCGAACTTACAAGTTCGCTGAAGCTCTTCTCGGCCGGGAGGGAAACGCTCGGCTGCCCTGCGAGCTCGACCTTCATGATCTTCTTCAGGATGGAAACACCCTCATTGAAGCGTATGAAGACATCGGCGCCTTCTTCGAGTAGCGGCCGGGTGTCGGTCGAGTCATCCCATCCTTTGAAGTGGGTCGTGACCACGCACTCTCCAGGATGGTCGCGATCCCAGAGGAAGTAGTTCACGCCGCCCTTGAGGCCAACGCCCGGAAAGACATCGGCCGCACTGAGGAAGTCGTCTATCGAGCGAAGTCGTCCGTCTTTGAGCATCGACTCGCGGAAATCCTCCAATCCCTTGCCACCGGCAAACCATCTGGAGCGAATGACCATCGTGAGGAAGCGGGGATCAAGCTTCTTGGCTTGCTCCACGAACAGTTGATAGATCGGCGCAGCACTGGTTCCGTGTCCGCCGTCGCTGAGCTGGTAGGGCGGGTTGCCGATGATGACGTCGAACTGCATGTTGTCTCCGAACAGCTCGGCGATCCGAGCTTCGATGTCGTCAGTATGGATGAAGGCGTAGGCGTGAGTCTCAAGGTCGTCGCCACGTGCGTAGTCGTCCTCGGCTGCCCCGCAGTAGACGCACTTGCGACTGGTGTAGAACGCGACCTCTTCGCTCGTCAGAGGATCGGCTCGAAACTCGCGTTTGCCGCCGCCCCATGTGTGCTCGGTGCGCCCGAACCAGATGTTGCCGTCCTCAGTCGTGAATGACTTGGCGATCGAGTGCGGGCCGTTGGCTAGTTTCGAGCAGTAGACGCTGCGGCGTGCCAGCAGTGCGGTGAGTTGAGTGATCCCGATGCCGAACACCTGGCGGGTGAGGATGTGATCGACGCGTTCGGCCAAGTCGGGGATCACCAAGATCAACCCGTCGGTGAGTCGACGGACGATCTCGCGGAGGAACACACCGGACTTTGTGAACGGATCGAGGAACGTGATGTCAGGATTGGCCCAGATGTTCGCACGGTCGTTGGCGTCTGCCCAGGCGGCGGCAAGCGTGTCGAGCATCTGGCTTGCGAACTCCGGCGGAGTGAAGACCTCATCGTTGGAGAGATTCGCGATGCAGGTCAAGACATCCGGGTTGTGCCCTCTGAGGGTAAAGGGTGCAAGGGTCACGCGGCGGCCTCGGCGATCTGATTGACGGTCATGGTCGGGTAGGTCTGCGCGGGAACGAACAGGTCGTCGTCGTCCAGTTCGCCGAACAGTGTGCCCTCGTACGAGGCTCGCTGGGTGAGATCGTCGTAGCGGAAGTCGCGCCTCTGGAACTTCCCTTTGCCGAGGTAGCCCCACTCAGGGAAGGTGATCGGCTGGCCACTCACCAAGGTCATGGTCAAGGCATCCCCCTGGACGATGTTCACGGCTAGGACCGCGCGCGCCGCTTGCGCCCACTGGTCATCGCTGCTGATGCCCAGAAACGTGTTGAACACCTCGGCTAGATTGTCGCGGCACTCTTCGGCGTTGTCTGCGAGGAGTTCGATGCCGTACGTGCACATCAGCGCAAACAGGGCGTAGTGGCGCTTCTCAAACTCGCTCTTGCCGTGACGGAGCTGGACAGTGACGAGCTTGCGGGCCAGGACCGGGACAAGGAAGTTTCCCGAGCCACAAGCGGTTATGTGTACGTTCGGTCAGTGTCTCAACCACTCACCCGATCGCACCCCTGGAGCACGATGCACCTGCGTTTCGTAGACCACCGCCTCACCGCCACAGCCGACCTCGACGAGCGCATAGGCGACCTCTACTCGCGCGGCCGCCCACTACCCGAGGGGATGCCGATCCTTCTCGACGATGGTTGGCGCCCGGTTGAGCCGTGGCTGACGTACTTCCGAATCGTCGCAGCGTCGGCAGACCGAGCAACACTTCGCGCCTACGCATACGACGCACGGCGGTTCGCCGCTTTCCTCGACGCACGGCGAACGGACGTGATCCATGCAACGAGTGACGACATCGTCGCATATCGCGAATGGCGGCTGAACGGCTCCGAGCGACCGGTTGCGCATACGACGTGGCAGCGCGACGTCGTCGTCATTCGTGGGATCTACCAGCTGCTCACGCAAACCGGGCAGATCCAGCGTGAGCCGTGGATCACCATCGGGAAGTCGTCGCCACTCCGAACGCGTTGGACGAGTGAGCCGGACATACGACCGCTGACGCAATCGCAGTGGCGGACGTTCCGTGAGGTCGGGCTCGGCGGACGAACTGCGAGCGGCGACCTGGACGAAAGCTGGCGCGGTAGCACCAGCTTGCGCTCACAAGCGGGCGCCCAACTTGCGGTGACAACTGGGATGCGCCTCGGAGAGTTCTCAACTTTGCTCGATGTCGAAATTCCGTCGTCAATCGACAGCGGAGGCTCCCTCTTGCTCGAGGCATGCGCGAAGTATCAGAAGCGCCGCCGTGTCCATATTCCCCTCACGACCCTCCGTGCCGTCGACCTGTACCGCCAGACAGAGCGCCGCGCCGTCGTCCGCGCGTCGGCTGCCTCACTCTGGCGTCGTCGCGCGGAACTCTTCATCGTTGATGAGATAGACATGTCGGCAGGCGTCGTGCGGGGACGAGTGGATGGCCGACGGTCGAGATGGCGGCTGCACCAGCTCCCTCCGCGCCTGCGACGAATTGCCGTCACGGAGCGGAACGAGGGACTGGAAGCGCTGGGCCTGTTCGTCGGCCGAGGCGGTTTGCCGATCAGTAGGCGGCAATGGCATGCCACGTTCGAGGCAGCGAGCCGTCGCACGCTGGATCTCGCACAGGCAGAGATGGGCGGTCGGCGTGTCCGGATCACCCCGCACGATTTGCGCCACACATTCGCTGTCGTTCTCTTGAAGTCTCTGACCGAGGTCGCCCTCGCCCGCGAGGCTGAGCGACGAGCCGGCAACGTCGGACCGTCCACGCTCTCCGAGCACATCAGTATCAACCCGCGACTCACTGTCCAGCGGCTGCTCGGGCACTCGAATCCTGCGACGACGATGGTCTACCTGCGGTATGTGGAGGACACTGATGCGCTCATTCAGGACGTGTTCGAGAGCTGGAGCGACGAGGCCATGACGTTCGCAGACGCGGTCCTCGCTGATCGGAACGCCGCGTGAGCAACGTCGACCTCGCCCCGCGTCGGATGTCGTTCGTTCTGCCGACCACGAAGCTCGACGGAACGGTTGCCCCGCTCGACTTCGCGCACCCGATACTTGCCGCGGAGCTCTCCGATGCTTTGATCGAAATGCGTCGAACGATTGGTCAGTCCGATGGCACCGCGTATCAATACCGGCGGGCTCTCATGAGTCTTCTGCGCGGCATGCCTGATGTGTGTCCGCGCACTGCGAGTTTGGCGTCGCCAGGTCTCGCCATCACCGACGCGTTCCACTTATGGGAGTCTGCGTTGGCTGGCAGTTACGCGCCCGAGAGCGCGATCCCGAACAGGTACGGCAGGCAGATCCGCGCTCTCGTCCGCGTCCACGCAGCCAACGGTCATGAGGTTAGCGAGGCCACGCTTCGTTGGGCCCAGGCGCGCGTTTTACACCAGGGCGGAGACTCCACGCCGCTGGATGAGTTCTCGAACGCGGAGCGCCTCGCCATACGTGACGCCTGCCGTGCCCGAATCCGCGACCTGGAGACGCGTCTTGCGGTCGGACGTCGGATCCTTTTCACCGGCGAGGACCCCCGAGTCGCAGGATGGAACCGTGGCGCCGATGTGCTCTGGGGCGTCCGCCATCTCGGCCGACTTCCGGGTACATCGATAGAGGCTGATCTCGTCCGTGCGTGCGGTGCTGGCGTGCTCAGCGACTTCCACGCGGACTTCGCAGGTGAGAAGTCCATGACCCACTCTGATGCTGGTCCGATCACGCGCCACCTGCTGACGCACCTCTATCCGACTAGTGAGGACCTCGTTGCGTTCCGCACGTTGCTGCAGTTAGAAAGCGGTGCGGCGCCGGAAGAGTGGTCGGGCGTGCGGCTCTCGGATATCGAGCGCACAACCGATTCCCTCGGCGTGAGACTCCGCAAGGCACGGGCGCACCGGACTCGAACCGTGCGCTGCACCATCACCGAGTCGGGCAACGGATGGCGAGCTGGGGATCTCATCCTTCGACTGATCGCCGTGACCGAAGCAGCTCGGGAGGAAGCGAATGAGGTGGGAGCCCCGGACGCAGACTCCTTGTTCCTGACTGTGCACCGAACCACGTCCAGACATCTCGTCGCGCGCCAGGAGTCATTCTCTCGTCGTCCGTTCACGTCGCTCTTGACGTCGATCTCTCCTGAGATATCCAGGCCATACGACTCCCGTCGGCTGCGCAAGACAGTGAAGAGTGTTCGGGCAGCAGTGCTCCGCAGCGCAGACGCCGCGGCGGGAAACGACCACAGCATCGCCGTTTACCAACGCCACTACGCGCAGTCGACGACGGTGCACGTTCTGGCAGGCATCGCCGTCAACGCGGCGCAGCACCAGGTCTTCGATCGAGCACGAGGGCCACTCTTCGTCCATGCGGCAGCCAGCACAGTCGACGATGCTGCGGGCGACCTCGCTGCTGCCGCCGCAGCCGAGCTGGCCTCGAGCACCACCGAGCACGGAATCAATGTGACTCAGTGCACGTCACCGTACGAATCACCCTTCACGCCAGCGGGCCGGCTCTGCGAGCACCGGCCGTCCATGTGCTTTGCGTGCCCGAATGCCATCGTGTTCGCCGACCACCTCCCGCGAGTCCTCGCGTACCGAGAGATACTCCGCAATCACGAGAACGAGATGCCTCCAGCCCAGTTCGCGGCGGTACACGGCCAACAGCTGGTCAACGTCGAGCGCATTCTCCACGAGTTCTCCACGACGGAGCTCGAGAATGCGCGGGCTGCGCACGAGACCGCCGCGGTCCATGTGCCACTCAGCCAGAGAGGAATCCACTTATGACCGTCGACCGCGGGCACTCCGCCGAACGGTTGTCGCCTTCAGCGAGCGAGTACTGGGCAGGCGATACGGCGGTCGTCTCTGATCGCAAACTCGAACATGACTACCCGATCCCATTGTTCGGAAATGAGGATCGTTGGGAGCTCGGTGCGCTGGGGTGGAACCCGGCGGCCGGCCGACACTCCTCCGTTCTGCTGTTCGACTCGTTCAGCGGCGCGTGGAACCTTCGTGCTCGCGAACTCGCGATGGCACTTCTCAACCCTGTACACCCCGTGCTGCGCGATCAGATGATCTACCTGCGAGCAACGCCTGCTCACGTGAAGACGATTCGCTCGAAGCTCGAAGGCTTGAAAAGGTTCGCCGCGTGGCACGCCGAGAACCTCCCGGGCCATCCACTCCGCGATCTCGACCAGTCGCACCTCGACAGCTTCCTCACCGATGTCAAGAAGATGGGGATCCATTCGCGGACGAGGCAATCAGTCGATGCGGTCCGCGAACTCCACACATACGCGACAGTCCTCACCGGCGGCGGCGTTCTGTTTCGCCCGTGGGGTGAGATCACGACGATCGCGCTCAGCGGACGCAAGTCGAGCACCGAGCTGAGCACGCCGGTGATCCCGCCGCAGGTTTGGTGGCCGTTGCTTCGGGCGTGCTGGCAGTACATCGATGTGTTCTCGCACGACATCTTCGCGGCCGCAGCAGAGTGGTCGGCGCTCGACCGACCCAGAGGCCAGCGCACGAGAGTTCAACATCCCGAAGAGGCTCTCGCGAGGTGGATCTCGAGGCCAGGGAGTGCAGTGCCGATGCACCGCATGACGTATGGGCGATTCCGCGAGGGCGAGATTCATTGGACGCTCTTGTCCCTGCTCGTGTCAGACGGTCACAGCAAGCAGTTCTTCGCCGAACTGGACCGGCCTGACATCGTGCGCCGACGTCAGGACGTCATTGAGGCGATCGCCGCTGGCACGCTCTCGACCGTCCGCGGGGGTCTCACGACACCGGCAACAGCGGTCGAACGCTCCGATGGATCCGTCGGACCATGGATCGACGGATTCGACCCGGCGACGATTCGCGCTCAGCTGAAGCTCCTCCGCAACGCGTGCTACGTCTTCTGCGCGGCTCTCACGATGATGCGCGACTCGGAGCTGCTGAGCATCAAGAAGGGGGCGCTCACGACGTCGTACGGCGCACCTGCTGTCACATCCCAGCTCCGAAAAGGTCGACGCGGAACACAGCGACGCAACTGGTGGATCATCGAACCCGTCGCGCAGGCAATCGTCGTCGCCGAAAAACTCGCTCTCGGTGACGACGTTTTCGGCTCTGTTCGCCGTGAACACCGAGCGCAAGACGGAGCCGGTAGGTTCGATCGACATAGTGAGCTGAAACAGTTCATCTCGCAACTCAATGGTCAGGACCTCGACGCCGGTCTCGACATGATCCCCGCATTTCATCTCGCTCCGCACATGTTCCGGCGGACGATGGCCGTGATCACCGCGCAACAGCCAGACGGCGAGATTGCCCTCGGCATCCAGCTCAAGCACGCTGCTCGGCGCGCTGTCGCGAACGGCACGACCTCCGGGTACGCGAGCGAGACACCTGAATGGGCCGCGGAGTTCGAGCATGAGCTCCAAGAAGCCGTCGCGTCGCGGTTGGTCGGCGCCTGGTCTTCTCACCGTGACCACGAGATGAAGCTCGCGGGCGCGGGCGCTCAGCGGTTCCGAGACGAACTCAAGAAGATTGATGCAGTCGCGAGCAACGCGGTCAAAGTCGGCGACGAACGCACGCTGCGCACGCTCCTCCGCGATCGGTTCAGCACGCTCCGGTGGGGAACCGTCAATCACTGCCTCGGCATCCCCGACCAGGCAGCGTGCTTGAAAGGTCTGCCAGCCGACGCAATCGCCGGAGGTGCAGTCATGCCCAATCGGTGCCAGCCCACCACGTGTGGCAACTCCGTCGTCACGGAGGAGCACGCGTCGATCTGGATCGCGGAGGAACGCGACCTTGTCGCGAAGCTTCGCGACCGAAAGATGGCGGCACACAATCGCGAACAGCTCGAAGCCGAGCTCGAGGATGTTCGCCGAGTCACGAGGAAGTTCACGGATGCCTGAGATCACTGCCGGGACAGAACGCAAGCTACGCGACGCGATGGAGCGGCTGCTCAGTGGGGTGGCAGTCCGAACCGACGGCCGCATCAACAAGGAGA
Organism: Microbacterium sp. No. 7; assembly: GCF_001314225.1. NCBI lineage: Bacteria > Bacillati > Actinomycetota > Actinomycetes > Micrococcales > Microbacteriaceae > Microbacterium > Microbacterium sp. No. 7. The sequence goes on from NZ_CP012697.1 coordinate 2,555,495, forward strand.
ACCTTTATCGCGAAGCCGGCGTCAGCCGCGCCACCATGAACCGTGCGACCGCAGTCATGGACGAGTGGGCTCGGCGCGTCGACGGGACCCAGCCCCGTGATCGCGAGATCGAGTCGTTGCGAAGTTCGCTTGCTGCCCGTACCGCCGAGATCAAGAAGCTCCGTGAGCGACTGAGCGACCTCGAAGCACATCTGACGATCGCCGCCACCACCGTCGCCGAGCTGCACGTAGAGAATCAACTCCTGCGGGGCGACGACCCGACCCGTAACGTCACCCCGATGAAGCGCCCGGCGGGTTCAGTCGGCAGCCGGTGATTCCTGCTTCAGCACCATTTCGGAGGGCGCGTATAGGTGCTCGCTGCGACGCTGAAGGTCTCGGGAAGGAGTGCCTGGCGGATCTTGTCACGCCCGATCTGTGACGACGCAGGCATCAGCTGCTTGAGCTCGCTCGAGAATCGCTTGGGCGGGAAAGCAGCGCCGATGAACATGTGCGGGCGGAACTGCTTGGCCGCTCTGACTGCGGGAGCAAGATCGCTGTCGGCGCTGATGATCAGCGCCGAGTCCATAGCGCTCGAGGCAGCGTCGCCGACGAGGGCAACCGCGATGTTGACGTCGGTTTCTTTCTCCTCGTGCGCAATACGCGTAGCGCGACAGTTGAAGCACGTCACCGTCTTCGCCTGGTACCTGCCCTGCGTGACGCTGAATACGTTGGGGTGACGCGCGGCGACCGCAGCCTGATGGTAGGCCTGGCGACTCGCCGCCCCCGCATCGCCCAACACAGGCGCGGTGAAGTATTTCACCGCGACAATGTGGCTGCGCGGGCGGAGGCTCTGCGCGAGTGCGACGAAGTCTATCCAGAGCGTCGAGCGGCCGAACTTGTCGTGCATGCCGTGATAGAAGTTGAAGCCGTCGATGTAGACGATGAGGCGCTCGTGCGGTGGTCCAGGTACGGGTAAAGCTGGCAACAGACGACTCCAAATCGATACGCGAGGTGCTCACCTTCCTACCAGCGATCGTGTGTATAGTGTGGATACACCCCGCCCGGTTGTTCATCCCAACCGTGGCCCGACGCCCTCCCTCGGGAGGGCGTCTTTGTTTCCAGATTCCTCATCGATGACGAAGAAAGCCATACGGATTAGGCCTTTCCGTGGAGGCCAGATCGCGACTCTGGATGAGTGCCCTCCCATGCAGCTTCGTCCGACACATGGGATAGCTATGCCCGCGAACTCGGTCAGAATATCCAGCGGGAGCGAGCGCGCGTTGGCTACAGCCAGGACCGTGTTGCGTACGAGTCCAACCTGAGCCGTTATACGTACCAGAAGCTTGAGAAGGGCGAATCGCGGCCGGGCACTCCCGCGAACCCAACAGTCAAGACACTCTTGGCCGTGGCTCAGGTGCTCGATGTGCAGATCACCGACCTGTTGCCGGCCGCGCCTCCCGACCTCACCTTCCGCTGACCAGGTCGCCTACTTCAAATGACTGGCCGCGATCTACCAGTTGAGGCCTAGTGCGTATGGCATTGTGCACTGTATGGGCACTGCGGAGCTGAACCAAGAGTCATTCGTCTTGGCGGTGGAAGACCCGTACCTCGACGCCCTGATAGGAACGATCGAGGAGCCCGCTGGGTCTCGCAACGCGGCGGAGGCGGGACGACTGACGATCGCGTGGTGGGATCGACACGGGACAGGTCCCTCGTGCGCCGAGCTACTGGATGCGATGTTCGCGGGCATCGCGTGGGACGAGGTTATCGAGGACCCGGCTCGCACGCTCCCCGAACGCCGCGCGCAGGTCGAGCTGTTGCAGCGCTGGCTGATCAGCTACTGGGCGCGGATCGGTGCGATCGCCTTCATTCCCGGCCACGACGATGTTGTTCGGCCCGGACGGATTCATCGCGAACCCGAGACTGAACGAAACGCCGACACCTGATGCGTTGTCCGGTTGTGATCGAGGAGGAAAGATGCGCGAGATCTCCATCGCCGGCCGCACGATCACGGTCTCGCACGTGAAGACGACTCATAGCGACTACGGCGATATTCAGCGCTACCTCGCGGAGGTGTCGGACTCAGATGCCACGACGTACCTCACCATTCTGAGATCTAGCAGCACAGTTGATGCCCGCGTGGTGGGATCTGTCGTCGACACCGAACTCCTCCGCGGGCACGACGGCAGCGCAGATTCAGGACTACTGCGAGATCCTGCGATCCGCGCGTGGCGCGACGAAAACCGGCACTCGATTGACACCGCTATGCAGACCCTCGCTGACGAGATCGCCGGGCTGCCACCAGAGCCCGTGACCGACATCGAGCGAACGCTGCTCAGCGCGTTCGGCATCGATGCCGGAGCGGAGGAATCTCCCCGTGCGTGAGTACCCGTGGTTCGACTTCGATCAAGTCGACTTCGTGACTTCCGACACCCACTTCAGCCACGCCCGCATCAGCGAACTCGCCGATCGTCCGTACTCCACCGTCGACGAGATGAACGACGACCTTGTGCGCCGGTGGAACGACATAGTCGCGCCCGCCAGCGTCGTCCTCCACCTTGGTGACTTGGCGCTCGGCCCGATCGAAGAATCTATCGCGCTCACCGCGCAGCTCAACGGGCGCCGGCTGCTCGTACCCGGCAACCACGATCGCGTCTCACCCGCGACTCAGTCGAAGCGGGCAATCGAACGATTCCTGCCCGTGTACGAAGCGGCGGGCTGGGAGATCCTCCCAGAGGTCATCGAGGGAACCCGCCACGGGTACAGGATCATTGCCTCGCACTATCCCTACGGCGGCGATAGCCAGGAACAGGATCGACACACGTCGCATCGCCCGCGCTGGGACGACGGCATCCCACTGCTCCACGGACACACGCATGCTCGCGACCGCGGCCCCAACGGCCACCAGTTCCATGTCGGCGTCGACGCCCATGACTTCGCACCGATCCCGTTCAGCGTGATCGACACCTGGATCCAGAGCCTGCCGGGGATCGAAACCCGGCTCCAGACAGCGATACGCGAAGCTCGAGGAGTCCTCGCCGACCTGGACAACACATCTCCATCCCAAATGGACTCGATGTTCTACATGCAGGCGTACGACGATCTCCACATGCACCTCGAGGAACTGCTGACGGCCGTTGACGAGACAGGGCACGCCAAGGGCGACGCGGACGCAGGGTCCCGATAGGATCGGCCATACCCGGATAAATCCGACTCAATCCGCATGGGGGCGTGAATGTCCGAGCCATGGCTTTCTGCCGACGACATCGCCGAGCACCTGGGCGTCACCAAAGACACGATCTACGCCTGGATAGCCGAGAAGGGGATGCCGGCCCACAAGGTCGGACGTCTGTGGAAGTTCCAGGCGAGCGAGGTTGATGCCTGGGTGCGTAGAGGGGACGCTGGATCACCGGACTGACTCAGCCAGCCGCGATGTCGACGGCCCGACGTATCCTGATCGACTTGCCATTTTCCGGGAGGAACCACGTGCAAACAACCACAGTGACGCTCGCTTCACTGCGCGCCGGGCAGCGCCTGCGCGGCGTCTTGCCCGGGCAGCCGGTGACGCTTGTCGGCGTGACCACGCTGGATGATGCGCTTGTCGAGATCTTCTTCCGCGACGACTCTGGCCGCACTGGCGAACGCATGATCACCGACGCGGATGCCGGCAAGCTCGAACTGGTCACCGAGCTCGGCAACGCCCCCGCGTTCGACGGCGACCCTGACGAGTTTCGGCTCGCGGCCGAGGCGCTCCGCATCAAATACGCCGCGCTCTACGACCCGATGGCTGCCGTCAACAGCTCCGACGTCGACCCACTGCCACACCAGATCCGCGCGGTGTACGAGGAGCTCCTTCCGCGGATCCCGCTGCGTTTCCTGCTCGCTGACGATCCCGGTGCCGGCAAGACGATCATGGCGGGCTTGTACCTAAAGGAGCTCGTCCTCCGCGCCGACTGCGAACGAGCACTGATCGTTGCGCCCGGCGGACTGGTAGAGCAGTGGCGGGAAGAGCTCTCCCAGAAGTTCGACCTCTCGTTCGAGATCTTCAACCGCCTGATGGTCGACGACGCGCAAGGTCGAAATGTGTTCGCCGAGCACCCATTCCTCATCGCGCGGATGGACCAGCTCTCGCGCAGCGACGACCTGATCGAGCAGCTCTCCGACGTCACCTGGGATGCTGTCGTCGTTGATGAGGCGCACCGCATGTCGGCGCACTACTCGTCGTGGGCGGGTCAGGTCGACGAGACAAAGCGTTTCCGTCTGGGTCGACTGCTCGCCGAGACCGCGCATAACTTCCTCCTCATGACAGCGACACCGCACGCGGGCAAGGAAGAGGACTTTCAGCTGTTCATGTCACTGCTGGACCGCGACCGCTTCGAGGGCCAGTTCCGGGCCGGCGTGCACCGCACAGACACGCGCGGTCTGATGCGGCGCATGGTGAAAGAGGATCTCCTCACCTTTGAAGGCAAGCCGCTTTTCCCGGAACGTCGCGCTTACACAGTCGAATACGACCTCAGTGACCCGGAGCGCGAACTTTACGAGCTCGTCACCAGCTATGTACGCACAGAGATGGGCCGCGCCGAACGCCTCGCGCAAGCTGGCGACAAGAAGCGCGGCAATAACGTCGGCTTCGCTCTCACCGTGTTGCAGCGACGCCTCGCCTCGAGCCCCGAAGCCATCCTCCGATCGCTTGAGCGCCGCCAAGCGCGACTTGAGACACGACTCCGCGAGTGGCAGCGCGCGACTGACGCTGCGCGCTACACCAGCTCGATGACGGCGACGATTGACGAGTGGTCGACCGGCCGAGTGGCTCTCGACTTTGAGGACTCGACCGGCTCGACACCGAGCTTCGATCCAGACCTATTCGACGACCTCGACGAAGAGGTCGCGGAAGAAGAACGCGCCCAGTTCGAGGCGCGCGTCGACGAAGTCGTCGATCTCGCCACAGCTGCGGCGTCGATTGGCGAGCTCCGCGCAGAGATCGCGATCCTCGAAGACCTCATCAGAGTCGCCCGCCGGGTCCGAATCCTCGACGACGACAAGAAGTGGGTGCAACTCCGCACCATCCTCGACGAACAGCTCCTGGTCCACGATGACTCGGGTGAACCGCGCAAGATCATCATCTTCACCGAGCACAAAGACACCCTCGACTACCTCCGCCAGAAGATAACAACGCAACTGGGCCGCCCGGAGTCGGTCATCACAATCCATGGCGGGACGCGCCGCGAAGACCGCAAAGCAGCGCGCGAGAAGTTCACCTACGATCACACCACCGTCGTCCTCCTGGCGACGGACGCGGCCGGCGAAGGCCTCAACCTGCAGCGCGCACACCTGATGGTCAATTACGACCTGCCGTGGAACCCGAACCGAATCGAGCAGCGATTCGGACGCATCCACCGCATCGGTCAACGCGAAGTGTGCCACCTGTGGAACATGGTCGCGAAGGACACGCGTGAGGGCGATGTGTTCACGCGACTCCTCTCGAAGATCGATCAGATGTCGATCGCATACAACGGCAACCTCTTCAACGTCCTCGGCGACGCGGACGCCTTCCAGGAGAAGTCGCTTCGCGAACTACTGATCGAAGCGATCCGCTATGGCGACGAGCCTGAACGCAAAGCCGAACTCGACCGCGTTATCGATGCGAGCGTCTCCCACGGTCTTGACGCGATGGTCGCCGAGCGCGCGCTCCACCCAGAGATGTACTCCTCGCTGAATCTTGAGGAGATCCGTGGACGCATGGAGAAAGCCCGCGAGCGACGGCTACAACCGGGGTACATCGCGGCGTTCTTCATCCCGGCCTTCGAGCGCCTCGGCGGCCGCATTCGTCGGCGCGAGAAGGGTCGCTATGAGATCACTCGCGTGCCCCAGCGAATCATTGACACCGCCCGCAGGCTCAACCGCTGGGCACCCGTATCCGAACGATACGAACGGGTCACCTTCGAGACCGCGCACGTTCGCCCCGAGCATCAGACGCAGGCCGCGCTTCTCGCGCCCGGTCATGCCCTGCTGCAAGCAGTCATCGAACTCACCATCGAGGACCTTGGCCCCGTGCTCAAACGTGGAACCGTGTTCGTCGACCGTCGTGAGCAGCAATCCGACCAGACCGCTCTGCTGTACGCGGTTGAGCAGCGCATCCAGAACGCCACCCCTGACGCCGACACTGTCTCTCACCACTTCGATTACCCCGTCCTCGACACGGCTGGCACAGTAACGCTTGCCTCGGCTCCTCCCTACCTCGACTACGACGCCCCGCAGGCGGACGAAGCCGCGGCGATCGCCACCGTGCTCGCGGACGAGTGGGTTAAGAGCGATCACGAACGTTCCATCCGCGCGTGGGCCTACCGAGACGGACTTGCACCCCGCATGGACGAACTCGGCGCTCGGATCGCGGTGGAGGTCAACCGTACGCGCGTGCAGGTCAAGGATCGGCTCCTCGCTGAGATCAACCACTGGGATCGCGAGCACAATCGCCTCGAAGCTCTCGAACGCGGCGGAACGATCGGACGAGTCCGCGCCGAGACTGCGCTCCAGCGGTCAAGGCAGCTCGACGAGAGACTGGATCGGCGGCTCCGTGCGCTCGACGAGAGCACACAACTCGTCGCGCTACCGGCGGTCGTCCGTGGATCAGCGCTCGTCGTGCCGAGTCAGCAGCTCTCATCGGAGGGCAAGGATGCCGCTCCTCACACTTTCGCGCGCGAGACCGAGATGGTCGAACGTCGAGCGGTCGAGGCTGCCCTTGCTGCTGAGCGCGCGCTCGGGCGCAGTCCCCGCGAGATGCCTCGGAACAATCCCGGCTACGACATCCAGTCGTTCGACCCCGAGGGCCGCATCCACTACATCGAAGTGAAAGGCCGGATCGCGGGATCGGACACCTTCACCATCACAACGAATGAAGTCACCTTCGCCCAGACCCAGGGTGACCGCCACCGACTCGCACTCGTGCGCGTGTCGCCAGAGGGCGCCGAGCATGACACGTTGCGCTACGTGCTCGACGCGTTTACTCATATCGAGCCCTCGGTAACCACGCGCTCGTACAACGAGGATTGGCGCGACTACTGGGATCGCGGAGATGTCCCCCGGTGAGTGGACTTGCACGAACTCGAGGCAGGAACGGAAACGACACAATGTCACCAGCACCAAAGCGAAAGCTCATCGAGGTCTCGTTGCCCCTAAAGGCGATCAACGATGCAGCTCAACATGAGAAGTCTGTACCTCGGCGGGGACACCCGTCGACGATGCACCTCTATTGGGCTCCCCGACCCCTCGCGACGGCTCGAGCGGTGCTCTTCTCGCAACTCGTTGACGATCCGTCCTCTCATCCGGAGGAGTTCCCCACCGAGCAAGCCCAGAATGCCGAACGTGCTCGACTACACGCCCTGCTCGCAGAACTCGTTCGGTGGGAGAACTCGAACAACCGTGAGTTACTGGCGCAGGCGAAGGAGGAGATTCAGCGGTCCAACCCTGGCAGTCCGCTATCCTTTCTCGACCCTTTCTCCGGCGGTGGTGCGATCCCGCTGGAAGCACAGCGGCTCGGACTGAATGCCTCCGCGTCGGATTTGAACCCGGTGGCCGTTCTCCGAACCAAAGGGCTCATCGAGATCCCTCCCAGATTCGAGGGACTCGCGCCCGTAAGCCCGAACGCAGAAGGCCGCGCCACACCATGGGAACGCGCCGAAGGGTTAGCTGAAGACGTCCGCGCATACGGCAGAGTCGTTCGCGACGAAGCGAAGCGGCGGCTGGCGGACACTTATCCCACCGTTACAGCACCCGGTGGGACGGAGCACAAGGTAATTGCCTGGATCTGGGCTCGCACCGTCCAGAACCCCAACCCTGCGAACCCTATCGAGGTGCCGATCGTAGCTACGTGGTGGCTTAGCAAGAAGAAGGGGAAAGAAGCGTACATTGTCCCCTCAATCCGGGATGGCCGTGTGGTGTATGACATCCGACGGGATGCACATGGGCCGACTGGTTCGGACGACGGCACACGCGTCGGACGCGGTGCCGTCAGCATCGCAGATGGCACCCCCATCTCCGCCGACTACATCAAGTCCGAAGGGTCCGCTGGCCGGCTCGGTGCGCATTTGATCGCGATCGTCGCCGACGGCACGAGGGGACGCCTCTATCTGCCCCCCACCACCGAGCATGTCCTGGCCGCGAATGTAGCGAGGCCCGCCGACGTGCCCGACCAGGAACTTCCGTACGACCCGAGAAACATTTGGACGCCGCCCTACGGCCTCACCCGCTTCTCAGATCTATTCACGAACAGACAGTTGACGATTCTCACGACCCTCAGCGACCTCATCACTGAGGCTCGCTCATCTGCCATCGGAGATGCAGTGGCGTCTGGGTTGGAGCGCGGGGATCGCTTGGAAGACGGCGGACGCGGCGCAATTGCATATGGGGATGCAGTTGCAACCTATCTGTCGTTTGCGATAAGCAAGTTGGCCGACTGGTCATCCACTTCCTGTAGTTGGATCAACACCATAGAAGGTGTCCGCGACACTTTCGCTCGGCAGTCGATCCCGATGGCCTGGGACTACGCAGAGATTAATCCTTTTTCGGACTCTGTCGGCAATTTCCTCTCTCATGTGATGTGGGTGGCAGCTGGCGTTGCGGCGATGCCGGCCTCCGCTAACCTTCCCGGAACCTCGCTTCAGGCCGACGCGTCGACAAGGTCTTATGAGGGTCTCGTCGTGTCCACCGATCCGCCCTACTACGACAACATCTCCTACGCCGATCTCTCGGACTTCTTCTATGTTTGGCTCAGGCGTTCGATCGGTGACATTCATCGCAAGACGCTCGGCACCGTTCTCACGCCGAAGTCAGAAGAATTGGTCGCGAGCCAATATCGTCATGATGGTAAGAGCAACGCAGCGGCGTTCTTCGTTGATGGCTTTAACCGCGTGTTCTCGCGAATTCGACACGGAGCGAACCCAGACGTGCCGATGACCGTGTACTACGCATACAAGCAGCAGGACACGCGTGGTGCCGGGACATCGTCGACCGGCTGGCACACCCTGCTGGATGGTCTGATCGGCGCGGGTTGGGAAATCTCGGCAACGTGGCCGATGCGGAGCGAGCGCAGCGGACGCATGCTGAGTGTAGGTACTAACGCGCTTGCATCCTCGATTGTCCTCGCGTGTCGGCCCCGTCCGCTCGACGCGCAGGCGACGACACGCCGCGCATTCGTCGCTGCTCTCAAGTCCGAGCTCCCGGGCGCCCTCCGAGACCTTCTGTCAGGGGACATTGCCCCCGTTGACCTCGCACAAGCCGCGATCGGACCCGGAATAGCGGTGTTTTCTCGTTACTCGCGAGTTCGCGAGTCGGACGGCTCAGACATGAGTGTTCGCGACGCGCTGCTCTTGATCAACGCGACGCTGGTGGGCTGACCCCGTTTCGTAGGTCCGGTTGTTATGTGAGTCGTCCTGTCGTCCGCGGTCGCGGGCAGGGAGACTGGTCAGATCATGACGAACAGCAGGAAGCGGCACACCCCGGAGCAGGTCGTCCGCAAGCTCGGGCAGGCCGACAGGATGCTCGCCGACGGCGCCGACATCGCGGCGGTGTGCCGGGACCTCGGAGTCTCCGAGCAGACGTATTACCGGTGGCGGAACCAGTACGGCGGGCTCAAGGCCGACGACGCGAAACGGCTCAAGGAGCTCGAGAAGCAGAACGCAACCTTGAAGCGGCTGCTCGCGGAGGCGGAGCTGGAGAAGGCGGCGCTCAAGGAGCTGGCTGAGGGAAACTTCTAAGCCCGGACAGACGCCGCGCCGCCGTCGCTCACCTCAAGCGCAAGCTGCAGGTGAGCGAACGGATGGCGTGCCGTCTGGTCGGGCTCTCACGCTCCGCCTACCGGCGCCCGCGCAAGGGCGACACCGTCGCGGACCCGGACCGGGCGCTCAGGGACTGGCTGCGCGCCTGGGCGAAGAGCCACCCCCGCTACGGGTACCGACGCGCGTACCACGACGCCCGCGCCGAGGGCTGGGCCGTGAACCACAAGAAGATCCAACGCCTCTGGCGCGACGAAGGGCTCCGGGTCCCGCAACGCCGTCGCCGCAAACGCGTCGGGTCCTCCACCGTCGGCCCGCCTACAGCAGACGCACCGAACGTGGTGTGGGCCGTCGACTTCCAGTTCGACGCGGACGAGCAGGGCCGCCCGATCAAGATCTGCTCGATCGTCGACGAGCACACCCGTGAGTGCATCGGCGGGCTCACCGAACGGTCGATCACCGCCGACCGCCTCACCGCCCACCTCGAGGACCTCGTCGCCGTGCGCGGCGCCCCGGCTGTGCTCAGATCGGACAACGGACCGGAGTTCATCAGCGAAGCGATGGCCGACTGGGCCGGCACCCGCACCGGGCTGTCCTACATCCCGCCCGGCTCTCCGTGGCGCAACGGGTACGTCGAGTCGTTCAACAGCCGGATCCGCGACGAGTGCCTCAACATCAACAGCTTCTACTCACTCCTGCACGCCCAGGTCGTGATCGGCGACTGGAAGAACGAGTACAACCATCACCGCCGGCACTCCTCGCTCGGCTATATCGCCCCCGCCGACTACGCTCGGGAGTGCACCCATCGAATGGAAACCGACGACTCACAGATCGCCTGGACCTAACGAAGGGGGCGGCCCACTGGACGAGGTCCTAGGCGAGCAAGAGAGTGACTTTGACCCCGACACGCGCTTCGCGGTGAAGTGGTATCGCCAGTATGGCTGGGATCGGGAAAGCTCAGGCATCGCTGATCAGTTGGCGCGCGCCTCAGACACTTCGATTGGAACCCTCGAGCGCGGCGGAATATTCGAAACCAAAGGCGGAAAGGCACGACTACTTGCGCCCGGCCAACTGGAGGACTCGTGGGATATTGAAACCGACGAGCGCGTCAGCGTCTGGGAGGCCACCATACGTCTGGCTGCGGTGATGGCCAAGCACGGCGCTGACCAGGTCGCTTCGTTGCTCCCGGCAGTGCAGGCTCGGTTGAATCTCGACGCAGTGAAGGAGCTCGGCTTTCTCCTTTTCCATGAGGCGGAGAAGAAGCACGACGCCAAGGACGCCATTCTCTTCAACGGCCTCGTGAGCGCATGGGGTGACGTGAACGAGCAGGCGCGCAAGCACGGGGGGGCGCCGCGTGCAGTGCAGCAAGCGTTTGACTTCGATGAGGATGGGGACTGAGCTCGATGGCGATGAACAACCGTGACCGCGTGGGCAAGGCTTTCGACCTGTTGTCGGAAGGACTACTCGACTCCGTTGATGAAGTGATGACCGCGGCCTATGGCACACAGGACTGGCCAGCCGCCTGGGCTCAAGAGGATGCCCAACGTCGGGGTGGGCCGGCGCGAACGCTGACGAAGCACGACGTTCAGGTACAGCTTCGCGCGATTACGGAGCAGGGCTATCGGTTTAAGGACGTGCTGTCCCGCGCGCAGCAGGGGTTCGGTTCCGAGCTCCGTGAGACGCGCAATCTGTGGGCTCACAACGAACCGTTCGGTTCAGATGATGCCGCGCGGGCACTCGACACGATCGAGCGCCTGCTTCACGCGGTCGGCGCGGTTGACTCCGCCGAGGACGTCCGCAAGCTCCGCATCGATCTTCAGCGCACGGTCTTCGAGGACCAAACTCGTAAACAGGTCAAGCGCACTATCGTCTCCCTCGACCCAGGCTCGGGGTTGCGGCCCTGGCGTGAGGTCATTCGCCCTCACGACGACGTCGCGCGAGGCGAGTTCACCGCATCCGAGTTCGCCGCCGACCTGCACTTGGTCCGAACCGGTCAGGCGACGAGCCCCGAGTACGGCGACCCCGTCGAGTTCTTCACCCGCACCTACCTCACTTCGGGTCTGCGAGATTTGCTGTCCCGCGCGCTACGGCGCGTTAGCGGTGACGGCAACGCGAGCCCCGTCGTCAACCTGCAGACAAACTTCGGTGGCGGCAAGACACACTCGATGCTTGCGCTATACCACCTCTTCAGTGACACCCCCGCGAAGGACTTCCCGCAGGAGCTCCAAGAACTCATCGCAGAGAACGGCAACCCCGATCTCGTAGCGCTGGGGGCCAAGCGGGTGGCGCTTGTCGGAACGTACCTGAAAGCAGGCTCGCCGCTCATCAAGGATGACGGGACCGAAGTGCGCACGCTCTGGGGTGAGCTCGCCTGGCAGCTAGGCGGACGCGAGGCGCACGACCTGATTGCGGCAGATGACCGTGCCGGCACGAACCCGGGCGAAGCGCTGCACACGCTGATCGCAAAGTACTCGCCCGCGCTGATCCTGATCGACGAGTGGGTCGCATACGCCCGGCAGCTTGTGACGGACAAGGAGCTTCCGGCCGGATCGTTCGAAACGCAGTTCACGTTCGCTCAGTCGCTGACCGAGGTGGTCCGGTCAGTGCCGGGAGCGATGCTGGTCGTTTCGATTCCGGCATCCGATACCGGCGAGGCGGGGAGCGGAAGCGACATCGAGATCGGTGGCGCCAACGGTCAGCTTGCGTTGGAGCGTCTGCAGAACGTGATCCGCCGTGTCGCCGATCAGTGGCGTCCGTCGAGCAAAGACGAATCCTTTGAGATCGTTCGACGCCGTCTCTTCCAGGCACCCAACGCTGAAGGCCTCACCACGATCTCCGCTGTTGCCCGAAGCTTCGTCACGCTCTATCGGAGCAATACGGCGCTTTTCCCGCGGGATGCCGCGGCTCCGAGTGATGACTACGAGCAGCGCATCCGTGCGTCCTATCCGTTGCATCCCGAGTTGCTCGACCGTCTGTACGAGGACTGGTCAACGCTCGAGCGCTTCCAGCGCACACGAGGCGTGCTCAAGCTTGTGTCGTCGATCGTGCACGAACTCTGGGCATCCAACGACACCTCACCGCTGATCCTCCCCGGCAACGTGCCACTCGAGGCCACGACCGTCAACACGGATCTGACCCAGTACCTCGAGGATCAATGGAAGCCAATCATCGACTCCGACATCGACGGGCCTGGATCGATGGCGCAGCAGATCGACCTGGATCGTCCGAACCTTGGTCAGCGATTCGTCACACAGCGCATCGCTCGCACGATCTTCATGGGCGCGGCACCTCGAATCAAGGCGTCGCGAAAAGGCCTCGACAAGCAGTACGTCTGGTTGGGCACGGCCGCACCCGGTGACACGCTGGGTAACTTCGGCAGCGCGATCGAACAGCTCGCGCAACGTTCGACGTACTTCTACGAGGAGCAGGGTCACTACTGGTTCGACACCCAGCCGTCGGTGACGAAAACCGCGAACGACTATGCCGAGCGGCTCCGTGAAGACGTCGAGACTGTCTGGAACGAAATCACGGAGCGCCTCCGCATCGAGGAACGCGCGCGCGGTGTATTCGACCGAGTGCACGTCGCCCCGGCATCCAGCGCTGACATCCCCGACCTCGAAGACGCGCGACTGGTCATCGTCCACCCGCGCCACTCGCGGCGCAAGTCGGACGGTGCCGACTCATCGGCCCACCAGTGGGTGCGTGACGCGGTCGAAGCCAAGGGTGGCAGCCAGCGCGTGTACCGCAACACGCTCGTTTTCCTCGTCGCCGACAAGAGCGAACTGGAGAGCCTCGAGGCCGCTGCTCGTAGCTTCCTCGCGTGGAGACGTGTGCAGGCGACCAGCGAGAGCCTCAACCTATCGGTGCAACAGCGCAGGCAGACAGACGACTGGGTCACGCGTCTCGACCGGACCGTCTCAGATCGGATCCGCGACACCTTCGTGTGGGCGGTCTACCCCGAGCAATTTGACGCCACCAAGCCGTTCGAGTTGATCACGGACAAAGTGCCCGACTCGAGCGGCCGCTCCCTCGCGGAGCGCGTCGCCGCGAAGCTCTCCCGTGACGATCAGCTCGTGACCGAGTTCGGCGCACCAATTCTCGGCGCGACACTGCATCAGGAACTCGGTCAGCTGTGGCGCGACAAGGGAGAGATCACCGTCGGCGAACTTTGGGGCTACTTCGCACGGTACGTGTACCTGCCACGTCTCGTGCGGCGAGAGACTCTGGACGCCGCCATCGAACGCTCAGTGAACTCCGTGCTCGTCGACGGCGAGAAGTTCGCAATCGCGGCAACGAAGGACACTGACGCAAGACGCTATCGCGGACTGATCGTGCCCCCGGCTCACAACGTGGCGATCCAGGTCACCGATAGCACGCTCCTCGTGGACTGGAACATTGCAGACGAGCAGGCATCTGCAGACCGCGCAGCCGCCGCTCGGGAAGCCGCCCGGCGCGCATCTGAGGAGGGTGCCGCAGAGCTGGGCCCGATCGACATTGTCATGGTCGATGATGAAGCGGAGGAGTCGACAACGGCGGTCGAAGACATCGCCGCACAGCGAAGCCCGAGCCGCTACTTCGGGTCGGTGAAGGTCGACCCCGATCGCTATTCACGGGATATCGGAAACGTGACCCGCGAGATCATCGATCGCCTTGCGGGCGCCGGCGCGAAGCTCGAGATCACCATCGACATCCAGGCGAGCAAGGGCGATGGCTTCGACGAGGGCGAGGTGCGCACGATCTCCGAGAACGCGCGCGTCCTCAAGTTCGACCCGAGCTCCGGCTTTGAAAACTAGCGAGGGGCAAGCGGCGACTGCGCCGAGCGTGCGCAGACCAAGAAATCAAATCGGAAGGAGCCTCAGGGATGAGGATCGAATCAGCAGTTGTGACCAACTATCGCTGCATCGTCGATAGTGGAGAGTTCGGCGTTGAAGCTGACAAGACGATCCTGGTTGGGATCAACGAAGCAGGAAAGACAGCGCTGCTGAAGGCGATCCAGCTCGTTAGTCCGACGCCCGACACGCCCAAGATTGACTGGCTTTTTGACGCGCCCGCGCCGATGGTTGATGACATCCGTCGCGGGAATCTGGATCGCGAGCGGATGGCCGTTGCGAAGGTCGTCCTGACGCCCGACGCAAATGATGTTGAGGGACTTGGTCTCGCGAACGACTCTGACATCCGGCTTGAGATGACGGCTTGGCTCAGTGGCAAGCGCACCTACCGCGTTACGGGACTGCAACCTTCGGTCTCGCTCGGAGACGTCGATAAGAGCATCGTTCGCCTCACGAGTGCGATGTCGAAGCAGTCGAGCGAAGACGCGAAGGCCGCCGCTCAGGGGCTGACTGCCTGGAGGGCAAGCCGCGGCCAAAGTGATCCGATCAGTGGCGAAACCGCGGATGAACTTCGCGACCACCTGGATTCGCTATTGCCGCTGTTCGCCGACGGTTCTGCCGCCGAAGGCTATTGGGATGCGCTGGATTCCGTCGTCAAAGAGGCGAAGGGACAAGACGAGGTTGGCAAGCACCTCCTGTCGAAATTGCCACCGTTCGTCTACTTCTCCTCTTACTTCTCGGTGCGCCCACGAATCCACCTGAACCGCCTCGCGGAACGGGAGGAATCAGGCGAGATTGACCTGGACTACGATTTCGGCAACCTGCAGTTGCTGAAGTTTCTCGGATTCACGGCCCGCGAGCTGTCGAATATGGACTCGGAGGCTCCTACAAAGGGCGTCAACTATGACACCGATGTCCAGGAGCAGGAACGATACAAGGCTGCTCTTGCCGCGCACGAACGCAGGCTCACAGAACGCAAGCGCGCGCTGCAGACGGCTGGTGCGCGCTTGACGGCTGAGATTCGTCGCGTATGGAACGATGACTCCCTCACGCTTCGGCTCGATGTCGACGGACAATACCTTCAGACGCTCGTCGAGGATGAACTCGGGATTCCAGTCGAACTCGACCAACGAAGCGAGGGCTTCCGCTGGCTCGTCTCATTTTTCGTCGTTTTCCATGCGCAGGCAAAGGATGATCTCCGAAACGCAGTCTTGCTACTCGATGAGCCCGGTCTCAGCCTCCACGCGCTCAAACAGCAAGAGTTCCGCAAGACTGTGTCCGCCCTGGCGGAGGGGAATCAGATCATCTACACGACGCATTCCCCCTTCATGGTGGGAGCGGACGAGCTGGATCTCGTTCGGGTGGTCGAGATGGTGGACCGCAAGGTCGGGACGAAAGTCCATACTCGCCTGGCCGTCGACGATCCAAAGTCGATCTACCCGCTCCAGGCGGCGCTCGGGTACGACCTCGCGCAGAGCATGTTCACTCACCAGCGGAACCTGGTGGTTGAGGGCATCACCGACCTCCTCATCATCGAGGCACTGAACGCCGCCTTCTCCTCGGACGGCGGACCAGCGCTGGATGGCGACATCGCAATTGTTCCCGCCGGAAGTGCAAGCAAGGTCGTCTACTACAGCACGATTCTCACCAGCCAGAGCCTCAAAGTGGCGGCTCTTCTGGACTCGGATTCTGCCGGCGATCTGGCCGCCGAACAGGAGGCGCTGTGGCAACTTCTGAGCACGAAGAGGATCCTCCGAACTGGTGATCACATCAGCGTCGTGCAACATGCCGAAATCGAGGATCTCCTGCGTCAGACACTTGCTCAGATTGCTCGAGACGAGCTCGGGTGGGACAGCGTCGAGACCGTGCAGAGCCAGCCCACTCGACCTCTCATGGAGGTTCTCGTCGCCGAGCATCCTGGAGCGTCCAAGTGGAAGCTGTCTCGCGCCTTCGCAAAGTGGTTGAGCGCGAACGGGACGGCAGCGCTCGATGATTCGGAGCGTGAGGCGTGGCGTTCGCTGTCAACGGCGGTCAACAAGGCGCTCGCCTAATGTCCGACAGTGCGGACGGTTCCGAAGATGATGCGACCGATGGCGCACTCGATCCTGCGGCGGTGCCCATGGGTAGGCGTGGAAACGTCGGCTTCGATGGACGAGTCTTTCTCACAGATGCGGAGCATCAGACGTACCTGCGCCGACGGCCAGTTCGCTACGTTCGAAAGGTGATCGCCGCCTCCAATTCGTGCTCTGTCTGCGGCGAAGACGGATCGGCCGAGAATCCGTTGCAGGTGGCGCACATCGTTCCGTTCGGACTCGGTGTCGTGCTGGGCCGCCCCCTTCGTTAGGTCCAGGCGATCTGTGAGTCGTCGGTTTCCATTCGATGGGTGCACTCCCGAGCGTAGTCGGCGGGGGCGATATAGCCGAGCGAGGAGTGCCGGCGGTGATGGTTGTACTCGTTCTTCCAGTCGCCGATCACGACCTGGGCGTGCAGGAGTGAGTAGAAGCTGTTGATGTTGAGGCACTCGTCGCGGATCCGGCTGTTGAACGACTCGACGTACCCGTTGCGCCACGGAGAGCCGGGCGGGATGTAGGACAGCCCGGTGCGGGTGCCGGCCCAGTCGGCCATCGCTTCGCTGATGAACTCCGGTCCGTTGTCCGATCTGAGCACAGCCGGGGCGCCGCGCACGGCGACGAGGTCCTCGAGGTGGGCGGTGAGGCGGTCGGCGGTGATCGACCGTTCGGTGAGCCCGCCGATGCACTCACGGGTGTGCTCGTCGACGATCGAGCAGATCTTGATCGGGCGGCCCTGCTCGTCCGCGTCGAACTGGAAGTCGACGGCCCACACCACGTTCGGTGCGTCTGCTGTAGGCGGGCCGACGGTGGAGGACCCGACGCGTTTGCGGCGACGGCGTTGCGGGACCCGGAGCCCTTCGTCGCGCCAGAGGCGTTGGATCTTCTTGTGGTTCACGGCCCAGCCCTCGGCGCGGGCGTCGTGGTACGCGCGTCGGTACCCGTAGCGGGGGTGGCTCTTCGCCCAGGCGCGCAGCCAGTCCCTGAGCGCCCGGTCCGGGTCCGCGACGGTGTCGCCCTTGCGCGGGCGCCGGTAGGCGGAGCGTGAGAGCCCGACCAGACGGCACGCCATCCGTTCGCTCACCTGCAGCTTGCGCTTGAGGTGAGCGACGGCGGCGCGGCGTCTGTCCGGGCTTAGAAGTTTCCCTCAGCCAGCTCCTTGAGCGCCGCCTTCTCCAGCTCCGCCTCCGCGAGCAGCCGCTTCAAGGTTGCGTTCTGCTTCTCGAGCTCCTTGAGCCGTTTCGCGTCGTCGGCCTTGAGCCCGCCGTACTGGTTCCGCCACCGGTAATACGTCTGCTCGGAGACTCCGAGGTCCCGGCACACCGCCGCGATGTCGGCGCCGTCGGCGAGCATACCGAGTAGGCGGCGTCGCAGCCCTCGACCCTCATGCGCGCACAGACAAGGGTGTCCGCCGAACCTCGGCCGAGACGGTCGCTTTCGTCGAGCGGTTGGCGCTCACTCGGCCACGGCCCAGTGTCGCCACGCTGCATCGTCTTGCCATCGCGGATGCGCAAGCGCACGAGCTGCCGTCACCGACCTATGCGACCGTACGGCAAATTGTCCAAGCACTCGATCCTGCCCTTGTCACCCTGGCACTTGAAGGGCCGGTCTCGTATCGGGACAAGCACGAGCTCGTCTTCCGCCGCCGCGCGGGACAGCCCAACCAAACCTGGCAATCCGATCACACCGAACTCGACATCCTCATCGTCGGCGCCGACGGAAAACCCGACCGCCCCTGGCTGACCACGGTGATGGACGACTACTCCCGCGCCATCTGCGGATACATGGTCTTCACCGGCGCCCCCTCAGCCATCAACACTGCCCTCGCTCTTCGGCAGGCGATCTGGCGAAAGACAGACCCAGCGTGGGCGATGTGCGGCATCCCCGACATCCTGCACGTCGATCACGGCTCCGACTTCATCAGCCACCACCTCGAGCGGACCGCTCTCGCCCTGCACACCCGGATCATCCACTCGACCGTCGGTCGACCCCAAGGGCGAGGAAAGATCGAGAGGTTCTTCGGCACCATCAACACCGAACTCCTGGCCACGCTACCCGGCCACCTCGGACCCGGCAGCCGGACACCAACGCCTGTCCTCGACCTCGCAGGGCTCGATCGTGCGATCGGCGAATTCATCGGCACCTACAACGACCGGACCCACAGCGAGTTAGGGACCTCGCCGCGGAACGCATGGGTCGCCGACGGGTGGCTGCCCCGTATGCCCGACAGCCTTCAAGAACTCGACGGGCTGCTCGCCTCGTCGTCGCCCTCGCGGTCGTTGTCTTGATCGACGGCGCCATCATCGGCATCGCCTTGTCCGCCGGCGGGGCGGCAGCCCTCTTGATCGCGATCGCGCTGTCGATCGAGCTTCTGTTCGTCGCCGCCTCCACAGCGGGATCCGCGCGCGCGGGCGGCGGCTCCCTCGGCACCGCGATCGGTGTCGGCGCCTTCGTTGCGGTCATGATGCCTATCGGCGCGGTGCTCGGCGCTGTCGTCTTCGCCGGTGTCTCAGCCCCCGTGCTGATCGCAGGCCTCGGCTTTGGTGCCGCCGCCCTGCTTTTCACCGCCGTCGCAGAGCTGTTGGTCGAAGCCTACGAAATCAAAGAGAGCACCGGCACCATCGCGATGGCAGCCGGCGGCTTCCTGCTATTTCTCATCCTCATGATGCTGATGTGACCATGCTTACGCACCCGAGGACGGGGCAAGCCGCATACGGGCCCGGTCGCACGCCACCTTTAGCCAAGCCATGGCGATACCGGTCTATCGAGGTGTGGCTACGCGTTCGAGCCCATCAATGTCGAGAATCGTGACATCACGACGCCCGTGGAGTTCGATGACACCGGAGGCGGAGAGCGCGGCAAGGCGTCGGCTCAGAGTTTCTGGCGTGGTGCCCAGATAGGAGGCGATTTCGTACTTCGCCAACGGCAGCCACACTGTGGGCACGCCATCTCGGATGCTGCCGGGCAGATCCAGCAAGTAGGCCGCGATGCGGGCACTGACATCGCTGGAGGTGATGGCGGCCAGCAATCGCTCGACGGAGGCGAGCCTGTCGGACAGAGTCCGCAGCATCCGCAGACCGACATCAGGGTAGTCGCGCAGCAGGGCCGAGAGGTCGGTGTGGTCGAAGACGCACATCCGGCTGTCTTCCAGCGCGACGACGAGGTCATTGGGCAGGTGGCCGGTCAGGAAGGCCCGTTCGCCCACGACATCACCGTCGGTCACCGTGCGCAGGATTTGTTCCTGGCCATTGGCCGCCGCATGGCTGACCTTGAGCTGTCCGCTGTGCATCACCAACAGACGCGACACCGACTGTCCTGGCGAATAGACCGTCTCTCCCTTGGCAACATGCACCGGGCGGACGAACTCCGCGACCCGCAACTGCTCCTCGCGGGTGAGTCCTTGGAAGATCGGCACGCGGCTGACGCACAAATCATCCACAGGCATGTGGCAAGTCTACCGGAGTCGGCATCGGCGCCGCGGGACCGGACAGCGGCAGCGGCAGCGGCAGCGGCAGCGACGCCTCGGTAGCAGGCGCGCACCGAACATGATCTATGTCAAGGAGTTCCGGGCGCCGCAAACCTATCGTGAAGGTACCAATAAGGAACACATCACGAAAGGGGTCCACAATGGCCACCTCCACCTCCACCCCCACCACCACTCACACCGTCCTGAGAGCGGAGGGATTCTCCTGCCCGTCGTGCGTGGCGAAGATCGAGAAGCAGGTCGGGCGACTCAAGGGTGTCGAGAACGTGAAGGTCCACTTCGCCTCCGCCCGCATCGAGGTCGACCATGACGCCGAGCGCATCTCCGTGGATGACCTCGTCGCCGCTATCGCCAAAGCCGGCTACAGGGCCGCACCGTCTGCCTTCTGAGGCCAACGGCCCCCGCGGGCCGCCTGCGGACATCCTTCCGACATTCCACTCTGCCGGTCTGCTGGCACGAGACCCAGAAAGGTCGTACCCGAAAGTGAACAGGCTCCAAAAATGGGTCTATGGGAACTGGTCAGTCCCCGTCGTGTCCGGCGTGCTCATCATCATCTCCTTCGCCATCCAGTGGCTGGCCGGGGGTGTCGCCAACCTCACCGTCAGCCCCCAGTGGTGGCTCGACGCCGGGGCCCACGCCACCCACGCCAGCGCGGCTTTCACCCTCGGGGATGTCTTCATGATCGCCGCGGCCGTGGTTGCCGGCTACGGGATCGTGGTGAAGGCGGTGCGCGCGCTGATCGCCAAGGTCGTCGGCATCGACCTGCTCGTGTCGGTTGCGGCTATCGGTGCGGTCATCATCGGCAACTTCTGGGAGGCCGCGGCGGTCACGTTCCTGTTCGCGATCGGCCACGCGCTGGAAGCTGCGACCCTGAACAAGACCCGCTCGGCACTGGCCGAACTCGTCGCCGTCGCCCCGGATTCCGCGATCGTTGTGCGCGATGGCGAGCAACAGGAGATCCCTGCCGGGCAAGTGAGAATGGGCGAGATCGTCCTGGTCAAGAACGGTGCGAAGGTCCCCGTGGACGGCCAGGTCGTCTCCGGCACCGGTGCCATCGACGAGGCCTCCATCACCGGCGAGTCCATCCCGGTGGAGAAAACTAAAGGCGGGCAGGTCTTCGCCGGCACCGTCTCCCGCGGCGGCTTCCTACAGGTCCTGGCCACTGGCATCGGCGCAGATACCACCTTGGCCCGCATCATCCACCGTGTGGAAGAGGCTCAGGACGCCAAGGCCAAGACCCAGGCCTTCATCGACCGGTTCTCCACGTGGTACACCCCCGCCGTCATGGTCCTGGCCCTGGTGGCCGGACTTATCAGCGGAGACGTGGTGCTGGCCCTGACCCTGTTGGTCATCGGCTGCCCGGGCGCCCTGGTGATCTCCATCCCGGTCGCCATCGTGGCGGGCATCGGCCGCGCCGCGCGCAACGGCATCCTCATCAAGGGCGGCGAGTTCCTGGAGACCTCCGCGAAGATCACGGCGGTCGCCGTGGACAAGACCGGCACCCTCACCGAGGGCAAACCGCAGCTGACCGACGTCATCATCCTGGATTCCACGCTCGACCGTACGGAGGTGTTGCGCTGGGCCGCGGCAGCTGAGGCCGGCTCCGAACACCCACTGGCCCGCCCCATCCTGGAGACCGCCCGCGAGGAGGGCGTTGCCCCGCAGGGCATCCCCGGCGCCGTCACCCCGGTCCCCGGCAAGGGCATCGTGGCGAACGTCAATGGCCGCCAGGTGCTGATCGGCAACCCGCCGCTACTGGAGCAGTACGGCATTGCCTCGGGCATCGCCGAGGCTGCGCAGGCCGCCCAGGACCTGGCCGCCGCCGGGAAAACACCTATGATCGTCGCTGTTGACGGGAGGGTGATCGGCGTCGTCGCCGTCGCGGACCAGATCCGCCAGGACGCACCGGAGATGGTCGCGCGACTGCACCGGGCCGGCGTCGAGAAGGTCGTCATGCTCACCGGTGACACCCGACTGGTGGCCGAGGCCGTCGGCAAAGCCACCGGGATCGACGAGATCCACGCCTCCCTGCTCCCTGAGGACAAGCTGGACGCTGTCACCGAGCTACAGCGCCAGGGCCACACGATCGCGATGGTCGGTGACGGCGTCAATGACGCTCCGGCTCTCGCCACCGCGAACATCGGCGTGGCGATGGGTGCGGCAGGCTCGGCCGTGGCCGTGGAGACCGCGGACATCGCCCTGATGGGCGACAACCTGCTCAAGCTGCCCGAGGCCATCGGCCTGGCCAAGCGAACCGTGAACGTGATGAAGCAGAACATCGCGATCGCCCTGATCACCGTGGTGCTGCTACTGGCCGGAGTCTTCGCCGGCGGAGTGACCATGTCGATCGGCATGCTCGTCCACGAAGCCTCCGTGCTCGTGGTGATCGCCAACGCGATGCGGCTGCTGCGAAACACCCGAGACTCCACGACGATGCCAAAGAGTGAACGCACCATCGGGACAGCTGCGGAGCAGGTGGCCGCCTGACGCCCATCCCGGGGCAATGGACCCACCCCGGACACCGGGCACCTCCAAGACTCAAAACAACGACGCGAACACCAAAATCAACACACGAAACAGAGGAGACCGACCATGAGCGAAAAGAACTTCACCCTTGGCGACAACGTCGAGCATTTCACCATCGAGGACGTGGCCAGGGACAATCCTGACTTCCGGAAGGTGCTGTGGACCGGAGAACACACCCAGATCGTGGTGATGACCATTCCGCCCGGTGGCGAGATCGGAGACGAGGTCCACGAACACACCGATCAGATCCTGACCTTCGTCTCCGGAACCGGCGAAGCCGACCTCAATGGCCACACCCACCCCATCGATGCCGGTGACCAGTGCGCGGTACCCGCCGGTGCCCAGCACAACTTCCGCAACACCGGCGACGAGCCGCTGGTGCTGTACACCATCTACAGCCCACCCGAGCACGCTACCGGCGCCGTATTCGCCACCCGGGAAGAGGCTGACGCCGCCGAAGCCGCCGGTGAGGACGAACCGCCCCGGTCCTGACCGCCACCGCCACGAAAGACCCACCCGGGACGTCGACGACGCGCCACCCAGTCCAGATCAGAAGGAGATTCGATTCATGTCCAAGGTTTATGTCTTCACCGGCTACGGCGGACCCGAGACCCAGCAACTGATCGAGGGGCCTGTTCCAACGCCCGGGCCCGGGGAACTGGCCATCGAAGTCCGAGCCGCCGGTGTAAATCCGGCGGACTGGAAGATCCGGGAAGGCCAGCTGGGCCGTCACTGGAGCCTGCCGGCGCCGATGGGCCGTGAAGCCGCCGGCGTAGTCACTGAGGTCGGCGACGGGGTCGAGGACTTCGCCGTGGGCGACGAGGTGCTCGGCCTGGTGGCGCCCGGGCAGGGTGGAATGGCCGAGCACACACTGCTGCGCGCCTCCACGACTGTGGCCAAGCCCGAGGAGATCTCCTTCGCCGACGCGGCCACCATCCCGGTGGCCGCAGCCACGGCCTACGACGCCACCCACCAGATTGAACTCAAACCTGGCCAGACCCTGCTACTGCTCGGCGCCGGCGGCGGAGTGGGACTGATGGCGACCCAGATTGGTCGCGTGCACGAGTTCACGGTCATCGGCGTGGCCAGCGCAACCAAGCGGGAACTCGTCGAGTCAACTGGTGCCACCTTCATCGAATCCGGTCCAGGGGTGGCCGATCGGGTGCGGCAGGTGAGTGCCGACGGCCCCGACCTGATTGTTGATCTCGTCGGTGGCGATGCGCTGCGTGCTGTTGCGGACCTGGTGCCCGACCGAACCCGGATCATCTCCGCAGCGGACCCAGACACCGCCGCCGAGCTGGGCGGCCTGGCCCTGGCACGCACGGATGAGGCCATGGCCAAGATCACCGAGGTCATCCAATACGGACTGGTCGATCCCCACGTGGACGCTCAGTTCGCCCTTGATCAAGCAGATCAGGCGATTGCCGCAGTGGAGACCGGACACGCCGCTGGAAAGATCATCGTGGTGCCCTAAGGCTGGCTCCACCGACACCACCGGGGGCGTGGGTGATTAACCGGCAAATCCGAAGACGAACACATGACAACAGATAACCACCATGGGAACGACCACCGGCACTGGGCCGCTTCCATTGGCTGACGAGCCGGGTGTCCTTAAGCCCGCCCGCCGCATACCCACACCGGGTAAAGAAAGGAGCATGATGACGCGACCCGATCATCACCGAACGCCAGAATCACCCACACCTGAGCAGCACGGAGACCATCCCGACACGCACTCGGGCGCCACGGATCACGGCGACAAGCACTCCGATGGCGGCGGTCACGACCATCATCACGCGCCTTTCCATTACGGCAGTCCAGATCATGACCCAGCACACCGTGACGAGCACGCCGGCCACCATGGCGATCACGGTCAGGCCGGCCAGCACCACGCCGGGCACGAGGACCACGGCGGTCATGCAGGCCACGGCGACCACGTCGGGCAGTTCAGGCGGCTGTTCTGGATCATGCTGGTTCTGGCGGTGCCAGTGGTGGGCTTCAACGACATGTTCGCCGACCTCCTGGGCTACCAGCTCCCCGATGCCGGATGGGTGTGGTGGGTCTCCCCAATTCTGGGCACCGTGATGTATGTCTGGGGCGGCCGGCCGTTCTTGACCGGCGCGGTTTCCGAGCTCCGCGCCCGCCAACCCGGCATGATGCTTCTCATCGGCCTGGCGATCACCGTGGCGTTCATCGCCTCCTGGGGCGCGAGTCTGCGAATTCTGGATCACGAGTTGAACTTCTGGTGGGAACTGGCCTTGCTGGTGGTCATCATGCTGCTGGGCCACTGGATCGAGATGCGTTCCCTGGCGCAGACCACCTCCGCACTCGATTCCTTGGCTGCCCTGCTGCCCGACGAGGCCGAGAAGATCGACGGCGACGACGTGGTCACAGTCGCTCCGGCCGACCTCGCGGTCGGTGACATCGTCATCGTGCGCCCCGGCGCCTCCGTGCCCGCCGACGGCAGAATCACCGACGGCTCGGCGAGCATGGACGAATCCATGGTCACCGGCGAATCCAAGTCCGTCCGACGCGAGACCGGCGAGCAGGTGGTCGCCGGCACGGTGGCCACCGATTCAGGCTTGCGCATCGAGGTCACCGCGATCGGCGAGGACACCGCCCTGGCCGGTATCCAGAAGCTGGTGACCGACGCGCAGACATCATCCTCGCGCGCTCAGCGCATCGCCGACACGGCGGCGGCCTGGTTGTTCTGGTTCGCACTCGGTGCGGCCGCGATCACCGCCGTCATCTGGAGCTTCCTAGGGATGCCGGATACGGCGGTGGTACGGACGATCACCGTGCTGGTGATCGCCTGCCCGCACGCACTGGGGTTGGCGATCCCGCTGGTGGTCTCGATCGCCACCGAACGCGCCGCCCGCGGCGGAGTGCTGGTCAAGGACCGCCTCGCGCTGGAGTCGATGCGAACGGTGGACACCGTCCTGTTCGACAAGACCGGAACCCTGACCAAGGGCGAGCCCAACGTCACCGGGATCGAACCGATCGAAGGGCACACCGAAGACGAGGTGCTGGCTCTGGCCGCAGCAGCCGAGAGCGACAGCGAGCACCCGCTGGCAAGGGCCGTGGTCGGGGCGGCGCGCGCCCGTGAGCTGGCCGTGGCCGAGGCGACCGACTTCTCCTCCTCGCCCGCTGTGGGTGTGAGGGCCAGGGTGGACGGCACCGTAGTCGAGGTCGGCGGCCCCCACCTCCTGGACCAGCATGGCCTCGACGAACTCGCCGTCGCCGATGAGTGGCGCACCGAGGGCGCGATCATCCTGCACATCCTTGCCGACAGCCAGGTGATCGGCGCGCTGCGGTTGGCCGATGAGGTCCGGTCCGAGTCCCGCGACGCCATCGATGCGCTCCACGCTGCCGGTGCGCAGGTCGTGATGATCACCGGCGACGCCCAGGCCGTGGCCGACACCGTCGCCGCCGAGCTGGGCATCGACCGAGTCTTCGCCGGGGTCCGGCCGGAGGACAAGGCCGCCATGGTCGCCGAACTTCAGGGCGAGGGCCGCAAGGTGGCCATGGTCGGCGATGGAGTCAACGATGCCCCGGCACTGGCCCAAGCCGATGTCGGCATCGCCATCGGCGCAGGCACCGACGTGGCCATCGCCTCCGCCGGTGTCATCCTGGCCAGCTCGGACCCGCGCTCGGTGCTGTCGGTCATCGACCTCTCTCGGGCCTCGTACCGGAAGATGAAGCAGAACCTCTGGTGGGCCGCCGGCTACAACCTCATCTCCGTACCGCTGGCCGCCGGAGTGCTCGCACCGATCGGATTCGTACTGCCGATGAGCGTTGGCGCGATCCTCATGTCCGCCTCGACCGTGGTGGTCGCGCTCAACGCCCAGTTGCTGCGTCGGCTAGATCTGACTCCAGCCCACAGCACCTCCAGGTTCCTCGACCGCGATACGTCCGGGTGAATACCCGACCGGACCGACATCAGATTCGCCAAGCCACGAAACAGGAGCAGACAGGATGGCCACCGAGACCAAAACACCGCTTGGTCAAGTTATGAACGGCCGTGGTTGGATGCGCCCCGCATGCACCTGTCTCAAACCTCTGAAGCGCCCCGGGTTTCGTGGAGGCTCGGTTATCTGGAACCGGCTCCGACGGGAACCTGTTCTCCAACGTAGCTGACGGGCTTGTGGGATGCCCAGTGGGCGGCCTCGAACTCGGCGGGCGGGACGTGTCCGATCTCGCCGTGCAGGCGCCGGTTGTACCAGTCGACGTATTCGGCGACCGCGATCTCGACGTCGCGGACCGACGCCCACCCGCCCTTGGGGCGCATGACCGGGTTGCGGATGCACTCGGCCTTGAACCGCGAGTTCAGCGCCTCGGCCATCGCGTTGAAGCTCCTATATTTGTCAACTCCCGATTTCGCCGGTCGTGGGGTGCGCTTTGACGAGGTGGTAGACCTCGCGGATCACATAGCGCTTGAGGCAGCGGATGATGTCTCGCTTGCTTCGGCCCTCAGCGGTGCGTCGGGCGACGTACGCGATGGTCGGCTCATGAAACCGCATCCTCACGATCACTGTCCGATAGATCGCGGCGTTGAGCTGGCGGTGGCCTCCGTGGTTGATGCGATGCTTCCCGCTGCTCATGCCCGAGCCTGTTGGGACGGGGGCGATGCCAGCGAGCTTGGCGAATGCGGCTTCGGAGTGGATCCGTTCCGGGTTGTCTCCGGCGACTATGAGGATTTCTGCGGCGGTGTCGACTCCGATCCCGAACTGCTCGAGCAGCTGCGGGGCGGTGCTGCGCACGAGGGCCTCGATGAGTTCTTCGAGTTCCTTGGCTTCCGCGTCCAGGGCAAGCCAGCGTCGCGCCAAAGTGCGGACCGAGTGGCGCAGCGCGTCGTCGGGAGTGTCCAGGTTCCGCGGTCGTGAGGCAGCGAGGTGTCGGGCGAGCTTCGGGCGTGACATTCTGTTCGTCTCGCGGCGCATCTCGTCCGTGCCGTGGACGAGCATCGCTTTCATCATGATCATCGTCGAGGAGCGGTTCACGACCGCGGAATCATGCACAACTTTCAACTGGCGGATCATCTCGACGGCGCCGTCGGCGGTTTTCGGAATCGCGGTCGCGAATCCGGCGAGCACGCTTCGCGCGGCGTTCTCTGCGTCGAGAGTGTCGGACTTGCCGTTCGCTCGCCGAAGCCGACGGTCAGGCCTGCCCGCTTCGACCACCTTGATGTCGTGCCGACGGAGGAACGATGTCAGGGTGGCCCCGTAGGACCCGGTGCCTTCGATCCCGAACGCGAGGATCCGACCGAACCCTTCCGCCCAAGCGAGTAGCTGCCGAAACCCACCGGTGTCGGTGGGGATCGTGAGCGTCGAGAGGATGCCACCGACCGTGTCCATCACGGCTGCGACGTGGATGTGTTTGTGCGTGTCGACGCCGACCACAATATGGCCCGATCGCGTCGAGGTGAGATCTGTCATCGTGTCCTGTCCTTCTGCCGGTTAGCGTGGAATCACGTTGTCGCCGGCGGGTGGACAGGACTGTCACGGGGACGCTCTCAAAGTCTGCTCCAGGCTCCTATCAGGTCACGCCCGACCGGCGGCAGCGCTCACTGCAAGCCCGGCCGGACGGTCGACAGATCAACGCAAAGGCACCATTCGGGCCGATCGTAAGCAAGGGTCAGACCGCGCCGGCCGGGACTACCGAATCAGTCTCGACCCGGCAGAAACAAACTGACAGTCGTAGCTGTCGCCGACCGTTCCGACGGACGCGACCGCGTCGGCTTCGGCGAGTCGCTCGGTGTAGCGAATCGCACGGTATTGACTGGGCTCAACCGGTGGAAGCAACACCTGATCGGAGGGTGTTGTGGGAAGACCATCGAACTGGATGAAGGAAGTGACCGGGCGAGCGCCGATGCGGTCACCCGGCGCACCATCGCACCCGCGAGTGAAGGAGCGTGAGTTCTGGACGAAGATCAGCACCGGCTTGCTCCCGACGGAGGCGGGCGTCGCGATCGGCGTGGCTCCAGTCTTGGGGTCGCGGTGGTTCCGACAATCAGGCGGTATGTCACCGTATTCATTGGGCCGCCCCCTTCGTTAGGTCCAGGCGATCTGTGAGTCGTCGGTTTCCATTCGATGGGTGCACTCCCGAGCGTAGTCGGCGGGGGCGATATAGCCGAGCGAGGAGTGCCGGCGGTGATGGTTGTACTCGTTCTTCCAGTCGCCGATCACGACCTGGGCGTGCAGGAGTGAGTAGAAGCTGTTGATGTTGAGGCACTCGTCGCGGATCCGGCTGTTGAACGACTCGACGTACCCGTTGCGCCACGGAGAGCCGGGCGGGATGTAGGACAGCCCGGTGCGGGTGCCGGCCCAGTCGGCCATCGCTTCGCTGATGAACTCCGGTCCGTTGTCCGATCTGAGCACAGCCGGGGCGCCGCGCACGGCGACGAGGTCCTCGAGGTGGGCGGTGAGGCGGTCGGCGGTGATCGACCGTTCGGTGAGCCCGCCGATGCACTCACGGGTGTGCTCGTCGACGATCGAGCAGATCTTGATCGGGCGGCCCTGCTCGTCCGCGTCGAACTGGAAGTCGACGGCCCACACCACGTTCGGTGCGTCTGCTGTAGGCGGGCCGACGGTGGAGGACCCGACGCGTTTGCGGCGACGGCGTTGCGGGACCCGGAGCCCTTCGTCGCGCCAGAGGCGTTGGATCTTCTTGTGGTTCACGGCCCAGCCCTCGGCGCGGGCGTCGTGGTACGCGCGTCGGTACCCGTAGCGGGGGTGGCTCTTCGCCCAGGCGCGCAGCCAGTCCCTGAGCGCCCGGTCCGGGTCCGCGACGGTGTCGCCCTTGCGCGGGCGCCGGTAGGCGGAGCGTGAGAGCCCGACCAGACGGCACGCCATCCGTTCGCTCACCTGCAGCTTGCGCTTGAGGTGAGCGACGGCGGCGCGGCGTCTGTCCGGGCTTAGAAGTTTCCCTCAGCCAGCTCCTTGAGCGCCGCCTTCTCCAGCTCCGCCTCCGCGAGCAGCCGCTTCAAGGTTGCGTTCTGCTTCTCGAGCTCCTTGAGCCGTTTCGCGTCGTCGGCCTTGAGCCCGCCGTACTGGTTCCGCCACCGGTAATACGTCTGCTCGGAGACTCCGAGGTCCCGGCACACCGCCGCGATGTCGGCGCCGTCGGCGAGCATCCTGTCGGCCTGCCCGAGCTTGCGGACGACCTGCTCCGGGGTGTGCCGCTTCCTGCTGTTCGTCATGATCTGACCAGTCTCCCTGCCCGCGACCGCGGACGACAGGACGACTCACATAACAACCGGACCTACGAAACGGGGTCAGCCCAGTGCACTTCAAGCTCACGCCCGAATGGCTAGATAGCCCAGAGAATCTGCGCTGGGCGCACCGCCGTGTTTGCAATAAGGCTGCTGAGCTGAGTCTCGATCAGACACGGTTGCACCTAATCGAACGCGGCATCCTGACCGCAGACGTCCCCTGACACTGAACCGCCGATAGGTTGAGAACGAATCAGGCGATGTCTACGCGGCCAGGCCATCTTGCTCCAGCGCGTTCCGACCGTTGTCTCGTGAGACATCCGACTTGCGCATAAACGCGGGCTCAAGCACGCGAGCGTCGATCCGCTCGGACTCGTGCTTGACGAGATCAAGCATGTCCTCGACCATCCACCCCGGCGTGAACACCTCGCCGTGATCGGCAACGCGCTGCTTGGACTTCACCAACCGCTGGGCTTCACTCAGCGTCATCGGCTCCCCTTCCCGTACTCGTTGTCACGATCGTAGGAGCGACCGCTGACATTCGCGTGGGCTGCTGAGCGGTCTCGTCGTCGCTGGCCGCCGCACCCGCACGCACCCAGTCGTCGATCTCGCTGGCTTGGAACTTCCAGAGGCGTCCGACCTTGTGGGCGGGCATGGCCTTCTCGGCGATCCAGGTGTAGACAGTGTCTTTGGTGACCCCGAGGTGGGCGGCGATGTCGTCTGCGGACAGCCACGGCTCAGCCACGTTGGTCCTCCCTCGCTCAATGGCCCAGGCAGGCCAACACTCACGATGATACCGGCGGAGGTACGGCTTGAGTTGGGTTTCTCCGGGCGTGGCCGAACGAGGTGGGTGCCGAGAGTGATCGCTCCCTTCTGCCGATCAGCGTGGGACACGCGCCTTGAGCCACGCGGTCACTGCTTCCCGCCACGGGTCGGGGTCGGTGTTCCAGCAGAGGGTGTGGTCGGCGTCGAAGGTCTCCAGCTCGACGAGGTCCGGGCGGGCGTCTCTGAGTGCTTGTGAGAGCCGGATCGGTACGGAGTCGTCTCGGGTGCCGTGGAGGATCAGGGTCGGCGTCGCGAGGTCTGCGGTTCGTGCGGTCCAGTTGAAGGAGCGGAGCGGGATGCTGCCCGGCGAGCCAACTGCGCAAGCCAGCGGGCCGACGGTGAGCCACGGGATCGCAAGGTGCCCGGCTGCTGCGGGCAGTCCACTGCGAACGCAGTTGGTCTTGATGACTTCGGTCCAGTTGAGGACTGGTGAGTCGAGTACGAGCGCGGCGATCAGTCCATCGTGTCGCGGGTGGTCGGCGAGTTGGAGGGCGATGGCGGCCCCCATTGACCAGCCAAAGAGCACGACTTGCTGCGCTCCGCGTCGAACGGCGTATCCGATGGCTTCGTCAACGTCGCTCGTCTCGGTGTGGCCGAGGGCTGTTCGGCCGGTGCCGACTCGTGGCCCTTCTGTGGTGTTGCGGTGGCTGACGACGAGGGAGGTGTAGCCGAGTTCGGTTGCGGCGAGGACGCCGCGCAGGGTGCCGGCGCGGGTGCTGCCGAGGCCGTGGATGTGTATCGCCCAGACCGAGGGGTCTCCCTCGATGCGCCAGGCCGGGCATCGTCCGGCGGGGGTCGTGATGGTGATGTCACGGGCGTGGAGTCCGGCGTCGGCTGGGGTGGCGTAGTAGATGCCGCTCCAGGAGGTCCGGTCGCCGGCCTTTGGAGTGGAGCCCGATGTGAGGCCCGTGATTCTGCGGGCGACCCGGGTGGGTCCGCGACCGATGACCTCGGTGGAGAGTTGCGCCCACCCACCGTGCTCGAACCAGAGGTTGTAGATGCCGTGCGCGGTGGTCTGCTCGGTTCGGTCGAGCACGATCAGGTCGCCATTGTCGTCGTGCTCAACGCTGCGGATGGTGAGGTCGAACGTGCGTGGGCCGACGGGTGCCGTGAGTCGCCGCGCGATGGTCCACCCGAGCCCGGCAGCCGCTGCCGCCGCGATCCCGCCGCCAAGCACGATGCGGCCGATCACGCTCCACGCTCCTCAACGTTGGGAACGTGCAAGGTCGCTGCGAGGGCGCTATCGCTTCCGACGAGGTGGGTCTCGGCGCGTTCGAGTAGGTCGCGGTCGTCGGTGCTGATGTCGAAGGTAATGCGCGGGTCGATCATCGCGTCGCGGATTTCGACGATCACTCGGTGGAGGTGCCCTTCGGGGTCTTCGCGGTTGGCGGCGAGGGGGTCGGCTTGGCTCAGCCCGGGCCGTGCATGTGTCGCTCGGAGCCAGAGCGGCTCCAACTGCGCGGTGAACGAGATCGTGTGCCGACGCCGGGAGCGGTGCTGGGCGCGGCGGACGGCGGGCTGGACCGCGAACCCAGCGCAGAGGAACACGAAAGTGAGGACAGAAAGCGGATCGTAGGCGGCCTGGATGGCGTGCATGAGGTCGAGGTGGTCGGCGGCGTGGGCGATGTCCATGACGATCACGGCGAGGCAGAGCGTGACACCGAACGCCGATCCCAGGCTGAGCAGTGCGGCGGGGAGGCGCTGGATGCCGGCGCTGTGCCGATACTGCCGGGCTGCGAGGACGAGCATCGTCGCGATGACGAGTGCTCCGTAGCTGAAGTTGATGATCGAATAGACCGCTGCCGCTGGTTGCGCGCCGAGGTCGTTCATGAATCGTGTCGTGGTGGTGCCGCGGTCGATGAACAGGAACGATGCGGTGATCGCGAGCAGCGCGACGAGCAGGACGGGTGCGCTGACGGCGGCGCGGACGAGCCTGGGCCGGTACTCGCCAGACTTCATGACGCCGCGCCCGAGGAAGAAGAGCCCTGTCATCAGGAGCGCGTCCGCGATCAGTGTCGCGATGTTCGTGCCGCCGAGGAGCGGATCGACGACCGTGTAGATGTCATCGACGTTCAGCGTCATGGCGATGGCGATGGTGAGGGCGGCGTAGGTGATGCTGCGGTCGGTGCGTTTGCGGCGGAAGATGAGCAGGCTCGCCACGAGCGCCCACATGAGCGTCGCGACGAGCGTCTGGATCATCCGAAGACCTCCGAGTAGGCCGATTCGGCGAAGACCGATCCTCGGATGCCTGCGGCGAGCCGGTCGGCGAGGGACTCGGCGGCGATCTCGGTTTCGCTGTCGAGGTCTTGCCGAGTGAGCAGGCGTGCACGGGTGTGCGGCGGGATGCTGGGCAGTAGTGCTTCCTCGACGGCGCAGTCGTCGCCGTCGCAGTGCCCGAGGATCATGTGAGCAAGTTCGTGGAGCACGAACTGCTGGCGGTGGAGTGCGGAGTCGCTGCGGGCGTGGAGCACGTAGTCTCCGGCGTCGGTGGAGAGCAATGCCGCGCAGAGGCCGTCGTGGGCGTCGAGGTCTGCGAGTTCGACGATGCGGAGCCGCCGGTGCCGTCGGTCTTGGACGGTGTGGCGGAGGTTGTCGAAGGTGAAGGTGTTGCCGAGCTGAAGGCCCGCGAGAGCCGCCGATACGGTCTGTTCGATATTCACGGTTTGCCCCTTATCTGTGGGGAGCAGAGACGGGCGTCGGCTCCGTGTCGTGCGGTGCCGGTCAGTGCTCGGGCATGTGTGTCATTTCCTCATCCAGGAACTTGGTGATGGCATGAAGTGCTTTCGGCGAGATGTCGCCGAGGGTGCGGGCAGCATAGGACTTCACCTTCGCCGCGCGCATGGACCGAACCAGATCGAGCTGCGCCGAGACCTTCTCGGGAGTGGCCGCACCGTCCTCGCCGAGCAGGAACGCGGCATCCACGTCGAAGAACTCCGCGAGCCCCTCGAACACGGCGGGGTCCTGTACGTAGCGGTGGCCGTTGACCATGTACGTCCAGCGCGACCGCGACAGGTTCGTGCCTCGTTCGCGGAGGTAGTCGGCGATCTGCGAGTAGGTCGGCTCAGTGCCGGACTCGGCAACAGCGACATCCATCAGGAGCCGCAGACGCTTGGCGAGGTCTTCGGCCGCAGCCTGGCTCTCGTCTTCGGTCATGACGGTGACCCCCTTCCCTTCGCGACGGGCAAGGCATCGATGTAGTCCACCCGGAGGATGGTTGTGCATGCTCAACCGTACTCGTTGAGCATGCACAAATCAAGGCTTGCGCATGCTCAACGGTCGGTGTTAGAACAGGACTCCGGGACATTTTGAGCATGCTCAATGTCGCGTCCCGGTCTCGGCTCGGGCTGCCTCAAGGAGGTGAACGATGTCCAGCTCACGGTCCGGGCGCGGGTGTTCGCGCCTACCTGCCAGGTGTACCGCCGCGCGCAACCTTGGCGCGGCCCGCCGAAGAGGAGGCCGGAGCATGGCATCGAACGAGGACGCCCGCGCGGCGCGAGAGGCGAAGCTCGACGAGCTGCACGAGAAACTGACCGGCGCGGTCGAGTCGCTGGTCTCGGGTGACGACTGGCGGCAGGCGCTCGCCTTCGCCGCACGGTTCAGGTCGCGGTCATTCAACAACACGATGCTGATCTGGGTGCAGCACGAGGCCGCGTTCGAGGCGGGCCGCGTGCCCGAGCCCTTCCCCACTTTGGTTGCCGGGTACCGGCAGTGGCAGGGGCTCGGGCGGCAGGTGATGAAAGGGCAGACCGGGTACATGATCTTCGCGCCGGTGACGGGCCGGTTCGCGTCGTCCAATCCTGCCGATCCGAACTCCTGGCGTCGCTTGGGGCCGCGAGAGAAGCACAAGGTCAACGAGGTGGTGCGCTCGCGGATGGTCGGAGCGCGCCCGGCCTACGTGTGGGACGCCTCGCAGACCGACGGCGAACCGCTGCCGGTGCCGCCCGCTCCGACGCTGCTGGAAGGCGAAGCACCGTCAGGGTTGTGGGAGGGGCTGGCCGGGCAGATTCGCGGCGCGGGGTTTGAGGTGCTGCGGGTGCCGCACGAGGGGATGATCTCCGGCGCGAACGGCCTCACGGACTACGAGGCGCGCACGGTCGCGGTGCGAGAGAACATGGACCCTGCCGCGCAGGTCAAGACCCTCGCGCACGAGTTGGCGCATGTGCTGATGCACGATCCCGACGACGAGGAGGCGCGGCAGCATCGCGGCATCCGCGAGGTCGAAGCCGAGTCCGTCGCGCTGATGATCGGTGCCGCGCACGGCATGGACACCGCCGGGTACACGATCCCGTACGTCTCGACCTGGGCCGCCCGAGTGGACGGCCACGAGCCCGTCCAGGTGGTGCAGGCCACCGGCGAGAGGGTGCGGAAGACCGCGCTGGCGATCCTCGACCAGCTCGACACGCTCCAGGTCGGCGACGGCACCCCGCCCGGCCTCGACCGTGACACCCCCAGTCCGCGCACTTCCCGCACGGCTGCGCCTGCGGTAGAGACCGATCGTCCGCGTGCTGCGTCGGCGCTGGCGGGGCGGAGGCTGTGATGCCCGAGCCATTCGATGTCCTTGCGGCGCTCATTCGCGTGGATCGCTCACCAAACCTGGCCTTGGCTGCGCGGAGTCTCGCGGCGGCGGGGGTGCCCGTGTTCCCGTGCCTCGTGGAGGGGAAACGTCCGCTGACCCGCCGTGGGTTCCTCGACGCGAGCAACGACCCGGAACAGGTTGCCGCGTGGTGGTCGCGCACACCGAATGCGAACATCGGCATCCCGACGGGAGCGGCATCGGGCGTTGTCGTCGTGGATGTCGATGTCCACGGCCCCCACGATGGCCGCGCGGCGTACCAGCGCGCCACCGACGCAGGGCTCGTCGATGGCGCGGGGCTGCTGGTGCGCACCCCCACCGGTGGCGCGCACGTGTACTTCCCGGCGACACCAGGCAGCGAGCAGCGTTCGTGGCAGGCAGCCACGGCGGGTGTCGATTTCCGGGGCGACGGCGGCTACATCATCGCTCCTCCTTCCCGGCGAATCATCGACGGCAATGTGAAGCTCTACGAGGTCGCGGACATCGCCGCGCACTCGGTCGGCACGGTGGACGCGGCCCGGCTGCGGGACTTTCTCGACCCGCGCCCCGTCGCACCACCACGCGCCAGCAGCGGCTCGATGGAGGTGGATGCTGAGCGGTTGGCGGCGTGGGTCGCCGGGCGGGGTGAGGGCGAGCGGAACCGGGGCCTGTTCTGGGCTGCCTGTCGCCTCGCCGAGAACGGCGTCTCGCCCGCCGACGCGCTCGATGCCTTGGGTGCTGCGGCACAGTCGGCGGGTCTGGGTGATCGCGAGATCACCACGACCGTGCGCTCTGCCTACCGAGCCATTCAGCCCGCATCCGAGACCGCGTCAGACGGCCGGAGCCGGAACGCGGGTCGCTGGTTCGGTCGTTCGGCGAGCCCACCATCCGCAGCGCTGGGGAGGGCGGGGCTGTGAGGCGTGAATCGGAGGGGCGGCGCTGGGCCGCTATGACGGCGGTCGCGGGGACGGTGTTCATCGCCGCCGGGGCGTTCTGGCTGTCGTTCACGTCGTTGGCCGATCTGGCCGCTCGCTCCGGGATCGGATCGGGGCAAGCGTGGGCGTGGCCGCTGATCGTGGACGGCATCATCGTCGTCGCCACGGTCGCCGTCGTCGCCCTCGCCGGGCAGCGCTCGGCCTGGTATCCGTGGGCGCTGCTGGTCGGCGGCGCGCTCGTCTCAGTGACAGCGAACGCCATTCACGCCGTCGTCGCCGCAGACGCCGACGTGCCACGGATGCTCGCGGCCTCGGTCGCCGCGGTTCCGCCCGTCGTGCTGCTTGCGATCACGCACCTGACCGTGATCCTCACCCGGACCGCCGACCCCGGCGTGCAGCCTGTCGCCTCGCGTCCGACGGTCACTGCGGAGTCGATGCCCGCGCTGTCATCTGGCGAGGCGGAGCCGACCCGTCGGGGCGACGTTGTGGCGGATCGGCGGGCGCTGGGTTGGGAGCTTCGGGAGGCGGGCTGGTCGAACAAGCGGATCGCCCGCGAACTCGGGGTGCATCCCTCGACCGTGGGCCGCTGGTTCGCCGTCGCGCACCTCACTGACACAACCGACACCGTCGATGAGCGAGAGGAGACGACCCCATGAACACCACTGAGAACCCGCAGCGCAACGATCCCGCAAGGCCCGATCCAGCACGGCTGGTGCCCGATGAGCCGAGGGAACGCCCCGAGCACGTCGAGGCAACGAGCACGCCGGAGGCGGTGCGGGCCGCGCAGGTCGCCCGCGACGACAAGCAGCACGCCCTCGTTCCCGGCCGCGGCGTGGAGTGGGTACGCCCCACCGACCTGATCGCCCGGCACTCGGCGCACGCAGCCGGCCGTGGCCTCGACTTCCAGGCCGAGCTCGCACGCCGCACCCGCACCCCGATTGGCGCTGGTGTTCGTCGTCTCGGGGACCGTGCCCGGCGGCTGCCGCCGATCTCGGCGTTCGGGCGCAGCACCGCACCTGCGTCGCAGATGTCCCGCTCCGGGGTCTCGATGAGTTGACGGTGGTGAGAGGTCATGGCTGCGACGGCACCGGCATGCAGGACGCGCTCGTGGGAGCGAGCGCGCACCTGCCTGCCAGGAGGTGCCGACACCATGACCACACCAACCCACACCAGTACCGCTCCGACGGCCGACCAGGCTGAGGACTTCACCACCGGCGA
The DNA here is from genome assembly GCF_001314225.1 of Microbacterium sp. No. 7. Classification (NCBI taxonomy): domain Bacteria; kingdom Bacillati; phylum Actinomycetota; class Actinomycetes; order Micrococcales; family Microbacteriaceae; genus Microbacterium; species Microbacterium sp. No. 7. Next base: position 2,592,889 of record NZ_CP012697.1, read on the forward strand.
GGGCCTGCGCGCCCTGCTCAACCGTCTCGCCGAGGGCGGCGAGGATGCCTGGGTTCACGACCCGGTGGCCCGCGACCTGATGGAGTTCGCCGCCGACAAGTACCGCGCTCTCGCGAGGAAGCACAAGCTCGACACCTGGGAAGCGGTCACGGCGGCGTTCGACGCGATGCAGTACCGCTCGACCCGCGAGGCCAATGATCCGTGGGCGATCATCACCCACGCCGTGCGGATCACCTGCGTTTACGAGGAACGCGCCCAAGGGCTGCTCTGCTCGGTGCACCAGGCCCGCCGCGCCCACCTCTCGGCGTTCCACGACCCCGAACGGTTCTCCGAACGCGACACCGCGCTGGCCGACTACCATCCCGCGTTCCACACCACCGACCTGCGTCCCAGCGACCTCGAACCGGAACCACGCGACAGTCTCGGGTCTGCGCAGGCGTGCATGTCCGCTGGATCGGCGGCCGAGGACGCCATCGCGATGCTGTGCCTGCTCGACTGGCCCACCGACATCGCACGGGCCGCGGTCGAGCACGTCTGCGGGGCGTTGATGAAGGCCGGCACCCGCCAGTCCGCCTACGAGGCGCTGCGCCGCGATCGGCACGCGCGGGCACTGCTCGACCTGCCGCGCCGCTCCTGGGCCGCTCTCTTGAAGGCGCTGCTCGGGAGCCCGCACCCGGCCTACGTGGCCACCAGCAGCGGTCGCGGCATCCTGCTCCGGCTCCTGCTGGGCGAGACTCTCGACCTGCTGCTCCGCGACGACGATCTCATCCTCGCGCTCGCGCTTGCCGCTCCGAGCGGTGGAGGCGGTGAGTCGTCGTGAACGAGCAACAACTCGGCAGCATCCAGCTCGACCGCGCCGTCAATTCGATCCTCGTCGGCACCCGGCACCGCGCCGACCTCGGCGACATTGACGCCCTCGCGGCATCCATCGACCGCGACGGACTGCTGCAACCCGTCACGATCACCATCGATGGTGTGCTTGTGTGTGGGGCACGACGCCTGGCCGCGATCAAGAAGCTCGGCTGGCGCACCGTCAACGTCTGGGTTCGCAGCGGTCTGTCCGACCGGCTCGGGCAGCTCCTCGCCGAGCAGGACGACAACATGCTGCACAAGCCCTACACCCAGCTCGAAGCCGCCGGCCTCTACCGCGAGATCAAGCAGGTCATGGCCGAAGACGCCGCCCGACGGAAGTCCGCCACGCAGTTCAGCAGCGAGAACCAGCCGGGAAACGACGGTGGTGCAAACTTTGCACCACCGTCGAGCGGGCCGCTCGGGAAGGCCCGCGAGCAGGCTGCGGCGATGATTCCGGGCGGTGCGTCGCACACGACGTTGGAGAAGATCGGCTACCTCGAAGACATCGCCAACAACCCCGCTCAGCCCGAGACGTTGCGCGCGGAGGCTGCCGCCGGGTTGGAACGGATCGAGGCCGGCGAACCGGTGCATCCGATCTACCAAGCGATCCGCGACGCCGATGCCAGCGCGCGGGAGCGGCGCGAGGCCGAACTGCATGCCCGTGCCGAGGCAGCCGTGGCCCAGGCGAAGTCGATCAAGAAGGGCAAGCGCACCCCACCGCGTCGGTTGCCGCTCGTCACCGACGACGGGCAGCCCGTCCGCTACCCAGTCCGGGCATTCGTCCAGACGTGGGGTGAACTGACGAACTGGTGGACCCACTACGACGCCGACACACTCGCAGGCGAGTTGACCGACGAGCAGTTCGAGAACTTCCTCTCCACCGCCGACGGCACCGTCCGGTTCGCCGACGCACTCCGAGCCGCCCGCGAGGGGTCGGCGGAGCCGCCACGCCTCCGCGCGCTCTGACCACGGGCACAGGTGCCGGGTGCGCACCTGCTCGGCATGAGCCCTGCACCTACTGATCCTCGGAACCGCCGCCGACTCGTCGCCCTCATCGCCGCCGGCATCGTCTTGCTGCTCCTGGCCGGGGTCGGTGTCTACGGACTCCTCACCGGCCCCCGTAACAGGACCGGCACCGATCCCGACCCGGAGCCCGGCCCGGTCACGACGGCACCGCCGACGGTGGCACCGAGCACGCCGCGACCGCCGCGGGTTCCAGTGGTTCCGCGTTCGGCCGATCCTGAGACTTTCGCGCAAGGTGTCGCGTCCACGCTGTTCGCATGGGATACGGCGTCGGGGCTGTGGCCGCTGGACTACACCTCGGCGATCCTCGCAGTCGGAGACCCCAGCGGGGACGAGCAGGCCGGGCTGGCCTCCGATGTGGCCGCGTACCTGCCGACCCGTGACGCCTGGATCGAGCTGCGGCAGTACGCCACCCGTCAGCACCTCACCATCGACACCGCGTACGTCCCCAACGCCTGGGCCGACGCTGTCGCGCAGGCCCAGCCGGGGCAGCTCACAGCAGGCACGACGGCCGTCACGATCGAGGGTACTCGACATCGTGCCGGGGTCTGGAACGGCCAACCGGTCACCAGCGAGCATCCGGTCGCGTTCACCGTGTTCGTCGTCTGCGCACCGACCTATCCGACCTGCCACTTGCTGCGGCTGTCGCAGCTCGACAATCCGCTGCGCTGAAGGGGTTGGCGTCGTGTTCCGCAAAGCCGCCATCGCAGCCCTGGCGCTGCTGTTCTTCGCACCCGCCGCAGCCCTCCTCGGGATCGGGGTGCTGATCAACCCCGCTGCCGCCTACTGCGCCGCCCCTGCCGGGAGCGTGAACCTTGGCCCGATGCCGGACTCGCTCGCCGTGACCACCGCGAACGGCGAGACCTTCACCCTGAATCGTCAGCAGCTCACGCATGCGGCAACGATCATCTCTGTCGGCAACGGCATCACCGACGTGGGTCGGCCGGGAATCAAGATCGCGCTGATGGCCGCGCTCACCGAGTCCACGCTGCGGATGCTCACCAACACCGGCACCTACCCCGAGTCGGCGAACTACCCGAACGATGGGGACGGCGGCGACCACGACTCCCTCGGCATGTTCCAGATGCGCCCGCAATCGGGGTGGGGGTCGGTCGCCGAGCTCATGGACCCGCAGTATCAGGCGCGAGCGTTCTTCGGCGGGCCGACCGGGCCGAACTACCCCTCGCCGCGTGGCCTGCTCGACATCCCGGGCTGGCAACAGATGGACCCCGGCGAAGCCGCCCAAGCGGTCGAGGTGTCCGCTTATCCCGACCGCTACCGCAACTACGCGTCCGTCGCCGACAGCATCCTCGCCACCCTCACCGGCAGCGGCAGTACCGCTGGCAGCGCGACTGGCCCGGCCGTGTCGTCGTCGCGGGTGGTGTTCCCGCTACCCGAGGGCACATGGGTGCTGACCTCGCCGTTCGGGATGCGGGTGCACCCGATCACGGGCGAACGGAAGATGCACACCGGCACCGACTTCGCCGCGCCCGACGGCACCCCGATCCTCGCCGCCGCCGACGGCACCGTCACCGTCGCGGAGTTCTCCGGCGGGTACGGCGGCCTCATCGTCATCGAGCACACCATCGACGGCCACACCGTCGCGACCGCGTACGCGCATATGTGGCAGAGCGGCATCCACGTCCGCCGCGGAGACCGGGTGAACGCCGGGCAGCACATCGGCGATGTCGGCTCCTCGGGTATGAGCACCGGCGCACATCTGCACTTCGAGGTCCGGCCCGGCGGCACGAACGGTGAGGCCACCGATGCCGCCGCCTGGCTCAACGAGCACGGGGCCGCGAACCTGCCGACGGCAACCAGCGGTTCACCCGCCGCCTGCAACAACGCCACTGCGGGCACGCCGACCGGTGTCGACGGGGGCCCCGACCGGCTCGTCGACGATCCCACCAGCTCGGGCAAGATCACCGCCCGCATGCTCCACCTCTACCAGCAGACCCTCGCCGCGTTCCCCGACACCGGCTGGGGCTGCTACTCACCGCGCCCCGGCACAAAGTCCGAGCATCCCCTCGGCAGGGCGTGCGACATCACCTTCGGCAACCGCATCGGCCAGCGACCCACCCCGACACAGCTCGACGCCGGCTGGAAGGTCACCAACTGGATGAAGGACAACGCCGACGTACTCGGCGTCGAGTACCTGATCTGGCAAGGCCAAATCTGGTCAGTCGCCCGCGACGCCCAGGGCTGGCGACCCTACAACGGCGGCGGCATGCACGACCCCGCCTCCATCACCGGGAGCCACTACGACCACCTCCACGCCACCGTCAAAGCAGGGTGATCGGCGATGGGTGTCTTCCCAGACTTCGACGGGCTCGGCGGCATCGGCGACCTCCGCGCCGTGGTTGGCGCGCTGCTGACGTTCGTCCTGATCGTCGCCGTCCTCATGCTGATCGTCTCCGCGATCGTGTGGGCGATCGCCACGGCCCACGGCAACTACGCCACCGCCAGCAAAGGCCGAATCGGAGTGCTCGTCGCGGTCGGCGCGGCCGTCCTCGCCGGAGGCGGCGTGGCCTGGATGAACTGGCTGCTCAACCTCGGCCAGCAACTCTGACTCTGAACCTCTCTGAGCTCGATGCCCACGTCCTCGCCGACGTGGGCATCGCTGTGTCTGCTGTCGAGGGGCTGCGGGTGCACCTGTGGCGTGTACCCCGTCTGCGAGTTCGTGGGCGGGTCGCCCGTCGCCAAGGAGACCTACTGTGTTCGATCTGCTCGCTAACGTCATGTCCGCGCCGCTGCTGGTGCCGATGGACATCAACATCGACCCCAACACCAACGGCCTGCCAGGGATCAACCAGCTGCGCACCATCGTCGGCGCGGTGATGACCATCGGCCTGATCCTCAGCGTGCTCGCGTTGATCGTGTCCGCGATCGTGTGGGGCTTCGGCGCGAACTCCTCGAACCCGCACCTCGCCTCGCGCGGGAAGATCGGCGTCCTCGTTTCCTGCGGCGCTGCGGTGATCTGCGGCGCGAGCGTGACGCTCATCAACTTCTTCTGGAACGTCGGCCAGTCCGTCTGACCCCGCCTTTCGTCGAGAGCTGGTGTTCGTGATGGGCGTGTGCGACGTTCCCGTGATCTCCTCGGTCTGCGATGCCGTCGGCGAAGGAGCCGCGTCTCTGGTTGCGGCCCCGTTCGACTGGCTCGCCCAGGCGATGGGTGCCGCCGCCGGGTGGCTGTTCGAGGCGGTCTGGTCGGTCTTCGACACCACGACGCTGGTGGATGTCACCAAGCCCGGCTACATCGCCGTCTACAACCTGCTGTTCGGCATCGCGGTCTTCGTGATGCTGATCTTCTTCTGCCTCCAACTCATCACCGGTCTGATCCGCCGCGACCCCACCGCCCTCACCCGCGCCGCCCTTGGCCTGGCGAAGTCCGTCCTCGGGTCGTTCGTGGTCATCACGCTCACTGCGTTGCTGTTGGAGGTCGTCGACCAGCTGTGCATCGGGATCGTGCAGGCCGCCGGGGAGACCACCGAGTCGATGGGCGACAAGATCGCGCTCCTCGCCGCAGGGCTGGTCGGCATCAACATCGCCGCCCCCGGTGTCGGAGCGATCATTACGATCTTCATGGCAGGACTCGCGATCACCGCCGCCGCGATCGTGTGGCTGTCCCTCCTCGTCAGGAAAGCGCTCCTGCTGGTCGCGGTCGTGTTCGCGCCGCTCGCCTTCTCTGGTGCCTCGTGGGATGCCTCGCGGGGGTGGATCGGGAAGTGGGCGATGTTCGTCGTCGCGCTGATCTGCTCCAAGCTCGTGCTCGTCGTAATGTTCCTCGTCGCGATCACCCAGGTCTCGGCACCCATCGATGCGGACCTCGCCTCGGTCAGCGACCCCATCGCGGGGATCGTGCTGATGGCGATGGCCGCGTTCGCCCCGTACCTGACGTACAAGTTCATCGCGTTCGTCGGGTTCGACATGTACCACGCGATCGGCTCGGAGCAGGACGCCAAGAGCGCACTCAACCGTCCGATCCCGGTCCCGGCCAAGCCGCAAGGCGGCGGCGATCCGAAGAAGGTGCTCGACGGAACCAGCGGTGGCGGCGGGAACGCGGGTGGAGGCTCTGGCGGTGGGAGCAGCGCCCCGCCACCGCCGAAGACCCCGGCACCGGCACCCGCCGCCAGTGGCGGAGGTGCCGCCGGTGGAGGGGCCGCAGCAGGTGGAGGCGGCGCAGCCGCAGCCGGTCCCGTCGCAGCAGGGGTCGTGGTCGGGGCGAGTGTCGCCAAGGGTGCCGCGACCGCCGGGCCGAAGGCCGGAACCGCGTTGGGAGCCCAGGGCGAGCATGCCGCCGACGCGGCCGCGCAGACACCGCCACCGCCCGCCGCATCGCCTGCGGCACCGCCGTCGAGTCCGGCACCACGACCGCCGAGCAGCGACCCGTCACCGCCGCCGAAGCAGCCCCCGCCGCCAGCGCCCCGCCCACCGAAGGAGTAGACGATGAGCAGCACGAACAACGACCGGCCCACCGCGGGCGAACTCGTGCCGGTGAAGTTCTCCCGCCTCACCCGCCGCGGTGTCCTCCTCGGCCTGTCGCTGACCCAGCTCATCACGCTCGCCATCGGCGGAGCCACGCTCATCGGCGCGTTCTACGCCGGCGGCGGGATGCTGCTCGCCTACACCGCCCCCATCTGGGTACTCGCCGCCGCGCTGACATGGATACCCATCGCGGGCCGGCCCATCGTGGAGTGGCTGCCCATCGCCTGCTGGTGGCTGTGGCGCACCACCGGCGGGCAGCTGCTGTTCCGGCGCAGGATCGTCGTCCCGCGTCCCGTCGGCACCCTCGCCCTGCCCGGCGACATGGCGCGGCTGCGCGAGTACACCGATCCCGACACCAACGCCGGGATGATCCACGACCCCCACGCCGCCACGTTGACCGTCGTGTGTGAGGTCACCCATCCCGCGTTCGTGCTCCTCGATCCCGGCGAACAGGAACGCCGCGTCAGCTCCTGGGGCCGAGTCCTGGCCACCGTCTGCCGATCCGGGCGAATCGCGGCGCTACAGGTTCTCGAACGCACCCTCCCCGACTCCGGAACCGGACTCGCCGAATGGTGGGCCACCCACGGCACCCCGGACGACTCATGGGCAGCCGACACCTACGCCGAACTCATCGACCGCGCCGGACCCGCCGGCGAACGCCACGCCACCACGCTCTCGCTGTCACTGGACATGAAAACCAGCGCACGGCAGATCAGGACCGCCGGAGGCGGGATACGCGGGGCCGCCGCCGTGCTGCGGCAAGAGATGAACACCCTCGTCGCCGCGCTCCGCTCCGCCGACCTCTCACCGTCGGGATGGATGACACCGGGGCAGATCGCGGTGATGCTGCGCTCTGCCTACGACCCGGCGATCGCGGCCACCCTGGAACGCCACGGGAGGCTCGGCCAGTCGCTTGCGACTGCGGGGCCGGTTGCCGTCACCGAGACCTGGGGCAGGTTGCGCACCGACTCCGCTCACCATGCGGTGCTCTGGGTCAGCGAGTGGCCGCGGTCGCTGGTGTATCCGGGGTTCCTGTCGCCGGTGTTGCTGTCCACTGGCATCCAGCGATCGTTCTCGCTGATCTGCACCCCGATGCGCTCCGATGCTGCCGCTCGCGACATCCGCAAGAAGAAGGTCGAGCACATCTCCGACCAGGCCCAGCGCGCGAAGATCGGCCAGATCGATGATGCCTCCCAGACAGCCGAGTACCACGACGTGCTCCAACAAGAAGCCGACCTCACCGCCGGACACGGCATCCTTCGCTACACCGGCCTCATCGCCGTCTCCGCACCCACCGTCGAAGAACTCGACGCAGCCGTTGCCGCCATCGAGCAAGCCGCGATCCAGGCATCCTGTGAGACCCGGCTCCTCGTCGGACAGCAAGCCGCCGCGTTCACCGCCGCCGCGCTCCCGCTCTGCCGCCGGGTCTAAGTCAACCGCCACCGCCGCGGCTTGACCCGACCCTTGCTCCGGCAGTGGATCAGGCTCGCGCCTCGATGAACCGAAGCATCGAAACAGGAACCGGCGCGTCTGGGGTTCGTGGCAGATCGACCACGGGAAGCACCAGGGACACGTCTGCGAGGTCGTCGACGCCGAGTTCTAGCCAGTCCGTGCAGTCGGCATGTGGCAAAGCGCTCACCAGCTGGCGATCCGCGAGCAGCAAGCTGAACGGAGGGAAGTGAATCACGGCAGAGATTGTCGGTGTGGTGGTTGTCGTCCATTCATCGTCCCTTCCACCATCCCGCGACAGCTTTACGGCCAAGCCCTCGTGTGCTCCCTCAAGGACCGCCGCCGCTCCGTCCGGCGCGATCGCCGCCAAGAGCCGGATGCCCTTTGGCGCTGGGGCTGCGACTCCATGCCGCACGGCCCCGACCAGGTCAGGGTGTGAATCGATGAGTTTCGGAGTCAGCGCTGTCATGCCCGCGAGCGCGGAGCGGATGAATCGGCCCGGGCGAACCTCGTTGAGCTTTCCTTCAATATGAGTCCGCTCGCCCTTCCATTGGGAGTGGAGCAGGTTGCCTGCGAAGGTGTAGGCCCACCGAATGTACTCGTCATCCCAAGGGGATGTGGCTGCCCGGCAAGGTTCGCAATGCGCATACAGGCTGGCGCCACCGAGTCGTGGACGCCCGTGGGCAAGTCGGTTGTCTGCTGTCGTGCCGCCCCAAGAGAAGCTCCCATTGTTGAATGCAGCTCTCGGTGGCACGTGTGCCTTGGTGAGTCTTGCCCGGGCCCCGCACAGCGCGCACTTGCCGCTCTTTGCCCGCCCACCCGTCGGCCGGAAGCCTTCCTGCTCACTCATGCCTGCACTCGCGCAATCTCTAGGCGTCGATGGCGGAGTCTGCTGTGGCAAGTCCTTCAATCGCTGTCGGGGCCGAAACAGCGTGGGGCGTTCTTTCGGAGAGAGCCGCCGCCAGGCTGTCGATGTCCTCGTGCTCCGCGGCGTCGGGGAACATCCAATGCAGGTCGCGCTCCTCTGTGGCCACGTCGATAGTGGGTCGGACGCCCGCTCCGCGGTGCGAGCGACCGCGTACATTCCGCACGTCATCCAGGGAGTAGATCGGGCCGAGTTCGCCTCGCTTTAGGAGGTTCCCTGGGTTAGCGGTGACGATCCGTCGGTCAGTCACCGCTACGAACGTGCTCGACGCGAACTTCTCAACGATGGCACTGGCTCTTCCTGGCGCGAGCGCATCCCAGGTCGCATCAACCCTTCTGGCGAGAATGGCCGGCACGACGCCAGCGAAGTTGTGAGTTCCCATTTCGTATGGGAAGGCCACGCTGCGAAGCGTCTCGCCATCCTCAAGGAACCACCGAAGGATATGCAGATACGGATCGAGTTCAAGCCCTTCGGGTGCGCATACCGCCGCTGGTACTGCTGGCATCTCGACTGCTGGCTGGAGCATGTTGGCCAAAGGGTCGATCGCTTCGAGGAGCTGCCTGCAAGTGAGTTGAGAAGCCTTGGCGTCTTTTCGCTTCTTCGTGAGAGGCGCGGTGGCGCGGCCGGGGAGTTCGGCGATGATCCGCAACTCGCGGACGAGCGACTCGGTCAGCGATCGGATTTCGGAGAGCGACTCGTCGATCTCGACGGGAGTGTTCCGGGCGATCCGGTCGAAGAGCTGCGCTTCGCTCTCGTCGTTGGTGCTTCGTGTTCTGGCGAGGGCGGCCCGGACAGCCTGGTACTCCGCGTGGGTCTTGAGTGAGCTGAGAAGCGCGTAGGTATCGAAGACGATTGCTTCGGCGTTGGATTCGAGGTACTGGCGGCGAGCGCGACCGTCCAACTTCCCGAGTTCCTGGACATGGCCTGCCACGTTCTTGCGGTATAGCTTCAATTGCTTGCGGATGTTGGGACCGCTGGGAGCGATGGGCTCCCAGACAGAGTCTGTGATGGCGTCGAGTTCGCGGGTCTCCTTGACTGCCTCATCGACGGACTCCGCCAGCCCTTCAAGCTCTGCCCATTGCTCGTTTCGGATGGCCTTGAGCGTCTGCGTCGTGAGCTGGATGTTGGAGCGGACGAGGCCGGAAATCTCGCCGAGCTGCATTTGGAGCGCGATCATGGCGACGGCCGGGCCGATAGCTGCGATCGCCGTGGCGGCCGTCATGGAGGCTGGGATGAATCGCGCCTGGGCGACCAGTTCACCGTTCTTGAAGATCGCCCCGAGCTTGGCGCCGTCCTTTGCTGCCATCTCCCCGCCGCTCTTCAACAGAGACAGCGTCGCATCGTTGACGCGGAAGAGGCCTTGCGCGCTCGATACAGCCTCTGCGACGTTCCCGACGATCGTGCCTGCGTTGCCGAAGGAGCCGAGAGCGGTGGAGAGCTGAGCGCGGTCGAAGGACGGCACCATGTCAAGGCTGATGAGTTCAAGACCGTCGGGGACTTCGCCGAATACGACTGCGACGCCTGGCGTCACCTCGACGAGGGTCGTGGACGCTGCGAGCTCAAGCGCGTCGGACCTGACCTGACCATCCTCTGCGGTCTGCCTGCCAACGGCGTCATCATTACCGGACTCGTCGCGCGGGTCGTCCATGTGGCTCTCCTTCTCGCCGGTGACTGCCTCGTGCCTCCCTCCGACGCCTCCATCAAGTATGTCAGCCGCCTTCGACAGCGCCTGGGTCATCGCAGCACACCTCCTGGTCACACGACTTGCGAGGAGGCCGACCATGCCCACGTTCTTCGATTCGACTGCCGATGCCGCTGAGGCGTCCGAAGCCTTGCGCGGCCTGGCCCACGCGAGCCGGGGCTTCGATCAGCCCGCCGAGATGTACGGGGTGATCGGTGACCTGTCCTCCGGGATGCGGTCGCTGCGGCAGGCGCTCGACCAGATCGCTGATGTTCACGAGCGCAAGGCCGCGCACGCCTTCAACGACGCCGGCAGCCACGAGGCAGGAGTGCGGGACGCGCTCGCCACTGCGGAGGAGTTGCGTCAGGCCGCGAGTCTCGTCGACCGGGCGTATGACCGGCTCGCGGAGGGGTTCATCGCTGCGGGGCGGATCGCTTGGCATCCCGAGCCCGCCGTCGAGGAGGCCGCGCCGTCGCGGTGGGTCAGCGTGGTGTTCCTCCAGGGAGAGGAGGCCGACCGGCCGTTGCGCATCCGCGGCGAGCTGGGGCATGTCGATACGGTGGACTACCTCGCGCAGTGGGACTACGGCGACGAGACCACCCAGGCCGCGCTGGAGAACGGATACGTCTACGACGAGCCCGGCGAGGGCACCAACGACCAGGTGGCGATCTCCGGCGACTACGCGCTGGTCGTCAACCCGCACATCGGCTACGTCTCGCTGCTGCGCCGCTACACCGAACCCGACACCGAGGCTCAGGAAGCCGAACAGACCGCACCGCCCCCGATGCGCGACGGCCCGGAGTTACTGGTGTCGTACTCCTCTCCGGGCGCGCCGAAGCGGACCGACCTTCCGGCCTCGAAATCGGATGGGTCGTGGTTCGAGCCCGCGAAGATCGCCGCGGTGAAGCAGGCGCGGGGGCTGGGGCTGTGATCCAGGATCGGGAGCGGCTGCACACCGCTGTTCTGGTGGCGCCGTCGAAGGAACGGCGAAGGCTCCGCAAGCAGCGCCGCCGGGCAGAGGCCCGATTGCATGCCGAGCAGCGCAAGGCCGCGCTCGCTGCCGCGAAGGCGAAGGCTGAGCAGGAGCGGGCCGAGCGGCGCGCAACGATCTACCTCCCGAAGGCCGGTGAGCCAGGTGCCGCGCGGTTGCGAACGCCAGGCCGGTTCCAGCTGACGCGCCATCAAGACACGTCGGCAACGCTGGCGGGTGCGTATCCGTTCGTCGCCGAGGGTGGGCTCGGTGCCGATGGCGTGTTCGTCGGTCAAGACCTGTACTCGGGTGGGAGTTTCGTCTACGACCCGTGGGTGCTGTACGCGCGCGGCATCATCACCGCGCCCAACGTGGTGCTGGCCGGGATCGTCGGCTCCGGGAAGTCCTCGCTGGCCAAGTCGCTCTACACGCGGTCGCTGCCGTTCGGGCGGCGCGTGTACGTGCCCGGCGACCCGAAAGGCGAGCACACCGCCGTCGCCAACGCCGTCGGCGGCAGAGCCATCGTCCTCGGGCACGGCCTCAACACGCGCCTGAACCCGCTCGACGAAGGCCACCGGCCCAGCGGCCTGTCGGATGAGCAGTGGGCCTCGACCGTCGCGGCCCGGCGGCGTGACCTGATCGGCGCGCTCGCGGAGACCGTGCTCGCGCGGGGGTTGTCGCCGTTGGAGCACACCGCGATCGACATCGCCCTGACCCAGACGGTGAGGGAGAACGACGTTCCGATCCTGCCGATGGTCGTCGATCGCATCCTCGCCCCGAGCACGGATGCCGACGGCAGGCTGGCCGAGGACGGCAGGCTCGTCGGTCACGCGCTGCGCCGTCTCGTCGCCGGCGACTTGGCCGGGTTGTTCGATGGGCCTTCGACGGTCGCGTTTGATCCGTCGTTGCCGATGATCTCGCTCGACCTCTCGCGGGTCACCGAGAACTCGACCCTGATTTCGGTGTTGATGACGTGCTCGTCGGCGTGGATGGAGTCCGCGTTGCTCGATCCGAACGGTGGGCAGCGGTGGGTGATCTACGACGAGGCGTGGCGGCTCATGTCCCACCCGGCGCTGTTGCGGCGGATGGATGCGCACTGGCGACTCGCGCGGCATTACGGGATCGCGAACATGCTGATCTTCCACAAGCTCACCGATCTCGACAACGTGGGCGACCAGGGCTCCGCCATGCGGTCCCTGGCCAACTCGCTGCTGGCGAATGCAGAGACGAGGATCGTGTACCGGCAGGAGTCCGACCAGCTCGGGCCGACCGCGACCGCCCTCGGTCTGACCGGCACCGAGCAGCAGCTCTTGCCGAACCTCGGTGTCGGCCAAGGCCTGTGGCGGATCAAGGCCAGGAGCTTCGTCTGCCAGCACCAGCTCCACCCCGACGAGCTCGCGCTGTTCGACACCAGCAGCCGCGCAGCGGGAGAAAGTAACGAGTTCCGGGCTTCTCGTTCGGAAATCTCGGGAACCTGAGTGCTCACGGCTGGTTTCAGGCTAGTCGAGGGTTCGGGTTCGCGGAACTGGTGACTCCTCGCAGGACGCCGGGGTTCACGGCGGCCGCGCGTGCAGCGGTTCCCTGTGAGGTGGCGCCGGAGCCCGCTTCAATTCGTTCAGCGTCCGCTGTATAGTCAGTGCATGCTGACTATTACTTCCCGTCTCGATGTGATGAACCGGTTGGGTCGGGCGATGGCCGATCCGACGCGGTCGCGGATTCTGATGACGCTGCTGGAGGGGCCGAGCTATCCGGCGGTGCTGTCGCAGAGTCTGGAGCTGACGCGCTCGAACGTGTCGAACCATCTGACGTGTCTGCGGGATTGCGGGATCGTGGTAGCCGAGCCGGAAGGCCGCCAGACGCGGTATGAGATCGCGGACCCGCATCTTGCCGCTGCGCTGAACGCGCTGGTTGATGTGACGTTGGCGGTCGATGAGAACGCGCCGTGCATCGACCCGGCCTGCTCGGTCGCGGGCTGCTGCGAGCCGGGAGCAGGCGCGTGAGCGCGGTGACGAGGTCGCAGGTCGACGAGATCGAGATCGAGGATGACGACGGTCATGATGGGCCGTGGTGGAAGGATCGCGAGATCCTGCTGCCGCTGTTCTCCGGGATCGCGTTCCTCGCGGGGCTGATCTGCGAGTGGTCCGGGGCGGAGATTCCCGCGCTGGTGCTGTTCTGGATCGGCCTGCTGGCGGGCGCGTCGGCGTTCACACCCGGCGCGATCCGGAAGCTGGCCAATGGCAAACTCGGGATCAGCCTGTTGATGACGATCAGCGCGATCGGGGCGGTGATCCTCGGCTATGTCGAGGAGGCCGCAGCGCTGGCGTTCCTCTACTCGATCGCCGAGGCGTTGGAGGACAAGGCGATGGACCGCGCCCGCGGTGGGTTGCGGGCGCTGCTGAAGCTCGTCCCCGACACGGCGACTGTTCGCCGCGATGGGGCCTCGGTCGAGGTCGCGGCGAAGGACCTCACGGTCGGGCAGGTGCTGCTGGTCCGTCCCGGTGAGCGGATCGCGACCGATGGGGTCGTGGTCTCAGGGCGCTCCAGCCTGGACACCTCCGCGATCACCGGCGAATCGATCCCAGTCGAGGTCGCCCCAGGAGATGCGGTGTCCGCCGGGGCGATCAACACCGCCGGGGCGCTGGAGGTCGAGGCGACTGCGGCCGGGACGGACAACTCGCTGACCACGATCGTGGAGCTGGTCGAGCAGGCGCAGGCCGAGAAGGGCGACCGTGCCCGACTGGCCGACCGGATCGCCCGCCCGCTGGTGCCCGGGGTGCTGATCCTCGCCGTCCTGGTCGCGCTGATCGGGTCGCTGTTCGGCGACCCGGAGCTGTGGATCACCCGCGCGCTGGTGGTGCTGGTGGCCGCGTCGCCGTGCGCGTTGGCGATCTCGGTGCCGATCACCGTGGTCGCGGCGATCGGTTCGGCCAGCAAGTTCGGGGTGATCATCAAGTCCGGCGCGATCTTCGAGCGCTTCGGCGGCATCCGTCACGTCGCTCTCGACAAGACCGGCACCCTCACCCGCAACCAGCCCACTGTCACCGCCGTCCTCACCGCTGAGGACGCCACCGAGAGCGAAGTGCTCGGCTGGGCCGCCGGATTGGAGCAGCACAGCAGTCACCCGCTCGCCGCCGCGATCACCGCGAAGGCGCCCGAGGCCCCTGCCGCGGCTGAGGTGAGCGAGCAGGCCGGACACGGCATCGCCGGTGTCATCGACGGCGTGAGCGTGACCGTGGGTAGTCCCCGATGGCTGTCCGCCGGGGTCCTCGCGGATCGGGTCGCCGAGCTGGAGGAACAGGGCATGACCGTGGTGATCGTGCATCGACACGAGCAGCCGGTCGGCGCGATCGGGGTGCGCGACGAGCTGCGGCCCGAGGTGCCCGAGGTGATCCGCACCCTGACCGGTGAGGGCATCGGAGTGACGATGCTCACCGGCGACAACGCCCGCACCGCCGCTGCCCTCGCCTTGCAAGCCGGTATCAGCGACGTGCGCGCCGAGCTCCGGCCGGAGGACAAGGCCGCCGCGATCGGCGAACTGTCCCGCACGGCCCCCGCGGCGATGATCGGGGATGGCATCAACGACGCCCCGGCCCTCGCCGCGGCGGACATCGGCATCGCGATGGGCGCGACGGGCTCGGACGCGGCGATCGAGTCCGCCGACATCGCCTTCACCGGCCACGACCTGCGCCTCATCCCACGCGCGTTCGACCACGCCCGCCGGGGACGACGCATCATCAACCAGAACATCATCCTGTCGCTGCTGATCATCATCGTGCTGCTGCCGCTGGCCCTGGTCGGCGTTCTCGGGCTCGCCGCCGTCGTCCTCGTGCACGAGATCGCCGAGGTCATCGTCATCCTCAACGGGCTCCGGGCCGCACGCACGAGGACGGCCACGAGATAGGGCGCCGACAGCGGAACCGCTAGTCGAGGCGGGGACGCGGGTCGGGTAACTCCTCGCGGAACGTGGGGTGGCCAAGGGTCGCGGCGTAGCGGGACGCGCTCTCGATTCCGATGCCGAACAGGTCGCAGAGGCGTCGGACGTCGCCGCCGGTGGCGTGGATCTCGGCGAGGATGCGGTCGGTGCGCAGCGACTGCGGGTTCAGGCCGGCCTTCTTCCATGGGAAGGTGTGGCCAGGCGCGTTCATGCGACCTGCGGTGTGCTGCGTGACGAACAGGTGCGGGTTGATGGTGCGCGGCCATCTGGCCGTGCGCTGGTCGAGCCAGGCACTCAGGCGGACTCGGACGGGGCCAGCCAACGGGATCACGCGCCCGTCGGGAAGCGTGAGGCGCCCGTCAATAATGTCGGTGAGCTGGATAGCGCGGGTCTGCGCGTTGGTGAGCGCGTGGAATGCGACGAGGGCGATGCCGAGCGCGGTGGCCGGGTCGGGATGGTTCAACGCGGTCCGGACGGCGGCGGGGTCCAGCGGGAGCGGGATCGTGGCGCGGGTGTTCACGATCGGCAGTTGCCGCATCGGGTCGGCGAAGACGAGCTTGCGGGCCTTGAGGATGAGGAAGACCGAGCGCAGTCCGCGGTCGGCCCAGTGCCGCTGGGTGAGGTCGTCGGGTAGGGCGTCGTTGACCATTCGCGTGTTGATCTGTGCCAGGGAGGTGATCCCGGCGCCGGCCCAGGTGTGCAGGATGGGTGCGATCCCGAGGAGCTGGGTGCGGATGGTCTGATCGTGGCGCGGATAGCGCCGTGGCGGGGTGGTGGAGCCGTGCCGCATGATCTGGAACCAGACGTCGAGCTGCTCGCGCATCACGGCCGGTAGGCCGGTGGTCTTGCTGGTGAAGTAGGACTCGATCGGTCGGGGCCGGTCCTCGACGAGCAGGCCGGCGGCGTCGAGCACGTCGATGGTGGAGACGATGCTGCCGCCCCATCGCGGGAGTTGCAGGGCATCGGAGGCTCGGATCTTCGCGGTTGGGCTGTCACGGAGGGTCTGCAGCAGTCGCAGGGAGCGGACGACGTCGTTGCGTTGCCGTTTGGACCAGCCGAATCGTTCGGCGTGCTCTCGGACGATGCCGGCGCAGTACCGGGTCAGCTCGCTGTTCTCGATCAGTGTCCGCTGGAGCACCAGCTCCGGATCAGGGTCGACGTCGATGAGTGTGGGCTGGACCCACTCGGAGACGATCAGCGTGGTCGGGGCGGGGCCTGGCCTGTTCCAGCCGCCGGGTGTCTTCCATCCCTTGGGGCGTGCGTCTGGGGTGAGCGCGGCTCGCGGTGTGCGGCGGCGTTGGAAGGCCATGTTGGCGAAGAACAGTTGCTGGCCGTGCTTGTTCGCCCCGGCGAGGTCGAGGGCTCGGCCAGGCTCTTGCAGCATCCGGGCCTGCTCGACGCAGAGCCGGCAGGCGCCCTGGTCGGCGATCCGGCTCTCGCGGTGACAGTAGGCGCAGACACCCCGCGGGTAGTGGGTCCGCCACCAGATGCACGAGGAGCACAGCCAGCTCCGCTGCCGATACACGCCCCAGGCCAGACAGCCCCGGCAAGCGCCGAGGTGGTCGGGGCCACCGGGATGGCAGCGGTCGCAAAGGCCCTGGCTGAAGTACGCGCTCGAGCCGCACCTCTCGCACGGCGGCGCAGGGAACGGACCGCCGGGCATGCAGTCGTAGCAGTACTCCACGCGCGGCCAGGTCCACGCCGCCTTGTTCACCCCGCACGAGAAACACGTTCGCGGGGGCCGGAACCGCGAGTTCGCCCCCGGCGTCGTGCTCACAGCGGCGGCATCGAACGTGGGTTGCCGGGCCTTGGCCGCACGATGGGTGCCACGTCGGACGCGCCGGCGATCTTCTCCCGCGCGGGTTTGCGGGCGGCGACCTTGTCCGGCTCGGGAACGAGCAGGTCGCTGGGCTGGCAGGCCAGGACATGGCAGATCACGTCGAGGTCATCCAGCCGGACCGTGGTCGGTGTGCCCGTCCACAGAGCCGACATCTTGCCCAGGCTCAACTCCAGCCCGGCGTCGGCGAGCATCCGCCGCAGTTCGGCGGACTTCCAGATGCCGCGCTCGGCGGCCTTCAATCGCAGGTTCCAGAGCATCTCAGCCCTCTCCTCCCAGACGTCGTTCAGTGCGGGCGTTCGCCTGCTGCCAGGCGTTCTCGATGTGCTCGCTGCGGACGTGGATGTACCCGCTCGTGGTCGAGAGCCAGTTGTGACCGAGAAGCTCCTGCAACGCCTTCAAGTCCATCCCCGCGCCATAGAGCGACGAGGCGCAGTAGTGCCGCAGGACGTGCGGGGTCATCCGCCCCTCCCAAGACGGCAACCACAAGGTCGTCTGCTCGGCCAGCGCCCTACGCAACGCGTTCGGTCCGACCCGCAGTGGCCGCTCCCGCTCCCGATCGATCCGCTCGCTCGGCAGCAGCGGCGCATCCGGGTCCTTCCAATCCTCGCCGAACTGGGGACGCACCTCCGCCAGCCACCAATCAATCAGCGCGTCCGCGCCATTGATCGCCGGGATCAGACGCGGCTTGTAGCCGCGACCGCGTGAGCCCTTCCCGAACCGAACGTGCAACTTCCCGGTCAGCCCGAGGTCGGGCCGCCAATCACGGATGTCCAGCATGACCGACTCGCTGATACGCAGCCCAAGCCTGCGCCACAGCGACGCGGCGAAGTAGTCCCGCGCCGCTGGCAAATACTTCCGCGCGTCCGCGACCGATGCCCGCCACCGCTCGAAGAACCCGGTCACCTCAACATCGGACGGCGGCACCCGCACCTTGCCCAGCGACACCCCCGAGGGCCGGTTCCACTCATCGATCGGCTGCTCCACGATCGCGCCCGTCGCAGTGCGAATGTCGCCGAGGTAGCGGGTGACGAGGAACTCGTAGAACTGGGCAATCACGCCCGCCTTACCCGCCCTCGTCGTCTGCGCCCGGCCCAAACGGCGCTGCTCCGCGAGGAACCGGTCTCCGTCCGCGTACCCCGCCGTCCAGATCGGCCCCGACAACGAGCGCGCGAACTCGAACACCGTCGCCCGCGAACTCGTGATGAACCCATCCGAGATACCCGCCGCAGCCATCGCCAACGCGTACTGGTCAACCAACTCCTGCTCGAAGTCCTCCAACGCCTGCGGAGACCTCAACGCTGCGCCCGGCGCTCCCGACACAGCCCGCAACGGCGTCAGCGCCATGAGCGTGCCACTTCGGAAATCCCGATCATGGTTCGAGATTACACTGATTCCTTCAGGAATCCCGAAGCATCGTCACTCGACATGCGGCATCCGACGAACCCAACAACGGGGCAGCGGAGCGCACCTATCCGACGTGAGACACGACAACGAACCCGTAGCAGTAGAGATAGGTCACCGATGAACGTCACTGGCCCGCGCCGATCCACCACGACCGACGACGAGAACATGGCTCCCGTCGAGCTGCCGCACGTCCTCGTCACCGTTGCCGATGACGGCACCCTCGCCGCCACGGTGGATGGAACCCACTTCGAGAAGTCGGGTGCGAGCGCGTGGACGCGGGCGACGTTCGGGCCGCTCATGGATGCCATTACCAAGGACCGCACGATCGCGGTCCGTGTCGAAGTTCGCGAGAGCGACGGAAGTGTGTTCACCGACATCCTCCGCACCCGCAAGCCTCGACGCGCAGTGGCACCGTCCGAGAACTCGGTACCGGAGACTCGTCGGAGTCGTCACGCCCGACGGGTGCCGCGCTTGTCTGAGGTCACGGCTCACGGGTTCGTGCCTGGTGAGGATGTCGCCGTCGCGACGATCGTCTCCCATACCGACGCCACCGGAACCGGGGAGGCACGTGCGCTCATCGACCTCGACGACCTGCCCGCCGGAACATCGCACGAGGTGATCCTGTTCGGGCGTATCTCGGGCACGCTCGCGGTGCGGCGGCTGATATGAACCAGCGGCAGGCCGGGGGCATGGGCGACGAACTCACCAACGCCGCCCTCGTTGGCCTGGTCGGCATGTTCGGGATCGCTCTCGTCCTCCGTGCCGCTGGCAGCGTTACCGCGTTCCTCACCGGTGCACCGCAGCCCGACGCCGGCGCAGCGGCGGGGCTCGCCGTGCTGTTCAACCCCGGCGACCCTGCGACCGCGCTCGGTGCCGACGGGCTCAACCCGGTCGTCTACTGGCTCGTCAGCGCGGCACTGCTCGGCGGACTCGCCGCCGGGATCGTCTGGGTCTGGATCGTGCTGCGCCGACACACGCGGAAGACAGAGACCGACCCGCACCGACTCGCCGGGATCGCGACCAGCCATGAAGTCAAGACCGCAGCATCCGCGAAGGCACTGCTTCACCGCGCAGCGACCCTGCGGCCCTCCTTGCAGTCGCCAGCGCCACAGGATGTCGGCTACCTGCTCGGTGCCAGTCGTGGCACGAAGGTCTGGGCATCGGTCGAGGACTCGATCCTGCTGATCGGCCCACCCCGCTCCGGCAAGGGCCTGCACGTCGTCATCAACGCGATCCTCGATGCCCCAGGCGCGGTCGTCACGACCAGCACGAGGCCCGACAACCTCACCGCGACCCTCCGCGCCCGACGCCGCAAGGGCGGGCCGGTCGCGGTGTTCGACCCCCAGCACCTCGCCGAAGGCATCCCCGCAGGGCTGCGCTGGTCACCCATTCGCGGTTGCGACGATCCACTGACCGCGATGATCCGCGCCAACGGACTCGCCGCGGCCACTGGCCTCAGCGCTGGCGGGGTCGAGTCCGGCGGGTTCTGGGAGGGCAAGACCCGCACCACGCTCCAGAGCCTGCTGCACGCCGCCGCGCTCGACGGCCGCCAGCCGGCCGAGCTGCTCAGGTGGACCCTCGACCCCAGCGCCGCGTCCGAGGCCGTCGCCATCCTCAACTCCCACTCGAACGCGGCGATGGGCTGGGACGACTCCCTGGCCGCGATGATCGACGCCGACCCCAAGACCCGCGACAGCATCTGGCAAGGCGTCTCCCTCGCACTCGCCGCCCTCGCCGACCCGCGCGTGCTCGATGCCGTCACGCCAGACCCGCACGAACACTTCGACCCCGAAACCTTCCTCACCGAGCAAGGCACCCTCTACCTGCTCGCCACCGGCGCCGGAGCAGGAGCCTCCGCATCGCTGGTAGCAGCGTTCGTCGAAGACCTCATCGAAACCGCCCGACGGCTCGCCGCCCGCTCACCCGGAGCCCGGCTCGACCCGCCACTGCTGCTCGCACTCGACGAGATCGGCAACCTCGCCCCACTGCCGTCCCTGCCGACGCTCATGGCCGAAGGCGGCGGCACCGGGATCACGACCATGCCGGTCTTGCAGTCCCTCGCCCAAGCCCGCGACCGGTGGAGCGAGCACCAGGCCAGCGCGATCTGGGACGCCAGCATCGTCAAGATCATCCTCGGCGGCGCATCCAACAGCCGCGACCTCCAAGACCTCTCCACGCTCATCGGAGAGCGCGACGAGTACACCGACAGCGTGACCCTCGGCGACCACGGCACCCGCTCCAACCAGCGCTCGATCCGCCGCGTCCCGATCCTGCCGCCAGACCGCATCCGAACACTGCCGTTCGGCACCGGCATCACCATGCTGCGCTCAGCGCCGCCCATCGTCACCGACCTCCGGGCCTGGCCGACCCGGCCCGAAGCCGCACAGCTCCGCACTGACCGCGACGAACTCGAAGCGCTTCTGCGCCACCGTCCCGCCTCCTGACGACGCTTGGAAGCTCCAGTGCACCTGCCTGACAGAGCGACCCACACGCAGTTGGTCGCCCGAGTCAGGAGGAGGCCATCATGGCCATTCACACCCAGGAATCGCTGTCAGGCTTCATCGCTTCGGAGCCGTTGCTCACCGAGACGGCAAAGGGAGACGCCAGGTTCTTCGCCCGTATCGGCAAGGAGCACTTCCGCCGCGAGGACGACGGCTCGTTCACGCAGACCGAGACGACCTACCACCACTTGGTGATGTTCGGGCGTTCCGCTGAGCACGCGCACGCGAGCTTCGCCCAGGGCGACAACTTCGTCGCCGAGGGCTACACGCGGCCGGTCAACTACGAGCGCAACGGTCAGGCAATCGAGGGCGAAGAGTTCGTCGCCAAGAAGATCGGCCACGACGCCGCGCGAACCCGCTACGAGGTCGACCGGACGCCGCGCAATGGAGTGGGCCGGGACGCAGCAACGTACGAGCCGACGCAGCGAGCAGCGACCGCGGCGCACGCCCCGGTCAGCATGTGAGTTCGGGAGTCGAAGCACCATGAACGATCAGCATGAGATGGATGAGCCGGACGTCTTCGACGGACCGCCCCGCGTCACGAACGCGGACATGCCCGAACCGCCGCACCCCGTGAACTGGAACCTGCTGACGGCGCACGAGCTGGAGCAGGAATGGCTCGCGCTGAACCGGTGGGTTGACTGGCTGCGGCGCACCTATGGCCTCCCGGTCGCGGTGGTGCCGCCGTTCTGGCACCACCACCCGGAGATGGTCTGGGAGCTGTCGGCGCTGCACCTGCATTGGCTCGCGGCCTACGACCCCGAGCAGAACGCATCCGCGCCGCTCGGTTGGCACCGCGACTTCGCCGACGCTCGAGAGCGGCTTCGCTACTGGGTCACGGCCTGCGGTACTCGTGGGGACCGCGACCGCCCGACCCGGCAAGCTGCGTGGCCCGGTGAGGACCCGGCATCCACGATCCAGGACTTCACCTTCACCGACCGGGACGCCGAGTTCGTCGAGTTCGTCATCGCCCAAGTCCGCAAGCGCCAGGAGGCCGAAGACGAGTTCTACGCCGGCCTGGACGACGACGAAGCGCAGTAGACCGATGAGCCGCTACGCCAAGAAGACCGACCGTCGCCCCTACGAGGAGCGGTCGTTCTCCGTCCGGGCCGTCCACCGCGAACGCGCCGACCTGCACAAACTCGCCGAGGTTCTCATCCGGCTGACATTGCAGGAGACCGGCGAGAGCCGCGCAGCCCGCGAGGCCGCGCGGGTGCCCGACACCTACCGGGCGGCACCGGATGCCCCTGGCCGCCATTGAAGCCGCCCGGTAGAATGGACCGTGCAAGCCTCGCGATGCGGGGTGTTGTCGCCTAAACCTCGCCGCTCGGCGGGCAACACGCACCGAGACCATCGGGTCTCGCCCTACAGCCTTCAACGGCTGCTCTCACGATCAACACCCCTCCCACCAACAGTGGGAGCGCGAGGGTCGAACCGCGTGAGAGTGAGCCCCCGATGACCACCATTGCCGACGATCCGGCAGCCAGCCTCATCGACCCGCCCAAGACTGCGGCTGCCGCCGTGTCGTACCTGCGGGTCTCCACCCGCGAGCAGGCCGAGAAGGGCGGGACCGACGAAGGCTTCTCGATCCCTGCCCAGCGCGAAGCGACCCGGCGTAAGGCCGAACAGCTCGGCGCCGCCATCGTCGAGGAGTTCGTCGACGCGGGAGCCTCAGCCAAGTCGTCCGACCGGCCCGAGCTGATGCGGATGATCCAGTACGTCAAGGCCAACAAGGTCGCGTACTGCATCGTTCACAAGGTCGACCGGCTCGCCCGCAACCGCGCCGACGACGTGAGCATCCACCTCGCACTCCAACAGTGCGGGGTCATGCTCGTGTCCGCGTCCGAGAACATCGACGAGACCCCCTCCGGGATGCTGCTGCACGGCATCATGTCCACCATCGCCGAGTTCTACTCCCGCAACCTCGCCACCGAGGTCGCCAAGGGCATGAACCAAAAGGCCATCGGCGGCGGCACGAACGGGCGCGCGCCCATCGGCTACTTGAACGTCCGCAAGCGCGACGAACTCGGGCGCGAAGTCCGCACCATCGAGCTCGATCCCGAGCGAGCACCGATGATCGAGTGGGCGTTCAAGGCGTACGCCTCGGGCAACTGGAGCGTCAGCCAACTCCACGACGAACTCACCTCGCGCGGGCTGCGCAGCCTGCCCACGCCGAAGAGGCCGGCGAAGCCTCTGGCGGTATCCACCATCCACCGGCTCCTGACCAACCCGTACTACAAGGGCGATGTCATCTACAGGGGTACCCGCTACAAGGGAAACCACCCGGCACTCGTGCCAGCCGAGGTCTGGTACCAGGTCCAGTCCGTGCTCACCGCGCACCAGTGCGCCGTCGAGGCAACCCAAGTCCACGGCCACTACCTCAAAGGCACCATCCACTGCGGTCAGTGCGGCTCCCGACTCATCGTCTCCAACGCGAAGAACCGCCACGGCAACGTCTACTGCTACTTCGTATGCTCCGGTCGGCACTCCAAGCGCACCGACTGCACACGCCAGGCGATGCTCATCGAAGACGTCGAGAAGCTCGTCGAGGACTACTACACCCGCGTCCAGATCACGACCGCCCAGCAGGATGCGCTCGCGGGCATGCTCCACCACGAGTTCGATCGGCTCATGGCTGCCGAGACCGAGGAGCTGGAACGCCTCACCACCAACCGCGACCGGCTCGAAAGCGAGCAGGACCGGCTCATGCAGGCGCACTACGCCGACGCGATCCCGCTCTCAGTGCTCAAGCGCGAACAAGAGCGCATCGTCGCCGAACTCGACCAGGTGACCCGCCGCATCGACGCCCACTTCGGCGACTACGCCGAGGCCCGCGCCCACCTCGACGACGCCCTCGGCCTGCTCGCCAACTGCGCCGACATCTACACCCGCTGCGACGACACCAACCGGCGGCTGTGCAACCAGGCGTTCTTCACGAAGGTCTTCATCGACGAGGACAACGAGCTGCGGGTCGAGCACAACCGGCCCTTCGAGATGCTCCTTGATCCGCAAGTCAACGCGAATGCCCTGACCTGGGCCGCAGACGCCAACAAGGCCCGAACCTCGGCCAGCGTTTCCGTTGGCAAGGGTTCGAGCCTTGTGCGTGGGGTGGACCTGAGGGGACTCGAACCCCTGACCCCCTGCATGCCATGCAGGCTTCGATCACCGACGAAAGCTATGGAAATATGGGGAAAGTCCCGGTTGGGACTAGAAACAGGGTAGCACGTATTGACGCGTAGTTAAGTAGTGCCCCTTAACGTGGTGTAGCGCGCGGTGGCTGCCGGTCCTGTCTTGGACGTGGGCGCGGTCACCGTGTGATCCTTCGAGGAAACTCTCACATCCCACTCGAAAGGCATCATCACGATGACCGCACCTCATATTGTCGACCCTGCCCGCCTGCTCGGTGAAGCCCTTGCCGACGGATCTCCCGATCTGATGCGGCAGTTGCTGCAGACGATGATCAACGCGCTGCTGTCCGCCGACGCGGACGCTGTTGTCGGCGCCGAATGGGGCAAGCCCAGCCCCGACCGCACCGCCCAACGCAACGGCTACCGGCACCGCGACCTGGACACTCGTGTCGGCACGATCGACGTTCAGATCCCGAAGCTGCGCACCGGAACCTACTTCCCGGAGTGGTTGCTGGAGCGCCGTAAGCGGGCCGAGACGGCGCTGATCACCGTGGTCGCGGACTGCTACCTCGCCGGCGTCTCCACCCGACGGATGGACAAGCTCGTGAAGACTCTCGGGATCCACTCGCTGTCGAAGTCGCAGGTCTCGCGGATGGCGGCGGACCTCGACGAGCACGTCGACCAGTTCCGTCACCGCCCGCTCGATGATGCAGGCCCGTTCACGTTCGTCGCCGCCGACGCGCTCACCATGAAGGTCCGCGAAGGCGGCCGCGTGATCAACGCGGTCGTGCTCATCGCGACCGGCGTGAATGGGGACGGGCATCGCGAAGTCCTCGGCCTGCGCGTGGCGACCAGCGAGACCGGGGCGGCCTGGAACTCGTTCTTCGCCGACCTCGTCGCCCGCGGCCTCGGCGGGGTCCGCCTGGTCACCTCCGACGCGCACGCCGGGCTGGTGGAAGCGATCTCGGCGAACCTGCCCGGAGCTGTCTGGCAGAGATGCAGAACCCACTACGCGGCGAACCTGATGAGCGTGACACCGAAGGCCATGTGGCCGGCGGTGAAAGCGATGCTGCACTCCGTCTACGACCAGCCCGACAAGGACGCCGTGCACGCCCAGTTCGACCGGCTGCTGGACTACGTCGACGGGAAACTCCCCGACGCGTTCGAGCACCTCGACGCCGCGAGGGCGGACATCCTCGCGTTCACCGGGTTCCCCGACGGGCTCTGGCAGCAGATTTGGTCGAACAATCCGAACGAGCGCCTCAACCGGGAGATCCGCCGCCGCACCGATTCCGTGGGCATCTTCCCCAATCGCGACGCGATCATCCGCCTCGTCGGCGCGGTCCTCGCCGAGCAGACTGACGAATGGGTCGAGGGCCGCCGCTACCTCGGCCTCGAGATCCTTGCCAAGTCCCGCCTCACCCTCGTCGCCGACACCGGAGAGGAGGTGAACACCGACACCGTCCTCGAGCTCAGCGCCTAACCGAAATCAACAACAGAAGGATCACCGTCCGCTACACCACGTCCCGGGGCTTGACCCGTAGTTACGCGCCTTGACGCGTCGTGAGTCCCACACGAGTCCCACAGGAACGTGTTTCCGCGCTCGCAGCCGGCGGGCGGAGCATCGAAGGTGCGTACCGTCACCCCTCGCGTGCGCGCGACGCAGGGCAGGGCAGCGAGCGCGGATGACAGCCACGAGAGGCAGCGACGGACAGCGCGACGGCAACAGGCAGCGGCGCACGACGGCGAGCGCGGATGACAGCCACGAGAGGCAGCGACGGACAGCGCGACGGCAACAGGCAGCGGCGCACGACGGCGAGCGCGGGCGACACGTAGCAGCAACGGCGACGACGGCGGGCAACGCGCAGCGCTCCGCATCGATGCCCGCGAGCGCCTCGGCACGCCTCTCCCCTACGGCCTTGCGCTCGCCGTCGGCGCCGGACGACCGAGCCCGACGCACCGCGGATCACGCGGCAGCGAGGCGCACAGCGGCGCTCGCGGGCATCAATGGTCAGACATGCCGGATTGTGCGAGGCCGGGGCGGGGAGCATGCGGCCGGGGTGCACCCGCACATTTTTCTAGCCCGCCCGAAATCCAGTGGGCAATCTCCCCCGGTAGGCTCCCGCCATGACGTCGCTCCCGCCTGGTTGGTATCCCGACCAGGTCGAGCCGGGGATGTTCCGCTACTGGAGCGGTACGGCGTGGGTCGAAGGCCCGCAGCAGCACCCGGGTGAGAAACGGTCGGAGCCCTCAGCGCAGTCCCGGCGCGAGCTTCGGCGGCAACCTGCCCGAGCAAGCCGCCCGCCGACATCCGGCCGTTCGCGCACCTCGACCGACTGGGCGATGAGCCCGCGGCTGTATCGCTCCCGAGCGCTCCGCGGGCGGAACCCCTGCCACCAATGACGGGCATCCCGTACGACTACGGCGGGGCACCTCTGCCCCCGAAGGAGAAGAAGAGGCGAGGAGGTTGGGGATGCCTCGGGCTCGTCGTGGCCGTGGTCGGCATCGGGATTGCGTTCAGTGCGCTCAGCGGAGGCCAGACAACGGGCGAGACGGGATACTCAGACGATCCGATTGAGCAGGCGCGCGTCGTCCTGCGCGGCGAGTACACCTATCAGCAGATCAAGGAGGCGACCGACACAGCCATCGCAGGGGCGGGCTTGCCCGTGAACGATGACAGCAGATCGCGGGCATGGAGCGCGATTCTCGCTGTCACCAAGGATCTCGACGTTCCGCCGATGGAGATCATGCTTTGCGTCGGGGAGTATGCGCCCGTTGCTCACATGGAGTTCGCCGAGGTTGTCGCGCTATGCGCGACGGAACTTCACCTCAGCTAGCTTCCACCCAATGCCGTGTTGTTCGCGAAAGCCGTCCCGACTGCCCGACCGAGCGCGGCGCCGTCGAGCGCCAGCTGGACGTTGAGCGCACGCGTGATCGCATGGATCGACGCGGGGCCAAGCTCTACGACACCGGGCATGCCGCCCGCTGTCGCCGCACGGGCGGTGAAGCCGACACCGCCGCCGCCCGCGTAGCCACGCCCGCGCATG
Source organism: Microbacterium sp. No. 7 (assembly GCF_001314225.1). NCBI lineage: Bacteria > Bacillati > Actinomycetota > Actinomycetes > Micrococcales > Microbacteriaceae > Microbacterium > Microbacterium sp. No. 7. Next base: position 2,620,128 of record NZ_CP012697.1, read on the forward strand.
CCCATCTTGTGGATGTAGGCCATGTTCTCGACGCCGAGGTTGCGGACGACGCGCTTGGGCATCACATACTCGCCGCGGTGGACGATGCCCGCGGGGGTGTACTTGGCGCCGTCGCCCGTGTAGCCACCGGAGGCGAAGGTTCCGCCGCCGGCCCGCGCCCTGGAGCCCGCCTTCGATGGCGGCGTGCTCCAGCCGAAGGCATTGCGCAGCGAACTCTGGATCGCGAAGACCGCCGTACGCAAACGCTGCTCGACTTCCATCTCCATTGCCGAGAGCGCCTGGCTGGTGCCCGCGCTCATACCGTCTTGAAGAGCGTTGCTGAACGCGTCGCCGTAGTTCTTGCCGGCCTGCGCAGCACTCTCGGCGAGGCGCGCCTCGAACTCACGCAGCGCTGTCAGCGCAGGATTGGCGTCCAGCTCGATGTCGACCTGGCGGGGAACGTTCTGGAGCGCGAAGGTCAGGTCGTTGAACGCCTGGGCGTAGAAGTCGACCTCGGCGCGACTGAAGCCTGCCTGCGTGGCCTGCTCGATGAACTCCTGCTTGAGCTGCTGGCTCATGCGGAGCAGGTCTTCCTGGCTCATGCCGCTGCGCGCCAGCGCCTCCAGGTAGTCCTGGTAGGAGGTGACCATGCCGAGGATCTGTGAGCGGTTCTCGATCGCGGCGTCGCTGTTGCCGGCGAGCGACATGGAGGCCTGGTCCTGCGCCTTGGTGAGCTTCTTCTGTTCGGCGGCAACCTTGGCGTCGATGTCCGCGAGATCCCGGCGCAGGACCGCGGCACGCTTCTCGTCGCCGTAGGCCTCCGCTACCGCCAGGAAGTGCTCCTTGAGCATCCTGTCCGTCCCGAGTCCCGCGATCGTGCGCTGATGCTCTAGCGCAGCCTCTCGGGCGGCCTCGGCCTCATCGGCGATCTTCTGCCAGCTGCCCGCGATGGCGTCGAGCCCCTGGAGGCCGGAGAAGCGGATGTCGAAGGCGCGGCCCCACACGCCGGACAGGTCGCTCGCGTAGTCGGTGAGCGTGCGGAGCTTGACGGTGGTCTCGTCGATGTCCTCACCGAGTTGGTCGAGCGAACCACTGCCGTCGTCGAGAGAGCGCGCCGCCTCTTCCCAGGCACGAGCGAAGTCGGTGGCGGCGTTCGAGCCTTCCTTAGTCTCCTCGGTCAGCCACTTCTGATCCTTCGCGAACCCGGTCCAGCCTGCCCGCATATCACGGAACATCTTCTTGGACCCGGCGGCGAACTCCTCGACGTTCTTCTTGCCCTCGGTGAGGTTGAAGAGGTTCGTCACCCATCGATTAGCCTCGATGACGCCGCCGATGATGCCCTCGAGTGCGTCGATGACGAAGTTGCCCGCTCCGTAGACATCCATCAGGGTCTCGTAGAGGAGCTGGAGAACGCCGATAACGAACGTGCTCTTCATAAGGAGCTTGAACGCGCCTGCGAGGCTCACGACGGCGACGCGACTACCGTCCGCGGCGGGCTTGATGAGGCCGACGCTCGTCGCGAGTGCGACGATGCGGGCGCCTACTGCACCCTTGCTCAGCTCGGCTATCGCCGTGCGCAGCGCGAACAGCGACGCACCGGCCAGGGCGGCCCCGCCGACAAGCGCCGAGAACGCCGCCACGGCGCCCGCGACCCAGCCGGCAAGGCGGATGACGAAGCCGCCGAGAGGCGAATCGGCGAACTCCCCGATCTCCTTCAGTAGCGCCGTCGCAGACTGGAGCATGGCCGCGAATGCCGGGGCAACCTCGCGGCCGACCGCAGCGCCGAAGATCATCAACTCGTTGATGAACAACCGCCAACTCGACGTGAGATCATCCATCAGCAAGGCGTATTGGCGCGCCATCTCGGACGCCTCGCCGTAGCTCGTGACGCCGTACCCGATCTGATCGTTCACCACGCCGGCGTTCTGCGAGAGACGCTGGAAGACGTCGGAGACGCGCAGTTGGGAGAGTCCGAGTTCATCGAGCGCCTGCGTGACCTGCACGACATCACCCGCGCCGAGTGCACCGATGAACGCCTGGAAGACCTCAAGTCCCCGACCCGAGCGCACCATGCGATCCAGATCCTCGGAGGCGATGCCGGTGATCCGCGAGAACGCGGCGAGCTTGTCGCCACCTTGTGCGACGGCTTCATACAGGGTCTGAAAATAAGTCGTCAGCGAGCCGCGGGCGCGCTCGGGCGGTATGCGAAGCTGGCCCAGCGCGCCGGCCAGTCCGACGACCTCAGCCGCACTCAGGCCCGCCTGGTGCGCCTGCGTGCCGATCTCGCGTACGAGCGACAGGATCTCGGGCTCGGTTGCGACCGACATGCGGCCGACGTAGGCGATGCTCGACGCGAGGTTCTCGAACTCAGACGCTGGCACGCCGAGGCTGTACTGCATCGCGCCGAAGGCTTTGCCGGCTTCCTCGACGCTGACACCTGTGATCGCGGAGAACTGCGCGACGATCTTCGTGAACTCCGCGATATCGTCGCCCGCGATGCCCAGCTGGTTGCCGAGGGTAGCGATCTTGGTGAGGTCATCGAACGCGACCGGGATCTCGCGCGACATCTGGAGAAGCTCGCCGCGCAGCCGCTCGACCGCGACCGAACCCGGCTCCAGCGTCCGTTCGACCGCCGTGAACGCCGACTCATACCTGGCGAAAGACAGCGCCGCGACTGTGCCCACGCCCACGAGAGCGGCGGCGGTCGCGTTGGCGCCGAAGGCGACGTCCTGAAGCGCGTACCGCAGGCGAGGGAGGTTGTTCTCAGCCAGATCCCGCGTCGCCGCCTGCGCCGTGCCGACGCCCGCCGCGACCCTGCCAAGCTCTTCGCTCCCCGCGTCGCCCGTGCCCTTCAGCGAGCGCTGGAGGTTTTTCTGAAGTTTCTCGACGGTCTCTGTGGACTCGCCAGCATCGCGCAGCTTCTTGTTGAGATCATCCAGCGCCTTCGTGATCTGGCGGGGATCGTCGCTCGTGATCCGCAGGCGGAGTTCTGCCTCCTGAGAGAGGGATTCAAGGGGCATCTGGCGAACCTTCCGAGAGCGTAGCTACTCCCAGTCTACGAACGCTATCGCCGCATGCCTTGTCGCTCTGAGGCCTATGCTGGTGCTGCGTTGAGCACTATGCCAAGTCACCGGTTCAGGCGCTCGATCTCGTCCCCCTCGCGCAGCGCGATGACGGGCGAGAGGTGGACCGGAAAGCGGCTCCCCATCGCGGGACCGACCTTCGTTATCTGGGCCATGTCGCCGTCAGGGCCGCGCACGATGTCGCCCACCGCGAAGCCGCCGTCGGTGACGTGGATGCCGTAGACCATCGGACCCGCGCCGCCAGGACGGAACAGCTGCTCGACGACCGCGCGGCTCACGCGCTCGCCGCCGTCCAGCCAAGAAGCGCGCGATCGAAGTCGGTGAAGTGCGACGCCTCCAGTTCGACGGCCTCAACGAGGTCCAGCTCCTGCTTGAGTAGATCGATCAGCTCAGCACGGTCGAACGCGAACATGTGCCCCTCGTGGCCGGCGTGCATGCACGGCAACTGGATGAACACAGGCACGTTGGGCGCAACGTCGGGCATCTTCCCGTGAACCGTCAGTGCGCGCGCTGAACCGGTTGTGACTTCGGTGATTGTGGCGCTCATAGTGCGTTTCCTCCTGAATTGGGTGATAGTTAGCATAGCTAAAGATTTACGGATGAGGCCGCTCGGATGACGTTGCGCTCCAGAGCTTCGCCCTCCCGCGCTCTTCGCACTCGATGAGCCCGCGCGCCTCCGCCTCGCGTAGTACGGGGCCGAGGTGATCGTGCGAGCAGCCCGGAATGCGGCGAGCGATCAGTGCCGTGCGCTGGAGGGGCCCTTCGGCCCGCAGCGTCGCCACGAGCGCCGCTACGGCATCATCGAGCGGGCGCCGGAGCCATGCCGCCCTCTTCGCCTCCTCGGCCCTCACACGAGCTTCCTCGGCCTCCTGAGCGGCACGGCGCAGGTGCTCATCGACAAGGGCGGTCGATTCGCCCCGCCAGTGCGGCAGCCACTCCCGCAGCAACCGCCAGTGCGCTCGGTCGGCGACGCCCGTCGTCGGCGGCCACGTGCCCGAGGGGAACCCCGCCCGCTCGCGCTCGACCTGCGCGTCGATGCAGACGGCGAGCGCTCGCCGCTGGAACTCGACGGCGGCAGGCAGGCAGGGCGAGCCGTCGCGCAAGCGATGGTCGAGCCACGTGCCGACGTCCGACGAGATGGACGCGGCGCTCTCGGGCGTGATCGTCAGTCCCCAGCGGCCGGCCTCCCGCGACAGGTTGGCAGCGAGCCAGTCGACACGCTCGATGTTCGAGAGATCGATGAGCGAGGGGGTCGACGGGTCGAAGGGCAGGGTGTCGAAGATCCGCGTCCCCGACCCGAGCAACCCGAGCAGGCGGTCGAGAAGGTCATCGGCCTCAGTAGTCGAGTCGGTCATCGCGTGTAGCTCCTTGCAATGGGGAATCCTGCTGTCGCCTGCTGTCGCGACAGCAGGCGAAGTGCTGTCGTCTTGGGGCTGTCTTGTCCTGTCCTCGTCGTCCTCCCTTTAGGGGGGCGACGGGGACGACAGCAGGGATGACGGCTTGGCGGCAAGCCTGGGAAAGTTAAAGAAGGGAGTAGAACTTGGCGCCCTTCTCGCCGGGTTCGACTACAACCCGGCCGTCGGCCACAAGCGGGTCGACGGTTCGGCTGAAAGCGTTCTTCGACAGCCCGTGCACGCCGTCGATGATGTCGTCGCGTCGGCTTCTCGGCTTCTCGGCCAGGTAGGCGAGCACCCGGTCCGCGAGCCTGTCGGCCTTCGCCTCGGCATCCTCGGGCGCGTACGCGAGCCGCCGACCGTCGTACATCGACAGCAAGCCGCGGTCGACATCGACGTCCCGCCCGTAGGCCGAGAAGAAACGGAACGACCTCGGGTCGGTGGGGGTCTCGCGGGTGACGTTCCACACGGCGTCTGGCCAGCCGATCAAGTTCGAGTCGCCCGCGGCGCGCTCGCCGCCGTGGCCCATATGTTGCACGACCAGACCCTCGGGGATCTCGGCCTCGGCCCGCAGCGCGTCGAACGCCTGCAATAGCGGGCCGACCTCGGTCGCCTCCTTAAGACCGAGCGCATGCAGAACGGGTCGCAAAGGGTCGAGCACGAGCACGTCATGTCCCCGCAGCAGATCTGCCCAGCGGGTGCGCGTGCTCGCGTCCAGGATGCCGAACGAGCCCGCGCGGCCCAGCATGGGCACTACGGTCACGTCGCCCGTGTTCTCGATCTCCTGATCGGACAGCCACTCCCTGATGAGGTCACGGCTCAATTCGAAGTCGAGCAGCGCCACGCGGCGGCGGCGGGTGACGTCGAAGGCGTCGAACAGCGGCACGCCGTCTACGAGTGATCGCAGCAAGTTGCCGACGATGGTCGACTTGCCGCCCTTCGCCGGCGCCGCAAGCAGCACCTTCCCGCCGGACGGCCACAGTCCATCGATGAGGAACTTCCCGGCACTCGACGGCTCGGCCAGCAGGTCGCCCAGATCGACAGGCTCAGGCAACTCAACCTCGGCTAGTCGTTCTGCGCGCAACAGCTCGTGCGCATCCTCACGGGCGCGCAGCTTGTCCAGTTCACGCTCAGCCGCTCGACGGCGCTTGGCGGCTTCCCTGTGTCGTTCGGCGCTCGCAGCCTCCTCGGCCCGCTCCTCGGCCAGCAGCTCGGCCACGGCGGCACGCTGTTCGCGTTCGACGGTAACGGGCGCGCAGTACTCCCAGAACCGCATCTCGTCCACCGCGTGGCGCAGTGCCAGGTGGGCCTCTCGGTCGCCCTCTGGGTTCGCCGCAGACGTCGACTCCCGGTAGGCGCGAGCCGCGTCGCGCCAGGCCTCCCGCGCCGCCTCCAGCGCCTCGACCGCCTCGGGGAGGTCTTCGCCGGTCTTCTCGCTGTAAGCGGAGCACCACGCGATCGTCTCTCCGCGCGTGCCGCCGTACGTCACGCGCTCACCCTGTGACAGGGTCACGACAGCATCTCCCGGATGCGCTCACGCGCGCCCTCGGCCAGCGTGCCGGCCTCCAGGCTCGACAACGGCACGTGCGACTCGGGCTCAGGCATGGTGGCCCTAAGCTCGGCTTCGCGGGCGCCCCAGAGGGCAGCCAGCGCCTCTGAGGACCAGTTCAGCGCCGGGTCGAGCCCGAGCGCCGCAGCGCTCGCCGCACGACCCTCGGCGGCCCGTTCCCTGGTCTCCCGCGCTTCGCGCTCGCGAGCGGCCTGCCAGTCGCCCCAGGTCGGTGCCTCGTCGCCGTACAAAGTGCAGTACGCCGCCCACCGCTCGCTCTCGGTCGGCTGAAACTCCGACCTGCCTACGCGCAATGCCTTCGCGGGCTGGGCGGTGCGCCGCTGTTCCCGCAGACCGAGCAAGGCGTTACTTACGGCGTCGACGTGGGCGGCCTGCCCTGCCGAAAGTTCCACGCCCTCGGCCCACCCTTGCCGCCAGCAGATCCAAGCCTCGAGATCGAGAAACGGCAGGTCAAAGCGACTGGCATAGTCCCACTCGTCTTGGTATCGAGCCGCCAAAGTCTCAGCGCTCTGTGCGCTCCAGAATGCCGCCAGCGCGGCGGCATCCACCGTTGCGGTTGTCACGCCCTCGGCTATGTTCAGCATGTCGTCATCCCTTTCGATTCGAGAATGCGTCGCACGAGGCCGGCATTCTCACGGATCTGCCGGCGCGACAGGTGAACGCCCATCGCGGCCAGCGCGGCCTTGGCGTGGCGCGAGGTCGGGTTCATGCGGCATCGCCCGCCGATGCGCCGTCGAGCCATGCAAGAAGCGCACTTCGGCGAATGCGGATCGCGCCGCCGCGCTCGCCGACGCGAACATGAGGCAACGCGCCCGAGCGGACAAGACGCCGGACGGCTTGCTCTGAGAGGGTCGTCAGCTGGGCGGCTTGCGGGACAGTAAGCAGCGCATACGCCGCGTTGTCGTGAGTTTTCATACGGTCCATTATGAAAAAGAATTAGTCAGCAATTCCGCGGACCGCCCTAGCGTACGACCGTCCTGTACATTCCGTATTAGCTACATGTACTAGGAAATACACTCACGCCGCCGCACCCGCACCGAAGGCCGCATCCAGCCGTGCGGCGAGCGCCTTATCGGCGTCGGCGAAACTGTGCGCGTAAATCGACGCCGCCCGCATCGTGGAGTGCCCCAGCCGCCGCTGAACATCGGGCACCGACGCGCCTGCCGTATAAGCCAGCGAGGCCGCGGAATGCCGCAAGTCGTGAAAGCGCAGACCCTCAATTCCCGCCTTCTCGGCGGCACGCTTGAATGTCTGCAACAGCCACGTGCGCGTGAGGATCCTGCCGTTCGATGTCATGAACAGCAGGGCGTCGGGATCGTCGGCCACGTACAGCGCCAGGTGCTCACGCAGCGCCTCTGCAACAAACCCCGGCAGGGCCACCGCGCGACGACTGGATATGGTCTTCAGCGGCCCGACCACGGGCGCCTGGCCTGCGACTTCGATGACGCCTCGCTCGACGCGCACAAGGCCGTTCCCGATGTCGACATGCCGCCGCGCGAGCGCGCGCACCTCCCCTGAGCGGAGCGACCCCCAGCCCGCCAACAGCACCGCGGCACGGTACTGCGGCGGCATCCCGGCGGCGATGGCGGCAATCTGCTCAGCCGTGGCCGGCACACGCTCGGTGGCGCGCACCTGGCCTGCGCCCGACTCGCGGCACGGGTTCGACGGGAGGATGTCGTCACGTACGGCTGTGTTCAAGATCGTGCGAAGGCATCTGTAAGCTGCACCGACCGCCGCGCGCCCGTCCTGCCCCTTGCGCCGCGTGACGCCAGGCATAGGCGAGCCCGCAGCCGCGTATGCCTCCAGGACGGCGCGCGCGAGCCGCCCTGTCGCGGGCACATCGATGCCCTGCGCCTGCGCCCACAGTCGGACCGGGTGACCTTTCACAGGCGAGCCGACCGTCGCGGCGGCGCTCGCCGCCTTCAGGCATTCCGCCCGCCAGGCCGTCACCCTCGCGGGCGTGATGGCCGTGAGGGTGAGGTCGCCGAGTCGCGGAAGAATCCAACGGTCGAGCGCCCCGCGGTAGAACTCGACGGTGCGCGGTGCAAGGTCGGTGCGGCCTTCCAGCCATGCCCCGGAGTAATCGCGAAGCGTCGCCGTGCCGTTCGCCGGGTCGATCCAGGTACCCGTGCGCCGCGCCCGCTCCTGCGCCGCGAGCCATTCACGAGCCTGCGCCCGGTCATCGAAAGTGCGGGGCGCCCGGATCGTCTCGCCATCAACGCGGAAGAAGGCCCTGTAGCGGCCGTTCGCCCGCAACTCGACGGTGCCGAACTCCCTCGGCCGATCGCGCCGGAGGTCACGGGCGGCCTTGCGGGCGGTCATGCCCGCAGCCCCGCCCGCACAGCCGTGTCTTGCAGACGCCGCGCGTCAACCACGACTGCAAAGTCGCCGGAGGCGAGCCAGACGAAACCTGACCTGGACATCAGGCGCAGCTCGCGGTCCTGATGCACGTCCTCAGCCACGGCCACCTCGAACCCGTCGATGCCGGCGAACGCGGCACCGAGCACCGCGGCGAGCGCCTGCGCCAGCGTGTCGGCATCGAGCACGAGGTGGCGGCGACGCAACAGGTCAACGAAGGCGAGGCGACGAACCACGTGGAGGGCGAACATCTCGCCCCCGTCGACGGCCATCTCCCGGACAAGCGGCGGCGGGGCGAGGCAGGCGAACGCCGAGGCAAACGGCGAACCCGCGTCCGCAGGGATGAGGCGAACAGGGGCGGGGGCGGCGGTGTGCGACATGAGAAAGACCTCCTGGCAGAAACCCGGAGTCCCACGAGGGGACTCACGGTTGCTTCCGCCGGAGGTCTAAACTCATCCGGTATGCGGGAAAAACGCCTGCTATCAGGTGTTTCTTCCGGTGGACCTGAGGGGACTCGAACCCCTGACCCCCTGCATGCCATGCAGGTGCGCTACCAGCTGCGCCACAGGCCCTTGGCCGCCGCTCTCGCGGCAACTCCCCTAGCTTACTACACGCCGCGGAGTGCCACGAACCAGGGCGACGATCGGGCGTGTCATGCGCCGCCCGTCTGCCCGTCGAGCGACACGGGCGCCGGCAGCTCGATCGGGATCGTCGGGCAGTCGTTCCACAGGCGTTCCAGGCCGTAGTAGGCGCGCTCCTGCTCGTGGAAGACGTGCACGACGAGGTCGCCGAAGTCGATGAGCACCCAGCGCGACTCCTGACGCCCCTCGCGGCGCAGCCGCTTGTGGCCGGCCTCGAGCAGGCGGTCCTCGATCTCGTCGGCGATCGCGGCGACGCTGCGCTCGCTGCGTGCGGAGACGAGCAGGAACGCGTCGACGAGGGGCATCGGCTCCGACACGTCGAAGGCGACGAGGTCCTCGCCCGACTTGCTGTCGGCGGCGGCGGCGGCGAGCTGCACCAGCTCGATGGTCTGCGGCGACGTCATCCGAACACCCCCGACGCGAACCCGAGTATCAACACGCCCGCGAGCGCGAGGGCCAGGGCGCCGGCCGTGATGGCGAGCACCATCATGAGGCGTCCGCCCTTCTCGGGCGCGGGCGGCTGGATGATCTCGTCGGCGCTCTTGACCGTGCTCACCGCGGCGCTCGCGGCGATGGGCGTGGGCGAGGACGCCGCGGGGATCTCCCGGTCGACGAGCAGCGCGTCGACCTCCTCCCCGTCCGACGCGCCGGGCACGACGCCCGTGGCGCCGAACGACTCGGGGAACGAGAGCGTGCCCGTCACGAGCACCTCCCCCGTCGCGGCGATCGGCGCGTTGAGCGCCGTCACGTCGGGCACCTTCGAGAGGATGAGGGCGCTCGGCGCCGTCGCCGACCCGGTCGCCGTGGTGTCGCGCGTGAACGACTCGTCGAACGACGGACGCAGGTGCGGCTGACCGTCGTCCTCGGCCAGCAGCTCCGCACCGAAGCTCGCCGAGAGCAGACGGCGGTCGCCGTCCTCCTGCTCCTCGCGCTCGACCGCCTCGCGAGCGGCATCGGTGAGCTCGAGCGGGGCGTCGGCGGGCGGCACGGCCTCGGCCGGTGCCTCGTCTTCGTGTGCGGACTCGGCCTCGTCATCGATCGACTGCTCGTCCTCGGGGGCGGACTCCGGCTGCTCGTGCTCCGCGGCGCCGGACGCCGCAGCGGGCTCCTCGTCCGCGGGCTCCTCGTCCTCCGCCGGAGCGTCGGCCTCGTCCTCGGGCGTCGGCGACTCCTCGACCTCCGCCTCGGCGACCTGCTCGTCCGCGTCAGCGGTGCCGACGACGTCGTGCTCGACCTCCTCGGTCTCGGCCTCGGCGTGCGCGACCGTCTCATCGGTCTCGTCGTGCGCGACATCGGGTTCCACGGCATCCACCGTGCGATGCTCGCTCGCGGCGATGTCGTCGATGATGACGGGGATCGACGCCGTGCGCACGCGCTCCAGCAGCCGCGCCTGCCGACGCGTCCGGGGAAGACCGTCGATGTCGATGTCGATGTCGACGTCGGAGAACGCCGGGGCGAGCTCGACGGGGGCCGCGGCACGCGGCGGCGGTGCGACGGGCGGGGTCGCCGGTGCGCCCTCGGCGATGATCGGGGTCGCGCCGGTGTTGCGCAACTCGCGCAGCTGGCGACGGGTCAGCGGCGGAGTGTCTGGCTTTTCTTCAGTGCTCATGACGTGCTCCGGTAGAGGTGATGCTTCGCAATGTATTGGACGACGCCGTCGGGGACGAGATACCACACGGGGTGTCCGCGACTCACGCGTTGTCGGCAGTCGGTCGACGAGATGGCGAGCGCCGGGATCTCCAGCTGGCTCACCCCGTCGCTCGGGAGCCCCGCGATGTCGAGCACGTGCCCGGGACGCGACACCGCGACGAAGTGCGCGAGCTGCCACAGCTCCTCGTGATTGCGCCAGCCGAGGATCTGCGCGATCGCGTCGGCTCCCGTGATGAAGAACAGCTCCGCGTCCGGCCGCTCGGCGGCCAGATCCCTCAGCGTGTCGATCGTGTAGGTGGGGCCCTCCCGGTCGATGTCGACGCGCGACACCGTGAACCGGGGGTTGGATGCCGTGGCGATCACGGTCATCAGATAGCGGTGCTCGCTCGCCGTGACGTGCTGCTTCTGCCACGGCTGCCCCGTAGGGACGAAGACGACCTCATCGAGGTCGAACGACTGCGCGACCTCACTCGCGGCGACGAGGTGACCATGGTGAACCGGATCGAATGTCCCGCCCATCACCCCGATCCTCGGGGCGCGCACCTCAGTCATACGGGCCGGTCTCAGTGACCGTGGGGAGGCTGGAGCTCCGCTGCGTGCGTCTTGGCGTAGGCCTCGGCCTTGGGGGCGTGACGGTTGGCCACGTTGCGGAACGACACGGTGACCAGTGCCAGGGCGAGGAAGGCGACCATGGCGATGACGCCGAAGATGAAGGTCTCGGCCTGCACATTGCCGTGGTGTTCGGCAGCCTCCGCAGCGGCGGCGGCGATCGTGGCGACAGTCATTCGTGCTCCGTTCGGTTTCGAGTACGCGCCTTCAGTCTAGGCGGTCATGCCCGGATCTGCCCGGCGCCACGGCCGAGCCACTTGGTGCTGGTCAGCTCGGGCAAGCCCATCGGCCCGCGCGCGTGCAGCTTCTGGGTCGAGATGCCCACCTCGGCGCCGAAGCCGAACTCGCCGCCGTCGGTGAAGCGGGTCGACGCGTTGACCATGACGACCGCGGCATCCACCTCGGCGAGGAAGCGCTCGGCGTTCGCCTCGTCGGCCGTCACGATCGCCTCGGTGTGCCGCGTCGAGTAGGTGCGGATGTGCTCCAGCGCCTCGTCGAGGTCGTCGACGACGCGCATCGACAGGTCGAGGCTCATGTGCTCGGTCGCCCACTCCTCATCGGTCACGGGCACGGCGGCGGCCACGAGGGCGCGCACGTCCTCGTCGCCGTGGATCGTGACCCCCGCGTCGACCAGCGCAGCGGCGACCTCGGGGACGAGACGCTCGGCCGCGTCGCGCACGACCAGGACGGTCTCGACGGCGTTGCAGACGCTGGGGCGCTGCGCCTTGGCGTTGACGGCGATCTCGCGCGCCCATTCCAGCGGCGCGCTCGCGTCGAGCACGAGGTGCACGACGCCCGCGCCGGTCTCGATGACCGGGACGCTCGACTCCGTCACGACGGTCTCGATCAGCTGGGCGCTGCCCCGGGGGATGAGCACGTCGACGATGCCGCGGGCGTGCATGAGCTCGCGGGCGCCGTCGCGGCCGAAGTCGTCGACCGTCTGGATCGCCTCGGGGTCGACGCCGCGACCCTTCAGCGCGCGGCGCATGACCTCGACCAGCGCGGCGTTCGACGACTGCGCGGCGGTGCCCCCGCGCAGCACGACGGCGTTGCCCGACCGCAGCGCGAGCGCCGCGATGTCGACCGTCACGTTGGGACGGGCCTCGTAGATCGCGCCGACGACGCCGAACGGCACCGAGACCTTCGTGAGGCGGATGCCGCCGCCGATCGTGCGCTCGTCGAGCACCCGGCCGACCGGGTCGGGCAGCGCCGCCACGTCGCGCACGGCGGCGGCCAGGGCGCGCACGCGCGCCTCGTCGAGGCGCAGCCGGTCGATCAGTCCCTCGCTCATCCCCGACTCGCGTCCGCGCGTCAGGTCGTCGGCGTTGGCGGTCACCACCTCGTCGACGCTCGCGTCGATCGCGTCGGCGATCGCGAGCAGCAGGTCGCGCTTCGCCTCGTCACTGAGAAGCGCGATGCTCCGGGAGGCGTCGCGCGCGAGCAGCATCCGCTCCCGGGCGGTCGTGCGGGTCGTCGTCATCCGTCCAGTTTACCGCCGAGCGGCCGGCGGAGATCAGGCCCGGGGCGTGACGGTGATCGCCCCGGTGACGGCGATCGCCTCGGGGCCGGGCTCGAACCAGGTGCCGATGTCGGCGCCCGCGAGCGCCTCGGCCACGAGGTCGGCGCTCGTCACGAGCACGCCGATGCCGCCGGCGGCGGCGAGCCGCGCGGCCGACACCTTCGTGGCCGCTCCCCCGGTGCCGACGCTGTTGACGACGACCGAGCCGAACTCGAAGCCGTCGAGGTCGTCGCCGTAGGAGACCGTCGAGATCGGGGTCGCGCCGGGCTGGTCGGGCGGCCGCGTGTACAGGCAGGCGATGTCGCTGAGCAGCACGAGCGCGTCGGCGCCGATGAGGCGCGCGACGAGCGCCGCGAGCCGGTCGTTGTCGCCGAAGCGGATCTCGTGCGTCGCGACGGTGTCGTTCTCGTTGACGATGGGCAGGATGCGCAGCCCCAGCAGGCGCTCCATCGCGCGGCGCGCGTTGGAGCGGTGCGTCGCGTTCTCGAGGTCGCCCGCCGTGAGCAGCACCTGCCCCGCGACGATCGAGTAGCCGCGCAGCGCCTCCTGATACCGGTAGATGAGCACGTTCTGACCGACCGCGGCGGCGGCCTGCTGCGTCGCGAGGTCGTCGGGGCGCTCGTCGAGCTCGAGGTAGGGCATGCCGGTGGCGATCGCCCCCGACGAGACGAGCACGACCTCGGCGCCGCGCGCGTGGGCGGCGGCGAGGGCGTCGACGATCGCCTGGATGCGCCACGCGCCGTCGCCGCTGATCGACGAGGAGCCGACCTTCACGACGATGCGCCGGGCGGCGGCGATCCCCGAGCGGTCCTGCACGCTCACGAGCCGTCTCCGTCCCCGCCGTCGTCGGCGCGGGCGGCGAGCCGCTCGGCCTCCAGCTCCGCGCGGGCAGCGGCCTTGGCATCCATCCGCTCGTGATAGCGCTCGCGACGCTCCGAGGTGGTGCGACGCGAGTTCGGGTCGAGGCGGGGATCGGTGCCGCGCGGCGCCGTCATGAGCTCGGCCGCCGAGGTCATCGACGGCTGCCAGTCGAACACGACGCCGTCGCCGGGGCCGATGACGACCGTCGCGCCGGGCGTCGCCCCCGCGCGGTACAGCTCGTCCTCGACGCCGAGCTTCTCCAGCCGGTCGGCGAGGAAGCCGACGGCCTCGTCGTTCTGGAAGTCGGTCTGCTGCACCCAGCGCACCGGCTTGTCGCCCAGGATGCGGTAGACGGGACCGTACGTGCCCCCCTCGACGCGGATCTCGAAGTCGCGCTGCGATCCCGCGGGGCGGATGACGATGCGCTCGGGCACGGGAGCGGCGGCCAGCTCCTTGCGGTGGCGCTCGATGACGTCGCCCAGCGCGAAGGTCAGCTCCCGCAGCCCCTCGTGGCTCACCGTGGAGATCTCGAAGACGCGGTAGCCACGCGCCTCCAGGTCGGGACGCACGAGCTCGGCGAGGTCGCGCGCCTCGGGCACGTCGACCTTGTTGAGCACGACGAGCTGAGGGCGCTCCAGCAGGGGCGCCTGCCCCTCGGGAACAGGATAGGCGGCGAGCTCGGCGAGGATGACGTCGAGGTCGCTCAGCGGGTCGCGCCCGGGCTCGAGCGTCGCGCAGTCGAGCACGTGCACGAGCGCGGTGCACCGCTCGACGTGGCGCAGGAACTCCAGGCCCAGTCCGCGCCCCTCGCTCGCGCCCTCGATGAGGCCCGGGACGTCGGCGATCGTGAACCGCGCGTCGCCCGCCTGCACGACGCCCAGGTTCGGGTGCAGCGTGGTGAACGGGTAGTCGGCGATCTTGGGTCGCGCGGCCGAGACCGCGGCGATGAGGCTCGACTTGCCGGCCGACGGATACCCGACGAGCGCCACGTCGGCGACGGTCTTCAGCTCGAGGACGACGTCGCCCTCCCAGCCGGGGGTGCCGAGCAGCGCGAACCCGGGCGCCTTGCGCTTGGGCGAGGCGAGCGCGGCGTTGCCGAGACCGCCCTGGCCGCCGGGGGCGACGACGAAGCGCGTTCCCGGCGTCACGAGATCGACGAGCACCTCGCCGTCGACGTCCTTCACGACCGTGCCGACCGGCACCGGGAGCTCCAGATGCTCCCCCGCGGCGCCCGACCGGTTGTCGCCCATGCCGAAGCCGCCGTTGCCGGCCGCGCGGTGCGGCGAGTGATGGTAGGACAGCAGCGTCGTCACCTGCGGGTCGGCGACGAGCACGACGTCGCCGCCGTTGCCGCCGTTGCCGCCGTCGGGGCCGGCGAGCGGCTTGAACTTCTCGCGTCGCACCGAGACGCAGCCGTTGCCGCCCTTTCCGGCACGCAGGTGCAGCGTCACGCGATCGACGAAGGTGACCATGTGAGCCTCCTGAGATAGGGCCGGGAAAGGGGCCGGCGGATGCCGGGAACAGGTGAGGGGCGAGCCGAAGCCCGCCCCTCACCGAGAATCGTGCGCGATTACTCCGCTGCTGCCGCCACGATGTTGACGACCTTGCGGCCGCCCTTCGTGCCGAACTCGACGGCGCCGGCCGCGAGCGCGAACAGCGTGTCGTCGCCACCGCGACCGACGTTCGCGCCGGGGTGGAAGTGCGTGCCGCGCTGGCGGACGAGGATCTCGCCGGCGTTGACGGTCTGGCCGCCGAAGCGCTTCACGCCCAGTCGCTGTGCGTTGGAGTCACGACCGTTGCGGGTGGAGCTTGCGCCCTTTTTGTGTGCCATGTCTCTGGTCCCTCCGGCTTACTTGATGCCGGTGATCTTGACGCGCGTGAGGTCCTGGCGGTGGCCCTGGCGCTTCTTGTAACCGGTCTTGTTCTTGAACTTCTGGATGACGATCTTCGGACCGCGCTCCTCGCCGAGGACCTCGGCGGTCACGGTGACCTTCGCGAGCTTCTCGGCGTCGCTCGTCACGGCGTCGCCGTCGACGAGGAGCACGGCGGGGAGCTCGAGCGTCTCGCCGACCTTGGCCTGCTGGCGGTCGAGCACGACGATGGTGCCGACCTCGACCTTCTCCTGCCGGCCGCCGGCGCGCACAACTGCGTAAACCACTTCACACCTGTTTCTTCTGTGGAGCGAACCGCTCCGTTGTTCTGTGGAGCACGCGGCTCCGTGTGTCTCCTCGAGACCAAAGTCCTGATGCGGAGGCCCGGGACGTGCCGTCGGACCCGTCACCGCCCGCATGGGCCTGCGGCATGTGACGCACCAAGGGTCTACTTTACCGGATGCGGTCAAGATGGGCAAAAGCGCGCGCGTGCCGTGTCGCGCGTCGCGCATAGGATCGGCCCGTGACCATTCTGATCGACGACGCCGTCTGGCCCGCGCACGGCCGGCTGTGGGCGCACCTGGTCAGCGATGCGAGCCTCGACGAGCTGCACGCGTTCGCGCGGAGCCACGACATCCCTCCGCGCGCCTTCGATCTCGACCACTACGACGTGCCGGCCGACAGCATCGACCGGCTCGTCGCCGGCGGCGCCGTGCACGTGACCGGCCACGAGCTCGTGCGCCGGCTGATCGCCTCGGGTCTGCGGGTCACGGCGCGCGAGCGCCGAGGCCGCTGACCCGCGGTCGTCCCCGGCGCGGGTCGGCGCCGGGGACGACCGCGTCAGGACTGGTCGGGCGTCTCGACGTGCGCGACCGGCGTGCCGGCGAGCGCCGCCGTGGTGACGCGACGCCGTGAGCGGCCCTGGCCGGGCGCCTTCGGCTCGGGCAGCGCGCTGAGCACGGAGTCGAGCAGAAGGTCCTTCTCGGTCTTCGGCGCGGCCGCGGGCTCGGTCCGGCGCTTGCGGGGCTTCTTGGGCCGCTCGGCCGGCGCGGGCGGAACGATCTCCTCGACCGCGACCGGCTCCTCCTCCGACGCGTGCAGCGTGGAGGCGGCGATCTGCGCGAGCGCGTTCTTCGCACCCTCCGGGATGACGTGCGTCCCCGAGCCGGCGCCCGTGTTGCCGCCGCGCGAACGGCGCTGGCTGGGCTGGTTGCTCGACGGGCGGTGCTTGACGACCGGGTCGTGGTGCACGATCACCCCGCGGCCGGCGCACACCTCGCACGGCTCGCTGAAGGTCTCCAGCAGGCCCAGGCCGAGCTTCTTGCGGGTCATCTGCACGAGGCCGAGCGAGGTGACCTCCGCGACCTGGTGCTTCGTGCGGTCGCGGCTGAGGCACTCGACGAGGCGGCGCAGCACGAGGTCGCGGTTCGACTCGAGCACCATGTCGATGAAGTCGACGACGATGATGCCGCCGATGTCGCGCAGCCGCAGCTGGCGCACGATCTCCTCGGCCGCCTCGAGGTTGTTCTTCGTGACGGTCTCCTCGAGGTTGCCGCCCGATCCGACGAACTTGCCCGTGTTGACGTCGACGACGGTCATCGCCTCGGTGCGGTCGATGACGAGCGAGCCGCCCGAGGGCAGCCACACCTTGCGGTCGAGCGCCTTCTCGATCTGCTCCGTGACGCGGAACTCGTCGAACGGGTCGTTCTGGCCGTCATAGCGCTCGACGCGCTCGAGCAGGTCGGGGGCCACGCCCGTGAGGTAGGCCGTGATGGTCTGCAGCGCGTCGTCACCCTGGATGAGCATGCGCGTGAAGTCCTCGTTGAAGACGTCGCGGACGATCTTCACGAGCAGGTCGGGCTCGGAGTGCAGCAGCGCGGGCGCCTGGCCGGTCTCGGCCACCGTGCTGATGTGGCTCCACTGCGACGTCAGGCGCTGCACGTCGCGCGTGAGCTGCTCCTCGGTGGCCCCCTCGGCGGCGGTGCGCACGATGACGCCCGACGACTCGGGCAGCACCTCCTTGAGGATCTTCTTCAGGCGTGCCCGCTCGGTGTCGGGCAGCTTGCGCGAGATGCCGTTCATCGCGCCGCCGGGGACGTAGACGAGGTAGCGGCCGGGCAGCGAGATCTGGCTCGTCAGGCGCGCGCCCTTGTGCCCCACGGGGTCCTTCGTGACCTGCACGAGCACCCGGTCGCCGCTCTTGAGCGCCAGCTCGATGCGACGGGGCTGGTTGCCGGTCTCGACGGCATCCCAGTCGACCTCGCCCGAGTAGAGCACGGCGTTGCGGCCGCGGCCGATGTCGACGAACGCGGCCTCCATGCTCGGCAGCACGTTCTGCACGCGGCCGAGGTACACGTTGCCGATGAGCGAGGCGTCCTGGCTGCGGGCGACGTAGTGCTCGACGAGCACGTTGTCCTCGAGCACCGCGATCTGGATGCGGCCGTTCTTGGAGCGCACGATCATGACCCGGTCGACGGCCTCGCGGCGGGCCAGGAACTCGGCCTCGGTCACCACGGCGCGGCGGCGACCGGCCTCGCGGCCGTCGCGGCGGCGCTGCTTCTTCGCCTCCAGCCGTGTCGAGCCCTTGATCCGCTGCGGCTCGGTGATGACCTCGACGGCCCGGCGGCGCTGCGGCGCTGGCGCCGCCTCCTCGCCCTGGCCGCCGCCGCGGCGCCGGTTGCGGCGGCGCGATCCGCCGCCCTGCTCCTCCGTCGCCTCGTCGTCGCGGTCGCGCACGGGCCCGCGATCGACGCGGTCGGCGCCGGGCCGCGCGGGCAACGGGGCGATCTCGGGCGCGTAGAAGACCAGGCGCGTCGACACCGTCGAGACGAACTCGGCGGGCAGCAGGCCGAGACTCACGGCCGTCGCGGGCTCCGGCTCCGTGGGCTCGGGCTCGGCGGGAGTCTCCGCCGCCGCCTCCGGTCCCTGCTGGGTGGGCTCGGGCTGGACGGGCTCGGGCTGGACGGGCTCGGGCTGCACGCTCTCCGGCTCCACGGCCTCGGGCTCGGCGGCCTCGGGGGCGGCCGGCTGGGGCGCGGTGGCATCCTCCGACGGCGCCGCCTCGGCGGCATCCTCCGACGGCCCGGCCGGCACGACGTCCTCGACCTGCGCGGACTCCTCCGGCGCGGACTCCGCCGCCGCCTCCTCGGGGACGGTCGCCGGCTGTTCCGTCCCGCCGTCCGCGACGGGCGCGTCGCCCTCCGCGGGGCCGGCCGGCGTCGCGTCCGCCACGACGGCGTCCACGGCGTCGATCTGATCGGATGCTGCTGTGTCGTTGTTCTCTTCTGCCATCACTGGCGTACTCCTTGCCGACGGCTCCGCGCGCCTCCGGCGAAAATCTGGCGGCGCCGCTCCGTGGGGACGAGCCGCGAACTCACTCGGTCTGCAGCGGCGCCAGGGGCTGCACGCTGCCGGGCGTTCATCGCCCGAAGTCTGTACGTGATGCCGTGCACGGCGCGGCCGTGCGGTCATCGACGACCATTATCGCACTATCGTCCCGGGATTGCGTCGGCGACGCGATCCCACCCGTCGGCGGGGATAATCGAGAGCATGCCGACTGCGCCGACCCACACCCGTCCCACCGGCCTCGCCGTCTGGCTCATCGTCGCCGGCGTCATCGGCTGGTGGGCGGCCTTCCAGCTCACCGTGGAGAAGTTCCACGCCTACGAGAACCCGGGCGAGGGCGCGGCGTGCGACTTCAGCATCCTCGTGCAGTGCTCGGCGAACCTGAGCTCCTGGCAGGGCTCGGTCTTCGGCTTCCCGAACCCGATCCTCGGGCTCACGGGCTGGATCGCGCCGATCGTCGTGGGGGCCGCGGTGCTCGCGGGCGCCCGGTTCTCCCGGTGGTTCTGGCTGGCGTTCTGGGCCGGCATGGCCTTCGCGTTCGGCTTCGTCGTCTGGCTCATCGGCCAGAGCATCTACTCGCTCGGCACGCTGTGCCCGTGGTGCATGGTGACCTGGTCGGTGACGATCCCGAGCTTCTACGCCGTGACCGTGCACCTGCTGCGCTCGGGCGTCGTCCCGCTCGGCGACGGGGCGCGCGCCGTCGCCGGCCGCCTCATGCCGTGGGTGCCGCTGATGGCGATCGTGAGCTACGCGATCGTGCTGCTGCTCGCGCAGCTGGAGCTGAACGCGATCCCGCTCATCATCCGCGACCTGTTCTGAGCCCGCGCGGGTCGCCCGCGTTCGTTCCCGAGGAGATTCGTCGTTCCCGAGGAGGATGCCGCGGACGTCGGCCCTCGGGAACGACGTGCTCCTCGGGAACGGACGACGGTGGCTCTGGTCAGAACCAGATCGCGAGCTCGCGGGCGGCGGACTCGGGGCTGTCGCTGCCGTGCACGAGGTTCTGCTGCACGGCGAGGCCCCAGTCGCGGCCGAGGTCGCCGCGGATCGTGCCGGGCGCGGCGGTCGTGGGGTCGGTCGTGCCGGCGAGCGAGCGGAAGCCCTCGATCACGCGGTTGCCCGCGAGGCGGATGGCGACCGACGGGCCCGAGAGCATGAACTCGAGGAGCGGCTCGTAGAACGGCTTGCCTTCGTGCTCGGCGTAGTGCCTCTCCAGCAGCTCGCGGTCGGGCTCGACGAGCCGGATGTCGACGAGGGCATACCCCTTCGCCTCGATGCGGGCGAGGATCGCGCCGGTCAGGCCCCGCGCGACGCCATCGGGCTTGACGAGGACGAGGGTCTCTTCGGTGGGCATGTCAGTCTCCGTTCGGGGGTGCGGACGAGGTCTCGGAATGCAGGTCGGCGCGGCGCTGGTCGACCGCGGCCCCCTTGATCGTCGCATACGCGTACATGCCGCCGAAAACCAGGGCGACGAGCGCCATCGCCGGCACCAGCAGCGCGCTCAGCAGCACGACGCCCTGCCACGCCCAGCCGAGCACGATGCCCCAGCGGTAGCGGGTGAGGCCGGCCGAGATCACGAGCGCGACCGCGAGCACGAACCCCCCGACGATCCCCCACCACGACGGGATCGGGTCGGGCAGGGCGCGCAGCCCGTGCACCGTGAGGCCGCCGAGGAACACGACGACCGCCTCGGTGCCGAGCACGATGCTCGTCAGCGACTCGACCAGCCCGCGCGCGCGGCGCGGGCGCTGCGGCCGTGCGGGCCGCGGCGGCTGTGCGTCGCTCATCGTCCGTCCTTCCAGTCCTCTTCCGCGGCGAGGCGCAGCGCCTCGCCCGCGAGCACGACGCTGCCCGCGATGACGACGGCGCGCCGGTCGGCGGCCGATGCCCACTCCCGCGCGGCCTCGGCCGCGGCGGCGAGATCGGGGTGCACCGAGACGGCGACGCCGTGCGCCTCGACGAGGTCGGCGACCTCGTCGGCGGCGGCCGCGCGGTCCGACTCGGACGCCGTCGCGAACACGTGCGCCGCGAGCGGCGCGATCGCGTCGACGATGCCGGCGCCGTCCTTGTCGCCGAACATGCCCAGCACGACGCCCCATTCGTCGAAGTCGAACGACGAGCGCAGCGCGTCGACGAGGGCGCGCGCGCCGTGCGGGTTGTGGGCGCTGTCGACGAGCACGGTCGGCGCGACGCCGACGAGCTGCAGGCGACCCGGCGACGTGACCTGTGCGAGGCCCTCGGTGAGCACGTCGCCCGTGAGCGGCTGCGTTCCCCCGCCGATGAGCGATTCCACGGCCGCGATCGCGAGCGCCGCGTTGCGGCCCTGGTGGGCGCCGTAGAGCGGCAGGTAGAGGTCGTCGTAGCGGCCCGCGAGGCCCTGCACGCTCAGCTGCTGCCCGCCGACCGCGAGGGTCTGCGCGGTCAGGCCGAAGTCGGCGCCCTCCACGGCGAGCGTCGCGTCGCGGTCGGCGGCCGCCTGCCGCAGCACGCTCAGCGCCTCGGGGCTCTGCACCGCCGAGACGGCGGCGGCGCCGGTCTTGACGATGCCCGACTTGACGGCGGCGATCTCGGCGATCGTGTCGCCGAGCTGATCGGCATGATCGATGTCGATCGGCGCGATGACCGCGACGTCGCCGTCGGCCGTGTTGGTGGAGTCCCACGATCCGCCCATGCCGACCTCGATCACCGCGACGTCGACGGGCGCATCGGCGAACGCGACGAACGCGAGCACCGTGAGCAGCTCGAAGAACGTGAGCGGCGCATCTCCGGCCGCCTCGAGCTCGGCATCCACGAGCTCGGCGAACGGCGCGATCTCGTCCCACGCGTCGGCGACCAGGTCGTCGGCGATCGGCTCGCCGTCGACCATGATGCGCTCTGTGAACCGCTCCAGGTGCGGGCTCGTGAACAGGCCCGTGCGCAGCCCGTGCGCACGCACGATCGACTCGATGATGCGACTCGTCGACGTCTTGCCGTTCGTCCCCGTGACGTGCACGACGCGATACGTGCGCTGCGGGTCGTCGAGCAGCTCCAGCACGCGCCGCGTGCGCTCGACGCGCGGCTGCACCCACCGCTCGCCCTGCCGGGTCAGCAGCGCCGCGTAGACGGCGTCGGCCCGCTTCCGACCGCTCACGACGCCTCCCCGATCCGCGTCACGGAGATGACGACGTCGCCCGCGTTGGCGTAGACGCCCTTCGCGACGGTGGCCGTGTGCTCCGCCTCGGCGGGCAGCTCGCCGGCTTCGAGCAGCACGGCGTCGTCGGCGCCCTGGAGCGCGTAGGCGCGCGCGAGCGTCTCGCCCGCGACGCCCGCGGTCTCGAACGCCGAGGCGACGGCGGCCGCATCGGCCGCATCGGCGAACCGCAGCCGCAGCGCGATGCGATCGCTCACGTCGAAGCCCGCGCCCTTGCGCGTGTCCTGCACCGCACGGATGACGTCGCGCGCGAGCCCCTCGGCCTCGAGCTCGGGCGTCGTGACGGTGTCGAGCAGCACGAAGCCGCCGCTCGCGAGCAGGGTGATCGCGGTGCCCTCGGCCACGCCGCCGGCCTCGAGCGTCAGGTCGTACTCGCCCGGCTCGAGGGCGACGCCGTCGACCACGACGACGCCGTCGTCCTCGCTCCACAGGCCCGCCTTGGCGCCCCTGATGACGTGCTGCACCTGCTTGCCGAGCCGCGGGCCCGCGGCGCGCGCGTTGACGACGAGACGGCGGCTGATGCCGTACCGCTCGGCGAGGCCCTCGGTCAGCTCGACCAGCTCGACGCGCTTGACGTTCAGCTCGTCGCGCAGGATCTCCTCGAACTGCGCGAGTCCCGCGGCATCCGCCACCGCGACCGTGAGCGAGGCGAGCGGCAGGCGCACGCGCTTGCCCTCGCGCTTGCGCAGCGCGTTCGCGACCGACGAGACCTCGCGCACGGCGTCCATCGCGGAGCGGATGTCGGCGGCGGGGGCGAACGCGTCGGCATCCGGCCAGTCCTGCAGGTGCACACTGCGGCCGCCCGTGAGTCCCTGCCAGACGCGTTCGGCGATCAGCGGGATGAGCGGCGCGGCGACGCGCGTCAGCGTCTCGAGCACGGTGTAGAGCGTGTCGAACGCCTCGCGGCTCGCGGGGTCGTCGGTCACGCCCACCCAGAACCGGTCGCGGGAGCGCCGGATGTACCAGTTCGTGAGCGCCTCGGCGAAGTCGCGCAGCTTGGCGGCGGCGGTCGTCGAGTCGAGCGCCTCCAGGTCGGCCGCGACGTCGCGCACGAGGTCGCCCGTGAGGGCGAGGATGTAGCGGTCGAGCACGTGGGTCGAGTCGGTGCGCCACTCGGCCTCGTAGCCGCCCGACCCGGCCGCGTTGGCGTACGTCGCGAAGAAGTACCACGCGTTCCACAGCGGCAGCAGCAGCTCGCGCACGCCGGCGCGGATGCCCTCCTCGGTGACGACGAGGTTGCCGCCGCGCAGCACGGAGCTCGACATGAGGAACCAGCGCATCGCGTCGGAGCCGTCGCGGTCGAACACCTCGCTGACGTCGGGGTAGTTGCGCAGCGACTTCGACATCTTCTGCCCGTCGCTGCCGAGCACGATGCCGTGGCACGCGACGCCCGAGAACGCCGGACGGTCGAACAGGGCGCCCGACAGCACGTGCATGACGTAGAACCAGCCGCGGGTCTGCCCGATGTACTCGACGATGAAGTCGGCGGGGGCGTGCGTGTCGAACCACTCGCGGTTCTCGAACGGGTAGTGCACCTGCGCGTAGGGCATGGAGCCCGAGTCGAACCACACGTCGAAGACGTCCTCGATGCGCCGCATCGTGCTCTGGCCCGTGGGGTCGTCGGGGTTCGGCCGGGTCAGCTCGTCGATGTAGGGGCGGTGCAGGTCGACCTCGCCCGCCTCGTTGACGGGCAGCCGGCCGAAGTCGCGCTCCAGCTCCTCGAGCGAGCCGTACACGTCGACGCGCGGGTGCTCGGGGTCGTCGCTGCGCCACACCGGGATCGGCGATCCCCAGAACCGGTTGCGGCTGATCGACCAGTCGCGCGCGCCCTCCAGCCACTTGCCGAACTGGCCGTGCTTGACGTTCTCGGGCGCCCACGTGATCTGCTCGTTGTGCGCGAGGAGACGGTCCTTGATCGCCGTTACGCGCACGAACCAGCTCGACACGGCCTTGTAGATGAGGGGGTTGCGGCAGCGCCAGCAGTGCGGGTACGAGTGCTCGTAGCTCGCCTCGCGCAGCAGGCGCCCCTCGCCCTTGATCAGCCGGATGAGCGAGCGGTTGGCGTCGGACCACAGCTCGCCCGCGACGTCGCGCACCTGCGGGAGGAAGCGTCCGCCGTCGTCGAGGCTCATGATGAGCGGGATGCCGGCGGCCTCGGTCACGCGCTGGTCGTCCTCGCCGTACGCGGGGGCCTGGTGCACGATGCCGGTGCCGTCGCTCGTCGTGACGTAGTCGTCGACGAGCACCTGGAACGCGTTCTGCGTGCCCCAGGTCTCGGCGTCGGCGTAATAGTCGAAGAGCGGCGCGTAGCGCAGCCCGCCGAGCTCGGCGCCCGTGAGCGTGCGCTCCACGGCGGCGCGGGCGTCGTCGGGCGTGTCATAGCCGAGCTCCTTCGCGTGGTTCCCGACGAGATCGGATGCCAGCAGGAAGCGCTCCCCCGTCGCCGCGGCCCCGTTCGGACCGGCCGGCACGACGGCGTAGGCGATGTCGGGTCCCACGGCGAGCGCGAGGTTGGTCGGGAGCGTCCACGGCGTCGTCGTCCACGCGAGGGCGCGCACGCCGTCGAGGCCGAGCGCCTCCGCCTCCGCGCCCGTGAACGGGAACGTCACGGTCACCGACGGGTCCTGCCGCATCTTGTAGACGTCGTCGTCCATGCGCAGCTCGTGGTTCGAGAGCGGCGTCTCGTCGCGCCAGCAGTAGGGCAGCACGCGGTACCCCTCGTACGCGAGGCCCTTGTCGTAGAGCGTCTTGAAGGCCCACAGCACCGACTCCATGTAGCCGATGTCGAGGGTCTTGTAGCCGCGTTCGAAGTCGACCCAGCGGGCCTGGCGGGTGACGTAGTCCTCCCACTCGCGCGTGTACTCGAGCACCGACTCGCGGGCCTTCGCGTTGAAGGCGGCGATGCCCATGTCCTCGATCTGGCTCTTCTCGGTGATGCCGAGCTGCTTCATCGCCTCGAGCTCGGCGGGAAGGCCGTGCGTGTCCCAGCCGAACACGCGGTCGACGCGGTGTCCGCGCATGGTCTGGAAGCGCGGGAAGAGATCCTTCGCGTATCCCGTCAGCAGGTGGCCGTAGTGCGGCAGGCCGTTGGCGAACGGGGGTCCGTCGTAGAAGACCCACTCCTCGGCGCCCTCGCGCCGGGCGATCGAGGCACGGAAGGTGTCGTCGTCCTTCCAGAACTCGAGGATCTCCCGCTCGATGTCGGGGAAGCGCGGGTTCGCGACGACGTCGGCCGCCGGGCCGACCCTTCGATGCGCGGCTTCGCCGCCGCTCAGGGACCGAGCTGATGTGGGGTAGGTCATTCTCGTTCTCTCGCAGGATCCGATGGTTCTCCTGCGAGGACGACCCGTGCGGATCGCGGTACCACCCCGCTTACCCGCGGTTCGCTGGTCGAACGCCGCCGCGCGGCGGCGTGTCGAGACCACGGGTCACTCGTTGCGACGGCTGTGACGGGCCTGCCCCGCTCGGTTCTAGTGATCCGTGACCGGACGTTCTTCCGAGGGCTCCCCGGTGATGGCCGGATCGATGCCGATGGGTCTATTGTAGCGTCGCGCCGCGCTCAGTCGTCGTCGGCGCCGGCGGGGTACTCGGCCACCTCCGGCCCGCGCATGAGGAAGACGGTGCTGGCCACGAGCCCGCCCCAGATGACGCCGACCGAGATGACGAGGAAGAGCACCGCGATCCCGGTCATCGCCGGCCTCCCCTCGTCGTCTCGCGCACGTTGCCGGCATGGTCGGGCCAGGCGCCGAAGTCGTCAGGATCGCGACGCCACGGCACGCCCGTGAGCACGAACGCGACGACGACCATGACAGCCACGGATCCCCAGCCGAACACCAGGAGGTACCAGGCGGGGTATCCCCCGTAGCCGTCGGTGACGAGCGCGATCACCACCTGCACGAGCATGATCGTGATGACGATCGGGCTGAGGACGGTCACGAGGAAGCGCCAGACCGGGCCGACCCGGAACGTCGAGATGAGGGAGATGTGGCTGGACAGCTCCCGCCCGCGGCGACGCACCCACAGCACGACGACACACACGAGCACGGCCGACGCGACGATGCCGACGTTGTTCGCCCAGTTGTCGATGGTGTCGAGCGCGGTGAGACCCGACGTCGTCGAGAACAGCAGGATCGACACGATCGCGAGCGCGCCGCCGAGACCCCACACGACCTGGGCCCGGCTCAGCTCGAACTTGTCCATGACGGCGGACACGACCACTTCGAGGATCGAGAGCAGCGACGTGAGGCCGGCGAGCACGAGGCATCCGAAGAACAGCATGCCGAACAGCTGGCTCATCGGCATCGCCGAGACGACGGCGGGGAACGTCATGAACGCGAGTCCGACGCCCGTGAGCCCCTCGATGTCGGCGATGGCGATGTTCTGCTGGTGCGCGAAGTACCCCAGCGTCGCGAACACCCCGATGCCCGCGAGCAGCTCGAACGAGGAGTTGCCGAAGGCGACGACCAGGCCCGGGCCGGAGAGGTTCGAGCGGCGCCGGCGATACGACGAGTAGGTGACCATGATGCCGAACGCGATCGACAGCGAGAAGAACACCTGCCCGTAGGCGGCGATCCACACCGAGGGGTTCGCGAGCGCCGCGAGATCGGGGGTGAAGAGGGCGTTGAGCCCGTCGAGCGATCCGGGCAGCAGCAGCGCGCCGACCACGAGGGCCAGAAAGGCCAGCACCAGCAACGGGATGAAGACGACGTTGCACTTCTCCAGCCCCTTCGCCACACCGCTGGCCAGGATCGCCAGGGCCAGGGCCCAGAAGACCACGAGCGGTATGAGCACGCCGGGCACGAAGTCGAACGTGATCGGCGCCTCGGCGACCTGCAAGTAGTCGCCGACGAAGAACCCGGCCGGATCCTCGCCCCAGCGCAGATCGAAGGAGAAGACGAAGAAGCTCGCCGCCCAGGCGATGACGGCCGTGTAGTAGATCGCGATGAAGACGCAGATCATCACCTGGAACCAGCCGATGCGCTCGCCGGCCTTTCCCGCAGCGCGCCGGAACGCCAGCGGCGCCGACCCGCGGAAGCGATGCCCGATCGCGTAGTCGAGCAACAGGATCGGGATGCCGGCCGAGAGCAGGGCCACGAGATACGGGATCAGGAAGGCGCCGCCGCCGTTCTCATAGGCCACGCCCGGAAAGCGCCAGATGTTCCCCAGGCCCACGGCCGATCCGATGGCCGCGAAGATGAATCCCACCTGCCCCGACCACTGCTCCCGTGCCGGCGCCGCAGGCTTCTCGGATATCACGCCGTGTTCGGCCATTGCACCAGACTCCCTCGTCTGTTCCGCCAGGTCTCCCGGCGACGCTCCGCCGGTTGCGGGGAATCGTACCTGACCGTTTGCTGAGTTCCCAGTGCCATCGGATCACGGCTCGACGATCCGACGCTCCGGTTCCCGTGGGAACGCGTGGCCGAGCTCCCGACGAGCTCGCCGCCCCTACCCCGCTGCGGACGGATTGCGGCTGCGGGCGGTCGACGTCGATCGGTCCGTGCGAGTGCCGGTTTGGCTCGGGTAATGAGAACGATTATCATTTTGAAACGTGCCCTCCGTCATCCTGCTCGAAGACCTTCGCGTGTCCGCCGCCGGCGTCCCCCTCGTGCACGGGGTGTCCGTGACGATCGAGGCCGGCGAGAGCGTCGCGCTGCTGGGCCACTCGGGCTCCGGCAAGTCGCTCACCGCCGCGGCGATCACGGGCGGCCTGTCGCGCATGCTCGACGCGACGGGACGTCTCACGCTCTGCGGCCGCGACGCCGACGTCGCCTCGTCGCACCGACCGCTCGGCAGCGTGGCGACCGTGCAGCAGGACAGCTCCAGCGCACTGAACCCCCTGGCACGCGTCGGGAGCCAGCTCGCCGTGCCGCTCCGCCGCCGCGCCCTCTCCCGCACCCAGGCGCTCGCGCGGGCCGCCGAGCTGCTCGACGCGTGCGGCATCGAGGACCCGCCGCGCGTGCTCCGCTCGTATCCCGCCGAGCTCTCCGGCGGCCAGCGCCAGCGGGTCTGCATCGCCCTGGCGCTCGCGTGCGAGACGCAGGCGCTCGTCGCCGACGAGCCGACCACGGCCCTCGACGTCGTGAGCCAGGCACAGGTGCTCGAGACGCTGGCGGCGGCACGCGCCCGCGCGGGCCTCGCACTGCTGTTCATCACGCACGACCTCGCGGCCGCGTCGCAGATCTGCGATCGCGCGATCGTGCTGCACGACGGGCGCGTCATCGAGCGGGGCACCTTCGCGGAGCTCGTCGGCGATCCCCGGCATCCGTATACGCGCGAGCTCGTCGACGCCGTGCGTCCCGCGGGGAGCGCTTCCGGCCGGCCCGCGGGGGCGGGGCGATGAGCACCCTCGCCTACGCGCCCGACGCGGCCCTCGAGGCGGTCGGCGTCCATCACCGCTACCGGCGCGCCGGCGCGTCTCCGTTCCGCCGTTCCGAGCACGTGCACGTGCTGACCGGGCTCGACATCACGATCGGCACGGGCGAGGCCATCGGCATCGTCGGCCGGTCGGGATCGGGCAAGTCGACGATGCTGCGCATCCTGCTCGGGCTCGAGCGCGCGGATGCCGGGACGGTGCGCGTCGGCGACGCGACGCTCGACGTCCGCTCGGCGCGCGCGCTGCGCGCCTTCCGCCGGCACGTGCAGTACATCCCGCAGGAGCCTGCGACGAGCCTCGACCCCAGGATGACGGTCGAACAGCTCGTCACCGATCCGCTGCGCCGGCTCGGCGTCCCCGGCGATCACCGCGCGATCGTGCAGGACGCCCTGAACGGCGTGCGCCTGCCGTCGGCCCTGCTGCGCCGCCGGCCCGCGGAGCTGTCGGGCGGGCAGGCGCAGCGCGTCGCGATCGCGCGCGCCCTCGCGACCGGCGCGCGCATCCTGCTCGCCGACGAGCCCGTGAGCGGCCTCGACCGGCCGCTGCGCGACGAGGTGCTCCAGCTGTTCGCCCAGATCGTCCGCGAGCAGGGCGTCGGCGTGGGCTTCGTCTCGCACGACCTCGAGGCCGTGTCGCTGCTGTGCGGCACCTCGTGCGTGCTCGCGGACGGCCGCATCGTCGAGACGGGACGCACGGCCGAGCTGCTCGCGCACCCCCGGCACGAGGCGACGGCGGCGATCGTCGACGCACGACCGCGTCTGCGCACCGCCCCCGCGGGGAGCGACGCGTGACGGCCGTGCCGCCGCCGAAGGAATCCGCACCGCCGCACGCCCCGCCATCCGCCCCGCGACCGCGGCGCCCCACGCGCGCCGGGGTGCTCCTCGGCAGCCAGCTCGCCTTCAACCTCGGCTTCTTCGCCGTCGTGCCGTTCCTCGCGGGCGTGCTGCGCGGCGACTTCGCCCTCACCGGCGCGGCCGTCGGCCTCGTGCTCGGCCTGCGCACCGCGGCCCAGCAGGGGCTGTTCCTGTTCGGCGGCGCGCTCGCCGACCGCTACGGCGCCCGCTCCCTCATCCTGCTCGGCTGCGCCGTGCGCGTCGCCGGGTTCGCGCTGCTGGCCTGGTCGACCGCGATCGCCGAGGGTCCCCGTCTCGCCCTCTTCGTCGCGGGGACCGTGCTCACCGGGATGGGCGGCGCGCTGTTCTCGCCCGCCCTGGAGACGCTCGTCGCCCGCACCGACGTCGCACGGCGCTCCCGCCGGACCACGCTGTTCGCCCTGCTCGCCGTCGCCGGCGAGACGGGCGCCGCCATCGGACCCGTCGCAGGCGCCCTCCTGCTCGGCTGGGGCTTCCCCGCCGTCGCGACCTGCGGCGCCGCGCTGTTCGCCCTCGTCGCGATCGTGCTGTCGGCGCTCCTCCCCCGCGACGACGGTCCCCGCCGTCCCCGCCGCGAGCGCGACGGGGCCTTCGCCGTGCTGCGCGATCGCAGGTTCGTCGCGCTGGCCGCACTGGCATCCGTCAATCTGCTCGCCTACAACCAGCTCTACCTCGGCCTCCCCGTCGAGCTCGACCGGGTCGGCGCAGGCCCCGAGGCCCTGGCGCTGTTGTTCGCGTGGGTGTCGCTGCTCACGATCGCGCTGCAGCTGCCGGTCTCGCGCCTCATGCGCCGCGTCGGGGAACGGCGCGCGCTGCGCGCGGGATACCTGCTGCTGTCGAGCGCCTTCGTCGTGCTCGCCGCCGCCGCTCCCCTCGCGCCGGCCGACGACGTCCGGCTCGTCCCCGCCGCGGTCTCGACGACCCTGCTGACGCTCGGGCACCTGGTGCTCACGCCGCTCGTCCTCTCGCTCGTGCCGCGGTTCGGACCCGAGCACCGCTGGGGCTCGGCGTTCGGCCTGCTCGCCACGTGCGGCGGCGTGAGCGTGCTCATCGGCAACACGGTGCTCGGCGCGCTCTACGCGGGGGCGGATGCCGTGACGCCCGCCGCCGCGGCGCCGTGGATCGTCCTCGCGCTGCTGCCGCTGCTGCCCGCCTGGCTCGTGCCCCGCCTCGTCCCCGCCTCCCCGCCGCGCGGACCCAGCCCCGTAGCCGAGCCCTGACCTCCGTCCAGAGCCCGACCCCGTCCAGAAGAAAGAACACCCATGGCCCTCTCCCCCACCCTCCGCGTCGCCGGCGCCCTCCTCGCGGCGAGCGCGGTCGCGCTGTCGCTGACGTCCTGCTTCTCCGGCGGCACCCCCGCCACCGCCGACGGCGACGACGCGCGCATCAGCGTCGCGATGCTCCAGCCGCCGCGCAGCGGTCTGACCCCGCTGAGCGACGACGCCTTCAAGCTGTCGCGCTGGAGCACCGCCGAGACCCTCGTCGTGCTCGACGAGGTCGGCGACGCGCAGCCCGGCCTCGCCACCGCATGGGAGCAGGTCGACGACACGACGTGGCGGTTCACGATCCGCACGGGCGTGACCTTCCACGACGGCACCGCGCTGACGGCGGAGCAGGTCGCGGCATCGCTGACCGCGGCGGCCCAGGCCTCGCCGCTGCCCCGGATCCTCAACGGCGTGGACCTCACGGCCACCGCCGACGGCGACGCGGTGATCGTGACGACGGCGGACAAGGACCCCCTCGTGCCCCACCGTCTGTCCAGCCCCCAGCTGGCGATCCTCGCCGCGGCGGCCTACGGCGCCGACGGCGTCGTCGACCCCGTCGGTCACGGCACGGGGCCGTTCGTCCTCGTCGACGTCGACGGCACCGCCGGCGCGACCCTCGACCGCTACGACGGCTACTGGGGCGAGCCGGCCACCGCCGCCGGCATCGACGTGGCGTTCGTCCCCGACGGCACGGCGCGCGCCGCCGCCCTGCGCACGGGCACCGCCGACGTCGTCGAGGCCGTGCCGGTCGGCCAGGTCGCCCAGATCGACGAGAGCCTCATCCACGAGGTGCCGATGCCCCGCACCAACACGCTCTACCTCAACACGAGCGAGGGCCCCTTCGCCGACCCCGCCGTGCGCGCCGCGGCCGCGGCCGCGATCGAGCGCGCGACCATCGTCGACACGGTGTACGAGGGTCGCGCCGACGTCGCGGAGGGCCTGCTCGGACCCGCACTGCCGTGGGCCGCCGGCCTGCGCGACGACGCCGGCTACCGCGACGAGCTGACGCACCACGAGACCGCGCCGGCGCAGGTCGACGGCGTGCGCATCACGCTCGGCACCTTCACCGACCGCGCCGAGCTGCCGGAGGTCGCCGTGCTGATCGAGCAGCAGCTGGAGGCGGCCGGCTTCGTCGTCGAGCAGGACGTGCGCGAGTACCAGTACATCGAGGCCGACGCGCTCGACGGCGCCTTCGACGCGTTCATCCTGTCGCGCGCGACCGTGATCGACTCGGGCGACCCCGTCGCCTACCTCACGAGCGACTTCACGTGCGCGGGCACGTTCAACATCTCGCAGTTCTGCGACCCGGAGGTCGACGCCCTCGTCGCCGCGGCGTCGCAGACCGACGCGGGCGAGGAGCGCCGCGCGGCGATCATGCGCGCCGAGGCCGCGATCCTCGCCCGGCACGCCGCGATCCCCATGCTGCACGAGCGCGTCATCCAGGGCGAGGCCGCCGGCGTCTCCGGCGTCGACCGCGACCCGCGCGAGCGCACCCTCATCACGCCGCGCTCCGCCGTCGAGCGATGAGCGGCGCACGCCCATGGCGGGCGCTCTCCGGCCCCGCGATCGTCGGCGCCTCCCGCGTCGCGGCGGTCGCGGGCGTCGTGGTGCTCGTCGGCATGATGCCGTGGCTCTCGGGCCGCAGCGCGGAGTACACGGTGCTGCGCGCCCGCTACGCCGACCTCGAGGTCACTCCCGAGGCGCTCGCCGCGGTGCGCGAGGAGCTCGGCCTCGACCGCGGCGCGTGGGCGCTGTTCCTCGACTGGCTCGGCGCGCTGCTCCTGCGGGGCGACGCGGGACGGTCGTGGATCAACGGGCGTCCCGTGCTGCCGGGCATGGTCGACGCGCTGGGCGTGTCGCTGACCCTGATGGCGTTCGCGATCACCGTCGCGCTCGTCGTCGCCGTCCTCGTCGCCGCGCCCGCGCTGCGCGCCGGCCTGCGCGGCGCCCCGGCGCGCGGATCGGGCGCCGCCGCCGTGGCGCTCACGGCGCTGCCGGAGTTCCTGCTGGCATCCGTGCTGCTCGTCGTCGGCGCCGTGTGGCTCGGGCTGTTCCCGCCGTACGGCTGGAAGGGGCCGCTCTACGCGGTGCTGCCCGCGCTCGCGCTGGGCCTGCCCGCCGGCGGCCTCATCGGGCGACTGACCGTGGATGCCGTGACCGCGACGTTCTCGGAGAGATGGATCATGACGTGGCGCCTCGCCGGGTTCGGCGACCGCCGCATCGGGCTCGCGGTGATCCGCCGGGCGCTGCCGTCGATCCTCGGGCAGATCGGGCTCGCGCTCATCGGCCTCACGGGCGGCGCCGTCGCCGTCGAGCAGGTCTTCGCGATCCCCGGCCTCGGGCGCGCAACGCTCGGCGCCGCGGCCTCGCAGGACATCCCGGCGCTGCAGGTCGGCATCCTGCTATTGCTGCTGCTCGCGGTCGTCACGGGCGTCGTCGTGGCCGCGTTGCGCTGGGCGCTGCTGGGTCCCGCGCTGCGACTCGGGAGCCTGCCGGTCCCCGCGCCGCAGGTGAGACGGCGCCGGCGCGACGTCGTCGTGCCGGTCGCGAGCGGCGCCGTGCTCGTGCTCATCGTCGCCGCGGGCCTGCTGCGCGATCCGTTCGCCGCCGTGCACGGGCGCCTCGCGCCGCCGGGCCCGGAGCTGCCGTTCGGCGCCGACGCGCTCGGGCGCGACCTGCTCGCGCGCGTCGGCCACGGCGCCGTCACGACGCTCGGCACCGCGGTGTTCGTCGTGCTCGTGTGCCTCGCGATCGGCCTCGTGCTCGGCTGCTTCCCGCGCGCGGTCACGGGCCCGCTGGAGGTCACGAACGCGGCGCCGCCCATCATCGCGGGCCTCATCGTCGCCGCGATCGCCGGGCCCTCGATCGGCGGCGCCGCGGTCGCCGTCGCGCTCGTGAGCTGGGCGCCGCTCGCGGCGCACACCGCGGCCCTCGTCGTCGAGGCGCGCGCGCAGCCGCACATCGTGCTGCTGCCGGTGCTCGGCGTGGGACGGGCGCGCGTCATGCTCCGGCACGTGCTGCCGGCGGTGGTCGGGCCGGTGTCTCGGCACGCCGTGCTGCGCCTGCCCGGCATCGCCCTCGCGCTCGCGGCGCTCGGCTTCCTCGGGCTCGGCCCGCACCAGCCGACGCCGGAGTGGGGCCTCGTGCTCGCGGAGGGCATGGGCTACGTCGAGCGCGCGCCGTGGACGGTGCTCGCCCCCGCCTTCGCCCTCGTGCTCGCGTCGATCATGGCCGTCTCGCTCGCGTCGCTGCCGCTCCGCGGCGCCGCGCGGGGTCAGCGCCGCGCCGACGGCCTCCCGAACTCCTCCAAAAAGGCGGGCGTCGCACCGGATGGCCCCGGAACCGGCACGGACATCACCGAATCGGAGGAGTCCGGGACCCTGGCGCGGCCTCAGCCGTAGGCCTCCGCGCGCACGGCGACCGTCGAGGCGCCGTGCAGCAGGCGCGAGACGGGGCAGCGGGCGTGCGCGGCCGCGACCAGCGCCTCGGCCTCGTCGAGGGAGAGGCCGTCGGCGGCGAGCACGGCGGTCACGTGGAACTCGAACCCGACCCGCCCCTCGGCATCGCGCAGCTCGACCTCGACGCGCACCCGCACGGCGGCGTCGGTGAGCACCTGCGCCGTCGCCTTGAGGCATGTCGCCCACGCGAGCGCGAGCAGCTGCTCGGGGTTCGTCGCGGACGTGTCGCCCGCGTCCTTCAGAGGGTTCGCGACGCGCACGGCGAGGCCGCCGGGCACGGCGGTCTCGCGGTCGCTCACGGTCTCCGCGCTCGTTCGGTACCTCACTGCCATGCCGCCACTATATTTGTACCTAGTACAAATAACTGCGGAGAACTCGATACGCATGCCCCTCGGCCACGACGCGATCGTCGACCTCGTCGACGTCACCGTCCGTTATGGACCCTCCGCACCGTCCGCGCATCCGCCCGCGCTCGACGCGGTCAGCCTGCGGATACGGCGGGGCGAGGTCTTCGGCGTCATCGGCGAGAGCGGAGCGGGCAAGAGCACGCTGCTGGACCTGCTGATCGGCGCCATCGCCCCCGCCGAGGGCACCGTGAGCGTGCTCGGTCGCGCCGTGCCCGCGCTCGACCGCCGGGCGCTGCGCGCCCTGCGGCGCGAGATCGGCGTCGTCTTCCAGGGCGTGCACCTGCTCGGCAACCGCACCGTGCGCGAGAACGTCGCGACGCCCCTGCGGCTGCGACGGCGCCGGTCGCGGGCCGAGGACGACGCCGCGGTGGCCGAGATGCTCCGGTTCGTGGGGCTCGGCGACCACGCCGACCGTTTCCCCGCACAGCTCAGCGGCGGACAGCGTCAGCGCGTCGGCATCGCCCGGGCGCTCGTCACGCGGCCCCCGCTCCTGCTGTGCGACGAGCCGACCTCGTCGCTCGACGCCGTCACCACCGGCGAGGTGCTCGCGCTGCTGCGCGACGCGCGCGACCGGCTCGGCACCACGGTCGTGGTCGTGACGCACGACCTCGACGTCGTCCGCGCCGCGTGCGACCGCGTCGCGCTCTTCGAGCGCGGCGTGCTCCGCGACGTGCTCACCGTGACGAACCGTCCCGCACCCCGGCACGGCACCTACCTCGACCGCGCCCGCCGGGAGCTCGGCGCATGAGCTGGCTCGCGGAGGTGCTGGCCGCGCACGGCGACGACCTCGTCGAGGCGCTCGGCGAGACCGGGTACATGCTCGCGGTGTCGCTGACCGCCGCCGTCGTGCTCGGCCTGCCGCTCGGCACGCTCGTCTACCTCACCAGGCCCGGCGGCCTCGTGCCGCAGCGCGTCGTCTGGACGATCGGCAACCTCGCGATCAACGTGGTGCGCTCGTTCCCGTTCCTGCTGCTCGTCGTCTTCCTCATCCCGCTGACGCGTCTCGTCTACGGCACGAGCTTCGGCACGCCCGCCGCGACCTTCTCGCTCTGCTTCGTGGCCGTCGCGATCTACGGACGGCTGGTCGAGCAGATCCTGCGCGAGATCGACCCCGGCATCCCCCGCGTCGCCGACACGATGGGTGCGACGCTGCCGCAGATCATGTTCCGCTTCCTGCTGCCCGAGGCGCGCCCGGGGCTCGTGTACGCGCTCACCTCGGCGAGCATCAGCCTGCTGTCGTACTCGACGGTGCTCGGCGTCGTGGGCGGCGGCGGCATCGGCGACTTCGCGATGCGCTACGGCTACCAGGAGTACAACGACGCACTCATGTACCTCACGATCGCGATCATCCTGGTCTGCGTGCTGCTGATCCAGGCGATCGGGCATCG
The DNA here is from genome assembly GCF_001314225.1 of Microbacterium sp. No. 7. Taxonomy (NCBI): domain Bacteria; kingdom Bacillati; phylum Actinomycetota; class Actinomycetes; order Micrococcales; family Microbacteriaceae; genus Microbacterium; species Microbacterium sp. No. 7. The sequence continues at coordinate 2,655,958 of NZ_CP012697.1, forward strand.
CGTCTCGGAGCGGCTCGACCACCGCTGACCCCACGACCTTCTGTCCACACCCCCATCCCACAAGGAGTCCCCCGTGTCCTCACGTCGTATCGTTTCCTCGCGTCGTCTCCGTGCCGCCGGCACCGTGCTCGCCGCCGCCCTGCTGTTCACCGCGTGCGCGTCGGCGACGCCCGCGGAGACGCCTGCGACGGATGCCGCCGAGGCGGCGCCCGTCACCCTGCGCGTCGCTGCGGTCACGTCCCCCATGACCGACATCGTCGAGGCCGCGGGCGAGGCGATCGACCCCGCCTACGAGATCGAGCTCGTCGAGGTGTCCGACTACGTGACCGTCAACCGCATGCTCGCCGACGGCGACATCGACGCGAACTTCGCGCAGCACACGCCGTTCATGGAGGAGTTCAACGCCAAGAACGGCGCCGACCTGCACGCCGTGCAGCCCGTCTACAACTTCGTCATCGCCTTCTACTCGAAGACCATCGACGACATCGCCGACCTGCCCGACGGTGGGCGCGTCGCGATCCCCGACGACGCGTCGAACACGGGGCGTGCGCTCAAGCTGCTGGCATCCGAGGGTCTCATCGAGCTCGATCCCGCGGTCGACCCGTATGCCGCGACGGTCGACGACATCGCGCAGAACCCGAAGTCGCTGCAGTTCCAGCAGGTGTCGATCATGCAGCTCAACACGGCGTACGACGAGGCCGACCTGGTGTTCCAGTGGCCGTCGCACATCGCCGCGCTCGGCCTGAACCCGTACGACGACGGCCTCATCACCGAGCTCGACGACCGCTTCGCGCTGCAGCTCGTCGTCCCCGGCGACCGTGTCGACGACCCGTCCACCGCCGCCCTCGCCGCCGCGTTCGGCAGCGACGAGGTGCGCGCCATCATCGAGGCCAACCCCTCCATCGAGGTCGCGTTCTGATCCCACGCCCCTCGTCCTGCGCCGCCGGCCGGCGCATCCGTCGTTCCCGAGGAGATCTCGCGTTCCTGAGGGGCGAATCCCCGGATTCGCCCCTCAGGAACGACGTGGCCCTCGGGAAGGGAGCCGAAGAGCACACTCCCGCTCGTCACCGCATCCGGTGCAGGCCCTGGGCGACGGCGCGCATGACGGCGTGCTGCACGCCGGGCCAGTCGTGCACGACCTGCTCGTATCCCACGCGGATGACGTGATAGCCCATCAGCGCGAGCTGCGCGTCGTGGCGGATGTCCTCGGTACGCTGCGCCCCGACGTGCGTGCCGCCGTCGATCTGCAGCACGAGTCGATCGCCGAGGAGGAAGTCCACGCGATGGCCGGCGATCCAGGCCTGTGGCACGATGCGCACGCCGAGCCATCGCAGGCGCAGAACGACGAACGTCTCGAGCCCGGAGTCCGAGAACGGCGTCGCCGCCGCGAGCACCTCCCGCGCACGAGCGGACAGCGGCAGCCGCTCGAGCACGAGGGCGTCGACGAGCTGCTTGTTGAGCGCCGACTCCCACACCGCGAGCGCCTGCTCGAACGGAAGGCACCCGGCGACCAGAGCGAGCACGTTCTCGATCTCGTCGACGAGCGCGCCTGGCGCGCGCGGGACCAGCGGCTCGGCCCAGTGCACGAGGGCGCGACGCTCGCCCGCGTCATCCTCCCCCGCCTCCCGCTCGATCCGCACCGCTCCCGAGTGCGGCGGCGCCGCCACGTGCGGTCGCTCCTCCCGCTCCAGCATCCAGAGCCCGAGCCGCCGCGCCTGCGTGACGCACGTCAGCACGACGCCCGCCCGGGCCGCGGCCACCAGGTGGACATCGGCGTCCGGCACGGCGACCCATCCGCGGCGCGGCCGCTGCAGCCGACCCGCGCGAACGGCATCCGTGACGTCGTTGCCGCGAAACCCGGCATCCTTCAGCAGGCGCGTCTTCACGACCCCGCCGCCTGAGCGAACCAGCTCTTCCATGCACGAGAGTGTGCGCCGCCGCGCTGCGCCCGTGGAGCGGGACGACCCGATCTGTGGACAGATTCGCCGTGGAGCGCATTGTGTAGACGTTGTGCAGGGAAGGGACGCCGGGGTGCCACCGGCCGGCGCATCCGTCGTTCCCGAGGAGATCTCGCGTTCCCGAGGGGCGAATCCCCGGATTCGCCCCGCGGGAACGACCCGACCCGCGGGAACGAACGACGACGGGGCCGGTAGAATGGCGGGCAGCCCACACACTCAGGCACGCTCACACGGTGCCGCATATATCGCTCGAGGAGAGCCTCTATGACTGCGCAGATTCCCGACAAGCCCGCTCTGGAAGGCCTCGAGCCCAAGTGGGATGCCGCCTGGTCGGAGCAGGGCACGTACCTGTTCGACCGCGACGCCGCGCGTGCGAAGGGCCGCGCGGGCGTGTTCTCGGTCGACACCCCCCCGCCGACCGCGTCGGGCTCGCTGCACATCGGCCACGTGTTCAGCTACACGCACACCGACGTCAAGGTGCGCTACGAGCGCATGCGCGGCAAGACCGTGTTCTACCCCATGGGATGGGACGACAACGGCCTGCCCACGGAGCGCCGCGTGCAGAACTACTACGGCGTGCGCTGCGACCCGTCGCTGCCGTACGAGGCCGGCTTCACCCCGCCGTTCCAGGGCGACGCGAAGAGCCTCAAGCCCGCCGACCAGGTGCCGATCAGCCGGCGCAACTTCATCGAGCTGTGCGAGAAGCTGACGATCGAGGACGAGAAGCAGTTCGAGGACCTCTTCCGCCAGCTCGGCCTCTCCGTCGACTGGACCCAGACGTACCGCACGATCTCGGACGACACGATCCGCACGAGCCAGCTCGCGTTCCTGCGCGGCCTGGAGCGCGGCGAGGCCTACCAGGCCCTCGCGCCCACGCTGTGGGACATCGACTTCCGCTCCGCGATCGCGCAGGCCGAGCTCGAGGACCGCGAGCAGCCCGCCTCATACCACCGCATCGCGTTCCACAAGAGCGACGGCTCGGGCGACATCCAGATCGAGACGACGCGACCCGAGCTGCTGCCCGCGTGCGTCGCGCTCGTGGCCAACCCCGACGACGAGCGCTACCAGCCCTACTTCGGCTCGACGGTGCGCACGCCGCTGTTCGACGTCGAGGTGCCGGTGCTCGCGCACCACCTCGCGCAGCAGGACAAGGGCTCGGGCATCGCGATGATCTGCACCTTCGGCGACGTGACCGACATCATCTGGTGGCGCGAGCTCGACCTGCCCAACCGCACGATCCTCGGCCGCGACGGCCGCGTGATCGAGGAGGCGCCCGAGGCGATCGTGTCGGATGCCGGCCGGGCCGCGTACGCCGAGCTCGCGGGCAAGACCGTGTTCAGCGCCAAGAAGCGCGTCGTCGAGCTGCTCGAGGCCTCGGGTGAGCTGATCGAGGTGTCGAAGCCGTTCAGTCACCCCGTGAAGTTCTACGAGAAGGGCGACCGCCCGCTGGAGATCGTCTCGACGCGTCAGTGGTACATCCGCAACGGCGCCCGCGACGAGGCGCTGCGCGACCGGCTCATCGAGCTCGGGCAGCAGATGCGCTGGCACCCCGACTTCATGCGCGTGCGCTACGAGAACTGGGTCGGCGGCCTCACCGGCGACTGGCTCGTGTCGCGCCAGCGCTTCTTCGGCGTGCCGATCCCCGTGTGGTACGCCCTCGACGAGAACGGCGAGCGCGACTACGACCGCGTGCTGCTGCCGGATGCCGCCGCGCTGCCGATCGACCCGACCGTCGACGTGCCCGCCGGCTACAGCGAGGACCGGCGCGGCGTGCCGGGCGGCTTCGAGGCCGAGGCCGACATCCTCGACACGTGGGCGACCTCGTCGCTCACGCCGCAGCTCGCGGGCGGCTGGCAGCGCGACGACGAGCTGTGGAGCCTCGTCGCGCCGTTCGACGTGCGCCCGCAGGGCCAGGACATCATCCGCACCTGGCTGTTCTCCACCATGCTGCGCAGCGCGCTCGAGGACGACCGGGCGCCGTGGACGGATGCCGCGATCAGCGGCTTCATCGTCGACCCCGACCGCAAGAAGATGTCGAAGTCGAAGGGCAACGTCGTCACCCCGGCCGACATCCTCGCCGGCCACGGCACCGACGCGGTGCGCTACTGGGCCGCGTCGAGCCGCCTGGGCGCCGACGCCGCGTTCGACCCGCAGAACCCCACGCAGGTGAAGATCGGCCGCCGCCTGGCGATCAAGGTGCTGAACGCCGCGAAGTTCGTGCTCTCGTTCCCCGTCCCCGAGGGGGCGCGGATCACGCACGCGCTCGACGCCTCGATGCTCGCGACCCTCGACCAGGTCGTCCGCGATGCGACACGGGCGTTCGAGGCGTACGACCACGCCCGGGCCCTGGAGATCACGGAGTCGTTCTTCTGGACGTTCTGCGACGACTACCTCGAGCTCGTCAAGGAGCGCGCCTACGACCGGGCCGACGTGGGGCAGGCGTCCGCGGCGCTCGCGCTGCGTCTCGCGCTGTCGACGCTGCTGCGCCTGCTCGCTCCCGTGCTCGCGTTCGCGACCGAGGAGGCGTGGTCGTGGTTCGAGGAGGGCTCGATCCACACGGCGCCGTGGCCCGAGCCGCTCGGCGACGGGTCCGACGCCGCGGGCGACCCCGCCGTGCTCACGCAGGTGAGCGCCGCGCTCATCGGCATCCGCCGGGCGAAGACCGAGGCGAAGGCCTCGCAGAAGACGCCCGTGACGTCGCTCGCGATCGCGGGGCCCGCCGAGGCGCTCGACGCCGTGCGCCTCGCCGAGGGCGACCTCAAGGCCGTGGGCCGCATCGCCGAGATCGCCTATGCCGACGCCGACGCCCTCACCGTGAGCGACGTCGTGCTCACGCCGCAGGAGGTCTGACATGCAGCTGGGCACGAGGTGGGCGGCCGGCTCCGAGCCGCCCGCCTCGGTTCCCGCGGTGCTGCGCGCGGCGATCGCCGAGGTCGAGGCCCGCGCGGCCGACCCCGGAGCGCGCTGGACGCTGACCTGGCTGGAGGGCCGGCCGATCGCGGAGCTCGACGCCGGCTGGGAGGTGCTCGTCGACGCCGCGGGCGACGTCGTCGCGCGCCCTTTCGACGACTGACCTAGGCTGAACGGGTGACGGATGCCGCGCCCAACCCCCTCCTCGCCTCCCCCTCGCTCCCCTACGGGCTGCCCGACTACCGGGCCATCCGTCCCGAGCACTACCTGCCGGCGTTCGAGGCCGCCTTCGCGGAGCATCTCCGCGAGGTCGAGGCCGTCGCCGCGAACCCCGACGCGCCGACCTTCGAGAACACCCTCGTGGCGCTCGAGCGCGCCGGCGAGCTGCTGGCACGGGTGTCGGGGGCCTTCTACACCGTCTCGTCCGCCGACGCGACCGACGAGATCCAGGCGATCGACGAGACCCTGGCCCCGCTCATGTCGGCCCACCACGACGCCATCCGGTTCGACGCCCGCCTCTACGCGCGCATCCGCGAGCTGTACGAGCGCATCGACGAGCTGGGCCTGGACGCCGAGAGCCGCTACCTGCTGCAGCGTCGCCACGACGAGCTGACACACGCGGGCGCGGGACTCGACGAGGAGGCGAAGACGCGGCTCACCGGGATCAACCAGCAGCTGTCGCAGCTGACCACGGCGTTCGAGAAGAACCTGCTCGCCGACACGAACGAGCTGGCGGTCGTCTTCGACGACGCCGCCGAGCTCGACGGGCTGACGGAGGGCGAGCTGTCGGCGACGGCGCAGAACGCCGCCGATCGCGGCCTGCCGGGGAAGCACGTCGTCACGCTCACGCTGTTCACGGGGCATCCGTATCTGGGTTCGCTCACGAACCGCGAGAGCCGTCGCCGGCTGCTGGAGGCGTCGCGCGCCCGCGGCGCCCACGGCGGCGCGCACGACAACCGGGACGTGCTGCGGCGGATCGTGCGGCTGCGGGCCGAGCGCGCCGCGCTGCTCGGCCATCCGACCCACGCGAGCTACGTGACGAGCGACGAGACGGCGGGCTCGCCCGAGGCCGTGCACGCCATGCTGCGCCGTCTCGCCGCGCCGGCGGCGGAGAACGCCCGTCGCGAGCAGGCGGCGCTGCAGCGGCTCGTCGACGCAGAGGCGGAGCCGTTCGCGCTCGAGGCCCACGACTGGGCGTTCCACACCGAGAAGGTGCGACAGGAGCGGTACGCGATCGACCGCACCGCGCTGCGGCCGTGGTTCGAGGCCGAGCGGGTGCTGCAGCACGGCGTGTTCCGCGCGGCGACGGAGCTGTACGGCGTCACGTTCGCCGAACGGGGCGACCTGGCCGGCTACCACCCCGACGTGCGGGTGTTCGAGGTGTTCGAGCCCGACGGCGGCCCGCTCGGCCTGTACACGCTCGACCTGTACACGCGCGACACCAAGCGCGGCGGCGCGTGGATGAACTCGATCGTCGCGCAGTCGCGCCTGCGCGGCACGCAGCCGATCGTCACGAACAACCTGAACGTCGCCAGGCCCGCCGCCGGCCGGCCGACGCTGCTGACGCTCGACGAGGTCACGACGCTCTTCCACGAGTTCGGGCACGCGCTGCACGGCCTGTTCGCGACCGTCACCTACCCGCGCTTCGCGGGCACGAACGTGTACCGTGACTTCGTGGAGTTCCCGAGCCAGGTCAACGAGATGTGGATCCTGTGGCCCGAGATCCTCATGGGCTACGCGCGTCACGCCGACACCGGCGAGCCGCTGCCGCAGGACGTCGTCGACCGGCTGCGGGCGTCGGAGACCTTCAACCAGGGCTTCGCGACGAGCGAGTACCTCGCGGCGTCGTGGCTCGACCAGGCCTGGCACTCGCTCTCGGCCGCCGAGGCGGCCTCCGACATCGACGTCGCGACGTTCGAGGCGCGCGCCCTGGCCGACATCGGCCTCGACAACCCGGCCGTGCCGACGCGCTACTCGTCGACGTACTTCGCCCACGTGTTCTCGGGCGGCTACAGCGCCGGGTACTACTCGTACATCTGGAGCGAGGTGCTCGACGCCGACACGGTCGAGTGGTTCCGCGAGAACGGCGGGCTCACGCGCGAGAACGGCGAGCGCTTCCGCCGGCGCCTGCTCGGCGTCGGCGGGGCGAAGGACCCGCTGGAGGCCTACCGCGACTTCCGCGGCCGAGACGCCGAGATCGCGCCGCTCCTGGCACGTCGGGGCCTCGACGCCTGACGGTGCCCCGGACGCCGGCCTCACCCGTCGGCGGGCGGCGCGCCGACGGCGTAGACGAGCCGGGCGAACTGGCCCGCCGCGCGCGCCGAGACGAGCCGCAGGCGATCGGACTCGATGCGGCGCGGCAGGAGCGGGGCACCGCCGGCGAGCAGCACCGGGGCGATCGAGACGGCGATCTCGTCGAGCGCGCCGATGTCGGCGAACTGTCCGGCGAGGTCGCCGCCGCCGACCACCCACACGTCGCGGTCGCCCGCCGCCGCGCGGATCGCGGGCAGCGCCTCGGCCACCGGCCCCCGGACGAACCGCACGTCGGCGCCCGCCGGCACCGGCAGGTCGCGTGTCGTGAAGACGTACACCGGGCGCTCGCCGTGGAACTCCGCCCACTTCTCCGGGTGCGCGAGCAGGTCGGACTCCGCGAGCAGCCACTCGTACGTCGTGGACCCCTCCACGAGCACGCCCGCGTTCGCCGGCAGGAGGCTCTCGTCGGGGCTGTCGCCGCCCTCCACCGCGAACAGCCAGCCCAGCGAGTTGTGCTCGTCCGCGATCCAGCCGTTGAGGGAGGTCGCCGTGTCGAAGAGGAATCGTGTCATGACCGCGATGCTAGGCGGCACCTCCGACATCGCCGGGGCGATGGCCCCGACCGGGTCGCTGAGCCTAGGCTGGCGGAAGACCGACAGGAGGCCATCATGACCCTCGTTCCCGACGCGCCCCGCAGCCTCGCCGATCGCATCGACCTCGAGCCGCTCCCCCTCGCCGTGGTGCGTCACGCGGGCCTGCGCCTCGACGACCTGCGCAGCGTCTTCGACGCGGGCTTCTCCGCCCTCGGCCGCGCCTTCGCGGGCGGGGCTCTCACGCCCACGAGCCCGGCGATCGCGATCTACCGCGGCGACCCGCAGGACGTGTTCGACCTCGAGCTCGGGTTCGTGGTCACGGCCGCGCCGCGGACGCCCATCGTGGATCGCGGCACGGAGATCACGGCATCCGCCCTCCCCGCCGGACCGGCCCTCGCGACGACGCACGTCGGCGACTACGACGGGCTCGGCGAGGCGTGGGGCTCCCTCGTCGCCGAGGGGGCCGAGCAGGGTGCGGGCCCCGCCGGCGTCTGGATCGAGATCTACGTGACCGACCCGTCGAACGCCGAGGACGAGCTGCGCACCGACCTCATCATGCCGATCGCGGGCTGACCGCCGATCGCAGGCCGATGCCGCGGGTCAGGCGCTCTTGCGCTTCTGCCGCAGCACGAGCGTGGGCGGCGCGCCCTCGGTGACGGCGGCGCGCGTGACGACGACCTTCACGACGTCGTCGGCCGACGGGATCTCGAACATGATCGGACCCAGCACGTTCTCCAGGATCGCGCGCAGGCCGCGCGCGCCGGTCTTGCGCGCGATCGCGAGGTCGGCGATGGCGCGCAGCGCGTCGTCCTCGAACTCGAGGTCGACGCCGTCGAGCTCGAACATGCGCTGGTACTGCTTGACGAAGGCGTTCTTGGGACCCGTGAGGATCTCGATGAGCGCCTCCTGGTCGAGCGGCGCGACCGAGGTCACGACGGGCAGCCGTCCGATGAACTCGGGGATGAGCCCGAACTTGTGCAGGTCCTCGGGCTCGACCTCGGCGAACAGGTCGAGGTTCTTGCCCTTGTCCTGCAGCGGCGCGCCGAAGCCGACGCCGTGCTTGCCGACGCGCGACGACACGATGTCCTCCAGCCCCGCGAAGGCCCCGGCGACGATGAACAGCACGTTCGTCGTGTCGATCTGGATGAACTCCTGGTGTGGATGCTTGCGCCCGCCCTGCGGGGGGACGGACGCCACCGTGCCCTCGAGGATCTTCAGCAGCGCCTGCTGCACGCCCTCGCCGGAGACGTCGCGCGTGATCGACGGGTTCTCCGCCTTGCGGGCGATCTTGTCGACCTCGTCGATGTAGATGATGCCGGTCTCGGCGCGCTTCACGTCGAAGTCGGCGGCCTGCAGCAGCTTGAGCAGGATGTTCTCGACGTCCTCGCCGACGTAGCCGGCCTCGGTCAGGGCCGTGGCGTCGGCGACCGCGAACGGCACGTTGAGCCGCTTGGCGAGCGTCTGCGCGAGATAGGTCTTGCCGCAGCCAGTGGGGCCGAGCAGCAGGATGTTGCTCTTCGCGATCTCGACCTGCTCGGCACGCTGCTCGGCGGGCTGCAGCGTGCCGTGCGAGCGCACGCGCTTGTAGTGGTTGTAGACCGCGACCGACAGCGCGCGCTTGGCCTGATCCTGACCGACGACGTACTCGCCGAGGAAGGAGAAGATCTCGCGCGGCTTGGGCAGGTCGAACTCGACGACCGCGGAGCCCGACGACTCCGCCATGCGCTCCTCGATGATCTCGTTGCACAGCTCGACGCACTCGTCGCAGATGTAGACGCCGGGGCCCGCGATGAGCTGCTGCACCTGCTTCTGGCTCTTGCCGCAGAAGGAGCATTTGAACAGGTCGGCGCTCTCACCGATGCGAGCCATCTCGCTCCTCCTCGTGGACGGATCAGGAAGCACCTTGAGCCTAACCGGTCGCACCGACATGATGGCGGATTGATCGACGCACCTCGTCATCGTGCGTCGCGGGAGAATAGGCTGAGCGATGCCGCCGGCCTTCGCCGAGCAGAAGGCTGCCGATCAATATAATGGTTCGATTCGATGTCCATCGATCGAACAAGGAGGCGGCCATGAATCGCAGAGCCGCTCGACCGCTGAAGACCGCGATCTTCGTGGCGCAGCAGATCGTCGCCGACATCAACCGCCGGGGAAACATCCCCGGCGACCGTCTGCCCCCCGAGCGCGCGATGCTCGAGCAGTACGAAGTGGGCCGGGGAACGCTACGCGAGTCGCTGCGCTTCCTCGAGCTCCAAGGCATCATCATGCTCAAGCCCGGACCCGGCGGCGGGCCCGTGGTGCAAGCGCCCGACGCGTCGGGGCTGGCAACGACGCTCACGCTTCTCATGCAGTTCGGCGGCGCGACGCTGCAGACGCTCATCGAGTCGCGGCGTGGCCTGGAACCGCTGACAGCCCGCCTCGCGGCGAGCCGCATGACCGTCGCTCAACGGCAGTCGCTCACCGAGAACCTCGAGCTCATGTCGGCGCACATCGACGACAACGAATCGTTCCTCCACTACAACCGCGACTTCCACATCGAGCTCGCGCACGGGTCCGCCAACGTGATCTACGGATGCGTCGTCGACGCACTGGCGCACCTCATCGACGGCCACACCGTGGGCGTGACCTACTCGGAGCCCCGCCGCCGAGCCGTGCTCGACGCGCATCGCCGGATCCATCACGCCATCCTGAACTCCGATCCCGATGCCGCCGAGAACGCGATGGCGCTGCACATTCAGGAGTACATGGACTATGTCGTCGCGCGCCACCCGAGTGCGCTGGATGCGCGCATCGTCTGGGAGCTCTGACCGAGCGACGCGGTCTCAGATCTCGACGGCCCAGACCGATCCGCCTCGCACCTCGCGCGCCTTGGCAGGGTTGAGCGGGTGGAAGCCGGCGCACACGTAGAGCGTGCGTCCCTCCTCCCCTCCGACCGCACACGCCGACGGGCTGCCGGCCTGCGCGGGCAACGTCACCCGTGCGACGAGCCGGCCCTCGGCATCCCAGCAGAGCACGTCGCGCGATGCGGGGAAGGCGACCCAGAGTCCCTCGCTCCCCCACGACATGCCGTCGGGCACCGGCGGCGTCTCGACGAACGTACGCCGCGAGCCCGTGACGGACAGGTCGACGGCGGTGATGCGAGCGCCCGAAGACTCCGCGACGTAGAACGTCGTCCCGTCGCTCGCCATGCCGTTCGCATCGTCGAACCCGCCGAGCTCGTCGGCCGAGCGCACCCGGCCGGAAGCGTCGAACGCCAGCAGAGGTGCTGCGGTCGCCGGTTCCCGGGCAAAGAAATCGGAGCCGAACTGGCTGACGAAGCCGGTGCCGTCATCGAAGAGGATGAGGTCGTTGGCCGTGCCGCCCGGGAGAGGTCGCAGGTCGGCGAACAGCTCGGGGTCGCCCGACGCACCGCGGAAGCGGTAGACGATGCGCTCGAGCATCGACACCACGAGCAGATCCCCCTCGGCGGTCAGCCCTGTGCCTCCCGCCAGCGCGGAGCCGTCGTCACCGGGAGGAGGCAGCGTCGCGAGCACGCGCACCTCGCCGTCGGCGTAGCCGAGGACAGTGCCCGCGTGCATATCCGAGAAGATCAGGCCCGCAGAGGTCCATCGCGGGCATTCCGGCCAGGTCAGCCCGCTCACGAGCAGCCGGCCGCCCGTGATCTCGCGTGTCTGCACCCCGCTCATCCTTCTTCGCTTCCTCTCCGCACCACGGCCAGGCCGCGAATCGGCGGGTCCGCGTCAGCCGCCGACGGCACGGTCCGCGCCATCCCAGTACCGCGCGCGCAGGTCACGCCGCATGAGCTTGCCCGAAGAGTTCTTCGGCAGCTCGTCGACGATCTCGATCCGCCGAGGCTGCTTGTAGCCCGCGATGCCTTCGCGACATGCTCGCGCGATCGCCTCGGTCGTGAGTCCCGCGCCCGGCTCCGCGACGACCGCGGCCAGCACCGTCTCGCCCCACTTGGGATCGGGGATGCCCACGACGGCGACCTCGGCGACGCCGGGCACCGTCGAGATCACAGCCTCGACCTCACTCGGAAAGACGTTGAAGCCGCCCGAGACGATGAGATCGCGCTTGCGGTCGACGATGTAGAGATAGCCGTTCTCCAGCACCCCGATGTCGCCGGAGGCAAGCCAGCCGTCGTCGCCGATGATCGTCTCGCCGGGGAGCCGCCAGTATCCGGCGAGCACCTGGTCGCCTCGCACCTGCACCTCTCCGGGCTCTCCGTCGGGCAGTTCGTCGCCGTCGCCGTCGACGATCCGCAGGTCGATGAACGGAGTGACCCGGCCGGCGCTCGCGAGCGTCTTCGGCACGCTGCCGTCGGGGAGCAGCATGTGGTCCGATTGGCTGAGCGCGGTGAGCGGCACGGGAGCCTCCGTGAGCCCGTAGCACTGCACGAAGACCGAGCCGAAGGCCTTGATCGCACGGACGACCTTGTCAGGCGCCATCGGCGAACCGGCGTAGATGACCGTGCGCAGGGTGCTCGTGTCGTAGTCGCCGCGCTCGGCCTCATCGGTCAGCATCGTGACGATCGTGGGAACGACGGGCGTGGCCGTCACACCGTATGCACCGATCGCAGCGAGAGCCTCGTCGGCCTTGAACTCGCCCAGGAAGACCTGGCGGGCTCCGCGCACCGCATAGAGCAGGCCGATCCATCCGGCGAGGTGGCTGAGCGGCGCGACCTGCAGCAGCGTGTCGTGCTCACTCACCGACGGCAGTTCCGCCATGAGATTGCGCAGTGTCGCCGTGATCGTCGCATGCGTGTGCATCACGCCCTTCGGGCTCCCGGTGGTGCCCGACGTGTACGGCATCCAGGCGAGGTCGGAAGGAGCGCCCGCGTGCGGTGCCGCCGGTTCCGCCTCGAGCAGCCGTGCGACCGTAAGCTCATCCGGCGCGCCCGTGCTCCTGACGACGTGCACGTCGTATCGGAGCGCACCGACGGCGGCGACGACCGCGTCGTACGTCTCGGGATCGACCACGATCGCCCTCGCATCGGCGTTCTGCGCAATCCCGGCGATCTCGTTCGCGTGCAGGCGGAAGCTCACCGCGACGCGCACGTACCCGCCCCAGAGCAACCCGTGGTCGAGCAGGAAGAACTCCTCGCTGTTGCGCAGCGCAAGCACGACGCGGTCGTCGGGGCTCGCACCCAGTCCTGCGATTCCGCCGGCGAGACGCGCAGCCTTCGTGCGAAGCTGCGCGAAGCTGACATCCTCGCCCGAGCGCGCGACGTAGGCCGGACGATCAGCGAAGACGTCGTACGAACGACGAAGCAGCTCCGAAACGGTGCGCTGGATGCCAGAGGTCGCCATTGACCCTCTCCTCAATGTGTTGGCTGACGAGCGAGCGGCGCGGTCTCGTGTGAGCGAGACACGCACTTCAATGTTATCAATCATAGTCAGAGATATACTCCACATGGCGATCCGATATCCGGGTCGGTATCGTCCCCTCCAGCGCCGTTCAAAGGAGAACCATGACTTCCGACGCCTTCGTCATCGACGCGATCCGGTCTCCGATGGGGAAGGGCAAGGCAGGCGGCGCGCTCAGCGGCCTGCACCCGGTGGAGGTGCTGGCGCAGGTGTTCCAGGCGCTGCTGGCTCGCCATCCGTCGCTCGACCCCGCTGAGGTCGACGACATCATCGTCGGATGCGTCACGCAGGTCGGCGAGCAGTCCGCGTCGCCCGGGCGGTTCGCCTGGCTCGCCGCGGGGCTCCCCGAGCACGTGCCATCTGTCACGATCGACCGCAAGTGCGGCTCGGGACAGCAGGCCATCCACTTCGCGGCGCAAGGCATCATGTCTGGCACATATGACATCGTGATCGCCGCGGGCATCGAGATGATGAGTCGTGAGCCCATGGGCAGCAACCGCAACGGCAAGGATCCGTTCGGGCCGGACATCGCGCAGCGATACTCCCCCGGCCTCGTCTCCCAGGGCGTGTCGGCCGAGCTCGTCGCAGCGAAGTGGGGGCTCACGCGAGAGCAGATGGATGCATTCGGGCTCGAGTCGCACCGCCGGGCCGCAGCGGCCGCCGACAACGGCGGCTTCGCCCGTGAGATCGTGCCGATCTCGACACCCGATGGCCTCGTGGCCGCCGACGAGTCGATCCGCCGCGGCGGGACACTCGAGTCGTTGGCCGGCCTGCCCGCCCCGTTCCGAACAGACGAGCTCTCCGAACGCTTCCCCCAGATCGCCTGGAGCGTCACGGCCGGGAACTCGTCGCAGATCACTGATGGTGCCGCCGCCGTCCTGCTGGTGAGCGAACGCGTCGCACAACGGCTCGGGCTCACGCCACGGGCACGGATCCATCAGATGGCCGTCGTGGGCGACGATCCGATCCTCATGCTCACGGGCCCCATCACCGCGACGCGGAAAGCGCTGCGTCGGGCGGGCATGACGACGGACGACATCGATCTCTTCGAGATCAACGAAGCCTTCGCGTCGGTGCCGATGGCATGGTCGGCCGAGCTCGGCGTCGACGACACGAGACTCAACACGCGTGGCGGGGCGATCGCGCTCGGCCACCCGCTCGGGGCATCCGGCGCACGCATCTTCGCCACGCTGCTGAACGCGCTCGAAGACACGGCCGGCCGCTACGGTCTCGTGTCCATCTGTGAGGCGGGCGGTATGGCCAACGCCACGATCATCGAGCGCATCTGATCGCGCGACCCTCGAAGGAGCACACCGTGGAGATCTCAGCAGCGTCCGCCATCGTCACCGGCGGCGCATCCGGCCTCGGCCTCGCCACCGCGCGGCGGATCGCCCGTCGCGGCGCGCACGTCGTCATCCTTGATCTGCCCACCAGCGAGGGCGCCGCGATAGCCGAGGAACTGGGCGGATCGTTCGCTCCGGCCGATGTTCGCGACAGTGAGGCCGTCGCTCACGCCGTGCAAGCCGCGGCCGCGATCGCGCCCCTGCGCATCCTCGTGCACTGCGCAGGACGCGGCGGTGGCGTGCGCGTGGTCGACCGAGACGGCGAGCCCGGCGATCAGAAGCTGTTCGACGAGATCGTCAGCATCAACCTCATGGGCACGTTCAACGTGCTCCGGCTCGTCGCGGCGCAGATGGTCACGAACGACCCGATCGACGGCGAGCGGGGAGTCTGCGTGCTGACGGCGTCGGTCGCCGCCTGGGAGGGGCAGATCAGCCAGACTCCGTACTCCGCTTCCAAAGCAGGGGTCGTGGGCATGACGATCGTCGCCGCACGCGATCTCGCCTCACGGCTCGTACGCGTCAACACCATCGCACCGGGACTGTTCGAGACGCCGATCCTCGCACGCTTCTCGCCGGAGACCCTCAACGGCATCGCCGCGCAGGTTCCGCATCCCGCGCGACTGGGACGACCCGACGAGTTCGCCGCCCTCGCCGACCACATCATCGACAATCCCATGGTGAACGGCGAGACCATCCGCCTCGACGGCGCGATCCGCATGGGCCCCCGCTGAGGCCCCCGAACGACGGAACCCCGCCGCGCAGGCGCGGCGAGGTTCTCCGGAGCGGGCGTCGTCAGGCCGACAGCGCCGCCTGCTGCCCGCGCTTGCGGGTGGTGAGCACCTGGTCGACGATGCCGTACTCGAGCGCCTCGGCGGCCGAGAGGATCTTGTCGCGGTCGATGTCCTTGTGCACCTTCGCGACGTCCTGGCCCGTGTGGCGGGCCATCGTCTCCTCGAGCCACGTGCGCATGCGCATGATCTCGGCGGCCTGGATCTCGATGTCCGAGGCCTGGCCGTGGCCGGCCTCGCCCATCGCCGGCTGGTGCATGAGGATGCGCGCGTTCGGCAGCGCGAGGCGCTTGCCCGGCGCGCCGGCCGCGAGCAGCACCGACGCGGCCGAGGCCGCCTGGCCCAGCACGACGGTCTGGATCTGCGGCGACACGTACTGCATCGTGTCGTAGATCGCCGTCATGGCCGTGAACGAGCCGCCGGGCGAGTTGATGTACATGATGATGTCGCGGTCGGGGTCCTGGCTCTCCAGCACGAGCAGCTGCGCCATGACGTCGTCGGCCGAGGCGTCGTCGACCTGCACGCCGAGGAAGATCACGCGGTCCTCGAACAGCTTGTTGTACGGGTCCTGGCGCTTGTAGCCGTAGGCGGTGCGCTCCTCGAACTGGGGCAGGATGTAGCGGCTCTGCGGCAGGGGGCGGCCCTGCGGAAGGCCGAAGGCGGGGGTGTTCATCGGGTCTGTCTCCTCCGGTCTCAGTTGTCGGTTCCGCCGCCGCCGCTGACGTCGGCGGCATGGGCGCGGATGTGATCGACGAAGCCGTACTCGAGGGCTTCCTCGGCGGTGAACCAGCGGTCGCGGTCGCCGTCGGCGTTGATCTGCTCGACGCTCTTGCCGGTCTGCGCGGCGGTGATCTCGGCGAGGCGGTTCTTCATCGAGACGATGAGCTCCGCCTGCGTCTGGATGTCGCTCGCGGTGCCGCCGAAGCCGCCGTGCGGCTGGTGCAGCAGCACGCGCGCGTTCGGCGTGATGTAGCGTTTGCCCTTGGTGCCGCTGGTCAGCAGCAGCTGGCCCATCGAGGCGGCCATGCCGATGCCGACCGTGACGATGTCGTTCGGCACGAACTGCATCGTGTCGTAGATGGCCATGCCCGCGGTGATCGAGCCGCCGGGCGAGTTGATGTAGAGGTAGATGTCCCGCTCGGAGTCCTCCGCGGCGAGCAGCAGGATCTTGGCGCAGATCTCGTTCGCGTTCTCGTCGCGCACCTCCGACCCGAGCCAGATGATGCGGTCCTTAAGCAGCCTGTCGAAGACGCTCGTCGCGACAAGGGGTTCAGCCATGAGTGCTCCTGTTTCCGGGATGTGGTCGACATCGAATCTACCCACGCGCCACGGGCGCCCCGCCCGTGTTCGCCGTCGGCATAGTGCCGGTACGGCGAAGGGGTGGATGCCGCGGCATCCACCCCTTCGCCGATGTGGTTACTTCGCGTCGTCGGCGGGCGCCTCGTCGTCAGCGGCCTCGTCGGCGGCCGCCTCGTCGGCGGCGTCGTCCGCGGCATCCTCTTCGGCAGCCTCGTCGTCGGCGCCGGTGTCGACGGCGGCGAACTCGCTCAGGTCGACGGCCTTGCCGTCAGTGTCGACGACCGAGACCTTGCCGAGCACGATCGCGAGCGCCTTGTTGCGGGCGACCTCGCCGATCATGACGGGCAGCTGGTTCGACTGCTGCAGCATGTTGACGAAGTCCTGCGGGGCCAGGCCGTACTGCGCGGCCGACTGGATGAGGAACTGCGTCAGCTCGTCCTGCGAGACCTGCACCTGCTCCTGCTCGACGATCTTGTCGAGGATCATCTGCGTGCGGAAGCGGCGCTCGCTGGCCTCGGTCACCTCGGCGCGGTGCTCGTCGTCCTCGAGGCGGCCCTCGCCCTCGAGGTGCTCGTTCACCTCGTCCTCGACGAGCTGTGCGGGCACGGGGATGTCGGCCTTCTCGATCAGCAGCTCGACGAGCTTGTCGCGCGCGGCGGCGCCCTGGCCGAAGACGGACTGCTGGGCGACGCGCTCGACGAGCGACTCGCGCAGCTCGGCGATCGTGTCGAACTCGCTCGCCATCTGAGCGAAGTCGTCGTCGGCCTCGGGCAGCTCGCGCTCCTTGACCGCCTTGACGGTCACGGCGACCTCGGCCTCCTCGCCGGCGTGGTCGCCGCCGACGAGCGTCGAGCGGAACGTGGTCTCCTCACCGGCGGTGAGCGAGTCGATCGCCTCGTCGATGCCGTCGAGCATCTCGCCCGAGCCGACCTCGTACGACACGCCCTCGGCGCGGTCGATCTCGGCGCCGTCGATCGTCGCGACGAGGTCGAGCTCGACGAAGTCGCCGGTCGCGGCGGGACGGTCGACCGTGATGAGCGTGCCGAAGCGGGCACGCAGGCGGTCGAGCTCCTCCTCGATCGCGGCGTCGTCGGTGGCGACCGCGTCGACCTCGATCGAGATGTCCTCGTAGGCGGGCAGCTCGAACTCGGGACGCACGTCGACCTCGACCTCGACCTTCAGGTCGCCCGAGAAGTCCTTGTCGCTCGGCCACTCGACGACCTCGGCCGACGGGCGGCCGACGGTGCGCACCTCGTTCGCGGTCACGGCCTCGCGGTAGAACCCGTCGAGGCCCTCGCTGACCGCGTGCTCGAGCACGGCGCCGCGGCCGATGCGCTGGTCGATGATGGGCGCGGGCACCTTGCCCTTGCGGAAGCCGGGGATCTGCACGTCCTTCGCGATGTGCTCGTACGCGTGGGCGATGCTCGGCTTGAGCTCGTCAGGGGTGACCGTGATGTGGAGCTTCACCCGTGTGGGGCTCAGCGTCTCGACGGTGCTGGTGACCATGCCTTCGTTCTCCTCGTGTCCGGCCGCGCGCACGCGACCGGGTAGTGGTCTGGGTCTGTGGGGTCCGTGTCGGGGCGACAGGATTTGAACCTGCGACTTCCCGCTCCCAAAGCGGGCGCTCTACCAAGCTGAGCTACGCCCCGGGGCGCGCACGAGCGTGCGCCGAAAACGACCGCGTGCAAGTCTAGCCGACGAAGGCCTGTAGACTTGTCTGGTTGCCGCGGCTCACGCCGCCGCGGGGATGTAGCTCAATGGTAGAGCCTCAGTCTTCCAAACTGATGGTGCGGGTTCGATTCCCGTCATCCCCTCCACACGCGCCTCTCTGTCCGCCCCAGCGCATCCCCTTACTTCGGCGAGACTGCACGTGCGCGACGAGACTGCCGGTCTGGCGGGCTGTCTCGTCGCACCGATGCCGTCTCGCGGGGCTGAGGAGGCGGTGTCAGGCGAGGGAGACGCCGAAGACGAGGCCCAGCAGGTACGTGATCGCGGCGGCGCCGAAGCCGATCGCGAGCTGGCGCAGGCCGCGCTTGAGCGGCGGGCCGCCCGACAGCAGGCCGACCGTCGCGCCGGTGAGCAGGAGCGCGAGGCCGACGAGCACGAGGGCGAGCACGACGGCGGCGACGCCCGTCATGCCGAACAGCCACGGCAGCACGGGGATGATCGCACCCGACGCGAAGAAGAGGAAGCTGGATGCCGCGGCCCCGAGCGCGCTGCCGACGACCTCGTGGTCGTTGCGCGCCTCGGCGGGGCGCTGATACGGCTGCGACCGGTCCGCCGCCTGCGCCGCGGCGACGACGCGATGCGCCTTGTCGCGCGCCTCGTCGGCGCCGAGCCCCCGGGTGCGGTACACGAGGGCGAGCTCGTTCGCGTCGAGGTCGAGGTCGGGCAGCGCCTCGTCGGCGTACGCGTTCGGCTCGGTCGCATCGAGCAGCTCCCGCTGCGAGCGCACCGAGACGAACTCACCCGCACCCATCGAGAGGGCGCCCGCGAGCAGTCCCGCGACGCCGCTGAACAGCACGAACGACGACGAGACGCCGGTCGCCCCGATGCCCATGACGAGCGCGAGGTTCGAGACGAGGCCGTCGTTCGCCCCGAACACCGCCGCGCGGAACGTGCCCGACAGCCGCCGCCGGCCGCGTGCCGCGAGGCCGCGCACGACCTCGCGGTGGATCTTCTCGTCGGCGGCCATCTGCGGCGTCGCGAACGGCTCGGTGTCGTACGGCGAGCGGTCCTCGGCGTTCTGCGCGAGCGCGAGCACGAAGATCGAGCCGAACCGCCGGGCCATCCAGCCGAGCACGCGGCCGCCGAGACTCGGGGCCGGCAGCCGCGCCGGCTCGCCGCCGAGCAGCGCGAGCCAGTGCGCCTCGTGCCGCCCCTCCGCCTCGGCGAGGGCGAGCAGGATCTCGCGCTCCTCGCCCTCGCGCCGTGCGGCCAGCTCGCGGTAGACCCGGGCCTCGGCGCGCTCGTCGACGAGGTACCGCGCCCAGCGACGGCGATCGCGGTCGGTCGGCGTGGCGGTCGCGGTCACAGAAGCCTCCAGCACTCGGCGGAACGATCAGGGGAACAAAACGCCTCCACGCTAGCGGCGGCGCGTGCCGCGCACCCCGCGTTCGCCCCGATTGCCAGCATTTCGGGCATCCGAACAGGACGCCGACCCCGGCACGGGGACGACGGATGCGCGGCTACGAGCGCACGCGGCGGCGCATCACCTCGATGCGCGACTGCAGCTGGGCGACCGTCGCGCGCGCGACCTCCGGGCCGCCGCACACGCGCCGCAGCTCGGCATGGATCGCGCCGTGCGGCTCGCCGCTCTGCCGCGCGTAGAGCCCCACGAGGCTGTTCAGCAGCTGGCGCTGCTCGCGCAGCGTGCGGTGCAGCGGCGCGGGCAGCCCGGCCGCGTCGTCCTCGGGCTTCTCGGGCGTCTCGGCCGCCTCGGTGCGCTCTCGCTCCTTGCGGTGCCGCGACTGCCGTGCCTGGCGCTGCATGAGCAGCTCGTGCACGTGCTCGGGCTCCAGCAGCCCGGGGATGCCGAGGAACTCCTCCTCCTCGGGCGTTCCGGGCACCGCGAGCTGACCGAACTCCCGCCCGTCGTAGAGCACGCGGTCGAAGTGCGCGACCGAGCCGAGCGCCTGGTACGAGAACTCCTCGGTCAGCGCGTCGGATGCGTCGTCCTCGCGCTCGGCCTTCTCCAGCAGGTCGTCGTCGAGGCCGTCGTCGTCGCCGTCCGACTCGCGGTCGAGCGCGTGGTCGCGCTCGCGCTCCATCTCGCCGGCCAGCTCCATGAGCTGCGGCACGTGCGGCAGGAACACGGATGCCGTCTCGCCGCGGCGCCGGGCCCGCACGAAGCGCCCGATGGCCTGCGCGAAGAACAGCGGCGTCGACGCGCTCGTGGCGTAGACGCCGACCGCCAGACGCGGCACGTCGACGCCCTCCGACACCATGCGCACGGCGACCATCCAGCGGTTCGTCGCCGTGGTGAACCGCTCGATGCGCGACGAGGCGTCGGCGTCGTCGGAGAGCACGACCGTGGGCTGCTCCCCCGTGATCTCGCGGAGGATCGCCGCGTACGCCCGCGCCGCGGTCTGGTCGGTCGCGATGACCAGCCCCCCGGCATCCGGCACATCGGCGCGCACCTCCGACAGGCGCCGGTCGGCGGAGCGCAGCACCGCCGGGATCCACTCCCCCTCGGGGTCGAGGGCGGTCCGCCACGCCTGCGCCGTGACGTCCTTCGTGTTGTCCTGCCCGAGGTGGGCCTCGAGCTCGTCGCCGGCCTTCGTGCGCCAGCGCATCTTGCCGGCGTAGACGAGGAACAGCACGGGCCGCACGACGCCGTCGGCGAGCGCGCGGCCGTAGCCGTAGTTGTAGTCGGTGCGCGAGAGGCGGATGCCCTTCTCGTTCGGGTGGTACTCGACGAACGGGATCGGCGCGGTGTCGCTGCGGAAGGGGGTGCCGCTGAGCAGCAGGCGCCGCGTCGCCCGGCCGTACGCCTCGCGCAGCGCGTCGCCCCAGCTGAGCGCGTCGCCGCCGTGGTGCACCTCGTCGAGGATCACGAGCGTGCGCGCGTCGTCGACGAGGTGCCGGTGCACGGATGCCTTGACCGCCACCTGCGCGTACGTCACGGCGACGCCGTGGTAGTGCCGCGCGGGCACGCGGTGCCGGTTGGAGAAGCGCGGATCGAGGCGGATCGACACGCGCGCCGCCGCGTCGGCCCACTGCGTCTTGAGGTGCTCGGTCGGGGCGACGACGACGATGCGGTCGACGACGCGGCGGCGCAGCAGCTCGCTCGCGAGGCGCAGGGCGAACGTCGTCTTCCCCGCGCCGGGCGTCGCGGCGGCGAGGAAGTCGCGCGGGCCCTTGCCGACGCCGTCGGGCCCGTCGAGGTCGAAGTAGGTCTGCAGGGCCTCGGCCTGCCACGCCCGCAGGCTCTGCGCCGTGCCCCACGGGGCGCGCTGCGGGAACGACGGCGGCAGGTGCTCGGCCGCGAAGCTGCCGAAGTGCTGCTCCCCCTGCGCGTCCCCGATCACGAGAGACCACCTTAGGCGAACCGTGCGACACGGCCGGCCGCGTCACCGCGGATGCGGGGTAGCCTCGTACCGACCACGAGTCGAGGAAGTGTCATGCGCAGAGACGATCCGTCGCCCGACGATCACCGTTCCCCCTACGTCGCCAACGAGACCGCCCATCCGTGGCGGCGCATGGTGTCGATCGGCGACTCCTTCACCGAGGGCGTCGGCGACCCCGAGCCCACCGCGCCCAACGGCCTGCGGGGCTGGGCCGACCGCGTCGCCGAGGTGCTCGCGGCGCAGGCGGACGACTTCGCGTACGCGAACCTCGCGGTGCGGGGCAAGCTCATCGCGCAGATCACGGCCGACCAGATCGAGCCCGCGCTGGCGCTCAGCCCCGATCTCATCACCTTCTCGGCGGGCGGCAACGACGTCATCCGTCCCGGTGCCGACCCCGACGAGGTCGCGCAGCAGTTCGAGGACGCCGTCATCCGCCTGTCGTCGGGCGGCGCGACGCTCGTCGTGTTCACGGGCATCGACACGAACTTCACGCCGGTGTTCCGCGGCATCCGCGGCCGCGTCGCCATCTACAACGAGAACATCCGCGCGATCGCCGACCGGTACGACTGCATCGTCGCCGACCAGTGGGCGCTCAAGGAGGTGCAGGATCCGCGGTTCTTCGACGACGACCGGCTGCACTACAACGCGCTCGGCCACCACGAGATCGCCCGCATGGTGCTGCGCGCCCTGAACGTGCCGAACGACCTGCGGCCGATGCAGCCCGGTCCCGTGCCGACGCTGTCGTGGCGCGAGGCCCGCGCCAACGACATCGTGTGGGCGCGCCAGCACCTCGTGCCGTGGGTGCTGCGGCGCCTGCGCCACCAGTCGTCGGGCGACAACGTCACCGCCAAGCGCCCCGACGCGCTGCCCGTGGAGGGCGTGCGCCCCGACGCCTGATCCCGAGCCGCTCAGCCCCGCCCCGAGTCAATCCCCGCCCGCCGAGCCAATACTCGTTCCGCGCTTGCGGGGCATTGACTGGGCGCCGGAGGGTTGACTCGGCGCGGGATCGCCGACCGCTCAGCGCAGGGCCCAGAGGGCGACGGCGGCGGCCGCGGCGACGTTGAGGGAGTCGACGCCGCCGTGCATGGGGATCGTGACGATGGTGTCGGCTGTGGAGAGGGCGTGGCGGGAGAGGCCGTCGCCCTCGGCGCCGAGCAGCAGGGCGACGCGGTCGGGACGCCTCGCGGCGAACGCGTCGAGCGGCACCGCGTCGTCGGCGAGCGCGAGCGCGGCGACGTGCAGGCCCCCGTCGCGCAGCACGTCGGATGCCGCGGGCCACTCCGGCAGCCGCGTCCACGGCACCTGGAACACGGTGCCCATGCTCACCCGCACGCTGCGCCGGTAGAGCGGGTCGGCGCAGCGCGGCGAGATGAGCACCGCGTCGGCGCCGAGCCCCGCCGCGGCGCGGAACGCGGCTCCGACGTTGGTGTGGTCGACGATGTCCTCCAGCACGAGCACGAGGCGGGCGCCCGCGACGACGTCGGCCACGGCGGGCAGCGCGGGCCGGTGCATGGCGGCGAGGGCCCCGCGGTGCACGGCGTAGCCCGTGAGCCGCTCGGCCACGGCATCCGTCACGACGTACACGGGCGCGTCGCCCGCGAGGCCGTCGACGTCGTCCCGCCACTTCTCCTGCACGAGCACCGACCGCGGGCGGTGTCCCGCCGCGACGGCCCGCGCGATGACCTTCGCCGACTCGGCGATGTAGAGCCCGCCCTCGGGCTCGAGCACGCGCCGCAGCGCGACGTCGGTGAGGTCGCGGTAGTCGGCCAGCCGCGGGTCGCCGGGATCGTCGATGCGCACGGTGACAGGCATCCCCCTACTCTCGCACGGTCCCGTAACATGCCCGAAAACCGGGCGGCGTAGTGTCGCTCGCATGACTCCCGTGGTCGAGCTCGACGATGTGACCGCCCTCGACGTGCGCCGGGCCGTGGACGCCCTCGCAGGCTGCCGCATCGCGGTGCTCACGGGAGCCGGGGTCTCGACCGACTCCGGCATCCCCGACTATCGCGGCAAGGGCGCGCCGACCCGCACGCCCATGACGTGGCAGACGTTCCGCGAGTCGGAGGCGGCCCGGCGCCGCTACTGGGTGGGCAGCCACCTCGGCTGGCGCGCGTTCTCGGCCGCGGCGCCCAACCGCGGGCACGCGGCGCTCGCGGCCCTCGAGGAGCACGGGCTCGCGTCGGGCGTCGTCACGCAGAACGTCGACGGCCTGCACCTGCAGGCGGGCAGCCGCCGGGTGATCGAGCTGCACGGCACGATGCGCCGCGTCGGCTGCACGGCGTGCGGGCAGGTGTTCGACCGGCGCGACCTGGCGGCGCGCATCGAGGCGGACAACCCGTGGATCACGGTTCCGGATGCCGTCGAGCTCGGCCCCGACGGCGACGTGCTGCCGGCGTCCAGCGATCGGTTCGTCGTGCCCGACTGCTCGGTGTGCGGCGGCATGCTGCGCCCCGACATCGTGTTCTTCGGCGAGTACGTGCCCGCCCTGCGGTTCGGCGAGGCGGAGCAGCTGGTCGCGGCCAGCGGCGCCCTGCTCGTGGCGGGGTCGTCGCTCGCGGTGAACTCCGGCGTGCGGCTCGTCGAGCGGGCGCGGCGGCGGCGCCTGCCGGTCGTGATCGTCAACCGCGGCGAGACCCGCGCCGACCGCCGCGCGAGCGTCAAGATCGACGCCGGCACGTCCGAGGTGCTGCAGGCCCTCTCCGACGGGCTGCTCGCGCGCTGAGCCCGGCGGCCGCCCGGCCCGGCGACCTCTCGACCCGGCGACCTCCCGACCCGGCGGCCGCTCAGCCCCCGAACAGCAGCGCCCGCGCGGGCTCGCGCAGCAGGGCGCCGACCTCGACGAGGAACCGCGACGCCTGCTCGCCGTCGACGACGCGATGGTCGAACGACAGGCTGAGCGCGAGCACGTCGCGCAGCGCGATCCCGCCGTCGTGCTCCCACGGGCGCCGTCGCACGGCTCCGATGCCGAGGATGCCGGCCTCGCCCGGATTCAGGATGGGCGTTCCGGCGTCGACCCCGAACACGCCGTAGTTCGTGATCGAGAAGGTGCCGCCGGAAAGGGTCTCGAGCGCGGGCCGGCCGCCGCGTGCCTCGTCGACGAGCCCCGCGATCGCGTCGGCGAGCTCGGCGAGGCCGAGCCGGCCGGCCTCCTTCACGTTCGGCACGACGAGGCCCCGCTCGGTCGCCGCGGCGATGCCGAGGTTCACGAAGCGGTACTGCTCGATGACGCCGGCCTCCTCGTCCCAGCGCGCGTTGAGGTCGGGATGCCGCGACAGCGCGAGGCACACGGCCCTCGCGACGACGGCGAGCACGCCGATGCGATGCGGCGCCGCGCGGGGATCGGCGCGCAGCCGGGCGACGAGCTCGGTGGTCGCCGTGACGTCGACCTCGAGGAACGTCGTCGCATGCGGCGCGGTGAAGGCGCTGCGCACCATCGCGTCGGCCGTGTGCCGGCGCACGCCGCGCACGGGGATCCGCGTCACGCGATCGTCCGGCGGAGCCTCCGCCCGGCGCGCGACGTACGCGTCGACGTCGGCGCGGGTGATGACGCCCGACGGATCGGATGCCGTGACCAGCTCGAGGTCGACGCCCAGGTCGCGCGCGCGTGCGCGCACGGGCGGCGTCGAGCGCGGCCTCTCGTGAGGCGCCTCGTCGGCGACGTGCGCGGCGACGGCGTCGTGCGGGGCCGCCGCGCGCACGGCGGTGTCGAGCGCCGCCGCGGTGTCGAGGCCGGCCGCCGCGCCGTGCGTGCGGGGCCGGCGCTGCGGCCGGCCCGCGGCGCGCGGCGCGGCGCCGTACCCCACGAGGTTCGGCGCCGGGCGCTCCTCCGCGTCGTGCGCAGACGGCTCGGGAGCGCGCTCGGGCGCTCCCGTCTCGATCGCGATCACGGGCGCGCCGACCGCGACCACGTCGCCCGCGGCCGCGTGCAGCGCGGCGACCGTGCCGGCGAACGGCGACGGCAGCTCGACGATCGCCTTCGCGGTCTCGACCTCGGCGATCGGCTGGTTGAGCGCGACGGCGTCGCCGGGGCTGACGAGCCATTGCACGATCTCGGCCTCGGGCAGGCCCTCCCCGAGATCGGGAAGGCGGAACTCGGCGATCACGACGTCACCCCCGCCGCGCTGTGGCTGCTGGGCCGGCCCTGCACATGGTCGACGGCGTCGAGCAGGCGGTCGAGATCGGGGATGTGGTGCTTCTCCAGCTTCGCCGGCGGGTAGGGGATGTCGTGACCGGTCACGCGCAGCGGCGGCGCCTCCAGATGGTGGAAGCACAGCTCCGTCACGCTCGCGATCAGCTCGGCGCCCAGCCCGGCCTCGCGGGGCGCCTCGTGCGTCACGACGACGCGGCCCGTCTTGCGCACGGATGCCGTGACCGTGCGGTAGTCGACGGGCGAGAGCGAGCGCAGGTCGATGACCTCGAGCGAGACGCCCTCGTCCTCGGCGGCGATCGCGGCATCCATCGCGACGTGCACCTGCGATCCATAGGCGAGCACGGTCACGTCGGTGCCCTCGCGCACGACGCGCGCCACGCCCATGGGCGCCGCGTCGGCGATGTCCGCGTCGAGATCGACCTCGCCCGCCGAATGATAGAGGCGCTTGGGCTCGAAGAAGACCACGGGGTCGTCGCACGCGATCGCCTGGCGCAGCATCGTGTAGGCGTCGGCCGGGTTCGAGACGGCCACCACGCGCAGCCCCGCGGTGTGCGCGAAGTACGCCTCGGGCGACTCGGAGTGATGCTCGGCGGCGCCGACGCCGCCCGCCCACGGCATCCGGATCGTCAGCGGCATGCGCACGCGCCCGCGCGTGCGGTAGTGCATCTTCGCGACCTGGCACACGATCTGGTCGAACGCGGGATAGACGAACCCGTCGAACTGGATCTCGACGACCGGACGGAAGCCCCGCATGGCGAGCCCGACCGCGGTGCCGACGATGCCCGACTCCGCGAGCGGCGTGTCGATCACCCGCTGCGGGCCGAACTCCGCCTGCAGCCCGTCGGTGATGCGGAACACCCCGCCGAGCGTGCCGACGTCCTCGCCCATGATCAGCACGCGGTCGTCGTCGGCGAGCGAGCGGCGCAGCGCCGCCGTGAGCGCCTTGCCCATCGTGAGCGCGGCCATCGCTCACACCCCCTCGAACGACGCGAGGTACGCGCCGAACCGGGCGCGCTGGGCGGCGAGCCCCGTGTGCGGCGTCGCGTAGACGTGGTCGAGCACCGTGATCGGATCGGCCGGGACCGCCCCGATCGCCGCCGCGCGCATCTCGGCGGCGAAGGCGTCGGCCTCGCGCTCGACCTCGGCGGCGAACGCGTCGTCGTACGCGCCGCGTGCGCGCAGATGCGCCTCGAGCCGGGTGAGCGGGTCGCGGCGCCGCCAGGCCTCGACCTCGTCGGCGCTGCGGTAGCGCGTCGGATCGTCGGACGTGGTGTGCGGCCCCATCCGGTAGGTCACGGCCTCGATGAACGCCGGGCCATGGCCGCCGCGCGCGTGGTCGAGCGCCCAGCGCATCGCCGCGGTGCACGCGATCACGTCGTTGCCGTCGACGCGCACGCTGGGGATGCCGAAGCCCGGCGCGCGGCCCGCGATCGGATGCCTCGCCTGCACGCTCACCGGCTCCGAGATCGCCCAGTGGTTGTTGGAGCAGACGAAGACGACCGGTGCGCCGAACGACGAGGCGAAGACCATCGCCTCGTTGACGTCGCCCTGGCTCGTCGCGCCGTCGCCGAAGTAGGCGACGGCCACCTGGTCCCCGCCGTCGCGCTGCACGCCCATGGCGTAGCCGACGGCGTGCAGGCTCTGCGCGCCGATGATGATCTGCGGGGTCGCGACGTGCAGCTCGTTCGGGTCGAAGGTCGACGCCACCTCGCCGCGCCAGCTCAGCACCAGGTCGGCGGGCCGGGCGCCGCGCGCGAAGAGCACGCCGTGCTCGCGGTAGCTGGGGAAGACGGCGTCGTCGGGCCGGCAGGCGCGGACGGTGCCGATCTGCGCCGCCTCCTGCCCCTGCGCGGGCGCCCAGAGACCGAGCTGCCCCTGTCTCTGCAGGGCGACGCCCTCGGCGTCGATGCGGCGCGTGAGCGCCATGTCGCGGTACAGGCCGCGGAGCGTCCCGTCGTCGATCCCGGCGCTCCACGGCTCCAGCAGCGGATCGACGACGCGGGTGCCGTCCTCGGTGAGCAGGCGCGCGACGGCGCCGATGTCGGTGGGGTTCGTCGTGCTCAGGGTGTGCATCATCGTCATCCCTCTCGTTCGCCCCGCGCCTTGTGGGCGCGGCAGCGGGTCACGGGGCCGACGGCGTCGTCGGCTGTTGCGACAGAGCGTACGTCGAGGTCGCACCTCGCTCAAGCATGTCGCGAAGCTTTGAGCATCTTGCGCATACCCGGCCGTTCAGGACTGCTACTCTTTCGCATTATGAGACTGCTCGACCGCACCGACATTGAGCTCCTGAGCGCCCTCGCCGACGACCACCGGGCGACCGTCGTCGCCCTCGCCGAGCGGCTCGGCCTCTCGCGCAACACGGTGCAGGCCCGCATGGCGAAGCTCGAGCGCTCGGGGGTGTTCCTCTCCTACGAGCACGCGATGTCGCCGCGCGCGCTGGGCTATCCCATCGAGGCGCTCATCAGCGTCGTCGTGCACCAGGCGAGCCTGCCGGCGATCGCCGACGAGCTCGCGGCGATCCCCGAGGTGCTGCACGCGCTCGGCCTCAGCGGTCAGACCGACCTCGTCGTGCGGGTCGCCGCGGTCGACACCCAGCACCTGTTCGACATCGACGAGCGGATCCTGGCGATCGACGGCGTCGAGCGCACCGAGACGTCGCTGGTGATGCAGGACGTCATCGCCTACCGGGTGCGGCCCCTGCTCGACGCCGCCCGCGCGGAGCGCTGAGCAGCCGGCCCCGTACCGGAGGCGTGCGGTCGAGGCGCACGAGCACGACGCCGGCGAGGATGAGCGCGCCCCCGACGAGCTGCACGGGGGCCGGCGTCTCGGCCAGCAGCAGCCACGCGTACATGAGCGCGAAGAGCACCTCGCTGAGGCCGACGAACGACGCGAGCCGCGAGCCCAGATAGGGCACCGCCATGACGCCCAGCGCATACCCCAGCGTCGTCGCGACGATCCCGACGAACAGGATCGGCACGATCCCCGGCACCTCGACGCCACGGAAGACCACCGTCACCTCCGGGGCGGCGAACGGGAGGATGCCGGTGACGCCCAGCAGCGCCATGAACGCGGCGCCGATGAGGAGGCCCCCCGACGCGAGCGCGAGCGGCGGCAGGTCGTCGCCGGTGCGCTCCGCGAGGACGAAGTAGAAGCACACGCACACGGCCGCGCCGAGCGCGAAGAGCGTGCCGAGCGGGCCGAACCGCGCGCCCGCGATGTCGACGACGAGCACGAGCCCGGCGATCGCGACGACGGAGCCGCCGACCACGAGCCGGGAGGGCGCCCGGCGGGTGCGCAGCCAGACCCAGCCGACGAGGATCACCGGCGCCAGGTACTGGATGAGCAGGGCGACGGCGACCGGCATCCGCTGCATCGCCGTGAAGAACAGCAGCTGGCATCCGACCACGGGGAACAGGCCGAAGAGCACGAGCGACGACCAGTGCCGGCGCAGGAAGGCGCGCTCGCGGCGCACGGCGATGACGAGCATCGGCGACAGGACGAGCCCCGCGAGCCCCATCCTCACGACGAGCGCCGACGTGAGCGACCAGCCCGCCTCCAGCAGCGGCTTGACGAGCGGGCCGCTCGACGCGAAGGCGAGCGCCGACGCGACGCCGAGCACGATCCCGATCGAGCGCGGGGCCGACGCGACGGGCTCGATCGGCGGCGCGAGCGGGCCGACGAGCGGGACGGGGGCCGTCTGCGTCACGGCGCATCCTTCGGGGTTCGGGCGGTCATGAGTGACCGGTGTTTACACTGGTGACGATGAGGGAGACGCTAGCGGGTCGATACGTCAGGAGTCAAGATGCTTTTCATCCGTGACACGGAGATGGCGCTGAGGGCCGCGGTCGCGCTCGTCAACACGCTGCCCGAGTGCAGTCCCGACGGCGAGGACCACCTCGTGGGCGGCGACGACTTCGAGGCGTACATCGCCGTCTACCCCTACACGGGCGCGCTCGTGCGCGACGAGCAGGAGCTGGCCGCCGTGCGCGCCCACCGGCGCCGCCTCCGCGCCCTGTGGGACGTCGGCCGCGACGACGCCGTGCCGCTCGTGAACGCGATGCTGCGCGACGGGCGCGCGCTCCCCCAGCTGGTGCGGCACGAGGGCTTCGACTGGCACATCCACGCCGCCGACGACAGCGCGCCGCTCGCGACGCGCATGCTCGTCGAGGCCGGCATGGCGTTCGTCGACGTCATCCGCTCCGACGAGTGGGGCCGGGTGCGCGTCTGCGCCGCGGACGACTGCACGGCCGTGTACATCGACTACTCGAAGAACGGCTCCAAGCGCTACTGCGACGTCGGCAACTGCGGCAACCGCATGAACGTCAACGCCTACCGTCGCCGGAAGGCGCGAGAGAGCGCCTGATCGCCTCCGCGGCCGGCTGCGGCGTCTCGTAGTGGATGAGGTGGCCGACCGCCGGGATCTCGACGAGCTCGGCGTCCGGGAAGAGCGTCTGCAGGCGCCGCTCGGCCTCGATCGGGGTGATGTCGTCGAGCTGCGCCGCGATCAGCAGCGTCGGCTGCGCGATGCGCGGGGCGAACTGCCGCACGTCGTTCGACACCGAGGCGACGAACGCCTGCAGCAGCACGTCGCGGTCGGCGAAGCGCGAGAAGTACGTGTCGTGCTGGTCGTGGACGAACGCGCGCAGCCCGCGGTCGCGCGTCTTGGCCATCGACGCGCTCATGACCCGCACGATGAGCCGGTTGCGCAGCAGCGCCTCGCCCACGCGGCGCGGCAGGGCCGCGCCCGCACGGTAGTACAGCACCGCGAGGCGGGTGAGGATGCCGCGGGGCCCCTCCAGCGCGGGGGCGCCGATGGGGTTGACGAGGATCACGCGCGGCGTCTCGAGTCCCCCGGCGACCGCCGCCGCGACGACGATCGAGCCGAACGAATGGCCGAGCACGGGCGCGCCCGGCGCCGTCGCGGCCGCGAACGCCGTCAGCCAGCGCGCGTATGCGTCGATCGTGTGCACGGTGCCCGGCAGCGGCGGCGTCTCGCCGAAGCCCGGCAGGTCGGGCGAGACGACGCGGACGCCGTCGAGGTGCGCCACGACCGGCTCGAGCCCGTGGTGGTCGCCGCGGAACCCGTGCACGAGCACGAGCGTCGTCTCCGCGTGCGGATCGCCGTAGACCCAGTACGCCGTCGTCCCGCCGAGCACGTCGACCTCGCGGCGCTCGACGGGGATCGCCGCGAGACGCTCGGCATAGGGGTTCGGGCCGCTCACCCGTCGAGTCTACGTTCGCCGCGCGCCCGCGCCGTCTCGCCCGGCCCCGTCGGTTTGCCGATGTCGGTGCTCGGGCCTAGCGTCGTTGTCATGAACGAGCGGCGGCCCGACACCCTCCCCCTGTGGGACGACGACGAGTGGCACGACGGCGAGCGGCGCGACGGTCCGGGGCAGGCCGACGAGCCCGCCCCGGCGCCGACCCCCGAGTGGGCGCACCGCCTCGGCGTGTTCGACCTGGAGACGACGGGCGTCGACGTGGCGGGCGATCGCATCGTGACGGCGCACGTGGGCGTGCTCGCCGCCGACGGCACCGCGATCAGCGCGCGGACGTGGCTGGCCGACCCCGGCGTTCCCATTCCCGCGGCGGCATCCGAGGTGCACGGCATCACGACGGCGCATGCGCGGGCGTCGGGCCGGCCCGCGCGCGAGGTCGTCGCCGAGATCATCGACGCCCTGCGCGAGCTGTTCGCCCAGGGCATTCCCGTCGTGGCATACAACGCGCCGTTCGACTTCTCCCTGCTGCGGCACGAGGCCCTGCGGCACGGCATCCCGCCCATCGACGATCCCGCCCCCGTCATCGACCCGCTCGTCGTCGACAAGCGCGTCGATCGCTTCCGCAAGGGCAAGCGCACCCTCGAGGCGGTCGCGCAGCACTACGCCGTGCCGCTCGACGGCGCGCACGACGCGTCGGCCGACGCGACCGCGGCCGGACGCGTCGCACAGGCGATCGCGAGCCGCTTCGAGCTGCCCGCGTCGGCGCTCGACCTGCACGCCGAGCAGGTCGGCTGGGCGCAGGAGCAGTCGGCGAGCCTGACCGAGTACCTCGTGCGCGTGGGACGGCTCGACCCCGCCGAGGAGCTCGACGGCAGCTGGCCGATCCGCTGAGCCCGATCCCCGGGCCCGCACCGCCCGCCCTCAGCGCTGCCCGCGCAGATCGCCCACGAGGAACGCGACGCTCGACTGGTAGGGGTGCGCCTGCACGATGATCATGCCCGGCGAGGACTCGACGCCGCCCTCGCACTCCTCGCACACGAAGGGTGCGCCGGACTGCCGCTCGACGATCGTCTGAGGCTCCACGTCGACGAGGTCGAACCCGACGAGCAGGCCGCCGGCCCGCACGTCGTCGCTCTCCCCGCACATCGAGCCGGAGCGTCCCCGCACCTCGAGCGTGACGCAGGTCTGCGCGCCGCCGGCGGCCGTCCCCCACCAGACGAGCGCCTCCTCGTACTGCGCGAGCAGCGTCACCCCGGCATCCCATCCGCCGTGCGCCGTCACCTCGGACGTCGGCGTCGCCTGCACGCGCTCCCGGCTCGCCTCGCTGTCGGTGACCCATCCCCCGAGCACCAGCGGCTGCGGCGCCGTTCCGCCCTCGACCGCCGACGCGGCGCCCCACCGGAACCCCAGCACCCCGGCGGCGACGACCAGCACCGCCACGAGAGCGGCCCGCAGCCATCTCCCCCGCGGCGCGTGCCGCCGCGGGGCGTCGAGCACGGCCGTCGTCGCGGAGCCCTCCGGGTGCGCACGGTGCGCCGCCGACGGGACGGGCAGCTCGGGACGGCGCGGGGCGACGACGGGGGTGCGCGCGGCCTCCAGCTCTTCGAGCCGGCGCAGCTGCGCGGCATCCAGGCGCCCGCCGCCGGGCCCGTAGGCCAGCGCGCGCAGCGCCTCGAGCTCGGGATCGGACGTCACGTCCCCAGCATCCCATGGCCACGGCGCGCCGGAACGACGAAGGCCCCGCCGGAGCGGGGCCTTCGCGGGGTGGCGGCGTGCTTACTTGCTGCCGAAGTTCTTGAAGCGCTGGTTGAACTTCTCGACGCGGCCGGCCGAGTCCATGATGCGCTGCTTGCCCGTGTAGAACGGGTGCGACGCGGAGGAGATCTCGACGTCGATGACGGGATACGTCACGCCGTCGAGCTCGATCGTCTTGTCGCTCGTGACCGTCGAACGGGTCAGAAAGGTCTCGCCGGAGCCGAGGTCGCGGAACACGACCGCCTGGTACTCGGGGTGGATGTCGGTCTTCATGATGATCCTTCTCAGAGGCGCCCTGGATTTTGCCAGGACAGTCGAAGTCTGCGGTGCGAACGCACCAAAGAGCGATTCTATCAGCTTTCGGATGCCGCGACGGCCCGCGCCGCATAGCGCCCGTCGGCCTCGGTCAGCGCGATCTCCATGCCGAACGTCGCCGTCAGGTTCTGCGCCGTGAGCGTCTCGGCGATCGGCCCCTGCGCGACGACGCGGCCCTCGCGCAGCAGCAGCACGTGCGTGAACCCGACGGGGATCTCCTCGACGTGGTGCGTCACCATCACCATCGCCGGCGTGCCGGGGGCCTGCGCGTAGCCGCTGAGCAGGCCGAGCAGCTCCTCGCGCGCCCCGAGGTCGAGGCTCGCGGTGGGCTCGTCGAGCAGCAGCAGCTCCGGGTCGGTCATGACCGCGCGCGCGATCTGCACGCGCTTCTGCTCTCCGTCGGAGAGCGTGCCGAACGTGCGCTCGGCGAGCTGGTCGAGCCGCCACTCCGCGAGCACGCGGCGGGCGCGGCGCTCGTCGACCGATTCGTACCGCTCGCGCCAGCGGCCGAGCACCGAGTACGCCGCGGTCAGCACGACGTCGATCACGGTCTCCTCGTGCGGCACGCGACGCGCCATCGACGACGAGGCGAACCCGATGCGCGGGCGCAGCTCGAACACGTCGGAGCGTCCGAGCCGCTCGTCGAGGATCGTCACGGTGCCCGACGTCGGGTGGATCAGCGTGAACGCGAGCTGCAGCAGCGTCGTCTTCCCGGCGCCGTTGGGGCCGAGCACGACCCAGCGCTCGTCGCCGTTGACGGTCCAGTCGACCCCGTCGACGATATTGCGGCTGTGACGGCGGACGACGACATCGGAGAAATCGAGGGCCTGGGGCATGCCCCCAAGCCTATCGGCCGGGTGCGCCCGCGCGACCCGACGCCACGACCTCCCGGTAGAGTGCGGCCGTCGCGTCGGCGATGGCGCTCCAGCTGAAGTCCTCGGCCGCCCGCCGCCGGCCCGCCTCGCCGTAGGCGCGCGCCTTCGCGGGGTCGGAGACGACCTCGGTGAGCACGGCCGCGAGGTCGGAGACGAACCGCTCGGGGTCGGTCGGCGTGCCGGTGCCGTCCTGCACCTGCTCGATGGGCACGAGCCGGCCCGTCACGCCGTCCACGACGACCTCGGGGATGCCGCCCGTCGCGGTGCCCACGACCGCGGCGCCGCACGCCATGGCCTCCAGGTTGACGATGCCGAGCGGCTCGTACACCGAGGGGCACACGAACGTCGTCGCGCTGGAGAGGATGGCGCACAGCTGCTCGCGCGGCAGGAACTCCTCGATCCACACGACGCCGTCGCGCTGCGCCTGCAGGTCGCGCACGAGCCCCTGCACCTCGGCCATGATCTCGGGCGTGTCGGGCGCCCCGGCGCAGAGGACGAGCTGCACGTCCCGGGGCAGGCGCTCGGCGGCGCGCAGGAAGTAGGGCAGGCCCTTCTGGCGCGTGATGCGCCCGACGAACACGACCGACGGACGCGCCGGGTCGATGCCGAGGCGCTCCAGCAGCGCGGCGTCCTCCCGCGGGTGCCAGGCCTCGACGTCGATGCCGTTGTAGATGACCTTGACCCGGTCGGGGTCGAGCGACGGATAGCTGCGCAGGATGTCCTGGCGCATGCCCTCGCTCACCGCGACGATCGCCGCGGCGCCCTCGTAGGCGGTCTTCTCGATGTAGCTCGAGACGGCGTACCCGCCGCCCAGCTGCTCCGCCTTCCACGGCCGCAGCGGCTCGAGCGAGTGCGCCGTGACGACGTGCGGGATGCCGTGCAGCAGCGAGGCGAGGTGGCCGGCGAAGTTCGCGTACCAGGTGTGGCTGTGCACGACATCGGCGCCCGCGACGTCGCCGACGATCTCCAGATCGGTGCCGAGCGTCTGGATCGCGGCGTTCGCCGAGCGCAGCTCCGCGGGCACGCCGTACGACGTCGTGCCGTCCTCGTCGCGCTCCGCCCCGAAGGCCCTGACGTGCACGTCGATGGCCGTGCGCAGGGCGCGCACGAGCTCGGTGACATGCACTCCGGCACCCCCATAGATCTCCGGCGGATACTCCTTCGTGACCACGTCGACTCGCATGAAACGAACGCTAGTACAGCGCGCCTTTCCGGCATAGTCTGAAGCCATGCCTACAGCGCCGAAGGTCCTCGGAATCGTCCTCGCCGGCGGTGAGGGAAAGCGACTCATGCCCCTTACTGTCGACCGTGCCAAGCCTGCCGTCCCGTTCGGCGGGCAGTACCGATTGATCGACTTCGCGATCTCCAATCTCATCAACTCGGGGTTGCGCCAGATCGTGGTGCTGACGCAGTACAAGTCGCACAGCCTGGACCGGCACATCTCGCAGACCTGGCGCATGTCGGCGCTCCTGAACTCCTACGTCGCCTCGGTGCCGGCGCAGCAGCGCCTGGGCAAGCGCTGGTTCGCCGGCTCCGCCGACGCGATCCTGCAGAGCCTCAACCTCATCAACGATGAGAAGCCCGACATCGTGATCGTGATCGGCGCCGACCACGTGTACCGCATGGACTTCCGGCAGATGCTCGACGCGCACATCGAGTCGGGCGCGAAGGCGACGGTGGCCGGCATCCGCCAGCCGATCTCGCTCGCGAACCAGTTCGGCGTGATCGACATCGATCCCACCGACCCGACGCGCATCCGCGAGTTCCTGGAGAAGCCGCAGAGCCCGGTGGGCCTGCCCGACAGCCCCGACGAGGTGCTCGCCTCGATGGGCAACTACATCTTCGACGCGCAGGCCCTCATCGACGCCGTCGTCGAGGACGGCGACCTGCCCGGCTCGAACCACGACATGGGCGGCGACATCATCCCCTACTTCGTGAGCAAGGGGGATGCCGCGGTCTACGACTTCAAGGCGAACGACGTGCCCGGCTCGACGGATCGCGATCGCGACTACTGGCGCGACGTGGGAACGATCGACTCGTTCTTCGACGCGCACATGGACCTCATCTCCACGCTGCCCGTGTTCAACCTCTACAACACCGACTGGCCGATCCACTCGCAGGCGATCAACTCGCCGCCCGCGAAGTTCGTGCGCGACGGCGTGGGACGCATGGGCAACGCGATCGACTCGATCGTCTCGCTCGGGTCGGTGCTCTCGGGCACGCACCTCGAGCGCAGCGTCGTCGGCCCGTGGAGCCTGTCGGGCGGCGGCTCCACGATCACCGACTCCGTGCTGTTCGACGGCGTCACCATCGGCCCCGGTGCCCGGGTGCACCACGCGATCCTCGACAAGAACGTCGTGCTCGACGCGGGCGCGACCGTCGGCGTCGACCGCGAGCGCGACCTCGCGCGGGGCTTCACGGTCACCGACAGCGGCATCACGGTCGTCGGCAAGGGCATCCGCGTCACGGGCTGACGCGACGGGCACGAGAGCGTCGGGCGTTCCGCCACCCGGTACGGTGGTGGGGTGCCCGACGCTCGTCTTCTCGTCGTCTTCGACGCCGACTCCACTCTCATCCGCAACGAGGTCATCGAGCTGATCGCCGACGAGGCCGGCCGCGGTGCCGAGGTCGCCGCGGCGACCGAGGCGGCGATGCGCGGCGAGGTCGACTTCGCGACGAGCCTGCGCTCGCGCGTCGAGGCGCTGCGCGGGGTTCCCGTCGAGGCCTTCGCCCGCGTGCTCGCGCGCATCGAGCCGACGCCCGGCGTGCGCGAGCTGATCGCCGAGATCCATGCGCGCGGCGGCGTCGCGGCGGTCGTGTCGGGCGGGTTCCACGAGATCCTCGACACCGTCGCCCCCGCGCTCGGGGTCGACCTGTGGCGCGCGAACCGGCTGGAGGTCTCGGAGGGCGTGCTCACGGGACGCGTCGACGGCGAGATCGTGGACGCCGAGGGCAAGGCCGCCGCGCTCCGCGAGTGGGCGGCCGCCGCCGGCGTTCCGCTCTCGCGCACCTACGCGATCGGCGACGGCGCCAACGACCTGCGCATGATGGATGCCGCGGGGCTCGGCATCGCATTCAACGCGAAGCCCGCCGTGCGCGCGCAGGCCGACCTGGTGATCGCCGACGTCGACCTGCGCGAGGTCGTCCCGCTGCTGCCCTGACGGATGCTCCCGCGGGCCGCCGTATGCGCCCGCGGGCTCAGTGCCCCATGCCGAGGCCGCCGTCGACGGGGATGACGGCGCCCGAGATGTAGGCCGCGTCGTCGGAGGCGAGCCACGTCACGACGCCGGCGACCTCGTCGGCGCTCGCGAACCGGCCCGCCGGGATGTTGCGCTTGTACTCGGCCTGCGTCTCGTCGGGCAGGGCCGCGGTCATGTCGGTCTCGATGAACCCCGGCGCCACGACGTTCGCCGTGATGCCGCGGCCGCCGAGCTCGCGCGTGAGCGACCGCGCGAAGCCCACGAGCGCGCTCTTCGACGACGAGTAGTTGATCTGGCCGGCCGAGCCGTACAGGCCCACGACGCTGGAGATGAGGATGACGCGTCCCCACTTGGCGCGCAGCAGCCCCTTGGCGGCGCGCTTGACGACGCGGAACGTGCCGCCGAGGTTCGTGGCGACGACCGAGTCGAAGTCGTCCTCGGTCATGCGCAGCAGCAGGGTG
Organism: Microbacterium sp. No. 7; assembly: GCF_001314225.1. NCBI lineage: Bacteria > Bacillati > Actinomycetota > Actinomycetes > Micrococcales > Microbacteriaceae > Microbacterium > Microbacterium sp. No. 7. Next base: position 2,693,509 of record NZ_CP012697.1, read on the forward strand.
TCCTTCGTGATGCCCGCGTTGGCCACCACGACCTCGACGGGTCCGAGCTCGCGCTCGACCTCGGCGAAGGCGGCGTCGATCGACGCGGCATCCGTCACGTCGGCGCGCACCGTGAGAGTGCCCTCGGGGCCCTCGCCGCTGCGCGCCGTGACGGCCACGCGGTAGCCCTCACGCACGAATCGCTCGGCGATGGCGCGGCCGATGCCGCGGTTTCCGCCGGTGACAAGGACGACGCGATCAGAGGACATGCAGGCTCCCGGGAGACGTGGACGAATCGCCTCTCAGCGTAGCCTCGGCGTACCGAGACCTCCACGCGAAGCAGCCGGGGGTAGGCTTAGACGCGTCGCGAACCCAGGAGATGTCATGAGCGATCCCACGTCCCCCGACAGCACGAACGATCTCCCCGCACAGGGTGAGCAGGCTCTTCCCGAGCCCGCCGACGAGGTGACGCCGGACCCGGGCGTCGCCGGCGACGAGACCGCCGCGCCGCAGGCCTCCGGCTACACGCCTCCGCCCGCGTACACGCCCCCGCCGGCCTACACGCCGGCCGCGGCGTACACGCCTCCGCCCGCCTACACCCCGCCCCCGGCCTACACGCCGCCGAGCTACGCCGCCGCGGAGCCCGCCGCCGAGGCACCGGCGCCCCCGGCGTACACGCCGGCCGCGGAGGCCGCCGCCCCCGGCTATCCGGCCGCGCCCGCGCAGCCGACGGGACCCTATGCCGCGCCCGCCGCCTCGTACGCGCAGCCCTCCTATCCGGGGTCCGGCACGCCGTACGGCGCCTATGCGGCGCCCGTCGCGACGAACACGCTCGCGATCATCGCCCTCATCGGCGGCATCGCGGGCCTCACGATCCTGCCCTTCATCGGGTCGATCGTGGGCGTCATCACGGGCCACATGTCGCTGAACCAGCTCAAGCGCACGAACGAGGGCGGCCGCGGCCTGGCCCTGACGGGCGTCATCACCGGCTGGGTGGGCATCGGCATCTACGGCCTCGTGTTCGTCTTCCTCATCTTCCTGTGGATCGGCATCGCCGCCTCGTCGTCGTTCTGATCGGCGTCCGTCCATGAGAAACACGCCCGCACCGCAGTCGGCGACCTCGCTGCCGCGCGCTCCGCGCGACGAGGCGCAGTCGCGCATGACGAAGTACTTCATCATGATGACGGTGCGCGCGTCGTGCTTCGTGCTGATGGTGGCGGTCACGCCCTACGGCTGGTATACGTTCCTCTTCGCCATCGGGGCGATCGTGCTGCCCTATCTCGCGGTCGTGATCGCGAACGTCGGCAAGAACGTGCGCGAGACGGCCGCGGTGCCGCCCGAGCGGCAGCTCGCCGCCCCGGCACCGACGGCGGCGGTGCCGGCCGACACCGGGCCGACGGTCATCCAGGTGCACGAGAAGCGTCCGCCGAGCGCATCGTGACCGACCGCGTCTGCTCGCGTGCGGGATGCCGGGCGGAGGCCGTCTGGCAGGTGGTGTGGCGCAACCCCCGCATCCACGCGGCCGACCGCCGCAAGATCTGGGCCGCGTGCGAGGAGCACGTGGGCTATCTGCGCGACTACCTGGCGACCCGCGGCTTCCCCGTCGAGGTCGTCGCGTTCGACGGCGAGGCCGCGCGATGAACCGGCAGACCGTGCTGCGCTGGAGCGGCTACGTCGCCTTCGCGATCGTCTTCGCGATCGCGTGCGGCTTCCTGTCGCACTGGCAGTTCGAGCGCGGCGCGGAGCGCGACGCGCAGCTCGAGCTCATCGCCGCGAACTACGACGCCGAGCCGGTGCCGCTCGACCGGCTGATCCCCGCGGGCGGCGTGTTCGACGGCGCCGACCAGTGGCATCCCGTCGTCGTCACGGGCGAGTACCTCACCGAGCACCAGCTGCTCGCGCGCAACCGGCCGCGCGGCGGGACGAGCGCCTTCGAGGTGCTCGTGCCGTTCCGCACCGACGACGGGCGCGTCTTCATCGTGAACCGCGGCTGGGTGCCGCCGGGCGCCGACCAGCCCGAGCCCGACAGCGTGCCGGCCGCGCCGGAGGGACCCGTGACCGTCGTCGCGCGGCTCATGCCCGACGAGCCCGCGCCGCGCTCGGGACGCACCGCTCCCCCCGGCCAGGTGCCGACCGTCACGACGGACATCATCGCCGAGACGCTCCCGGGCGAGAGGGTCGTCGACGGCGTCTACGGCATCATGGTGAGCGAGACGCCTGCCCCCTCGGCGCGCCCCTCCGAGCTCCCGTCGCCGTCGGAGGACCCGGGTCCGCACCTGTCGTACGCGATCCAGTGGATCCTCTTCGCGATCATGGGCTTCGCGTTCATCTGGTACATGATCCGCACCGAGCTCAAGCACCGCCGCGAGGACGCCGAGGACGCGGCGGCCCGCGCCTCAGGCGCTCCGGCGCCTCCGCCCCGCCCGAAGCGCCGTCGCGATCGCGACGCCGAAGAAGAAGACGCCCTCGTCGACGCCCGATGACCAACGCCGGTTCGACCGCGGCATCCTGCGGGTTCCACGGGTCTTCTCCCGCACATTGCCGCGGTTGAACCGCGGACGGCGTTACGCCGGACCGCGTCACGCCAAAGTGATCAGGTCGACGTAGTCACGGCCCCAGATGTCCTCGACGCCGTCGGGCAGGATGAGCACGCGCTCGGGGTTCAGCGCCTGCACGGCGCCCTCGTCGTGCGAGACGAGCACGACGGCGCCCTCGTAGTGCGCGAGCGCGCCGAGGATCTCCTCGCGGCTCGCGGGGTCGAGGTTGTTCGTGGGCTCGTCGAGCAGCAGCACGTTGGCCGACGAGACGACGAGCGTCGCCAGCGACAGGCGCGTCTTCTCGCCGCCTGAGAGCACCCCGGCGGGCTTGAGCACGTCGTCGCCCGTGAACAGGAACGAGCCCAGCACCTTGCGCGCCTCGACTTGCGTGATGTCGGGGGCGGCCGACATCATGTTGTCGAGCACCGAGCGGCTCACGTCGAGGTTCTCGTGCTCCTGCGCGTAGTAGCCGATCTTCAGTCCGTGGCCCGGCTCGATGCCCCCCGTGTCGGGCGCGTCGACGCCCGCGAGGATGCGCAGCAGCGTCGTCTTTCCGGCGCCGTTGAGGCCGAGCACGACGACCTTCGAGCCGCGGTCGATCGCGAGGTCGACGTCGGTGAAGATCTCCAGAGAGCCGTACGACTTCGACAGGTTCTTCGCCATGAGCGGCGTCTTGCCGCACGGCGCGGGCTTGGGGAAGCGCAGCTTGGCGACGCGGTCCTCCTGCCGCACCTCTTCGAGGCCGGAGAGCATCTTCTCGGCGCGGGCGACCATCTGGTGCGCCGCGGCGGCCTTGCTCGCCTTCGCGCCGAACCGTGCGGCCTGGAGCTGCAGCGCCGTGGCCTTCTTCTCGATGTTGGCGCGCTCCTTCTTGCGGCGCTCCTCATCGGCCACCCGCTGACGCAGGTAGTTCTTCCAGTTCATGTTGTAGATGTCGATGACCTGGCGCATCGCGTCGAGGTAGAAGACGCGGTTGACGGTCTCTCCGACGAGCTCGACGTCGTGGCTGATGACGATGAGGCCGCCCTTGTAGCCCTTCAGGAACTCTCGCAGCCACACGACGCTGTCGGCGTCCAGGTGGTTCGTGGGCTCGTCGAGGATCATCGTGCCGGCATCCGAGAACAGGATGCGGGCGAGCTCGATGCGGCGGCGCTGACCGCCGGAGAGCGTCTTGAGCGGCTGATCGAGGATGCGGTCGGGCAGCGAGAGGTTGTGCGCGATGGAGGCCGCCTCGGCCTCGGCGGCGTATCCGCCCAGCGCCTCGAACCGCTCGGTGAGGTTCGCGTAGCGGCGCATCGCCTTCGCAGCAGCCGCGGCGTCGTCGGATGCCATGAGCTCCGACGCCTCACGCATGCCGATCGCGAGGGTGCCCAGTCCACGGGCGTCGAGGATGCGCGTGCGCGCGAGCATCTCGGGGTCGCCCGAGCGCGGGTCCTGCGGCAGGTAGCCGAGCTCGCCGGAGCGGTCGACGCGCCCCTCGGCGGGCAGCAGGTCGCCCGCGAGCACCTTGGTGAGGGTCGTCTTGCCCGCGCCGTTGCGCCCGACCAGGCCGATCTTGTCGCCGTCGGAGACGCGGAACGACACCTCCGACATGAGGGTGCGCGCGCCCACGCGGATCTCGAGGTCGTGCACGGCGAGCACAGCAGACGTCCGTTCTTCGGTGGCAGGGGGTGGCGGCCGAATGGCCAGCCTCCCAGTATAGGCCCGGCGCGCGGCGCCGCCGACTGCCGTCCACAATTCAGGAAGAACCGCGGCCGGACCGGCCGCCGCGGGTCGAGCCGGGCGTTCTTCCTGAGTTGCGAACGGGCCGGCCGGGCGCCGGAGCGCCGGCGGTGTCGGCGCGGCGCACACGGCGGCCATCTTCCGTCCACCGCATCGCCACCGGTGTGCACGATCGTGGCATCCATGAACAGCGTCCCCCTGCAACGCCTCATCGAGGGCGCTTCGAGCGCGTACGCCGCGAGCAACGGCATCCAGCGCACTGATGAATGGCTCGTGCTCAAACTCAATGAAGAGGTCGGTGAGTTCACGCAGGCATTTCTGGCCCTGTCCGGTCAAGCGCGCGACAAGGGTGACACCGCCACGGAGCGCACGGCACGCTTCCGCGCGGAACTCGCCGACGTCTACGGCCAGGTGCTTCTGCTCGCCGAGCGCTTCGACGTCGACCTCACGGCCGAGGTGCGCCGCAAGTGGCGCCTCCCCGCGCTCTGACGCCTTCTGCGCACGTCGCGGTCACATCCCAGCGAGACGGTGGGTTTCTCGCCGACACGGTGGGCTTCTCGCCGAGACGGTGGGTTTCTCGCCGAGACGGTGGGCACCTGCTCGGCGAGAAACCCACCATCTCGGCAGGGCGGCCGCTCCGTGGGGGCGGGCAGAGCGACCGGCGGCGGCGGTCTGAGTGTCGTCGCGATCCGCAGCACGACAGCCGCGAGGGCTCGCTCCCGACACGACGATCATGCCCTCCGCTCTCTCACCACCCGACGGTGCCACTTGTCTCCGCGAGGGTGCCAGTTGTCTCCGCGACGGTGCCACTTGTCCCCGCGAGGGTGCCAGTTGCGCCCGAGAAAGTACCGGGCACCCCGGCGAGAACAAGGAGCACCCTCGCGGAGACAAGTAGCACCCCCGCGAGAACAGGTGGCACCCCCGCAAGGATAGGTGGCACCCTCGCGGGGGGGGGATGAGGGGCGCCGTCGGGGTTACCGGGCGCGCGGCGGTCACTCGAAGTACAGATCGTGGTGCAGGGCGCAGCGCTCGTTGAACGCGCCGCCGCAGCGGGCGCACGCGTACGAGCCCAGGTACTCGTCGATGGTCGAGGTCCGCCCACACCGGCCGCACAGCAGCGCGTGCGCGTCGCCGTCGGCGACCGGCCAGCGGGCGGCGTCGTGCGTCGCGACGGCGGCATGGCACGCGTGGCACGGATACCACCGATCGCAGCAGCGGAACAGGAGCGCGAGCACGTCGTTCGGACCCGCGTAGTGGGCGCAGCGCGTCTGCGCGTCGACGCCGACGCCGTGCACGACGACGTCCCCGACCCGCACGGGCTCCGCACCGCCCACACGATCCGCCGCACCGCCCCCACGATCCTCCGCGCCGCCCACGGGCTCCTCTGCACCGCCCGCGGGCTCCGCCGCGCCGCTCACGCGATCCCCCGGGCGGTCATCGCGTCGGAGACGTCGTCGGCGTGCCGCAGCGACATGACCAGCAGCGGCACGATCGCCCGCACGCCGAGGCGCACGCCCCGGGCCCGCTCGGCCTCGCGCACGCGGCGGCCGAAGTCGGCGATCACGGGCACGAGCGTCAGCGTGAGCGAGAGCGTGAAGCCGACGCGCCACGGGTCGACCCCGAACCGGCGCAGCGGCGAGAGCAGGCGCTGCAGCACGTCGATGAGGTCCTCGGTGCGCGTGGTGAGCGTCAGCACGCCGGCGAGCATGACCACGGCGACGACGCGCGTCGTGTTCGCGACCGCCGCGTCGGGCGTGAGGAAGATCAGCTGCGTCACGACCATGAGCACGACGATCCAGCGCGTCGCCCACAGCTGGCGTGCGAGCGTCGGCAGCCCGAAGCCGCCGAGCGCGTAGGCGACGACGACCACGCCGAGCCAGACCGCCGACGTCCAGATCGTGCCGGGGATGAACGACATCGCGAGCGCGACGGCGGTGAGCGCCAGCAGCTTCAGGCCGGCGGGCGCGCGGTGCAGCGGGCTGCGGCCGGGCCGGTACAGCGAGATCATGGCAACCGTCCTCTCGCGCTCACGCGAACGCGGCCCGGTAGCGGCCGGTCACCTCGGCCGGCTCGCCGGCGTCGACCAGCCGGCCGTCGGCGAACCGCAGGGCCGCGTCGCACCGCTCGGCGAGCTCCAGGTCGTGCGTCACGATGACGGTCTGCACGGCGATGCCGCTCGTGAGCACGTCGCCGATCAGGCGCGCGTTGCCGAGGTCGAGCAGGGTCGTCGGCTCGTCGGCCACGACGACGGCGGGCTCGGTCACGAGCACCGACGCGAGCGCGAGCAGCTGCTTCTGCCCGCCCGAGAGACTGTAGGCGGGCCGGTCGGCGAGCGCCGACAGGCCGAACCGGTCGAGCACGGCCGCGACCCGCGCGGCGGCCTCCTCGCGTCCCCGGCCGCGTCCCTTCAGCGACAGCGCGACGTCCTCCGCGACGGTCGGCATGAGGATCTGCGCGTCGGGGTTCGTGAACACGAACCCCACCCGCTCGCGCACGCGCCGCGTCTCCCGTGCGACGTCGAGCCCGTGCACGCGCACCTCGCCGGCGCTCGCGCGGACGAGCCCGTTGAGCAGCCGCGCGAACGTCGACTTGCCGGATCCGTTGGCGCCGATCACCGCGACCGTCCGCTGTGTCAGCGTCGCCGAGACGTCGTCGAGGATGCCGCGGCCGTCGATCTCGACCGCCACGGCGCGCAGCTCGATGCCGCGCGTCGGGTCAGCGGGCGCGGACACTGCTCCCCGCCGCCCGCACGCCGCTGAAGGCGGGCGGGTATGCGCGCTGCAGCGCGAGGGTCAGCACGGTCGCGAGCGCCGCCTTGATCGCGTCGCCGGGCAGGAAGGCGAGGCTCGCGATGGCCGCGTCGCCGATCGGCAGGCCCGTCACGAGCGACTGCACGGGGATGCCGAAGGCGTAGATCGCGAGGATGCCGCCCACGACGCAGCCGAGCGCGACGCGCCACCACCTCAGCGGGCGTCCGCCGGAGTGCGCGATCAGTCCCGTGAGCGCGGCGCCGGCCAGCCATCCGAACAGGTACCCGGCACTGGGGCCCACGAACACGCCGATCCCGCCGCGGCCGCCCGAGAGCACCGGCAGCCCGACCGCCACGAGCACGATCACGACGAGCACGGCGAGCGCGCCGTTCCGCCAGCCGAGCACGGCCCCCGCGAGCATGACGCCGAGCGTCTGCGCCGTGATCGGCACGAGCCCCGGCACGGGGATGGGGCCGACCAGCCCGAGTGCCACGATGATCGCGGCGAACACCGCGATGCGCGCGATGTCGCGCCCGTCGAACGTCCCTGCCTGGGCCATGAGCTTCCTCCTGAACACTGTTCACCTGAACGTCGTTCAGTATAGTGAGGCCGTGACAGACCGCGAACCACGCCCGCAGCGGCACGATCGCGCGAGCGTCGTCGACACGGCCCTCGCCCTGCTCGACGAGGGCGGCCTGGGCGAGCTCTCCATGCGGCGGATCGCCGGCGCCCTCGGCATCCAGCCGTCGGCCCTCTACTGGCACTTCGACAGCAAGCAGGCCCTGCTCGCCGCGGTCGCCGACCGCATCGTCGACGACGGGCTGCGCGCCATCCCGGCGGATGCCGGCGTGCACGCCGTCGCGCACGGGCTGCGCGACGCCCTCCTGCGCCACCGCGACGGCGCGGACATCGTCATCGGCACGCAGGCCCTCGCCCTCGGCGCGGGCGACGCGCACCGGCGGCTCCGCGACGCCTTGCGGCGCGACGGCGACGACCCGCGGGAGGGCCCGGCGCAGACGGGCGCGACGACGCTGCTGCACTTCACCCTGGGCCACGCCACGATCGTGCAGCAGCGCCTGCAGGCGGCCCGGCTCGGCGTCGTGACGGCCGACGTCGCGAGCGAGGCGCGCGAGCTCGCGGCGCAGTTCGACGCCGGCGTGCGGGCGATCCTGCGCGGTCTGACGGGCGCCGGGAAGGAATCGATTCGGCAACAACGCACGACGAATGATGGATACCGAGCTTAGGCTCACCTAAACTTTCTCCAGCCCCGCTCTCGCACACCTGGAGACCCGTGACCCTCGCCCCCGCCGCGTCCGCGGCACCGCCAGCGCCGACACGCACCGGCATCGCGCGCTCCGTCGTGGTCACCGGCATCGGGATCGCGCTGCTCGCCGTCCTCGCGACGCTCAGCCTCTTCGTCGGTTCGGGCGGCATCTCCGTCGCGGCGGTCTGGGAGGCGCTCCGCGCCGACGACGGCTCCTCGACCGCGCTCATCGTGCGCGAGTTCCGCATCCCCCGCACCCTGCTCGCGATCACCGTCGGCATCGCGCTCGGCCTGTCGGGCGCGATCATGCAGGCGGTGACGCGCAACCCGCTCGCCGACCCCGGCATCCTCGGTGTCAACGCGGGCGCCTACACGGCCGTCGTCTTCGCGGCCGCCGTGCTCGGCCCGAGCCTCACGACCGGTCACGTGGGCGTCGCCCTCGTGGGAGCCCTCGTCGCGGCGCTCGTCGTCTACGGCATCGGCACGAGCGGGCCCGCCGGCGGCACGCCCACCAAGCTCGTGCTCACCGGTACCGCGCTGGGCGCGGTGCTCACCGGCGTCAGCTTCGCCGTGACCCTCACCCGCCCCGACGTGTTCGACCGCATCCGGTTCTGGAGCGCGGGGTCGCTGCAGAACCGTCAGTTCGACACGCTGTGGGCGGTGCTGCCGTTCATCGTCGTCGGCGTCGTCATCGCGCTCGCGCTCCCCCGCGCCCTCAACGCCCTCTCCCTCGGCGACGACGTGGCCGTCGCCCTCGGCTCGCGGCCCGCGACCACCAAGCTCGCCGGCGTCGTCGCCGTCACGCTCCTGTGCGGCGCCGCCACGGCGGCCGCCGGCCCCATCGCGTTCGTCGGCCTCATGATCCCGCACGCGCTGCGCAGCATCGTCGGCCCGGATCAGCGCTGGATCGTGCCGCTGAGCCTCGTCGCCGCCCCCATCCTCCTGCTCGCGGCCGACATCGTCGGCCGGCTCGTCGCTCCGGGAGAGCTGCCCGCCGGCGTCGTCACGGCCTTCCTCGGCGCGCCCGTGCTCATCGCGCTGACCCGACGCAAGGGGGCCCGCGGGCTATGACCGGCACCCTCACCTGGCCCCGCGGCATCCGTCCCGTGCGCATCGCGGGGCGGAGCCTGCGCATCGAGGTGCGCGCCCTCGTCGTCACGGTCGTCGTGCTCGTCCTCACCCTCGCGATCGGCGCGTGGTCGCTCACGGTCGGCAGCGCCGGCCTGGGGCTCGCCGACGTCGTCGCGGCGCTGCGCGGCGAGGCGAGCGAGGCGACGACCCGCATCATCGTCGAGTGGCGCCTGCCGCGTGTCGTCTTCGCGATCGTCGGCGGCGCGGCGCTCGCGATCGGCGGCGCCGTGTTCCAGTCCGTCACCCGCAACCCCCTCGGCAGCCCCGACATCATCGGGTTCTCGACCGGCGCCTACACGGGCGCCCTGCTCGTCGCGCTGTTCGCGACCGGCAGCGCGCTGGGCACGTCGATCGGGGCGCTCGCGGGCGGCATCCTCACGGGCGTCGCCGTGTACCTGCTCGCCTACCGGCGCGGCGTCACGGGCATGCGCATCATCGTCGTCGGCATCGGCGTCAGCCTGTTCCTCGGCGCCTTCAACACGTGGGTGCTCACGACCATGCGCCTCGAGCAGGCCCTCTCCGCCGCCAGCTGGGGGGCGGGATCGCTCAACGAGATCGGCTGGGTCCACACCGTGCCGGTCGTCGTCGGGCTCGCGATCGCGCTCCCGATCGTGCTCGTGCTGCAGGCCGACATGCGCATGCTCGAGCTGGGCGACGACGCGGGGCGCGGCCTGGGCGTGCGCGCCGAGCCCGTGCGCATGTGGCTGCTGCTGCTGGGCATCGCCCTCGTCGCGCTCGTCACGGCCTCCGCCGGCCCGATCGCCTTCGTCGCCCTCGCCGCTCCCCAGCTCGCCATGCGGGTCGGCGCGACGCCCGGGGTGCGCATCGTCCCGGCGGCCGCGTTCGGCGCCCTGCTGCTGACGGCGAGCGACCTCGTCGCGCGCACGATCATCGCCCCGGCGCAGCTGCCGGTGGGCGTGGTCACCCTGTGCTTCGGCGGCGCCTACCTCGTGTGGCTGCTCGCCTCGTTCGGAAGGAAGGCACGCTGACCGTGGCCGAGAACACCACCGCCGCATCGCGACTGCAGGCCCGCGCCCTCTCCACGGGGTACGGCGAGCGGCGCATCATCTCCGACCTCGACCTCGACGTGCCCGACGGCTCGTTCACGGTCATCATCGGGCCGAACGGATGCGGCAAGTCGACGCTGCTGCGCTCGCTCGCCCGGCTCATCCCGCCTGCCGCCGGCGCGGTGCTGCTCGACGGCGCCGACATCTCGCGCGCCCGCACGAAGGACCTCGCGCGCGAGATCGGGCTGCTGCCGCAGACGTCGATCGCGCCCGAGGGCATCACCGTGATCGACCTCGTCACGCGCGGCCGTCACCCCCACCAGGGCCTGCTGCGCCGCTGGAGCACGCAGGACGAGGACGCGGTGCGCGAGGCGCTGGAGCGCACGCACCTCACGGAGCACAGCACCCGCGTCGTCGACGAGCTGTCGGGCGGCCAGCGCCAGCGCGTCTGGATCGCGATGGCGCTCGCACAGGAGACGCCCCTGCTGCTGCTCGACGAGCCGACGACGTACCTCGACATCTCGCACCAGATCGACGTGCTCGACCTCTGCACGAGCCTGCACCGCGAGAAGCGCACGCTCGTCGCCGTGCTGCACGACCTCAACCAGTCGGCGCGCTACGCGACCCACCTGGTCGCGATGAAGGAGGGCCGCATCGTCGCGCAGGGAGCGCCCGCCGACATCGTCACCTCCGACCTCGTGCACGACGTCTTCGGGGTGCGCGCACGCATCGTGCCCGACCCCGAGACCGGCGGCCCCCTCGTCGTGCCGCACGCGCCGCCGTCGTCCTGACCTCCAGCCCTCCCCTCCGCACGCATGCCACGCATCAGGAAACACGCACCAAGGAAAGCAGAGACCCCCATGAGACATCCTCGTCTGGCCCTCGCCACGGCCGCCATCGCGGCCCTCGCCCTCGCCGGCTGCACGTCGAGCACCCCCGAGGAGACCCCGGGCACCGAATCGCCCGACTCGTCGTCCGCCGCCGGCGACGCCCTGCTCGCGACGGTCGACGACACGCTCTTCGGCCCCGTCGAGATCCCGGAGCCCGCCGACGGCGAGCTCACCGTCGTCGCGCTCGGCTGGTCCGACGCCGAGGTCGCGCTCGCGCTGGGCGTCACGCCCGTCGCCGTGTACGACTGGCAGGGCTTCGGCGCCGACGACAACGGCGTCGGCCCGTGGGCCGCGTCGGAGTTCGGCGACGAGACGCCGACCATCATCGAGAACGTCGGCGACGCCCTCGACTACGAGACGATCGCCGCGCTCGAGCCCGACCTCATCCTCAACACCCGGTCGGCGGGCGACGAGGAGCAGTTCACCCGCCTGTCGACGATCGCCCCGACCGTGTACGCGCCCGCGGGCACGGCCGCCTTCGGCACGTCGTGGGACGCGCAGACGCTGCAGGTCGCCCAGGCGCTGGGCAAGGTGTCGGAGGGCGAGGCCATCGTCGCGAAGATCGAGGCGCAGATCCTCGCCGCGACCGCCGCGCACCCCGAGTTCGCGGGCAAGACCGCGGTGACGGGCACGAAGTTCGGCGACCAGTACGGCGCGTACATCGCGGGCGACTTCCGCTGGGATCTGCTGGAGTCGTTCGGCTTCGAGCAGAACCCCGCCGTGCTCGACCTGCCGACGAGCGGCTTCTTCGTGCCGCTGTCGGCCGAGCAGATCACGGCGCTCGACGCCGACGTGGCCGTGTTCTTCCCGATCGGCTACACGCTCGACGACCTGCTCGCCGACCCGCTCATCTCCTCGCTGAACGTCGTCAAGGACGGCCGCACGGTGTTCCTCGAGCAGGGCGACGAGCTCACGGAGGCCTTCAGCGCCGCGAGCCCGCTCTCGATCCCGCTCGTGGTCGACGGCCTGGCGGCGAAGCTCGCCGAGGTCGCCGCGAAGTAGTCCCCGCCGGCTGCCGGGCGCATCACCACTGTCGCGCCCGGCAGCCGTCCGCCTCCCGCCCCGCCCGCTCCGGCGCACGGCGATAGACTCCCCGGCATGACCGACGAGCACGAGCCCGCCCTCCGCCCCGTGACCGTGCAGCGGATCGGCGCCGTCGGCGTCATCGAGCTCTCCCGTCCCGAGAAGTTCAACGCCATGACGCGCGGCGCCTTCGCGGCGATCGCGGCCGCCGTCGACGAGTTCGAGGGCGACGACGCGCCCGTCCGGGCGATCCTCGTCCGCGCGCAGGGCAGGCACTTCTGCACGGGCGGCGACCTCGACGAGGCGCGCGAGCTGTCGGGCAGCCCCGCGGCCCTCGACGACTTCCTCCGCTTCGTCGGCGCCACGCTCCGCCGCCTCGAGGACTCGCCCCTGCCCGTCGTCGCGGCGTGCCACGGCCTCGCCCTCGCGGGCGGGCTGGAGATCGCCCTCGCGGCCGACGTCGTCTTCGCGGCGAGCGACGCGCGCTTCGGCGACCAGCACGCGCAGTACGGCCTCGTCGCCGCGTGGGGCGCGACGCAGCGGCTCACGCAGCGCATCGGGCTCACGCGCAGCCTCGACCTCCAGTTCACGGGCCGCTGGATCGACGCGCCGACGGCGCACGCGTGGGGCCTCGTCACCTACGTGACGGCGCCCGACGCGCTGCACGACGAGGCGATGGCGTACTGCGCGACGCTCGCGACGCGCAGCCGCCCCGGCCTGGCCGCCATGAAGCGGCTGTCGCGGGCGTCGCAGACGCTCGGCCTCGACGAGGGGCTGCGGCTGGAGCGCGAGTCCGTCGTCGAGATCATGCAGGGCCCCGACCCCGCCGAGGGGATCGCCGCCTTCCGGGAGCGCCGCGAGCCCCGCTTCGAGGGGCGCTGAGCCCGCCCGCCGGGCCGCCTGTCACCCCGCCCGTCACTCGACCCGGTGGTGCCGCCCGATCGGGAGCATGAGCGGCTTGCCCGAGACCGGGTCGACGATCACGCGGCTCTCCAGCCCGAACACGGCGCGCACGGTCTGCTCGGTCAGCACGTCGGCGGGCGCCCCTGCCGCGTGCACGCCGCCGTCGGCGATCGCGACGAGGTGATCCGCGTACCGCGCCGCGAGGTTGAGGTCGTGCAGGACCATGACGATCGTCGTGCCCCGCGTGCGGTTGAGGTCGGTGAGCAGGTCGAGCACGTCGACCTGATGGCTGACGTCGAGGAAGGTCGTGGGCTCGTCGAGCAGCAGCAGGTCGGTGCGCTGGGCGAGCGCCATCGCGATCCACACCCGCTGCCGCTGGCCGCCCGACAGCTCGTCCACCGACCGGTCGGCGAGCGCCACCGTGTCGGTCGCCTCGAGCGCCGCGGCGACGGCCTCGTCGTCCTCCCGCGACCAGCGCGAGAAGACGCCCTGGTGCGGATGCCGGCCGCGGCCGACGAGGTCGGAGACCGTGATCCCGTCCGGGGCGATGGGCGACTGCGGCAGCAGGCCGAGCACCCGCGCGAGCCGCTTCGCCGGCATCCGGTGCACGAGGGCGCCGTCGAGCACGACGCGGCCCTCGCGCGGCGCGAGCAGCCGCGACATCGCGCGCAGCAGCGTCGACTTGCCGCACGCGTTCGCGCCGACGATCGCGGTGATGCGCCCCGGCGGCACGACGAGATCGAGGTCGCGGATGACGGTGCGCTCGGCGTAGCCGACCGACAGGGCCTCGGCGGCGAGCAGGTGTTCGGCGGTCACAGCGATCCTCCCGCGCGATTGGTGCGGACGATGAGATAGACGAGGTAGGGCGCGCCGAGCACGCCCGTGACGACGCCCACGGGGAAGCGCGTGCCGAACGCCCACTGCCCCAGCAGGTCGCCGACGATCACGAGCGTCGCGCCGACGAGCGCCGACGGCACGAGCAGCGAGCCGTGCGGCCCGACCACGCGGGCGGCGATGGGGCCGGAGAGGAACGCGACGAACGCGATCGGTCCCGCCGCCGCGGTGCCGAAGGCGATGAGGCCGACGGCCGCGACGATGAGCAGCACGCGGGTGGGCTCGACGCGCACGCCCAGCGCGGCCGCGGCGTCGTCGCCGAGCTGCAGCATGCCGAGGTGGCGCGTCCGCGAGAGCAGCACGGGCCCGAGCACGGCCAGCGCGACGACGACGATGACGGCATCCGCCCACGTCGCCCCGTTCAGGCTTCCGGAGAGCCAGCGCATGGCCTGCTGCAGGTCCCACTCCCCGGCGCGGGAGAGCACGTACGCCGTGAACGCGTCGAGCATCGCGGCGATGCCGATGCCGACGAGGATGAGCCGCGTGCCGAGCACGCCCCGGCGGAACGAGAGCACGTAGACGAGCAGCGCGACGCCGAGGCCCGCGGCGATCGCGAAGACCGACACCTGCCCGTCGGAGAGGCGCAGCACGATGATGGCGAACGCGGCCGCCGCGCCGGCGCCCGCGGTGATGCCGATGATGTCGGGGCTCGCAAGCGGATTGCGCAGCATCGTCTGGAACGTCACGCCGCCGAGACCGAAGCAGAGCCCCACGACCACCGCGACGATCGCGCGCGGCAACCGCAGCCGGCCGACGGTGAACGATGCGCCGGCGACGTCCTCGCCGAGGATGACGCGCACGACGTCGCCCGGCGGGTAGAACGTGTGCCCGATCATCAGGGATGCCGCGAAGGCGAGCACGACGACCGCGACGAGCAGGGCGATGACCGTGCGCCGACGCCGCCCGCGGTGCACGCGGGCGCGCGACACGGCCGCGATCGTGGCGTCGCTCACAGCTCGCGCACCTTCTGCCGGCGGACCAGCCAGACGAAGAACGGCGCGCCGACGAAGGCGGTGACGATGCCGACGTCGATCTCGCTGGGACGTGCCACGACGCGGCCCACGACGTCGGAGACGGTGAGCAGCGCCGCCCCGCCGAGCGCCGAGAACGGCAGCAGCCAGCGATGGTCGGGGCCGACGAGCAGGCGGCACACGTGCGGCACGACGAGTCCGACGAAGCCGATCGGGCCCGCGACGGCCGTCGCGGCGCCGCACAGGATCACGGCGCCCAGCGCGGCGCCCGTGCGCGCGAGCACGACGTTCTCGCCGAGCCCGGCCGCCAGCTCGTCGCCGAGGGCGAGCGAGTTGAGCGCACGGGCGGAGAGCAGGCTGACGAGGGTGCCGGCCACGAGGAACGGCAGCACCTGACCGATCGCGTCGAAGGAGCCGCCGCCGACGCCGCCGATCTGCCACGAGCGCAGCACGCTCGCGATGTCGTTGCGGCCCAGGACGACCGCGGTGATGAAGGATGCGAGGGCCGCGGAGGTCGCCGCGCCGGCGAGCGCGAGCTTGAGCGGCGTCGCGCCGCCACGCCCCAGGGAGCCGACCGCGTAGACGAAGACGGCCGTGACCGCGGCGCCCGCGATCGCCGTCCAGATGTAGCCCGTGTAGGTCCACAGGCCGAACCAGGCGACGCCGATCGCGACCGCGAGCGCCGCGCCCGTGTTGACGCCGAGGATGCCGGGATCGGCGAGCGGGTTGCGCGTCACGCCCTGCATCACGGCGCCCGAGAGGCCGAGCGCCGCGCCCACGAGCAGCGCGAGCGCGGTGCGCGGGATCCGCTTGGCGATCGCCGCCTCGTCGAACGATCCGCTCGCGCCGCCGAGGGCGGAGACGATCTCGCTCCACGCGACCTCGCGCGCGCCCACCGCGATCGACGCCACGGCGACGAGGGCGACGACCGCCGCGACGACGACGAGCCACAGCACGCGCGTCCGCCTCGGGCGGCGCACGACGGCGCCCGAAACGGGCTCTTCGGAATTAGGGGTGTAGTTGGGGTCTGAATCCTCCGGCTTCGAGCAGGCTTCTTGCGATGTAGTTCGTGAGGTTCCGGAAGCCGAGCGCGGAGCCGCGGAGGTGTTCAAGTCGTCCGTTGATCGCCTCCGTTGGGCCGTTCGAGGTGCCGGGCCGATCGAAGAACGCGAGCACGTCGGCGGCGCGCTGCTTGAGGGTGCGGCCGAGCTTGCGGATCTCGACGAGCGCGGCAGGAACCCCGGTGCTGACCGCGTCGATCAGGGTCTGCATCATCTGCTTGCCATTCTTCTTGTCGGGTTCGCGATACGCGGCGATCATGCGCTGGTAGATGCCCCAGGTCGCTTCGACCTCGACGTGCTCCTCGGTCGCGAACAGCGCCTCCAGCCGAGCGCGTTGCCGGTCGGTGAGTAGCTTGTCGCCGGTGTGCAGGGTGCGGCGCGCCTGATAGAGCGGGTCGCCCTTCATCCCGCGGTGTCCGTGTAGATCCTGCTGAACGCGGCGGCGACACACATCGAGCGCATCGCCGGCGAGACGGACCACATGGAACGGATCCATCACCGGGACCGCGTCGGGCAGCTCTTCGGCGGCGGCCGTCTTGAAGCCGCTGAACCCGTCCATCGCGACCACCTCGATCCGCTTGGACCACTCCTTGGGCCGTGCCGCGAGCCACTGCTTGAACACGGCCTTCGAACGGCCCTCGACCATGTCCAGCAGCTGGGCCGGGCCTGTCTTCTCGCGGGCGGGCGTGAGGTCGATGATCACGGTCACGTACTTGTCGCCGTACCGGGTGTGACGCCAGACATGCTCATCGACGCCCAGGGTCGTGACCCCGTCGAACCGGCCGGGAGCGTCGATCAGACGACGCCGACCCTCGGCGAGAATCGCACTGTTCGCGGTATGCCAGGACACCCCCAGACCGGCCGCGGCGCGGGTCACCGTGAGATGGTCGACCACGATCGCCGTCAGCGCCCACCCGAGCCCGCCACGCGAGATCTTCGCCCGCGGCGCGGCGGCCTTCGTGGTGTCCTGCCGCCACGTCTTCCCGCAGTGCGCGCACCGGTAGCGGCGCACCCGGACCAGCAGTGTCGTGGGCCGGTGCCCGAACGGCTCATGCGCGAGCCGACGCACCACGGTGTCTCTCGGGACGCCTTCCGCGCCGCACTTCCGGCACCAGGGATCGTTCTCGACGACGCGGCACTCGATCACCGCCCGATCCGCCTCGAGATGTTGACCTACAGCCTCGAGGCCGAGCTCGTCGAGACGGCAGAACGTGGTCAGGCAGGGCGCGGCGAAGGTAGTTTGGAGCACGTCGAGGTCTTTCGGATGGGCAGTGTAGGAACTTCCATCCTGGAAGACCTCGACGCCTATCCGGCAATCGACCCGCGAACCTCGACTACACCCTCAACTGCGAAGAGCCCCGAAACGGACGGCGCGGCGGCCTCGACCTCGTTCAGCCCTGCGCCTTCTCGGCGGCGGCCGCGAGCTGGCCGACGTACCAGTCGAGCAGGTACGGCAGCTGCAGCGGCGTGGGGTTGGCCGCGGTCGCGTTGGCGCTCGCGCCGTCGAGGAGCACGACGGCGTCGTTGGCGATGGCGGGCATGAGGCCCAGCAGCGGGTCGGCCTTGAGGCTGTCGATCATCGCCTGGTCGCCGTAGGTCACGATCACGTCGACGTCGTCGAAGGTGTCGGCGTTCTCGGCGCTGATCGATCCCGCGAACGGGTTCGCCGGGTCGGGCTCGTACGCGGCGATGCTCTCCGGCATCGGCATCCCGAGGTCGGAGAAGAACTGCACGCGCGTGTCGGCCGGCGTGTAGAACTTCACGACGCTGAGGTCGCTCACGTCGACGTGCGTGAGGAACATGACCGAGCTCTCGGCCAGCACGGGGTTCGCCGCCGCGGCGTCCTCGATGAGGCCCTCGAGCTCGGCGATGAGGGCGTCGCCCTCCTCCGCCATGCCCATGCCCGCGGAGTTGAGGCGGACCATGTCGCGCCACGAGGTCGTCCACGGGCTCTCGGGGAACGCGACGGTCGGAGCGATCGCGCTGAGCGTGTCGTAGTCCTCCTGCGTGAGGCCCGAGTAGGCGGCGAGGATGACGTCGGGGTCGGTGTCGGCCACGGCCTCGAAGTCGATGCCGTCGCTCTCGTCGAACAGCACGGGCGTCTCGGCGCCGAGCTCGTCGAGCTTCTCCTTGACCCAGGGCAGCAGGCCGTCGCCGTCCTCGTCGGCGAAGTTGGCCGCGGCCATGCCGACCGGCACGACGCCGAGGGAGAGCGGCACCTCGTGGTTCGCCCAGTTCACCGTCGCGACGCGCTCGGGCTTGGCGGGGATCTCGGTCGTGCCGAAGGCGTGCTCGACGACGATCGGCGCGCCGTCCGCCGCGGCGGACGGAGACGAGCCCGTGGTGCCCGCGGGGGCGTCGGATGCCGGCTGCGAGCCGCACCCGGCGAGCCCGGCGGCGAGGACGAACGCGGCTGCCACGGCAGCCACAAGGCGTGTGCGCATTTCTTCTCCGGTCTTCAGGGGGAGCCTCTGCACGGACGCGCTCCGCGGGGTCCTTCGCACGGACGCAGTGATTAGGTGAGGCTTACCAATAGCGTAGATACGCAGGGTGACGCGACGCAATCGCGCGCAGGAGACGCGCTCTGTAGCGATTCGGACTCAGCGGCGGAAGGCGCCCGGCGTGAGCCCGGTCGCCTTCCGCAGCGCGGCGCCGAAGGCGCTGACCGAGGAGTAGCCGACCTCGGCGGCGACGTCCTCGATCTCCTCCCCCGCCGCGAGCAGCGCGACGGCGCTCTCCGCGCGCACCGCCGACACCCAGCCGGTGAATCCCGTCCCCGTCTCGGCGCGGAACGCGCGCGTGATCGTGCGGGCGCTCACGCCGAGCTCCGCCGCCCAGTCGGCCAGCGAGCGCCGGTCGCCGGGGTTCGCGCGGATCGCCGTGACGAGGGGGCGCAGCAGCTCGGAGCCGGGCACGACGACGCTGATCTGCCGGGGCGACGGAGCGAGCACGTCGACGACCATCACCTCCGTGATGCGGCGGGAGTCGGCGCGCAGCCCCGGCTCCTCGAGCCGGCGCAGCAGCAGCCGGAGCAGCGGCGTGATCTCCACCACGACGGGCACGTCGGCGATCGCCCGCACGACGGGCGTGCTGAAGTGCGTCGCGCGGTACCACGTGCCGGCCGCGGCGCGCGCGGAGTGCAGCGTGCCGGCCGGCATCCACAGGCCGAGCCGCGGCGTGATCGTCCACGTCCGGCGCCCGACGGTCGCGCTCGAGGCGCCGCGCTCGTTCCAGAGCAGCTCGTGGGTCGGATGCGAGTGCCCGCTCCACTCGGTCGGCCGGTCGACGACCTCGTCGAAGACGCCGATGACCCAGGGCACCTCGACGGACCCGGCCCCGTAGGCCGGCAGCTCCCGGCGATCGGGCTCGCCCCGCGTCCGCGTCATCCCCGGCGCTCCGCGACCGTCGTCACCGGGCGCGGGCGAGCGCCCCCACCCGCGCGATGGCCTCGGTCAGCACCTCGGGGGCGCAGCCGAAGTTCACCCGCACGTGCCCGATGCCCTGCGGCCCGAACTCGGGGCCGTGGTGCAGCGCGACGCGCGCCTCGCGCCGGATGCGCGGCGCGGGGTCGTCGCCCCAGCCGTAGGCGGAGACGTCGATCCAGCCGAGATAGCCGGCATCCGGGATGCGGTACCGGGCGAGCGGAAGGTGCTCGGCGAGCAGGTCGGCGAGCAGCCGGCGGTTGCGGTCGAGCGCCGCGAGCAGCGCGTCGAGCCACGCGTCGGACTCCTCCGAGAACGCGGCGACGTTCGAGAGGGCGCCGAACAGGCCGGTGCGCCACTCGACCTCCCACGGCAGGCCGCGCACGACGCGCGTCGTCTCCTCGTCGGCCGTCGCGATGACGGCGCACTTGAGGCCCGCGAGGTTGTAGGCCTTCGACGCGCTGGTCACGGCGTAGCCGACCCGCGCCGCGTCGTCGGACGCCGCGAGGAACGGCGTGTACGTCACGCCCGGATGCACGAGCGGCGCATGGATCTCGTCGCTCACGACGACGGCGCCGTGGCGCGCGGCCGCGGCCGCGAGGCCCGCGAGGCTCTCGCGGGTGTGCACCGTCCCGGTCGGGTTGTGCGGGTTGCAGAGCAGCACGGCGCGGGCGCCGTCGGCGAGGGCCGCCTCGATGCCCGGCAGGTCGAGCTCCCAGCCGGCGCCGGTGTCGATCAGCGGGACCGACTCGACCACGCCGCCGGCCTCCTCGATGCTCGGGCCGAACGGCGGGTACACGGGCGGCGTCATGATCACGCGGTCGCCCGGCGCGATCGTCGCGCGCAGCACCTCGACGACGCCCATCATGACGTCGCCGGTCCAGCGCACCCGGCGCGGGTCGACCTCCCAGTCGAGCCGGCGCCGCGCGAACCCCGCGAACGCCTCCGCGACGCCGGGACGCGGCGGCGTGTAGCCCGTGTCGCCGATCGCGACGGCCTCGGTGAGCACGCGCGTGATCGGCTCGGCGAGCGGGAAGTCGGTCTCGGCGACGAACAGGGGCAGCACGTCGTCGGGGTACGTGCGCCACTTGGTGCTGCTGCGCCGGCGCAGGGTCTCAAGGGGCAGCGCGTCGAGAGGAGTGGGGCTCACGCTCCGAGCCTACCGCCGACCGCTCGACGGGCGATCGGCATCGAGTAAAGAATTCTTGACATTCCCTCGCGACGACCCTACCGTGGATGTAAAGAATCTTAGACATGGAGGAGGGATCATGGGCTACGGAGAGCGGAACACCTGGTCGGGCCTGATCGCGGGCATCGCCGGCATCGCGGTCTACGTCGCGATCGTGGCGCCCCAGCTCGGCTCGCGGCCGGCCGGCGAGATCGACTGGCTGTGGCCGATGGTCTGGACCGTCGGCGGCGCGATCGTCGTCTCCATCGTGCTCGGCATCGTGTGGGGCATCGTCGCGGGCGCCCGCGATCCCGAGGAGCGCCACGTCGAGGACGTGCGCGATCGCGACATCGCCCGGCTCGGCGACCGCGTCGGCCAGGCCTTCCTCGTGCTCGCGATGGTCGGCACGATCGCGCTGTGCGCCGTGAGCGCGGAGTGGTTCTGGATCGCCAACACCGTCTATGCCGGCCTCGCGCTGTCGTCGATCGTCGGCGGCGTCGCCCGCGTCATCGTCTACCGGGGAGGGATGCCGTGATGGCGCGCCCGACACGCGTCACCAACTCGATGCGCGAGCTGCGCGAAGGCGCGGGCCTCACCCAGGCCGAGCTCGCACGCCGCGTCGGCGTCACCCGCCAGACCCTCATCGCGATCGAGCAGGGCAAGTACTCCCCCACGCTCGAGCTCGCCTTCCAGCTCTGCCGCGTCTTCGGCGTCCGCATCGAAGACGCCTTCCACTACCCGGAGGAACCGTGACCACCACCATGACCGCCTGGCGTCAGGACGCCTACGGCGGACCCGACATCGTCCGCCGCGTCGACGCCGAGACGCCCCGCCCCCGCCGCGGCGAGGTGCTCGTGCGCGTCGGCGCCGCCGCGCTGAACTCCGCCGACGTGCGCATCCTGCGCGGCGAGCCCCTGATCCTGCGCCTCGCCTTCGGGCTGCGCCGGCCGCGCACCCCCGTTCCCGGCCGCGACGTCGCCGGCACCGTCGTCGCCCTCGGCGACGGCGTGACCGGCCTCGCCGTGGGAGACCGCGTCGCGGGCGAGGTCTCCGGCGGAGGCCTCGCGACCTTCCTCGCCGCCCCCGCGAGCCGGCTCGTGCCCGTCCCCGACGCCGTCGACGACCGCACCGCGGCGGCGCTCCCCCTCGCGGGCGGCACGGCCTGGCAGGCCCTCGACCTCGCGCGGGTCACCGCCGGCGCACGGCTGCTCGTCCTCGGCGCCGGGGGCGGCGTGGGCACGTTCGTCGTGCGCCTCGCGGTGCTGCGCGGCGCCGAGGTGCACGCGCTGTGCAGCGCCAGGGCGGCGGATGCCGTCGCCGCGCTCGGCGCGGCCCGCGTCGACCCGCGCGACCTCGACCTGGCGGGCCTGCCCGCCGGCGGATACGACGCCGTCATCGTGCTCGGCGGCGCGACGCCGCTGCGCTCACTGCTGCGGCTCGTGCGCGACGGCGGGTGCGTCGTGGACGTCGGCGGCGACGGCGGCCGCATCATCGGGCCGCTGGGACGCATGCTGCACGGCGCGATCCTGTCGGTCGGCGCCCGCCGGCGCGCGCGCGTGCTCGCCGCCGTCGCCCGCACGCCGATCACGGCGGAGCTGCTCGCCCTCGCGGCATCCGGAGACCTGGTCCCGGTGATCGACCGCGTCCACCCGCTCGCCGACGCACGCGCCGCCCTCGCGCGCCTCGACGAGGGCGGAGCGGTCGGCAAGGTCCTCGTGGAGCCCTGAGCCCGTCAGATGGCGAACCCGAGCGCCCGCATCATGTCCCGGCCGTCGTCGGTGATGCGCTCGGGGCCCCACGGCGGCATCCACACCCAGTTGATGCGGAACTGATCGACCACGTTGTCCAGCGCCTGCGCCGTCTGCTCCTCGAGCACGTCGGTGAGCGGGCATCCCGCAGAGGTCAGCGTCATGTGGATGACGAGCGCGTCGTTCTCGTCATCCCAGCTGAGGTCGTAGATGAGGCCCAGGTCGACGACGTTGATCCCCAGCTCGGGATCCATGACGTCCTTGAGCGCCTCGGTGACCTCGTCGTACTTCTCGGGGGTGAGGGTCGTGGTCATGAACCGATCCTAGGCGTCCGCCGTCTCGGTGAGGTAGCGATCGTAGCCTTCCTCCTCCAGACGCTCGGCCAGCTCGGGGCCGCCCTCCTCCGCGATGCGGCCCGCGACCATGACGTGCACGTGGTCAGGCTTGATGTAGCGGAGGATGCGCGTGTAGTGCGTGATCAGCAGCACGCCGAGGTTGGTCTGCTCCTTGGCGCGGTTGACGCCCTCCGAGACGATCTTGAGGGCGTCGACGTCGAGACCCGAGTCGGTCTCGTCGAGCACGGCGATCGCGGGCTTGAGCACCTCGAGCTGCAGGATCTCGTGCCGCTTCTTCTCGCCGCCGGAGAATCCCTCGTTGACGTTGCGCTGCGCGAACTTCGGGTCCATGCGGAGGTTCTTCATGGCCTCCTTGACCTCCTTGGTCCACGTGCGGATCGAGGGCGCCTCGCCGTCGATCGCGGTCTTCGCGGTGCGCAGGAAGTTCGTGACCGTCACGCCCGGGATCTCCACGGGGTACTGCATCGCGAGGAAGAGGCCGGCGCGGGCGCGCTCGTCGACCGACATCTCCAGCACGTCTTCGCCGTCGAGCGTGATCGTCCCGCCCGTGACGGTGTACTTGGGGTGGCCGGCGATCGTGTAGGCGAGCGTCGACTTGCCGGAGCCGTTGGGGCCCATGATCGCGTGGGTCTCCCCCGTGCGCACGGTGAGATCGACACCGTTGAGGATCGGGGTCTCGCCCGCCTCCGTTTCGACCGTCACGTGCAGGTCGCGGATCTCGAGAACAGCCATGTCAGATTCCTTCGTTCACTTCTTGGGTCACGTCTTTGGTGACGGAGGGGTCGATCAGCACGTCGTCGCCGTCGATCGTGACTTCGTAGACGGGCACCGGCTCGAACGCCGGGAGATTGCGCGGGTGTCCGGTCCGCAGCGAGAAGGCCGAGCCGTGGGCCCAGCACTCCAGCGCGTCGCCCTCGACGAAGCCGTCGGAGAGCGACACGTCGCCGTGCGTGCAGCGATCGCCGATCGCGTGCACCTCACCGTTGCCGTCGAGCACGACGGCGATGGCGACGCCGTCGACCTCGATCCGCACCGCGGTGTCGGTCGTGAGGTCGCTGAGGCTCAGAACCCGCTGGACGGTCATGCATCGGCTCCGCTGGCGAGCTCTTCCTCGATCGCGGCCGTGAGCTCCTCCTCGAGGGCGGGGATGCCGGTCTTCTGCGCGATCTCGCCGAGGAAGCCCAGCACGACCAGGCGGCGCGCCTCGTCCTCGGGGATGCCGCGCGCCTGCAGGTAGAAGAGCTGCTCGTCGTCGAAGCGGCCGGTCGCGCTCGCGTGCCCCGCGCCCACGATGTCGCCGGTCTCGATCTCCAGGTTCGGGATCGAGTCGGCGCGGGCGCCCTCGGTCAGCACGAGGTTGCGGTTCGCCTCGTAGGAGTCGGTGCCCGTGGCGTCCGGGCCGATCAGCACGTCGCCGATCCACACGCTGTGCGCCTCGGCGCCCTGCAGGGCGCCCTTGTACAGCACGTCGCCGACGGTGTGCGGCCCCTTGTGGTGCAGGTAGACCTGGCTCTCCAGGTGCTGGCCGCCGTCGGCGAACGACAGCCCGTAGAGCTTGCCGTCGGCGCCGGGGCCGGCCAGCTCGACCGACGGGTTCACCCGCACGACGCCGCCGCCGAGGCTCACGACGACGTGGGTGAGCGACGCGTCGCGGTCGACGCGCGCCTGGTGCGCCGACACGTGCACGGCGTCGTCGTCCCAGCGCTGCACCGTCACGAGGTTCAGCGCCGCGCCGTCGCGCACGATGATCTCGACGTTCTGCGCGTACTGCGCCGTTCCCGAGTGGTAGAGCAGCACGGTCGCGCGCGCGTGCGGCAGCGCCTCGACGATCACGTGGGCGTGGGCGAGCCCGCCCGTGCCCGTGACGTCGACGCGCACGGGCGCGTCGAGCTCGGCGTCGGCGGGGATGCGCACGTGCAGCGCGTTCGCGGCGTGCTTCCAGGCGAGCGCGCTCGGCAGGTCCTCGGGGCGGAAGTGCTCGCCGCGCACGGCCGCGTCGTGACCCATCGATGCGACGATCACGCCCTCGGGCACGCCGTCGGTGCCGTACGCGACGGCACCCTCGGCCGTGGGCTCGTCGGCCAGCAGGGCCTTCAGCCGCGCGACGGGCGTGTGCTTCCAGTTGACCTCGCGGCCCGTCGGCTGGCCGAAGTCGGCGGGGTCGTACGAGGTGGGGCGCTCGGAGCGCGTCTGCACCGGGACGAACGCGGCGGCAGGGTCGATGTGCCCCTCGCGCGCGGGGGCTGTCGTGGCGGTCGTCATCAGCCGACGGATCCTTCCATGCCCATCTCGATGAGCTTGTTGAGCTCGAGGGCGTACTCCATGGGCAGCTCGCGGGCGATCGGCTCAATGAAGCCGCGCACGATCATCGCCATCGCCTCGTCCTCGGGCATGCCGCGCGACTGCAGGTAGAACAGCTGCTCCTCGCTCACCTTCGAGACGGTCGCCTCGTGGCCGAGCTGCACGTCGTCGACGCGGATGTCGATCGCCGGATACGTGTCGCTGCGCGAGATGGTGTCGACGAGCAGCGCGTCGCAGCGCACCGTGTTGGCCGAGTGATGCGCGCCTGCATCCACCCGCACCTCGCCACGGTAACCGGCGCGACCGCCGCCGCGCGCGATCGACTTGGAGACGATCGACGACTGCGTGTAGGGCGCCTGGTGGATCATCTTCGCGCCCGCGTCCTGGTGCTGGCCGGGGCCCGCGAAGGCGACCGACAGCGTCTCGCCCTTGGCGTGCTCGCCCACGAGGAAGATCGACGGGTACTTCATCGTCACCTTGGAGCCGATGTTGCCGTCGACCCACTCCATCGTCGCGCCCTCGTGCGCGACGGCGCGCTTGGTGACGAGGTTGTAGACGTTGTTCGACCAGTTCTGGATCGTCGTGTAGCGCACGCGCGCGTTCTTCTTCACGATGATCTCGACGACGGCCGAGTGCAGCGAGTCGCTCTTGTAGATCGGGGCCGTGCAGCCCTCGATGTAGTGCACGTACGAGTCCTCGTCGGCGATGATGAGCGTGCGCTCGAACTGGCCCATGTTCTCGGTGTTGATGCGGAAGTAGGCCTGCAGCGGGATCTCGACGTGCACGCCCTTCGGCACGTAGACGAACGAGCCGCCCGACCAGACGGCCGTGTTGAGCGCCGCGAACTTGTTGTCGCCCGCGGGGATGACGGTACCGAAGTACTCCTCGAAGAACTCGGGGTGCTCGCGCAGCGCCGTGTCGGTGTCGAGGAAGATGACGCCCTGCGCCTCCAGGTCCTCGCGGATCTGGTGGTACACGACCTCCGACTCGTACTGCGCCGCGACGCCCGCGACGAGACGCTGGCGCTCGGCCTCGGGGATGCCCAGGCGCTCATACGTGTTGCGGATGTCCTCGGGGAGGTCCTCCCACGACTGCGCCTGCTTCTCGGTGGAGCGCACGAAGTACTTGATGTTGTCGAAGTCGATGTCGCTGAGGTCGGCGCCCCACGTCGGCATGGGCTTGCGCCCGAACAGCTGCAGACCTTTCAGGCGCGTCTTCAGCATCCACTCGGGCTCGCTCTTGAGCGCCGAGATGTCTCGCACGACGGCCTCGCTCAGACCGCGCTTGGCGCTCGCGCCGGCGGCGTCGGGGTCGTGCCAGCCGAACTCGTACACGCCGAGGCCTTCGAGCTCCGGGCGGTCGATCAGCACATCGGACATGAGCTTCCTCCTTATGGACCCGAACGGTGTCATCCGTCCCGGCATTCCCTTGCTCTCGGGAGTGGACGAGAGAGGATGCCGCTTGCCGGGCCACATTCACGGCACGTGCATCGCGCCTAGACTGGGCTGGACGACGGTGCCCTGCGGCGGCCCTCGTCCAGCATCCAAGTCTACAGGCAACGCCCGACCCGGGCATGGCCGTGCGCCCCACCCGGGCGCGTGTTACGAGGGGGGCGACGCGCATGAGCGACGCACGGACCATCGACCGACCGCGCGGACGCTCCGCCGCCTGGCTGCCCGAGCGGGTCGACGGGCGCATCCGGCTGCTCGCGTGGCTGAACCTCATCGGCAACGTCGTCATCATCGGCACCGGCGGCGCCGTGCGGCTCACCGGATCGGGCCTCGGCTGCCCCACGTGGCCGATGTGCACGCCCGAGTCCCTCGTGCCGACCGCCGCGCTCGTCGACGACGGCATCCACTCGCTCATCGAGTTCGGCAACCGCATGATGAGCCCGATCCTCGGGATCCTCGCGCTCGTGCTGCTCGTCCTCGTGTGGCGGCTGCGGGAGAGCCGCCGCGACCTGTTCGTGCTCGCGTGGATCATCATGGGCGGCATCGTCGCCCAGGCCGTCGTGGGCGGCATCACGGTGCTGACGGGGCTCAACCCGTACATCGTCGGCTTCCACTACATCGCGTCGCTCGTGCTCGTGTGCGTCTGCACGGTCGTGGTCGTCCGCTGCCACGACGGGGCCGGCGCCCGCGAGCGGGCCGTCCCCGCGTGGTTCGCCGTCCTCAGCCACGTCACGGGGCTCGCCCTCGCCGTCACGATCGTGTTCGGCGTGCTCACGACCGGATCCGGCCCGCACTCGGGCGATGCGACCGTCGTGCGCGACGGCTTCGACGCCTCCCTGCTCGCGCACGTGCACTCGTGGCCCGGCTACATCCTCGCGGGGCTGGTCCTCGTGCTCACGATCGCGGCGTTCGCGCTGCGGCTGCCGCCGCGCGCCTGGCTCGTCGCCCTCGCCGTCGTGATCGCCGTACAGGTCTTCGTGGGCGTGTGGCAGGCGCGCGAGGGACTGCCGCCGCTGCTCGTCGGCGTCCACATGGTGCTGGCCGCGATCTCGGCGTCCGTCTACACGGTCGTCGTGCTGCGCCTGAAGAGGCGCGTCGCGGGCTGAGCCGCCGGCCGTCTCCCCGGCGGTCTCTCGGCCGCGATCCGGAGGACTCCGCGCGCCCTCGACCGCACCGTACGACGCGTCGCCCCTCGCTTCGCAGTGCCCGATTTCTTCTGAACGAAATATAGTTTGTACGTAAAGTGCAATAGGGTGGGCACGACCGCGCGAACGTGCGAGCGAGATCGACGACGATCGGAGGCCGAGGTTGAGGACACACACCCGTATTCGGCGAGGAGCGCCCGTTGCGGCGCTCGCGGTGGGCTTGGCGCTGATCGCGTCAGGATGCACGGCGGCCGGCGAGAAGGACGGAACCGTCACGCTCGTCATGGCCGACGGCTTCTCCGCGAAGCACCCCGTGGGCAAGGGCGGATCGCAGGTCTTCCTCGAGTACATCCGAGAGCACGGGCCCGCCGTCGGGCTCGAGCTCGACTACTACGGCGCCGGCCAGCTCGGCAGCCAGGCCGACATGCTGAACCTCGTGCGCACGCGCGCCGTCGACATCGGCTACCTCGTGCCGTCGTATCTGGCCAACGAGGTGCCGCTCACGGGCATCGGCGACCTGCCGGGTCTCGCGGAGGACACGTGCGAGGCGAGCGACATCATCGCCGGCACGATGCGGCCGGGTGGCTTCGTCTATGAGAACGAACTGCACGCGCGCAACATCCAGGTGCTGTGGGGAGGACTCATCGCCGATCTCGAGGTGATCACCTCGACGCAGCAGATCACGACGCCCGACGATCTGCACGGCCTGCTCATCCGCAGCGCGGGCGGCATCAGCGACCGCGTCATCTACGGTCTCGGCGCCGCACCCGTGCAGCTGCCCTCCGGCGACATCTACGAGGCCGTCGCGCGCGGCACCGTCGCGGGCCTCACGACCTCCCCGTACGTCATCAACGCGTACGGACTCGTCGATGAGATCGGCTACAGCACGGCGGGTGCCAACCTGGGGGCGACGAGCTTCTACCTCACGATCAACCACGAGGCGTGGGAAGAGCTCGACGAGGCGCAGCAGGCGGTGCTGGTCGAGGCGTCCGCGCTCGCACACGACGGCACGTGCGAGACGCTCGCCGAAGCGAACGCCGGCGCGACCGGCACGCTCGAAGACGCGGGCGTGGTCTTCACTCCCGTCGACGACAGCAATCGCGCCCAGTGGAGCGGAGCGCTGGAGAACATCCGTGAGAGCTGGGTGAGCGACCTGGAGAGCGTCGGCATCCCCGCCGGCGACGCTCTCGCCGATGTCGAGCAGCGTCTGACAGGAGGAGACCGATGAACGCCACCGCCCCGACCGCTCACGCCGAGACCGGCGTCGAACGCACGCCCTTCGGCTATATCACCGCAACGCACCCTCGGCTCGACCGCATCCAGAACGCGATCTCGGCCGTGTGCGCCGTCATCGCGAGCATCGCGATCGTGCTCACCACGATCCTCGTGATCGTGGGCATCGTGGCGCGCGCCGTCTTCGACGCGCCCATCGGCTGGTCGGTCGCCTTCATCGAGATGTACCTTCTGACCGCGACGGCGTTCTTCGGGATCGTCGCCGCCTATCGCGGCGGCGCGCACATCGCCGTGGTCAGCCTGTTCAACAGGATGCCGGAACGCGCGAAGAAGCCGCTGCTCGTGCTCAGCTACGTGGCCGTGCTCATCGGGCTCGGCTCCCTGTTCTGGGCCGGCATCTCGGGCACGGCGTACGCGATCGCCATCTCGATGGGCCCCGTGCCGGGATCGTCGGAACTGCTCATCCCCGGGTGGATCATGCAGATCATCGTGCCGATCTCGATGGGACTGGGAATCGTCGTGGTCGGCATCGACCTGGTCCGCGAGGTCTTCTCTCCCTGGGACGCGCCGCGCACGAACTACGAGCCCGGCGATGACGTCGACGAGGCGATCGCCGCGGTCCCCGTGCTCACCGACGACGCGTTCGACACCGACGCGCCACCGACGACCGCCGTGACGCAGATTCCCGGTGGCCGCAAGAAGGGAATCCGCTGATGCTCGCGCTGATGCTCCTGGCCGTTCTCGTCGTCCTCATCATGCTGCGCGTGCCGGTCGCCTTCGCGATCCTCGTCGCCGGCCTGGTGGGCCTCATCGCCCAGTTCTCCGCCGAGGGCGTCGTCGGCGTCATGGAGGTGATCCCCCTCGGCTCCGTGCAGAGCCTGTCGCTGACGGCGATCCCGCTGTTCATCCTGATGGCGCACTTCATGCTGCTCTCCGGAATGATGGATGCCCTCTTCACGACCGCCCGCACGTGGTTCGGGCGCCTGCCGGGCGGCACCGGCGTCGCGTCGATCGCGGCCGGCGTCGGCTTCTCGTCGGTCTCGGGCTCGTCGACAGCGGCGGCCGCGACCCTCGCCCAGACAACGACCAAGCAGATGATCCGCGAGGGGTACCGTCCCGAGACCGCGTCGGGCATCGTGGCATCGGTCGGCACGCTCGCCGGAATGATCCCGCCGAGCGTCATCCTGGTCTTCTATGCCATCACAGCCGAGGCCAACGTCGGCGACATGATCATCGCGGGCCTCGTGCCGGGCATCATCATCGCGGCGGCGCTGCTGTTCACGATGTACCTGCCGGCGATCCTGCGCCGCGTGACCCTGCCCTCGGGCGAGGCCACCGACTGGTCGAGCAAGCTCAAGAGTCTCGCGAACGCGCTGCCGATCTTCGCGATCTTCATCGTCGTGATCGGCCTCATCTTTCTCGGCATCGCGACGCCGACGGAGTCGGCCGCCGTCGGCGCCCTCGCGGCGTTCGTCTACGCGGCGCTGCGCGGCAAGGCCACGCTCTACGGCATCTGGCATTCGCTCCTCGACACGGTGAAGTCGACCGGCATGATCTTCGCGATCGTGATCGCCGCGCACGTCTTCGGCTACGCGTTCGCCAAGACCGGCAGCACGGCGGAGCTCGTCGCGTGGGTCGGCGGGCTCGACGTGCCGCCGCTCGTCATCATGCTGATCCTGCTGGTGCTCTACATCGTGCTCGGTTTCTTCATGGACCAGCTCGCGATCATCGCGCTCACGGTGCCCATCGTGCTGCCGCTCGTCGTGCTGCTGGGCTATGACGCGGTGTGGTTCGGCGTGTTCATCGTGCTCATGGGCGAGATCGGCCTCATCACGCCGCCCCTCGGCCTCAACATCTTCGTCGTCGCGCGTTCGGCGCGACGAGACACGGTGGAGGTGTTCCGGGGTGCCGCGCCGTACGCGATCGCGATGGCGATCGTGGCCGTGGTCTTCATCCTGTGGCCCGAGATCGTGCTCTGGCTGCCGAACGCGATGTAGCGCACTCCCGCCAGCAACACGTTGCGGCCGGTCCCTCACACGAGGGGCCGGCCGCACTGGCCTGCTCAGACGGTCAGAACGGGAGCAGCGGGTCGATCGCGATCGCCACGAACAGCAGCGTGAGGTAGGTGATCGACGCGTGGAAGACGCGCATGGGCTTGATCTGCTCGCCGCGCACCGAGCGGTTGTAGAGGATGTGCGACTCGACGACGAACCAGCCGCCGAAGACGAGCGCCGAGACCGTGTAGACGAGTCCCATGGGCGCCACGGGGATGAGCAGCAGCGACGCGGCGAGCGTCGCCCAGGCGTAGAGGATGACCTGCAGGCCGACCTGCGTGCTGTCGCGCGTCGCGCCGAGCATCGGCACGTCGACGTCCTCGTAGTCGTCCTTGTACTTCATCGACAGCGGCCAGTAGTGCGGGGGCGTCCAGAGGAAGACGACGAGGAAGAGGATCCACGGCGCCCAGGTGAGCGATCCCGTGACGGCCGACCAGCCGATGAGCACCGGGAAGCAGCCGGCGATGCCGCCCCACACGATGTTCTGCTCGGTCCGGCGCTTGAGGATCATCGTGTAGACGACGACGTAGAAGAAGATCGCGAACGCGCTCAGCGCCGCGGCGAGCCAGTTCGTCGTGACGGCGAGCCAGACGGTGGACGCCACGGCCAGCACCCACGAGAAGACGAGCGCGGCGCGCGGCGAGACCTCGCCCGTGACGATCGGCCGGTTGTCGGTGCGCGCCATGTGCGCGTCGATGTCGCGGTCGAGGTACATGTTGAACGACGCGGCGGAGCCCGCGCTCAGCGATCCCCCGATGACGGTCGCGAGCACGAGCCACAGGTCGGGCATGCCCTGCTGCGCGAGGATCATGACCGGCACGGTCGTGACGAGCAGCAGCTCGAGCACCCGGGGCTTGGTCAGCGCGACATAGGCGCGGATCGTCCTGCCGATGCGGCGACGCGTGGTCGCCGAGTCCGTTTCGGGCGCGCGCGTACTCGTCATGTGAACTGGCCACCTCCGGGGTCCCGCCAAGTCTAGGCCATGGCCCGGTTCCCCGCCCCTCCGTTCCGCGCCCCTTCGATATGCTGTTCGGGCGCCCGTGGCCGACACCCCTTCACCTCCAGACCCGGCCTCCCGTCCAGATCCAGCTTCCCGGAACGGGGGGCGAGTCGCCCGCGGCGCTCGAATGAAAGGCGACCGACGTGTCGGAACTGCAGTGGGATGAGATCGATCGACGTGCCGTGGACACGGCGCGCGTGCTGGCGGCGGATGCCGTGGAGAGGGTCGGCAACGGCCACCCCGGCACCGCGATGAGCCTGGCACCGGTCGCGTATCTGCTGTACCAGCGCGTGCTGCGCCACGACCCGGCCGACACCGACTGGCTGGGACGCGACCGGTTCATCCTGTCGGCGGGCCACTCGTCGCTGACGCAGTACGTGCAGCTGTACCTGGGCGGGTTCGGCCTCGAGCTCGACGACCTGAAGGCGCTGCGCACGTGGGGCTCGAAGACGCCCGGGCACCCGGAGTACGGCCACACCAAGGGCGTGGAGATCACGACGGGTCCGCTGGGCCAGGGTCTGGCCTCCGCGGTCGGGTTCGCGTACGCGGCGCGCTACGAGCGCGGCCTGTTCGACCCGGAGGCCCCGGCCGGCACCTCGCCGTTCGACCACTTCGTGTACGTGATCGCCGGCGACGGCGACCTGCAGGAGGGCGTGACCAGCGAGGCGGGCTCGCTGGCGGGCCACCAGCGGCTGGGCAACCTGATCGCGATCTACGACTCGAACCAGATCTCGATCGAGGACGACACGACGATCGCGTTCACGGAGGATGTGCGGGCCCGCTACGAGGCGTACGGCTGGCAGGTGCTCGAGGTCGACTGGAAGAGGACCGGCGCATACGTCGAGGACGTGCAGGAGCTGTACGCGGCGATCGAGCAAGCCCGGGCCGAGACCGGCCGCCCGTCGCTGATCATCCTGAGGACGATCATCGGATGGCCCGCCCCCGGCAAGCAGAACACGGGCAAGATCCACGGCTCCGCCCTGGGCGCCGACGAGCTGGCCGCCACGAAGACCGCGCTCGGCTTCGACCCGGAGCAGGCCTTCGAGGTCGCGGACGACGTCATCGCGCACACCCGCGGCCTGGCCGGCCGTGCCGCCGAGGCGCGCGCCGCCTGGCAGGCCTCGTTCGATGCGTGGGCCGCCGCGCACCCGGAGCGCAAGGCCCTGCTGGACCGCCTCGAGGCGCACGCGCTGCCCGAGGGGATCGAGGACGCGCTGCCCGTGTTCGAGACCGGCAAGGACGTCGCCACCCGGGCGGCGTCGGGCCAGGTCATCAACGCCCTGGCCGCCGAGCTCCCCGAGCTGTGGGGCGGATCGGCCGACCTGGCCGAGTCGAACCTGACCACGATCAAGGGCGCGAAGAGCTTCGTCCCCGCGGAGTGGTCGACCCACGAGTGGTCGGGCGACCCGTACGGGCGCGTGCTGCACTTCGGCATCCGCGAGCACGCGATGGGCGCGATCGTCAACGGCATCGTGCTGCACGGCCCGACGCGCGCCTTCGGCGGCACGTTCCTCATCTTCAGCGACTACATGCGCCCCGCGGTGCGCCTGGCGGCGCTGATGAACGTGCCGAGCGTGTTCGTGTGGACGCACGACTCGGTCGCGCTCGGCGAGGACGGCCCGACGCACCAGCCGATCGAGCAGCTCGCCTCGCTGCGCCTCATCCCGAACTTCACCGTCGTCCGTCCGGCCGACGCGAACGAGACCGCGGCCGCGTGGCTGGAGATCCTCCGCCGCCACGGCGGGCCCACGGGCATCGCCCTCACCCGGCAGAACGTGCCCGTCTTCCCGCGCGGCGAGGACGGCTTCGCGACGACCGAGGGCGTCGCCAAGGGCGCGTACGTGCTCATCGACGCCCCCGGGCTCGAGGACGGCGCGCACCCCGACGTGATCCTGGTCGCGACCGGCTCCGAGGTGCAGCTCGCCGTGCAGGCGCGCGAGACCCTCGCCGCCGAGGGCGTGAGGGCCCGCGTCGTCTCGGCTCCGTCACTGGAGTGGTTCGCCGAGCAGGACGAGGCGTACCGCGAGAGCGTGCTGCCGTCCGCGGTGACCGCCCGCGTGTCGGTCGAGGCCGGCACGACCCCGCTGTGGAAGAGCGTCGTGGGCGACCGCGGGCGCACCGTCGGCATCGACCACTTCGGCGCCTCCGCCGACTACAAGACCCTGTTCCGCGAGTTCGGCGTCACCGCCGAGGCGGTCGTCGACGCCGCCCGGGCGACGCTCGCGGACGGCTGACCCCCTGCTGGACTCCACGCTCCGAAGGAAGAAACGCATGACCTCCCCTACTCAGGCTTTGTCCGTTGCCGGTGTGAGTATCTGGCTCGATGATCTGTCGCGTTCCCGGATCTCGTCCGGGAATCTGGCCGATCTGGTCGCCACGCGTGATGTCACGGGTGTGACCACGAACCCGACGATCTTCCAGGGCGCGATCGGGAACGCGTCGGACGACTCGTACCGGGAGGCGCTGTCCCGGTTGGCCGCGGAGGGCGCGGACGCGGATGCGGCGATCTTCGCGCTGACGACCGCGGACGTGCGTGACGCGGCCGATGTCTTCCGCCCCGTCTACGATGCCACGCGCGGTGTGGACGGGCGGGTGTCGATCGAGGTGTCTCCCGACCTGGCGCACGACACGGCCGCGACGGTGACGGAGGCGAAGCGGTTGTGGAAGGCGGTGGATCGTCCGAACACGCTGATCAAGATCCCGGCCACCAAGGCGGGCCTGCCCGCGATCACCGAGGTGATCGCGGCCGGTATCAGCGTGAACGTGACGCTGATCTTCTCGCTGGAGCGTTACGCCGAGGTCATCGACGCGTACCTCGCCGGACTGGAGCGTGCCCACAGCGGCGACTTTGACCTCGCGAGCATCCACTCGGTCGCCTCGTTCTTCGTCTCCCGGGTGGACACCGAGGTCGACAAGCGCCTGGCCGCGATCGGCACACCCGAGGCGCTCGCGCTGAAGGGCAAGGCCGGCATCGCCAACGCCCGCCTCGCGTATGAGCTGTACGAGCAGAAGTTCGCCGGGAAGCGCGCCCGCGACCTGGTCGCCGTTGGCGCGAACGTGCAGCGCCCGCTGTGGGCCTCCACCGGGGTGAAGGATCCTGCGCTGCCGGACACGCTGTACGTGACCGAGCTGGTCGCTCCCGGCACCGTGAACACGATGCCCGAGAAGACCCTGCAGGCCACGTTCGATCACGCCGTGGTCACCGGCGACACGATCACGGGCGGGTACGCTGCCGCGCACGGCGTGTTCGATGCCCTCACCCGTGCGGGCGTCGACTTCGCCGACGTGACCCAGGTCCTTGAAGACGAGGGCGTCGACAAGTTCATCGCCTCCTGGCACGACCTCCAGAACACCGTGGCCACCGCACTCGACGAGGCCCGCCGGTGACGGACGGCCGGCGTTCGAGCGGGATCCGCTCGTGACCGGCGCTCCCATCGCGCGCGGCGTCAACCCGCTGCGCGACGACGACGACCGGCGTCTCAACCGCATCGCGGGCCCCAGCGCGCTCGTGATCTTCGGCGTCACGGGCGATCTGTCGCGCAAGAAGCTCATGCCGGCCGTGTACGACCTGGCCAACCGCGGACTGCTGCCGCCGGGCTTCGCGCTCGTCGGCTTCGCGCGCCGCGACTGGGCCGACCAGGACTTCGCCGAGGTCGTCTACGACGCGGTGCGGCAGCACGCCCGCACGCCCTTCCGCGAGGAGACGTGGAAGCAGCTTCTGCAGGGCATCCGCTTCGTCTCCGGGCAGTTCGACGACGCCGCGTCGTTCCGACGGCTGCGCGAGACGGTCGAGCGGCTCGACGCGGAGCGCGGCACGATGGGCAACCACGCGTTCTACCTGTCGATCCCGCCGAAGGACTTCCCCGTCGTCGCACGGCAGCTCAAGGACTCGGGGCTCGTCGACGACCGCGACGCCGACAGCTGGCGCCGCGTCGTGATCGAGAAGCCGTTCGGCAGCGACCTGCAGACGGCGCGCGAGCTGAACCAGGCGCTCGAGGTCGCGTTCCCGTCCGACTCGATCTTCCGCATCGACCACTACCTCGGCAAGGAGACGGTGCAGAACATCCTCGCGCTGCGCTTCGCGAACGAGATGTTCGAGCCGATCTGGAACGCGAACTACGTCGACCACGTGCAGATCACGATGGCCGAGGACATCGGCGTCGCCGGGCGCGCCGGATACTACGACGGCATCGGCGCGGCGCGCGACGTCATCCAGAACCACCTGCTGCAGCTGCTCGCCCTCACCGCGATGGAGGAGCCGATCTCGCTCGACGCGAAGTACCTGCGCGCCGAGAAGGAGAAGGTGCTCGCCGCCGTGCGCGTGCCCGACGACCTGTCGACGGCGACCGCGCGCGGTCAGTACGCGGCGGGCTGGCAGGGCGGGGAGCAGGTGACCGCGTTCCTCGACGAGGACGGGATGGACCCGCGCTCGACGACCGAGACGTACGCCGCCATCAAGCTCGAGATCGCGACGCGGCGCTGGGACGGCGTGCCGTTCTACCTGCGCACCGGCAAGCGGCTGGGGCGGCGCGTGACGGAGGTCGCCGTCGTCTTCAAGCGCACGCCGCAGCACCTCTTCCAGCGCCATCACACGCCCGAGCAGGGCCAGAACGCGCTCGTGATCCGCATCCAGCCCGACGAGGGCGTGACGATGCGGTTCGGCTCCAAGGTCCCGGGCTCGGCCACCGAGGTGCGCGACGTGACGATGGACTTCGGCTACGGACACGCGTTCACCGAGTCGAGCCCCGAGGCGTACGAACGGCTCATCCTCGACGTGCTCCTGGGCGACGAGCCCCTGTTCCCGCGGCACGAGGAGGTCGAGCTGTCGTGGCGCATCCTCGATCCGGTCGAGCAGTACTGGGCCTCGCTCGACACGCCGCTGGAGCAGTACTCCCCCGGCTCGTGGGGCCCGCCGTCGGCCGACGAGCTGCTCGCCCGCGACGGCCGGGTCTGGAGGCGACCGTGATCATCGATCTTCCCGACACGACGGTCTCGCAGGTCGCGCGCGCCCTCGTGCGCCTGCGCGAGGAGGGCGGCGCGGTCGCCCTGGGCCGCGTGCTCACGCTCGTGATCGTGACGCGGCCCGGTCACGCCGAAGAGGCGATCGAGGCCGCCAACGACGCGTCGCGCGAGCATCCCATGCGCGTCATCGTGGTGATGGCCGACGCCGACGCCGACGCGCGCGTGGACGCGCAGATCCGGGTCGGCGGCGACGCCGGGGCGAGCGAGGTGGTCGTGCTCAGCGCCGGCGGCGGCGCAGCCTCCGACGAGGCCGGCCTCATCACCGGCCTGCTGCTTCCCGACGCCCCCGTCGTCGCATGGTGGCCGCACGATCCGCCCGCCGAGCCGTCGGCCTCGCCGATCGGCCGGATCGCGCAGCGCCGCATCACCGATGCCGCGACGCCGCCGTACACGTCGCTGCGCCTCACGCAGCTCGGCGAGACCTACGCCCCCGGCGACACCGACCTCGCGTGGACCCGGCTCACGCACTGGCGCGAGCAGCTCGCCGCCGTGCTCGACCAGCCGCCCTACGAGCCCGTCACCTCCGTGCAGGTCGTCGGCGCCGGGAGCTCGCCCTCGACGGCGCTGCTCGCGGCGTGGCTGCGCCT
The DNA here is from genome assembly GCF_001314225.1 of Microbacterium sp. No. 7. NCBI lineage: Bacteria > Bacillati > Actinomycetota > Actinomycetes > Micrococcales > Microbacteriaceae > Microbacterium > Microbacterium sp. No. 7. Next base: position 2,731,128 of record NZ_CP012697.1, read on the forward strand.
GAAGCTGCGCGTGCCGGTCGAGCTCGTGTACGCGTCGGCCGAGGAGTGGGACCACGGCATGCGCCTCGTGCGCCTCACGCGCCCGAGCGGCGACATCGTGCTGGAACGGTCGAACGACCTGGATGCCACGCTCACGCAGCCGGGGCAGCCGTCGCACGACATCGTGCTCGCACGCCGCACGCTGCGCGAGTGCCTCGCCGAGGAGCTGCGCCGTCTCGACGCCGACGCGCTCTATGGTCGAGTGATCACCGTAGGCTGGCACGAGCTGGACCCGCCGACGAGCCTCTGAGGAGCGAAGAAGCCGTGAACCGCAGCGAGAAGCGCGTCGTCGTCAGCGCCGACGCGACCCAGTTGGCCCTGACCGTCGCGCAGCGCTTTCTGAACGTCATCGGATCGACGATCGCGAGCGGGGAGACGGCCCACGTCGCGCTCACGGGCGGCACGACGGGAACCCGCGTGCTGGAGGCGATCGGCATGCACCCCGACCGGCTCACGATCGACTGGTCGCGCGTGCACTTCTGGTGGGGCGACGAGCGCTTCGTCGCGTGGGACAGCACCGAGCGCAACGAGCAGGCGGCACGCGCCGCCTTCCTGCGCCACATCGACGTGCCCGGCTCCCACGTGCACGCGATCGCGGCGTCCGACGAGGGCGTCACGCTCGAACAGGCCGCGGACGCGTACGCCGTGGAGCTCGCGCGCTTCGGAGGCGAGGCGCAGGCGTGGCCCTCGTTCGACGTGTGCTTCCTCGGCGTGGGCCCCGACGGGCACGTGGCGTCGCTCTTCCCCGACCGGGGCGAGATCCAGGTGCGCGACCGCTCGACGGTGCCCGTGCGCAACTCCCCCAAGCCGCCGCCGGAGCGGGTGAGCCTCACGCGCCCCGTGATCAACGCGGCGCAGCGGGTGTGGATGGTCGTCGGCGGCGCCGACAAGGCGTCGGCGCTGGGTCTCGCCCTCGCGGGCGCCAGCTACGAGACCGTGCCCGCCGCGGGCGCCAAGGGCCAGCTCGACACGGTGTTCTTCATCGATCGCGCGGCCGCGCGCGACGTCCCGGCCGACCTGATCGAACAGGACGAGGACTGATCAGTCCGTCTGACCGCGGCGCTCGCGCAGCTGCTTGAGCGCGTCGTCGAGCAGGGCCTCGGCCTCTTCCTCGGTGCGGCGCTCCTTGACGTAGGCCAGGTGCGTCTTGTACGGCTCGGTCTTGGTCAGCGCGGGCGGGTTCTCCCTGTCGCGGCCGGCGGGCAGGCCGGAGTGCGGCGAGTCGATCGTCTCGGGGATCTCCTCCTCGCTGATCCCCGCGGCGAAGTAGCGCACCGTCTCGTTGCCGAGCGCGTCCCAGTACGACACGGCGATGCGGTCGGCGTGGTGGCCGTGATCCTGCTCGCCCATCGGGCCCGCGCCGACGCGGGTGCCCCGGATCGCGTTGCCTCCCGTCGCCATCAGATGCCCTGGAACTTCGTGATCAGGCCGAGCGCGACGATGGTGAGGAACCACACGAGCGCGAGGATCACGGTGAACCGGTTCAGGTTGCGCTCCGCGAGGCCCGAGGCGCCGAGCGACGAGCTCATGCCGCCGCCGAACATGTCGGAGAGGCCGCCGCCGCGCCCCTTGTGGAGCAGGATCAGCAGGGTCAGCAGAAGGCTGGTGATGCCCAGCAGAATCTGCAGGATGTACTCGAGGATCTGAAGCTGCACAGTTTTGAGGCCTTTCGCGGCGATCGTGCGGATCGCACAAGGGATCAGTATACCGGCGTGGTGCGGGTGCGCTCTTCCGCGCACCCGCACCACGCCGCGTGTCAGACGCCGACGTGCTTCTGGTAGCGGATGATGGCCGCGAACTCGTCGGCCAGCAGGCTCGCGCCGCCGACGAGCGCGCCGTCGATGTCGGGCTCGCGCATGAGGCCCGCGATGCTGCTCGACTTCACCGAGCCGCCGTAGAGCACGCGCGTGCGCGCCGCTGCCTCGTCGCCGAGCGACTCGGCGATGACCGCGCGCAGCGCCGCGCAGACCTCCTGCGCCTGCGCCGACGTCGCGACCTTGCCGGTGCCGATCGCCCAGACCGGCTCGTAGGCCACGACGATGTCGGCGTCGGCCGGCACGTCCGCGAGGGCCGCCTTCAGCTGGCTGACCGGCACGGCCGACGCGCCGAACTCCTCGAGCTGCTCGAGGGTCTCGCCGACGCAGATCACCGGCACGAGCCCGTGCCGCAGCGCGGCCTGCACCTTCGCGGCGACGAGGTCGTCGCCCTCGGCGTGGTACTCGCGACGCTCGGAGTGGCCGATGATGACGTACCGGCACTGGAGCTTGCTCAGGAACGCCCCCGAGACCTCCCCCGTGTAGGCGCCGGAGTCGTGCGCCGACAGGTCCTGCGCGCCGAACGCGAAGGGGATCTTGTCGGCGTCGATGAGCGTCTGCACGGACCGGATGTCGGTGAACGGCGGGAAGAGGGCGACCTCGACCGAGCCGGTCTCGTGATCGGCGTCCTTCAGCGTCCAGTGCAGCTTCTGCACGAGGGCGACCGCCTGCAGGTGGTCGAGGTTCATCTTCCAGTTGCCCGCGATCAGCGGGGTCCTGCTCACTGCCATCCGAGCACCTCCAGGCCGGGAAGCTTCTTGCCCTCGAGGAACTCGAGGCTGGCTCCACCGCCGGTGGAGATGTGGCCGAACCGGTCGTCGGCGAAGCCGAGCTGACGCACGGCCGCGGCGGAGTCGCCGCCGCCCACGACCGACAGGCCGTCGACCTCGGTGAGCGCCTGCGCGACGGCACGGGTGCCCTCGGCGAACGCGGCCATCTCGAACACGCCCATGGGGCCGTTCCAGAACACGGTCTTCGACGAGCGGATCGCGGCGGCGAACAGCTCCGCCGTCTGCGGTCCGATGTCGAGGCCCATGCCGTCCGCGCCGAAGGGCGTGTCCTCCAGCGCGTCCGCGGCGGCGACCACGTGGTCGGCGTCGGCCGCGAAGCCGGAGGCCATGACGGCGTCGACGGGAAGGATCAGCTCGATGCCCTTCTCGGCCGCCGTCCGGATGTAGCCCTTGACGGTGTCGAGCTGGTCGGTCTCCAGCAGGCTCTTGCCCACGGGGTGGCCCTGCGCGGCGAGGAAGGTGAACAGCATGCCGCCGCCGACGAGGATCTTGTCCACGCGCGGGAGCAGGTGCTCGATGACGCCCAGCTTGTCGCTGACCTTCGAGCCGCCGAGGACGACGGCGTAGGGACGCTCGGGACGCTCGGTGAGGCGGTCGAGGACGTCGACCTCCTTCTCGATGAGCAGGCCCGCGGCCGACGGCAGCAGCTCGGCGAGGTCGTAGACCGACGCCTGCTTGCGGTGCACGACGCCGAACCCGTCGGAGACGAGCGCGTCGCCGAGGGCGGCGAGCTGCTCGGCGAACGCGCGGCGCTCGCCCTCGTCCTTCGCCGTCTCGCCCGGGTTGAACCGCAGGTTCTCGATGACGGCGATCTCGCCGTCGCCGAGGGCGGCGACCGCCGCCTCGGCCGACGCGCCGACCGTGTCGCTCGCGAACGCGACGGGCTTGCCGAGCAGCTCGGAGAGCCGCTGCGCGACGGGCTCGAGGCTGTACTTCGGGTTGGGCTCGCCGTCGGGGCGGCCCAGGTGCGAGCACGCGATGACCCGCGCGCCCTGGTTGATGAGATGGTTCAGCGTGGGGAGCGCGGCCCGCACGCGGCCATCGTCCGTGATGACGCCGTCCTTGAGGGGGACGTTGAAGTCGACACGGACGATGACACGCTTGCCGGCGAGCGGACCCAGCGAATCGAGGGTACGCAGAGCCATGTGTCTACCTCAGAGCTTGCTGGCGACGAGCTCGGTGAGGTTGACGAGGCGGTTCGAGTAGCCCCACTCGTTGTCGTACCACGACACGACCTTGACCTGGTTGCCGATGACCTTCGTGAGGCCGGCGTCGAAGATCGACGAGTGCGCGTCGGTCACGATGTCCGACGAGACGATCGGGTCCTCGGTGTAGGCGAGGATGCCCTTGAGCGGGCCCTCCGCGGCGGCCTTGACGGCCGCGTTGACCGACTCGACCGTGACGGGCTTCTCGGCCTCGAAGGTGAGGTCGGTCGCCGAGCCGGTGGGGATCGGGACGCGCAGGGCGTAGCCGTCGAACTTGCCCTTCAGCTCGGGGATGACCAGTGCGACGGCCTGGGCGGCGCCGGTCTTGGTCGGCACGATGTTGATGGCTGCGGCGCGGGCGCGACGCAGGTCCTCGTGCGGGCCGTCCTGCAGGTTCTGGTCGGCGGTGTAGGCGTGCACCGTGGTCATGAGACCGCGGACGATGCCGAACTCGTCGTTCAGCACCTTCGCGAGCGGCGCGAGGCAGTTCGTGGTGCACGACGCGTTGGAGATGATGTTGTGCGCGGCGGGGTCGTAGTCGCCCTCGTTCACGCCGAGCACGAACGTCGCGTCCTCGCCCTTGGCCGGGGCCGAGATGATGACCTTCTTCGCGCCCGCGTCGAGGTGCTTCTTGGCGTCGGCGGCGTTGGTGAAGCGACCGGTCGACTCGATCACGATGTCGACGCCCAGCTCGCCCCAGGGGAGGTTGGCGGGGTCGCGCTCCTCGAAGACCTTGATGGTCTTGTCGCCGACCGTGATGGAGTCCTCGGAGTAGGTGACCTCCTGGCCGAGGCGCCCGAGGATCGAGTCGTACTTGAGCAGGTGGGCGAGGGCCTTGTTGTCGGTGAGGTCGTTCACCGCCACGATGTCGAGGTCCGCGCCTTGCTCGAGGGCTGCGCGGAGGTAGTTGCGTCCGATGCGGCCGAAGCCGTTGATGCCGATCTTGACAGACACGATGTCTCCCGTTTCTTGGTCGCGCCGGGAGGTGCAGGTCAGCACTCCGGGACGATCTTCATGGACAGAATGAGGATGCCGTCATCCTCGGCCGTGCCGAAGGAGGGCGGCATCCTCACCGTGGTTCGACCCTACTACGCGAGCAGTCCGGCCGTCTTGTCGCGTGCCGTCGAAAAGCGCTCGGCGACGCCTGCCCAGTCGGCGATGTTCCAGAACGCCTTCACGTAGTCGGCGCGCACGTTCTTGTAGTCGAGGTAGTAGGCGTGCTCCCACACGTCGAGCAGCAGCAGCGGCACGGTGCCGGCGGCGAACTGCGACTGCTGGTCGAAGAACTGCTGGATGATGAGGTTCTCGCCGATCGAGTCCCAGAACAGGCCGGCCCAGCCGGAGCCCTGCACGCCCAGCGCGGCGGCCGTGAAGTGCGCCTGGAACTTGTCGAACGAGCCGAAGTGGTCGTCGATGGCCGACTCGAGATCGCCCGTGGGCTTGTCGCCGCCGTTCGGCGACAGGTTGGTCCAGAAGATGGAGTGGTTGGTGTGACCGCCGAGGTTGAACGCGAGGTCCTTCTCCAGCTTGTTGATGTTCGCGAAGTCGCCCTTCTCGCGTGCCTCGGCGAGCTGGTCGAGCGCCGTGTTGGCGCCCGTGACGTAGGCCTGGTGGTGCTTCGAGTGGTGCAGCTCCATGATGGTCGCGCTGATGTGCGGAGCGAGCGCCGAGTAGTCGTATGCGAGGTCCGGGAGGGTGTACTTGGCCATGGTCTCTCTTCTTCCGATCAGAGCCGCGCCGACGCGGCCTAGGGGGACGACACCATCCTATTGAGCGCCTGCGACGCGTGGGCCGCGCACTGTCATACTGGTCAATCCTCGACGTTGGCGGGCACGGCCGACTCGGTGTCGGGCACGCCGTCGGTCGCGGCCTTCTTGTCGGCCATCGCGAGGAGCCGGCGGATGCGACCGGCGACGGCGTCCTTCGTGAGCGGGGGGTCGGCGTGGTGTCCGAGCTCGTCGAGGCTCGCGTCGCGGTGCGCGAGCCGCAGCTCCCCCGCCTGCCGGAGATGGTCGGGCACGGTGTCGCCGAGGATCTCCAGCGCGCGCTCGACGCGCGCGCACGCGGCGACGGCCGCCTGCGCGGAGCGCCGCAGGTTCGCGTCGTCGAAGTTGACGAGCCGGTTGACGCCGGCGCGCACCTCGCGGCGCTGCCGCAGCTGCTCCCACTCGGCGGCCGTCCGCTGCGCGCCCATCTCGGCGAGCGCCATCCGGATCGCGTCGCCCTCGCGGACGACGACGCGGGGCAGGCCGCGCACCTCGCGCGCCTTGGCGGAGATGCCGATGCGGGCTCCGGCGCCGACGAGCGCCATCGCCGCCTCGGCCGACGGGCAGGCGATCTCCAGGGCGGCCGACCGCCCGGGCTCGGAGAGGGAGCCCGCGGCGAGGAACGCGCCGCGCCAGATCGCGGCGAGGTCGGGGCGGGCGCCCGTCGTGAGGCGGTTCGGCAGGCCGCGCACGGGGCGCCGGCGCTGGTCGAGCAGGCCCGTCTGGCGGGCGAGCGTCTCGCCGCCCTCGATGACGCGCACGGCGAACCGCCCGCCGTTGCGGCCGCTCGACGCCTGCACGCGGTGCAGCTCGGGCCGCACGCCGTAGATCTCCATGAGATCGCGCGCCGTCCGCCGCGCCAGCACGTCGCTCTCCAGCTCGGCCTCGATCGCGACGCGGCCCGCGATCGAGTGCAGGCCGCCCGCGAAGCGCAGCAGCGCCGTCAGCTCGGCGACCCGTGCGGTGGGGCGGGGGTCACGAACGGCGGCCAGTTCGTCCTTGACGGAATCGGTCAATGACACAGAGATCCTTACGGCTGAGACGAATGAGAACGACCTCCCACCCTACTCCCGACCGAGGTCCCGATGTTTGATGCGCACGGCGACGCCCGGCACCTCGGAGAGCCGGCGGGCGAGCTCGATCGTCGTGACGACCGAGCGGTGCTTGCCGCCCGTGCAGCCGACGGCGACGACGGAGTGCCGCTTGTTCTCGCGCTGGTAGCCCTCCAGCACGGGGGCGAGCGCGGCCGCGTAGGCGTCGATGAACTCCTGCGCGCCGGGCTGCGAGAGCACGAACTCGCGGACGGCCTCGTCCTCGCCCGTGAGAGCCTTCAGCTCGGGCTTCCAGAACGGGTTGGGGAGGAAGCGCATGTCGGCGACGAGGTCGGCATCCGTCGGCAGGCCGTACTTGAAGCCGAAGCTCATCACGGTCATCGCGTGCCGCGCGTCGCCGTCGTCGGAGAAGAGGTCGACGACGTGCGTCGACAGCTGGTGCACGTTGAGCGCGCTCGTGTCGACGATGATGTCGGCCGCCTCACGGATGGACGCGAGCCGCTCGCGCTCCAGCCGGATGCCGTCGAGCAGCGTGCCCTCGCCCTGCAGCGGGTGCGGCCGCCGCACGGCCTCGTAGCGGCGCACGAGCACGTCGTCGGAGGCGTCGAGGAACAGCACGCGCAGCGAGCGCGCGTCACGCAGCGAGCGCGCGACGTCGGGCAGCGAGGCGATGTCGCGTCCGCGCACGTCGACGACGGCGGCGAGCCGCGGGATCGCGTCGCCGGCGAGCTCGCTCAGCTCGAGCAGGGGGCCGAGCATCTGGGCCGGCAGGTTGTCGACGACGTACCAGTCGAGGTCTTCCAGCGCGTTCGCCGCGGTCGTGCGTCCCGCCCCCGACATGCCGGTCACGATGAGCACCTCGGTTCGCAGCGACTGAACGTCCACGGTGTGTCTCCCTCTCCCGGGAATCAGCCTAGTCAGTGCCGGGCGCCCGGGGGTCGGCCAGATGCGCGTGCACCGCGGCGGCGAGCGCCGGCCCGATGCCCGGCAGCTCCTCGAGCTGCTCGGGCGTCGCGGCGCGCAGCTTCGCGACCGACCCGAAGTGGCGCAGCAGCGCCGTGATCCGCGCCTGGCCGAGGCCGGGGACCTCGCTCAGCACGGTCGTGATGTCGCGCTTGCGGCGACGGCGCTGATGCGTGATGGCGAACCGGTGCGCCTCGTCGCGCAGGCGCTGCAGGAGGTAGAGCGCCTCGGACGTGCGGGGCAGGATCACGGGGAAGTCCTCGCCGGGGAGCCATACCTCCTCGAGCCGCTTGGCGATGCCGCACAGCGCGATCTCGTCGTGCCCCGCGTCGTGCAGGGCGCGGGCGGCGGCCTCGACCTGCGGCTTGCCGCCGTCGACGACGAGCAGCTGCGGGCGGTACGCGAACCGCGGGCGCCGGCGGGCCGAGCCCTCGGTCTCCTCTTCGGCGACGGCGACCGGGCTCTCCTCGTCGTCGAGCCGGGCGAGACGGCGGGTCAGCACCTGGTAGAGCGAGTCGGTGTCGTCGGTGGTCTCGGTGATGCCGAACGAGCGGTACTGGTCCTTGCGGGCCAGCCCGTCCTCGAACACGACCATCGAGGCGACGACGTTGGTGCCGCCGAGGTGCGACACGTCGAACCCCTCGATGCGCAGGGGCGCCTCGTCGAGGCCGAGGGCCTCCTGCAGGTCGGTGAGGGCCTTGGTGCGCGCCGTGTAGTCGCTCGTGCGGCGGGTCTTGTGCAGCAGCAGCGCCTGCTGCGCGTTGACGGTCGCGGTGCGCATGAGCTCGGCCTTGGCGCCGCGCTGGGCGACCTGCACGGTCACGCGGGATCCGCGGTGCGCCGCGAGCCACTGCTCGATCTCGGCGGCGTCCTCGGGCAGCTGGGGCACGAGCACCTGCCGCGGGATGTCGGTCGCGTCGCCGTAGGCGCGCTGCAGCACCTGGTCGACGAGCTCGGCGCCCGAGATGTCGAGCTCCTTGTCGATCGTGCTGGCGCGCACGCCGCGCACCCGGCCGCCGCGCACGATGAAGTGCTGCACGGCCGCCGACAGCTCGTCCTCGGCGATGCCGAAGAGATCGGCATCCGTGTCTTCGCTCAGCACGAGCGCGCTCTTGCTGAGCACGGCCTCGATCGACTGCAGCTTGTCGCGGTACATCGCGGCGCTCTCGTAGTCGAAGACGGCGGCCGCCTCGTGCATGCGGGCCGTGAGCTCGCGGGTGAAGCGCTGGTCGCTGCCGGACATGAAGGCGACGAAGTCGTCGACGATCGCCCGGTGCTCCTCGATCGTGACGCGCATCGAGCACGGCCCGCCGCAGCGGCCGATCTGGCCGGGGAAGCAGGGCCGGCCGCTGGCCATCGCCTTCTTGTACGAGGAGTCGCTGCACGTGCGGATCGGGAAGACCTTGATCATCAGGTCGATCGTGTCGTGCACGGCCCAGACCTTGGGGTACGGGCCGAAGTACTTCGCGCCCTTGATGCGCCGGTTGCGCGTCACGATGACGCGCGGCGCCTCGTCGGCGAGCGTCACCGCCATGTAGGGGTAGGACTTGTCGTCCTTGTAGCGCACGTTGAAGGGCGGCGAGTACTCCTGGATCCAGGTGTACTCCAGCTGCAGCGCGTCGACGTCGGTCGGGACGACGGTCCATTCGACCGAGGCGGCCGTCGTGACCATGCGGCGCGTGCGCTCGTGCAGCGTGTGCAGCGGGGCGAAGTAGTTCGAGAGCCGGGCGCGCAGGTTCTTGGCCTTGCCGACGTAGAGCACGCGCCCCTGCGCGTCGCGGAAGCGGTAGACGCCGGGAGAGGTCGGGATCTCCCCCGGCTTCGGCTTGTAGGGCAGGGGGGATGCCATCTCAGCTCGCCCTGCGCGACGATCGCGTCGAGGCGGCGGCCGGCAGGATCTCGGCGAGGAACGCGCCCGTGTGGCTCCCCTCGGCCTTCGCGACCTGCTCGGGCGTGCCGGTCGCGATGATCTCGCCGCCGCCCGAGCCGCCCTCGGGCCCGAGGTCGATGACCCAGTCGGCCGACTTGATGACGTCGAGGTTGTGCTCGATGACGATGACGGAGTTGCCCTTGTCGACGAGGCCGTTCAGCACCTCGAGCAGGCGGCTGACGTCTTCGAAGTGCAGGCCCGTCGTCGGCTCGTCGAGCACGTAGATGCTGCGCCCGTTCGACCGGCGCTGCAGCTCGGTCGCGAGCTTGACGCGCTGCGCCTCGCCGCCCGAGAGCGTCGTGGCCGACTGGCCCAGGCGCACGTAGCCGAGGCCCACGTCGACGAGCGTCTTGAGATAGCGGTGGATCGCCTGGATCGGCTCGAAGAACTCCGCCGCCTCGGCGATCGGCATCTCCAGCACCTCGGCGATGTTCTTGCCCTTGTAGTGCACGCTCAGCGTGTCGCGGTTGTAGCGCTTGCCGTGGCAGACCTCGCAGTCGACGTAGACGTCGGGCAGGAAGTTCATCTCGATCTTGATCGTGCCGTCGCCCGAGCAGGCCTCGCAGCGGCCGCCCTTGACGTTGAAGCTGAAGCGGCCCGGCTGGTAGCCGCGCGCCTTGGCCTCGGGCGTCTCGCTGAACAGGGTGCGGATGCGGTCGAACACGCCCGTGTAGGTGGCGGGGTTCGACCGCGGCGTGCGGCCGATCGGCGCCTGGTCGACGTGCACGACCTTGTCGAGGTGCTCCAGTCCCGTGACGCGCGTGTGCTTGCCGGGGACGGTGCGGGCGCCGTTGAGGCGCGCGGCGAGCACCTCGTAGAGGATGTCGTTGACGAGCGACGACTTGCCGGAGCCCGACACGCCCGTGACGGCGGTGAGCACGCCGAGCGGGAAGTCGACGGAGACGTTCTTGAGGTTGTTCTCGCGCGCGCCGACGACGCTGATCTGCCGCTTCCGGTCGATCTTGCGGCGCTTCGCCGGCGTCGCGATGCTGCGCCGGCCGGACAGGTAGGCGCCCGTGATCGACCGCTCGTCGTCGAGGAGCGCGCCGAGCGGCCCGGAGTGCACGACCTCTCCCCCGTCGACGCCCGCGCGCGGGCCGATGTCGACGATCCAGTCGGCCGCCTGCACGGTCTCCTCGTCGTGCTCGACGACGATGAGGGTGTTGCCGAGGCTCTTCAGGCGCAGCAGCGTCTCGATGAGGCGGCGGTTGTCGCGCTGATGCAGGCCGATCGACGGCTCGTCGAGCACGTAGAGCACGCCCGTGAGGCCGGAGCCGATCTGCGTCGCGAGGCGGATGCGCTGCGCCTCACCGCCCGAGAGCGAGCCGGCCGAGCGCGACAGGTTGAGGTAGGTGAGGCCGACCTGGATGAGGAAGTCGAGGCGCAGCCGGATCTCGCGCAGCACCTGCGCGGCGATCTTCGCCTCGCGGTCGGTCAGCTGCAGGTCGGCGAAGAACGCGTGCGCCTCGGCGAGGCTGAGGTTCGACGCCTCGGCGATCGAGTGCCCGTGCACGAGCACCGCGAGCACCTCGGGCTTGAGGCGGGCGCCGTCGCAGACGGGGCACGGCACCTCGCGCAGGTATTCGGCCCAGCGCTGGCGCTGGGTGTCGGACTCGGCCTGCAGGTACTGGCGCTCGATGTAGGGGACGACGCCCTCGAACCCCGACGAGTAGCGCATCTCGCGGCCGTACTTGTTGCGCCACTTCACGGTGACCTTGTAGTTCTCGCCGTGCAGCACGGCCTGCTGCACGTCGACGCGCAGGTCGCGCCAGGGGGTGTCGAGGTCGAAGGCGAGGTCGTCGGCGAGGCCCTGCAGCAGCCGCTCGTAGTACTGGTACAGACCCTTGCCCTGCGTCGTCCACGGCAGGATCACGCCCTCGGCGATCGAGAGCTCCTCGTCGCCGAGCATGAGGTCGACGTCGACCGACATGCGCGTGCCGAGGCCCGAGCACGCGGGACACGCGCCGAACGGCGCGTTGAACGAGAAGGTGCGCGGCTCGATCTCGGTCAGCTGCAGCGGGTGCCCATTGGGGCAGGCGAGCTTCTCGCTGAAGCTCTGCCACGCCGCGTCGCCCTCCTCGTCGACGAAGTTGACCTGCACGATGCCGCCGGCCAGACCCAGCGCCGTCTCGACGGAGTCGGTGATGCGGCCGAGCAGGTCGGGGGCCGCGACGAGGCGGTCGACGACGACGGCGATGTCGTGCTTGTAGCTCTTCTTCAGCGCCGGCGGCTCGGCGAGCTGCACGAGCTCGCCGTCGACGACGGCACGCGCGTATCCCTTCGCGCTCAGCTCCTTGAAGAGGTCGACGAACTCGCCCTTCTTCTGCGTGACGACCGGCGCGACGATCTGGTAGCGCGTGCGCTCGGGCAGCTCCGCGAGCTGGTCGGCGATCTGCTGCACGGTCTGCCGCTGGATGCGCTCGCCGCACTCGGGGCAGTGCGGCACGCCGATGCGCGCCCACAGCAGGCGCATGTAGTCGTGGATCTCGGTGATCGTGCCGACGGTCGAGCGCGGGTTGCGGTTGGTCGACTTCTGGTCGATGCTGACCGCGGGCGACAGTCCCTCGATGAAGTCGACGTCGGGACGGTCGACCTGGCCCAGGAACTGACGCGCGTACGCGCTCAGCGACTCGACGTAGCGGCGCTGGCCCTCGGCGAAGATCGTGTCGAACGCGAGGCTCGACTTGCCCGACCCGGAGAGACCCGTGAACACCACGAGCGCATCGCGCGGGATGTCGAGATCCACGTTCTTGAGGTTGTGGACGCGGGCTCCGCGGACGCTGAGTTTCGAGGCTGAGGCAACAGGGACGATCGGCACGCGACAAGTCTAGGTTGGGGGTCCGACACGGGCCTCGCGGTTCGGTCAGGGCGAACGACGGCCCGCGAACGGAGCGAGCCCGTCGCGCACCGCGGCGAGCTGCGCGGCGTCCATCCCCACGTGCGCCATGACCTGCTCGGGCACGCTCAGAGCCTGTGTGCGGAGCGCGCGCCCGTCGTCGGTGAGGCCGATCTCCAGCACGCGCTCGTCGGCGGCGCGGCGGGTGCGCGTGACGCGGCCCTGGGCCTCCAGCCGCTTCACGAGCGGCGAGAGAGTCGCGGGCTCCATCGCGAGCTCCTCGGCGAGCTCGCCGAGCGAGCGGGGCGCGCTCTCCCAGAGGGCGAGCATGACGAGGTACTGCGGGTGGGTGAGGCCGAGCGGCTCGAGGATGGGCCGGTAGATCGAGACGACGTTGCGCGCGGCCGTGACGATCGCGAAGCACAGCTGGTTCTCGAGCCTCAGCAGCTCGTCGCGCGGGTCCATGGCATCCATCCTACGCTTTCGTTAGTACACTAATGATCATGACGCGAAACGATCCCGACGGCACGCCCGCGAACCCGCGCAAGAGCCTGAGCGCGCGGGTGAGGGAGGCGGGCGGGTGGTACGCGTACCTCAACGCGAAGCTGATCCGGTTCGCGGGCCCGGCGTCGGTGGGGCCGTACGAGACCGAGCCCGAGCCCTCGCGCGCCGAGCGCGCGTGCCCGCTGTGCCGCCGCCCCATGTCGGAGCACACCTTCGACCGCTCGGGTCCGAAGCCGCTCATGCACTGCCCGTGAGCGTCGCCCGTGAGCACCGCACGGACACGGACGGCGCAGATGACGTCTCGGTGAACAGACCCGCGCGGACTTGAGCCGGCGACGCCGGCCCGGTCAGACTGGGACGTCATGGCCGAGGGGCGAGACGACCGGCTCCCGGGAGCACGGCATCCGGGGAGCGTGGGCGAGGTGTTCCGCGCGTTCCTGGTGCTCGGCCTCACGTCGTTCGGCGGCCCCGTGGCGCACCTCGGGTACTTCCGTGAGGCGTTCGTCGTGCGGCGGCGCTGGCTGACCGACCGGGCGTACGCGGACCTGGTCGCCCTGTGCCAGTTCCTGCCGGGTCCGGCGTCGAGCCAGGTGGGCATGGCGATCGGCCTGCAGCGCGCGGGCGCGGGTGGCCTGCTCGCCGCATGGGCGGCCTTCACGCTGCCCTCGGCGATCGTGCTCGTCGCGTGCGCCTACGGACTGGCGGCGATCGACGGCCTCGACGGCACCGGATGGATCGCGGGTCTCAAGGCCGCGGCGGTCGCGGTCGTGGCGCTCGCCGTGCTGGGCATGGCGCGCACGCTCGCGCCGGACGCGCCGCGCGCCACCATCGCGGGGGCCGGGGCGATCGTGGCGCTCACGGTTCCCGGGGCCCTGGGCCAGGTCGGCGCGATCGGCGCGGCGGCCGTCGCGGGGCTGGTCCTGCTGCGGGGGACGACCCCGGCGCCGAGCGTCGACGAGTCCTTCGCCGTGCGGATGCCGCGTGCCGTGGCGGTCGCGTGCCTCGTCGCCTTCGGCGTGCTGCTCGCGGGGCTCCCCGTGGCGGCGGCGGTGCTGGCGGACCCGACGGTGTCGGCCTTCGACCTGTACTATCGCGCCGGCGCCCTCGTCTTCGGCGGCGGGCACGTCGTGCTGCCGCTGCTGGAGGCCGAGACTGTGCAGGCCGGCACGATCGGCGCCGACGCGTTCCTCGCGGGCTACGGCCTCGCGCAGGCGGTCCCCGGCCCGCTGTTCACGTTCGCGGGGTTCCTGGGGGCGGCGTCGACGTCCGCTCCGTCGGGCCTGGGCGGCGCGGCGATCGCGCTCGTCGCGATCTTCCTGCCGGGCGCCCTGCTCGTCGTGGGCGTGCTGCCGTTCTGGGAGCGGCTGCGCGGCTCCGCCGTCGCACGGGGCGCGCTGGCGGGCGCGAACGCGGGCGTCGTCGGCATCCTCGCCGCCGCCCTGTACTCGCCCGTGTTCACGGAGGGCATCACGTCGATCGGCGCGATGTGCGTCGCGATCGCGGCGTTCGTGGCGCTGTCGGCCTGGAAGGCGCCCGCGTGGGCCGTCGTGCTGGGCGCCGCGGTGCTCGGCGCCTGGCTTCTGCCGGGCTAGCGCGTCGCGATCGACCGCAGCGCGGGCTCGAGCTCCGGGAACGCGAAGCGATAGCCCGACGCGTCGAGGACGCCGGGCAGCACCCAGCGGCTCTTGAGCACGAGCTCGGGCTCGGTGCGCAGCACCCACATCGCGGGCTCCAGCATGAGCCGGTTGGACGGCAGCCCGATCGGGGCGCCCACGACGCGCCGCAGCGTGCGCATGAGCGTGCGGTTGTCGCTCGGGTTCGGTGCGGCGAGGTTGACGGGCCCCGCGAGGTCGTCGCGATCGATCAGGAATCGCACGCCGCCGATGACGTCGTCGACGTGGATCCAGCTGAACCGCTGGCGTCCGCGGGTGCGATGCCAGTGCGCAGGGTCGTCCGTCGGCTCGGCGCCGATTCCGCGGTAGCGACGATGCGGCGGCGCCCAGCAGTCGTACTGCGTGCCGCCCAGACCGGTGCGCGCGAGACGGAGGAGGAGGTTCGTCGCGGGGCCGTCGCCCAGCACGACGGCCATGCGCAGCGCGACACGACGGGTCGGGGGCGGGTCGCCGGCGAAGAGCTCCGCCTCCCAGGCCCGGGCGACGTCGACGGAGAAGCCCGTGCCGATCACGCCCGTCGCCTCGGTGTTCGGCGCGCGCATCTCGTGCCGGTAGATCGTGGCCGTCGAGGCGTTGAGCCACACCGCGGGCGGACGCGCCGCCCGCTCGACCGCCGCGCGCAGCGCGCGCGTCGTCTCGACACGGGATCGCAGGATCTCGTCGCGCGCAGCATCGGTGTAGCGGCAGTTGACGTTCTTGCCCGCCAGGTTGATCAGCACGTCGGAGCCGTCGATCTCCGCGGCGATCGCGTCGGGATCGGCCCACGTGGCGTCGCCGCGGCGCCCGACCGTGCGCACGCGGAAGCCGTCGTCGCCGAGGGCCGCGTGCAGGGCGCGACCGAGAAAGCCCGACGCACCCGCGATGACCGCCGTGCGTTTCGTCATGACGGCACCCTATCCTCCGTCACCATCTCCGTTCCTCACGATCAGCTTCCCGGCACTCGGCCTTGCTCGCGTTCGCTCGCGTTCCGAAGGCTCGCTCGCGTTCCGAAGGTTCGCGCACGCTCCGAAGGTTCGCTCGCGCTCACTCGCGCTCAGAAGGGGGCATCGGTCGCCGACGGGAGGTCGGCGTACCACCGTCGCGTTCGGGGTGGCGGGGGCGGAAGCGCGTGCTCCGGCACGAATCTCACGGTCGGCTCGGGTCGATCGGTGTGCCGGCGCCCGGACGGACTGGTCCACACCAGCACGCCCGGCGCCTCCTGCCGCACCGACCAGGCGGTGTGATGCTTCACGGTGTGATGCCGGCGGCACAGGTGCGCCGTGTTGCCGGGTGTCGTGGGGCCGCCTCTCGCGGCGTCGATCGTGTGGTCCACATCGCAGCGGACGGCGTTTCTGCGGCACCCGGGGAAGCGGCAGTGCTCGTCCCGCGCGCGGAGGAACCTCCGCAGCGCCTCCGGTGGACGATAGCGATCCGTCGCGAGGACGGCTCCGTCGAGCGGCGAGGTCATCACCCTGTCCCACCCCGATGCCGCGCCGGCCAGCCGGGCGGCGGTCACGGGGTCGATGGGCCCGTGGCCCGCGAGGATGCAGGGCTCCGTCGAGTCGCCCGCCATCGACAGCACGGGAATCGTGATCGTCACGTTCGCGCGGATGTGCCCGAGCCCGTCACCGCCGAGGCAGGTGTCCGGCGTTCCGGTGAGCAGCAGGTCGGTGAGGACATCGGCGCGGAGCTGATCGAGGGTGCGAGTGTCCGCCGAGGGCCGGTCGTCGTCGTCCCCATCGCGCCCGGCGTTCCCATCGCTTCCGTCGTCCCCGTCGCGCCCGTCGTTCCGGTCGTCCCCGTCGCTCCCGTCGTTTCCGCGGTTCCCTTCGTCGCCATCGGTCTCGCGCACGTCATCGCCACCGCCGTCCCGCGCACGGTCGCCATCGCGCTCCGCCACGTCGGCATCGGCCACGCCGGCATCCGCCACGCCTGTATCCGTCACACCGGTATCCGGCACGCCAGCATCCGCCAGGGTCACGCCATCGAGCGCGTCCTGATGCGTCCTCCGCCCACGATCACGCTCGTCTCTGATCGCACGGGCCTGCTGGGTGAGCCGGTCGTCGATCGCGTGCGCGAGGGTCGCGGGCAGGATCGCGAACAGCTCCGCGAGCCCGTCGGAGAGATCGCGCACGCCGGCACGGCGTCGTTCCGCCGCGCGGGCGGCGCGCTCGGCCAGGGAACGGTCGCGGTAGCGTTCCGCGAGCCCGGTCACGATCGGGCGCAGCCTGCCCGGCGTGAGGACACGCGCCTTGCCCAGCGCGTGGGTCACGTACTCGGCGACACGCGCATCGTCCTCGATGTCGGCACCGGCCTCATAGATCGTCAGCAGGTGGATGCGGGAGATCTCGCCCCGTTCCACGGCGTCAACCGCCACGCGGAACCGGGCACAGACGTCGACGGCCTGGTTGAGCAGCCGCGTGACCGTCCACTCGCTCATCCGGGTCGCGGCCGCCAGCTCGGCGATGAGCGATCGGCGGGCTAGATCTCGGGTGACCTCGGATCGCGGGCCATCACCGCCGATGAGCTCGGCCGCGCGGGCGAGGATGCGGATCTCCCGGGCATCCAGCGCGCTCCGCTCACGCGCCGCCGCGACGAACGCGTCCACGACCTCGTCGGCACGGCACAGCTCGCGGGGTGGCCGGTGCACAGTGCTCCCGGCGGCGGCCGCGGTGCTGCGGGGACCGTCGAGCGGTTGAGGATGAGACACGGAAACTCCCGTGGGGACACGTGGACAGGGAAAGGAGCGAGACTCGTTCTCTTCCCTCGTTGCCGTCGTGCAGGCTGTCTATCCCCAGCGGGGCCGAAGCCCCACCCACCGCGTGTTTCGAATCTCTCGGAATAAGTATAGCATGAATTTTCGTAGATATGAACAATGACCGTTGGTCGGGTTCCGCGGTGGAAGGCATGGGTGTGTGCGGGGTGAGGGGGTATCGCGTCGACGGAGAGGGTTTCGATACGCCGCCTTCGGCGGCTACTCAACCAGCGGGGTGAGGACGGGGCATGGGCGTGCCCTCGGTCGCGTTCTCTCCCCGCTGGTGGTGTTCTCTCCCGCTGGTGGTGTTCTCTCTCCGCTGGTCGTGTTCTCTCCCGCTGGTGGTGTTCTCTCCCGCTGGTCGAGTGCTCGCGGCGGAGCCGCGAGTGTATCGAGACCCTTCCCGCGGACCGTTGCACGGGTTTCGATACGCCGCCTGCGGCGGCTACTCAACCAGCGGGGGTGGGTGCGGGGTGAGGTAGGCGGGCCGAGGCGTCCCGTCTGTCGACGGCGCTTGAGAACTGATCGATAGCGGCGCTCGAAAAGTGGACACTCAACGATTGGAGAGTGATCACTTTGGAAGACTGGGCGCTGATCAGGAGGCTGGCTTCGGACGGGGTTCCGAAAGCGCAGATCGCGGCGCGGTTGGGGATCTCGCGGACGACCGTGATCAAGGCGGTGAACTCCGACGGGCCGCCGAAGTATGAGCGGTCGCCGCGGCCGACGTCGTTCACGCCGTTCGAGGTGCGGGTGCGGGCGTTGCTCGCCGAGCATCCGCGGATGCCGGCGACGGTGCTCGCGGAGCGGGTTGGTTGGGAGGGCTCGATCCGCTGGTTCCGGGACAATGTCGTGAGACTGCGACCTGAGCATCACCCGGTCGACCCGGCGGATCGGCTCTCGTGGGCGGCGGGCGATGCGGCTCAATGTGATCTCTGGTTCCCGCCGCGGAAGATCCCGCTCGAGGACGGCACGACGGCGCTGTTGCCGGTGTTGGTGATCGTCGCGGCGCATTCGCGGTTCGTGACTGCGCGGATGATCCCGACCAGGAAGACGGAGGATCTGCTGCTCGGGCACTGGGATCTCATCCAACGGCTCGGCGCGGTCCCGCGGCGGCTGATCTGGGACAACGAGTCCGGCATCGGGCAGCGCGGCCGCCTCGCGCAAGGTGTTGCGGCGTTCGCGGGGACCCTCGCGACGAAGGTCGTGCAGCTGAGGCCCTACGACCCGGAATCGAAAGGGATCGTGGAGCGCCGCAACGGCTGGCTCGAGACCTCGTTCATGCCCGGCCGCACGTTCACTTCCCCGGCGGACTTCAACGCCCAGCTGGAGGGCTGGCTGGAGAGAGCGAACGCGAGGGTGGTGCGGACGATCAAGGCACGCCCGGTCGATCTGATCGGCCACGACCGTTCACGGATGCTCCCGTTGCCGCCGATCCCGCTGCAACTGGGCTGGCGAGAACGAGTCCGCCTCGGGCGGGACTACTACGTCCGCCTCGACGCGAGCGACTACTCCGTCGATCCCGCCGCGATAGGCCGGTTTGTCGACGTAATCGCCGATCTCGACCGTGTTCGGGTGCGCCTGGAGGACAGGCTGGTCGCTGACCACGCGCGGGTCTGGGCGCGCGGCTCCACGATCACCGATCCCGCACATCTGGAGGCCGCGAAACGGCTGCGGCAACAGTTCCAGACCCCACGTCCTGATCCCGTTGATGACCTGGCGCGTGATCTCGCGGACTACGACCGGGCGTTCGGGATCGAAGGAGTCGCCTGATGGCTACCTCGAAGACCAGCGAGTCGGTGAAGCAGATCACCTACCTCGCCGGCGCACTCAAGGCACCCCGGATCACGGAGGCCGCAGCCCGGATGGCGGACCAAGCACGCGACGCCGGGTGGTCGTTCGAGGACTACCTCGCCGCCGTCCTCGAACGCGAAGTGAGCGCTCGCAACGCTTCCGGCGCGGAGCTGCGGATCAAAGCGGCCGGGTTCCCGAGCCGGAAGACGCTCGAGGACTTCGACTGGGACGCGCAACCAGCCACTCGGCAGCAGATCGCGGCGCTCGCTTCGGGAGGGTTCCTCCTCGAAGCGCAGAACGTGGTCCTGCTCGGCCCTCCCGGAACCGGGAAGACCCACCTCGCGACCGCGCTCGGAATCGTCGCCGCCCGCCACGGGCACCGAGTGCTGTTCGCGACCGCGACCGACTGGGTCACCCGCCTCACCGACGCCCACCGGCAAGGCAACCTCCCGAAAGAGCTCGCCCGGCTGCGGCGTTACGGGCTGATCATCGTCGACGAAGTCGGCTACCTCCCGTTCGAACAAGACGCAGCGAACCTGTTCTTCCAACTCGTCTCCAGCCGCTACGAGCACGCGTCACTGATCCTGACCTCGAACCTGCCGTTCTCCAGCTGGGGAGGGGTCTTCGGCGACCAGGCCGTTGCCGCCGCGATGATCGACCGCATCGTTCACCACGCCGACGTCCTCACCCTCAAAGGCGCCAGCTACCGACTCCGCGGCCGCGGCATCGACAGCCTCCCCAGCATCCGCACCACCACCGACGAAACACCTAGCTAGACTGCCCGCAACCGTTCACTTTTCGAGCGCCGAAAGCGTCCAGAGTTCGAGCGCCGCCGACACCGTCCCGCTGGTCGAGTGCTCGCGGCGGAGCCGCGAGTGTATCGAGACCCTTCCCGCGGACCGTTACATGGGTTTCGATACGCCGCCTGCGGCGGCTACTCAACCAGCGGGGCGAGGTGGGCGACCGCCGAGCGCGGGGGGTCAGCGGGAGGCGTGGTGTTCGCGGGCGACGTCGATCCAGAACAGCAGCCGGTCGTCGTCGGCGATCGCGTCGGCGTCGACGCTCAGCCAGCTGGGGCCCATCGACCGGCGGGCGGCGCCCATCTCGGCCTGCCGGGCGCCCGGCAGGAGCTGCAGCTCGGGGCTGCGCTCGGGGTCCACGCGCACGAGCAGGTCGCCGTCGCCCCACGCCGCGACGAGCAGGCGCTCGTCGACCATGAACGCGAGGCTGCCGAACATCCGCTTCTGCTCCACACGCTCGCCCGACAGCATCGCCCGGATCCGGTCGGCCAGCTCGGCCCGCCTCTCGTTCATGTCCGCGTCCTCCTCGCCCTCACGCCCGCATCCTCCGCTCGCTCACGCCCGTGTCGTCCTCGCCGTGCGACTGCGCGCTAGGCGTGCCCCGCACGCTCCATCGCGCGCAGCTCCTTCTTGAGGTCCTGCACCTCGTCGCGCAGGCGCGCGGCGAGCTCGAACTTCAGCTCGCCGGCGGCGGCGAGCATCTGGGCCGTGAGGTCTTCGATCGTCGCCTCCAGCTGCGTCGCCCCCTCGGCGGCGATGCCCTGGCGCAGCTGCGGCGTCGGGCTCTTGCCCTTGCCCGACTTCGTCTTCGACGCGCCCTTCCCCTTGCCCCGCAGCATGCGGTCGGTGTCGTCGGCCTCGCGCGTGAGCGCGTCGGTGATGTCGGCGATCTTCTTGCGCAGCGGCTGGGGGTCGATGCCGTGCTCGGCGTTGTACGCGAGCTGCTTCTCGCGGCGGCGCTCGGTCTCCTCGATCGCGGCCTTCATCGAGTCGGTCATCGTGTCGGCGTACATGTGCACCTCGCCCGAGACATTGCGCGCGGCGCGCCCGATCGTCTGGATGAGCGACGTGCCCGAGCGCAGGAAGCCCTCCTTGTCGGCATCCAGGATCGCGACGAGCGACACCTCGGGCAGGTCGAGGCCCTCGCGCAGCAGATTGATGCCCACGAGCACGTCGAACACGCCCTGCCGCAGCTCGGTGAGCAGCTCGACGCGGCGCAGCGTGTCGACGTCGGAGTGCAGGTAGCGCACCCGCACGCCGTGCTCGCCGAGGAAGTCGGTGAGCTCCTCGGCCATCTTCTTGGTGAGCGTCGTGACGAGCACGCGCTCGTCACGCTCGACGCGCACGCGGATCTCCTCGAGCAGGTCGTCGATCTGCCCCTTCGACGGCTTCACGACGATCTGCGGGTCGACGAGGCCCGTGGGGCGGATGATCTGCTCCACGACGCCGTCGGCGATGCCCATCTCGTAGCGCCCCGGCGTCGCGGACAGGTAGACGGTCTGCCCGATGCGCGCCTTGAACTCGTCGAAGCGCAGCGGCCGGTTGTCGAGCGCGCTCGGCAGCCGGAAGCCGTGGTCGACGAGGGTGCGCTTGCGCGAGGCGTCGCCCTCGTACATCGCGCCGATCTGCGGCACCGTCACGTGCGACTCGTCGATCACCATGAGGAAGTCGTCGGGGAAGAAGTCGAGCAGCGTGTGCGGCGGCTCGCCGGCCGAGCGCCCGTCGAGGTGACGCGAGTAGTTCTCGATGCCGGAGCAGAACCCGAGCTGCTGCAGCATCTCGAGGTCGAACGTCGTGCGCATGCGCAGCCGCTGGGCCTCGAGCAGCTTTCCCTGCCCCTCCAGCTCCGCGAGCCGCTCTGCCAGCTCCGTCTCGATCGTGCCGATCGCGCGCTGCACCGTGTCGGTGCCCGCCACGTAGTGCGACGCCGGGAAGATCGGCACGCTGTCGAGCCTCTGCACGACGTCGCCCGTGAGCGGATGCAGCATGTACAGCGCCTCGATCTCGTCGCCGAACAGCTCGATGCGCACCGCGAACTCCTCGTACACCGGGATGATCTCGATCGTGTCGCCGCGCACGCGGAAGTTGCCGCGCGAGAAGTCGACGTCGTTGCGGTTGTACTGCATGGCGATGAACTTGCGGATGAGGGCGTCGCGGTCGTACCGCTCCCCCACCTGCAGGGCGACCATCGCCCGCAGGTACTCCTCCGGCGCGCCGAGGCCGTAGATGCACGAGACCGTGGAGACCACGATGACGTCGCGCCGCGACAGCAGCGAGTTGGTCGTGGAGTGCCGGAGGCGCTCGACCTCGGCGTTGATCGACGAGTCCTTCTCGATGAAGGTGTCGGTCTGCGGAACGTAGGCCTCGGGCTGGTAGTAGTCGTAGTAGCTGACGAAGTACTCGACGGCGTTGTTCGGCATGAGCTCGCGGAACTCGTTCGCGAGCTGCGCCGCGAGGGTCTTGTTGTGCGCGAGCACGAGCGTCGGCCGCTGCACCGCCTCGACGAGCCAGGCCGTCGTCGCCGACTTGCCCGTTCCGGTCGCGCCGAGCAGCACGACGTCGGTCTCGCCGGCGTTGATGCGCGCGGCGAGCTGCGCGATCGCCTGCGGCTGGTCGCCGCTGGGCCGGTACTCGCTGATGACCTCGAACGGCCGGACGGAGCGCGTGGTCTGCATGCCTCCAGCGTAGATCGCACCTCCGACACGCGGGCGGTGCGGGCCGTCCGCACCGCCCGCGGCCGGCACGATGCCCCGAGGCCGTGCTCAGAACACGTGCTCAGAACACGTTCTCAGAGGCTGTCGTCCTCGCCCGACTCGAAGTCGCCGGTGGCGAAGTCGTCCCACTCGGGCTCGTCGGACTCGTTCTCAGGAGACTGCCACGTACGTCGCCGATCCATTCCTCGTTCTCCCCCCGGATGACGCCCGGTCCGCCGGATGCCGCCGGGCCGCACTGGCAGGCTAGCCGCGACGCGTGAACGCGCGATGACACCCCGATCTCGCCTCGATGTCCCCGGCTGGGCATCCCCTGAATCGTCGCGAGGACCGTCGCCGCGCCGTCGATCGCACGCCGCCGCGCCCGGACCGCGCCGCCCTCCCCGCGCGCCCGAACTCATACCCCGGACCGGGATGCGGCTTAGGAACGACCAAGGAACGGCGCCTCGAATGGTGACCAGCACATGAACATCAGGAGAACTCCATGACCCTCCCCTCCCTCGTCCTCGTCGGCGTCGACCTCGCGGCGGCGCTCCTGCTGAGCCTCGGCCTGTACTACCGGCGTCACCACCGCCGCGACCTCGTCGTCGCCTTCCTCGGCGTGAACGTCGGCGTGCTCGTCGTGGCCTCCGTGCTCGGCAGCGCCGAGGTGGCGATGGGCCTGGGCCTCGGCATCTTCGGGGTGCTGTCGATCATCCGCCTGCGCTCGTCGGAGATCTCCCAGCGCGAGGTCGCGTACTACTTCGCGGCGCTCGCGATCGGGCTCGTCGCCGGCCTGCCGCAGACCGACCCATGGCCGGTCACAGGGCTGATCGTGCTCATCCTGCTCGTCATGTGGGCCGCCGACCATCCGTTCCTCCTCGCACGGGCCCGCCATCAGCTCGTGCGGATCGATCGCGCGATCGCGGACGAGGACGAGCTCCGCGCGGAGCTGGCCGCCCGGCTCGGCGCCGAGATCGCCTCGATCTCGCTGCAGGAGCTCGACCTCGTCGACGACACGACGCTCGTCGACGTGCGCTACCGCGTCGCGCCGGCGCGCGCGGTGCGCGTCGCCCTCGACGACGCGGAGGCGGTCCGATGACCGACCTGACGCGGTTCGACGCGATCGGCCTCGAGGAGCTCGTCGCCGAGGCCGCGCTCCTGGCGCGCGTGGATCGCAAGTACGTCGTCCCCCGCGGCGGCGTCGACGCCGTCCTGGCCGCGCTCGACCCGGGCACCCGCGTCCTGGAGATCGACGGCGCCCGCGACTTCGCCTACGAGTCGGTGTACTTCGACACCCCCGACCTGCTGAGCTTCCGGATGGCGGCGCGCCCGCGGCGGCGACGGTTCAAGCTGCGCACCCGCAGCTATCTCGACACGGGCGGCTCGTTCCTGGAGATCAAGACGCGGGGCGCCCGCGGCACGACGGTCAAGGACCGCGACCCCTACGACACCGCGCGCCGCGCCGAGCTCACGCCGCAGGCGCGGACCGAGGTCGCCGCGGCTCTCGCGACGATCGGCGTCGCCCCCGGGCGCGCCGACGATCTGCGTGCGACGCTGACGACCCGCTACCGTCGTGCGACCCTGCTGTGCTCCGACGGCGCCGCCCGTGCGACGATCGACACCGATCTCGCCTGGGTCGGGCCCGACGGCGCGGGCTTCGCGCTCCGCGACATCGCGATCGTCGAGACGAAGTCGCCGTCGTCGGCGTCCGCCGTCGATCGCCTGCTCTGGCGCTCCGGCCATCGCCCGGCGACCGTCAGCAAGTACGCGACCGGCCTCGCGGCCCTCGACGACCGGCTGCCCCGCAACCGCTGGGCACGGCTGCTCGACGGCCCGTTCGCGCCGTCGCATCGCTCGCCGATGCCGCATCGCGCCGCCCCGGCCGATCCCCGCACCGCCGTCACCCGTCCCGACCCCGAGGAGACACCATGTCCCACCGCCGCCTGACCCTCGCCGCCGCTCCGCTCGCCGTCACGGCGCTCGTGCTCGCCGGCTGCTCCTCCGCCGCCTCGGAGCCCGCGGCGTGGATCGACGCCGCGACGACCACCGCCCCCGGCGCGACGAACGAGGCCGTGCCCGGGGCCGGGCTGAACGCGGCCGCCGTGCTGGCCGCGAACGCCGACGCCACCGTCGTCTACGACGGAGACTGGTCGGCGTCCGACGCGGTCGACATCGCGCTCGACGGCGCGACGGCGACGTCGAGCTCCGACGGGGTCCGCGTCTCCGGATCCACCGTGACGATCACGGATGCCGGGGTCTTCCGCCTCTCGGGCTCGCTGGAGGGCCGGGTCGTCGTCGCCGCGCCGGACGACGCGCGGGTCGTGCTGATCCTCGACGGCGCCGACATCGCGGCATCCGACGGGCCGGCGATCACCGTCAGCACCGCCGACGACGTCGTGATCGCCCTGACGGGCGACAACACGGTGTCGGACGCCGCGTCCTATCCGGACGGCGCCGACACCAACGCCGCGATCCACGCCGACGCCGATCTCACGATCACCGGCACGGGATCGCTCACCGTGACCGGCAACGGCAACGACGGCATCACGAGCACCGACGATCTCGTCGTCCTCTCCGGTGGGATCACCGTCGACGCGGCCGACGACGGGCTGCGCGGCAAGGACGCGCTCGTCGTCTCCGGAGGCACGCTTACCGTGACCGCCGGAGGCGACGCGCTCAAGAGCGACCAGGACGGCGACGACACGAAGGGCTACGTCTGGCTCGCGGGCGGCACGATCGATCTCACCAGCGGCGACGACGGCGTCTCCGCCGCCACCGACGTCGTGGTCACCGACGGCACGGTCTCGATCGTCGCGGGCACGGCGGCCACCGCCGCCGACGACGTGCCGCAGGGCGTGGCCGCCGGCGTCACGGTCGTCGTCGAGGGCGGCGACATCGCGATCGACGCGGCCGACGACGGGCTGCACTCCGACGGCTCCGTGGGCATCGGCGGCGGCACGCTCACGATCTCGTCGGGCGACGACGGCGTGCACGCGGAGCAGCGGCTCGAGATCCGCGGCGGCGACGTCACGATCGCCGAGGCCGTGGAGGGCCTCGAGGGGGTGGACGTCGCGATCTCGGGCGGCACGGTCTCGGTCACCGCGAGCAACGACGGCATCAACGCCGCGGGCAACACGGCCTCGGGAGGGCAGGGCGGCATGGCCGGCGAGGCGGACACGGGCGAGAGCCTCGTGATCTCCGGCGGCACGGTGACCGTCGTCGCCCGCGGCGACGCCCTGGACTCGAACGGGTCCATCACGATCTCGGGCGGCGAGATCGCCGTCTACGGCCCGACCGGGGGCGGCGAGGGCGCGGTCGACGCCAACGGCGCCGTCACGATCGACGGCGGCGTCGTGCTCGTCGGCGGCAGCACGCTGAAAGTCCCGGGCGGGGCGCAGACGTGGGTCTCGGCCTCCGCGTCCGGCTCGGCGGGCTCGACCGTCGAGATCCTGGACGCGGCGGGCGCTCTCGTCGCCTCGTTCACGTCCGCCGCCTCGTTCGACGCGCTGCTGGTCAGCGACGCGGGCCTGGTCGCCGGCGACTCCTATGACGTCGTCGTCGACGGCACGACGACCGCGGCGACGGCCGGGACCGGGCTCACCACGGGGATGGGCCCCGGCGGAGCGGGCGGATTCCCCGGCGGCGGGGGCGGCGGATTCCCCGAAAGAGGCCCAGAGGGCCGGCCGGACGGCGCGGCGTCCTAGAGTGAAGGCGTGATGGAGTTTCTCGTGGGATCGGGCCTGGCGGCCGCCGCCGGGCTCAACGCGTGGATGCCGCTGTTCCTCGTCGGCCTGGCCGACCGGTTCACCGACGTCATCCAACTGCCCGCGACGTGGGCGTGGCTGTCGAGCGACGTCGCGCTCTGGATCACCGGCATCCTGCTCGTCGTCGAGATCGTCGCCGACAAGGTGCCCGCGATCGACTCCGTCAACGACGCGCTCCAGACCGTCATCCGCCCGGCCTCGGGCGGCATCGCGTTCGGCGCCGGTTCCAGCTCGGGCACGCTGTCGCTCGACGATCCGGCGAGCATCCTCGCCGACGGCGCGTGGATCCCGATCGCCGTCGGCATCGCGATCGCGCTCGGCATGCACCTGCTGAAGGCGGCCCTGCGGCCGGTCGCCAACGTCGCGACCTTCGGGCTCGCCGCGCCGCTGCTGTCGACCGTCGAGGACGTGTCGGCGTTCACCCTCATCCTCCTCGCCGTGTTCGTGCCGATCCTCGCCGGGCTGCTGATCGTCGCCCTGGTGTGGATCGCCGTGACGATGCTGCGCCGCGCGCGGCGACGCGCCCGCGCGGTCAGCGAGCCGGCGGCCTGACGCGCTCCCATAGGCGGTCGACGGCCGCGATCGTGTCGTCGAGGCTGCCGCCGGTCTCGATCACGACGTCCGCGATCGCGAGACGCTCGTCGTCGGTGGCCTGCGACGCGACGCGCGCGGCGGCCTCGTCGGGCGTGAACCCGCGCAGCTCGACGAGACGCTGCCGCCGCACGTCGACGGGCGCGTGCGCGACGACGACGAGGTCCCACGTGCCGCCCCCGCGTCCCTCGACGAGCAGCGGCACGTCGTAGACGACCACGCCGTCGGGATCGGCGGCGACCGCCGCCGCGATGCGCCGGTCGACCTCCTCGCCCACGGCGGGGTGCACGATCGCGTTGAGGGTGCGCAGCGCGTCGGCGTCGCCGAACACGCGGGCCCCGAGCGCGGCCCGGTCGAGCGCTCCGCCCTCGAGGATGACGTCGTCCCCGAAGGCGCGCGCGATCTCGGCGAGCACGGGCGAGCCGGGCGCCTGCACCTCGCGCACGATCGCGTCGGCGTCGACGATCACGGCGCCGTGGTCGGCGAGACGCGCGGCGATGGTGGACTTGCCCGACGCGATGCCGCCGGTGAGCGCGATGAGTGGCATGGCTACGAGGATGCCACGCGGCGACGGGTCATCGCATCAGCGCGGCACGATGTCGGCGATGACCTCGCCGGCCCGCAGCTGCGCCCCCGGCTCGACGCGCCGCCGCAGCACGCCGGACGCCGACGCGGGGATCGTCGTCTCCATCTTCATGGCCTCGACGACCGCGACCGGCTCGCCGTCGGACACCTCGGCGCCGTCGTCGACCGCCCACGTGCGCAGCGTGCCGCCGCCCTCTGCCCTTACCACTGCCCTCACCACTGCTCTCGCCTCGGCCCTGGCCTCGGCGCGTTCCTCCGGCGAGGCCGCGGTCGTCTCCTCCCCGGCGACGACCCGCGCACCGGCCAGCAGCGCGGCCGGCAGGCGCAGCGCGTGCCGGCGGCCGTCGATCTCGATCCAGCTCGAGGCGATGGCCGCGCCGGGCGCGTCGGAGCGGGGCGCCGCGAGCCCGTCGAGCCAGGCGCACTCCTCCTCGACCCAGCGCGTGTGCATGCCGCCGCCGTCGGCGTCGCGGAAGCGCGGCTCGTCGACGAGCCGCCGGTGGAACGGCAGCAGCGTGGGCACGCCGTCGATGCGGAACCGGGCGAGCGCGACGCGGGCCCGCTCGATCGCCGCGGCGCGCGTCGGCGCCCACACGACGAGCTTCGCCACGAGCGAGTCGAACGCCGCGGGCACCGGCGATCCGGCCCGCACGCCCGCATCGATGCGGATGCCGGGACCGCCGGGCGCGTCGAAGACGTCGATGCGCCCGGGCGACGGCAGGAAGCCGCGCCCGGGGTCCTCGGCGTTGATCCGGAACTCGAGCGCGTGGCCGCGGGGCGCCGGGGGCGCGTCGATCGACGGCCCGCGCCCCTCGGCGATGCGGAACTGCTCGATCACGAGGTCGACGCCCGTCGTGACCTCGGTCACGGGGTGCTCGACCTGCAGGCGCGTGTTGACCTCGAGGAACGACACCGCGCCCGACGCGCCGACCAGGAACTCGACGGTGCCCGCCCCCGCGTACGACACGGCCGCGCAGATGTCGTGCGCGCCCTGCCGGATGCGCTGGTCCTGCTGCGGCGTCAGCGCCGGCGCCGGCGCCTCCTCGACGAGCTTCTGGTGACGCCGCTGGGTCGAGCAGTCACGCGTGCCGACGACCACGACGCGCCCGCGGCCGTCGCCCAGCACCTGCACCTCGACGTGGCGCGGACGCTCCAGGTACTGCTCCGCGAAGCACTCGCCGCGCCCGAACGCCAGCGTGGCCTCGCGCACCGCCGACGCGTACTGCTCCGCGACGTCCTCGATGCGGTGCACGATGCGCATGCCGCGGCCGCCGCCGCCGTGCGCCGCCTTGATGACGATCGGCACCCCGTGCTCGCGGGCGAACGCGACGGCGTCCTCCGCCGAGCGCACGGGGCCGTCGGTGCCCGCCACGAGCGGCGCCCCGACGCGCGCGGCGATGCCGCGCGCGGTCACCTTGTCGCCGAGCGCCTCGATCGTCTCGGGCGCCGGCCCGATCCAGGTGAGACCGGCCGCGACGACGGCGCGGGCGAACGCGGCGCTCTCGGAGAGGAAGCCGTAGCCGGGATGCACGGCGTCCGCACCGCTGCGCCGCGCGACGTCGAGCAGGGCCGGGATCGACAGGTACGTCTCCGCGACCGTGTCGCCCGGCAGCGCCCACGCCTCGTCGGCCACCGCGACGTGCAGCGCGTCGGCGTCGGCATCCGCGTAGACGGCGACCGAGGTCAGGCCGTGCTCCGCGGCCGCCTGCGCGATGCGCACGGCGATCTCGCCGCGGTTGGCGATGAGCACCTTGCGCAGGCGCCGCGATCGCGTGTCCGTCATCGTGCGTCTCCCTCGGTGTCGGTGTGCGCCCGGGCGGGCGCGACGGCGCGCAGCCGCACCCGGGCCCCCGCGGGCGCCTGGGCGAGCAGATCCATGTCGTCGGCCGTGACCGTCGCGATCACGGGGTAGCCGCCCGTCACGGGGTGGTCCGCGGCGAACACGACGGGCGCGCCGTCGGGCGGCACCTGGATCGCGCCGCGCACCATGCCCTCGCTGGGCAGCTCGCCGGGGCGGCATCGCCCGATGGCCTGTGCGCCGCGCAGGCGGATGCCCACGCGGTTCGACTGCGTCGTCACGGTCCACTCCTGCCCGACCAGCGCACGCCACCCGTCGTCGCCGAACCAGTCGTCGCGCGGACCCCGCACGACGCGCACCGTGAGCACGTCATCGGCCGAGGGGAGCGCGCGTCCCGCCGCGGATGCCGCTGTCGCCGCGACGGCACGTCCCCGCAGCGACAGCGCGTCGCCGGCCCGGAGCGGGTCCGGGCCGAGGCCCGAGAGCACGTCGGTCGCGCGCGACCCGAGCTCCGCGCGGGCGTCGACGCCGCCGCGCAGGGCGACGTACCGGTACACGCCCCGCGTGGGCGCGCCGAGGGCGAGCGTCTCTCCGGGATCCAGCGCGACGGCCTCGTCGGCGGGGACGTCGCACGGGCGCCCGCCGACGTCGGTGCGGGTCAGGGGCCCCGCGGCACCCGTGACGGCGACGACGAGCGCGCGCTCGGCGCGCAGCGCGAACCCGCCGCCGGCCACCTCGATCGCCGCGGCGTCCGGTGGGTTGCCGACGAGCCTGTTCGCCCGGCGGAACGCCTCGCGATCCATCGCGCCACCGGGCGGCACGCCGCTGTCGGCGGCCCCGGAGCGTCCCAGGTCCTGCACGAGCGCGGGCGTCGCGGCCCGCAGCACCCGCGCCGCGGCCGCGGCCGGGCCCCGGTCCTCACCCGGCGCGGGCGCGGCGACGGCGGGGAGCTCGTCGACCGCGACGAAGCGCACGCCGTGACCGGGGCGCAGCAGGGCCGGGGGCGTCGCGCCCGTCGACCACAGGGGCGTCGACGTGCGCCCGATGAGCTGCCAGCCGCCCGCGCCGGCCCGCGGGTACACCGCGGAGTACGGTCCCGCGACCGCGACGGCGCCCGCGGGCACCTGCGTGCGCGGCGTCGCCCGCCGGGGCACGGCGAGCACGGCATCCCCGCCCGTCAGATACGCGAACCCCGGGGCGAAGCCCGTGAAGGCGACGCGGTACGTCGCTGCGCTGTGCCGCCGCACGACCTCGTCGACGTCGAGCGAGACGAGGGCGGCGACCTCCGCGAGATCGCGGCCGTCGTAGCGCACGGGGATCTCGATCGTCTCGCCGAGCGCGGCGACCCCGGCGTGCGCGGCCCGCGCCCCCTGCGCGGCGACGGCGCGCAGCCGGTCGAGGTCGGCGAGCTCCGGACGCAGGCGCACGAGCACCGTCTGCGCCGCCGACGTGACCTCGGTGACGCCGGGAACGCCCGCCGCGACGAGCGCGGCGCGCACGGCCATCGCCGCGCCCAGGTCGCCGGCCTCGATCAGCACGGCGTCCGTTCCGAACGGCAGGAACCTCATCGCGCGCACCCGTCCGGCGCGCGGCGCATCTCGCCGTCGTCGTCCGCGGTCATCGGGGTCTCCTCCATCGGTGCGCCTCTCGGGGCGGATGCTCCGCCTCCGATTGTTCTACACCGTCGCGGCGCGCGGCCCGCCTCAGACGGGATCGGCGAGCGGGAGCGCCTGATAGCCGGAGTAGAGGGCGTGCCCGCCGCCGTCGACCACGAGCAGCTGGCCCGTCGTGTGGCTGGACTCGTCCGACAGCAGGAACAGCGCGGTCGCCGCCTGCTCGCTCGCGGTCGCCTCGCGTCCGAGCGGGATGCGCGCCTTGCGCTGGGCGAACAGCTCCGGCGCGTTCGCCTCGTACTCGTCCACGATGGTCGTGCGGGTCAGGCCCGGACCGATCGCGTTCACGCGGATGCCGTACGGCGCCCAGTCGACCGCGAGCGCCTTCGTCAGTCCCACGACGCCGTGCTTCGACGCGACGTACGCGGCGCTGTGCAGCGCCGCGGCGGCCCCGGTGGTCGACGCCACGTTGAGGATCGCGCCCCCGCGCTGACGGATCATCGGCGCGGCGGCGGCCTGCGCCACGTAGAAGTACCCGCTGAGGTTCACGTCGATCGTGCGCGCCCACAGCTCGATGGGAAACCTCTCGGCGGGGACGATCCGGTGGACGCCGGCGTTGTTGACGACCACGTCGACGCGACCGTCGAGCCCGAGCGCGGCGTCGACGAGCGCCGCGCCGGTGGCGGGGTCCGACGTGTCGCCGCTCAGCGGCACGACGTTCTCGACGCCGAGCTCGTCGGCGAGGGCGACGACGGCATCCTCGTCGATGTCGTTCGCGACGACGCGCGCGCCCTCCTGCACCAGGGCGACGGCGATCGCGCGACCGATGCCCGATCCCGCTCCCGTCACGACGGCGGTCTTGCCCGCGAAACGCTCGGCCATCTGTGCATCACCCCTCTGTGATCCCTCGTCACCGCACGCCCGCGCGCCGTGACGAACATTCGTAATCATGAGCATAGAAGAAGTCATGAAGAGGGGAAAGACAGAGCTCCCCGGGTGGGACGGAGGCCTCCGTCCCACCCGGGGAGCTCGGATCATCGCGACGCCGGTCGCGATGGGGGTTCAGCCGATCAGCGGCCCGACAGCTTCTCGCGCAGAGCGGCGAGCGCCTCGTCGTCGGCGAGCGTGCCGCCGAGACCCTGCGAGTCGGACGAGAAGGTCGACCCGCCGAGGTCGGCGGGAGCGGCGGCCTCGGCCTCGAGGACCTTGGCGACCTGGGCCTTGTGGGCCTCCCAGCGAGCCTGGGCAGCGGCGTACTCCTGCTCCCACTTCTCGCGCTCGGCGTCGAAGCCTTCCTTCCACTGGTTGGTCTCGGGGTCGAAGCCCTCGGGGTACTTGTACTCCCCGTTCTCGTCGTACTCCGTGACCATGCCGTAGAGGGCCGGGTCGAACTCGGTGCCGTAGGGGTCCACCGAGTCGTTCGCCTGCTTGAGCGACAGCGAGATGCGGCGACGCTCCAGGTCGATGTCGATGATCTTCACGAAGACCTCTTCGCCGACCGAGACGACCTGCTCGGCGAGCTCGACGTGCTTGCCCGACAGCTCCGAGATGTGCACGAGGCCCTCGATGCCGTCGGCGACGCGGACGAACGCGCCGAACGGGACGAGCTTGGTGACCTTGCCCGGCGCGACCTGGCCGATCGCGTGGGTGCGGGCGAACACCTGCCACGGGTCTTCCTGGGTCGCCTTCAGCGAGAGCGACACGCGCTCGCGGTCGAGGTCGACCTCGAGGATCTCGACGGTGACCTCCTGGCCCACCTCGACGACCTCGCTGGCGTGCTCGATGTGCTTCCACGACAGCTCGGAGACGTGCACGAGGCCGTCCACGCCGCCGAGGTCGACGAACGCGCCGAAGTTGACGATCGACGAGACGACGCCCTTGCGGACCTGACCCTTGTGCAGGTTGTTGAGGAAGTTCGAGCGCGACTCCGACTGCGTCTGCTCCAGCAGCGCGCGGCGGCTGAGCACGACGTTGTTGCGGTTCTTGTCGAGCTCGAGGATCTTCGCCTCGAGCTCCTGGCCGAGGTACGGCGTGAGGTCGCGCACGCGGCGCAGCTCGATGAGCGAGGCGGGCAGGAAGCCGCGCAGACCGATGTCGACGATGAGACCGCCCTTGACGACCTCGATGACCTGACCGGTCACGACGCCGTCGTTCTCCTTGATCTTCTCGACGTCGCCCCAGGCGCGCTCGTACTGCGCGCGCTTCTTGGAGAGGATGAGGCGGCCTTCCTTGTCCTCCTTCTGGAGGACGAGGGCTTCGACCTCGTCGCCGACCTGGACGACCTCGTTCGGGTCGACGTCGTGCTTGATGGAGAGCTCGCGCGAGGGGATGACGCCCTCGGTCTTGTAACCGACGTCGAGCAGGACCTCGTCGCGGTCGATCTTCACCACGGTGCCCTCGATGAGGTCGCCGTCGTTGAAGAACTTCAGGGTCTTCTCGACCGCGGCCAGGAAGTCCTCAGCAGATCCGATGTCGTTGATGGCGACCTGCTTGGTGGCCGGGGCGGTCGTTGCGTTAGTCATGTAGTGGGTTGTCCTTGTAGGTGGGGATGTTCGGGCTCGCGCCGCCGGGATCCGGCCGCTGCGTGGGCGAGCGGATGCCGTGGTGCGAGACGGTGGTTGGATTGCTGTCACCGGCTGCTCGCGGCCCGCACGCACGCTGGTACGCGCACACGCACGCCAGAAGCATCACACGAGTGACGATTCATGCTATCAGGCGACGGCACCGTCGAGATAGACCCAGCGCGAGCCGCGCAGCACGAACCTGCTCACCTCGGCGAGGACGCCCCGCTCCCCCGTGCCCGCATCGCGCCAGTGCGCACGGAAGGTCACCGTGTCGCCGTCGGCGTGGACGACCTCCAGGCGCTCCCACGCGACGGCGGGATCGAGCACGAGATCGGACGGCCGCGTCGACGGATGCCACGTGCGCCGCAGGTGCGCCGCGTCGCCGAGCGCGAACGCCGTGAACCGCGAGCGCATGACCTCCTCGGGATCAGCGGCCGCGCGGCCGTCCAGCAGCGGGCCGCAGCACGCGCCGTACCGCCCGCCGCCGCACGGGCACGGCGCATCGGCATGCGGCCTGCGCGCGGGTCCGGGCGCGACGTTCCCGAATGACATGTGCTCCCCTGACATGTGCCACCCCAGCCGTTCACGACGGGCTGTGGACAACTTTCCGCGTCGACGGATGCTGATGGCTACCGTATCGCCCATGCACCGCCGTCCTCTCGCCCTCCTCGCCGCCGCCGTCCTCGCCGCCTCGCTCGGAACGGGGTGCGCGCCGGCCGCGGAGCCCGCTGCGTTCGAGAACGACGACGAGGCGTTCGCAGCCGCGGAGGCGACGTATCGGGCGTATGTGGATGCCGTGAACGAGAAACAAGAGGACCCGGATTCGACCGCGGACCCACTCTCGTTCCTGTCAGGTCACGCACTCGAGTCCAGCATCCGAAGTGAGCAAAGGATGAAGTCGGAGGGGATCCGGCTCAGTGGCGCAAGCACGCTCGCCGAGGTCACCCTTGCCGAGGTGGACTTTCCTGACGTCGTGATCACCGCCTGCATCGACGCAAGCGCTACGCGCGTTCTTGACGCGAGTGACGTCGACATCACCCCCATCGACCGCCCAGATCGGCTGCCGCTTGAGGTCACTCTCACCGACCGAGCAGGCACATTATTCATCACCAATTCGGTTGCCAAGGAGGCGACATGCTGACGGCGATGATCGCGGGAGCAGCCCTGAGTGTGTCGGCATCCACTTTCTGCGCGTACGCCGACAGGATCTCTGGCCAGTGCGAGGTCACGAACACGGGTTCGTCGGTAGAGATGGAGGCCTCGTACGAGGTCCCGGGCACCGACGGAAACGACGGCAACTCCGGCGCCGGCGATACCGGTGGGGGCGATGCCGGCGGGGGCACGTACGAGGCTCCGTCAATCGAGACAGATTGGGTGACCCCGGTCATCCCGGCCGGTCCGCCGCCGGAGCGTCACGACGCCCGCCCCTGGCCCCTCACCAACCCCACACCCCCACCCGACACCTGCACCAATGACTGCACCACCCCCACCGAGGCCGTCCCCGCCGTCTCGGGTGTCACGATCACCGACCTGGCCTCCTTCACCCCCACCCCACCCGACCTGATCGGAGAGCCCTTCGGATTCGGGATCACCGGCGCACCCACCAACCTCTACACCCACGCCGACACCCACACCACCACCGGCGACCTGCTCGGCCACCCCGTCACCGTCCGCTTCACCCCCACCCACTACCACTTCGACCACGGCGACGGCACCACCAGCACAACCACGACCGGCGGCGTCTCCTGGGAGACCCTCGGGGTTTCGCAGTTCACCCCCACCGACACCACCCACATCTACGACACCCGCGGCACCTACCCCGCGACCGTGACCGTCATCTACACCGCCGAAATCGACACCGGCACCGGATGGCACCCCATCCCCGGCATCCTCCCCCTCACCAGCCCCACCACCGACATCACCGTCCTGGAGAAACGCACCGCCCTCGTCCAACACACCTGCATCGAAGACCCCCACGGACCCGGCTGCCCCCCACCCTGACCGAGGTCCCCCCCCGCTCATCCCCACGGTGCCAGTTACCTCCGCGAGGGTGCCAGTTACCTCCGCGAGGGTGCCAGTTACCTCCGCGAGGGTGCCAGTTGTCCCGCCGAGGGTGCTTTCGAAAGCACCCTCGTGAGAACAGCACCCTCGCGAGAACAACCAGCACCCTCGCGAGAAGCGCACGCCCTCGTCCGGCACGCCTGCACTGAGGCCTGACTCACCCGCGGGGACGGCGGGCGGGCACCAGGACGGCGGGCGCGTGCCAGGATGAGGCCATGACTGGCCGGCTCATGCTGCTCGACACCGCAAGCCTCTACTTCCGTGCGTTCTACGGCGTGCCCGACCGCTTCGAGTCCCCCGACGGCCGGCCCGTGAACGCCGTGCGCGGGCTGCTCGACATGATCGCCAAGCTCGTCGCGGCCTACGAGCCGACGCACCTGATCGCCTGCTGGGACGACGACTGGCGCCCGCAGTGGCGCGTCGACCTCATCCCCTCGTACAAGGCGCACCGCGTCGTCGAGCCGCACGACGCCGGCCCCGACGCCGAGGAGGTGCCCGACCGGCTCGAGGTGCAGGTGCCGGTGATCCGCGAGGCGCTCGGCGTCCTCGGCATCCGCATCGCGGGGTGCGCCGAGCACGAGGCCGACGACGTCATCGGCACGCTCGCGACGGTGTCGGACCTGCCGACCGACGTCGTCACGGGCGATCGCGACCTGTTCCAGCTCGTCGACGACGCGCGCGGCGTGCGCGTGATCTACACGGGACGCGGCATGAGCAACCTCGACGACGTCACCGCCGGCACGATCGCCGAGCGCTACGGCATCGGGCCCGCGCAGTATGCCGACTTCGCCGTGCTGCGCGGCGACGCCTCCGACGGTCTTCCCGGTGTGGCCGGTGTCGGGGAGAAGACGGCGGCCACACTGCTGACGACGCACGAAAACCTGGCCGGCATCCTGCGCGCCGCCGAGGCGGGCGCCGGCATGTCGGCGGGCGTGCGCGCCAAGATCCTCGCCGCGGCCGACTACCTGGCCGTCGCGCCG
Organism: Microbacterium sp. No. 7; assembly: GCF_001314225.1. NCBI lineage: Bacteria > Bacillati > Actinomycetota > Actinomycetes > Micrococcales > Microbacteriaceae > Microbacterium > Microbacterium sp. No. 7. Next base: position 2,767,675 of record NZ_CP012697.1, read on the forward strand.
CGCGTCGTCGAGGTCGTGCGCGACCTCGACGTCTCGCCGGAGCCGAGCCGCATCTCCGCGCCCGACGACGCCGCCGTCGCGGCCCTCGCCGCGCGCTGGAGCCTCGGAGACCGCGCCGCGCGCGCCGCCGCGGCCCTCGCCGCGCGCGCCTGAGACCCGCGCGCGCCTGAGACCTGAGAGCGGACGCCGGCCCGATCCGGCGGCGCGGTCAGCGTTGCGTCTTCTCAGCCCGCGTCTTCTCAGCCCTGCGTCTTCGAGGCGGCGACCCACGCGTCGAGCGTGCGGGCCGCGGCCCCGGCGTCGATCGCCGCGGCGGCCCGGTCGCGAGCCGCCGCGAGCCGCTCCAGGATCGGGCGCTGCACCTGCCCCGCATCGCGCGACAGCTCGAACGACACGATGCCGGCCGCCGCGTTCAGCAGCACGATGTCGCGCACGGGCCCCGTCTCGCCCTGCAGCACGCGATGCACGACGCCCGCGTTGTGGGCGGCGTCCGCGCCACGCAGCTGATCGATGCTCGCGAACGGGATGCCGAGGTCGCGCGGGTCGAGGTCGTGCTCGTGCACGTCGCCGCGGCTGACCTCCCAGATGCGGCTGTGCCCCGTCGTCGTGAGCTCGTCGAGGCCGTCGTCGCCGCGGAACACGAGCGCGGTGGCGCCGCGGGTGCGGAACACGCCCGTGATGAGCGGGATGCGATCGGCGGCGGCGACGCCCACGGCGCTCGCCTCGGGGCGCGCCGGATTGCACAGCGGGCCCAGGATGTTGAACACGGTCGGCACGCCGAGCTCGGCGCGCACGGGACCCGCGTGCCGGAACCCGGGGTGGAACGCGGCGGCGAAGACGAAGGTGATGCCCGCCTCGTCGAGGATCTGCGCGACACGCTCAGGCGAGACGGTGAGATCGACGCCGAGCGCCGACAGCACGTCGGACGAGCCCGAGGCCGAGCTGGCCGCCCGGTTGCCGTGCTTGACGACGGGGACGCCCGTGGCCGCCACGACGATGGACGCCATGGTCGACACGTTCACCGTGCCGAAGCGGTCGCCGCCCGTGCCGACGATGTCGAGCGCGTCGGGCGAGACCTCCAGCGGCGCCGCGGCCTCCAGGATCGCGTCGCGGAAGCCGACGACCTCGTCGACCGTCTCGCCCTTCGCCCGCAGGCCGACGAGGAATCCGGCCAGCTGCGCCGGCGTCGCGGCACCCTCCATCACCTGGCGCATCGCCCATGTGGCCTCCGACACGCTGAGGTCGCGCCGATCGAGGATTGCGTCGAGAACACCCGGCCACGAGTACAGATCCGCCATGAGCATCGATCCTATCGGCAGCCTCGTGGCGAACTCTCAGCGCGTTTTCGGGCGGCTCCGACGAGCCGTGGAGGAGGACCCACCTTCAGTGTTGCGAAAACCACGCGCCGAATCCGCCATAATAGGTTCTGTGACGACTCCGACGACGTATCCCCAGGCCATGCGCTCTGTGAAGCGGCCTGACCCTGTGGCCGTTGGCACCATCGTGTGGCTCGGCAGCGAGGTCATGTTCTTCGCGGGCCTCTTCGCCATCTACTTCACGCTGCGCAACTCCTCGCCCGAGCTGTTCGCCGACCGCTTCGAGCTGCTCAACGTGCCGTTCGCATCGGTCAACACCCTCATCCTGGTGCTGTCGTCGTTCACCGCGCAGGCCGGTGTCTTCGCCGCCGAGCGCTTCCAGCCGTACCGCACCGGGTCGTTCTGGCAGATCCGGCAGTGGGGCATGGTCGAGTGGTTCTTCCTCAGCTTCCTCATGGGCGCCGTGTTCGTCTCGGGCCAGGTGTGGGAGTACGCGACGCTCGTCGCCGAGGGCGTCGCCTTCAACACCGACTCGTACGCGTCGGCCTTCTACCTCACGACCGGCTTCCACGCCCTCCACGTCACGGGCGGTCTCGTCGCGTTCCTGCTGGTGATCGGCCGCGCCTACGCCGTCAAGAACTTCGGACGCAAGGAGATGACCTCCGCGATCGTCGTGTCGTACTACTGGCACTTCGTCGACGTCGTGTGGATCGTCCTGTTCTTCGTCATCTACGTCCTGCCCTTCTTCAGCTGAGAGCGGAGTTGAACCCCGACATGGCATCCAAGAACCCACGCCGTCCCGGCGGGCGTCGCAGCAAATGGGCCACGGCAGCCCTCATCGGCGCCGGCCTCCTCGTCACGGGAGGCCTCTACGCCGGAGCGTCCGCCGCGGTCGCCGCCACCGAGACGGCGAGCCCGACGGCCGCGCACCTCACGGTCGACGACGGCAAGAAGCTGTTCCAGGCCAACTGCGCGACCTGCCACGGCCTCAACCTCGAGGGCACGCCCGACGGCCCCGCGCTGTACGGCGTCGGCGAGCTCGCGGTCGAGTTCCAGATGGCGACGGGCCGCATGCCCCTGCAGATGCAGGGCCCGCAGGCGCCCATGAAGCCCGTGCAGTTCACGCAGGAGCAGATCGAGGCGATCGCCGCGTGGGTGCAGTCGGTCTCGCCCGGCCCCACCTTCCCCTCCGCCGAGATCCTCGACGGGCAGGGCGACGTGGCCGAAGGCGCCGAGCTGTTCCGCATCAACTGCGCCATGTGCCACAACGTGGCCGGCGCCGGTGGCGCGCTCACCGAGGGCAAGTGGGCTCCCGCCCTCACCGAGACCAGCGCGCTGCACATCTACGCCGCCATGGTCACCGGTCCGCAGAACATGCCGGTCTTCAACGACATGACGCTGACGACCGAGGAGAAGCACAACCTGATCTCGGCGCTCCAGTGGATGCAGGAGAACCCGTCGCCCGGCGGCTTCTCGCTCGGATCCCTGGGCCCCGTCTCGGAAGGTCTCTTCATCTGGATCTTCGGCATCGGGTCACTTATCGGCATCACCGTGTGGATCACGGCGAAGTCCAACTGATCGAACACTGACACAACGCAACTTCAGTCGAGGAGCACCATGGCACACGAGGAAGACCCGCTCGAGCACGAGAGGGCTTCATGGAAGCCTTCGTCGGGGCTCGCTGTCGCGGTGACCGACCCCGTGAAGAACCCCGGTCTTCCCCCCCACCGGGAGCGGATCACCGACACAGACCCGGCCGCCATGACGCGCGCCGTCCGCACGGTCTACACGCTGTTCTACATCTCCCTTGCAGGCAGCATCTTCGCGGTCGCGGCATACATGCTGTTCCCGATCGAGAGCGGGCGGATGGCCGACATCCGCAACAACAACCTCTTCATCGGCCTCGGGATCGCCCTGGCGCTGCTGGCGATCGGCATCGGCGCCATCCACTGGTCCAAGGCGATCATGTCGGACAAGGAGTTCATCGAGGACCGGCACGCGACGCGCGGCCGCGACACGACGCGCGAGGCCGCGGTCGAGGTGTTCCGCGCCGCGAACGAGGAGTCGGGCTTCGGCCGCCGCACCGCCATCCGCGGCTCGCTGATCGCGGCCCTCGTGGCATCCGTCGCCCCCGCGATCGTGCTCTTCCGCGGCCTGGCCCCGCACAGCACGGAGAGCAACCCCATCGCGGGCGACCCCGTCGCGCTGCTGAACCAGACGCTGTGGAAGGAGGGCGAGCGCCTCGCCCACGACCCCAGCGGCCTGCCCATCCGCGCCGCCGACCTGACCCTCGGCTCCGCCGTGCACGTCATCCCCGAGTCGCTCGCTGAGCTCAGCCACCACGAGGGCTACCTCGAGGAGAAGGCCAAGGCCATCGTGCTGCTCGTGCGCCTGCTCCCCGAGCAGCTGCACGAGATCGACGAGCGCAAGGACTGGTCGTACAACGGCATCGTCGCGTACTCGAAGGTCTGCACGCACGTCGGCTGCCCCGTCGCCCTGTACGAGCAGCAGACGCACCACCTGCTGTGCCCCTGCCACCAGTCGCAGTTCGACGTCTCCGACGGCGCCAAGGTCATCTTCGGCCCGGCCGCCCGTCCGCTGCCGCAGCTGCCCATCACCGTGGACGACGAGGGCTACCTCATCGCCCGCAGTGACTTCGAAGAACCCGTCGGCCCGAGCTTCTGGGAGCGTCATTGAGCACCTCGACTGTCACTGAGACGAAGCGGGACGAGAAGCCGCTGGGCGGCAAGTTCCTCGCCGGCACGGCGAACTACATCGACGAGCGCACGAGCATCTCGGGCTTCGTCAAGGAGCTCGGCCGCAAGATCTTCCCCGACCACTGGTCGTTCATGCTGGGCGAGATCGCCCTGTGGAGCTTCGTCGTCGTCTTCCTCTCGGGAACGTTCCTGACGTTCTTCTTCGACGCCTCCATGGTCGAGACGCACTACCACGGCGCCTACGCCCCCCTGCGCGGCGTCGCGATGTCGGCGGCCCTCGACTCGACGCTGCACATCTCGTTCGACCTGCGCGGCGGCCTGCTGGTCCGCCAGATCCACCACTGGGCGGCGCTCACGTTCGTCGCCGGCATCGGCGTGCACATGCTGCGCGTCTTCTTCACCGGCGCGTTCCGCAAGCCGCGCGAGCTGAACTGGGTCATCGGCTTCGTGCTCTTCGTGCTCGCGATGGCCGAGGGCTTCACCGGCTACTCGCTGCCCGACGACCTGCTCTCGGGCAACGGCCTCCGCATCATCGACGGCATGATCAAGGGCCTGCCGCTCATCGGCACCTGGACCTCGTTCCTGCTGTTCGGCGGCGAGTTCCCCGGCTCCGACATCGTCGGACGCCTGTACACGCTGCACATCCTGCTGCTGCCGCTCATCCTCATCGCGCTGCTCGCACTGCACATGATGCTGATGATCATCAACAAGCACACGCAGTTCGCCGGCCCCGGCCGCACCAACAGCAACGTCGTCGGCTACCCGATGATGCCCGTGTACATGTCGAAGATGGGCGGCTTCTTCTTCGTCGTCTTCGGCGTCATCGTGCTCATCGCCTCGCTGTTCACGATCAACCCGATCTGGAACTACGGCCCGTACGACCCGTCGCCCGTGTCGGCCGGCACGCAGCCCGACTGGTACATCGGCTTCGCCGACGGCATGCTGCGCCTCATCCCGCCGGGCTGGGAGTCGTACTTCCTCGACCGCACGTGGACGTGGTACGTGATCATCCCGATGGTCGTGCTGCTGGTCTTCCTGGTGCTCGTCGCCGTCTACCCCTTCATCGAGGCGTGGATCACCGGCGACAAGCGCGAGCACCACATCGCCCAGCGCCCGCGCCAGGCTCCGACCCGCACGGCCATCGGTGCCGCCGGCGTCGTGTTCTACGCGGTCATGTGGGCGGCGGCGTCGTCGGATCTCATGGCGACCCACTTCCGCCTCACGATGGAGGGCGTCATCCACGCCCTGCAGCTGCTGCTCATCTTCGGCCCGATCATCGCCTACTTCGTCACGAAGCGCATCTGCATCGCGCTGCTGAAGAAGGACCGCGAGATCGCGCTGCACGGCTACGAGTCGGGTCGCATCGTGCGCCTCCCCGGCGGCGAGTTCATCGAGGTGCACCAGCCCGTCGACGAGTACGAGCTCGTCAAGCTGGTCGACTACGAGACCAACGAGCCGCTCGTGGTGCGCCCCAACGACAAGGGCCGCATCCCGTGGCACGAGAACGTGCGCTCGTCGCTGTCGCGCTGGTTCTTCGAGGACCGCCTGCAGCCCGTCACGCAGGCCGAGATCGACGAGGCCCGCTCGCACCACGCGCACGCGCTGGGTCACGACGAGCACGCCGAGATCGAGGAGGGCAAGGGTCACTGACCCCCGCTCCCCCACTGAGAGGGCGGTGAGACCGACGAGGTCTCACCGCCCTCTCACTTTGTGCTTGGGCTTCAACCGCGGCAAAGTGCGGGTCACGACAGCGTGCACCCACCATTTGCCGCGGTCGAGCCGCATCGCCTCCCATTCAACCGCGGCAAAGTGCGGCGCCGCGCGGTCGCCACCCGCACTTTGCCGCGGTTGAGCCACGATGCGCCCGCTTGCTGCTCCGCACGCGATGGAAGCCTCAGCGGGCCCTCAGCGGGCCCTCAGAGCTCGACGACGAGGCTCGTGCCGCTTCCGCTCTTCGACTCCCACGACCAGGTCTCGTGCAGCCGCAGGCGGCCGTCCTCCGAACGACTCAGCTGCGACACGCAGCGGCCCGACGAGGTCTCGCGGTCGCGGTTGATCTGGGTGTAGCGGAAGCAGACCGTGTCGGCCTCGCGGGTGCCGACGAGGAAGCCGCGGAGCACCGCTCCCCCGCTGTACGCCGCCCAGACGACGCCGTCGGCCTCCTGGTAGTCGAACACCGTGTCGGCGCCGACGTCACCGCCCACCGTGTCGGTGAGCGCCGCGAAGCGGCGCCCGTCCAGCGAGGGGAGAGTCTCGGCATCCACGGCACGAGCCTAGCGTCGGAGGCGGCAGCGCTGCGTGGAACGGCGCCCCTTTCTCCTGCTGCGGCGCACGATCGCTCCGCCGCCCGGGCCGGAAGCCGCCGCCATCGGCCGCGCGGGGACGGAAAAGGCGATGTCCACGGCGCAGCCCCAGGGGCTGCGCCGTGGACATCGCCACGAACGGGGAGAACGCGTCAGTGCGCGAAGTAGCCGCGGTAGTACTCGAACACCCAGCCGACGATCGCGACCAGGAAGAGCGCGATGCCGATCGGGAGCAGGAAGACGCTCACCGCAAGGCCGAGGATGGCCAGCGAGGCGGCGACCGCCAACACGAGCGGCCACCACGACCACGGGCTGAAGTCACCGATCTCGGGGTCTCCGTCGTCGATGTCGGCGGTGAGGATGTCCTCGGGCAGCTCGCCGCCCTGCGCGCGGTGCACGCGAGCGACGTAGAAGCCGATCATCACCGCCATGAACACCGTGAAGACCAACGCGACGGTGCCCGCCCATTCGATGGCGTTGTACCACGGGAGCGCGGGATGCGCGGCGATGTTCCAGACGACGTAGATGACCGCGACGAGCCCGAAGAAGCCGCCGAGAACCCACCAGAAGTTGACGTTGGTCCTCACTTACTTGACCTTTCCTTCGACCGGCTCGTCGGCTCCGAACGACTCGGCAGCCTCGGGATGGTTGAGATCGAACGCGGGGCGCTCGCTGCGGATCCGCGGGATCGAGGTGAAGTTGTGACGCGGCGGCGGGCAGCTCGTCGCCCACTCGAGCGATGCGCCGTAGCCCCACGGGTCGTTGACGGTCACCTTGGGGGCCTTGCGCGCCGTGATCCACACGTTCAGGAAGAACGGCACCATCGAGAGGCCGAGGATGATCGCACCGATCGTCGACACCTGGTTCTGCCACGTCCAGCCGTCTGCGGCCGAGTAGTCGGCGTAGCGGCGGACCATGCCGTCGACGCCCAGCCAGTGCTGGATGAGGAACGTCATGTGGAAGCCGACGAACAGCATCCAGAAGTGCACCATGCCGAGTCGCTCGTTGAGCATGCGGCCCGTCCACTTCGGCCACCAGAAGTAGAAGCCGGCGAACATCGCGAACACGACCGTGCCGAACACGACGTAGTGGAAGTGGGCGACGACGAAGTACGAGTCCGACGTGTGGAACGTCAGCGGCGGCGACGCGAGGATGACGCCGGTCAGACCGCCGAAGACGAACGACACGAGGAAGCCGAGCACCCACACCATGGGCGTCTCGAAGGTCACCGACCCTCGCCACATCGTTCCGATCCAGTTGAAGATCTTCACGCCCGTTGGTACCGCGATGAGCATCGTCATCACCGCGAAGAACGGCAGCAGGACCGCGCCGGTGACGTACATGTGGTGCGCCCACACCGCGACCGAGAGGGCCGCGATCGCGATCGTCGCGTAGACGAGCGTCTTGTACCCGAAGATCGGCTTGCGGCTGAACACCGGCACGATCTCGGAGACGATGCCGAAGAACGGCAGGGCGATGATGTACACCTCGGGGTGCCCGAAGAACCAGAACAGGTGCTGCCACAGCAGGACGCCGCCGTTGGCGGGGTCGTAGATGTGGGCGCCGAAGAGGCGGTCGGCGGCCGCGGCGAACATGGCCGCCGCGAGCACGGGGAACACCATGATGACGAGCACGCTGGTGACGAGGGTGTTCCAGGCGAAGATCGGCATGCGCCACATCGTCATGCCCGGAGCGCGCATCGTGATGATGGTGGTCAGGAAGTTGACGCCACCCATGATCGTGCCGAAACCGCTCATGCCCAGGCCGAGCATCCAGAGGTTTCCGCCGACGCCCGGCGAGAAGCTCGCGTTGGCGAGCGGCTGATAGGCGAACCAGCCGAACGCGGCGGCGCCCTGCGGGGTGAGGAAGCCGGCCACGGCGATGATCGAGCCGAACATGAACAGCCACAGGGCGAACGCGTTCAGTCGCGGGAACGCGACGTCGGGGGCGCCGATCTGCAGCGGCAGCAGCGCGTTCGCGAAACCGGCGAAGAGCGGCGTCGCGAACATCAGCAGCATGATCGTGCCGTGCATCGTGAAGAGCTGGTTGTACTGGTCCTTCGTCGGCACGATCTGCATGCCGGGCTCGAAGAGCTCCGCACGGATGATGAGCGCCATCACGCCGCCGAGCAGGAAGAACAGCACGGACGAGATCAGGTACATGTACCCGATCGTCTTGTGGTCAGTGGAGGTGATCCACTTGACGATGATGTTGCCCTTCTGCTCCACCCGGGACGAGCTCAGCAGCGCAGCCTGGCGCGGCGGGATCGTCGTCGGACGAGCCGGACTATCAAGCTGGGTAACCATCAGTGGCCTCCCTCGGAGTCAGCAGGGGCACCCGTTCCGGGCGCGTTCTGGAGGCGGTCGTAGATGTCGTTGATGTCGCCGGTCTGACCCGCGCTGCGCAGCGACGCGAGGTAGTCGTCGTACTCGTCCTGCTCGACGACCTTGACCTTGAAGAGCATCATCGAGTGGTACTCGCCACAGAGCTCGGCGCACTTGCCGTCGTACTCCCCCACGCGCGTCGGCGTGAACGACCAGTAGTTGTCGTGGCCGATGTACATGTCGCGCTTGAACAGGAAGTCGATGATCCAGAACGAGTGGATGACGTCGCGCGACACGAGCTTGAGGGTGACCTTCTGGTCGACCGGCAGCACGAGGGTGGGCAGCTCGTTGATGATGTTGCCCTGCTCGTCGGTCTGCGCCTGCACGCCCATGGTCCAGACGGCGTCGTCGGGCTGCTCGCAGTCGTCGCCGTTGTACTGGAAGTCCCACGCCCACTGCTTGGCGATCGCCGTGATGCAGACGTCGGGGTCTTCGTAGACCTCGTCGATCGCGGCCTGGTCGCGCACCGTGAAGGCCGCGAAGCCGACGATGAGGATGAGCGGCACGATCGTGTAGAAGATCTCGATCGGCATGTTGTAGCGCAGCTGCACCGGCAGGCCCGTCTGGCCCTTGCGACGCCGGTAGGCGATGGCCGCCCACGCCATGAGGCCCCACGTGACGACGCCGACGACGAGCAGCACGAGCCACGAGGTCACCCAGAGGCCCGACACGCGGGATGTCTGGTTCGTCGCCTGGACGCCGTCTTCAGTGAAGCCGGGGAGATAGCCGTTCAGCTCGGTCGGCGTGCACGCCGCGAGAGCGACGGCGACGGCGATCCCGAGCGGGATGACGGCCCAGCGGAGTCGGCGTTTGACGCGCACGGTGCACCTTTCGGGGTCATGAAGGTCGAACACCTGTCAGTCTAGGGCAACCTCTCATGCGATTCTGGCCAATCGCCCAGGATGTTCCCCCTGACGCAGGCGGAGAGGGGGACGAGATCAGTGGAAGCTGTCGCCGCAGGCGCAGCTTCCCGCCGCGTTCGGGTTGTCGATCGTGAAGCCCTGCTCCGAGATGGTGTCCTTGAAATCGATGGCGGCGCCGTCGAGGTAGGGCACCGACATCTCGTCGACGATCACCTCGACGCCGTCGAAGTCGACGGTCTTGTCGCCGTCGAGATAGCGCTCGTCGAAGTAGAGCTGGTAGATCAGCCCGCTGCATCCGCCCGGCTGCACGGCGACACGGAGCCGCAGGTCGTCGCGGCCCTCCTGCTCGAGGAGGCTCTTGACCTTGGCGGCCGCGGCCTCGGTGAGCGAAACGCCGTGCTCGGCGGTGGTCTCGGTGGGGGTCATAGCGATGTCGGTCATGGGGTCACCTCTGCGCGTCGGGCCGCCGTCATGCGGCCGGATGCCTTGATTCTACGTCGACCGGCGGCTCTCGGGACCGGTGCGGCGCTCAGTGCTCGACCGTGACCTCGACCCCGTCGGAGATGCGATAGGGCCGGGTCGCGACCAGCGCTCCGACGACGCGGCGCAGCCGGGAGACCTCCGCCCGCACCGACACCTCGTGGTCGGCGTCGCCGAAGACCTCGCGGCTGAGCCGCGACGCCGACAGCCCCTCCGGGCCGGCGGCCGCGAGCAGCCGCATGACCTGGGCGTGGCGCGGCGTGAGCTGCACGTGCCACGGGTCGCCGTCGGCGTGGACCTCGAGCACGTCGCCGCGCAGCGTCGCGTGCAGCCGCGCCCGCCATCCCGAGGGGCGCACGAGCCAGCCGGTCGACAGGCGCTCGGGCAGGCAGATGCCGACGCCCGGAACCGCGACCGCGACCCCGTCGGCGGGCGCGGCGATCCGCTCGCGCGGCGTCGTTCCGACGCTGTGCGCGACCCATCCGGCGTCGTCGACGATGAGCGCGGGGCCCGTGCGCACGAGGTGCGCGGATGCCCGGCGCAGGCCTTCGAGCGACTCCCGATGCCGTTGCCAGAGCATCGCCTCCGCGAGCCTCGTCGCCGAGGAGACGAGGGCGCCGATCGCGGGATGGAGCGTGAACGCCGGCCCCGACACGTCGACGACGCCGATCAGCTCGCCGGTGCGCGGGTCGTGGATGGGCGCCGCGCTGCAGTACCACGGATGCTGCTGCCGTTCGAAGTGCTCGCCGGCGAACAGCTCGACGGGAGCCGCCTCGGCGATCGCCGTGCCGATCGCGTTCGTCCCCACACGCGCCTCGGTCCAGGTCGCGCCCTCCGCGAACCCCAGCCGGTCGGCCGTCATCCGCACGCGCGGGGAGCCCTCGCGCCACAGCACCGTGCCGTCCTGGTCGGTGACCACGACGATGTAGTTCGAGGCGTCCGCCGCCGCCGTCAGCACGCTCCGCACGTCGTCGATCACGTGCCGCAGCGGCGACGTGCGCCGCAGCTGCTCGATGCGATCGATGCCGAGCGGATCCCGCAGATTGCCGCCGTCCGACGCGAGCCCCATGCCCAGCACGCGCCGCCACGAGCGGGCGACGATCGGCCGCGGGCTCACGGGCGGGCGCGAGCCCGCGAGCACGGCGTCGTGCACGCGGCGCAGCGTGCGCACGCGCTCATCGAGGTCTCGGCCCGCCGGCGCGGCCGAGAAGGATGCCGTCATCGGAACCTCCTGGCGTGAACACTAGACGCCCGCTGCAACACGCTGCAACCGTTTCCGCGCGATGCGGTCCCGCCTTTACTGGGCTCACGGACGATCGCAAGGAGGCATCAATGTCCGATACCGCACTTCTTCACCCCGACGGGCTGCGCGATGCGCGCACCGCCGACGAGATCGCCACGGACTGGCTCGGTCGCTTCGAGGGCGCCCTGCGCGCACGCGACGTGCCGGCCGCGGCGTCGCTGTTCCAGCAGGCGTCGTTCTGGCGCGATCTCGTCTCTTTCACCTGGAACATCGTCACCGTCGAGAATCCCGACGGCGTCGCCGACCTGCTCGCCGAGAACCTCGACCGCGTCGACCCGGCCGGGTTCGCCCTGGACGAGCCGGCCGGCCTCGCCGACGGCGTCGTGACCGCCTGGTTCGTGTTCCGCACGGCGCAGGGCGGCGGGCGCGGACTGCTGCGCCTGCGCGAGGAGGACGGGCAGTGGCGGGCGTGGACGCTGCTGACGACCCTGTACGAGCTCGCCGGGCACGAGGAGCCCCGCGGCGACCGTCGTCCGCTCGGCACCGAGCACGGCGCGAACCCCGACCGCGTCACGTGGGCGGAGCGGCGCGAGCGCGAGCAGGCCGAGCTCGGCACGACCGTGCAGCCCTACGTGCTGGTGATCGGCGGCGGCCAGGGCGGCATCGCGCTCGGTGCGCGGCTGCGCCAGCTGGGGGTCCCCGCCCTGGTCATCGACAAGCACGATCGGCCGGGCGACCAGTGGCGCGGCCGGTACAAGTCGCTCGCGCTGCACGACCCCATCTGGTACGACCACCTGCCGTACCTGAAGTTCCCGGACAACTGGCCCGTCTTCGCGCCCAAGGACAAGATCGCCGACTGGCTGGAGTTCTACACGCGCGTCATGGAGGTGCCGTACTGGTCGCGCACGGAGGCGGCCAGCGCGTCGTACGACGCCGACGCGAAGGAGTGGACGGTCGAGGTGACGCGCGACGGCGAGCCGCTCGTGCTGCACCCGAGGCAGCTCGTCTTCGCCACCGGGATGTCGGGCAAGCCGAACCTGCCGCAGTACCCCGGTCAGGACGTCTTCCGCGGCGAGCAGCACCACTCGAGCGCGCATCCGGGCCCCGACGCGTACCGCGGCAAGCGCGTCGTCGTGATCGGCTCGAACAACAGCGCGTTCGACATCTCCGGCGCGCTGTGGGAGGCCGGCGCCGACGTCACGATGGTGCAGCGGTCGTCCACCCACATCGTCAAGAGCGCGACGCTCATGGACATCGGGCTCGGCGACCTGTACTCCGAGCGGGCGCTCGAGGCCGGCATGACGACGGAGAAGGCCGATCTCGTCTTCGCGTCGCTCCCCTACCGCATCATGCACGAGTTCCAGATCCCGCTGTACCAGCGGATGGCCGAACGCGACAGGGACTTCTACGACCGGCTGGAGAGGGCCGGGTTCTGGCACGACTGGGGCGCGGACGGATCCGGGCTGTTCATGAAGTACCTGCGGCGCGGCTCCGGCTACTACATCGACGTGGGTGCGGCCGAGCTCGTCGCCGACGGCGAGGTCCGGCTCGCGCACGGGCAGGTCGACCACCTCACCGAGGATGCCGTCGTGCTGGAGGACGGCACCGAGCTGCCCGCGGATCTCGTCGTCTATGCGACCGGATACGGGTCGATGAACGGCTGGGTGGCCGACATCGTGTCGCCCGAGGTGGCCGACGCGGTCGGCAAGGTGTGGGGCCTCGGGTCCGACACGCCGAAGGATCCCGGCCCGTGGGAGGGCGAGCAGCGCAACATGTGGAAGCCGACGCGGCAGGAGGGTCTGTGGTTCCACGGCGGCAACCTGCACCAGTCGCGCCACTACTCCCTGTATCTGGCGCTGCAGCTCAAGGCGCGGTACGAGGATCTCCCGACGCCCGTCTACCGCCTCGCCGACGTGCACCACACGCGCTGACACGCACGGCCCGCACGCCGGAGAGCCCCGACGCCTCGACCCTCGACCCCCGGGGCGGCGTCGGGGCTCTCCCTGTGCGCTGCGCGCCGGGACGTGTCAGACGGTACGGGCGTTGAGCCGCGCGAGCAGCAGCGCCTCCGAGACGAGGGCGTTGCGGAAGGTGTCGAGGTGCAGCGACTCGTTGGGGCTGTGCGCGCGTGCGTGCGGGTCCTCGACGCCGGTCACGAGGATCTGGGCGCCCGGGAACTCGCGCACGAGGTCGGCGATGAACGGGATCGATCCCCCCACGCCGATGTCGACGGGCGCGACGCCGTAGCCGTCGGCGAGCGCGGTGCGCGCCTCGGCGACGGCCCAGCCGCTCGTGTCGACGAGGAACGCGTCGCCGAGATCGACGTCGTGGAAGCGCAGCCGCGCGCCGAACGGCGCGTGCGCGCGAAGGTGCGCCTCGATCGCCGCGTAGGCGTCCTCGGCGGGCTGGCCCGGCGCGACGCGCGCGCTGATCACGACCGAGACCTCGGGGGTGAGCGTGTTGGAGGCGTTGCGCACGCTCGGCGCGTCGATGCCCGTGACCGTGATCGCGGGCTTGTTCCAGATGCGGCCGAGGATCGTGCCGCGACCGATCGGCGACACGCCGTCGGGCAGCCCCGCCTCGTCGCGCAGCGTCGCCTCCGAGTAGTCGGGCGTGTCGGCGTCGCGCGCGCGCAGCCCCTCCACGGCGACCGCGCCGTCGTCGTCCCACAGCGTCGCGAGCAGCTTCGTCGTCGCCATCATCGCGTCGGGCACGGCGCCGCCGAACATCCCCGAGTGCGAGGCGTGGTCGAGCGTCGTGACCGTCATCGTGAAGCGCGCGTTGCCGCGGAGCGACACCGTGAGGCCGGGTGTCTCGGCATCCCAGTTGCCCGAGTCGGCGACGACGATGACGTCGGCGCGCAGCGCGTCGGCGTTCTCGCCGAGGAACCTGGCGAACGAGCCCGATCCGGCCTCCTCCTCCCCCTCGATGAAGAGGTTGACGCCGAGGGCGAGGTCGTCGCCGAACACCTCGGCGAGCGCGCGCAGCGCACCGACGTGCGCCATGACACCGGCCTTGTCGTCGGCCGCGCCGCGGCCGTAGAGGCGGCCGCCGCGCACGGTCGGCTCCCAGGGCGCGGTCTGCCACAGCGTCTCGTCGCCCGCGGGCTGCACGTCGTGGTGGGCGTAGAGCAGGATCGTCGGGCGGCCGTCCCGCGCGGCGCGGGTGGCGAGCACCGCCGGCATCCCCTGCTCTCCCGTCGCCGGGTTCTCGGCGGTCCTCACCTCGACGCGGTCGAACAGGCCGAGCCCGTCCAGCAGCGCCCGCACGGCCTCGGCCGAGCGCTCGACCTCGGCACGGTCGAAGCCCGGAAAGGCGACGGAGGGGATGCGCACGAGTCCGCCGAGATCGGCGAGGGCCGCGGGAACCGCGAGGTGGGCCGCGTCGCGAACGTCGTCGAGCCGGGACAGGTCAGAGGTCATGCGGGTAATCTTAGGAGAACCGCTGCCGTCGACCCGAGGTGATTCTCCCGTGGCCAAGACCCCTTCCGCATCCGCGCCCGATGCCGCGCCCGACACTCCTGCCGGTCCCGGCAAGAACCGGCCGACGCCGACGCGTGCCGAGCGCGAGGCGGCACGGAAGCGCCCGCTCGTGCCCGACACGAAGGAGGCGAAGAAGCAGGCGCGGCAGGATCTGGCGGCCGCGCGCGATCGCGCGCGCATCGGCATGGCCAACGGCGAGGAGAAGTACCTGCCGGTGCGCGACCGCGGGCCGCAGCGCCGGTTCGTGCGCGACTACGTGGATGCCGGCTGGCATCCCGGCGAGGTCCTCATGCCGCTCATGGTCATCGCGATCGTGCTGGGCCTCGTCCCCAACCAGGCCATCGCCTACTACGGTTTCGTCGGCCTGTGGATCTGGGTGCTGATCTCGATCGGCGGCATGATCATCACGAGCCGCTCGATCAAGAAGGCCGCGAAGGCCAAGTGGGGCGATCGCATGGAGAAGGGCCTCGGCTGGTACGGGGCGATGCGCACCGTGCAGATGCGGTTCATGCGCCTGCCGAAGCCGCAGGTCAAGCGCGGCCAGCGGCCCTCCTGACCAGCACCCTCCCGACCAGCGCCCGGGCCGGTCGGGAGCCGCCCGCTACGCGCCGCGCAGCTCCCTGTTGATCTGACGCGCCCACAGCGGACCGCGGTAGATGAACGCCGTGTAGCCCTGGACGAGGGTCGCGCCGGCATCCAGCCGCGCGCGCACGTCGGCGCCGGTCTCGACGCCGCCCGCGGCGATGACGCAGAAGTCGTCGGGAACGGCCTGGCGCACGAGACGCAGCACCTCGAGGGACCGCTGCTTCAGCGGGGCGCCCGAGAGGCCGCCCGCGCCGATGCGCTCGACGGTCGTGGCGTCGGTCCGCAGGCCGTCTCGCGAGATCGTCGTGTTCGTCGCGATGAGGCCCGCGAGACCGACGTCGACGGCCAGCCGCGCGATCGCCGTGACCTCGTCGTCGTCGAGGTCGGGGGCGATCTTGACGAGCAGCGGCGTGCGGCCGGCGGCGCCGCGCACCGCCTCGAGCAGCGGCCGCAGGGTCTCGACCGCCTGCAGGCCGCGCAGGCCGGGCGTGTTCGGCGACGAGACGTTCACGACGAGGTAGTCGGCGAGCGGCGCGACGAGCTTGGCGCTCGTGACGTAGTCGGAGACCGCGTGCTCGACGTCGACGATGCGGCTCTTGCCGATGTTGACGCCGATGACGGGGCGGCGCGCGCGACGGCGCAGCCGGTCGAGGCGGTGCGCGGCCGCCGCGGCGCCGCGGTTGTTGAAGCCCATGCGGTTGATGATCGCCCGGTCGGGGATGAGCCGGAACAGCCGCGGCCGCGGGTTGCCGTCCTGCGGCACGGCGGTGACGGTGCCGACCTCGACGTGCCCGAACCCGAGCGCGTACAGTCCGTTCACCGCGACGGCGTTCTTGTCGAAGCCCGCGGCCACCCCGAACGGCGAGTCGAACACGAGCCCGAGCGCCTCGGTGCGCAGCGACGGGTCGGGCGCCGTGAACCGGCGCAGCACGGCCGAGACCGGGCGGCAGCCGAACGCGCGGATGACCGGCATGACCAGGTGGTGGGCACGCTCGGCGTCCATCGGAGCGAAGAACGTGCGGAAGATGAAGTCGTACATGCTCTCCTCGGGAGGGGGTCGCGTCAGGAATGGTCGCGGCGCAGCTGCGCGATGGCGGCCTCGAAGTCGTCGAGCGACTCGAACGCCTGGTACACGCTGGCGAAGCGGAGGTAGGCGATCTCGTCGAGCTCGCGCAGCGGGCCGAGGATCGCGAGGCCGATGTCGTTCGTGTCGATCTGCGACGATCCCGTCTGCCGCACCGACTCCTCGACCGCCTGCGCGAGCACCGCGAGGTCGGCCTCCGTCACGGGCCGCCCCTGGCACGCCTTGCGCACGCCCGACATCACCTTCTCACGGCTGAACGGCTCGACGACGCCGGAGCGCTTGATGACGTTGAGGCTCGCGGTCTCGATCGTGGAGAACCGGCCGCCGCACTGCGGGCACTGCCGCCGCCGCCGGATGCTGAGCCCGTCGTCGCTGGTGCGCGAGTCGACGACACGGGAGTCGTTGTGGCGGCAGAACGGGCAGTGCATCGGGTCACCCCTCGAATCGGGCCGTCACGGCCTCGCCGTGTGCGGGCAGGGCCTCGGCCTGCGCGAGCGCGACGATGCCGTCGGCGACGGCGGAGAGCGCGGCACGATCGTAGACGATCACCTGCTGCGGGCGCAGGAACGTGGATGCCGACAGTCCCGCCGCGTAGCGCGCCTGCCCGCCCGTCGGGAGCACGTGGTTGCTCCCGGCGAGGTAGTCGCCGAGGCTCACGGGCGTGTAGGAGCCGACGAAGACGGCGCCCGCGTTCACGAAGTCGGCGGGCCGCGGGTCGGCGAGGTGCAGCTCGAGGTGCTCGGGCGCGTACGCGTTGCTGAAGGCCGTCGCCTGTGCGAGGTCGTCGACGAGCACGATCGCCGACTGCTCCCCCGCGAGGGCCGTCGCGATCCGCGCGGCGTGCCGCGTGCGCGGCGCGCGGGCCGCCACCTCGGAGACGACGGCGTCGGCGAGCACCGCCGACGCGGTGACGAGCACGGCGGCCGCCTGCTCGTCGTGCTCGGCCTGGCTGATGAGGTCGGCCGCGACGAGCGCGGGATCGGCGGTGTCGTCGGCGACGATGAGGATCTCGGTCGCGCCGGCCTCGGAGTCGGTGCCGACCTTGCCCGCGACGACGCGCTTGGCGAGGGCGACGAAGTTGTTGCCGGGGCCGCTGATGACGTCGACGGGGTCGAGGCCGAGGGCCGCGACGCCGTGGGCGTAGGCGCCGATCGCGCCGGCTCCGCCCATCGCGTAGACCTCGGTGACGCCGAGCAGGGCGGCCGCGGCGAGGATGACGGGGTGCACGCGACCGTCGTGGTCGCGCTGCGGCGGCGAGGCGAGCGCGACCTGGGTGACGCCGGCCACCTGGGCCGGCACGACGTTCATGACGACGCTCGACGGGTACACGGCCTTGCCGCCGGGGACGTAGACGCCGACGCGGCGCACGGGGCGCCAGTGCTGCTCGACGCGGGCGCCCGCGTCGAGCTCGGTGACGATCGGGGCGGGCACCTGCGCGCGCGAGGCCTCGCGCACGCGGCGGATCGCCTCGTCGAGGGCGGCCCGCACCGTGGGGTCGAGGGCGGCGAGCGCCTCGTCGAGGTGCTCCTGCGGCACGCGGACGGCGTGGCCCTCGACGCCGTCGAACCGCGCGGCCTGCTCGCGCAGCGCCTCTTCGCCGCGCGCGGCGACGTCGTCCACGATGCGCGCCGCGGTGTGCAGGGCCTCGTCGCGGGCGGCGTGCGCGCGCGGCACCGCGGCGAGGAGGTCGGTCACGGACAGCGCGCGGCCGCGCAGATCGATCGTGCGGAGCATCCCTCCAGGGTACCGGGCCGAGCGCCGCGGCCGTGCGGCGCGACGGGCCGTGGTCAGCCGCGCACGACCCCCGAGACGTCGTGCAGATAGCCGGTGCGGCCGTCGTCGTGGCGCACGACGAAGTGGGTGCCGCGGTCTTCGAGCACGAGCGCCCACGCGGTCGGGCCGACGCGGAACAGCGGCACGCCGCCGTCGTCGACGACGTCGCGTTCGACGGGCACGAGCGCCCAGAACGGCTGCGCGGCCGCCGGGGGTGCGGGCGCCGGCGACGACGTCTCGGATGCCGCGGCCTGCGCACCGGGAGCGAACAGCGCGTCGGTCGCGACGACGGCGCCGGCGGGTGCGACGGCCGCGACGGGCGCCGGCCGCGGCGTGACGGGACGAGCCCCGCGAGCCGCGGGATGGGCGGGGACCTCGTCGCGGTGGCGGAAGTCCTCCCGGGCCACGGGGATGAGCGGCGCGAAGACGGTGAACGCGACGCCGCCGAGCATGAGCAGGGTCTCGACGAGCGGCACCCAGCCGAAGAAGAAGATCCCCGACGTCACGGCCGCGGCGATGCCGCCCCACAGCAGCGAGAACCAGACGAGGCTCGCGACCGAGAACGCGACCGACGCGAACTGATCGATGCCGAGCGAGCCGACACGGCGGATGCCGGTCGGCGAGAGCCGGCGCAGCACGATGAGCCCCGTCGCGGCGGTGGGCACGCCGATCGCGAGCACCCATTCGACGCTCGCGAGCCACACCGACGGCGCGGCGCCGAACCCGTACAGGGGGAAGAACGAGACGACGAACGCCAGCAGCCAGATGCCGATCAGCACGACCTCGCGCACCGAGAACGGCCCCACGCCGTACTGCGGGGGCACGGCGCCGGGTTCGCCGGCGGGGGGACCGGCAGCCGTGCCGGACGCCGGAGCCGCGGCGGACGCGGCGGCGGGATCTGACGCGGCAGCGGGATCTGACGCGGCAGCGGGATCTGACGCGGCAGCGGGATCTGACGCGGCAGCGGGGTCGGACACGGCGGCGGGGTCGGGCTGGGCGGCCGCGTCGCGCTCGACGGCCGGATCCGGCGCGCCGGCGGCGTCCGGGGTCCCGGCCGTCTCGAACGCCGCGGTCGCGTCGGGCGCTCCGGCGGAATCGAGCGTCCCGGCGGGGTCGGGCGTCGCGGCGGGGTCGGCCGCGGCGGGGAGCTCGTTGTTGTCGTGCGTCATGTGCGTCTTCCTTCGCGTTCGCTCAGCCCAGGCACTGGGGGCCGAGCAGTCCCTTCAGCTCACCGTAGAGGTCGACCGTGACGGAGACCGGCATCGGCACCTCGAACACCTTGGCCGTGCCGCCCCGATGCAGCTTGAGCGTCACCTCGGTGTCGCCGCGATGGCGCTCGAGCGTCTCGGCGAGTTGTCCGATGGTCGACTCGGTCGCCCGGTGCTCGGGCAGCACGAGCACGAGCGGCCCCGCGGCATCCATCGTCCCCAGGTCGGGGGCGAAGGCCGACTGCCCGTGCAGGTTCAGTCCGTCGTCGCGGCGGGAGATGCGCCCGCGCACGACGAGGATCGCGTCGTTCTGCAGCAGCGACTGGAACTCCGTGTACGTCTTGCCCATGAACATGACCGTGACCTCGCCGTCGAAGTCCTCGACCGTGATCATGCCGTAGGGGTTGCCGCTCTGCTTGGCGACGCGGTGCTGCACGCTCGTGACGAGGCCCGCGACGGTCACCTGATCGCCGTCCTGCAGGTCTTCCGAGGCGAGGAGATCGTGGATGGAGATGGAGGCGTGCTTCGCGAGCGGGATCTCCAGCCCCGCGAGGGGGTGGTCCGAGACGTACAGCCCGAGCATCTCGCGCTCGAACGCGAGCTTGTCCTTCTTCGAGAACTCCGGCCGTTCGGGCACCTTCTGCGCCTCGTTCGGCTCGTCGTCGCCCCACAGGCTGTCGAAGTCGAAGCCGACCTCGCCGTTCGCCTCGCGCCGCTTGTCGAGCACGGCCTGCTCCGTGGCATCCTCGTGGATCTCCATGAGCGCCCGCCGCGTCGAGCCGAGCGAGTCGAACGCGCCCGCTTTGATGAGCGACTCGATCGTGCGCTTGTTCGCGACGGAGACCGGGACCTTCGAGAGGAAGTCGTGGAACGATGCGAACGGCGCGTCGGCGCGCGCCGCGACGATCGCGTCGACGACGTTCGCACCGACGTTGCGCACGGCGCCCAGGCCGAAGCGGATGTCCTCGCCGACGGCCGCGAAGTACGTGATCGACTCGTTCACGTCGGGCGGCAGCACTCTGATGCCCATGCGCCGGCACTCGTTGAGGTAGACGGCGAGCTTGTCCTTCGCGTCGCCGACGCTCGTGAGCAGCGCGGCCATGTACTCGGCGGGATAGTGCGCCTTGAGGTAGGCGGTCCAGTACGAGACGAGGCCGTAGGCGGCGGAGTGCGCCTTGTTGAAGGCGTAGTCGGAGAAGGGGACGAGGATGTCCCACAGCGTCTTGATGGCCTCCTCGCCGAAGCCGCCTGCCTTCATGCCGCCCTCGAAGCCCTCGTACTGCTTGTCGAGCTCGGACTTCTTCTTCTTGCCCATCGCGCGGCGCATGATGTCGGCCTGGCCGAGCGTGAAGCCCGCGACGCGCTGGGCGATCGCCATCACCTGCTCCTGGTAGATGATGAGGCCGTAGGTGGTGTCGAGGATGTCGGCGAGCGGTTCCGCCAGCTCGGGATGGATGGGGGTGACCTCTTGCTGGCCGGTCTTGCGCAGCGCGTAGTTGATGTGCGAGTTGGCGCCCATGGGACCGGGGCGGTACAGGGCGATGAGAGCCGAGATGTCCTCGAAGTTGTCGGGCCGCATGAGCCGCATGAGGCTGCGCAGCGGCGCCGAGTCGAGCTGGAACACGCCCAGCGAGTCGCCGCGCGTGAGCAAGTCGTAGGCGCCCTGGTCGTCGAGCGAGAGGTCTTCGAGCACGAGCGGCTCGCCGCGGTTGGCCTCGATGTTGTCGAGCGCGTCGTTGATGATCGTGAGGTTGCGCAGCCCCAGGAAGTCCATCTTGATCAGGCCGAGCGACTCGCACGCGGGATAGTCGAACTGGGTGACGATCTGCCCGTCCTGCTCCCGTTTCATGATCGGGATGATGTCGATGAGCGGTTCGCTCGACATGATGACGCCCGCGGCGTGCACGCCCCACTGGCGCTTGAGGTTCTCCAGGCCGACGGCGGTGTCGTAGACGGTCTTCGCCTCGGGGTCCGACTCGATCAGCGCGCGGAACTCGACGGCCTCCTTGTACCGCGCGTGGTCGGGGTTGAACATCTCGGTGAGCGGCACGTCCTTGCCCATGACGGCGGGCGGCATGGCCTTCGTGAGCTTCTCGCCCATGCTGAAGGGAAAGCCCAGCACGCGCCCGGCGTCCTTCAGCGCCTGCTTCGCCTTGATCGTGCCGTACGTCACGATCTGGGCGACGCGGTCGTCGCCGTACTTGTCGGTGACGTACTGGATGACCTCGCCACGGCGGCGGTCGTCGAAGTCGACGTCGAAGTCGGGCATCGACACGCGGTCGGGGTTGAGGAACCGCTCGAAGATGAGGCCGTGCTGCAGCGGGTCGAGGTCGGTGATCTTCATCGCGTAGGCCGCCATGGAGCCGGCGCCCGAGCCGCGACCGGGGCCGACGCGGATGCCGTTGTCCTTGGCCCAGTTGATGAAGTCGGCGACGACGAGGAAGTAGCCTGGGAACCCCATCTGCACGATGACGCCGGTCTCGTACTCGGCCTGCCTGCGCACGTCGTCGGGGATGCCGCGCGGGTAGCGCTCGTGCAGACCGCGCTCGACCTCCTTGACGAACCAGCTCTCCTCGGTCTCGCCGTCGGGGACCGGGTAGCGGGGCATGTAGTTGGCCGAGGTGTTGAACTCCACGTTGCACCGCTCGGCGATGAGCAGGGTGGAGTCGCACGCCTCGGGGCGATCGCGGAAGACCTGGCGCATCTCGGCGGGCGACTTGACGTAGTAGCCGTCGCCGTCGAACTTGAAGCGCTTGGGGTCGTCGAGCGTCGAGCCCGACTGCACGCACAGCAGGGCGGCGTGGCTCGTCGCGTCGTGCTGGTGCGTGTAGTGCGAGTCGTTGGTCGCCACGAGCGGGATGCCGAGCTCCTTGGACAGCTTCAGCAGGTCGTCGATGACGCGGCGCTCGATCGACAGGCCGTGGTCCATCAGCTCGCAGAAGTAGTTGTCCTTGCCGAAGATGTCCTGGAACTCGGCGGCCGCGGCACGGGCGGCGTCGTACTGTCCCAGGCGCAGGCGCGTCTGCACCTCGCCCGACGGGCAGCCCGTCGTGGCGATGAGGCCCTTGCTGTACTTCTGCAGCAGCTCGCGGTCCATGCGCGGCTTGAAGTAGTAGCCCTCGAGGCTCGCGAGGCTGGAGAGGCGGAAGAGGTTGTGCATGCCCTCCGTGGTCTCGCTCAGCAGGGTCATGTGCGTGTAGGCGCCCGCGCCCGAGACGTCGTCGTCGCTCTGCTCGGGGCCGCCCCAGCGCACGCGCGCCTTGTCGGAGCGGTGCGTGCCCGGCGTGACGTAGGCCTCGATGCCGACGATCGGCTTGACGCCGGCGTCGTTCGCCGCCTTGTAGAACTCGTACGCGGCGAACGTGTTGCCGTGGTCGGTGACGGCGATCGCGGGCATCTCGAGCCGCGCCGCCTCTTTGACCATCGCGCCGATGCGCGCGGCGCCGTCGAGCATCGAGTATTCGCTGTGCACGTGCAGGTGAACGAAGGAGTCTGATGCCACGCGTCGAGTCTACGTCGGCCCTCCGACACCGGCACGGAGACCCGCCCTCCCCGCCCTCGGTCCTCCACACCCCCGCTGGTTGAACAGACACCCCCTGGTTGAGTAACAACCCCCGCTGGTCGAGTAGCAACCCCCGCTGGTTGAGTAGCCGCCGCAGGCGGCGTATCGAAACCCATCCCACGGACCGCTACACGGGTTTCGATACGCGCGCTGCGCGCGCTACTCAACCAGCGGGGGTTGCTACTCGACCAGCGGGGGTGTGGGGTCGACCAGCAGTGCCCGACGCGGCTCTATCGTGGATGGCATGGCCACACCCGAGTTCGTCCTGGCGCTGCGCGCGCACATCGGCAACGCGCCGCTCCCCCTCGTCGGCGTCACCGCCGTCGTGTTCCGCGACGAGAAGCTGCTGCTCGGCCGACGCGCCGACAACGGTTCGTGGCAGCCGGTGTCGGGGATCGTCGACCCCGGCGAGGAGCCCGCCGACGCGGCCGTGCGCGAGTGCCTGGAGGAGGCCGGCATCGTCGTGCGGGCGACCCGGCTGGCATCCGTCGCGCAGGTGCCGCGCGTGACGTACGCGAACGGCGACCAGGTCGACTACCTCGATCTCGTGTTCCGCTGCGACTGGGTCTCGGGCGACCCGCACCCCGCCGACGGCGAGCTGACCGAGGTCGGCTGGTTCGCGCTCGGCGAGCTGGGCGAGGTCGACCAGGCCCACGTGCGCAAGATCGCCCTCGCGATCGCCGAGGACGACCCCGCCGCCTTCCGCGGCGGGCGCTGACGCCGCTCCGCGCAGCGCCGCCGCCTGTTCCGCCTCACCGGCACAGGAGAAATCATGGGGACAGGACGATCCGGCGGATATCGTCCTGTCCCCATGATTTCTCCTGCTCTCGCGCGGGGCGACGCGGCTCAGGATGCCGGGACCAGCACCGGCCGGGTCGCGTACGCGGCGTCGCGGACGACGCGATCGCCGAGCGGCGCCGACAGCTCGACGGAGAACGGCGTCGGGGGGTTCGACGGGCAGTTGGCCTCCCGGAAGGGCCGCACGCCGAGCACGATGTCGACCGTGGCCGGCGTCTCGGTGAGCGAGACGAGCTCGATGCGGCCGGTCGCGTCCTGGCCCGACGCACAGTCCATCTCGGTCACGAGCAGGTGCAGCACCGTGCTGTCGGCGGAGATCGTGTAGGCGGGATCGAGCCGGATCGTCGGGGCCCCCAGATCGCCGAGGTCTTGCCGGACGGCGCACGAGAACAGGCCCGCGGATCGCCAGCCGCCGTCGCCCTGGGACTCGAGCACGAGTGCCTGGTGACGAGGGGGCAGCATCGATGGCGTCGGATCGATGGAGGGCTCGGGGCCGAGCAGCAGAAGCTGCTCCGTGGTCCGCGATGCGACGGTCCACCGGTCGAGGCTGCCGAGCTGCGCGACAGGGATGTCGTTCGTGGTCTCCTGCGCCCGCGCGATCGCCGCACGATCGTCCGCGTCGAGGTCGGCGACCGTGCGCGGCGACGTGAACGCTTCGCTCGAGACCGGCACATCGTTGCACATGTAGGAAACGGGCTCCGTCGGAGTCGCGGCGACGGTCGGATGCTGCGGACGCTGCCACGCCATCACCGTCCCGACCGCGACGATGACGGCGACCGCCGTCACGGCGACGGCGATCGCCACGCCGCGCCGCGCCCGCCGGGGCGCCGTGCGCGCCATCGCCCGATCGAGGCGGCTGCGCGCCGCGCGCAGCTCCCCCTCCCCGACGGTCGTGCGCGGTGCGAGCTCGCGCACGCGGCTCCAGTCATCCATCGTCGCCCTCCTCTCGTTCGTCCGCCAGCAGCCGCCGCACGCGATGGAGCCGCGAGCGCACGGTGCCCACCGGAACGCGCAGGGCGGCCGCGATCTCCTCGTACGTGAGATCGCTCCACGCGTACAGGAGCAGCGTGTCGCGGTCGCGGGCCGCCAGATGCGCGATCCGTCCCGCCAGTGCGCGAGCGCGCACCGCGGCATCCGTCCGCTCGTCGGCTCGGGCCAGCCCGCCGTCGGAATCGGCGTCGACGACGCCGGCGGCCGCCTCGATCGCACGCCACTGACGCGCCTGGTCGGCACGATGCGCGCGGACGAGCCGCGTCGCGATGCCGAACAGCCACGGCCGCGCCGACTCCCACGCGTGGTCGAACGACGCACGCCGCCGGAACGCGACGAGGAACGTCTCGCTCAGCACGTCCTGCGCGCCCTCGGCGCCCACGCGCTGCCGGGCGTACACACCGATGTCGCGTGCGTGCCGATCGAACAGCGCCCCGAAGGCTGACGGGTCATCGAGCGAGCGCCGGATGATCGCGCTGTCGGTGGTCATACCTGATATTGCCTGCCGCCCGACGGACGGTTCACGCCGACGCGCGTGCCCGCGATCGCGGGGCGCCCGTTGCGGCATCCGCCCGGCCGGAGCGACCGCACGCGCCCACCATGTCGCCGGAGTCGTCGATCGTGGTCACTCGTGGTCGCTTCCGCGCGGACGTCACGACACGGAGCGCCCATGATCCGGTGCCCGGGCGATCTCTCCTGCGTCGCTACGACGTCGGATGCCGCCTCGGCCGCGTGCCGCTCACTGATCGCGCAGCACATCGAGCGCGTGCTGCAGATCGGCGGGATAGTCCGACGTGAAGCGCACCTCTTCCCCCGTCGCGGGATGCGCGAAGGCCAGCTCGTGCGCGTGCAGCCACTGGCGGGTCAGGCCCAGCCGTGCCGACAGGGTCGGATCGCCGCCGTAGAGCGGGTCCCCCGCGCAGGGATGGCGGTGCGCCGCCATGTGCACGCGGATCTGATGCGTGCGTCCCGTCTCCAGGTGCACCTCCAGCAGCGACGCGGCGGGGAAGGCCTCGAGGGTCTCGTAGTGCGTGACGGAGTCCTTGCCGTCGGGCGTGACGGCGAACTTCCACGAGTGCGACGGATGCCGCCCGATCGGCGCGTCGATCGTGCCGGCGAGCGGATCCGGATGGCCCTGCACGACCGTGTGGTAGATCTTGTCGACCTCGCGCTCCTTGAACGCGCGCTTCAGCGCCGTGTACGCACGCTCGGTCTTGGCGACGACCATGAGGCCGCTGGTGCCGACGTCGAGGCGGTGCACGACGCCCTGGCGCTCGGCGGCGCCGCTCGTCGCGATGCGGAAGCCCGCCGCGGCCAGCGCTCCGACGACCGTGGGCCCCTCCCAGCCGACGGAGGGGTGCGCGGCGACGCCCGCGGGCTTGTCGACCACGACGATCTGGTCGTCGTCGTGCACGATGCCGAGGTCGGGCACCGCGATCGGCACGATCTCCGGTCCGCGCTTCTCGGCCCACTCGACCTCGAGCCAGCCCCCCGCGTGCAGCTTGTCCGACTTGCCGAGCGCGCGACCGTCGAGCCGCACCCCGCCGGCCTCGGCGACCTCGGCCGCGAACGTGCGCGAGAAGCCGAGCATCTTCGCGAGCGCCGCGTCGACGCGCGTGCCGTCGAGCCCATCGGGAACGGGCAGCGAACGCGACTCCATGTCAGCGCGCCTCGTCGGCCGTGCCGTCGGGGGCCCGGTGCACGGCGTCGGCCGGGGCGTCGCCCGCGACGTCCGCCGCGGGCTCCGTGCGCCCCGCGTCGCGGGAGCGCTCCCGCGTGCCGTCGAGCCGCAGGCCCACGACGACGAGCACGGCGCAGCCGATCATCATCGTCACGATGAACATGTCGGCCACGTTGTAGATCGCCGACGGGAACCACAGCCACATCCACGGCGTGTGGATGAAGTCGACGACGTGCCCGACGAGAAAGCCCGGCTCGCGCAGCAGGCGATCGGTCAGGTTGCCGAGGATGCCGCCCAGCAGCAGCCCCAGCGCGACCGTCCACAGCCGGGAGCCGACGCCCCGCACGGCGAGCACGACGATGAACACGGCCGCCGCCGCGAGCACGAGCGTGAAGACCCACGTGACGCCCTCGCCGAGCGAGAACGCCGCGCCCGGGTTGCGCGTGAGGTAGAACTGCAGGAACTCGCCCCACACCGGCACCGCCTGCTGGTACGGCAGGTGCGTGAGGGCGAGGTGCTTGGTGAACTGGTCGGCGGCCAGCACCACCACCGCGAGAACCGCGATGAGAGTGCCGGCCGCCGCGGGACGAAGGGTCGTCCGACCGGTCAAGACGAGGCCTACGCGTTCGCGACGTCGAGGTCGCGCAGCTTCTCCTCGAGCGTCGCGCGCAGCTGCGAGCGGTAGTCGCGCTCGAACTGCCGCAGGTCGTTGATGCGCGCCTCGAGCGAGACGCGGTCGGTCTCGAGGCGGTCGTGCTCCGCGCGCGCCTTCTCGACGGCCTCGTCGACGATGCTGGTCGCCTGCGTGCGCGCCTCGGAGATGAGCTTGTCGCGCTGCGCCTGGCCGTCGGCGACGTACTCGTCGTGCAGGCGCTGCGCGAGCTCGATGATGCCGGCCGAGGTGGTGGCGGGGTTGTCCGCCGTGGGAGCGGCGGCGGGCTCGGGGGCGAACACCGCGACGGGCGTCTCCTCCTCCGCGGGAGCGGGCTGCTCGAAGACGGGACCGGTCACGGCGGCGACGCCCTGCTCGGCCTGGGCCTTGAGCTCGTCGATCTCGGCGCGCAGGCGGTCGGCCTCGGCCTTCAGCTCCTCGTTCTCGGCGATCGTCTTGCGCCACTCGACAACGATCTCGTCGAGGAAGTCATCGACCTCGTCCGGGTCGAAACCCTCCTTGAACCGGACGTGCTGGAACTGCTTGGTGACGACGTCATCAGGGGTCAAAGCCATGATGTTTCCTCTTTCGGGGCTCACGACGCGGCCTCAGCGGGCCGCTCCGCCTAGGCGGACGTACGGGACAAGCATAGTCCGGAGATCAACCGGACTTGGCAGCGAGCGCTAGGCGCGCGCCACCGTCTGGACGATCGCCTGGAGGATGAAGCAGGCGAGCATGGTGGCAGGGAAGCCGAGATCGAGCGCGATCGGGCCGAGCCGCAGCGGAGGGAGGACGCGGCGGAACATCTTGAGCGGCGGATCGGTCACGGTGTAGACGACCTCGGCGAAGACGAGCCCGAGACCGCGCGGCCGCCACTGCCGGTTGAACATCGGGATGTACTCGAGGATCAGCCGGCCCAGCAGCACGAGGATGTACAGCAGCAGCAGGCCGTTGATGATCGACGCGATCAGCCGGACGACATCCACGGCTAGTGGACGAAGGCGGCCGATTCGGCGTCGGCGTTCGCGATGGCGCCGTCGCCGGAGACCACGATGTTCTCGGGCGAGAGCAGGAACACCTTGCTCGTCACCCGCTCGATGCGGCCGTACAGGCCCATCGAGAGGCCGCTCGCGAAGTCGACGAGGCGTCGCGCGTCGGCGTCGCTCATCTGCGAGAGGTTGATGATGACCGGGATGCCGCTGCGGAAGCTCTCGGCGATCACCTGCGCGTCGCGGTACTGCTTGGGGTGCACCGTGAGGATCTCGCTGAGGGCGCCGGCGGCGGGCTGACGCACGACCGCGGGGCGGTGCAGCGGCGTGATCGGCGCGGTCTTCTCGGCCGCGCGCTCGGTGCGCTCGGCACGCTCCGCGGGCTCGTTGCGGGTGGACAACACCGGCTCTTCGATCATTTCTTCCTCGTCGGCCAGGCCCAGGTAGACCATGGTCTTCTTCAGCGGGTTCGACATCGCATCCTCCGTTTGCTCGTCTGTTCCGAGGCTAATCGCGGACCGGGCGGGGCCCCGTGATTGCCGTCCCGATTCTCAGGTGTGTCGCACCGGCGGCGATCGCCTCGGCGAAGTCGCCCGACATCCCGGCCGAGATCCAGGCGGCATCCGGCACGGTGCGGCGCAGCGCCTGCGAGACCTCCGCCACGCGCGCGAAGGCCGCGGCCGGCGGCTCGCCGAGCGGCGCGACCGCCATGACGCCCCGCACGCGCAGCGACGGGCACGCCGCGAGCACGTGCTCGGCGAGCGCCGCGACGCCGTCCGGCCGCACGCCGCCGCGCGCCGGGTCGTCGGTGAGGTTGATCTGCAGCAGCACGTCGAGCAGCGGCCCGTGCGGGTCCGCGGCGTGCAGCGCGTCGGCGAGGCGCTCGCGGTCGACGGCGTGCACGACGTCGCACGCCGCGCGCACCGCACGCGCCTTCTTCGTCTGCACCTGACCCACCATGTGCCAGCGCAGCCCGGGCAGGTCCGCAAGCTCCTCGCGCTTCGCCGTGAGCTCCTGCTGCCGGCTCTCGGCGACGTCGCGCACGCCGAGGGCGTGCAGCTCGCGGATCATCGCGGCGGGGTGGAACTTCGTGACGACGATGCGGGTGATCTGCGACGGGTCACGGCCCGCCGATCGCGCCGCGTCGCCGATGCGCGCGTCGAGGTCGGCGAGCCGCTCGCGGAGGGGCACCGTTACTTGAGGAAGTCGGGGATGTCGAGGTCGTCGTCGAACGACGTGTCGACGGGCTCGGCCGCGACGGACACCGACACGGGCTCCGGCGCGGCGGGCGCGACGCTCGCCGGACGGATGTCGTCGAGCGAGGGCGCGACGGGGATCACCGGCTCGGTGCGCTGGGCCGCGATCGGCTCGATGCGCGCCTGCGGCTCGCCGCCGTCGAAGCCGGCTGCGATGACCGTGACGCGCACCTCGTCGCCGAGCGTGTCGTCGATGACGGTGCCGAAGATGATGTTCGCCTCGGGGTGCGCGGCCTCCTTCACCAGCTGGGCGGCGTCGTTGATCTCGAAGATGCCGAGGTTCGATCCGCCCTGGATCGACAGCAGCACGCCGTGCGCGCCCTCGATCGAGGCCTCGAGCAGCGGCGACTCGACGGCCAGCTCGGCGGCCTTGATCGCGCGGTCGGCGCCGCGCGCCGACCCGATGCCCATGAGCGCCGAGCCGGCGCCCTGCATGACCGACTTGACGTCGGCGAAGTCGAGGTTGATGAGTCCGGGGGTCGTGATGAGGTCGGTGATGCCCTGCACGCCGGCGAGCAGCACCTGGTCGGCCGTCGCGAACGCCTCGATCATCGAGATGCCGCGGTCGCTGATCTCCAGCAGCCGGTCGTTCGGCACGACGATGAGGGTGTCGACCTCTTCCTTCAGCTTCGACACGCCCTGCTCGGCCTGCTGCTGGCGACGACGGCCCTCGAACGAGAACGGCTTCGTGACGACGCCGATCGTGAGCGCGCCGATCGACTTCGCGATGCGCGCGACGACCGGGGCGCCGCCGGTGCCGGTGCCGCCGCCCTCGCCCGCCGTGACGAAGACCATGTCGGCGCCCGCGAGCGCCTCCTCGATCTCCTCGGCGTGGTCCTCGGCGGCGCGCCGGCCCACCTCGGGGTCGGCACCGGCGCCCAGGCCGCGCGTGAGCTCGCGGCCCACGTCGAGCTTGACGTCGGCGTCGCTCATCAGCAGCGCCTGCGCGTCGGTGTTGACCGCGATGAACTCCACGCCGCGCAGGCCGAGCTCGATCATCCGATTGACGGCGTTCACTCCGCCGCCGCCTACGCCCACGACCTTGATCACCGCGAGGTAGTTCTGGTTCTGGCTCATGCCGGCCTCCGTCTTCGTCCCGAACCTTGTGTCTTGCGCTTGTGTGCTGGGCTTGCGCCCGAAACCTGTGTGCCGCCGCGAGCGGCGGGATCTCAACCTTGAACCTCAGGTAGAGGTTTAAAGAAATGCCCGGTATGCAATTCCTGACCTCGAAAGTACGGGGCGGCGACGCGTGCGCGCCCGAAGACGCGGGCGTGTCGCGAAGAAGGTTCTGCGGATGCCGCGCACGCCGGCATCCGCAGGCGGTCGGTCAGCGCACGACGATCGCGTCCGGCGTCGAGACGTCGTACAGCTGCGCCGTGTCGGCGGGACGGGCGCGGAGGATCGCGGCCAGCACCTCGGCCTTCTCCGCCGAGCGGTCGGCATTGCCCCACACGACCGTCGGCCCGCCCGCGCCGAGCGTGAACGACACGTCGTTGGGCGTCGTCGCGGCGATCTCGGTCACGCCGGCCGCGATCTCGGGCGGGAGCGCGAGGAACACGTCGGCCACGGCGCGGAAGGCGGGCGCCTCGGTGCCGCCGTCGACCGTGATCACGGGGAAGCCCGCGACGGGCTCCGGCGTCGTCGACAGCACGACGCCGGCGGCGTCCACGAGCACGTGGCCCGCCTCGGTCGCGAGCGATCCGACGGGCGCCCGCTCGACGATGCGCACGACGAGCTCGTGCGGGGGACGCGCCTCGAGCGCGTACGACGCGATCATCGGGAACGTCGCGAGCGCGGCCTTGACCTGGCCCGTGTCCACGCGCGCGAGCGGCGTGCCCGCCTGCGACGCCAGCGACTGCTCGACCGCGGCCGCGTCGACGCGCTCGGCGCCGACGACCGTGATCGTCTCCACGGCGAACAGCGGGCTGTGCACGATGCCGAGGGTCGCCAGCAGCAGCACGACGAGCGAGCCGAGCCCGGCGATCCAGATGCGGCGGCGCCGACGACGACGCGCCGTGAAGCGGCGCACCTCGGCGCGCAGCGCCCGGCGCCGTGCCCGCGCGGCCGCCCAGACGCTCGGAGGACGCTCGTCGTCGTCCGGCGCAGCGTCCTCGCCCCGCGCCTTCTCGCGCGCGGGCTTCCCGCGCTTCGCCGCGTCGTGATCGGGCGCCAGCGGGATCACCGGGGCGAGCGCCGCATCGTTCGGCTCCGCCTGCGATCCCGCCCGGCTCGGCTCGGGCCGGCCGCCTCCGGCGCCGACGTCGAGGGGCTCGGTGACCTGCTCGTCGGGGTCGACGACCGGCGTCTCTCCGGCGGAGCGCGGTGCGGCATCCGTCCCCCGCGGCAGCTCCTCGACGGCATCCCGCGGACGCCGCTCGTCGCGCCGCGGCGGCCCGACGGGGGCGACCTCGAGCGGCACGGCCTCGTCGGACGGCGCGGGGATCGGCGTCGAGGCCGGCAGCGGAGAGGGCCGACGCACGACGCTACTCCCGCGTCGGCGTCGGCGTCGACGCCAGGGCCTGCAGCACCTGCGGGATGATCAGGTACACATTGCCGCAGCCGAGCGTGATGACGTAGTCGCCCGCGCGCGCGACCGACGCCGTGTAGTCGGCGGCCTGCTGCCAGTCGGCGACGAAGTGCACGCGCTCCGGGTCGGCGAACGCCCCGCTCACGAGCTCGCCCGTCACGCCGGGGATGGGGTCCTCGCGGGCGCCGTAGACGTCGAGCACGACCGTGTGGTCGGCGTGCGACTCGAGCACCTCGGCGAACTCGCGGAACATGTCGCGCGTGCGCGAGTAGGTGTGCGGCTGGTGCAGCGCGATGATGCGGCCGTCGCCGACGACGGTGCGGGCGGCGGCGAGCGCCGCGGCGACCTCGGTGGGGTGGTGCGCATAGTCGTCGTAGACGCTCACCTCGCGCTCGACGCCGTGCAGCTCGAACCGGCGCACGGTGCCGCCGAACCGCTCGACGGCGCGCAGCGCCGGCTCCAGCCCGTGACCGAGCGTGAGCAGCACGGCCACGGCGCCCGCCGCGTTGATCGCGTTGTGGGCGCCGGGCACCGAGAGGCGGCCGGAGGCCGACTCGCCCGCGTGGGTGAGCGTGAACGACACGGGCCCGTCGGCGACGATCTCGGTGAGGCGCACGTCGGCGTGCTCGGCCTCGCCGAACGTCACGACCCGGGGGTGCGAGATCGCGGCGGTCACGCGCACGGCGCCGGGGTCGTCCGATGAGATGACGACGGCCTCGCGGGCCTCGTTCGCGAACCGCGCGAACGCCGCGTCGAAGGCGTCGTGCGTCCCCCAGTGGTCGAGGTGGTCGGCATCCACGTTGGTGATGAGCGCGATCGAGGTGTCGTAGAGCAGGAACGAGCCGTCCGACTCGTCGGCCTCGATGACGAAGAGCTCGTCGGACCCCGTGCCGCTCGACACGCCACGGTCGGCGATGACGCCGCCCGAGACGAACGTGGGGTCCTCGCCCAGCGCGGTCAGCGCCGTGACGATCATGCCCGTGGAGGTCGTCTTGCCGTGGGCGCCCGCGACGCTCACGAGCCGCCGGCCGCCGATGAGCCAGTGCAGCGCCTGCGAGCGGTGGATCACGTGCAGTCCGCGCGCCTTGGCGAGCAGGAACTCGGGGTTCTCGGGCCAGATCGCCCCCGTGTGCACGACGGTGTCGACGTCGTCCGGCAGGTTCCGCTCGTCGTGGCCGACGAACACGGTCGCGCCGCGGGCCTCGAGCGCGCGCAGCGCCGCGCTGTCGGCGCGGTCGGAGCCCGACACGCGGATGCCGCGGTCGAGGAACATGCCGGCGAGGCCGGACATCCCCGATCCCCCGATCCCGATGAAGTGGGCGGCGGTGATGTCATCGGGCAGCGGCAGCGTGAGATCGGGTCGAATCATGGCGCGACAAGTCTAGGTCGCGTGCGCTGGGAGTCCGCTCCGGCGCGCTGGCGCGCCCACGAGGTTCGGCCTCCGGTCCGAACTCCTCCGATCCGGCGGCCCGCGCGCGGGCGAACCGCGTCATCCCGCGGACGGCCCGCTCCGGGGCGCTCGGATCGGAGGAGTTCGGACGCGCGCCCGGGCTCAGCGGACGCGCGGCCGGGCTCATCGGACGCGCGGCCGGGCTCAGCGGGAGGCGAGGGCCTCGTCGATGAGGGCGATGACGTTCTCGGTGCCGGTGCGGGTGCCGACGGACGCCGCGGCGGCGCGCATGCGCGCGAGCTGCTCGTCGTCGCCGAGCAGCGGCACGACCTCGGAGCGCACGCGGTCGGCGGTGAACTCGGCGTCCGCGATGATGCGGGCCGCGCCCGCCGCGACGGCCGAGCGCGCGTTGAGCGCCTGCTCGCCGTTGCCGACCGCGTAGGGCACGTAGACGGCGGGGATGCCGAGGGCGCTGACCTCGCTCACCGTCGCAGAGCCGGCGCGGCACACGATGACGTCGGCGAGCGCGAACGCGAGGTCCATGCGATCGATGTACGGCAGCACGACGTAGCCCGCGTCGCCGGACGGCGCCTGGTTCTTCTCGCCCGTCGCGTGCAGCACCTGCCAGCCCGCCGCGACGACGTCGCACCACGAGCCCGCGAGGGCCTCGTTGATGCGCCGGGCGCCGAGCGATCCGCCGAAGACGAGCAGCACGGGCCGGCCGGCGTCGAGCCCGAAGAGCCCTGCCGCCTCGGCGCGGCGCGCGGTGCGGTCGAGCTCGACGATCTCGCGGCGCAGCGGCATGCCGACCACGCGGCTGTTCTTCAGCGGCGTGCCCTCGAAGACGATGCCGACGCCCGCGGCCCGGCGTGCGCCGAGCACGTTCGCGAGACCGGGCCGCGCGTTGGCCTCGTGCACGACGAACGGGATGCCCTCGCGCCGCGCGGCGACGTAGGCGGGAGCCGAGGCGTAGCCGCCGAACCCGGTCACGACGTCGACGTCGTGCGCGCGGATGTGCGCGCGCACCTGCGCGACCGCCCGCCGCCACGCGAGCGGGAAGCGCAGCGCGGCGCCGTTGGGCCGGCGCGGGAACGGGACCTTGTCGACGACGAGCAGCTCGTACCCGCGCTCGGGCACGAGCCGCGCCTCCAGGCCTTCGCGCGTGCCGAGCACGAGCACCTCGTCGTCGGTGTCGCGGGTGCGCAGGGCGTCGGCGACCGCGAGCAGCGGATTGACGTGACCGGCGGTTCCCCCGCCGGCGAGCAGATGCGTCGTCACCGGATCGAGCCTACCGGCGGCTCCGCGATGTCGCGGCGCAGGAACGAGGCGGCGCCGCCCGCGAGGATTGCGGCGAGCCACACGGCGAACACTCCGGCCGCGGCGATCGGTGCGAGGGCGTCGTCGGCGACGCCGATCGCGGCGGAATCGAACCCCGCGGCGGCGAGCACGGCGGCCAGCGGCGCCCACGCGCCCAGGGCGGGCCAGAGCGTCGCGAGCAGCAGGGTCGCGCTGAGCGAGAGCGGCGCCAGGAGCAGGGCCGCCAGATGGTGCTGGACGATCAGCCCCGCGCCCAGGCCCCAGAGCGCGGCGAGGGCACCGACGACCATGGTCGCGATCACGTCGCGGACGTCGGCACGGGCCTCCCCCAGCACTGCGAACACCGCCGCGGAGCATCCCAGCGCGACGGCTCCGGCGACGACGGCGCCGCCCGCGGCGGAGAAGAGGGCGCGCGCGACCAGGTCCGCGCGTCGTGGCAGCGCCATCAGCCGTTGCGCGACCACCCCGTGACGACGATCGAGGGTGTAGCGGAAGGCGCCGAAGATCGTCGCCACCAGCGCCGCGTACATCGCGACGACCGCCCCCAGTCCCTCGTGGAACGATGACCGGAGCTCTTCGGGCGCGGAGTGCATCTCGGGAGGCACGCCGGCGGCGAGGGAGAGGGAGAGCACGACCCCGCCGAGGACCGACCCGAGCAGCACCACGTCGACGACGGATCCCCGGGCCCGCGCCCGCAGGGCTCGGGCGATCACCTCAGCCGCCGTCTCCCGAGCATCCAGCCCGCGACGAGGAGCACGGCGACCCACGCCGACGACACCAGCAGCGCTACGGGGGTGCTCAGGAGCGCGTCGCGATAGTGCGGCACGCCGAGGGCCGCCAGGGACAGGCCGGGCAGGAGCCTCGCGACCTCCGGCGCCGTCCTCAGCAGGGCGAGCTCGACCGCGATCGGGACGAACAGCACGCCGAGGGCGGCGACGTAGTAGTTCCGGACGATCCAGCCGACGGCGACGCCCAGCAGCGCTCCCAGCACCGCACCCCCGAACGCTCCGACGAGGATGCGGACGACGGATGCCGAGAACGCGAACACCACTCCGTTGGCGGCCAGCACGATCGCCGTGAGCACGCTCCACGCCACGGGGAGGCCGACGGCGAGGATCATCCCGACCACCGCCGACGCCGCGGCCTTCCCCCAGAACGCCCGCGGGTAGCCGACCTCCGTCAGCGTGCGGTCGAGCGAGGCGTAGTAGGTCTCCCGGGTCACCGCGTACGCCCCCGCGAACGCGGCGGGCACGAACGACCAGGCGAGCGGCTGGAACATCCGCACCGTCGCGGCCTCCGGGCCCAGCTCGCCGAGGACGCCGAGCGTGTCGCCGCCGGAGAGCACGACGAAGGGCGCCATGAGCGCGAACACGCACATCATCGGTCCGCTCGTGCCGCTGAAGGCCCGCAGCACCTCCGCGCGGGTCGCGGCGGTCATGCCCGGCTCCCCTCGACGAGCTCGAAGTAGCGGTCTTCGAGCGTGTGCGCGCTGTCGCCGACGAGGTCGGCCAGGGGTCCGGTGAACAGTGCCGTGCGGTTGACGATCACGACCTCGTCGACGATCTGCTCGATCTCCGCGAGCTGATGGCTGGAGATGAGCACGCTCCCCCCGGCGTCGGCGAAGCGGCGCAGATAGCGCCGCAGCCACCGGATCCCCTCCGGATCGAGGCCGCTGGCCGGTTCGTCGAGGACGAGGATGCGCGGCGAGCCCACGAGCGCGGCGGCGAGCCCCAGCCGCTGGGCCATGCCGGTCGAGAACGTCTTGACCCGGCGGCGCGCGTGCGCCAGGAGCTCGACCTCCTCCAGCACCTCGTCGACGCGCGCGCGGTGCGCGCCCACGGCGAGACGGACGATGTCCAGGTGACGGCGCGCCGTGATCCCCACCTCGAAGCCGAACCCGTCCATGTGCACGCCCACGCGTGTCGCGGGGCTCGGAAGCGCGGCGAACGGCGCGCCCTCGACCAGCGCCTCGCCGCCGGACGGGCGGAGGAGGCCGACGAGGGCGCGCAGCGTCGTCGACTTGCCTGCACCATTGGGACCGAGCAGGCCGACGATCGACCCCCGTCTCACGACGAAGCTCAGGTCCTCCACGGCGACGCGGTCGCCGAAGGTTTTCGAGAGGTTCCGCACCTCGATGGCGTGGTCCGGCGCTGCCGTGTCGGAGAGGGGCATGCGAGGCTTTCTTGTCCGGTGGCCCGCCGCCCGGCATCGAGCCACGCGGGGCAGCACGACGTCGCGCGACGAGACTTACGCTAGGCCACATGAGATACACATCTCGAGCCGCGTCCGCACATTGGCGCAAACTGCCGCATCACACAGGCCGGGCACGGCGGCCGGCCCGGTCTCGACGGGGCTGCTCAGCGCGTGGCGACGGCGGGCTTGCCGGCGGCGGGCAGCGTGCGCGCGAACGCGAGCAGCACACCCGTGGCGAGCAGCACCGACAGCAGCGACGTGCCGCCCTGCGACATGAACGGCAGCGGCACGCCGAGCACGGGGAGCACGCGCAGCACGACGCCGATGTTGACGAGCGCCTGCCCCACGATCCAGATGACGATGCCGCCCGCGACGATGCGCACGAACGGGTCGTCGGTCTTGCGGATGATGTGGAACGCGCCGATCGCGAAGATCATGAACAGGGCGAGCACGACGACGCAGCCGATAAGCCCGAGCTCCTCGCCGACGATCGCGAAGATGTAGTCGTGCTCGGCGGCCGGCAGCCACGAGTACTTCTCGCGGGAGTTGCCGAGCCCCAGCCCGAAGACGCCGCCGCTCGCGAGGCCCCACACGCCGTGCAGCGCCTGATAGCAGTCGCCGACGGCGAGGTAGTAGCAGTCGGTGGAGTCGCCGCCCAGGAAGCTCATGATGCGCCGCATGCGGTCGGGCCGCAGGATCGCCAGCGCCGCCACGCCGGCGAGCACGATGAGCAACGGCAGCACGAACATGCGCAGCCGCACGCCCGAGAAGAACAGACAGCCGAGCATGATCGCCATGATCACCATGCCCGTGCCCATGTCCTGGCTGCCGACCGCGACGAGCCCGATGACGAGCAGGCCCACGGGCACGACGGGGATGAACACGTGCTTCCACGACGTGAGGAGGGCGCGCTTGCGGTAGAGCACGAACCCCATCCACAGCGCGAGCGAGAGCTTGAGGAACTCCGACGGCTGCATCTGGAACCCGCCGATCGAGATCCAGTTGCGGTTGCCGTCGTTCTCGATGCCGAGCCCCGGCACGAACACGAGCAGCTGGAAGAGGGTCGCCCCGATCAGCGCGGGCCACGCCACGCGCTTCCAGAACGTCACGGGCAGCCGGCTCGCGACCAGCATGAGCGGGATGCCGATGAGTGCGAAGATGCCCTGCTTGAGCACGACCTCGAAGGGGCTGGATCCCGCGGCCGTCGACTTCGCCATCGTCGCGGAGAGCACCATGACGAGCCCGAAGCCCGTGAGGATGAGGGCCGACGACAGCAGCAGCACGAACTCGTTCGCGATCGGCGCCTGCAGGCGGCCCAGCGAGATGCGGGCGACGAATCCCGGCCGGTCGGGCTCAGGCGCCGTCGCGGGAGGGGTGCGGTCGGTCGTCGTCATCGCGGCCTGCTCCCCTTCCGATTCGTGTCCGCACGGCATCCGCGAATCGGTTGCCCCGGTCCGAGTACGACGCGAACTGATCGAACGACGCCGCCGCGGGGGCCAGGAGAACGACGTCTCCGTCCCGGGCGATGCCGATCGCGAGCTCGACGACCTCGCTCATGACGTCTTCAGTCTGGGCGTCGTCGATCTCGAAGACCGGAACCGCCGGGGCGTGTCGCGCGAACGCGGTCGTGATCTCGCCGCGCTCGGCGCCGATCACGATCGCGGCCTTGACGCCCGCGCCGCGCGCGGCGACCAGCCCGGTGATGTCGACGCCCTTGAGCAGCCCGCCGACGACCCAGACGGCGCCCGGGAAGGCGGCGAGCGACGACGACGCCGCGTGCGGGTTCGTCGCCTTGGAGTCGTCCACCCACGTGACGCCGTCGTGCCGCGCGATCACCTGGATGCGGTGCGCGTCGAGCTCGAACGTGCGCAGCGCCGCGGCGATCGCGGACGGCGGCACGTCGAGCGAGCGCGCGAGGGCGGCCGCGGCGAGGATGTTCGCGACGACGTGCGGCGCGGCGAGCCCGCGCTCGGCGAGGTCGGCCACGGTGGTCAGCTCGAGGGCGCTCGTGCGGCGCTCCTCGAGGAACGCGCGATCGACGAGGATGCCGTCGACGACGCCCAGATCGCTGGGGCCGGGCACGCCGAGGTCGAAGCCGATCGCCCGGCATCCCTCCACGACGTCGGCGCCCTCGACCATCTCGCGGGTCGCGACGTCGGCCTTGTTGTAGACGCAGGCGACGCGCGTGCGCTC
The DNA here is from genome assembly GCF_001314225.1 of Microbacterium sp. No. 7. Lineage (NCBI taxonomy): Bacteria > Bacillati > Actinomycetota > Actinomycetes > Micrococcales > Microbacteriaceae > Microbacterium > Microbacterium sp. No. 7. Next base: position 2,806,661 of record NZ_CP012697.1, read on the forward strand.
GTACACGACGGCCTTCGCCGCCCGGTAGGCCGCGAACGACCCGTGCCACTGCAGGTGGTCGTCGGCGAGGTTGAGGCACACGCTCGCCCACGGCGACACGCGGTCGAGGCCCTCCTGCAGGCCGAGGTACCAGAGCTGGTGGCTGGAGATCTCGACGACGAGCACGTCGAAGCCCGCGGGGTCGCGGATCGCGTCGAGCACGGGCACGCCGATGTTGCCGCACGGCGCGGCGCGCAGGCCGCCCGCGAGGAGCATCGTCGCGGTGAGCTGGGTCGTCGTGGTCTTTCCGTTCGTGCCCGTGATGAGCACCCACTCGGCGGGCGTGCCGTCCTGCCGCAGCACCTTGTCGCGCACGCGCCACGCCAGCTCCAGGTCGCCCCACACGGGCACGCCCGTCTCGCGCGCCCACGCGACGACCGCGTGGTGCGGCGGGAACCCGGGCGAGGCGATCACGACGTCCGGCGCGTGTGCGACGACCTCGGCGGGCACGGCGTCGAGCGAGCCGGTCCACAGCCGCACCCCGAGCACGGGCAGCAGCCGCGCGTACTGCTCGTCGGCGGCCTCGGACGCCACGAGCACGTCGGCGCCGAGCTCGGCGAGCGTGTCGGCGACGGAGAACCCCGTCACCGAGAGGCCGAGCACGACCACGCGCAGGCCCCGCCAGTCGGCGTGCCAGCTGTCCAGGGCGTCGAGCCGGGCGTTCACAGCGCCGCGTTCCAGGCCACGTAGAACAGGGCGACGCCGAGCACGGCGAGCATCCCGGCGACGATCCACATGCGCACGACGATCGTGATCTCGGGCCAGCCGCGCAGCTCGAGGTGATGGTGGAAGGGGCTCATCAGGAACAGCCTCTTGCCGCCCGTCGCCTTGAAGTAGTAGCGCTGCAGGATCACCGATCCCGGGGCGATGATGAAGACGCCCGCGATGATGACCGACAGGATCTCGGTGCGCGAGAGGATCGCGAGGGCGACGATGACGCCGCCGATCGCCATCGAGCCGACGTCGCCCATGAAGACGCGCGCCTTCGGCGCGTTCCACCACAGGAACCCGACGAGCGCGCCGACGAAGGAGGCCGCGATGATCGTCAGGTCGAGCGGATCGCGCGTGTCGTAGCACGCCGAGTAGTACGCGGCGACGAGCGCCTCCGAGGTGCACCGCTGCTGGAACTGCCAGAACGTGACGAGGCTGTACGCGGAGATCGTGAAGATGCCGGCGCCCGTCGCGAGGCCGTCGAGGCCGTCGGTGAGGTTGGTCGAGTTCGACCAGGCCACCGACAGGAAGGTGACCCACAGCAGGTAGAGCGCCCAGCCCGCGACGGCGCCGAGCGCCAGGAACGAGAGCATCGGGATGTCGCGGAAGAACGAGATGTAGGGCGACGCGGGCGTCTCCCCCACCTTGTTCGGGAAGTTGAGGGCGACGATGCCGAACGGCACGGCGACGAGCACCTGCCCGACGATCTTGCGCCACCCCGACAGCCCGAGGCTGTTCTGCCGGCGCACCTTCATGTAGTCGTCGATGAAGCCGATCGCGCCGAGGCCCACCATCATCCAGATGACGAGCAGCCCCGACAGCGTCGGCCGGTCGCCCGCGGCGAACGTGCCGACGAGATAGCCGACGATGGATCCCGCGATGAAGACGACGCCGCCCATCGTGGGCGTTCCGCGCTTGGCCTCGTGCGCCGGGCCGTCGGTCTCGGGCGTGCGGATGACCTGGCCCCAGCCGAGCCGCTGGAAGGCCCGGATGAAGAGCGGGGTGAGAAAGAGCGTGAACGCGAGCGAGATCGTCGCGGCAGCCAGCAGGGATCTCACGAGAACGATTCTCCCAGACGATCGCCCAGGTGCCGCAGACCCGCCGCGTTCGACGACTTCACGAGCACGCGATCGCCGTCGCGCAGCTCACCCGTCAGGTAGTCGTAGGCCTCGTCGGCGGTCGCGAAGAACACGGCCTCGCCGTCCCAGGAGCCCTCGCCAATCGCGGACAGGAACAGGCGGCGCGCCTCGGGGCCGACCACGACGATCCGCTCGATGCGCAGGCGCACCGCGAGCAGTCCGATGCGATCGTGCTCCTCGCCCGCCTGGTCGCCCAGCTCGCTCATCGCGCCGAGCACCGCGACCTTGCGCTGGCCGGGCTCGGTGATCTGCGCGAGGGTGCGCAGGGCGGCGGCCATCGAGTCGGGGCTCGCGTTGTACGCGTCGTTGATGATGCGCACGCGCTCGCCGCCCAGGGGCTGCATGCGCCAGCGCTCGGCGAGCTCGACGGTCTCCAGCCGCGCGATCGACGCGGCGAGCGGCACGCCGAGCTCGCGCGCCGCGGTCATCGCCGCGAGCGCGTTCATGACGTGGTGCTCGCCGAGCACCCGCAGGCGCAGCGGGATCCGCTCGTCGCCCGCGACGATCGTGCACGTCGTGCCGTCGGCGGTCACGTCGACGTCCTCCGCGCGCACCTCGGCGCCGGCGCCGCGTCCGAACCACCGCACGGTCACGCCGCGCGCCTCGGCGACCGCCGCCATCGACGCGACGCGCGGGTCGTCGACGTTCAGCACCGCCACGCCGCCGGGGCGGATGGCCTCGACGAGCTCGGTCTTCGCCTTGACGGTCGCCTCGATGCCGCCGAATCCGCCCGCGTGCGCGAGGCCGACCATGAGCACGACGCCGACGTCGGGGGTCTCCAGCGCCGCGAGCCGCGCGATCTCGCCGGGCGCCGAGGCGCCGAGCTCGCTGACCAGGTAGCGCGTGGCATCCGTGAGCCGCAGCATCGTGAGCGGCGCGCCGACCTCGTTGTTGAACGACGCGTGCGGCCACACCGTCTCGCCCTCGTCGGAGAGGATGCGGGCCAGGAGGTTCTTGGTCGTGGTCTTGCCGTTCGAGCCCGTGATGCCGACGACCGAGAGCGCGCCGTGCGCGCGCACCCGCGCGACCACCTCCCGGGCCAGGTCGGCGAGCGCGTCGACCGCGTCGCGGACGACGATCTGGCTGACGTCGGCGTCCACCGGGCGCTCGACGATCGCGAGCGCGGCGCCGGCCGCGACGGCCGCGCCGACGAACTCGTGACCGTCGGTGACCTCGCCCGGCTTGGCGACGAAGACGTCGCCGGGTCCGATGTTGCGCGAGTCGGTGTCGACCGTCCCCGAGACGATCGTGTCGGGGGCGTCCTCCCCCGCGGTGCGGAGGGTGCCGGCGAGCGTCTGGGCGATCTCGGCCAGTGTCATGCGGATCATCGTGGGGTTTCCTCGCGCGGGCGCGCCGTCGTGGTGTGTCTACTTGGTCTGCGGCAGGAGCGGCACCGGGGAGTTCGAAGGCATGATCCGGTAGTGCGTGAGCACCTGCGTCAGCGCCTTCTTGAACATCGACCGGTTCGCTCCCGAGCCGGTCTCGGTCATCGGCTCGTCGAAGACGGTTACCACAACGTACTGCGGATCGTCGGCCGGTGCGTAACCGACGAGGCTCGTGAAGTAGATGCCCTGCTTGTATCCGCCGTTGCCGTCGGTGACCTCGGCCGTTCCGGTCTTGCTCGCCACGCGGTAGCCGGGGATCGCGATGTCGTCGGCCAGCCAGGCCTCCGAGTACACGTTCTCCAGCATGTCGCTGACCTGCTGCGCCGTCGTGGCCTTGATGACCTGCTCGGGCTCGGGCAGGTCGGGCTCCTCGACCGTCCCGTCGGGCCGCACGCACGACTCGACGAGCGAGAGCGGCATCTTCTTGCCGTCGTTGGCGATGATCTGATAGGTGCTCGCGACCTGCGGCACCGTGACCGTGAACGCCTGGCCGAACGTCGTCGTGTAGTAGGTCTGCGCGTCCCAGTCGGCGGCGTCGAGGCCGAAGCCGACCTGGGGGGCGCCGGCCCAGTCCAGGCCGTCGGGGCTGCCCACGCCGAAGCGCTCGAGGTACTCCTGGCGCACCTCGGGCGGGACGAGCTCGCCGAACTGCGCCATCGCGACGTTCGACGAGATCACGAGGGCGCCGTTGAGCGTCAGGTTCATGTCGGGATGCGGGTCGGAGTCCTTGATGCGCGCGCCGTTGTCGAAGTACATGACGTCGGGAGTGTAGACGGTGGAGGTGGGCGTGAGCCCGGCCTGCTCGATGACGGTCGCGGCGGTGATCGCCTTGTAGGTCGACCCCGGCTCGAACGAGTAGCGGAGCAGCCGCGACGCCCGGTTGTCGGGCTCGGTCGCGTCGACGTCGTTGGGGTCGACCGAGCCGCTCTCGGCGAGCGCCCGGATCTTGCCCGTCGCGACCTCGACGACCATGATGCCGCCCCACTTGGCGCGCATCCGCGCGGTCTCCTCCTCGGCGAGCTGCTGCAGGTACCACTGCAGGTCGGCGTCGATCGTGAGCTGCAGGGCGCCGCCGTCCTCCGCGGGGGTCTCGACCTCGGTGCCGGGGATGATGACGCCGTCGGCGCCGCGCTGATAGCTCAGGTCGCCGTCCGCGCCCGCGAGGCACGCGTTCTGCTGCTCCTCCAGCCCCTCCAGCGGCTGGCCGTCGCTGCCGACGAAGCCGAGCAGGTTGCCCGCCACGGCGCCCGCGGGGTAGGTGCGCGAGGGATGCGGCGGGAAGACGAGGAACGGCAGCTCGAGCGCGGCGAGCGCCCGATAGGTGCTCGTCGGCACGTACCGCGCGACCATGCCGTAGCGCGAGCTCGGGTCGGCGGCGAGCGCGTCGTCGACGACGGCGCGCACCTCGTCGGCGCTCTGTCCCGTGATCGCGGCGATCTGCGCCGCGAGCTCGGGCCACGGCACCATGACGTCGTTGCCGTCGGCGTCCTCCACGACGTGGCCCTCGGCATCGAGCTTCTGGATGCCCTTCGCGGCGAGCAGCGGGTCGATCTGCACGTCGTAGAGCATCGTGCTCGTCGCGAGCACGCGTCCCGTCGCGTCGAGGATGTCGCCGCGCGTGCCGTGCAGCTCGATCGCGCGGCCCGTGGCCATCTCGCGCGCGTCGGTCATGTGCTCGCGCGCGTTGACGACCTGGATGTCGATGAGGCGCACGACGAACGCGCCCAGCACGATCAGCACGATCGCGAGGGCGACGACGGTGCGCCGGCGCGGAGTGCGGGTGGCTCGTGTCGTCATGGCTTCAGTGCGTGTCGGGGGTCGGCAGGCCCTCGGAGGCGGTCGGCGTGGAGGGGATGCCGCCCTCGATCACGACGGCGTCGATCGTGAGCGGCGTCGCTCCCCCGGTCTGCGCGTCGGGCGTCGCGGGGTCGGCGGACGCCGGCGGAGCGGTGTGCGCCGCGGGCGGGGCGGTCGCGCGATCGATCACGGCGGAGAGGTCGATCGCGAACGGGTGTCCTGCCGCGGCCGGCGCGACCACGTCGCCGGCGGCCACGGTGCCGGCCGATGTCGCGCCGACGGACGTGGCGGCGAGCAGCGCGTTGGGGATGGTCGCGCCGGAGAGCGCGTTGATGCTCGAGGTGGCGGCGGCGGGGGCCGCCGGGCCGGTCACGGCGGCGTCGCTCAGGCGCAGGTAGGTCGGCGCGTCGCCGACCACCATGCCCATCCCCGCCGCGCTCGCCGCGAGGTACTGGGGCGACGAGAGCCCGGAGACCTGCTCCTGCAGCATCTGGGTCTGCCACGACAGCTCGGACTGCTGGCGGGTGAGCTCCGCGATCGTGTAGGAGCCCTGCGTGGTGAGGATCGAGATGCCCATCTGGGTGGCCGCGATGGCGGCGACCCCGGCGACCGCGACGATGCCGTACACGATGCGCGGCCGGCGTGCCGCCGCGGCCCGTTCGAGAAGGCGCAGCGGTCGCTCGACTGTGGGGCGGAGCGGCTCCCGGGCCACCCGCAACGGCATGCTCATGCCGCCTCCTTCACTCGTTCGATGGCGCGCAGGCGCACGGGGGTCGCGCGCGGGTTGCGCGCACGCTCGCTCTCGGAGGCGAGCTCGGCGCCCTTGACCAGCAGCCGGAAGCGGGGCTGGTGCTCGGGCAGCTCGACGGGGAGCCCGGGGGGCGCCGTCGAGGCGGTGGCGGCCGCGAACAGCCGCTTGACGAGGCGGTCCTCCAGCGACTGGTAGGACATGACGACGAGGCGGCCGCCGACGGGCAGCAGGTCGAGGGCGTCGGGCAGTGCGCGCTCGAGGGCGCCCAGCTCGTCGTTCACCTCGATGCGCAGCGCCTGGAACACGCGCTTCGCGGGGTGGCCCGAGCGGTCGCGCAGCACGGCGGCGGGTGTCGCAGCGACGAGCACGTCGACGAGCTGCGCCGACCTCTCGATCGGCGCGGCGGCGCGCGCCTGCACGATCGCCCGCGCGTACCGGCCGGCGAGCCTCTCGTCGCCGTAGCGCTCGAAGATGCGGCGCAGGTCGCCCTCGGCGTAGCTCGCGACGACGTCGGCCGCCGTCATGCCCGCGCCCTGATCCATCCGCATGTCGAGCGGCGCGTCCTGCGCGTAGGCGAACCCGCGGCCGGCCTCGTCCAGCTGCAGCGACGACACGCCCAGGTCGAAGAGGATGCCGTCGGCCGACGGCGCACCGGCGGCGCTCACGGCATCCTTGATGCCGTCGTAGACGGCGCCCGCGGCCCCCACGGCATCCTTGATGCCGTCATAGATGGTGTGCACGAGCGTCACGCGGTCGCCGAAGCGGCTCAGGCGCTCGCCCGCGATGCGCAGCGCGTCGGTGTCGCGGTCGAGCCCGATCAGGCGGGCGCCGGGGAAGCGCTCGAGCAGCGCCTCGGAGTGCCCGCCCATGCCCTCCGTCGCGTCGACGACGACGGCGCCGGGACGCTCGAGCGCGGGGGCCAGCAGCTCGAGGCAGCGCTCGAGCAGCACGGGGGTGTGGATGTCGCGCAGGCTCATGGTGTCGGGGCCGCGACCCCGGGCCCTGATCCCCATCCGCTCCGACCTGGCGCCGGGGAAGTGCGTCAGGGCGTGCGGCTGGGAGTCACAGCCAGGGGTCGTCCGTGCTCAGAAGAGGCCCGGGATCACCTCCTGCTCCATGTCTGCGTAGCTGTCCTCGTTGCTGGAGGCATAGGCGTTCCACGCCTCGGCGTCCCAGATCTCTGCGTGCGCCCCGACGCCCGTGACCACGAGCTCGCGGTCGAGGCTCGCGTAGGTGCGCAGGTGGACGGGGATGGTGATGCGGCTCTGGCTGTCGGGCTTCTCGTCGCTGGCGCCGGCGAGGAACATGCGCTGGAAGTCGCGCGCCTGCTTGTTGGTCAGGGGCGCCTCGCGGATGCGCTCGTAGACGCGCTCGAACTCCTTGGTGCTGAACACGTACAGGCAGCGCTCCTGACCGCGGGTGATGACGACGCCGTCGCCCAGGTCGGTGCGGAACTTCGCGGGAAGGATGACGCGGCCCTTGTCATCGAGCTTCGGAGTGTAGGTACCCAGCAGCATCGCCGCATCACCCCCTTCTCCCGTCCCGGCCCGTTCGGTGACCCCACTTTACTCCACTACCCTCCACTTCACTATCGATTTCTGGGATGAACCCTCCCCTTCGCCTCCATTCCCGCTCCCGGGCGCGGGTGTCGGCGTGTCGTGGCCCGTGCGCGGGCACAAAAAAACACCGGCCCGAGGGCCGGTGTTCGTGGAGGGATGCCGTCGAGACGGCGGCGGCATCAGCCGCCCTGCTGGCGACGATCCCAGCGGTCGTTCATGCGGTCCATGAACGACGAGCCGTCGGCGCGCCCCGCGGAGCCGCCGTGTCGCCGCGGCGACGAGAGCTGCGCACCGCCACGGGCGGGCGTGAGGGCGAGCACGACGCCGCCGACCATCACGAGGAAGGCGGCGACGCCCACGATCGTGAGGCCCTGCGAGACGCCGACGATGAGCGCGGCGACGCCGGCGAGCACGAGAACGGCACCGAGCACGAGGTTGCGGTAGCTCAGTCCCTGCCCTTCACGAGGGGCGCTCACGACGTCAGCGTCGTTGCTCATGAGATGACGTTCCATCTCGTCGAGCAGACGCTGCTCCTGCTCTGACAGTGGCATGCGATCCCCTTCGAAATGCGAGTCCTGACGGACGGTATAGATGAGTCGATTCTAGCCGCGCCGCTGACAACTAGGCTAGGCCCGTGGCACCTCCCGTTGAACCGATCGACGCCGTTTCCCAGCGATTGGAGAGGTTCACCCGCGAACAGGCCGACGACGCCGCCGACCTCGGCGCGGAGGCCGCCGCGTTCGTCGAGGCCGGCGCCCGCACGCTCGACGGCGGCAAGCGCCTGCGCGCCCGGTTCTGCCTCACCGGCTGGGCCGCCGTGGCGGGCGCGGGCGACGCCGACGCGCCGCGCGTGCCCGGCGACGACGTGATCTGCGCGGCCGCGGCGCTGGAGGTCTTCCAGGCCGCGGCGCTCGTGCACGACGACATCATCGACAACTCCGACACGCGCCGCGGACGCCCGTCGTCGCACCGGCACTTCGAGGCCGGGCACCGGGCCCAGGGCTGGCGGGGGCACGCGGAGCGCTTCGGCCGCTCGGCCGGCATCCTGCTGGGCGACCTGCTCGTCGCGTGGAGCGACGACCTGCTGGAGACGGGGCTCGAGGCCTCGCCGCACCACGTCGCGGCCCGTCGCGTCTACGCCCGGATGCGGCGCGAGGTCACCATCGGCCAGTTCCTCGACGTCGCCGAGGAGGCGGCGCACCGCAGCGCGCCCGACGACCGCCACGCCGAGCGCGCGCTGCGCGTCGCATCGCTCAAGTCGGCCCGCTACTCCGTCGAGCGGCCCCTGCTGCTCGGCGCCGCGCTGGCCGGGGCGCGTGACGAGCAGTCGCGGGCGCTGTCGGGCTTCGGGCACCCCATCGGCATGGCCTTCCAGCTGCGCGACGACGTGCTCGGCGTCTTCGGCGACCCGGCCGTGACCGGCAAGCCCGCGGGCGACGACCTGCGCGAGGGCAAGCGCACGCTGCTGATCGCCTACGCCCGCGAGGCGCTGCCGGAGACCGGCCGCGCCGAGATCGACGCCGCCCTCGGCGACGCGCGGCTCGACGACGCGCGGATCGCGGCGCTGCAGGCCGCGATCGTCGGGTCCGGTGCCCTCGACCGCGTCGAGCGGCTCATCGGCGACTACGTCGGCGAGGCCGATCACGCGCTCGCCGACGCCGAGTCACGCGGTCTCCTCGCCGCAGCCCCCGTCGCGGCCTTGCGCGCCCTCGCGCACGCCGCCGTCACGCGCTCGGCGTAGCCGCGCCGGGCGCCTCGCGGCGCCGTCGTCAGGCGAGCGTGCGGGCGACGCGACGCACCTCGCTCTTGCGTCCCGCGCGCAGCGCCTCGATGGGCGCGACGCCGATCGAGTCCTCCGGCGAGAGCAGCCAGTCGATCGCCTCGTCGTCGGTGAACCCGGCATCCTGCAGCACGATGATCGTGCCGCGCAGCGACGGCAGCGGGCCGTCGTCGACGAGGAAGACGTCGGGCACCGCGAACGGGCCGCCGCGGCGTGAGCCGATCAGATAGTGCTCGTCGATGAGCCGCCGTACGCGGCCCAGCGGCTCGCCGAGGCGCTCGACCAGGTCGGGAAGAGTGAGCCATTGCGTCGAGGTGGAGTTTTCACCGGTCACTCCTCCACTATCGCACGCCCGAGCACGGCTCAAGGGTGAGCCGCTGCCCGGCTCTCAGCGGGGGCTCCGTAGACTTCTCGCGTGAGCACGAGCCAACAGACCGATCCCATGATCGGTCGCCTGATCGACAACAGGTATCGCGTTCGTGCCCGCATCGCGCGCGGCGGCATGGCAACGGTGTACGTCGCGACCGATCTGCGCCTGGAGCGGCGCGTGGCGATCAAGGTCATGCACGGCCACCTCGCCGACGACACCGTCTTCCAGAGCCGGTTCATCCAGGAGGCGCGCGCCGCCGCCCGCCTCGCCGACCCGCACGTCGTCAACGTCTTCGACCAGGGCCAGGACGGCGACATGGCGTACCTCGTCATGGAGTACCTGCCCGGCATCACGCTGCGCGAGCTGCTGCGCGAGCAGAAGCGCCTGTCGGTCCCGCAGACGATCACGATCATGGATGCCGTGCTCTCCGGCCTCGCGTCGGCGCACCGCGCCGGCATCGTGCACCGCGATGTCAAGCCCGAGAACGTGCTGCTCGCTGAGGACGGCCGCATCAAGATCGGCGACTTCGGCCTCGCCCGCGCGACGAGCGCGAACACCGCCACGGGACAGATGCTGCTCGGCACCATCGCCTACCTCGCGCCCGAGCTCGTCACGCGCGGCACCGCCGACGCGCGCAGCGACATCTACGCGCTCGGCATCATGCTCTACGAGATGCTCGCGGGCGAGCAGCCCTACAAGGGCGAGCAGCCCATGCAGATCGCCTACCAGCACGCGACCGACTCGGTGCCGCGGCCGAGCGCGAAGAACCCCGGCGTGCCCGAGCAGCTCGACGAGCTCGTGCTGTGGGCCACGGAGCGCGAGCCCGACCAGCGCCCCGAGAACGCCCGCGTCATGCTCGACCGGCTGCGGGAGATCGAGGCACAGCTCGGCGTGCACCCCCAGGTCGTGCGCACGACGCCGATCGGCGGCGGCATCGTGGGCGACGACCTCGGCGACTCGGGCGAGCTCACCAAGGTCATGCCCGGCACCTTCACGGCGCCCGTCGTGACGACCGAGACCGATCACGCGACGCGGCTGCGGGGGCGCATGCGGCGTCGCGCCGTGAAGGGCGGATGGCTGTTCACCCTCGTGCTGCTGCTCGCGCTGCTCGCGGGCGGCGCGGGCTGGTGGTACGGATCCGGCCCCGGGTCGCTCGTGGCGATCCCCGACGTCACGGGCCTCACGGCCGAGCAGGCGGCGGCGGAGCTCGCAGAGCGCGGGCTCGTCGCGGTGCCGGGCGAGGAGAACAGCCTCGACGTGCCGCCGGGCACCGTCATCCGCACCGACCCCGACATCGGCGTGCGCCTCGACAAGAACGCGACCGTGACCGTCATCGCCTCGATCGGGCCGGCCACCCGGCAGATCCCCGAGCTGTGGGGCACGCAGCGCGACCGGGTCGTGTCCCTGCTGGAGGAGATCCACATCACGATCCCCGGCGAGGACAGCGTGTACTTCTCCAACACCGAGCGCGGATCGGTGATCGGCGCCTGGATCGTGCCGGCCGAGGGCGACTCCTACAACTGCACCAACGGCTGCAGCGCGCTGGAGGGCTCGACGGCCGAGCTGGAGACCTCCCTCGGCCCCCTCCCGTCCGTGGAGGGCTCGACCGCCGAGGAGGCGGCCGACGCCCTCGGGCAGGTCGGCGTGTCGACCGAGGTCGCCGAGGAGTACAGCGACGACGTCGAGAAGGGCCGCGTCATCCGCGTCGCCGACCGCGCCGACGGGGGGCTCTTCCGGCCCGGCGACACCGTGACGGTCGTCGTGTCGCTCGGACCGGAGCTGTTCGCCGTGCCCGACGTGCTCGGCGAGAGCGTCGCCGACGCGATCCAGATCCTGCGCGACGCCGGCTTCGAGCCGGGCACGGCCGTGCCCGAGATCGTCTGGAGCCTGTTCAGCGTGTCGAGCACCAACCCCGCCCCCGGCGAGCTGGTGCCGCTCGGCACCTCGATCCTCATCCGCGCCATCGGCTGACACACCCCGCCTACCCCCCCCCGCTGGTTGAGTAGCCGCCGCAGGCGGCGTATCGAAACCCATGTAACGATCCGTGGCAAGGGTCTCGATACACTCGCGGCTCCGCCGCGAGCACTCGACCAGCGGGACCAGACGCACCCGCCTACACCCCCGCTGGTTGAGTAGCCGCCGGAGGCGGCGTATCGAAACCCGTGTAACGGACCGTGGGAGGGGTCTCGATACACCGTCGGCTCCGCCGACGGCACTCGACCAGCGGGTATGGACGCACCCGCAACCCACACCCACACCCGCGCTCCACTCACCCCCGGCTGGTTGAGTAGGCGCCGCAGGCGGCGTATCGAAACCCGTGTAACGGTCCGCGGGAAGGGTCTCGATACACCGTCGGCTCCGCCGACGGCACTCGACCAGCGGGACCAGACGCACCCGCCTACACCCCCGCTGGTTGAGTAGCCGCCGAAGGCGGCGTATCGAAACCCGCCTCACGCACCGCGGGAAGGGTCTCGACACACCGTCGGCTCCGCCGACGGCACTCGACCGGCGGGGGCGGACGAGAAGGGTCAGCGGGCGGCGAGCTCCTCGGCGACGAGGAAGGCGAGCTCGAGGCTCTGCTTGTGGTTCAGGCGCGGGTCGCACAGCGACTCGTAGCGCGTCGCGAGGGTGTCCTCGTCGATGTGCTCCGCGCCGCCCAGGCACTCGGTCACGTCGTCGCCCGTGAGCTCGACGTGGATGCCGCCGGGGAACGTGCCGACCGCACGGTGCGCCTCGAAGAAGCCGCGCACCTCGTCGACGACGTCGTCGAAGCGCCGCGTCTTGTAGCCGGTGGGCGTCGTGATGCCGTTGCCGTGCATGGGGTCGGTGACCCACAGGGGCGTCGCACCGGCGTCCTTCACGGCCTCCAGCAGCGGCGGCAGCGCATCGCGGATCTTGCCGGCGCCCATGCGCGTGATGAACGTCAGGCGACCCGGCTCGCGCTCGGGGTCGAGCTTGTCGATGAGCGCGAGCGCCGTCTCGGTCGTCGTCGTGGGGCCGAGCTTGACGCCGATGGGGTTGCGGATCTTCGAGAAGTAGTCGACGTGCGCGCCGTCGAGGTCGCGCGTGCGCTCGCCGATCCACAGGAAGTGCGCCGACGTGTTGTACGGCGATCCGGTGCGCGAGTCGATGCGGGTCATGGGGTGCTCGTAGTCCATGAGCAGGCCCTCGTGGCCCGTGTAGAACTCCACGCCGCGCAGCTCGTCGAAGTTGGCGCCGGCGGCCTCCATGAAGCGGATCGCCTTGTCGATGTCGCCCGCGAGACGCTCGTAGCGCGCGTTGGCGGGGTTCTTCGCGAAGCCCTGGTTCCAGCTGTGCACCTCGCGCAGGTCGGCGAACCCGCCCTGCGTGAACGCGCGGATGAGGTTCAGCGTCGAGGCCGCCGTGTGGTAGCCCTTCAGCAGCCGCTGCGGGTCGGCCTGGCGCGATCCCTCGGTGAAGTCGTAGCCGTTGACGATGTCGCCGCGGTAGGCGGGCAGCGTGACGTCGCCGCGCGTCTCGGTGTCGCTCGAGCGGGGCTTGGCGAACTGGCCCGCCATGCGGCCCATCTTGACGACCGGCATCGACGCCCCGTAGGTGAGCACGACCGCCATCTGCAGCACCGTCTTGATGCGGTTGCGGATCTTCTCGGCCGTGGCGCCGTCGAACGTCTCGGCGCAGTCGCCGCCCTGCAGCAGGAAGGCGCCGCCGCCGGCCGCGCGCGCGAGGCGGGCGCGGAGGATGTCGACCTCGCCGGCGAAGACCAGCGGCGGGAGGGTCGAGATCTCGTCGGAGACGGCGGCTACGGCCGCCGCGTCGGGCCAGGTCGGCTGCTGCTTGATGGGAAGCGAGCGCCACGAATCGAGGGCATGAGAAGAAACGGGCATCCGCTCATTCTAGTGGCGCCCGAACGGGCTCAGTCGCCGGTCGCGGCGGCCGCGGCCCGGTCCTTCACGGTCGAGGCGTACACGTCGACGTACTCCTGCTCCCCCAGCCGCTGCAGCGCGACCATGATCTCGTCGGTGACCGAGCGCAGCACGTAGCGGTCGCTCTCCATGCCCTGGAAGCGCGAGAAGTCGAGCGGCTCGCCGATGACCATCCCCACGCGTCCGACACGCGGGACCGAGCGCCCGATGGGCATGACCGTGCCCGTGTCGACCATGACGACGGGGATGACCGGCACGCGCGCCTCCAGCGCCATCCGTGCGAGGCCCGTGCGCCCGCGGTAGAGACGCCCGTCGGGGCTGCGCGTGCCCTCCGGATAGATGCCCAGCAGGTCGCCGCGGCCGAGCACCTGCAGGCCCGTGTTGAGCGAGGCCTCCGAGGCCTTGCCGCCGCCGCGGTCGATGGGGATCTGGCCCGTCGCCTTCATGAACATGCGCGTGGCCCAGCCCTTGATCCCCTTGCCGGTGAAGTAGTCGCTCTTGGCGAGGAACGACATCGGCCGGTCGATCATGAGCGGCAGGAAGATCGAGTCGCTCACCGAGAGGTGGTTGCTCGCGAGGATCGCCGCCCCCGTCGCCGGCACGTTCGAGCGCCCCACGATCCAGGGCCGGAAGATCGCCTTGATCAGGGGACCGATGACGATGAATTTCATCAACCAGTAGAACATCGATAGGTCCATCCCTCTCAGCCACGAGAATCCTATGCCAGGCGTACAAGCAGATCACATACTCGTCGCGGCATCCGGGACCCGGTTCCTGTCGCGGATAGACTCGGTTCCCACCGACGACCGGTACCGAAGGAGTTGCCGCCATCATGAGCGTCACGCAGTTTGAAGTCCCCGCCATCGTTCCCGCCGACCCCGAAGCGAACATCAGCGACCTTCTCGTCGAGCGTGTCAAGGCCACTCCGTCGCTCGCGCTGTTCGCGGTGCCCGACGGCGACGGCTGGCGCGACATCACGGCCGCGGCGTTCCAGCGCGAGGTCGTCGCGCTCGCCAAGGGGTTCGTCGCGGCGGGCATCCAGCCCGGCGACAAGGTCGCCTTCATCGCGCGGACGACGTACGAGTGGACGCTCGTCGACTTCGCGCTGTTCTTTGCGGGGGCCGTCATGGTGCCCGTCTACGAGACCAGCTCGGCGTCGCAGATCTCCTGGATCCTGCAGGACTCCGGCGCCATCGCGATCGTCGCCGAGTCCGACGTGCACGCGGCCCGGATCGCCGAGGTGCGCGGCGAGACGCCGCTCGTGCGCGACGTGTGGACGATGCAGCAGGGCGACCTCGACGCGCTGCGCGAGCGCGGCGCCGAGATCGCCGACGACGAGATCGAGCGCCGCCGGAGCCTCGCCGTCGGCAGCGACATCGCGACGCTCATCTACACGTCCGGGTCGACGGGCCGGCCGAAGGGCTGCGTGCTGACGCACTCGAACTTCGTCGAGCTCGCCCGCAACTCGGCCAAGGCCCTCGACGAGGTCGTGTCGACGCCGGGCGCGTCGACGCTGCTGTTCATCACGACCGCGCACGTCTTCGCGCGCTTCATCTCGATCCTCGACGTGCACGCGGGCGTCAAGACGGGCCACCAGCCCGACACGAGCCAGCTGCTGCCCGCCCTCGGCTCGTTCCAGCCCACCTTCCTGCTCGCGGTGCCCCGCGTGTTCGAGAAGGTCTACAACTCGGCGGAGCAGAAGGCCGAGGCCGGGGGCAAGGGCAAGATCTTCCGCGCCGCGGCGCACGCGGCCGTCGAGCACTCGACGCTGCTGCAGGAGGGCAAGAAGGTGCCGCTGGGCCTGCGCCTGCGCTTCGCGCTCTTCGACCGCCTCGTCTTCGGCAAGCTGCGCGCGGCGATGGGCGGCCACGTGCGGTACGCGGTCTCGGGCTCCGCTCCCCTGGGCCCGCGTCTCGGGCACTTCTTCCACAGCCTCGGCGTCACGATCCTGGAGGGCTACGGCCTCACCGAGACGACGGCGCCGGCGACCGTCAACACGCCCGCCAAGGCGAAGATCGGCACGGTCGGGCCCGTGCTGCCGGGCGTCGGCATCCGCATCGCCGACGACGGCGAGATCGAGATCCGCGGCATCAACGTCTTCCGCGAGTACTGGAACAACCCCGAGGGCACGGCCGCGTCGTTCAACGACGGCTGGTACAAGACCGGCGACCTGGGCAGCTTCGACGGCGAGGGCTTCCTCACCATCACGGGCCGCAAGAAGGAGATCATCGTCACCGCGGGCGGCAAGAACGTCGCGCCCGCCGTGCTCGAGGACCCGATCCGCTCGCACCCCATCGTCGGCCAGGTCGTCGTGGTGGGCGATCAGCGCCCGTTCATCGGCGCGCTCGTCACGCTCGACCCCGAGATGCTGCCCGCCTGGCTGTCGAACCACGGCCTGCCCGCCGACATGTCGCTGACCGACGCCGCGAACCACCCCACGGTGCGCGAGGCCGTGCAGTCGGCGATCGACCGGGCCAACAAGCTCGTGTCGCGCGCCGAGTCGATCCGCAAGTTCACGATCCTGCCGACCGAGTGGACCGAGGCCTCGGGCCACCTCACGCCGAAGATGAGCATCAAGCGCGACAACATCCTGCGCGACTTCGCCTCGGACGTCGACGCCCTCTACGACGTCGGGGTCAACACGACGAACGTGTCGCTCGGGTAGGGCTCAGAACCAGTCCGACTCGCGGATCTCGCGCATCGCCGTACGACGCGTCTGAGGGTCGAGGCGGCTGAGGAACAGCATGCCGTCGAGATGGTCCGTCTCGTGCTGCAGCGCCTGCGCCATCAGCCCCTCGCCCTCCAGCACGACCTCGTCGCCGTCGAGGTCGATGCCGACGACCTTCGCGTAGGGATGCCGCAGCGCCTCGTGCCACACGTGCGGCACCGACAGGCATCCCTCGCCGACGGGGGCCGGCTCGCCCGACGCCTCGACGAGCACGGGGTTGAGCACGTACCCGATCACGCCGTCGACGTTGTAGCTGAACGCGCGCAGTCCCACGCCGATCTGCGGGGCGGCCACGCCCGCGCGGCCGGGGAGCTCCACCGTGTCGACGAGGTCGCGCACGAGGGCGCGGATGCCGTCGTCGATCGTCTCGATGGGCGCGCAGGCGGCGCGGAGCACCGGGTCGCCGAAGAGGCGGATGGGGCGGACGGTCATCGGATCGCTTTCGTCGCGGTGGGCAGGACGCGGGTCACGCGGAGGGCGGGTCGTCGGGCCAGTCGACGACGACCTCGCCGTCGATGACGACCTCGCCGTCCACGACGTCGTCGTCGCCGCGGTCGTCGACGTTCGTCAGCGACGGCAGCAGCACGTCGAGCCGCGCCGTCGCGCCGGCCACGAGGCCGAGGACCGCGGGGTCGGCGCTGCTCGCGTCGTCGAGCACGCCGTTGTCGGCGTCGTCACGAGGGGTGTCGATACGGTCAGGGGTCACGGGGTCTCGCTCCAGATCCGCCGCGGGAGCGCGGCACGGCCGTCCACCTTACTCGGACGGCCGCACCACCAGCAAAAGATCGCCGGCCTCGACCGGCGCCGTCCCCGCGATGACGCGGCGCTCGACGACGCCGTCGACGGGCGACGTGATGGCCGCCTCCATCTTCATCGCCTCGATCGATGCGACGGGCTGACCCGCGCTCACCCGGTCTCCGACCTCCGCCTTGAGCGTCACGACGCCCGAGAACGGCGCGGCGACCTGACCGGGCCTGCTCGTGTCGGCCTTCTCGGCCTGCCGCGCCTCGACGGTGATCGACCGGTCGCGCACGAAGGTCGGACGCAGCTGGCCGTTGAGGGTGGCCATGACGGTGCGCATGCCCTTCTCGTCGGCGGTTCCGATCGCCTCGAGGCCGACGTACAGCTGCACGCCGCGTTCGATCTCGACGACGTGCTCCTGGCCCGGCGTCAGGCCGTAGAGGTAGTCGGCCGTGTCGAGCACGCTGAGGTCGCCGTAGGTGTCGCGCGCCTCGCGGAAGGTGCGCGTGGGCGCCGGGAAGAGCAGGCGGTTGAGCGCGTCGCGGCGCGCCGCCGGCTCGCCCTGCAGCGCGGCCAGGTCGTCGTCGCCCACGGGCGTGACGCCGACCTTCACCTCGCGGCCCTCGAGCACCTTGCTGCGGAACGGCTCGGGCCATCCGCCGGGCAGGTCGCCCAGCTCGCCCGCCATGAAGCCGACGACCGAGTCGGGGATGTCGTAGTTCTGCGGGTTCTCGGCGAAGTCCGCCGGATCGGCCTTGACCGCGGCGAGGTGGAGCGCCAGGTCGCCGACCACCTTCGAGGAGGGCGTGACCTTGGGCACCCGCCCCAGGATCTCGTTGGCCGCCGCGTACATGTCCTCGATGAGCTCGAAGTCGTCGGCGAGGCCCAGCGCGATCGCCTGCTGGCGCAGGTTCGACAGCTGGCCGCCCGGGATCTCGTGGCGGTACACGCGACCGGTGGGGCCGGGAAGACCCGACTCGAACGGCCGGTACTGGTGGCGCACGGCCTCCCAGTAGGGCTCCAGGTCCGACACCGCCTGCAGATCGAGGCCCGTGTCGCGCTCGGTGTGCGCGAGCGCGGCCACGAGGGCCGACAGCGACGGCTGGCTCGTCGTGCCCGACATGGGCGCCGCGGCCGCGTCGACGGCGTCCGCACCGGCGGCGCTCGCGGCGAGCAGCGTCGCGAGCTGGCCGCCGGCCGTGTCGTGCGTGTGCACGTGCACGGGCAGGTCGAACCGCTCGCGCAGCGCGGTGACCAGGCGCGCGACGGCGCCCGGGCGGAGCAGGCCCGCCATGTCCTTGATCGCGAGCACGTGCGCGCCGGCATCCACGATCTGCTCCGCGAGCCGCAGGTAGTAGTCGAGCGTGTAGAGGCTCTCGCTCGGGTCGAGCAGGTCGCCCGTGTAGCAGACGGCGACCTCGGCGACCGAGGTGCCGGTCTGCAGCACCGCGTCGATCGCGGGGCGCATCTGGCTGACGTCGTTGAGGGCGTCGAAGATGCGGAAGACGTCGATGCCGCTGCGCGCGGCCTCGCTCACGAACGCGTCGGTGACCTCGGTGGGGTACGGCGTGTAGCCGACCGTGTTGCGGCCGCGCAGCAGCATCTGGATCGCGACGTTCGGCAGGGCCGTGCGCAGGGCGTCGAGGCGCTCCCACGGGTCCTCGCCCAGGAAGCGCAGCGCGACGTCGTACGTGGCACCGCCCCACGCCTCGACCGACCACAGCTGCGGCGTGAGACGCGCGACGTGCGGTGCCACGCCCACCAGGTCCTTCGTGCGCACGCGCGTCGCGAGCAGCGACTGGTGCGCGTCGCGGAAGGTCGTCTCGGTGACCGCGAGCGCGGACTGCTCGCGCAGGGCGCGCGCGAAGCCCTCCGGCCCCAGGCGCAGCAGCTGCTGGCGCGTGCCCTCGGGCGCCGGCGCCGACAGGTCGACGGCCGGCAGCTTCAGGCGCGGGTCGATCGAGATCGGGTTCTCGCCGTTCGGCCGGTTCACGGTGACGTCGGCGAGCCACGCGAGGATCTTCGATCCACGGTCCTTCGACAGCGTCGGCCGCACGAGCTCGGGGCGCTCGTCGATGAACGCGGTGGACAGGTCGCCCGCGACGAACGTCGGGTCGTCGAGCACGCGCTTGAGGAACGGGATGTTCGTGGAGACGCCGCGGATGCGGAACTCGGCGAGCGCGCGCCGCGAGCGTCGCACCGCCGACGGGAAGTCGCGGCCGCGGCAGGTGAGCTTCGACAGCATCGAGTCGAAATGCGGGCTCACCTGCGATCCGGCGGCGGTCGTGCCGCCGTCGAGACGGATGCCGGCGCCGCCCGGCGACCGGTAGGTCGTGATCTTGCCCGTGTCGGGGCGGAAGCCCTGCGCCGGGTCCTCGGTCGTGATGCGGCACTGCAGCGCGGCGCCGCGCAGCTGGATGTTCTCCTGCTGCAGCCCGAGCTCGTCGATCGTCTGCCCCGCGGCGATGCGCAGCTGCGACTGCACGAGGTCGACGTCGGTGACCTCCTCGGTCACGGTGTGCTCGACCTGGATGCGCGGGTTCATCTCGATGAAGACGACCTCGCCCGCGCGCGGGCCGGCGGTCTCGAGCAGGAACTCCACCGTTCCCGCGTTCTCGTAGCCGATCGACTCGGCGAAGGCGACCGCGTAGCGGTGCAGGTCGGCGCGCACGTCGTCGGCGAGGTTCGGCGCCGGGGCGATCTCGATGACCTTCTGGTGTCGGCGCTGCACGGAGCAGTCGCGCTCGAACAGGTGCACCGTGTGCCCCGTCTTGTCGGCGAGGATCTGCACCTCGACGTGACGCGGGCGCTGCACGGCCTGCTCCAGGAAGACGCGCGCGTCGCCGAACGCGCTCCCCGCCTCGCGCATCGCCTCGGCGAGCGCGGGCGCGAGCTGCGCCTTCGTCTCGACGCGACGCATGCCGCGGCCGCCGCCGCCGGCGACCGCCTTCACGAAGATCGGGAAGCCGATGTCGTCGGCCTGTGCGACGAGCGCGTCGACGTCGTCGGACGCCTCGGTCGAGCGCAGCACCGGCACGCCCGCGGCGATCGCGTGCTCCTTCGCGGTGACCTTGTTGCCCGCCATCTCCAGCACGCGCGCGGGCGGGCCGACGAAGACGATGCCGTTCTCGGCGGCGCGGGCGGCGAGGTCGGGGTTCTCGGAGAGGAACCCGTAGCCCGGGTAGATGGCGTCGGCGCCGCTCTCCAGCGCGACGCGGATGATCTCGTCCACGTCGAGGTAGGCCCGCACCGGGTGCCCCTTCTCGCCGATCTGGTACGCCTCGTCGGCCTTGAGCCGGTGCAGCGAATAGCGATCCTCATAGGGGAAGACGGCGACCGTTCGCGCGCCGAGCTCGTAGGCGGCGCGGAAGGCACGGATCGCGATCTCACCGCGGTTCGCAACCAGGATCTTGCGGAACATGCTCACCTCATCTACAGGATGGTGCGTCCGCGTCGCGGACGTCCGACGCACCGGAGGTCATGGGGTCGGGACCCACTCGGCCGCGCCGACCGCGCGTATGAGTGTGTTCACAGCCTAAGGGACGGTAACGTGGTGGACTGTGCACGTACTCTCCGTCAGCTCCTTGAAGGGCGGTGTCGGCAAGACCACCGTCACGCTCGGTCTCGCCTCCGCGGCCTTCTCCCGCGGCGTGCGTACGCTCGTGGTCGACCTCGACCCCCAGTCCGACGTCTCGACCGGCCTCGACATCCAGATCGCCGGCAAGCTGAACATCGCCGACGTCCTCGCCAACCCCAAGGAGAAGGTGGTCCGTCAGGCGATCACCTCCAGCGGCTGGACGAAGGTGCACCCGGGCACGATCGACGTCATGATCGGCAGCCCGTCGGCGATCAACTTCGACGGCCCGCATCCCAGCGTGCGCGACGTCTGGAAGCTCGAGGAGGCCCTCGCGACGATCGAGGCCGACTACGACCTCGTGCTCATCGACTGCGCCCCGTCGCTCAACGCCCTCACGCGCACGGCGTGGGCGGCATCCGACCGCGTCATGGTCGTGACCGAGCCCGGCCTGTTCTCCGTCGCCGCGGCCGACCGCGCGCTGCGCGCGATCGAGGAGATCCGCCGCGGCCTCTCGCCGCGCCTGCAGCCCCTCGGCATCGTCGTCAACCGCGTGCGGCCGCAGTCGATCGAGCACCAGTTCCGCATCAAGGAGCTGCGCGACATGTTCGGCCCGCTCGTGCTCAGCCCTCAGCTGCCCGAGCGCACCTCGCTGCAGCAGGCGCAGGGAGCCGCCAAGCCCCTGCACATCTGGCCGGGCGACTCGGCGCAGGAGCTCGCGGGCAACTTCGACGCCCTGCTCGACCGTGTCATGCGCACGGGCCGCATCAGCGTCGCCGACGGCGGCGCGGCGTCCTGACCGGCTGGCCGGCGCCTCCGGTGTGCCGTCCGGACGGGAGCGTTCGCGTGACCGTCAGGCGCTGCGGCGCGCGCGGCGCACGGCGAGCTCGTCGACGGGGTCGGGCGCCTGCGGGTCGAACTCGACCAGCGTCGACTCGACCTCGCGCAGCACCTTGCCCACCGCGATGCCGAACACGCCCTGCCCGCGGCTGACGAGGTCGATGACCTCGTCGTTCGACGTGCACAGGTACACCGAGGCGCCGTCGCTCATGAGCGTCGTGCCCGCGAGGTCGCGGATGCCCGCGGCGCGCAGCTGATCGACGGCGGTGCGGATCTGCTGCAGCGAGATGCCGGTGTCGAGCAGCCGCTTGACGAGCTTGAGCACGAGGATGTCGCGGAAGCCGTAGAGGCGCTGCGAGCCCGAGCCGCTGGCGCCGCGCACCGTCGGCTCGACGAGCTCGGTGCGGGCCCAGTAGTCGAGCTGCCGGTAGGTGATGCCGGCCGCACGCGCGGCGACGGCGCCGCGGTAGCCGACCTCGTCGTCCATCTGCGGGAGGCCGTCGGTGAACAGCAGCTCGCTCTCGAACCGCTGTGCGTCATGCACCGTCATCGTCGCCTCCTGCGCGTGCCTCGGGTCCTTCCACGCTAGAGGACGCGTCGGGCGTGGGCAACGACATCCGCTCCCACGATGCGGCGTGTCGCGCGCGGGTCACGACGTGAACCGGTCGAGCGCGGCCTGCGTGAAGACGGCGCGCAGCTCGTCGACGCGACGTGCGAGCTCGGGCGCGGCCTCGTTCGCGTGCGCCCGCGACTCGGCGTCCTTCCGCCGCAGCAGCGGGGCGAGCGCGTTCTCGATGAGCGCGATGTCGCGTTCGGCCGCCTGGCGCACGCCGCGCAGGTGCCGTGGCTCGATGCCGTGCTCGTCGAGGGCGACGAGGCCGCGGAGCACGACGAGCGCGTGCTCGTCGTAGCGATCCGCCGCGGCGAGCAGGCCCGCCCGCACGGCGTCGTCGAGGAGCGCGGACGTCGCGCCCGCCGTCTTCAGCAGCTCCCCGCGACGATAGGTGCGCGCCGGGGGCAGGATCGACGCGGGCACCGGCGTGGCCGACACACCGGCCGTCTCCCCCTCGTCGAGGTACTCGCGGATGCGCGCGAGCGGGAAGCCGTAGTCGCGCTGCATCGTCAGCGCGTTGCGCAGCCGCTCGACGTCGTCGTTCGAGAACTTGCGGTAGCCCGACGCGGTGCGCACGGGCGTGACGATGCCCTGCACCTCGAGGAAGCGCAGCTTGCTCGCCGTGAGCCCGGGGAAGTCCGGCAGCAGCCGGGCGAGCACCTGGCCAATGCTGAGTTGCCCCGCAGCCGAAGACCTTCCGCGGGGGGCCGACGCCGGGCTCACGCCCCGGCCACCTGCCCCCGGTCGGCCGGAGACGCGAAGAAGTTCAGGCGGAACTTGCCGATCCGCAGCTCGGCGCCGTCGACGAGGACGGCGCGGTCGACGCGCTCGCCGTTGACGTAGCTGCCGTTGAGCGAGCGCTGGTCGATGAGCTCGAAGACGGCCCCCGTGCGCACGATCTCGGCGTGACGGCGCGAGACGGTGACGTCGTCGAAGAAGATGTCGGCCTCGGGGTGCCGCCCGACGCTCGTGACATCGGCGTCGAGCAGATAGCGTGCGCCCGCGGTGGGCCCCGAGCGCACCAGCAGCAGCGCGGCGCGCGACGGGAGCGCGGCGATGGCCTCGCGCTCGATGTCGGTGAGGTCGGCGCCGAAGGGGACGAAGGAGAGGTCGGAATCGTGCCCGAAAGTCTGGGTCACGTCAGCCGGCCGGTCGGCGGCATCGCGGTGGATGTCGCTCTCGCGTCGGACGTTCTCGTGCACGTATCTCCTCCTCCATCCCACCCTAACGGATCTGAACGATCATCGAAGGGCGGAGGTTCACCGTATCGCGATCGTCGCAATATTGCGTCGTGTGTCGGCCGACTAGGCCCCGGCGCACCTCGCTGCCTAACCTGGCACGACGACGATCCAGCCCGAACCAGAGGAGCCCTCACCGTGTCCACGCAGCGCAACCGCCTCACGCCCGCCTCGGTGCGTCAGGACGCGCTGTGCATGTGCGTCCACGGTCACGCCTGCTCCTCGTTCGCCCCCGGGCACGCCGTCCATCTCATCCAGGCGCGTCTCGTGTCGGCCACGCCGGCCGAGTGGGTCGACGCGATCGCGGGCGCCGTCTCCGTCGAGCGCGGCACCGTCGACGTGCACACGCTCGACGGTGAGACGATCGTCCTGTGGAACGGCTCCGGCGCTGCCGAGGCCGTCGAGGCGGGGCTTCCCGTTGCCTATCACCCGCGCTACCACGTGCTGAACGTGGGCGGCGAGCTGTTCAACGCCGCTCCCCTGGGCTAGAAGGCGGGAGCGGCCGGGCCTGCGACCCGTCAGGCCATCATCGACTGCTTCATGGCCATGCAGGCGTCCATGCACGCGCGGCACGCGTCGGCGCACATCTTGCACATGGGGCTGTCGTCGGCGTGCATCATGCACATGTCCATGCACATCTGACACATCGCCATGCACGCGTCGAGCATCGCCATCATCGCGGCGGGGGTCATGCCCGACATGCGCATCATGCTGCGCATCATGGTGTTGCACATGTCGGCGCAGTTCATGCAGGCGACCGAGCAGTCCATCATCTGACCCGCGCACACGGTGCACGCCTGCTCGCACGCCGCGCACGCGTCCATGCAGGCCTGCATCATCTTCATGTCCATGGCGGGCATGCCCTCCATCGACATCATCTCGGGGGTCATCGCGTCCATCATCATGGCGTCCATCGCACACCTCGTCCTCTCGCCGACGGGGCCCGTCCCCGCCTGAGCGACATCGTATTCCTGTCGCCGCGGAAGCAATACCCTCGTCTCTCCGCACTAGGCTTGAGGCATGCCTCACTACGACGTCGTCATCCTCGGCGCTGGCCCCGGCGGCTATGTCGCGGCCGTGCGCTCCGCACAACTCGGCCTGTCCACCGCGATCATCGAAGAGAAGTACTGGGGCGGTGTATGCCTCAACGTCGGCTGCATCCCCTCGAAGGCGCTCCTGAAGAACGCCGAGATCGCGCACACTCTCACCCACAAGGCCGACTTCTTCGGCATCTCGGGCGAGTTCACCCTCGACTTCGGCAAGGCCTTCGACCGCAGCCGCGAGGTGGCCGACGGCCGCGTCAAGGGCATCCACTACCTGATGAAGAAGAACAAGGTCACCGAGTACGAGGGGCGCGGGTCGTTCACCGGACCGAAGGCGATCACGGTGACCAAGAGCGACGGCAGCACCGAAGAGGTCACCTTCGACAACGTCATCATCGCGACCGGCTCGACCGTGCGCCTGCTGCCGGGCGTCACGCTCAGCAAGAACGTCGTGACGTTCGAGGAGCAGATCCTCACGCGCGACCTGCCCGGCTCGATCGTCATCGTCGGCGCCGGCGCCATCGGCATGGAGTTCGCCTACGTGCTGACCAACTACGGCGTCAAGGTCACCATCATCGAGTTCCTCGACCGCGCGCTCCCCAACGAGGACGCCGACGTGTCGAAGGAGATCGCGCGCCAGTACAAGAGCCTGGGGGTCGACCTGCTGGTCTCGACCAAGGTGGAGTCGGTCGTCGACTCGGGCGACGCCGTGACGGTGACGTACACCGACAACAAGAGCGGCGCGCAGGGCGAGATCGTCGCCGACAAGGTGCTCATGTCGATCGGGTTCGCCCCGAACGTGACGGGCTACGGCCTGGAGAACACCGGCGTCGCGCTCACCGACCGCGGCGCCATCGACATCGACGAGCGCATGCGCACCAACGTGCCCGGCATCTACGCGATCGGCGACGTCACCGCCAAGCTCCAGCTCGCGCACGTCGCGGAGGCGCAGGCGGTCGTCGCGGCCGAGACGATCGGAGACGCCGAGACGCAGGAGCTGGGCGACTACCGGATGATGCCGCGCGCGACGTTCTGCTCCCCGCAGGTGGCCTCGTTCGGGTACACCGAGGCGCAGTACAAGGAGACGGGCCGCGAGTACAAGGTCGCGACGTTCCCGTTCATGGCCAACGGCAAGGCGCACGGCCTGGGCGAGCCGGTCGGCTTCGTCAAGCTCATCGCCGACGCCGAGCACCTCGAGCTCGTCGGCGCGCACATGATCGGCCCCGACGTGTCGGAGCTGCTCCCCGAGCTGACCCTCGCGCAGAAGTGGGACCTCACGGCGCTCGAGCTCGCCCGCAACGTGCACACGCACCCGACGCTCTCCGAGGCCCTGCAGGAGGGCTTCCACGGCCTCGCGGGTCACATGATCAACTTCTGAGTCGAGTAGCCGCCGCAGGCGGCGTATCGAGACCCGGAAACAGAGACCCAGAGACACAAGAGAGCGGGGCGGATGCCGGGTGGCATCCGCCCCACATCTCTTTACTGCGATCTACAGCCCGAGCGCGCGGCCGAGCTTCGACGGGGATGCCGCGGGCGCCCCGCCGACGCGGCGCACGGCGGCCTCGACGGCGGCGAACAGCTCGGTGCGGCCGACCGCATCGGCCGGCGCAGCGGCGCCCAGCTCGAACTCCCACTCGCGCCACGCGCGGTCGACGCCCTGGCGCTCGTCGCGGGCGCGCACGCGGTCGTCGACGAACTCGGCGATCACGCCGCCGGAGACGTCGCGCAGATGGTACGCGTTGCGCGTGTTGCGGATGCGCGCGATGGGGCTGAGCTCACCCGCGACGACGCCCGAGACCACGGTCGCGAGGGCCTCGGGGATGTCCTCCGACTCCCCCAGCGGCCAGTGCAGCTCGACGCGCGAGCCGTCGGCCGACCGCGGCCCCTTCAGGTGCCAGCCCTCGTCGGGACCGCCCGTGCGGCGGCGCAGCGCGTAGCCGGCGCGGCCGAGCGCGTAGTCGTAGACGTCGAGGTACAGGGCGTCGAGCTCGCGCAGCTCGGGCTGCGACACGCTCGCGACGCCCGGGAGCGTCCACAGGTCGGGCAGGGGCGTCTCGGCCTCCACGTCGAACGTGCGCTCGATCTCGATCGAACGCGACGGCTCCACCGTCACGCCTCGCGACCGTCGCCGTCGGGCGCGATGTCCTCCGTCGAGCCGACGTAGCGGAACGTCGCCTCGGTGGGACCGTCGTGCGAGCCGGTGTGCGTGAGCGCACCCTCACGGTGGTAGACGATCTGTCCCTCTCCGTACGGAGCTATGTAGCGGTCGAGAGACGTGTCGCCGAGCGGAACGATCTGGCCGTCGAGCGGCCCCCCCAGCAGTCGTGCAATGGCCATGTTGCCTCCTCGCTCCAGTCTACTCGCGCGCGGATCGCCGCGAACGAGCGGGCATGCGCGCCGAAGCTCCTAGGATCGATCGGGTGAAGCCGTTCCTGCTCCTCGCGACCCGTGCCGAAGACGTGCCCGCCGACGAGGAGTACGAGCTCTTCCTGCGCTACTCGGGCCTCGACGAGCGCACGCTCGTCCGCGTGCGGATGGAGGCCGCTCCCCTGGGCCCCGTCGACCTCGACGACTACTCCGGCATCTTCGTGGGCGGCGGGCCGTTCAACGCGTCGGACCCCGATCGGAAGAAGTCGCCCGTGCAGCACCGCGTCGAGGCGGAGTTCCGCACGCTGCTCGACGAGGTCGTCGCGCGCGACTACCCCTTCCTCGGCGCCTGCTACGGCGTCGGCACGCTCGGCGCGCACCAGGGCGCGGAGATCGACGGCACCTACCGCGAGCCGATCAGCGTCGTCGAAGTGACGCGCACCGCGGCGGGCGCCGACGACCCGCTGCTCGCGACGCTGCCCGACACGTTCGCCGCGTTCGTCGGCCACAAGGAGGCCATCCGCACGCTGCCGCCGTCGGCGACGCTGCTCGCGTCGGGCGAGGCGTGCCCCGTGCAGATGTTCCGCGTGGGGCGGAACGTGTACGCGACGCAGTTCCACCCCGAGCTCGACGTCGAGGGCATCACGACCCGCATCCACGCGTACGCGTCGCACGGCTACTTCGCGGCCGACGAGCTGCAGCTCACGCTCGACGCCGTGCGCAGGATGCCGGTGACCCACACGGGTGACATCCTGCGCGCCTTCGCCGACCGCTACGCACGCTGACCCCGAGTCTCAACCGCGGCAGAGTGCGGGTGCCGCTGAGGACCACCCGCACTCTGCCGCGGTTGAACTGCTGGATGCCGGCCGCTCAGCGCAGCGGCGGCGTGTGCCAGATGCGCTCGATGTAGTCGCGCATCGAGCGGTCGGACGAGAAGAACCCGCAGCGCGCGACGTTGAGGATCGCCTTGCGCGTCCAGGCCTCCTGGTCGGCGTATGCGGCATCCACCTTCGTCTGCGCCTCGAGGTACGAGGTGAAGTCGGCGAGCACCATGAAGCGGTCTTCGTACAGCAGGTTCGAGACGACCGGCTCGAAGACGCTGCGGTCGCCGCCCGAGAACGCGCCCGAGGCGATGAGGTCGATCGCTCGACGCAGGTTCTCGTCGGCCTGGTAGAACTCGCTCGGACGGTAGCCGCGGTCGCTCAGCTCCTGCACCTGCGGCTCGCGCATGCCGAACAGGAAGAAGTTGTCGTCGCCGACGAGCTCGCGGATCTCGACGTTCGCGCCGTCGTCGGTGCCGATCGTGAGCGCGCCGTTGAGCGCGAACTTCATGTTGCCCGTGCCCGACGCCTCCTTGCCCGCGAGCGAGATCTGCTCGGAGAGGTCGGCGGCGGGGACGACGCGCTCGGCGAGCGTGACGTTGTAGTTCGGCGGGAAGAGCACCTTCAGCCTGCCCTCGACGCGCGGGTCGGCGTTGACGACCGACCCGACCGCGTTGATGAGGTGGATGATGCGCTTGGCCATGAGATAGCCGGGCGCCGCCTTCGCGCCGAAGATGAACGTGCGGGCCGTGACCTCCGACGCGGCGACGCGGCCCGAGACGATGCCCTCGTACAGCGACACGATGTGCAGCAGCTTGAGCATCTGCCGCTTGTACTCGTGCAGGCGCTTGACCATGACGTCGAGCATGTGGCCGTCGCTCACCTCGAAGCCGTCGCGGTGGCGCAGCAGCTCGCTGAGCCGACGCTTGTTCGCGGCCTTGACGTCGGCGAACGCCTGACGGAACTGCGGGTCCTCCGCGAACGTCTCCAGCTCGCGCAGGCGCTCCAGGTCGGTGAGCCACGTGCCGCCGAGCGCCTCGGAGATGAGCGCCGAGAGGTCGGGGTTGGCGAGGCGCACGAAGCGGCGCGGGGTGACGCCGTTGGTGACGTTGGTGAACTTGCCCGGGAAGAACTCGTTGAAGTCGGGCAGCACCTTGTCGCGCAGCAGCTGCGAGTGCAGCTCGGCGACGCCGTTGACCTTGGCGCCGGCGACGGTCGCGAGATAGGCCATGCGCACGCTGCGCTGGGGGTACTCGGCGATGATCGACATGTTGCGCAGGCGCATCTCGTCGTCGCCGAACCGCTCGCGCACCTCGGCGAGGAACTCGTCGTTGATGCGGTAGATGATCTCCAGGTGACGCGGCAGCAGGCGGCCGAGCAGGTCGACCGACCAGACCTCGAGCGCCTCGGGCAGCAGCGTGTGGCACGTGTAGGCGAAGCACTGCCGGGTGATCTCCCACGCGGCGTCCCACTCCATCTTCCTCTCGTCGACGAGCACGCGCATCAGCTCGGGGACGCCGATGACGGGGTGGGTGTCGTTGAGCTGGAAGATCACGCGGTCGGGCAGCTTCGCGAGGTCGAAGTCGTCTGGCAGCACGCCGTCGAGGAAGTCGCTGATCGAGGCGGCCACGAAGAAGTACTGCTGCTGCAGGCGCAGCTCCTTGCCCTGCGGCGTGGAGTCCTCGGGGTAGAGCACCTTCGAGATGTTCTCGGCGAAGGTGCGCGCGCGCACCGCCTCCGCGTAGTCGCCGGAGTTGAAGATGCGCAGGTCGAAGGCGCTCGTGGCCTGGGCGCTCCACAGGCGCAGCGTGTTCACGCGGCCGTTCTGGTAGCCGGGGACCATGTAGTTGTAAGGCACGGCGCGCACGGTCCAGCCGGGCACCCAGCGGGTGCGCGTGACGCCCTCGTCGTCGTAGGTCTCGGTGTGCCCGCCGAACGAGATGGTGCGCGCCGACTCGGGGTGCGGGAACTCCCACGGGTTGCCGAGGGTGAGCCACGCGTCGGGCTGCTCCACCTGCTGGCCGTCGACGAAGGTCTGGCGGAAGATGCCGTACTCGTAGCGGATGCCGTAGCCGATGTTCGGCACGCCGAGCGTCGCGAGCGAGTCGATGAAGCAGGCCGCGAGACGCCCGAGGCCGCCGTTGCCGAGGCCCGGCTCGACCTCCAGCTGGCGCAGCTCGTCGAGGTCGACGCCGCACTGCGCGAGCGCGTCGGCGGCGATGTCGGTCAGGCCCGTGGCGAGCAGGTTGTTGTCGAGCTGCCGGCCGAGCAGGAACTCCGCCGACAGGTAGCACACGCCCTTCGCCTGAGCGTGACGCTGGCGGCGCAGGTCTTCGAGCCACCGCGCCATGAGGTAGTCGCGCACGGTGTACGCGAGCGCCATGTAGCGGTCGTTCGGCGTCGACGACGTGAGCGCGACGCCCCGGTCGAAGTTGAGGTTCCGGAGGAACTCCCTGACGAATCCGTCGACGGTGCTGGCGGGCGCCGCGACGGGCGCGAGCGCGAGCGGATGGGTGGCGCCGAGCGGGTGATCGGCGGAGCGTGAAGGCGTCGTTTCTTCGGTCACCGTATCAAGGTACTCGTCCCGTGTTACATCCGTCGAAACACGATCTTGCGTCGCGGCGGCTATGCGCCGCCCGTGCGCTCGGCCTCCTCGGCCGAGCGGGCCGCGCGCAGCTCGTCGGCCGCGACGCGCACGGCGTCCTCGGCGCGGCGCACGCGGCGCTGCGCGAACGTCTCGGCGCCGTGGCGCGCCCGCACGCGGTCGGCGTCCTCCTCGACGCCCGTGACGACGTAGGCGGTCGCGATGAGGATGACCTGCACGGAGAGGTTGATCCACAGCAGCAGGGCGATGAGCGATGCGAAGGAGGCGAGCAGCGGGTTCGAGGCCGCGCCGCCCACGAACAGGCCCGACAGCTGCTGCAGCACCGTGAGCCCGAGGGCGCCCAGCAGCGCGCCCGCCCACAGCGCCCGCGCCGACGCCCGCACGCCCGACAGCACGCGGAACAGCACGGCGATGACGACCGCGTCGAGCGCGAACGTCACGACGATCGCGACCGCGCGCGTCGCGAACGACATGAGCGGATGCCGCTCCGACATGCCGAACGCCTGCGCGACGAGGTCGAGCCCCGCGGTGCCGAGGACGGTGACGGCCGCGGAGGCGACGAGCGCGGCGCCGACGCCGATCGCGAGGGCGAGGTTGCGCAGCATCACCCAGTAGCCCGGGACGTCGTCGAACGGGCGGTCGGCGACGAGCCGCATGGCGGTGCGCAGCGAGCCGATCGCACCGATCGCGGCGCCGACGAGACCGACCGCCGAGATCACGCCCGCGATCGACAGGCCGGCGGGGGCGGCGATCGTGTCGGTCTTGATGATGCCGTCTTCGCCGACCAGTCCGGGGATGGCGTTGTCGACGGCGTCGGTGAGCGCCGTCCACGCCTCGGGGTTGCCGGCGAGCCAGAGCGCGGCGATCGAGAAGCCGAGCAGCACGCCGGCGAACACGCTGAACAGGGTGCGGTAGGTGACGCTGTCGGCGAGCATGGCGCCGCGGTGCTCGCTGTAGCGCAGGAAGGCGCGCACGATCTTGAGCCGCAGGGCGAACGCCGTGACCTTCGCGATGAGCTCTTTCATGCTGCCCATCCTGTCATCGGCGTGTGCGCGATGCAGACCCCCTTGACCCGGATCGATGCCACTCGATACTCTGACACCAATTCCGTGCGGCTCATAGGAATTCGCACGGGCGACCGCACCAGCTCAAAGGAGAGACACATGGTCGAGTTCCGCGACGGCGGGATGTTCAATCCCCTTGCCGCCGGCCCCTATTTCGAGATCGACTCCGAGCAGGTGGGAGGGAGGTTCGCGATCTCGGTGAGCCTTCCCGCCGCCTACCACCAGACGGATGAGCCGCTTCCCGTGCTGTACGTGACCGACGGCAACGTCATGGGCCCGCTCAGCGGCGGCGTCTCCTTCTCGTTCACGCTCGAGAAGGAGGCCGTGGTGCCCTGCCGCCCCTACGTGCAGGTCGCCATCGGATACACCGCCGAGGACGCCGCGCAGATGCTCTCCATCCGCAATCGCGACCTCGTGCCGCCGGGCGAGCCCATCGCCCCGTCGATGTACCCGTACATGCGCGACCACTTCGGCCTCCCCGAGGGCGAGATGCTCGACGGCGCGATGGACACGTTCTTCGCCAGCTACGCGGACGGGCACGGCGACCGACTGCTGGAGTTCATCAAGAAGGAGCTGCACCCCGTCATCGCCGAGGAGTTCCGCATCGACACGAACGACGTCGGGTTCTTCGGCTACTCGTTCGGCGGACTGCTCGCCCTGTACGCGCTGGGCGAGGGCGACGGGTTCTTCTCCCGCATCGGCGCCGGCAGCCCCGGCATCCTCGTCGACGACAGCGTCGTC
This sequence comes from Microbacterium sp. No. 7, assembly GCF_001314225.1. Lineage (NCBI taxonomy): Bacteria > Bacillati > Actinomycetota > Actinomycetes > Micrococcales > Microbacteriaceae > Microbacterium > Microbacterium sp. No. 7. The sequence continues at coordinate 2,838,472 of NZ_CP012697.1, forward strand.
TTCCCGCGCTACGCGGACGCCCTCGGGAAGGCGACGCCGACGCACGACCTGCACCTGCACATCTCGGTCAACATCCACGAGATGGAGGGCCCCGTCGAGGCCTACCGCCGACTGGCGATCGGCAGCCTGCGCTTCCTCAACCTGGTCAAGGCCGAGCCGCTCCCCGGCCTGCGCGTGACGAGCGAGATGCTCCCCGGCAACGACCACGAGGCGGGCCTCATCGACGCCTACCGCAGCTTCGTGCGCAGCTCCTACCGGCTGTAGCCGGCCGGACGCCGCGGGGGCGGCGCACACCGTCCCCGCGGCTCAGCGCGAGCGGCCGACCACACCGAGCAGGCGCGCGTACTCCTCGGCCATGCCGGGGTTCGCGATGCGCGGGTCGCCGGAGCGGCCCCGTCGCAGCACGTCGTCGAGGTAGCGGCGGTCGGCGGCGAGCCTCGCCGGCGCGTCGCCCCCGACGTGGCCGTGCCCCGGGATCACGATCTCCGCGCGGCGCGCGTAGGGCGCCAGCACGTCGAGCGCGTGCAGGTACGCAGGCACGTCGTCGGGGTCGAACGGCAGCGGCAGCTCGACGTCGCTCAGCATGTCGCCCGCGATCAGCACCCGCTGCCCCGGCAGCCAGAGCGCCAGGTGGCCGGGCGCGTGGCCGTCGTGCGCGACGAGCTCGACGTCGAGACCGGGCACGACTCGCAGGGGGCCCGCGGTCATGGCATCCACCCGGCCCATCAGCGCGACGAGCGCGGCCGGCAGATCGTCGCCGAGCTGCGCGATCAGCTCGTCGCGCGTGCCGCGGGCGACCGCCGCCGCGCGCGGCGACGCCCAGCGGGGCGCGTCGCCGAACCGGGGATGCCAGAGCAGGTGGTCGTGGTGCGCGTGCGTCGCGACGCCCCCGGCAACGCGGAGCCCGCGCGCGTCGAGGTCGTCGGCGATGGCGGACAGCTCGTCGGCGTGCCACGCGGGATCGACGAGCAGCGCGGAGCCGCCGCGATGCAGCACGGTCGACGTCGTGAGCATCGTGCGGCTCGTGAACACGCGCACGCCGGGTGCGACGTCGATGGGCGGGACCATCGGTCAACGATAGACCGCGACGGATGCCGGCGCGGCTCAACGCGGGGCGCCGAGCGCGATGCCGATCCACATGCCCGCGACGAGGAACGGGCCGAACGGCACGGCCGTGCCGCGACGCGCGCGCCGGAGCGCCAGGAGCGCGAGGCTGAACACGCCGCCGAGCACGAACGCGGACAGCACGCCGATCGCCAGCGCCTCGGCGGCGACCCAGGCCGCGGCCGCCCCGAGCACGCCCGCGAGCTTCACGTCTCCCCCGCCGATGCCGCCGCCGCACCGCCACAGCACCCAGAAGAACGCGAACGAGAGCGCGCCGCCGGCCGCCGCGCGGCCGAGCGACGACCACGGGGCGCCGAGCAGGCACGCGAGCGTGAGGAGCACGGCGAGCGCGGGATACATCGGCAGCACGATGCGGTTCGGCAGCCGGTGCGTGCGCACGTCGACCACCGAGAGCACGACGCCGACGACGGCGAGCGCCGCATAAGCGAGGACGACGGGGACGGCGAAGGGCGGCAGGAGCATCCCGGGAGCGTAGCGGCGGGCGTCCGCGGCCCGCGCCGGTTGTCCACAGGGACCCGGCGGCGGGCTACGCGCGCATGATCCGCTCGAGGGCCCTGCCCTTCGCGAGCTCGTCGACCACCTTGTCCAGGTACCGGATCTTCTTCATCAGCGGCTCCTCGATCTGCTCGATCCGCACGCCGCAGATCACGCCCGTGATCTGCTCGGATGCCGGGTTGAGGTCGGCCGCGGCGAAGAACTCCTCGAGCGTGGAGCCGTCGTCGATGTGCCGCTGCATCTCGGCGCGATCGAACCCGGTCAGCCATCCGATGACGGTGTCCAGCTCGTCGCGCGTGCGCCCCTTCTTCTCCACCTTCTGCACGTAGAGCGGGTAGATGCTCGAGAAGGCGTAGCGGTAGACGCGCGCGTTGTCCATGACACGAACGCTACTCCGTTCCCCCGCCCCGGCAACCCCGTCGGTCGACGGGACCGCGGACCGCGGGACGGGTTTCGACACGCGCGCGCTGCACGCTCTCACGCCCCCTGCCGCGCCCCCACCCCGCTGATCGAGTGCCCGCGGCGAAGCCGCGGGCGTATCGAGATCCGCGTAGCGGACCGTTACACCGGTTTCGATACGCGCGCTCCGCGCGCTACTCAACCAGCGGGAGGCGGGAGGCGGGGCCGAACAAGAGCGACGCGGGCGCGGGATGCAGAGTGCGGGGATGCGGGGATGCGTCCACCACCGTCGCGCGCCCCACGCCGCGGCCTGTCCCGCCCTACCTCGCGCCCCTGCCGCGCGCCCCCACCCCGCTGATCGAGTGCCCGCGGCGGAGCCGCGGGCGTATCGAGATCCATGTAACGGACCGATACACGGGTTTCGATACGCGCGCTCCGCGCGCTACTCAACCAGCGGGGATGGGTGGGCGAGTGCGGCGATATGCGGGCGCAGGAGCGGGACACGCTGACACGATCCCACCCCGTACCCCGTACCCCGTACCCCGTAGCCCGCCCCACCGCACCGCCCCCACCCCGCCCCACCGCCCCCTGCCGCGCCCCGCCCCGCTGATCGAGTGCCCGCGGCGAAGCCGCGGGTGTATCGAGATCCATGTAACGGACCGTTACACGGGTTTCGATACGCCGCCTCCGGCGGCTACTCAACCAGCGGGGGTGAGGGCGGGGGTCAGGGGCGGGGGGTCAGGCGTCGCCGAGGGCGATGGGCGGCCAGTCGGCGATGTCGCGCAGCAGCTGGCGATCGTGGGTCGAGAGCACGACCGCCGCGGGGGTGGCGCGCAGCGCCTCGGTGAGCTCGTCGACGAGCGCGATGGAGAGGTGGTTCGTCGGCTCGTCGAGCAGCAGCACGTGCGGTCGCGACGCGAGGACGAGCGCCAGGTCGAGACGGCGCCGCTGCCCCATGGAGAGCTCGCCGATCCGCGCGTCGGTCTCCGCCGGGCGCAGCAGCCCGAGCGCCGGCAGGCTCACGGCGTCCGCCTCCGCGACGATCCCGGCCGCGATCAGCCGGCCGACCTGCGCGCGGAAGTGCTCGCCCGCGCGTCGCTGCGCGGGCAGCGTCGACTCCTGGCGCAGCAGCGCGACGCGGGTGCCGGACGGCCGGTGCACGCGCCCGGTCGTCGGCTGGATCTCTCCCGCGAGCACGCCGAGCAGCGTCGACTTTCCCGCACCGTTGGGGCCGGTCACCGCGATCCTCGCCCCGCCGCGCACCGTCGTCGACACCGGTGCGGCGAGCCGGCCGGCGACGGTCACGTTGTCGGCGCTCAGCAGCGTCGCGCCCGCGCGGGTGCGCAGCTCGGGAAGCACCAGCCGCTGGGGCGGCACCGGCATGGTCACGGCGTGGGCGTCGAGCGCCGCCTGCCGCCGGTGCACGCTGCGCACGAGCCCGGGCGCCCGCGTCGCGCGCTGATGCTTGTCCGTGCCTTTGTCCGGCCGCCACCCCGACACGAGGCGGCCCTGCGCGGCGCTCAGGTCGTCGCGCAGCCGCGCGCGCTCGGTCTGCTGCTGCGCGTGGTCCTGCTCCCAGCGCTCGCGTTCGGCGCGATGGCCCTCGAGGTATCCCGCGTAGCCGCCGCCGTGGACCCGGGGGCGTCCGTCGGGGGTCGGGTCGAGGTCGACGATCGTCTCGGCCACGTCGGTCAGCAGGGCGCGGTCGTGGCTGACGACCACGACGCCGCCCCGCCGGAAGCGCAATCGCTCGGTGAGGAAGCCGAGCCCGCGCCGGTCGAGGTGGTTGGTCGGCTCGTCGAGCAGCAGCAGGTCGGCGTCGCCGCCGAGGAGGCACGCGAGGCGCACGCGGTAGCGCTGGCCGACGGAGAGCTCCGCGAGCGGCCGCGACCAGTCGGGCTCCGCGTCGAGCGCCTCGAGCGCGATGCGCACGCGCCGCTCGGCGTCCCAGGCGTCGAGGGCTTCCGCGCGTTCGAGCGCCGTCGCATAGCGCTCGGGCGCGTCGGCGCCGCCGTCGGCGAGCGCGGCGCCCGCGGCGTCGAGCTCGGCGAGCGCGCGGAGCGACTCGGCGATGGCGGTGGCGACGGCGTCGCCGACCGTGCCGGCATCCGTCGCGGAGAGCTCCTGCTCGGCGACGTCGATCGTCCCGACGCGGGTCACGGTGCCGTCGTCGGGGGCCAGCCGGCCCGCGAGCACGTGCAGCAGCGTCGACTTGCCGCGGCCGTTCTCGCCGACCACGGCGATGCGGGAGGTCGCGGTGACGATGAGGTCGACGCCGTGCAGCACGCGCCGGGCGCCGCGCGTGACGCTGACGCCGGCGAGCGCGATCTGGGCGCGCGAGCGCGCGGGAGGGAGGGATGGGGTGTGCATGAGGGTCCTTCGAACGGACGCGCCGCAGAGGCCCCTGCACAGGGTTCGGCGCGTCGGGTGACAGCGACTCGCGTCGGGCCGGGCACGGCCGGGGTCGAGTCAGGATGCGTGGCCGTCGCGGCGGAGCGCCCTCGTCCGGGCGCGCGCGACGGGCACGGCTGTCACAGGAAGAACGGATGCACGCCGACAGTCTACGCCGCGGTGTCGCCCATCAGGCGGGCGATCGCCGCGGCGAGCTCGTCCTCGCCCGGCGACGCGTCCTCGTAGATGGTCTGCACGACGACGCCGTTCGCGTAGAGCGCGACCGCGCGCGCCGCGGCGGCGTCGGTGTGCGCGCCGAGCAGCGCGACAAGGCTCTCGTACCAGTTGAGCGTGAGCGAGCGCATCCGCGGGTTCTGCAGGTGTGCGATGCAGAACGCGGTCTCGGCGCCGATGCGCGCGGGGTCGCCCAGGTGCTCGCAGAGCATGCGTGCGACGGCGCGCGGCCGGTCGTCGGTCGTCCGCAGCTCGTGCTCGAGCACGGCGAGCATGTCGGCGAAGGGCCGGTACAGGGTCTCGAGGGCTTCGACGATCAGGTCGTCGAGCGACGCGAAGTAGTGCGTCGTCGACCCCAGCGGCACGCCCGCCCGCTCGGCGACCTTGCGGTGCGTGACCCCGTTGAGCCCGAGGTCGACGACGAGCTCCGCCGCCGCGTCGATGATGGCGCGGCGGCGGCCCTCGGGGTCACGCTTGGCTCTGGTCATATCCGGTCAGTGTACGCACGCGGTCCTGTGGCGCTCAGCCCTCGACGACGAGGAACTGGCCCATCATCCCCTGGTCTTCGTGCCACAGCAGGTGGCAGTGGAACATGTACGGCACGTGCGGGTCGGTGTGGGACCCGAACCGCATGCCCAGCCGCACCGCCGACCCGGGCGGGATGTACACGGTGTCCTTCCATCCGGAGAGCTCGGGCGGCGGCGCCGCGCCGTCGATCTCGGCGACGACGAACTGCACGTCGTGGATGTGGAAGTTGTGCGGCTGGCTGTGCGCGTTGGTGACGAACCAGGTCTCGACGGTGCCGGCGACGACCTCGGCGTCGATCCGGCTCATGTCCATGCGCTGCCCGTTGATGCGGTTGTTGCCGAGCGAGAACGCGCGGGTCCCGGCCGACTCGGCGAGGTCGATGCGCGGCGGCTCGGCGAGCGCGAGGGGCACCGGCGCCGAGGGCCGCAGGGCCGCGGCGGCACGCAGCAGCAGCACGTCGAGCTCGTCGTGCGCGCCCGCCAGCACGGCGTCGCGCTCCCGCAGCCCGAGGTCGTGGGCGAAGGAGCGCAGCGCGACCGACTCCCCGGCATCCATCGTCACGACGATCTCGGCGCGCTCGCCCGGCGTCAGCAGGAGGCGGGCGAGGGATGCCGGCTCTGCCAGCAGTCCGCCGTCGGACGCGATCAGGTCGAAGGGCCGCCCGTCGGACAGCCCGAAGGCGTAGGTGCGGGCGGTCGAGGCGTTGAGCAGGCGCAGGCGGGTGCGCTGCGCCGTGACCTCGAGCACGGGGCCGGCCGCGCCGTTGACGAGGACGGTGTCGCCCAGCATGCCGATGTCGGAGCGGTCGGTCTCCACGAGACCGCCCCGGTCGTCGAACGTCTTGTCCTGCACGATGACCGGGATGTCGTCGACGCCGTAGGTGCGCGGCAGGTCGAGGGCCGCCTCCTCGTCGTCGTCGATGAGGAACATCCCGCCGAGTCCCCGGTACACGTGCCGTTCGGTCTCGCCGTGCGGGTGCGGGTGGTACCAGAGCGTCGCGGCCGGCTGGTCGACCGTCCAGGTCGGCGACCACGTGCCGCCCGGTGCGACGGGCTGGTGCGGGCCTCCGTCGGCCGCCGCGGGCAGCCGCATGCCGTGCCAGTGCAGCGTCGTCGTCTCGGAGAGCTCGTTGCGCACGTCGATGCGCACGGTCTCGCCACGGCGCGCGCGCAGGGTCGGACCGAGCAGGGGGCCGTTGAGACCCCACGTGTCGGTCTCGCCCTGCGGCACGATGCGCGAGCGGCCCGACCGTGCCACGAGCTCGAAGACGCGCGCGCCCTCGTGCGACGTCGACGTGGCGAGCGGCGGGATCGGGAGCGGGGTCGCGAAGGGCACCTCGCCGACGGTGCGCAGCGCCGTGCGCGGGGAGAGGAGGCTGCAGCCTTCGAGCGCGGCGACGCCCGCCGACGCGACGGCGATGCCCGTGGCGCGCAGCAGGTCGCGGCGGCCGAGGCCGCGCGCCCGGTCCCGCGGGCTCACGCGGCGATCTCGTCGCGCTGCCGGAAGGGCAGGTACGCGGCGGCGGCCGCCCCGAGCAGCAGCACGATGCCGAGCGGGAGGTGCAGCGTGAAGCCGCCCGCGCTGCCGATGAGGAACTGCACGACCTCGAGCACGAGCAGCACGGCGGAGACGCCGATCGCGCGCGCGGGTCCCCCGCCGGGCTTCCACCACAGCAGCGCCGCGACGATCTGCACCGCGGCGACGGTCATGATGGCCATGCCGTTCGCGTAGTGCAGGTCGAGGGCCCCGTCGCGCCCCTCCAGGCTCATGCCGGCGAGGATGGGCTGTGCGAAGACGAGCACCGCGTGCACGATCGCCACGGCGGCGAACACACCGCGGAGCGCCGTGCCGCCGCGCTGTCGACGATCGGTCTCGGTCTCGGCGGGCGCGGTCATGAGACTCCTCCACGTAAGTGAACGATGGTACATGTACGATCGTACATGAATTTTCGGCGAACGCGAATCGCGATCCCCCGACCCACCCGGCACGACCGATCTCACCCTCGTATGCCGCGAGAGGCATAGAGCCATGCGTAGCGTGATCCACAGCGATCGGCGACCGCCTTTGGCTCCGCACCGATCGCCCGCGGCGATCGGCCGACGAGAAGGCGCCACGCATGTCCGCCACTCTTTCCACACCGCCTCCCGCACTCGGCCCCGTCCGCCAGACCTACGCGCGCCGCGAGGACTTCCCGCCGATCGCACGGGCCTACACCCAGCTCTCGCAGGTGGTGCGCGAGACGGGCCTGCTGCGACGCACGCCGTGGTTCTACGGGCTCGTCGGCGCCCTGCTCGCACTCGGCTTCGCGGGGGTCGTCACGGGCGTCGTCCTGCTCGGCGACAGCTGGCTGCAGCTGCTCATGGCGGGCGCGCTGGGCATCCTCTTCACCCAGGTCGCCTTTCTCGCGCACGAGGCGGCGCACCGCCAGATCCTGGCCTCGGGCCCCGCCAACGACCGGCTCGCGCGCGTGCTCGCCTCGCTCGTCGGCATCAGCTACTCGTGGTGGGACGCCAAGCACAGCCGCCACCACGCCAACCCCAACAGGGTCGGGAAGGACCCCGACATCGAGGTCGACACGATCTCGTTCCTCGACGTCGATGCGGCCGACGCGCGCGGCCTGCGGCGGCTGATCACCCGGCATCAGGGATGGCTGTTCTTCCCGCTGCTCACCCTCGAGGGGCTCAATCTCACCTATCTCGGCCTCCGTCATCTCGTGACGGCGCGGCGGGTGACGGGCCGATGGGCGGAGCTGGGCATGATCGCCGCCCGGTTCGCGCTGCTCCTCGTGCCGCTCTTCTGGTTCCTCCCGCCCGGCCTGGCGATCGCGTTCGTCGGCGTCATGTACGCCGTGTTCGGCGTGTACATGGGGGCGTCGTTCGCGCCGAATCACAAGGGCATGCCGGTGATCGACCCCGACGCGAGGCTCGACTTCTTCTCGAAGCAGGTGCGCACGTCGCGCAACATCCGCGGCGGCTGGTGGGCGACGTGGCTCATGGGCGGCCTGAACCACCAGATCGAGCACCACCTCTTCCCCAGCATGTCGCGCCTGCACCTCGCCAAGACCCGCGAGATCGTCCGCGAGTTCTGCGCGAGCAACGACGTGCCGTACACCGAGACCTCCCTGTGGCGCTCGTACGCGATCGTGATCGACTATCTCAACCGCGTCGGGCTCGCGGCGCGCGACCCGTTCGACTGCCCGCTCGTCAGCCAGTATCGGCGCGCGTGATCGTCGCGGAGTAGAGTGGGCAAATTGGTATCAGCATTCGATCTGATACCGCCGCGCGAGAGCAAGGAGACAAGGATGCCGGACACCGTGTCGAGCGAACGCACCTCGAAGATGGCGTGGGCCCGGCCCGGCGTCGAGACCGTGCTGCCGGGCGTGCACCGCATCGCCCTCCCGCTCCCCTTCGACGCCCTCACGGCCGTCAACGTGTACGTGCTGGAGACGGCCGACGGGCTCCTGATGGTGGACGGCGGCTGGGCCGTGCCGGAGGGGCGCCGACAGCTCGAGGAGTCGTTGGGCGACATCGGGTTCGCCGTCGCCGACATCGCCGAGATCCTCGTGACGCACATGCATCGCGATCACTACACGCTCGGCTCCGTGCTGCGCGACGAGCTCGGCTGCGTGCTCCGGCTCGGGGCGCCCGAGTCGGAGAACCTCGCGGCGCTCGGCACCGATCCGAAGGGCGGATCCGCGCAGTACGCGATGCTGCGCGAGGCCGGCGCCGACGTGCTCGTCGACGCGTGGCACGAGTGGCTCGACTCCCAGCCCGACGACGCCAGCCACTACGCGACGCCGTCGGCCTGGATCGCGGACGGCGACGTCATCGACCGCGGCGGCGTGCGGCTGCGCGCGGTGCTGACCCCGGGCCACACGCGCGGTCACGTCGTGTTCGTCGACGAGGAGCGCGGACTGCTGTTCTCGGGCGATCACGTGCTGCCCACGATCACCCCCTCGGTGGGATTCGAGCCCGTGCGCGACCGGCTCGCCCTGCGCGCGTTCCTCGCATCGCTCACGAAGGTGGCCGAGCTCGGCGACCTCTCGCTCATGCCCGCGCACGGCCCCGTGGGCATGAGCAGCGGCGAGCGCATCGCCGCACTGATCGCGCACCACGACGAGCGGCTGCGCGCCACGCTGGCCCAGGTCGACGACGGCGAGACGGCGTTCAAGGTCGCCTCCGACCTGAAGTGGACACGGCGCGAGCACGCGCACAGCGACCTCGAGCCCTACAGCCGGGCGCTCGCCGTGATGGAGACCGAGTATCACCTCGAGCTGCTGCAGGACCGCGGCCTCGTGAGCAGCCGCATGGTCGGCGGCGTGCGGTTCTACTACCGCACCGCGTAGGCGCTCCGCGCCCTCGCGGGCGCCGGGCTCCCCTGCTACTGCGCCCCGACCTTGATGGCCTGTCCCGTGATGTTCCGCGCGTCGGTCGAGGCGAGGAAGGCGATGAGGTCGGCGACCTCGTCGGGCGTGCCGTCGGCGTCGAAGAGCCGCTTCGACCGGTAGGCGTCGACGTACTCGTCGGCGACGCCCGCGGTCAGCCTCTCGTTCCAGATGAGCCCCGGCATGACGGCGTTCACGCGGATGCGGTCGCGCGCGCCCTCCGCGGCGAGCGCGGCGGTGAGCCCCAGCACGCCGCCCTTCGCAGCGGCATAGGCGACCTCGCCGAACGGGGCCGGATTCTGCGCCGCGAGCGAGGAGATGTTCACGATCGCCGCGGCGTCGGACCGCTGCAGCAGCGGCCACGCGGCGCGTGCGTGCAGGTAGTGCGACGTGAGCGACGTGTCGAGCACGGTCCGCCAGGTGTCGAGCGGCGTGTGCGGCCACTCGGCGAGGATGTTGAGCCCCACGCTGTTGACGAGCACGTCGAGCCGGCCGTACCGCTCTGCGACGGCGTCGACGAGCGCCGTGACGGCCTGCTCGTCGCCGGCGTCGCCGGCGATCGCGAGCACGCGTTCGGCGCCGTGCGCCGAGACCAGCTCGTCCTCGAGGGCGCGCAGCCGCTTCGGGTTGCGGTCCGAGACGGCGACGGCGGCGCCCTCCTGCATGAAGCGGCGCACGACCGACGAGCCGATGCCGACCCCGGCCGCCGCGTTGACGAGCACGATCCGTCCGCGGAATCGTTCGGTCATGTCCCTGCCTCCATCTCGTGTCCGGCGGCATCGCGCAGCACGAAGTCGCCGGCGCGCGCCCTGTTGGTCATCCTCCACCAGTCGATCACGCGCCACGGGTTGGCGACGACGACGCGGCCCCGGGAGTTGCGGTAGTAGGTGTCGAAGCCCTTCGCGGTCCAGATCATGCGCTCGTGCGCCTCGTCGACCCGCCGGTTGTAGTCGGCGGTGACGTCGCCCCGCACCTCGGCGACGGTCGCGCCGGCGGCGAACATCTGCTCCAGGAGGCTCAGGACGTAGCGCATCTGGCTCTCGAGATAGAAGATCAGGCTGCCGCCGTGCCCGGCCTGCGTGTTCGGTCCGTAGAGCGTGAAGAGGTTCGGGAAGCCGGGCGCGGCCGTGCCGATGTACGACCTCGCGTCGTCGCCCCACTGCTCGCGCAGCGTCACGCCGCCGCGGCCGACGACCTCGAACGATGCGAGGAAGTGCGCGACGTCGAAGCCCGTCGCGAAGACGAGGGCGTCGAGCTCGATCCGCCGTCCGTCCGTGAGCACGACTCCGCCCCCGGTCACCTCGCTGATCGCATCGGTCACGAGTTCGACGTTGTCCCGCCGCAGCGTGCGGTACCAGCCGTTGTCGAGCAGGATGCGCTTGCCGAAGGGCGGATAGGGCGGCGTGACCTTCTCGATGAGCTCCGGGAACCCCTCCAGCTCCGACTCGATGTACCGGGTGAAGAAACGGCGATGGCCGTCGTTCTGCGCATTGAGCGACCGCTCGGGGTGCGGCCAGCCGGGGTCCTTCTGCAGCGCGGGATAGAGGGTGTCGTTGAGCACCCAGGAGAGCCGCTGACGGTACCAGCTGCGGTAGAGCGGCACCTCGGCCAGCAGGAACCGCACCGAGTCGGGCACGGGCGTGCGGAACTTCTCGAACGGGGCGACCCAGTGCGCCGAACGCTGGAACAGCGTGAGCGACGCGACCTCGGGAGCGATCGCGGGCACGACCTGCATGGCGCTCGCGCCGTTGCCGATGACGCCGACGCGCTTGCCGCGCACGTCGAAGCCCTCGGGCCACTCGGCGGTGTGCGTCGTCGGTCCGGCGAAGCTGTCGATGCCCGGGACGGACGGCGTCTTGGGCGTGCCGAACGCGCCGACGCCGCTGATCACGATGTTCGCCTCGACCGACGCGCGCACGCCGTGCTGCTCGATCTCGACCGTCCACCGCTGCGTCTCGTCGCTCCATCGCGCCGCGAGGACGCGCGTGCCGTAGCGCGTGACGGCATTCATGTCCCAGTCGCCGGCGACCTTCTCCAGGTAGGCGAACAGCTCGTCCCGCGTGGCGTAGTAGTAGGGCCAGTCGTAGGGCGCATCGGCGAACGAGTAGAGATGGCTCGGCACGTCGACGCCGCATCCCGGATACCGGTTGATCCACCACGTGCCGCCCGGCCGCTCGCTCGCCTCGAAGACCGTGACGGCGATGCCGGCCCGGCGCAGCTCGCGCGCCGCGAGCATGCCCGAGATGCCCGCGCCGACGACGATCGCCGAGAACCCCGGCGGGGCCGCGGCGGGACGGGCCTCGGGCTCGACGAGCCCCGCGAACGCCGCGAGGTCCTCGGCGATCATCGGCCCGTACTCGTCGGGCACGTGCTCCCCCATCGCGACGCTGAGCATGCGGGTGAGCAGGGCCTCGTCGGGCTCGGGGATCGCCGGCGCGCGGCCGGCGCGCCACGCGATGATCGCCTCGGCCGCGGCATCCTTGATCTCCCGCTGCACCTCGTCGGACAGGCCTCCCGAGTCGTTCTCGCTCAGCCCCTTGCCGCGCGTGGGCGCATAGGGCTCGGCGAGCCACGAGAGCTCGCCGGTCAGCTGCACGAGCACCATGAGCAGCGTCGGCACGTTGGCGTCGGCGACGGCGCGGCGGATCGTCGCGTCGAAGTCGACGGCCAGGGGGGTCCCGTCGGCCACGATCAGCCGCCGACCCGCCGCTGCTGGCCCTGCCAATAGCGCTCGCGAATCTCGCGGTGCAGGATCTTGCCGGTGCCCGTCTTCGGCAGCTCGTCGACGAACTCGACCGATCGGGGCCGCTTGTAGGCCGCCAGGGCGCCGAGGCACACCCGGTCGATCTCCTCGAGCGTGAGCTCATGGCCGGGCTTGAGGGAGACGACCGCGTGGATCGTCTCGCCCCACTGCGCGCTGGGGATGCCCACGACGGCGACCTCGTGCACCGCCTCGATCGTGTAGATCACGTTCTCGACCTCGGTGGGATAGACGTTGAAGCCCCCCGAGACGATCATGTTCTTCTTGCGGTCGACGATCGTGAGGAAGCCGTCGATCAGCTGGCCGACATCGCCCGTCGAGATCCAGCCGCCGGGGAGGATCGTCTTCGCGGTCTCGTCGGGCAGGTTCCAGTAGCCGACCATGCCCGCGTCGCCCCGCACCTGGAGCTCTCCCGGGTCGCCGACGGCGACGGGCTCCTCGTCGTCGTCGACGAGGCGGTAGTCGACATAGGGGCTGACGTGCCCCGCCGACGCGAGCCGGCGGGGTGCGGGCAGCGCGGGGTCGAACACGTGATCGCTCATCGACAGCGACGCGTTGTAGGGCATCTCGGTGAGGCCGTAGTACTGGATGAAGACGGGGCCGAACGCGGCAATCGCCCGCGCGAGGCGATCCGGGGCGATCGCCGACCCGCCGTAGATCACGGTGCGCACGGCCGAGAGGTCGGGCTTCCGCTCGTCGACGACGGGGAGCAGCATGTTGATCATCGTCGGGACCAGGGGCAGCACGGTCGCGCCGGTCCGCTCCACGACGGAGAGGTACTCGGCGGGCGAGAACTCGCCGAGCGCGAGATGGCTCGCGCCCTTCAGGAAGTAGACCATCATGGCGTATCCGCTCAGGTGCGTCACGGGCGCGACGTGGACGAGCCTGTCGTCGGCGCTCGCGTCGGGCAGCTCGGCGGCGATGTTGCGCAGGATCGCCAGAAGGCTGCGATGCGAGTGCATCACGCCCTTCGGGCGGCCGCTGGTTCCCGACGTGTACGGCATCCACACGAGGTCGCTCGGACGGATGTCGACGTCGTCGGCCTCGACGTCGCCGACGAGCTCGCTGAAGTGCCGCACGCCCTCGACGCGGTCGAGGCACACGACCACGCCCTCGAAGCCGGCGAGCTCGGGGAGCAGATCGTGGGCGCGCTCACCGTCGATGATCACGAGGCTCGCACCGCAGTCGGAGATGATCTCGGTCACCTCTCGGGCGTGCAGGCGGTAGCTCAGCGCGACACGGACGAACCCGCCGATCGCGAGGGCGTGATCGATCGTGAAGCACTCGGAGCGGTTCTTGGTGAGCACGACGACGCGATCGCCCTTGCGGATGCCGGCCGCGTCGATCCCCGAGACGAGCCGGCGCGCGGCACGCCCCAGCTCGGCGTACGTCGTCACCGACCCGTCGAGCTCGAAGACGGCCGGGCGGTCGGCGAACTCCACGTATCCGCGGCGGAACACCGACGCGATCGTGGGAGAGAACTCGGGGTTCCACGCCGCCGATGCGACCTCGCCGTTCGTCATCGCCGCTCTCCCAGCCTCTGTGCCTGCCTGATGCCGGCGCCGCCGGCGAGGAACCCGCCGTCGACGGCGATGTCCTGGCCGGTGATGTGCGTCGATGTGGGCGAGGCGAGGAAGACCACGGCGCGGGCGATCTCCTCCGGCTCCGCCAGGCGCTTCTCGGGGATGTCGTCGAGATACTCGGCGAGGGCCTCGGCAGTCAGCTTGGCGCGGGCAAGCTCGCTGTTGACGGGGCCGGGCGAGACCGAGTTGCAGCGCACGCCGAGCGGGGCGTACTCGACGGCCGTCTGACGGGTCAGCTGCAGCAGCCCGGCCTTCGAGACGCCGTAGGCGACGCGGCCGAAGCTCGCGCGCTGGCCGGCGATCGAGGTGATGTTCACGATCGAGCCGTGCCCGCTGCGCACGAGCAGGTCGACCGCGAGCTGGGTCAGGCGGAAGGGCGCCGTCAGGTTCACGTCGAGCACGGCATCCCAGTCGTCTTCACTGAGATCGCGCACGAGGCCGAGCTGCGCGATGCCGGCGCAGTTGACGAGCACCGAGAGCTCCTCCAGCGAGGCGAAGTACGCTCGGCACGCCGCCGCGTCGGTCACGTCGAGCGCGTCGGCGTGCAGCCCCTCGGGCGCGGTGAATCCGTCGAGCGCCTGTGCGCGGTCGACGATCCGCACGCTCCATCCGTCGTCGCGGAGCGCGGTGGCGATCGCGAGGCCGATGTTGCCCGCGCCGCCCGTCACGATGGCGGTTCCTCTGGTCATCTCTGCAGCTCCTTCGCTGGCTCGTGATTCTCTGCGTTCACAGGCGGGCGGCGCCCTGGCCGGCGAGCCAGCCGCCGTCGACCGGGAGCACGACGCCGTTGACGTAGTCGGAGCGGTCGCTCGCGAGGAAGCTCACCGCGTCGGCGATGTCGTCGGGTGTGCCGGGCCGGCCGTTGGGGACGACCTCCGCGACATGTCGCTGCAGCTCTGCCGAGGCGAACACGTGGCTGGTCATGGCCGTCTCGATGATGCCCGGCGCGATCGCGTTGACGCGCACGCCCTGGGCGCCGAACTCGAGCGCGATCGCCTTCGTGAGCGAGATCAGTCCGGCCTTCGCGGCGCCGTACGCGGCGCGTCCGCGCACCGCGGAGAGACCGGCGAACGACGCGATGTTGACGATGCGCCCGCCGCCCTGGGCGAGCATGAGCGGCAGGGCGTTCGCGGCGAGCAGCGCAGGCGCGACGAGATCGATCTCGAGCGTCGTGCGCCACTCCGCGCTCGGCAGCTGGTCGAACGGCGTGATCTTGCGCACGCCGGCGTTGTTGACCAGCACGTCGAGTCGTCCGAACTCCTCGTGCACGCGAGCGGGCAGGCCGGTCACCGCCTCCTCGTCGAGCAGGTCGGCGACGAACGCGACGGCGCGATCGGCGCCGAACTCCTCGACGATCGCGTCCAGCGGCCCGGCGACGATGTCGGTCACGGCGAGACGGTAGCCGTCGGCGACCAGGCGGCGGCAGATCGCACCGCCGATTCCGCCTGATGCTCCCGTGACGAGGGCCACGGGACCGTGGGAGATGTCGTTGATCATGAGGTCTTCCTTCCTTACCCACCCGCCGCGAGCTGCGGAAGGACGAGAGTGATCTGCGGAAACGCGAACAGCACGGCGACCGCCAGCACGTCGCCCAGGATGAATGGCGCCACGCCGCGGAAGCCCTGCGCGACGGTCAGGTCCCTCACGGCACCGGCGATGACGAACACGTTCATGCCGACCGGCGGCGTGAGCAGCCCGATCTCGATCATCTTGACGACGAGGATGCCGTACCAGATGCCGTCGAATCCGAGCTCCGTGACGACCGGATACGACAGCGGCACCCAGATCAGCAGCATCGAGATGCCGTCGAGGAACATGCCCATCGGGATCAGCGCGAGCAGGAAGAACACGACGACGAGCCACGGCGGGAGGCTCAGGTGCGTGACCCAGTCGAAGATGGCGTCAGGCGCGTCGGCGACGAGCAGGAAGCTCGCGAACACCGTCGACCCGATGAGCAGCATGAACACCATGCTCGTGATCGACACCGACTCCTGCAGCGCAGAGAACAGCAGCTTCCACAGCCCCGACCGCGTGCGCAGCGCGTACACGACCATGAAGAGGCCGGCGGCGAGCGCGCCGAATGCCGCGGACTCGGTAGCGGTGAAGATGCCGCCGAAGATCCCTCCCATGACGATGAGGAACAGCACTCCGGTCTGCACGACAGCCCCGTAGGGGAGCTTCTCGCGCCCGGGCTTGGTCGCGACGGGGGTCGCCTCGGCCGCCAAGGCCTCGTCGGCCGCACGCGCGGCAGCCGCAGCATCCACGCGCTCGCGCAGATCGGCACCGATCACGGCCGCTTCCTCGACGACGGCGGGAACGCGACGCACCTGCCAGAGGATGATGGCGCCGTAGGCGAGGATCGACACGAGACCGGGCAGGACGCCGGCCAGCAGCATGCCGCCCACCGACTCCCCCGCCGTCAGCGCGTAGAGCACGAGGATCACGCTCGGGGGGATGAGAACGCCGAGCGTGCCGGCGGAGCCGATGATGCCGGCGGCGAGCACGAGCGGGTATCCGTACTTGCGCATCTCGTCGACGGCCATCTTTCCCATCGCCGCGACGTTCGCCGTGCTCGATCCCGTGATCGCCGCAAAACCAGCGCTCGCGGCGAGCGCCGCCAGCCCCAGTCCGCCCGGGACGCGGTGCATGAAGCGGTTCGCGACGACGAACAGGTCCCTCGCGAGCGCGCCGTTCGCTGCGAAGGCGCCCATCAGGATGAACAGCGGCACGACGATGAGCCCGTACGAGGCGATGGCCTCGACGGGCGCCGCCTTGAGCGTCGCGCCCATGATGCGCTCGCCCTGGATGAGGAAGATCCCCACACCGCCGCCGAGCAGCAGCGAGAAGGCGACCGGCACGCGGATCGCGAGCGCGATGAAGAAGACGATGAGCGAGAGGAGGACCGCGGTGCCGCTATCCATGAGCCGCCACCTCCTCGGCCGAGTCGCCACGCGGGCGGCGCAGGGCGTCGATGAGCTCGCGCGCGCTCGTCACGGTCGAGATGAGCACCTCGAGGGCGAGCCACACGAATCCGAAGGCGATCGCCGCGCGAGCGGGCCAGAACAGCGCACGCTCGCTGGCCATGCCGATCGTCTCGGACCGCCCGATCGAGCGGAACACCTCGGGCACGAGCCAGTTGATGAGGTAGATGCACAGGGCGAGCACGACGATGCTGCTGATCGTCTTGAGCAGGGCTCGCATTCGCGGCCCCAGCATGTTCACGAACAGGTCGATGCCCACGTGAGAGCGCGTCTGCCACGTGTGGGCGAGGCCGAGCGCGACGAGGCTCACGAGACCGATCTCGACGAGCTGCACCATGAGCGGCAGAGCGATGCCGGTCGTCGCCCGTTTGACGACCGAGACGACGATCAGCAGCATGAGCGCGGCGGTGATGCCGCCGGACACGCGAGCCGCGACACGGCTCACGAAGTGTATGGCGTTGAAGATGACGCCGACGATCCCGCCGAAGGACGAGACGCCGGTCGTCGGGCCGCCGAGAGCAGGACTCTCGGCGGCCGACGTCGCGGGTTTCACGTCAGAACCATCCGATCGTTGTCGATGTGTCGCTTGACGCGGGCGTCAGCGCCCGGCGCAGGTGATCGCGCCCGTCGTGTGCGGGTGCTCGGTCTCCATGCGCTTGATGAGCGCGACGTAGTCGTCGTACCACGCGTCGAGGTCCTCGACGCCAGTACCGGCGGACTCCGCGGCCGCCTTCCAGCCGTCGGCGAGCGTCGTGCCCGTCAGGTCGCGCCACCTGTCCACCTCGGCCTCGGGGAACAGCTGCGGCTGCATGCCCGCGTCGGTGAGCTTGTCGCACGTCTTGGTCTCCAGCTCCTCCATCAGCTCCATCGTGCCGTCGACGACCTCGTTGCCGACCTCGGTCATGATGTCGCGGACATCGTCGGGCAGGCCCTCCCAGACGTCCTTGTTGAAGAAGAGGTCGACGATCGCGAACGTGCCCGTGCTGGCGTAGTAGATGTTGTCGGTGACCTCGTAGACGCCGAAGTCGGTGACCGAGTCCATCTGGAACCCGAAGAAGCCGTCGAGCAGACCGCGCTCGAGGCTCTCATAGGTCTCACCCGCCGGCATGGCCATCGGGTTCGCTCCTGCGACCTTGAGCATCTCGATCGCGCCACCCGACGCGCGGACGTTCTTGCCCTTGAGATCGTCGAGACCGCCCAGCTCGCCCTTGACTCCGAGCACGGAGGGGGTCGTGGGGATGAAGAACGGCACGACCACGTTCTGGGCGTCGTACTCGGCTTTGAAGTTCTCGTCGTGCTGGTAGAGCCACTGGTGCGCGGCGGCGTGGGCGAAGGGGTTGTCGGTGACGAACGGCACGGCGCCCGATGCGACGGAGAGCGGCAGGTCGCCGGGGAAGTACGCGTCGCCCGACTGCCCCAGGTCGGCGCGCCCCGTGCTCACCCCCTCGAGCATCTCCGCGGCGCCGAGCAGCGCGCCGCCGCCCATGACGCGGAACGTGACGCGTCCGTCGGTGCGCTCGGTGACTTCGTCCATCCACCACTGCGCAGCGAGGTGGGTGTAGCTCTTGTCACCGAAGTATGTGGCGTACGTCAGCTGGATCGGCTCGTCCCCCTCGCCGCCGGCGTCCGCTCCGCCGCCGCAACCGGCCAGCACGAGCGACGCGGCCAGCATCGTCACCGCGGCGCTCACAAGCCCAGGCTTCTTCATTGAATGCTCCTCGCAGGATCTGGCACTGTCGTGCCTTCTCGGCCGGCGCGCCTCTGCGCCGTGCGAACCGAGCCCGCCGAGGCGGGATCGGGAAAAAAGTATCCTAATTAACCCTGGCGCGTCAATCGCGATCTGCCCCATCACCCGCACACGGCGTCGTCGGCGCCCCAGACCCCCGCGTGGATCGGGTCGAGCGGGAATCGTGCGCCGAGCGCGAACTCGCTGAAATCGACCGCATCGCCCGCATCGCCGGCCTCCACCTGATAGCGCCAGTCGAGCGCGACGACACGGCGCATGATGAGCCAGCCGTGCTCGCCTCCTCGCACGAGCACATCGAGGTAGCGGGCGCCGACGACGTCGACGATCCGCCGGTCGGGGCGCACGAGCGTCGCCTGCACGTAGCTCTCCGCGGTCGCACGGTCGCCGTCGATCTCGATGAGCGTGTTGCTCAGCCTGTGCGACGTGGCGGCGTTCTCGCGACGGAGGCGTTCGGCGATGAACGCAGCGAAATCCTGCCCGTTCCCCTTCCAGTAGCCGTGGTCGTCGAAGGAGTCCGGGTGGTAGCACGCCCGGATGAGCTCGACGTGGCACCGGTCCACGCCACGGCAGTACAGGTGCAGGACGTCGAGCACTCGGAGCTTCTCGATGTAGGCCTCGTCAGGCACTCGGCTTGCGGTCATGTGCACTTCCTCGTTCCTCTCATACCCCGACGACCCGTCCGGCCATCGACACGATCACCACGCCGCGCTGAGCACCGACACGAGCTCGCCCCGGGTCGGAGCATCGCCCGCGAGACTCGCGTCGTCGAGCCCGGCGGGCGGCAGGAGATCGACGATGTCGACGGGAACGCCGATATCGCGCAGCCGGGACGGAAGACACGCGCGCGCACCCACGTCCTCGACGAGCGACAGCAGTTCCGTGTCGGCGGGCGCCGCACGCCGCAGGACATGCGGGAGCAGCACGGTGCTGATCATCGCGTGCGGCGCGCCCGTCAGACCGCCGAGCCAGTGCCGCAGCACAGCACCGACCCCCAGCCCGCCCGGGGCGCTGAACGCAGCGAAATAGCTGGCCCACACACCGAGCTGGCAGTGCCGCACGGCCTCATCGTCACGCCGGGGCCAGGCGGCGAGACCCGCCGAGAGCATGCGCCGCCCCTCCTGCAGCATCGGTCGCACGAGCGGATGCACAGCCGGATGGGCGAGCTGCTCACACGCGTCACCGAGCGTCTTGAGGCCCGTGCTCACCCACAGCGCATCGGGGGTCTCCGTCGCCAGCAGAGGATCGAGCACGACGATGTCGCACGCCACGGAAGGACTCCGGATCAGGTGTTTCATGCGATCGCCGGATGTGACGAAGCTCGCGATGTTCGAGAACTCGCTGCCGGCGAGAGCGGTCGGCAGAGCGACGATCGCAGACGGCGTGCATCGTCGCAGATCCCCCGTGCGCGCCATCTCCACGAGCGTGCGCTCATCGGCCTGAGCCGCCTGTGCGAGCGCGGCGGACTTCGCGGTGTCGATCACGCTGCCGCCGCCCAGCGCGACGACGGCGTCGGCGCGACACTCCTCCATGAGCTGCCGCACGCGCAGCACGACCGACACGGGAACATGCGGCTCGCACTCCGTGAAGACGGCTGCGAGACGCCCGGCGAGGAGCGCACGCACCCGCGCGATCAGCCGGTCATTGCGGGCGAGCGTGCGTCCGGTGAGGAGGAGAACGGACTGGATGCCGCGCCGATCAAGCTCCGCGGCCATCCCCTCGAGCGCGCCCGGCCCCGCGAGCACCGTCCACGGCTGCTGACCGTTGTCATATCTCGTCAGCACGATTCACACCCCTCCGTTGGAGCGAGGGAGACACTCCCCGATCAAAATAAGTATCAGATATATGTCACCGGGCAGGCAAGGCCCGCCACTCGCCGCCAGTCCTCGACGTAAATTTCGATCGTTCGATTGAATTTGTTGCTAGGCTGACGACGCGGCGGGAACCGCCGACTCCGCGCCTCGCGGATCACGACATCGACGCAGTCCCGGACGGACCGCTCGCGCACCGTCGCGCGCCGCTCGGCTGCGACAAGGAGCACAGATGGCAACTATCACCGAACCGATCAAGGGCGGCTTCTCCACGCGCGTCGCGGAGCTGAGCATCGACTACTTCGAGATCGAGTCCGACATCGTGGGCGCGCGCTTCGCCGTCTCGGTGTCACTCCCCTCCACCGGCTACGGCACCGGCCCCCTGCCCGTCGTCTACGCCCTCGACGCGCAGTGGCACGGCGGAGGCTACGAGAAGATGCACGACGCGCTCACCAAGAACGAGGCCGTGCGGCCGGTGCAGCCCTACGTGCAGGTCAACGTCGGCTACACGATGGACGAGGGCGACGAGGCGATCGGCATCCGCAATCGCGATCTCGTGCCCGCGGGCGAGTCGTTCCCCGACGGCTTCGCCGACTACCTCCGCGACCACCTGGGACGCGACGGCGAGCCCGCGCCGGCCGACAAGCTCGAGCGGTTCTTCGCCTACATGGCCGACGCGCGCGCCGACGACTTCCTCGCCTTCCTCGAGACCGAGCTGCACCCCGTCGTCGCCGAACGCTACGAGGTGCGCAGCGAGGACGCCGGCCTGTTCGGGTTCTCGTACGGCGGGCTGTTCGCGCTGCACGCGCTGACCGCCGGCAGCACCCTGTTCTCGCGCTTCGGCGCCGGCAGCCCCGGCATCCTCGTCGAGGAGAGCACGATCTTCGCGGCCTACGAGGAGTTCGCGGCGCGCAACGGCGGGAGCGAGCGCGCGCGCCGCCTGCACATCACCGTCGCCGACAACGAGATGTTCGGTCCGATCCGCCTCTACCGCCTGCTGGGCATCGAGACGGCGCGCTTCTATCACCTGGTCTGCGAGAAGCCGGTGCCGGGCCTGGAGACCACGATCGAGGTCATCCGCGGCGAAGACCACGAGAGCGGCACGCTCGACGCGTACCGCAGCTTCATCCGCACCTGCTACGCGGTCTGAGCGCCGATCGCACAGGCGGTCCCCGACCGGCGCACGCTGGTCGGGGACGCCCGGCGGAGGAGTTCCGGCACGGTCTTCCGCGGGTCTCCGGAGGCGGGGGCGGATCGGCTGCCCGATCCGCCCCCGCCATCGATCACTGCGCCGGCCGGTAGTTCCAGATCGAGGGCATGCCCTGCTCGACCTGCAGCTCGACGTCGACCTCGGCATTCGCGTAGTACGGGATCGCGGCGCGGAACCACGGGGCGAACCAGGCCTGCTCGACGATGTAGGCGTTGAGCTCCTTCGCCCTGGCGGCCGCGGTGGCCTCGTCGCCGAACTGGATCTCGCGGACCAGCTCGTTCACCTTCGGGTCCTCGTAGCCGAACACGTTGGTCGCGGACGTCGGCGACAGGTACTGGTTGATCGCGACCCACGTCGACGGGGCGTTGAGCGAGTAGACGAAGGACGAGAACTCGCCCGAGAGCATGTCCCACGCGTCGGCCGGCGAGAGCTCGGTGATCTCGACCGTGATGCCGACGGCGGCGAGCTGCTCCTTGAGCACGGCCTTCATCGCGGGATCGGCGTTGCTGATCAGCGCGAGGCTGAACGTCGGGTTCGCGATCCCGCTCTCCGCGACCAGCTGCTTCGCCTTCTCGGGGTCGTACGGATACCGGTCGTCCAGCGCGGCGTCGAAGGCCGTCGAGCTCGACGAGAAGATCTGCGTCGTCTGCGTGCCGGCGCCCAGATAGATCTGCTCCAGAACCGTGTCGGCGTCGATCGCGTGATTGATCGCCTGACGGATGCGCACGTCGCCGAGGTCCGGCGACATCTTGCCGGCGCGGTCGGCGAGCGTGATGCCGAAGTAGTCGAGGTCCTGCAGGTGCGGCACCAGTCCGGCGCCCTCGACCTGGGCCATCGACTTCGGGTCGACGCGCGCGGCGTCGACCTGGCCGCTGATGAGCGCGTTGACGCGTGCCGTGACGTCACCGATCACCTTGATGACGATCTTGTCGTAGTGCTGCAGCGACGGGTCCCAGTAGTCCTCGTTCTTGACGTAGGTGTACTGCGCGCCGACGCTCGTCGCAGCCGCGTCGAGCGTGTAGGGCCCGCTGCCGACCGGCATGGTCTTGATCGCGTCGGTGCCGAGCGCGGCAGGGCTGCCCATGTAGCCGGCCGCGCCGCTGAGGTAGATCTCCATCGCGGGCTCGGGCTCGGACAGGCGGATGGCGATCGAGTGCTCGCCGGTGACCTCCGCCGACGTCATGCGCGCGAGCCAGAACGCCTGGGCGCCCCCGCCGTCGCGGAAGTGCTCGAGGTTCGCCTTCGCGGCCTCCGCGTCGAAGGCCGCGCCGTCGGTGAAGGTCACGTCGTCGCGCAGCTCGAGCGAGAGCGTGAGCCTGTCGTCGCTGAGCTCCCACGACGTGGCGAGCATCGGCGCGAACGAGCCGTCGGGCAGGCGCCGGATGAGCGAGTCGTAGACGGGCTGGTAGTACTGCGGCATGTCGCCCTCGAACGCGAACGCAGGGTCGAACGACTGCGGCTCGACCTCCTGCGCGAGGGTGAGGGTCGCCGAGCCCGCGGCAGGTGCGGAGCCGCCTCCGCCGCCGTCGCCTCCACCGCCGGAGCAGCCGGTGAGGATGAGCGCCACCGCGACGGCCGCGGCGACGAGTGTGCGTCGAAACTTCATCGTTCTCCTTAACGGAAAGAGTGCTGTCGATCCGCGTCGGGCGCTCGCGGAGGGACCTCTGGCAGGGGTCGGGGCGGACCTCGTCGCCCGCTCGACACGACGAGGGTATCACGAACTTCGATCACCTGATACATTTTCATCAGGAGGAGCATCGTGACGAGCGCGATAATCAAGGGCAGCGACGCAACGCACCGACCGCATGGCGGAGAACCGGGAGTGACGATGACCGAGCAGTCCGCACCGACGAGACGACGCGGCCCCTACGCGAAGACGAAGGCCAAGCGGGAGTCGATCATCGACGCCGCGCTGGAGGTGTTCGCCGAGGCCGGCTACTACGCGGGCTCACTGCGCGACATCGCGGCCAAGGCCGACATCAGCGAGGCCAGCATCTTCCACCACTTCCCCAACAAGGCCTCGCTCCTGCTCGCGGCGCTGGAGAAGAACGACCAGGTGGCCTACGGGACCATCCAGGATCCGCGGAACATCGACTTCCTGCACGGCGTCGCGCACCTCACCGAGGAGCTGCCGAAGAAGCCCGGGCACGTCGAGATGTACCTGAGGCTCGCCGCCGAGGCGACGGCGCCGAGCCATCCGGCGCACGACTACATCGCGAAGCGACGCGATGCCGACCGTGAGACGCTCGTCGAGATCTTCACCCGCTACGACCGCGAGGGACGGTACCGCAGCACGCTGCCCTATCGCGACGCGGCGACGCTCCTGATCGCCGTCTACCACGGCATCCAGCTGCAGTGGCTGCTCAACACCGAGGCCGTGGACATCCCCGCCCTGTTCCGGCACCAGCTGGAGCTGTTCGTCGACCTCGACCGCGAGTGACCCGCCCGTCCGGACCCCCGGCCCCCTCCTGAGAAACGAGTCAGCACGATGAACGACGCCCTCCCCGCCACCTCGCGCACCAGCATCCTGAACGGTGCCGGGACCCTCGCGATCGAAGACCGCCCTGTTCCCCGGCCCGCGGCCGGAGAGGTGCTCGTCGAGGTGGCCGCCGTCGGCGTGTGCGGCTCCGACGTGCACTACTACCGCCACGGGGGCATCGGCGACTTCCGCGTCGAGTCGCCCCTCGTGCTGGGCCACGAGGCGAGCGGTCGCATCCGCGCCGTCGGCGAGGGCGTGGCGGCCGACCGGATCGGCGAGCGCGTCTCGATCGAGCCGCAGCGGCACTGCCGCCGCTGCGCGCAGTGCCTCGCCGGGCGGTACAACCTGTGCCCCGCGATGGAGTTCTACGCCACTCCCCCGATCGACGGCGCCTTCACCGGCTTCGTCACGATCCTCGCGGAGTTCGCCCACGCCCTGCCTGACGCCGTCTCCGACGAGGCGGGCGCCCTGCTCGAGCCGCTGTCGGTCGCGATCGCGACCATGCGCAAGGCGGGCATCGCGCCCGGGTCGCGCGTGCTCATCGCGGGCGCGGGGCCCATCGGCATCATCTGCGCGCAGACCGCACGGGCGTTCGGAGCCTCGGAGATCATCGTCAGCGACCTCGTCGCGGAGCGCCGCGAGCGCGCCCTGTCGTACGGCGCGACCTCGGCGATCGATCCCGCCGAGACCGACATCGCGCGAGCGGGCCTCGCCGTCGACGCGTTCGTCGACGCGTGCGGCGTGCCCACGGCGGTCGACGCGGGCATCCGCGCCGTCGGCCCCGCCGGCGTCGCCGTGCTCGTCGGTCTTGGCAGCCCGACGATGCCCCTGCCGGTCGCGCACATCCAGAACTTCGAGATCGTCGTCACGGGCGTCTTCCGCTACGCGAACACCTGGCCGCTCGCGATCGAGCTCGTCGCGCGCGGCCTCGTCGACCTCGACACGCTCGTGACCGGGCGGTACGGCCTCGACGCGGTCGCCGAGGCCCTCGAGAGCGACAGCGACCCGGCGAGCCTCAAGTCGGTCGTCTACCCCGGCCGGGGCTGATCCGGCGAGGGTGCGTCCGACCCGTCTTGGAATTGTCATATTGCAATTTGTTTATATATGTGATGGGGTGAAGACATGGACGCGGAGCCCGGGCTGGTCGAGGCGGCGCAGCTGTTCAAGGTGCTCGGCAACGAGTCACGGCTCTGGCTGCTGCGCCTGATCGGCGACGAGCCGCGCACGGTGGGGGCACTCACGGAGGCGACCGGCATGTCGCAGCCGCTCGTGTCGCAGCACCTGCGCACGCTGCGCCAGGCGGGGCTCGTCTCGGCGAGCCGCGCCGGCAAGGAGGTCGTGTACCGCCTCGACGACCTGCACGTCGCGCACGTCGTCGCCGACGCCCTGGCCCACGTCCGAGAGCCCGCCGCAGGCGGGGTCGCGAACGAGGAACACCCCTCACGGCAACAGAAGGAGACAGCATGACCACCGCAGAGCACACCGCCGCCGAGCACACGACGGCCGAGCACGAGCACGGCGCCGCGTGCGGCCACGAGGCCGTCGCACACGGCGACCACGTGGACTATGTCCACGACGGCCACAAGCACGCGGCACACGGCGACCACTACGACGAGCACTGATCCCTCGCCGCGCCTCGCCCCTCCGCTACGCGCGCCCTGCCAGCCAGTGCGTCCCGTCGGCGAGCGGGGCGAGGCGCAGCCCTACCTCTCCGGCCTCCGCGGCGACGACCGCGGGGGCCGGATGCCGGTAGTCGCACTCCGCGGTGTCCTCGGTGAGCACGCGCTCGCCGTCGAGGCAGAGATAGGTCGTGCGCCAGCGCATGACCTCGGCGTCCACGGGCCACGCCTCGGCGATGCCGCGGTACGTCAGCTCCCCGATCGTCGCGACGGTGAACGCGGACGGCTCGATCCTTCGCGGCCGCTCGGGTCGCGGCAGATCGAGCAGCGCCGCTCCGCCGGCCGGGAGCCGCACCGCGAGCTCGGCGAGCACCGCGGCCCGCTCCCCCGCGTCGAAGTGTCCGATCACGCCGAGGAGGAGCGCCCCGCCGATCCGCGCGGGCAGAGAGGCGGAGAAGAAGTCCTCGGGGCGCACGGTGACACGGGGATGCCAGTCGGGCCGCGCCGCGATCCTCGACAGCGCCAGGGAGCGCATCGCCCGGCTGGGCTCGAGGGCGAGCACCCGCGCTCCGGGAAGCAGGTCGAGGATCCGCGCCGCGTGCACGCCGGAGCCGGCGCCGACGTCGAGCACGGGGCCGGCCTCGGGCCGGAGGCGAGGGACGAGCTCGTCGATCGCGGCCAGCCGCGCCTCCCGCCCCGCGGCGGCGAAGAGGTCGTAGGCCGACGCCGCGGCCGCATACTCGTCACCGTCGCGCACACCCACCTCCGAGCATGAGAATCATTCTCATGCTGTCGAGTGTAGTGCCCCCGCCTCGCGCCACCCGCCCTGGGCGCGAAGGCGCCACCGGGATCCGCGGTCAGGCGGGACCGGCCGCGGCGTCGATCATGCGCTCGAGCGCCGCGCGCGCCTGCGCGGCGGGGAGGCGCGAGCTCAGCATGTGCACGCCGAGCCCCTCGGCGGCGGCCAGGAGCCCCGTCGCGGCGGGGAGCGGGTCGCCCGCACAGCCGGTCGCGCGAAGGAGCGCCGCCAGATGCTCGCGCAGGAGCGCGTTGCCCTCCTCCAGATGGACGGCCGCCTCGGGGTGCGTGGCCGCGAAGGCCTGGAACGCGAGCGCGACGCGGGCGTCGTCCTCCTCCGCCGCGTCGGCGGGCAGCAGGGCGCCGAGCAAGACTCCGAGGACCTGTCGCGGGGCGGGGTCGTCGCCGAGCCGCCCGAGCCGCTCCTCGATGCGCTCCTCGTACCGCGCGCTCGCCGCGCGCATCGCGAACCCCGTCATGGCGACCTTCGAGGGGAAGTAGTGCTGCACCATGCCGGCGGTGACACCGGCCTCGGCCGCGACGTGGCGCAGGCTGACCGCCTCGAGCCCGTCGCGCGCGACCACGCGCAGCAGCGCGGCGGCGATCTGCCGGCGGCGCTCCTCGTGATCGACGCGCTTCGGCATGCCGGAAGCCTTTCACATTGCAGTCGTATTGACAACGGTGGCATCCGCCGTTTACATTGCATGTGCAATGCAAAGAGCCGGGGCGTGCGATCGCGACGAGTGCCCGGCGATGAGAGGAGCCGCGCCATGACGTCGACCGAGGCCTCCCCGCAGGCGCCGACGCGCGGCGCACGGATGCGGGCGCTGGTCGCGCGCGCCACCGCCATGGAGAAGGTCGTCTACACGAGCATCGCACGGGCGATCGCACGCCGTCCCGCCGTGCCCGCCGGCGCGCGAGGCTTCCGGTTCCACGCGCCGGTGCTCACGATCCTGTGGATCTTCATCGCCCTGTCCGCCGTCGAGCTCGTCGTGATCGACCTGATCGTGCACCGGTGGGTGATCGTCAGGATCGTCTGCCTCGTGATCGGCGTCTGGGGACTGATGTGGATGATCGGCGCGCTCTGCTCGTACCACATGCGCCCCCACACCGTCGGCCCCGAGGGCATCGAGATCCGCAACGGGTTCGACCTGAGCGTTCGGATCGGCTGGGACGACGTGCACTCCGTCGCGATCGCGACGCACACCTACGAGCCGAAGACGCCGAACGTCGTCGACGTCGGCGGCGACCGGAGAGCGCTCGTCGTCGGCATCCTGCACGAGACGAACATCGAGATCGTCCTCGAGCGGCCCACCTCGATCACGCTGCCCGGGCTGCCCCCGAAGGGCGGCGAGCACGCCGTCGAGGTCGCGCGTCTGTGGGCCGACGATCCGAAGGCCTTCCTGGCCGGGGTCGGGGAGCACCTCTGACGACGAGCGCGGCGGCCCGATGCCACGGCGGCCGTGGCCGGCAAACGGAAAGGGCGGTCGCGACGAGCACCGCTCGACACGACCGCCCCGTCGAGGCGAGGGTCAGATCACCGTGATGTTGGCGGCCTGCATGCCCTTCTGGCCGCGCTCGGGCTCGAACTCGACCTTCTGGTTCTCCTCGAGGCTGCGGTAGCCGCTGCCGGTGATCGCGCTGAAGTGCGCGAACACGTCGGCGGAGCCGTCGTCGGGAGCGATGAACCCGAAGCCCTTTTCGGCGTTGAACCATTTGACGGTGCCAGTGGCCATGACGTCATTCCTTCTTTGCTGAGGACCACGGGAGTGATCCGTGAATCCGCGACGACGCCGCCGCGGGGTATGGGGGGCGCCGCGCGGCGCGCGCTTCGCGGACGCGGTCGCCGGCGCGTGCAGCGCGTCGCGTGCGGCATCCAGCGATGCCGCGGTCGCGATGGGATGCCCGTGAGCGTCGTGCGTCACGTAGCGGTCGCCGTCTGCGGCGATGAAGCCGGCGAACTCGCCGGCCACCGTGGCGACGTGGACGTCGGCGGCGGCCTGACGCCAGACGGCGTTCGGGGGTGTCACGAGGAGGGAGGGAGAAGAGATACAGAACCAATCAAGAGAGGCGAATGTCCGCCCGAGCAGATGCTCGGGCCGGGAAGCCGGCCTGGAGATGAGTCTCCAGCAGAAACACAACTTCACATACCTACGGGAACAACACTACCGCATGACCGGCGCGACGGGGCCGACCGGTCTCGTTCCCGCGGAGACGCCGCGTCCACCAAGCAGAGGGACGGGGATGCCGCCGCCCCGTCAGCGGACCGCGTACGCCCGCAGGAAGGCCTCGAAGCCGGCATCCACCGACTCGCCGATGAGCCGCTCGTCACCGGGGGCCGTCCCCCCGACGGTGAGCTCCGGGAGCTGCGCCTGCGTGAGCGCGATGAAGTGCCGGGCCGCGGCCGCGGGGTCGTCGACGTCGAGCAGGCCGGCGTTGCCGAGCATGGCGAGCCTGCCGGCGAGCGCCTCGCGGATCGGCTCGGCGCCGGCGCGGCGCACCTCTTCGAACACCGTCGGGTCGCGCCTGCTCTCGGCCAGCACGAGACGGGACAGGGATGCCGCACAGCCCTCGCGCCCGCAGCGGCTGAGCGCGAGCGCCAGCGTCCGCAGGCTGTCACGCCACCTCTCCGGATGCGTGTCCAGCGCGACGACCGCCTCGTAGGACGCCTCGTTCACCTGGCGGGCGATGTCGGACATCGTCTCGCGGAACAGCCGCTCCTTGTTGCCGAAGTACGTGTACACCGTGGGCTTGGAGACACCGGCGGCCGCGGCGATCGCGTCGACGCTCGCACGCTCGTATCCGTGCTCGCCGAACACCGGGCCCGCGGCATCGAGGATCGCCCGGCGCTTGTCGGTGCGCGCGATCGCCTGTGCCAGCATGAGGACACATTACCAGTTCTTACGCGTTCGATCTTGTTTTTAACTACACGGTTTAGTAGCTTTCTTTGCCATGCCAGTAACCACACGGCCCGCCGGGCCCGACTCACGTACGCGCTGGGCGATCGCGGCGATGGCTCTCGCCGCCTTCATGGCGGTGCTCAACGGCACGACGGTCACCTCCTCGCTCGAGGCCCTGGGACCGATCCTGGGCACGCCGCTCTCCGGGACCGTCTGGGTCACCACCGCCTATCTCGTGGCGGCCTCGGCATCCGTCCCGCTGATCGGTTGGCTGACGACCCGGATCGGCTCCGCACGGGTCCTGCAGCTCGCGCTCGTCGGGTTCGCCGCCGGTTCGCTGCTGTGCGGCTTCGCGACGGATCTGACGAGCATGGTCGTCTTCCGCATCATCCAGGGGCTCTCCGGCGGGATGCTGGAGCCGGCCGCGATCGCGGTGATCGGGCTGATCACGCCCGCCTCGCGGATGGGACGCACCATGGGCTTCGTCTCGCTCGTCATCAACGTCGGTCCCGTGCTGGGACCGCTCGTCGGCGGATTCCTGATGAACCATGGCGCGTGGTCGTGGATCTTCTGGATCAACGTGCCGCTGGCGGGCCTCGTGAGCATCGCCGCCTGGCGTCTCCTGCCGGCGAGCGAGCACGCCGGCGATGCGCGCGCTCCGATCGACCTGCGAGGGCTCGCCCTGCTGCCGCCGGGCTTCGTGCTCGTCCTGCTCGGCATCAACCGCTGGGGGGCGGGCGCCGACGCGGCTCTCGTGATCGCCGGCATCGCCCTCGGTCTCGCGCTCCTGGCCGGCTACGTCGTGCACGCGCTGCGCTCCCCCTCGCCGCTCCTCGATCTCCGGCTGCTCCGGATCCCCTCGTTCGCCGCGGCGCTCGGGGTCATGAGCGTCGTCGGCCTCGTCATGTACACCCAGCTGACGGTGCTGCCCGTCCTCGCGGAGCGCGCGCTCGGCCTCGATCCCGCCTGGCGCACCGCGCCGGTCGCCGTGCTGGGCGCGGGTCTCATGGTCTCGATGACCGTGGCCGGCCGGCTGAGCGACACGTTCGGTCCTCGCACGCTCGTGCGCACGGGAGCGATCGTCACCGCGGCGGCGAGCGTGCTCGTCGCGCTCGGCCACGCGACCTGGGGCCTCGTCCCCGTCCTCCTGCTGGTCGGCGCCGCCGGTCTCGGCTTCGGGGCGATCGCATCGCCCGCGTTCGCGAGCGTCTACCGGGTGCTTCCCAAGCGCTCGGTCGGCCAGGGCACGGCGGCGCTGTTCATCGTCGTCCAGCTCTTCGCCTCGGCCGGGGTCACCATCGTCGGGTTCCTCACGGCCGCCGCCGCCGATCCGGCCGGCATCGCCTACGCCCTGATCGCGGTGCTCGCCCTGGCCGTCGCCGTCGCCGCCTCGCTCCTGCCCGGTCCGATGTCCGAGCGGGACGCGGATCAGGACGTCAGTCGGTAGCCGACCCCGCGCACCGTCTCGATCCGCTCGGCGCCGAGCTTCTGGCGGAGGTATCCGATGTACACGTCGACGACGTTGGAGCCCGGATCGAAGTCGTAGCCCCAGACCCGGCTGAGCAGCTGCTCGCGGCTGAGCACCTGGTCGGCGTTGCGGATCAACGTCTCGGCGAGGGCGAACTCCCGCGCGGAGAGCTCGACGTCGTGGTCGCCCACCCGGGCGCGACGGGTGCGGATGTCCAGGCGCAGATCGCCGTGCACGAGCTCCGGCGCGGCGGCGGGCGCGGCCTCGGTGCGCATCCGCACGCGTATCCGGGCGAGCAGCTCGTCGAAGCGGAACGGCTTGCCCAGGTAGTCGTCCGCACCGCCCTCGAATCCGGCGATCGTGTCGTGCAGCTCCACGCGCGCGGTGAGCATGATGACCGGCAGGCGCGAGCCCGACCCGCGGAGCTCGGCGAGCACGTGAAAGCCGTCGAGACCGGGCAGGTTGATGTCGAGCACCATCAGATCGAACTCGTCGGTCAGGGCCAGGCGCAGCGCATCGGGGCCGGTGGCCGCCACGCGGGTGGCGAACCCGGCGGCGCGCAGGCCCTTGTCGATGAACCCGGAGATCCGCGGCTCGTCGTCGGCGATGAGGATGGATGCCACGGTCACGCCTCCACCCTCTCGTTCCGGTCGGTCTCGGCGGCGCGCGCGGCGCCGTCGGGCGGATTCCCCGAGGCGTCCATGGCGGCGTCCATCGCGGTGGGGAGGTCGATCGCGAAGAGCGCGCCGCCGCCGTCGGCGTCCTGCACGGTCGCCAGGCCGCCGTGGGCGCCGGCGATCACCTGCACGATGTGCAGCCCGAGGCCGCTCCCCGAGCGGGACTCGGCCCCGGGGCCGCGGAAGAAGCGGTCGAAGACCTCCTGCTTGACCGCGTCGTCCACCCCCGGGCCGTGATCGCGCACCCAGAGCTGCAGCCGCGGACCCGCCGTCCGGGCCCCGACCTCGATCGCGCCCGCGCCGTGCGTGACCGCGTTCTGCACCAGTTGCAGCACCGCCTGCGTGATGCGGGGAGCGTCGAGGTGGGCGATGCCCGACGCGGAGCCGGCGGCGAGCGAGACGTCGGCGCCGTCGATCCCCTGGGCCTTCCGGAGGATCTGGGGCATCAGCACGTCGAGGTCGACCGCGGCGCGCACGACCGGGCTGGGACCGAGCAGCGCGGCGGCATCCGCGAGATCCTGCACGAGACGGCCCATCCGGTCCAGCTCGTCGAGGGTCAGCTCCCGGGTCAGGCGCACGTCCTCCGCGTCGTCCGGGTCCATCACCTCCAGATGGCCGCGCACGATCGTGATCGGGGTCTTCAGCTCGTGGCCCACGTCGCTGAGCAGCTGACGCTGCGAGCGCAGGGCGTGGTTGAGCCGGTCGAGCATCTGGTTCATCGTCGCCGAGAGGCCGGCGACGTCGTCGTTGCCGACGATCGGCAGACGCTCCTTGAGCGATTGGGCCGAGACGCGTTCGGCGGTCTCGCGCATCTGACGGAGCGGACGGAGCAGGCGGGTCGCGAGCACGGTGCTGGTCGCGGCCACGACGAGCACGATCACGATCGACGAGATCAGGAACATCCCGGACGCCAGGTCGAACTCCGCGAGCTCCGCGGCGAGGTCGTAGACCATGACGAAGGTCACGGTCGCCGGTGCGGGCGAGCCCTCGATGGTGATCGGCGCGGCGATGTACCGCCACTGCGCGTCCTGCTCCGCGTAGGTGCCGATCCGGGCGCGGCCGTCGGAGACGGCGTCCTGCACGTGGCGCGCGAACGCGTGCTCTCCGCCGAGGTCCACGTCCAGGTCGATGCCCGGCAGCATGATGATGCGCCCCTCGGCGATGCCCATCGCGCCGGTGTTGTCGTCGGGGCTCATCCGCTGGATCACGGCCTTCAGCGCCTCCTCGGACGAGGGCCAGGCGGCGCCGTCGGGCGGCAGGCCCTGCGCGACGATGTGGCTCGCCGAGTCCAGGTTCGCGCTCAGGCGGTGGTCGACCTCGTCGAAGATGCGGTGACGCTCGGCGATGTACACCGAGATCCCCGCCGCGGCCAGGCCGAGCGCGGTGACCAGCGTGATCAGCACGACGATGCGTGCGCGCACCGAGAAGAACGAGCCGCGCATGCGCGGAGCCCTCCGCCCCACGCCGCTCGCGGTCGTGGGGCGGCCCTCGTCCGTCTCACGCACCGCCTCGCCCACTCCTTCAGTATGATCGCGGGCCGCTCGGGGAGCCCGGAGTCTAAGAGAGGTCTCATGCCGGCGATCGCCGCCGGCTGGTGGAATGGTGCGCATGGGCGCAACGGGTGCACGACCGGCGGAGGAGGATGCCGGAGTGCTGGGCGAGGCGCTGGGCGTTCCGCCCGAGCGCATCCTCCCGTTCTCGCGCGAGCCGCTCGGACGGGGCACGGTCGCGGGGTTCCACGTCGTCGACCACGATCGGGACGGCGAGCCGCTCCTGTACTACCTGGACACGTCCCGCCTGCCCGTCGTCCGCGAGACCGGACTGGCCTCGGACGGATCGACCACGCCGGAGGCACGGGTGTGGCTGCATCCCGCGGATCCGCATCTGCCGGCCCTGCCGGCCGTCGCGTTCGCGCACGCCGCGTCCTCGCTCCTGGCCCGGGCGGGGCTCGCGGCGTCCGGCGAGCCCGAGATCGTCGGCTACCGTCCGGGACGGCGCGCGGTGCTGCGCATCGCGACCGACGCGGGCCGGGTCTGGGTGAAGGTCGTGCGGCCGAGTCGCAGCGCACGGATCGCACGCGCGCACGAGGCCTGCCGGCGCGCGGGCCTTCCCGTGCCGGAGGTGCCGGCCTGGTCGCCGGAGGGCGTGCTGCTGATCGCGGATGCCGCGGGGCGCCCGGCCGCCGACGTCGCCTGGGATCCGGACGACCTGCTGCGGCAGGTCGACGCGCTGCGTGCGCGCATCGACGCGGTGGACGTGCACGACGCCGCGCGCGGCGTCGCGGGTCGGCTCGACTGGTATGCGTCGCGTCTGAGCGGATCCCCGCGCGCGCAGCGCGTGGCGGACGGTGCGCGCCGGCTGCTGATGTCGGCCGGGGACCGGCCGCAGCGGATCGTGCACGGCGACCTCCACTTCGGCCAGCTGTTCCTGGACGAGGAGCACCGCGTCCGCGGGCTCGTCGACGTGGACACGCTCGGGCGCGGAGACGCCGCGGAAGACGCTGCGGCGTTCCTCGCGCACGCCACGGCGAGCGCGCTGATCTCGCCGGACCTCGTGCGTGACCGCGTCTGGCGGCTGGCGGATGCCGCCGTCGAGCGGTGGGGCGGCGATCCGGCCGCACGGGCCCTGGGCGCGGTGCACCTGCTCGGTCATGCGCTCGGCGCCGCCGATCGCGGCGCGCACGCGGGTGCGGAGGATCTGCTCCGCGCCGCCGGCGCCGTGGTCGAGGGGCGAGCCCCGTCGAGCGCCGCCGGCGAGGGCGACGGCGTCTAAGAGATCTCTCATCGGCCCTTTCGAATCGGCTCATCCGGGGACGACAGCATGGACGACGAGCCGGGCGGAGACACGAGAAGGAGAGAACGATCATGAACACCAGGAAGTGGATCGCATACGGTGCGACGGGCGTCGTCGGGCTGGGCCTCTTCGCGGGCACCGCGACCATCGCCGCCAACGCCATGGACCTGCGGACGACCGACGGGACCGTCATCCAGGACGGCGCGATCAATCACAGCGGCAAGGGCCTGACGTCCGCCCGGATCGACACGACCGGGGACTCGCCGGCCGTGAGCCTGGTCTCCGCGCCGACCCCCACGACGGTGGTCTCCGCGCCCACGGCGGACTCGCCGGCGTCCGCGCCGAGCGTCGCGACGCCGGCATCCGCCCCATCCCCGGTGACGCCGCCGTCGCCCGCCTCGGCGCCCAGCCCGGTCTCGGCGCCGACCCCCGCGTCTCCGCCGAGCCCCGCATCCCCCGGCTCCCCGGCCTCGGCGGCATCGGCGGGGTCGGACTGACCGGCCCGGCCGAGGCATCGGCGCCCCGAGGCCCCACGGTCTCGGGGCGCCGATGTGCGGAGTCGGCGCCGCTCCCCGGGCGCCGGCGACGGAGGAGGACCGAAGGTCACTCCTCCGCGCGGATCTCGGGCAGCAGACGGGGACCGGCCCCGGCCGAGCCGAGCTCGTCGTCGGGATTGAGCACGCGACAGCTGCGCAGCGAGACGCATCCGCATCCGATGCACTCCACGAGCTCGTGCTCCATCCGCTCGATCTCCTTGCGCCGCGCCTCGAGACGCCCGCGCCAGCGCTCGCTGATGCGGCGCCAGTCCGTCTTCCCCGGCATCCGGTCCTGAGGCAGGTCGGCGAAGACCTCGGCGACCTCGGCCAGCGAGATCCCCATCCGCTTCGCGACCTGGATGACGGAGACGCGCCGGATCACGTGCCGCGCGTACCGGCGTTGTCCTCCGGTCGTTCGCGTCGATGCGATGAGCCCCTGACGCTCATAGAAGTGCAACGCGGAAACGGCCACTCCCGTGCGGCGGGAGACCTCCCCGACGGTCAGCAGATCGGTGGGCGCGGGCGTCTCGTCACGCATATTTGACCTCAACTTTGGTTGAGGTTTTAGCGTAGCCGACATGACTGATGAGAACGCGAGCACGGGAGTGATACCGGGCGGCGCCGAGCCCGACGAGACATCCGGGAGCTGGCGCGAGCTGTTCAGCGGCGCGCACCTCACCGCCTCGCTCGTGCTCGCGGGCGGCGTCGCCGTCTACGCCATGAACACGTTCGTCACCGCGGCCCTGCTGCCGTCGACGATCGCCGACATCGGCGGGGAGCAGTACTTCGCCTGGGTGACGACCTCCTTCATGGCGGCCTCGGTGCTGACCTCGATGCTGGTCGCCCGCACGCTCGCGAAGCGCGGCGCCGCGCGGACGTACCTTCTCGCGTTCCTGCTGTTCGCGGCCGGCTCGCTCGGCGCGGCACTCGCGCCGTCGATGGAGGTGCTTCTCGGAGCGCGGGTGCTGCAGGGGCTCGGCGGCGGACTGCTCGCGGGGCTGGGATACGCCGTGATCCGCGACGCGCGCCCCGAGCGGCTGTGGACGCGCGCCACCGGGCTCGTGTCGGCGATGTGGGGGTTCGGCACGCTGGTCGGTCCCGCGATCGGCGGGGTCTTCGCCCAGCTGCACCTCTGGCGCGGTGCGTTCTGGCTCCTCACCGCGGTCGCCGTCGTGCTGGGCGTCATGTCGCTGCGCGGTCTCCCCCGGCACAGCGCCGAGTCGGACGACTTCGGAAAGGTCCCGCTGGCCTCGCTCGGGATGCTCGTGCTCGCGGCGGCCGCGTTCAGCGTCGCCGCCGTCGTCCCCGTCGGCTGGCCGACCGCGGCCGCTCTGGTGACCGGCACCCTGCTCCTCGCCGGATTCGTCGCCATCGACCGTGCTGCGTCGTCCCCCGTTCTCCCCCGCATCACCTATCGGCGCGGGAATCCGCTCACCTGGCTCTACATCGTGCTCGGCATCCTCAGCGCCGCCGCGATGGCGGAGATCTTCCTGCCGAAGTTCGGGCAGGAGCTCGCGGGGATGCCCCCGCTTCTCGCCGGCCTGTTCGGCGCGACCGTGTCGGTCGGCTGGAGCTTCGTCCAGCTCTTCAGCGCAAGCGTCGACGACGAACGCGCCCGGCGGCGCCTCATGCTGCTGGGCCCCGTGCTCATGACCGTCGGGCTCGCCGTCTTCGCCGCGACCCAGCGCGCGGACGCGGGCGGGATCGTCTGGGTGTGGGTGGGCGGGCTCGTCCTCGCGGGGGCCGGCGTGGGCCTCGCCTTCCCGCATCTGAGCGTTGCCGCGATGCGCAGCACCGACGATCCCTTGGAGGGCTCGAAGGCGGCGGCGGGAGTGGGGACGGCCGAGCTCATCGCGAACGCCATGTCGTCGGCGCTCGTCGGCGTGCTGGTCGCCGTGGGCGGGCCCGGTGCAGCCGGCTCCACGGCGATGGGAGCGGGGCTCGCCGCGCTGGGCGTGCTCGGCGTCATCGCCGTCGCGGCGGCCCTGCGCGGCAGGCGGTGACGCGTCGTGCCGCGCCGGGCGCGAGCAGGAACGCGACCACGGTCATTCCGTGACAGGGGCGCCCACCCGCTGCGACGTGGTCACGATGGTCGCGAAGCCACGGCCTCCGAGGATGCTCTCGGTACGCCGCATCAGCTGCTCTCCGGAGACCGCGTCGAACCCGTCCCCCGCGCCGATCCCGGACGTCGTCGTCGCGTCGGTGACGAACTCCACGTCGAACCCGAGATCGCTCGCCACTCGCGCCGTCGTCTCGCAGCACTGCTCCGTGCGGATGCCGCAGACCGCGATGCGACGGATCCCGCGGAGCACCAGCTGCTGCTGGAGGTTCGTCGTGGTGAACGCGTTGATCGATGTCTTCTGCACCCGGATGTCGGTGTCGAGAGGCGCGAGCTCATCGACGACGCGGACGAACCCCGAGGCCGGATCGAAGACGCCTCCCGTTCCGGGCTCGGCGTGGGTCACCCACACGATCAGGTCGCCCGTGGCGCGCGCGTGCTCGACCAGCCGGGCGATGTTGTCGAGCACGTGAGGATTGGCCGTCGCCGCCCAGTCGTCCGTCCGCTGCCGGAAGGACTCCTGGGCGTCGATCACGAACAGGGCCGCATCAGTCGTCGGTGTCATACGTCCATCCTGAGCCCGGCCGATCCTCCGGGCCAGTCGTCATCCTGCCGAAGAGCGGAACGATCCGGTCACCGGGCTCGTCAGCGGCCTGACCCGCCGGCGGCGTTCGGCCTCCGCTCCCAGCGCTCCCACATCGCGGGGAGCTCGGTCTCGAGGAATCGGTACAGCTCCGCGACGTTCTCGAGTCGCGTGCGCCGCGCGGGCGCCGCGTCGCCGAGCAGGTCGAGGCCGCTGGGCATCAGCGGCCTGGTCGCGGAGCTGATGGAGCTGCGGCTCACGTCCAGCACGCGGGACAGGTCGGCGGCGCTCTGTTCCGGAGGATCGCTGATGAGCAGCCATCCGATCACCCTTCCGGGGATGAGCGGCACCCCCTCCTGGGCGAAGAAGTCCGCCACCGCATCGACGTTGTCGTTGCCCGCCCCGCTGAGGAGAAGCACCGGCGAGCCGCTCTCGCCACGGGTGATCACGCGCAGCGAGGTTTTTCTGTCGGGCCGAGGTTCCTATCGCGTCGTCATGGATGCCGGCCCGCCCGGGACCTGCGCGACGACGTCACCGATGAGGTCGTCGAGGTGCCCGGCCGGGACGACGCCGCAGTTGACGAGGCCGGCGATGCCTTGGAGCGTCGCGAGGAAGATCAGCCCGATCCGCTCGGGGTCGCGGTTCGGGAGGACCCCCTCTTCCTGACCACGACGGAACACCTGCAGCATCGACTCGAACGCTGCCGCAGCGCTCTCGCCCACGTCTGACCCGCCCGCTCCGCGCTTGTGGGCGAACATCAGCTCGACCAGGTTCGCCTCGGAGGTCGCGAAGTCGAGGTAGGCGCGAGCGACCGAACGAACCTGCCCCTGATAGCCCTGCGAGGCTGCGACGGCCTCCCGCAGCCGGGCGCCGAGCCGGGCGAAGCCTTCGACGGCCACGGCGTCGAGAAGGTCCTGCCGCCCCGGGAAGTACCGGCGCGGTGCGGCATGAGTGACTCCGATGTCGGCGGCCACCTCGCGCAACGACAGCTCGGAGACGCCTCGATCACGAACGACTGCCGCCGCCGCATCCAGCACGGCCTGACGCAGGTTGCCGTGGTGGTAGGGGCGAGCAGGCGACATGGCCACATCCTAGCAATGATGTATCCGTTGACTAGTTTGTTTCCACTGGATACATTAGGGGTATGCACACACTCGCCTCGCCTTCGCAGGTGCCGGATCAGACCGGCCGCACCATCGTCATCACCGGCGCCGGCAGCGGCATCGGCCGCGCCGCAGCCGCCACGCTCGCCGCCAAGGGAGCGCGGGTCATCCTCGCCGTCAGGGATCAGCAGAAGGGCCTAGCGGCGGCGGCAGCGATGACGGGCCGTATCGAGGTCCGGCCGGTGGACCTCGCCTCGCTGGCCTCGATCCGAGAGTTCGCCGCCGCTCTGGACGAGCAGGTGGACGTTCTCGTCAACAACGCCGGCACGATGACCGACTCGCTGCACCACACCGCGGACGGCTTCGAGCTCCAGTTCGGGACCAACCACCTCGGACACTTCGCGCTCACCAACCTGCTGCTCGACCGGATCACGCGCCGCGTCGTGACCGTCTCATCGTCCGCGCACCGCTCCGCGCATATCGACTTCGATGACCTGCAATGGGAGAACCGGGCGTACAAGCCGTTCGGCGCCTACGGACAGTCCAAACTGGCGAACCTGCTGTTCACCGCCGAACTGCAACGCCGCCTGACCGCTGCCGGCTCGTCGGTGATCGCCGCCTCCGCCCACCCCGGCTGGGCGTCCACCGGATTCCGGATCACGAGCGGCAACCGCCTCCTCGACACCGTGGCCGCGGTCGGCACACCCCTGCTCGCCCACGGTCCCGACGGCGGCGCCCTCCCCACCCTGCTGGCCGCGGTCGGCGACGTCCCCGCCGGCAGTCTCGCCGGGCCGAGCCGCTTCGGCGGCGTCCGCGGCCCGGCCACGGCGGGCGAGCCGGCCGCTCACGCGACAGATCCCCAGACCGCCGCACGACTCTGGGAGGTCTCCGAACGACTCACCCAGACCCGCTTCCCGCTCGCCACCCGGTCGGCCGTACCGGGACGGGCGAACGACGACTCGGGAGCCTGACCGTGCAGCGCATCCAGTCACGGACTACCGATGCGTGATGGACCCTCGCCGGCGGCGATGGGGAACTCTATGCCCACGATCACGCCAGACGCTGGTCGGGGGTGATCGCGGCGCACGACGGCTCTGTGGAGCGACAAGGCTGCCGGGTCCGCCAGCTACGGGTTCCGGGGCGGCACTCGCGCCGTCGAACACCTGCGCCCGATCCTCGCCGAGCTCAAGGTTGCCGCGTCTCGTCCGACCAGGGGACCAGAGGGCAACCACACCCAAACACGACGAAGCCCTGGTGAGATTTGCCGTCTCACCAGGGCTTTTCTGTCGGGATGACAGGATTTGAACCTGCGACCCCTTGACCCCCAGGTATCCCGTTCGGCCCGATTCGTTGATTTTCCGGGCATCTCTGCCCCTCAAACCGTGTCATCTCATGTCATGGGTTGCATGGATTGCATGATTCTGGTCCCGATTTGGTCCCGGTTCATCAGCTGACGGTGGCCGTTGTAACCAGTGGCTCTTCTCGGTTACGTACGGAGAGCGTCGTGTCTGGAGGCGTGAACCAGGCCAGGAGGCGGAGGCTGACGGAGCCGGTCGTGATGCCGGACGGGGTACGTACCGGTTCTGCGTATCAGTGTTCGTTGCGGGATGGGAGTGCTAGTGGATGCGATCGGTGCGGTCACGGATGAGCGTCTGGCGCGGGTGATCCTCGCGTGCACCTCGGGGCCAGGCGACACGGCGACGGCAAGGCTGGTGAACACGATCGGTGCGGTCGCAACGATTCAGCATCTCCTCGAACCACCGGCCGGGGCGCAGTACGGTGAGGATTTGTGGCGGAGTTGGGTCGTTCCCCGGTTGAGCGTCGAGCATGCGCAGGCCGCGATCGATGCCTCGGAGCGGCTTGGTGTCGAGATCGTGATGCCTGGGGATGCGGGGTGGCCGGGCTGCATGAGCGTGCTCGGCGACGAGGCTCCGTTCGCTCTGTGGGTGCTCGGGGACTCGTCCCGGTTGTCGCAGCCTGGCGTGGGGATTCTCGGATCTCGCGCAGCAACTGGGTACGGGGCGCATATGGCCGGAGAGCTCGCGTCGGATGCCGCCCGAGACGGGTTCGTAGTGGTATCGACGGGCGCTTACGGTGTTCCCGCCGCCGCGCACCGTGCGGCGCTGCTGCAGGGCGGGGCGACGGTCGCGGTGTTGCCTGCGGGCATGGAGCACCTGTACCCGGCGGGCCACAACAGGTTGTTCGAGCAGATTGTGCGAGCGGGGGCGCTGGTGAGCGAAGTGCCGCCTGACGCGGTCGCGACGAAGTGGCGGTTCGAGCAGCAAGGCCGCCTCGTCGCTGCCCTGTCGGAAGCGGTCGTCGTGGTCGAGGCCGGGGCGCGCTCAGGGTCGCTGCACCATGCCGCGCAGGCCGCGGAGGTGGGGCGACCGCTCGGGGCGGTGCCAGGGCCGGTCACGTCAGCGGCCTCGGTCGGGTGCCACCGTCTGATGCGCGACGGGGCCGCAGGAACGGTGACCTCGATGGACGACGTGTACCTCCTACTCCGCCGGGCGGGCGCCTCCGTGTCGACCACGATCACAGACGACGCCCCAGACCGGTCGCCGGCCCGTTCTGCTCCCACGACGCAGCGCGGGCACGGACTTTGACCTGCCTGAACTCGTCGGGGCGCGTCGTGCGCTACCGGACGGGGGTCAGCGGCCGGGCGTGACCCCGGCGCGCAGGGTCTGTCTGCGGGCGCGGGCTTGGTGTGCGCGGAGGCGGATCAGCATGATCACGCTGACGGGGCCGATCAAGAGGAACTTCAGCCCGTTCCAGACCAGCAGGAGGAACAGCAGGTAGAGCGCGGGGTGCCAGCCGCGGTCGATGAGCGTGATGCACATTGCGGCGGCGAAGAGGTAGACGCCGCCGAGGAGCATCGCGGGGACGCCCCATTTGAGGCCTTCGCGGGTGCGGATCTTGTCGAGGAGGATGTTCGTCGGCATCCGGCGGCGCAGGAAGCTGCGGGTGCGGATGCTGGCGTTCCAGAGACGCTGGATCAGGTTCATGATGGCCTCACAATCACACGGACGGTATGCGCTTCGGTGCGGCTGGCCCTGTGTGGTGAGTGCCCCGCAGTGGGGCGGTCTGCCTCTGCCCATCCAGCGGATGGGCTCGGCGCGTGGTTTGTCCTGCCACTTCTCACTCTACGCTCGTCCCACGCCGGGCGGAAGAGCCACGTCCCCGCGGCAGTGCGGCGCCGGAAGCGTCGGCTATGCGAGTGTGCGGCCGTCGCGTCGGGGCTGCTCGCCCGGGGCCGCGGGCTCGATCGTCTCGGTGGCGTGGGTGAGGGTGGCGCGGGTGCGTTCGTAGTCGATGCGTTGCGCGTCGTCGAGCGGGATCGTTCCGAGCGGGCTCGACGCGGTGGTGCCCCACCGATCCCGGTACGCGGCCACCGCCCGCACCACCACCGCCCGAGTCTCCGGCGTGAGCCCGTCCAGCCCCGCCATCCAGGAGGGGGTTTGGGTGAGGTGCTGCTGGACGAGGGCGTCGAGGCGCTGCTCCATGAGCCGCTCGCGTTGGTCGAGCGCGCGGCGCATGTCGGGGTCGGTGATTCCGGTGGCGCGGGGCACGAGGCCGGCGATGCGTCCGGTCGCTCGGCGAGGTGAGGGCGGGTAGGTGGTGGTGATGCGGTGGAGTCGGTAGCGCAGCAGCGATCCGAGATCCTGCACGTCGTCGAGGCCACCGGCGTGGATGATGCGCGGCAGCAGGTCGTCGATGTGATGGCCGTCGGCTTCGAGCCTGCGCAGCTCGGTCGTGAGGATCCCGAACGCGTCCGTCTCGACGAGCTCATCGATCGTCTCTGAGGTGAGGCCACCGGTTTCGAGGAGCCGGATCCACCGTGCCTGCCCGGCGGCCTGGGCGATGGTGTCGTATTCGGCGGCGAGCTGCTCGAGCGACCCCCACATGTCTCGTTCGACGGTGATGGTGTCGTGGGCGGACAGCTCGGCGCCGGGGTGCTGGAGGATGCCGTAGAGGATGCTGCGGGCGGTGTGCTGCAGATCCTCACGGTGCTGGTGCTCTTCGAGATGATGCTGATCGGTCGCGACATACACCGTGTTGGATTCGCGGCCCCGTGTCATCGCGACGTACAGCGATTCGCGGGTCACTTCCGGAGAATGGACGATCGCGTGCGCGGTGTCGACGGTGGAGCCCTGGGCGCGGTGCGCGGTGACGGCGTACCCGAGCTCGACATGCTCGGCGACGTAGGCGGCGGGCAGCGTGATCGTGGTGCGCCACCGAGACTTCGCCCGCCGCACCCTCAAGGATCCGTCCTCGTTCGCGCGGGCGACTTCCCACCGGTCGCCGTTCTTCACCCACCCCCGCCCCAAGGTCAGGCGGCGGTCGTTGTGGCGGGTGATGATCAGGTCGCCGCGGGAGGCTTCGTTGCCGTCGTGGAGGCGCACCCCGTCGAGCGCAACATGGCCGGCGAGGATGCGGTCGGTGCGGGCGCGGGTGTTGAGCTCGGAGACCGTGTCGAGGGTTTCAGCGATCAGCACCGTCGTCTTCCCGGCCTCTTGATCGGCCCGCCAGGCTTGGTAGGCGGCTTCGAGGATCTCGTCATACCCACCCGGCACCACCCGGCCGTGCCCGATGTAGGTGTCGATGACGTCGGTATCTCCGACCCGCAGCTGCAGGGAGGCGTGTTTCTCCCAGTCGTTGCGGAAGCGGCGCACATCCACCAGCTCGGGGGCGTCGCCGCGGTCGCGGACGAGCATCCCGAACGCCCCGCCCGCGTCCACCGCGGCCAGTTGCGCCCAATCGCCTACGAGCAGCGCTTTTGCCCCGACGCTCTGGGCGTGGGTGGTGATCGCGTCGAGCGCGAACGTGCCCGCGAGCGATGCCTCGTCGATGATCACGAGCTGCCCGGCCGTGAGGTTCCAGGTTC
This sequence comes from Microbacterium sp. No. 7, assembly GCF_001314225.1. Taxonomy (NCBI): domain Bacteria; kingdom Bacillati; phylum Actinomycetota; class Actinomycetes; order Micrococcales; family Microbacteriaceae; genus Microbacterium; species Microbacterium sp. No. 7. The sequence continues at coordinate 2,882,018 of NZ_CP012697.1, forward strand.
CGTGGCGGTGCTCGTGCAACCACTTCGCGGTGTTCTCCGTACCGATCTCCAAGTCCTCGGCGAGGACGTCCGCGGCAGCGGCCGACGGGGCGAGGCCGATCACCGATCCTGCCCCGTACCGGCGCTCCCATGCGCGCCGGAGCGCACGCATCGTCGTCGTCTTCCCCGTACCTGCGGGGCCGACGAGCACGTCGAGGGCGCGGCCGGAGACCCCGATCTTCGCGATCGCCTGCTCCTGATCCGAAGACAGGGTGTGCCCGTCCCGGTTCCGCTCCCGCGCCGCGTGCTCTACCCATGCCAGCGGCACGGTTGGCGCCGTCCTCGCGTGGGAGGCGGTGAGGAGGCGGTCTTCGGCGGCGAGCACCTGCTCCGAGGAGAACACGATCCCACCCTTCGGACGAAACACGCTCGTCCCATCCAGGCGACGGAACACGGGCGGGCTTGAGGCGAGCTCGGGTGGGGTGAGGCGGAGCGAGGCGTGCTCGGCGGCGTCGACGATCCGGCGGAGGATCTGGTCGCGGTCGGTGGTGTGGGCGAAGCGGAGCCCCATCGTCTGCCGTACTGCTTCTGCGTGCAGGTTCCACCGCTTCCAGGTCGCCGACCGATCGCCCACCTGCTCCACCACGACCTGGGCGACCTGATCGAGTACGTCGAGCGGGAGGTCGTCGGCCCGTAGCAACGGCTCCCCGGCAGCCTCAGCGAGGAGTGCGGTCGCCCAGGTCGGGGCGTCTTCACCGAGCATGCGGGTGGCGCGTTCCCGCCAGCCGGTGGTGAGGTCGCTCAGCGAGTGGTGCTGTTTCGGGGGTCGGGTCTCGAGGGTAGCCTGCTGCCGGAACTGCCACAGCAGCTTCCCCGACGGCTGCCGGCCGTGCTTGTCCACGTATTCGGCGACGAGGCGATCCTTGACCCGCTCGATATCGCGGGTGCGGGAGGAGAACTCGTCCATGAGTTCCTGCGGTACTCCGGCGATCTCCCACGCGGTCGACCGGCCCGTGCCGCGGTCGCGGGCCTCCCAGCCGACGCCGAGGGTCTGGGTGAGGTGGTCGGAGAGGACAGCGTTGTAGTGCTCCGAGAGCCCGGTCACCGCGGCATGCAGGGCACGGGAATCGAGGGTGCGCCACTTCCCGTCCTGGACGGCCTGGACACGGTTCGCGACGACGACGTGGGTGTGGAGCTGCGGGTCGGACGCTCGCGAATCGTAGTGATCGTAGGCGGTCGCGATCACACCCCAAGCCTCGACCTGCGCGACCGCGCCGCGCGGCCCTTTTGCACCGACCCGCGTCATCGCGACATCCCGCTCGAGCACCGCGATCACGTCCTCGATCGCCGCGTGATGGGCCTGCGCGATCAGTGCCTGCGTGCCACCGTCGGCGACGGCCCACAGCGTCGAGACCGACTTCGGCACCGAGAACGTCAGATCGAACCCCGCCACCGGGGCGTTCGTCGGCTTCTGCGCCTCCTCCGCCTCGATCAGTGCCCGCTGCACCGCCCGCTCACCCGGCGCCAACGAGTTAGGGAGCAGCGCGATACGGCGTTCTGCGCGTTCGGTGGCGGTGGCGAACTTCCGGTACGGGCGCCCCAGCTGCTCACCCGTGTTGGGATCCTGCCCGTACCCCATGAGCCGTCGCAGCTGCTCCTCGCTCACCACAGTTCCCGAGGTGATGTTCCCGGTGAGACCGGGAAGGCCAGCCCCGAGCCAGGAACCCGGCGGGGTGCCTGCTTCGAGGTAGTACCTCGTCAACGCCGAAGCAGCGTCACGGTCACCGTCACCGATCACGACAGAGTTCAGCAGGTACCGGTACCCGTCACCGGCCGTCATCACCCTGATTGACAATGTCATGAGCACCCGCCCAGCAGGTTGGCTGGGAAGCTAGGAGCGGTCGATCGGGCCGTGCGATCGCGGATCGGTGGCTGTCGGCTGCGACACGGCATCCGGGTCGAGCTGGCGTTCACGCTGCTCAAGGAACCGCCGGTAGTTGCTGAGCTCTTCGGCGGCGAGCGGATCATGCTCGGGCCACGCCAACAGGGACGACTCAGTCCCCGCGTCCATCAGCGTGTTCCGCAGGCTCTGCACCTGGGCTGACGCGGGGCTGAGCAGCCCGCCGGCACACAGAGCCTGGGCAGAGCCACGAGCCTGATTCCCACCCATCGTGACAGCCGTCGAGCCGTGCTCCTGGAACGCAGTACTGGCCGCATCGACCACCCGAGCCACAGAGTCCAGCATGCGAATGAGAGGATCCAGCACGTCGACGACCAGCTCGGGATGCTCACGCAGGACGCTCCGTCCACCATCAAGCCTCTCAGCCTGTTCAGCAATCGCGCGCGCAATGTCAGCAAGCTCAGTTGATGTGGACATCACCGGCTCCTTCCCGAAGCGGGGCCAGCGGAACGGCCGCCTCATCCGGAAGGTGCGCGCATGCTCAACCACGCGGCGTGTCCAGCACCTCCATCATCTGAAAGTCCTGCCCATCGTCCTCTCGTTCGCGATCATTCTCGCGCTGCTCCCGTTTGAGATCACCGGCATACTGGGCGTGCCGCCGTCGTCTTCGTCCGCGAGATTACCGAAGTCATCGTGTTCGGTAACGGTCTCCGTGCCGCACACGCCACACGACAATTCTCGGTGCAGCACCTACCCCGCTATCCGCCACCGCGACTGCCGAACGATTCTGAGCGCGGTTTTGGGGTGCGCTCACCATGCGACGTACGGAACAATGCACCCGCCCCATCTTTGTGTTCATGCCAGGCGCACGCAGGCGCACTGGGAGGCCGCAAGCGTGCCCTCGACGGCTTCTGTCTCCTCACCTAGCTCACGAGGCACGTGGTCACCAGTCTCCCGTTCCGCGTCGCTAGCAACATCAATGGCCTCGGTCTTCTTCTCGCGGTGCCACAGGATCGGCGCCGCGATGGCCCCAGCGACGGCGAGCGCTGCGAGGATCGACCAGGCGAGCGTGAATCCGGACGCTGTGCCGACCCATCCCGCGATCGGGTAGGTGACGAGCCAGGCGAGGTGAGACAGTGAGAACTGTGCCGCGAAGGCCGCCGGGAGCTCGCGCTTCGCGACCGAACCTCGGATGACGCGTCCGGTGGGCGTGACGATCAAGGCCATTCCGCCGCCGATGACTACCCAGATCGGTGCCGTGATCATCCAGGAGGCCGCCTGGATGGCGGTCATCGCGACGGCCGCCAGCACGCCGGCAAGCAGGACCGCGGCGCCGGTCATCATCACGACCCGCTCGGCGATCCGATCGAGTACGCGTGGCAGGAACAGGGCGACCAGCAGTGTGCCACCGCCGGAGGCTGCGAGCATCCAGGCGACGTCGGCCTGCGTGCCGCCCAGTTGATCGCGGACGTAGTTGACCGTATTGACCACCACGATCGATCCGGCTGCGGCGACCACCACGTTCAGCGCCATGACGCCGCGCAGACGAGGAGTCGCGAAGAAGACCTTCACGCCTGAGGTGACCCGGTTCCACGCACCCGCGTGCCCACTCGGTGCCGCGTTGGGGATGCGGGTCGAGAGCACCAGGAGGGCGGAGATCACGAAGCCCACCGAGGTGCCGACGAACAGCCAGTTGAACGTCATGAACGTCAGGGCGACCGCCGCGAGCACCGGACTGAGCAGGCTCTCCATCGTGTAGGCCACCTGGGAGGCGGACAGCGCCCGCGTGTAGTCGGACTCCTCGGTCACGATGTCGGGGATGACCGCCTGGAACGTCGGCGTGAATGCCGCAGAAGCCGCCTGCAGCACCCCGATGAGAACGTAGATCTGCCAGATCTCGCTTACGAACGGCAGAGCGAGCACCACGGCTGCGCGCACCACGTCGAGCAGGGTCAGGAACATCCGCCTCGGGAGCCGGTCGGCATAGGCCGCCGCCAGAGGCGCGATCACGACGTACATGACCATCTTGATCGTCAGCGCCGTCGCAAGCACCGCCCCCGCGCTCGGGCCGGCGAGCTCGTAAGCGAGCAGACCGAGGGCGACGGTCGCCAACCCCGTCCCGAACAGGGCGATGATCTGCGCGCTGAACAAGTGACGGAAGTCGCGGATCGCGAACAAACGCATGGGGTTCTCCTGACCTTCGTGGAAACTCTCCACCATCAACCATATACCCCCTAGGGGTATTCCCGTCAGTCTGCGCATGGCGGAGCACGGAGCTGCTCGGCGGGATACGGAGCCAGTCGGCCTCGGCCGTGCCGATCACTCCCGCCGTCGGCGGATGCACACCCGGGCCCGGTAAACTCCGGTGTATGGCGATGACGGCGGCAACGCGATCCAGGAAGGGCCTTCAGGGCCTCCGGCGCGTCGTGCTCGGAGGGCTGCTGGCGGCAGCGGTTGTCCTCGGCCTGCTGGCCATGCACACGCTGAACCTGCACGGCACCGCGGCCGCCCACGCGCCCGCGGCGATCTCGGTCTCCGCCAGCGACGCCGTGGGCGCTCATCACGCCACGGCGGGCGCCCATGAGTCCAGCGGCACTGCCAGTGATGTCGGTGGTACGTGTGCGGACTGCGGGGGTGGCGACCATCTGGGCATGGCGATGGCATGCGTGCTCGCATTACTGCTCGTCCTTCTCATCCTGGTGCCGCCTCGGCTTCTGCCTGGATGGATGCACACCGCACCCCGGCCGCCCCTCGTGGCGCGTTTCATCGACCGGCTGTTGCCTCGGGCGCCGTCGCTGCACGTTCTCTGTATCAGTCGCACGTGATGGAGCGGTGAACCCGGCGCACACCAGCGCCGACGGTTCCCCTCTCTCATTCACGCGGTGCCCGCCCGGGTGCCGCGCCACTGAAGCGACTGTTGATATTGGAGAACACTCATGAAGTTTCGCACCGCGGCGACCGCCGCACTCGCCCTCACCGCCGCGCTGGTCCTGGCCGGATGCTCGGCCGGAAGCGAAGACGAGGACTCGATGCCGGGCATGGACCACGGCTCGTCCGAGCAGGCAGCCGACGCCAACGACGCGGACGTGATGTTCGCCTCGATGATGATCGTGCACCACGAGCAGGCCATCGAGATGAGCGACATCGTCCTCGCCAAGCAGGATGTCAACCCCGAGGTGGTCGAACTGGCCGAAGCGATCAAGGCCGCCCAGGGGCCCGAGATCGAACAGCTCCAGGGGTGGCTGGACGACTGGGGCGTCGACCCCGAGGAGCAGCAGATGGACGGGATGGACCACAGCGACGGCATGATGACTGAGGACGACATGGCCGCCCTCGAATCGGCCGACGGACCCGAGGCCTCGCGACTGTTCCTGGAGCAGATGATCGTCCATCACGAGGGAGCGGTCGAGATGGCCCAGACGCAGGTCGATGACGGCAGCAACCCCGACGCCATCGAGCTCGCGCAGACCATCATCGACGCGCAGACCACCGAGATCCAGCAGATGCAGGACCTCCTGGCCACCCTCTGATCGACCGTCAGGGTCGGTGCCGCGGCGAGAGCGCCCGGCACCGACCCTTCCGACACTCTTGAAGGATCGCACCATGCCCCACCCCGCCGCGCCTCACCGGCGAAAACTGATCGTCGCCGCCGCCGCGACGCTCGCCGCCGCCCTCGTCCTCACCGGATGCGCCACTGCACCCTCGCACGAACCCGCGTCGCCCTCGACCAACAGTCAGGCCGTCGACACCGGCTTCCTGGCGGACCACGACCTTGACGGCCTGGACGCCGCACAGGTCATCGAACGGCTCGACACGATGCCCGTCGCCGACCGACCCACTGATCTGATCGCATCCGTGCAGCCGGATGCGCTCGTGCTCACCGACGACCAGAAGCGCGAGACACGTCTGCCGATGCCCGAAGACGAGGTGTACATCTCGGTCGCCCCCTACCGGGAACAGACCCACGACTGCTACTTCCACAGCCTGACCACCTGCCTCGGCGAACTCGCCAACACCGAAGTCCAGGTTACCCTCACCGGCGAAGACGGAGACGTGTTCCTCGACGAGGTGCGGCAAACCTACGACAACGGGTTCGTCGGCATCTGGGTGCCTCGCGACATCAAAGCAACTCTCAGTGTCGAACACGAAGGGCAGGTGGGAACCACGACCATCTCTACGATGAACGAAGACGACCCGACCTGTATCACCGCGGTGCAACTGACCTGATCGCACAGCATCCATGCTGCTATTTCGCACGCATAAAACGATGCCTCGGTCGGCCATTCCATGCCGCGAGCGACAGGGAAGGCCGACCGAGGCGGTGGCATCGAATCGGTTGCCGTTGAGTATCGTGCCCGGCAACCACTGACGAGCTCAGCTTGGAAGGGCTGCAGCCCGTTGTGCGTAGCGTGCCTGGGCCACAGAATCCGACGGAATTACGAGAGTCGGAAGCGTGGCGTGATGGAGCACGTTCGCTGAGGTGCTCCCAAGCACAGTGGCCTTGAGACCGCGTAGCCCTCGAGAGCCGATCACGATGAGCTCGACGTTCAGCCGATCGGCGGCATCGAGGATCGCTTCGGAGGCGGTAGCAACCGTTGAGGATACGAGCGACTCGGCCTTGAGGCCCTTCGACTGAGCCAGTTCCGCCCCTTCGGCGGCGATCTTTTCGGAGGCGTCGAGTGCGGCCCTGTCGAGTGCGTCGAGCTTCTCCAGTGCCGGATGACCCTGGAGGTGCGCAGCGAATCCTTCCATGGGCTGCCGTGCGTAGAACACGACGGCTTCCGTGCCCGGGAAAAGAGAGGAGGCGGATTCGATGGCGTACTTCGCGTTGGGTGAGCCATCGTAGGCGATCAGCAATCTCGGTACAGACATGGTGCTCTTCTTTCGTTCAGTAGTTGGATGTGACGCGATGCAGCGTTACGAGACTGGCAGTGCGCGAGTAGGTCGCTTGGTGCGGAAGAACATCGGGACGAGGATCGCACCGGCGAGGGCAATGATCCCGGCCGCAACGAACGCCGCCGAGTACCCCTGAGTGAGCGCTTCGGTGTCACCGAGCTGTCCCGCGCCGAAGCCTGCAGCGACGGCAGACACGACGGCGAGACCGATCGCGGACCCGACCTGGTAGCTGGTATTCACGATGCCCGAGGCGAGACCGCCTTCCTCGGGCGGGGCTGCAGAGATGGCAACTTGCAGCGAGGGGATGAAGGCAAGTGCCTGCCCGAAGGCCACGATGAGCGAGGGTCCGAATGCGTCGACCCAGTAATTGCCGTCGGGTCGAATGAAAGCCATCCACCCGAGGCCCACCGCGAGGATGACGAGGCCGAGCACGATGGGGACCTTCGGTCCGACTGCCGCGATGATCCGAGGAGCGAGCACGATCATGCCGAGCATGATCAAAATCGTCATCGGAAGAAGAGCTGCTCCTGCGGGGAACGCGGAGAAGCCGAGAACCTGCTGCAGGTACAGGTTCAAGAAGAACCACATGGGCACCCACGCCCCGCCGAGCAGCACCTGCGCAAGGTTTGCGGCGCCCAGGTTGGGAGAACGGAAGATCGACAGCCGCATCAGAGGCTCGCGCTTGACGCGCTGGATGATGACGAACAACACAAGGAGGGTGACGCCGAGTCCGATCGCGATCCACGTCTCTGGCGACGCCCACCCGGCGACTTCAGCGCGCACGATTCCGTAGACCAGCGCCGCGAGGCCCACAGTTACCGTGAGCGCACCGATTACGTCAACCGACCCGCGCGCGCCGAGCTTACCGCCAGGCAGCGCCTTCCACATGACCAGCAGCACGAGCACCGCGATAGGCACATTAATGAGGAACACCCACGGCCAGGAGGCGAACTCAGTGATCACACCGCCGAGGAAGACACCGGCGGTGCCGCCGGCAGGAGCGGCCGCCCCGTAGAATGCCATCGCCTTCGTGAGCTCCTTCGGGTTTGCACCGAACAGCATCATCAACAGCGTGAGCGCGGCCGGCGCGATGAGCGCAGACCCCGCCCCTTGGAGCACCCGGCCGAGCAGCTCGACCGGCACGTTACCCGCGAGGCCTGCAACGAGAGACCCGATCGCGAGGATCACCCAGCCGGTCGCGAACATCCTGCGCGGCCCGAACAGATCGGACAGGCGCCCGCCGAGGAGCAGGAGTCCGCCGAGCGCGATCACGTAGGCGTTGAACACCCAGGAGAGATCGTGCGGGGTGAAGCCGAGATCGACTTGCATACGGGGCAGGGCGACTCCGATGATCGAGGCGTCCATGATGACCATGAACTGGGCCAGCGCGATGAGGAAGAGGCCCCACCACCGGGCGCTGCTTGTTGGAGGGGACGAGGACATATTTGGGCTCCATTCGAGTTGGGGGGCAAAAGGTCGTATGACGCCTTCAATATATACCCTAGGGGGGTAGGGTAACAACACGGCGATGCCGGTGCGCTCAGTTGCATGAACCTGCGCGAGGTTCACTCCCGGGGATTACCCGAGTCCGACCGGTCCCCCGCACGTCTGCAGCGCTCAGTTCTCCGTCATGAGCGGCGTCGATGCAGGCGCGGCCTGCACACGCCGCGGAGCGACAGCTTGCAGCGACGTTGCTAGGGCGGCAAACAAGGTTAGTGAGGCAACTTGATTGACGCGATGCGTCGCGCCCGGGAGGTCGCGGCGGTCATGCGCTCGCAGCCGTCCGCCACGGTTCGCATTCGACGGCTAGTCTCGGCTGCCCTCGCCGCCTCAGTCAACGGCCCACCCGCTGCATGTCACGCGTTGGATTCTGAGCGCCATCCTGCGTGGTGAAGCCGTTCAAATCCTTCGAGAAGGATGTCGAGCGCAAATACGAACTCGGCCTCCTCGTCGCAGTCTGCGCCCGCATGTGACCCTGTGGAGGCCATGCGGACGATGGCCGGGTACGCCTCGGCGTACGCCGCGAGGGCTGCTGCCCGCTTCGAGACATCGGCGGGCAGTGAGGGCGTGGGCATGACATCCCGAGTGAAGCCCCACATACGCGTGCTGAGCGCATGCATAGCGTGGTGCACGAGGTCCGCGGAGAGGCCCCCGCGAAACATGGCGCCCATCAGCGCATCCATATGAGAGAGCACAGCATCGCCCGCCATCCTCCGAGTCTCAATCGCCGTGCGCACCCACGCGTGGCGCGCCGTCGCTGCTCGCGCCGCGAGGATGCGTGCTCGGAGCTCGCGCCGCCAGTCGTCATCCTGGATCGGGACGTCGAACCCCGCGACGATCCGCTCGACCATCACGTCGATCAGTTCCTCGCGATTCGCCACGTGCTTGTAGAGCGCCATCGGGGTCACGCCGAGAGCTTGCCCCAGACGCCGCATGCTCAGCCCGCCCAGGCCGACCTCGTCTGCCAGCGCGATGGCGGCAGTTAGCACGGTGTCGCGGTCGAGAGGAGGCCTGACGCTTGACATATATACAGCGTATACCTAAGCTGGCCACTGCCGGTATGCCCCGTAGACCAGGAGGGGCCTTCCATGAGGCACCAGAATCGCGTCTACGCGCGCAGCGCAGGCATCGTCTACCTCGTCACGCACGTGACCTCTGTGACTGCCGTGGCCGCGTACGCAGCTTCGTCCGTGGCGTTGGGGGTGGCGCTCGAGTTCATCCTCGCGCTCGGCTGCCTGCTCACGGGCCTGCTGCTCCTCCCGCTGCTGCGCCCCGCCGGCGAGGTGCGAGCATTCACGTTCGCGTTTCTCCGCACGCTCGAGGCTGCCGTTATCGCGGCCGGAACACTCCCGATGCTCGCGTTCCTATGGACCGATGCCGCGGGTACGGTGGCGGGTGAATCGCTTGAGGCGCTGCACACCGCCGCGTTCCTCGTCGGCCAGTGTCTGGTGATCAGTGTCAACACGATCGTCCTGGGGCGGTTGCTCCTGGAGTCGGGCCTCGTTCCCCGTGCTCTCGCCGTCCTGGGCCTGATGGGCGGCGTCTTGGTGCTGGGCAGCAACGCGGCGCAGCTGTTCGGGCTCGTGCCCCTGAACGGCGCGGTCGCGGGCGCGTGCGCCGTACCCCTCTTCGCCTTCGAGCTCTGGTTCGCGTTCCACTTGATCATTGCGGGGCTCCGGCCACGCACCGACCCGAGCACGGCAGCAGTCCCGGACGCCATCCGGCCACGTGACGAATCCACCACTCATCGGAGAGCGCGACTTCGCGCCTCCACCTAGCCCCCGCCAACAGAGCGCCGGCGATGGTCGGCGCCCTGAACGATCGCTGTCAGTCGCGGATTGAGCCGATTTTTACAACTGCTCAACTGCCTTTGCCCTCGGCCGGTCCCGTTCACGAACCAAGTGCCACGTGGGGTTCCCGCTCGGTGTTATCGATCCGGCATGCTTGATGCGTGCCGACTACCTCATTAGTCGACCCCCGTGCGGACAAGCGACTGTGATACGCGCAGGTACCGACCGAGGCTTTGGGCCCAGTGGAGGTGCCTACGGGATTCGAACCCGTGTGAACGGCTTTGCAGGCCGCTGCCTATCCTCTCGGCCAAGGCACCAGGAGTTCAGTCGCCGGCGGTGAGTCCGGCGACAAGGTTGAAGGCTCCGGTGAGGACGTTCAGTGCCACCACGCCGACGACGTCGGCGATCTCTCGGTCGCTGTACCCGAAGCCGCGCAGTTCCTCCACCTGAGCGTCGGTGATGGACGCGGGCTCCCGGTAAACCCGTATGCCCAATTGGATCATGGCTGCGATGGAGGGATCGTGCGAGGTGCTTTGCTGCGCCCGGGAGATCTCGTTCTCCGAAAGCCCCAGGGAGCGGGCGGCGTCGATATGAGAACGCAGGCACATACCGCAGCCCTGTTGCGTCTGCACGGCGATCGAGACGAGCTCGCTGACTCTGCGGTCGAGCTTCGCCCTGCGCATCGCCTTGCTCAACTGCAGGTAGCCGCCGAGCACGGCGGGCGAGTGAGCCATGGTCGCCACCATGTCACCGACGGTGCCATGTCGCTCGACGAGCTCGCCCAGGAGATCACGGGAGGCCCCCACAGCAGAGGCCGGGGTGAGTTGGGAGAATCGCGGCATGATGCTCTCCTTCATCGGGTCGAGGCTGGTGGAACGTTGCGAGCGACGGCTCCAGGAGGAGGATTGCGTCTCAGGAGCGCACCAGGCGGTTGATCGCGTCAGTGGCTTCCTGGATCTTCGCCTTGCCTGCATCGTCACTGAGCTTGGCGGCGTCGAGCACGCAGTGTTTGAGGTGATCGTCGAGCAGCCCGGTGGCGACGCCTTGGAGGGCGCGAGTGAGCGCACTCACTTGGGTGAGGATGTCGATGCAGTACTTCTCCTCGTCGATCATCTTCGCTATCCCGCGTGCTTGCCCTTCGATGCGCTTCATGCGCTGCAAGTACTGAGTCTTGTCGTCGATGTAGCCGTGATGACCGGCGGCGACGTCATTCTCCGATGTCATGGGAATCCTTACTGTTGGCGTTCCAAAACAGAACGGGTACTGGCTGAGGGTGTGAGGTCGATGCTGCGCAGCAACTGCGCGTTCAGCGCGACCACGACGGTCGACAGCGACATTAGGATCGCGCCGACAGACATCGGGAGTACGAAGCCGACTGGTGCCAGGATACCGGCCGCTAGCGGCACCGAGATGAGGTTGTAGCCGGCTGCCCACCAGAGGTTCTGCTTCATCTTGCGGTACGCAGCGCGGGAGAGCTCGATCACGGAGAGCACGGAGCGGGGATCGGAGCTAGCGAGGATGACGCCGGCTGAGGCGATCGCCACGTCCGTGCCAGCTCCGATCGCGATGCCGACGTCGGCCTGCGCGAGCGCAGGGGCGTCGTTGACGCCGTCGCCGACCATCGCGACCTTCTTGCCCTCGTGCTGCAGAGCGGCGACCTTGCCAGCCTTGTCCTCGGGGCGCACGCCGGCGATCACGCGGTCGATGCCAAGCTCGCGGCCGACTTCACCTGCCACTGCTTCGGCATCGCCGGTGATCATGACGACCTCGACACCGAGCCTGTGCAGCGCGTCGACGGCGTCGCGGGATTCCGGCCGGATCTCGTCTGCGAGTCGGAGCCCGCCGACCACCTGACCGTCGCGGATCACGTGCAGGATGATCGCGCCCTCTTCCCGCCATGCGTCAGCATCGCCGACTTCCGGCTGGCCGGTCTCCTCGAGCAGTCGCGGTCCGCCGACCCGGACCACGCGTCCGCCGACGGTGGCAGTGACACCGACCGCCGGCGACGACGAGAACCCGCTCGCGGACTCGAGGGTGAGGCCGCGATCTTTCGCCGAGGCGACGATCGCTCTCGCGAGCGGATGCTCGCTATCGGCCTCGGCCGCGGCGGCAAGCGCAAGCACCTGGTCGGCGTCGAGATCCCCTGCCGGCGCGACCGCGGTGACCGTGGGCTCCCCCTTGGTGAGGGTGCCGGTCTTGTCGAAGAGTACCGCGTCGACCTGGCGCATGGATTCCAGCGCCAGGCGATCCTTGATAAGCACCCCGCCGCGCGCGGCGCGCTCGGTTGCGATCGACACGACGAGCGGGATCGCGAGGCCGAGCGCATGCGGGCAGGCGATCACGAGCACCGTGATGCTGCGCACCACTGCGGAGTCCGGGTCGCCCGTGAGCGTCCATGCGATCGCGGTTACCACTGCGGCGCCGAGCGCGAACCAGAACAGCAGTGCGGCGGCGCGGTCGGCGACGCGCTGAGCGCGCGAGGACGAGTTCTGCGCCTCGGCGACCAGACGATTGATCCCGGCGAGAGCGGTGTCGTCGCCGGTGGCCGTTATCTCCACACGCACACCGGAGTCCGTAGCGACCGTGCCGGCGATCACCGCCTCACCTACGCCTCGCGTCACGGTGCGCGATTCTCCTGTGATCATGGATTCGTCCATTGCCGCCCGACCGTCGACGATGCGACCATCCGCCGGAACGCTCCCGCCGGGACGGACGATGACGATGTCGCCCACGCGCAGGTCAGTTGGATCGACGGTGAAGACCTGATCGCCGTCCACGCGCTCCGCTTCATCGGGCAGCAGCGCGGCCAGCGAATCAAGCGCGGATGTGGTCTGCGCGAGAGATCGCATCTCGATCCAATGGCCAAGCAGCATGATAACGACCAGCAGCGCGAGTTCCCACCAGAACTCGAGCTCGTGGTGCACGAGGCCCAGGGTCGCTCCCCAGGATGCGAAGAACGCTACGGTGATCGCCAGGGCGATCAGCAGCATCATCCCAGGCTTGCGGGACCTCAGTTCACTCCACGCCCCCGTGAGGAACGGCCAGCCACCCCAGCCGTACATGACAGTGCCGAGCACTGGCGCGATCCACATTGCCCACTCGGGCACTTCGTAGCCGAGCAGCATTGCGAACATGGGAGAGCACGCCACCACGGGGACGGCGATCAGGAGGTTGATCCAGAACAGGCGGCGGAACTGCCCGACATGGTCGCCATGCCCACTATGCCCACCATGCCCACCATGCGCGTCATCACCGGCGTGGTTGTCGGTCGTGTGCGCGTCACGACCGGGGTGGTGCTCTAGGCCGTTATGCCTGTGGTGCGGGCCGGCGTGCTCGACTGAGTCCATCTGCATGACGTCGTGCTCAGGGCTCAAGTGGACCCGGGAACTGGCGTCAGCGCGGGAGTGATCGTGATGCGTCTGCGGCTGCGGCTGCGGCTGCGGCTGCGGCTGCGGCTGCGGCTGCGGCTGCGGCTGCGGCTGCGGCTGCGCGTGAGGGTCAGTCATGATCTGCTCCTTGATTCTGCGAGTAATACCAGTTTCGGGTAGATATCAGACCGATACCTCGTGGAGTCGCTGCCCCCACTGGTAGACGGTAGCCACTGCGTCGATACCTGTGACTCCGCTTACGGTGCCGCCCACCTCGTGCCGGATCACGAATTCGTGGCCGTCCTCACGGTGGCTGTCGGCACCGCCGATGTAGCCGACGGCCGAGATCATGCGCCCGTGGACCATCGCCATGTAGGGGCTGCGCGGCGTATAGGCGCCGGGATCGTCTCCGATGCTGAGGTGGTGCAGGGCAACCTGCGCGGCATGTCCACCCTGAGCGGCGGCATCCTCCCAGTGGTCGATGCGCCACGCGCCCAGCGCTTCGTCATAGTGCCTCGCGACACCTCCGGCTGCAAAGACGCCTGCAGGTTCGGCGCGGAGATGGCCGTCGACGTCAACACCGGTCGTCCACGGTGCCGGCCCGGAAGGGATCGTCCCGAGTGCGACGAGGAGGAAATCGGCAACGACGGGGTTACCTTTATCAAGGGTGATCGCGACGCCTGAGTCGGCCTCATCGACGTGCTGGATAGTGCGACCAAATCGGGTCTGCACCGTTGCGGCGTGGTCAGCAGCAATGCGTTCGGCTACTGGGGAGCCGAAGGCTCCGGTGCCCGGGATCTGGCTGCGGGCAATCAGTATGACCTCATCTCCATCGGCATGCAGTGAAGTTGCCGTCTCAGCGGCGATGATTCCGCCGCCGTAGATCGCCACGCGTGCGGGCCGTCCGAGGCCTGTCCGCAGCTCGCGGATGTGCAGCGCGTCCTCCAGAGAGTGCAACGTGCTGATCCGGAGCAGATCGCTGGCGGTCTCCCGTCTGGTGACATCAGTGGTAAGGAGGCGAGGCTTGCTTCCGGTTGCGACAATGAGCGCGTCGTAGGCGAGCTGCGTGCCAGAGGCCAGCTGCACCTGCTTGGCTGAGGTATTGACTTCCAGCACGGTGTCGGCGACGACCTCGACCTCCGGCAGAGGGAGTGTGATGGCCTCCGGGGGTGTCGGGCCGAACGCGATGCCCTTGATCAGCATCCGTGTGTACGGGGTCTCACCGGTCTGAGCCACTAGCGTCACCCGCACGTCGTCGCGGGATGCGAGACTGCGCGCGGCGGCGGCTCCGGCAGCTCCTGCGCCGAGGATGAGAACGTGCGGCGTGGCGGTCATGGCGGAAACTCCTGGGCTGTGTGCGAAATGGGTGTCGGTTCTAAACAGGTGCTGCGTCTACGAGCGCACGAGGCGAGCGATGGCTTCGGTGGCTTCGGTGATCTTCTGGTCGGCGGATTCTCCCCCTGCGACGGCAGCGTCGAGGACGCAGTGCCGCAGGTGGTCGCCCAGTAGACCGATGGCCACGGTTTCGAGAGCGTTGGTGATCGCTGAAATTTGGGTGAGGATGTCGATGCAGTAGCGGTCCTCGTCGACCATGCGGTCGATGCCGCGTACTTGTCCTTCGAGGCGTCGTAGACGGTTACGGTACCTTGCCTTGTCGTTGATATAGCCGTGCACCGAGCTCTCGCCATGCTCGCTCGTCGGACAGATGTCGCTGGCAGGGGTCGTGACGGTCATTTTGCTTCGCTCCGATCAGATGGCGGGGTGGCGCCCTCACCTGGCCGCGCCACCCCGCACGCTGGTGGGTTTACGCCATGTTCGCCGCGTACTTGGCGGGGTCCGAGTCGAACGCGGGACCACAGCCGGCGCAGCAGAAGTAGTAGCGCTGGCCTTCGAAGTCACGGAACAGACCGGCTGCCTCGGCAGCTGTCTTGTTGACGGGGGTCCCGACCATGACCGGGCAGGTGGTCATGTCGCCTGCGCCGCCGAGGAGGTTGTTGCGGCCGTTGCCGGCCGCTGCCGGGTTCGGGGCGGAGGTGCTGCAGCAGCTGGACGTAGCCTGGGTGTCATTCGTCATAGTGAGTCGTTGCCTTTCGTTCTGGTGTGGGTGGTGGTGGTTCAGAGCGTCACTGCTGGGTGACGCTCTTGAACCCGCGCAGGCGGAGGCTGTTGCCGACGACAAAGACGCTGGAGAACGCCATCGCCGCACCTGCGAGCATGGGGTTGAGCATGCCCAGCGCTGCAACCGGGATCGCTGCGGTGTTGTAGGCGAATGCCCAGAACAGGTTGGTCTTGATCGTTGACAGAGTCTTCCGCGAGAGCCGGATCGCGTCGACGGCGGCCCGCAAGTCGCCGCGTACGAGCGTGATGTCGGATGCCTCGATTGCCACGTCTGTGCCCGTACCCATCGCCAACCCCAGGTCGGCCTGGGCGAGCGCGGGTGCGTCGTTGACGCCGTCGCCGACCATCGCGACGGTCTTGCCCTCCTGCTGCAGCCGGGTGACGACCTCGACCTTGTCCTTTGGGAGCACCTCGGCGATGACCTCATCGATGCCGACCTCGGCCGCGATCTGGCGGGCCACGGCTTCGTTGTCACCGGTGAGGAGCACAGGGGTCAATCCAATCTCCTTGAGCTCGCGGATCGCCTCGGCGCTGGTGGGCTTGACGGTGTCGGCGACGATCAGGATGCCGCGTGCGCGCCCATCCCAGCCGATCGCCACGACCGTCTTGCCCTCCCTCTCGGCGCGTGCCTTCGCCTGTGCGATGTCGGTGGAGAGGTGCTGCGACCAATCGGCGAGCAGGGACTCGCGGCCGACTACGACAGCGGCACCGTCGACGATGCCTTGCACGCCCTTGCCCTCAACGTTCGCGAAGTCCTCCGGGGCCGGCAGCTGACCGACCTCCTGCGTGGCGCCCTTGGCGATCGCCTGCGCGATTGGGTGCTCGGAAGCATCCTCCAACGCACCGGCGAAGCGCAGTAGTTCGGCACGATCCACGCCGGACTCGGTGATGACGTCGACGAGGGTCATCTTGCCGGTGGTGACGGTGCCTGTCTTATCAAGCACCACCGTGTCGACCTTGCGGGTCGACTCCAGTACCTCGGGGCCCTTGATGAGGATGCCCATCTGCGCCCCGCGGCCGGTGCCGACCAGCAGAGCCGTGGGGGTGGCGAGACCCAGCGCGCAAGGGCAGGCGATCACGAGCACCGCGACCGCGGCGGTGAACGCCGCGGCGACGGGGAATCCTGCGCCCAGCCATGCGCCGAGGGTGACGAACGCGACCACGATCACGATCGGCACGAAGACGCCGGAGATGCGGTCGGCCAGGCGCTGCACCTCGGCCTTGCCGGTCTGCGCATCCTCGACGAGCTTGGCCATCTGCGCCAGCTGCGTGTCCGAGCCGACACGCGTCGCACGCACAACCAGGCGGCCCCCGGCGTTCACTGTGGCGCCGGTGACGGCGTCGCCCTCGCCGACCTCGACGGGCACCGATTCGCCCGTGAGCATGGAGGCGTCCACCGCCGACGTGCCAGAGACGACAACTCCATCGGTGGCGATCTTCTCACCCGGGCGCACGATGAATTCGTCATCGACCTGCAGCTCGGATGTGGGGATCTTCACCTCAGCACCGTTACGCAGCACGGATACTTCCTTCGCACCGAGCTCGAGCAGTGCGCGCAGCGCGGCTCCGGCCTGGCGCTTGGAGCGCTTCTCGAAGTAACGGCCCGCGAGGATGAACATCGTCACACCTGCGCCGACTTCGAGGTAGATGTTCGCCGCGCCGTCCGACGGCGCAATCGTCAGCTCAAAGGGGTGCGTCATGCCGGGGGTGCCCGCGGTGCCGAAGAAGAGCGCGTAGAGCGACCACAACAGTGCGACCGACGTGCCCATTGAGATGAGCGTGTCCATCGTCGCGGTGCCGTGCTTGAGGTTCGTCCACGCGGCCTTGTGGAAAGGCCAGGCTGCCCAGATGATGACCGGTGCAGCCAGGGCCAGCGACGCCCACTGCCAGTAGGTGAACTGCAGTGCGGGGATCATCGCCATCGCGATCACGGGTACCGTGAGTACGATTGAACCGATCAGCCGGTGCCGCAGCGAGGTGAGCTCACTGTCTTCCTCATCGCCCGCTTCGGTCTCCGACGCGCTCACCTTGGTGTTCTTGGGCTTGGGCAGGGCTGCCGTGTAGCCGGTCTTCTCGACCTCGGCGATCAGCAGCGCCGGATCGTATCCGTCGGGGATCGTGACCTTGGCCTTCTCGGTGGCGTAGTTGACCGTGGCCTCGACGCCGTCGAGCTTGTTGAGCTTCTTCTCGATCCGATTTGCGCAGGAGGCGCAGGTCATCCCGCCGATCTCCAGCTCGATGGCCGGCCCATTCGCGGGGGGCGCTGATGTGCTCATCCTCTTCCTTCTCTCAACTCTGTGCATGCCGTGACGCGCCACCAGGTGGCTCAGTGTCCGCCCGGTTCATCCGAGTGCGACTCGCTACCGCTACCGTGGGTATCGCCGTGGGCGGCGTCGATGACGAACTCGGCCGTGTGCACCTTCCCGTCGACCTGGAAGTCGAAGTACAGCAGGTAGCGGCCGGCCGTGGGCGCTTCGGCCACGAACCCGATCTCGGGGCCGGCCGTACCGCCCGCGCGAGGCTCGTCGCCTTCGGCATGGACGTGCAGGTAGGCGAGATCCCCTTCGCGCAGTGCGACCAGGTGACCGAACGCTCCGAGATACGGCTCAAGCGCCGTAACGGGCTCGCCGTCACGGTTGACCGAGATTGTCAGGTCGCTCGACGATCCGGCGACGAGGTTCCCTTCGAGGCTGACGGAGAAGCCATCGACCTCTACCGCGCGCCGCAATTCCGCGGTGACGGGCGTGAAATCGCCTGCGACATCCACAGTGCGCGTCAGAGTGATGCTCTCCGCACCCTCGGTCGCGGGAGTGAAGTCGGCGTACACTCGGTAGGCGCCCGCCGCATCCCACTTCCACGGCAACGACCACGTCCCGGTCGCCCTGTCCAGCGAAGGGTGGACATGCCGGAACTTGGAGCCGTCCGTGCGGACCACGATCAGGTGGAGATCCTTCTCGTGCGCCTCAGCGAACTCGATCACAGGCTCCCCCAAGACCGTCTGAACCCGGAAGCTCAGCTCGCCCTCGGCATCAACCGCGCCAGGAGCCTCGACCGGCGACAGCACGAAGCCGGCCGCATCGATCGAGAGTCCGTTCGGCACATGCCCGGCAGCCGTAACGTCGCTGCCGCCGTGTTCTTCACCATGTGCGTTCATACCGCTTCCTTCCGCCCAGGACGCAACAAAACTGTCGGGGACAACGGCCGCGGCAGCCGCAAACGCGCCGCCGAATGCCACCACCAGCCCCGCTCCGTAGAGCGCGAGTCGCGCAGCGGAGTTCATCAGACTCGCACCGCCGAGTAGCCGGCTTCCTCGACCGCGGCAAGCACCTGCGCATCGTCGATCTTGCCCTCACCGGTCACGACGAGCCTGCCCGTTTGCGCGCTGACTTCGATGCTGTCGACACCGGGGATCTCGCTGACTTCCTCGCGGATCGACATCTCGCAGTGCCCGCAGGTCATGCCCGTCACCTGGTACTCGTTCTCAGCCATCAGCTATCCTTCCTGTAAATGATACCCCAACGGGGTACCTGTACTGTCTTCAAACACTATACCCCCGCCCGGTATTCCTCAAGGGAGGTGACCAACTCAACAGGCCCGTCGCGAAGCTGAGCGCTGGCTGTCGCGAGGGCGCCAGCAGCACTATGAAAGACGCAGTTACACCTCTCGAACACGCAGGACACCGGTCCATCCCTGGCAAGGCAGAAACGTGCGCAGTGCCCCTAAGAATCAATGATCAGACCGCGCACGCTCCCTCGGGACCTGTGGCGCTACCCAATGTGAAGGTGGTCTTCACTCTCTCTGGGTGGGCCCGGGTCGCATCGTCCACAGGGGAAGTTGCTCTGGAAGCGGGCACCATCCTCACCATCCCTCCAGGTTTGGAATGCAGCGGGTTTCCGGTAGGGCATGCCCGCACCGTGACCTTCTACTTCCACCCGGATTATCTGGCTGACCAGATGCGCTGGGGCCACGTCCCGCTGAGTGGTGGTCTTTCGTTTCCACTCGATGATCAGCTGGTTGCAGTTTAGGCGGCCGTGATCTCGGGCAGCATCACCGCGTCCTCGACCGAGTTGGTGGCGGCGAGTTCGGCCATAGACGCTTCGGAGAAGTAGCGGCGGTCGCCGGCTTCCCATTCGTCGTGCTGCTCGATCAGAACGGCGCCGGTCAGGCGCAGCAGGCTGGCAGCGTTCGGGAACACTCCGACGACGTCGGTGCGACGTTTGATCTCCCGGTTCAGCCGTTCCAGCGGGTTCGTCGACCAGATCTGCCGCCAATGCCGGGCTGGGAAGTGCTTGAACGCCAGCACGTCGGCTCGGGCATCGTGGAGCATCTCAGCCGCCTTGGGGTGAACGCGGTCGATCATGCGTGCAACCTCATCGAACTGTGCATCAATGTGCTCAGCGTCGGGTTGGGCGAAGATCGTGCGGATGATCGAGGCGACCATCTCCTGCCGACCCTTGGGTAAGGCGGTGAGCACGTTGCGCATGAAGTGCACGCGACACCGCTGCCAACTGGCTCCCTGCAACACCACTGCGGCGGCTGCTTTCAAGCCAGCGTGTGCGTCGGAGATCACCAGCTTCACCCCGCCAAGGCCTCGGGCTTTCAGGGACCGTAAGAATGCTTTCCAGAACTCCTCGGTTTCGCTGTCGCCCACGTCGAAGCCGAGCACCTGACGGTGCCCGTCAGCGGTTATCCCGATCGCGACGACAACCGCTTGGGACACCACCCGACCGTCGATGCGAACCTTGCAGTAGGTGGCGTCCAGGAAGACGTAGGGGTAGGCGATCTGGGACAGGGAGCGGTCGCGGAATGCCGCAACCGTCGCGTCAAGGCCTTCGCAGATGCGCGACACCTCGGACTTCGAGATGCCGGTGTCGGCGCCGAGCGCTTTGACCAGGTCGTCGACTTTGCGGGTGGACACGCCGTGCAGGTAGGCCTCCATCACGACGGCGAACAGCGCCTGATCAACCCGACGGCGCCTCTCCAACAGCGACGGGAAGAAACTGCCGGCCCGTAGCTTCGGGATTCGTAACTCCAGATCTCCCGCAGTGGTCGACAGGGTGCGCAGCCTCGCCCCGTTGCGGGTAGCGGTGCGCTCGACGGTGCGCTCGTAGGGTCCGGCACCGATCACCGACGCGGCTTCAGCGTCGATGAGTTCTTGGTAGAGCCGTTCGGTCATCTGACGGATCCGGTCGGTGGTGTCGGTGAGTTTCAGCTCGGCGAGCAGCTCGAGCAGGGCAGACTGATTGAGGGCCATCGTGCGATCTCCTGTCGTGAGTAACTTGGTCGTTCTCACTGACCATCGCACGGTGGCCCCCCACGTCAATGACACGACGCTCAAGACCGGAAAGTCCACCACTCAACGGGACTCAGGCTGCGCTGGCTGCCTCTACGGCATCCGCTCGTGCATTGCTTGCATCGCGCGTTGAAGAGTGAACCTGCGCTTCACACGCTGCACCTTGGATCCGCCGCGATGCGCGATCTAGCCCCGCGCCTGGTGAGCCTGTCCCAGTTCCCAGACGGCGAGGTCACCGATTTCACCATGCTGTCGATCGCGTCGGACGTGTTTGATGCGGTAGGGAGACTGAGTGGTCAGGCGCGGGGTACGGTCTCGGGCAGCATCAAGGCGCCGGACCGGGAGGTAGCCGCGGCCGTTGCGCTACTCCGAACCCATCTACGGCGACGGTGGAGCGTCAAAGAACTCGCGCAAGCGGTCGCGTTATCGCCGTCCCAGTTGACGAGGTTGTTCCGCGCTCAGTTAGGGATGTCTCCTGCGGCCTTCCTTAGACAACTTCGCTCCGAGCGCATGGCCGAACTTCTTGCGACTACGCGCATGTCAATTGGTGATGCTGCGGAAGCCGTGGGGTGGCGGGACCTGGCGACCGCGTCACGCTCGTTCAAGCAGCGATTTGGTATCGCTCCGAGTGCCTATGCCAACACGTGCGACCAGCCGTTCTCACTGAGGTACGGCGTCACCACAGTGACTCCCTCCAGCGTTCCATCGCAAAGCCCTGGTCTCGCATTCGAGCTCTCTCGCTGATTGCCGATCGTGTGTGGGAGATCGGAGCTCGGGATTTCAGGGGCGCGCAGTTCGCTCGGGGTGGCGGCGGCGCGTGGCGGTGCAGGGGTTCTTGGGATGGTCGTGGGCGCGGCTACGGGGGTTGGGGGCGGTCGGGTCGGCTCGTACCTGCTGGGTGTTCCTGTTCGTCGCACACCGCGGCGGACAGGCCCGAGACAGCAGGGAGCTTCCGTCATGTCAGACCCCACCCCGGCCGGCCCGCACCCCAGCGCCGCGCTTCCGCCCCCGGTTCTTTCCGCGCCGCGGGCGACGGTGTATCACGGCGACGCGGTCGAGCTCCTCCAACTCCTCCCCGCGGGGAGCGTGGACGCGCTGGTATCGGATCCGCCGTATGGGTTGAGCTTCAACGGGCAGGCGTGGGACGACGCGGCGGGATTCCGGGAATCGCTGCCGCACATCGACACTGCAAGGATGGGTGCGCCGGAGGTGTTCGAGGCGTGGTGCACAGCGTGGGCGGCTGGTGCGTTGCAGGCGCTGAAGCCGGGCGCGCATGTTGCAGCGTTCGGGGGTGCACGCACGTGGCATCGCATGGTGCGCGGGCTGGAGAATGCAGGCTTCGAGATCCGCGATCAGATCGCGTGGCTGCACACGACCGGGATGCCCAAGAGCATGGATCTCGCGCACGCGATCGACAAGCACCACGGTGCGCAGCGCACTGACCGTGTCGTGCAGCGCAGCGACCACGACGGCGTGCTCGGGGCGACTCGCAGCGTGCTCGCGAAAGGCACCCCGGTCACCGACGACGCGGCACGCTGGGAGGGGTGGGGCACGGCGCTGCGTCCGGCATTCGAGCCGATCATCATCGCCCGCAAACCCCCGGCGGGCAGCCTCGTCGTGAACGTTCTCGAGCACGGGGTCGGTGGGATCAATATCGACGGCGCCCGGTTCGCACAAGGCCGGTGGCCGACGAACGTCGCCCTGGATGCTGGGCAGGCGGACGCGCTCGATGTGCTGACCGGGAGCTGGCAGGGCGAGTCGTTGTCGCGGAAGTTCCCGATCTTCCGGTTCGAGCCGAAACCCTCCGCTACGGATCGGCCGCGCGCGTTCGGGGTGTCGCATACGACGGTGAAGCCGCTCGGGCTGATGCGGTGGCTCGTGACGCTGATCACCCCGGTGGGTGGGGTCGTGCTGGAGCCGTTCGCGGGCTCGGGCACCACGATCGAGGCCGCCACCGCTGCCGGGTTCCAGGTGATCGCGGTGGAGAAGAACGCCGACTACCTGCCACTGATCCGCTCCCGCCTCGACCAGTAGGAGCCGGGCGGTGCCGTACCTGGCAGACAGAGAGCCGCCGCACCGAGGCGGCGCCAGCAGGAGCGGAGGAATCATGACGAGTCCCGAACCCACCGAGCCGATGCCTCGCCCAGGCGCTGCCTCGTTTCTGTCGCTCGGGGTGATCGTCTGGTCAGACGATCCGGAGGTCGACCCGACGGTGATCGCTGATCGGAACCCGGTGACGTTGGCGCGCAGCGTCGCGCTGACCATCCACGACATGCTCACCAACGCCGATCTCTACGCCGGTGCCGCCGAGTTCGTGCAGACGCTCCCGCCACCTGAGGATTGGGTGTGGCCAGAGGACGCCGATGACTGGTTGGAGGCGCTGCGCGAGTCGACCCCGTACCCGGCGTACTCCTTTCACCGGGTACCCGTCTCCGGTGGCGTCGACGGCACGAACCATACGGCCGTAACCCGGCATCTCGAGGACGCGCTACGCGCCCGGGAACAGGCCCTCACCGGCGAGCCCGCCGAGCCATCCGCGTCGCCGCCTGCTGCGGGGCGGGAGCTGGGGAGATGACGATGCGGCGCAGATTCTCGGCAGTACCGCGCACGTTCCCCGCATCCGCTCGACAACACAAGCCGGTCGCACCTACGCCGGAAGTACCCGCCGCTTCCTCACCCCGGACGCCTGAACCCCTTGCTGACCGCGATTGGAGGACTCCTCATGTCTGATGCGACGACCCCGAACCCGCCCGACCCGGCACCGGAGCCGCTGGGTTTACACCGGGTGACGATCGAGTTCGACGTCCGCGCCCGCGACCAGGACGAGGCCCGGTACCTCGTGAGCGAAGTGCTGATCGAAGACCTCGCCGGCCCGCCCGACCAGCTCCGCACCGACGGCGACCGCGTGTTCGGCGAACGGTTCGGCGACGACGTCTCCCACATCGTCTCCTGGATCCCGGCCCCAGGCCGCGAGCAGCAGCGGCCGGCTCGGGACTGGGTGTTCGTGCCGTCGAAGGGGTGGGAGCCGTTCGAGGGGACGGGGCTGCCGGAGATGGTGGCTGAGATGTTCCCGCCCGAACCCCGCCAGGAGGACTATCTCCTCCCGAACGGGGGCGAGGACGTGGACGGGCTCGAAGAGGCCCATGCCGTGTGGCGGGATGAGTGTCTCTCGCTCGCCGTCAGCGCGTCCCGGCTGCCCCGCATCCTCACCCGGCTGAAAGAGACCGAGCGGGTGCGTGACGGGCTCATCGATCTCCTCGAACGCGAACCCCTCCCGGACGAACCGCAACGGGACGACTACCTCGTGACCGTCTCGCCCGCTTACGAGGGCGAGTACGAGGACATGCGCTACCGCTCGGATCACGCGCAGTGGCGGGCGGATTTCACCGCGGTCGCGCGACGCCGCGACTACGCCCTGGACGGGCTGCTGGCCGAGGGCGGGCCGCGCACGATGTACCTGCCGGAGAAGTTCTACCGCGAATGGGTGCCGTCGGATCTCATCGCGATCCACACGCTCCGCGCGCTCGTGGAGCGTGAGAAGTCCGGCCCGGGCGCCCCGTTGATGGAGCGCACGTGGCGACAGCGCCTGGAATCGATGCTCTACACCACCGACCCGGACGTGCGGGTCATCGACCCGGACGACCCCGAACGCGGCGTGATGTATGTGGGGCAGGCGTCGGAAGCGCACGAATGGCTCCCGCCCGGCGTGTATGACGCGACCGGCCGCGACGGGGACGGCGAGTTCCGGCTCGTCGTCGGCCGCGTCCCGATCGGCGACGGCGTCACCGCCTCCGCGGCGTTTCCCCCGGCCGAGCACGACAGCGCGGCGATGAACGAGATCGCCCGCATCCTCGAACACGACACCGAAACCCACGACCCCGCCGCGGTGCTCGCACGGATCAACGACGCGATCCAGGCCACGGGCCGCGTCGGGGCGCTGCCCGGCGAGTTCGAGAACTACGCGTCATCACCCACGCGGCTCGAGCACGGGGTGCTGCTGAGCGAGCTCCTCGCCGAACGCGAAACCCACCTCGACCCGCCCTCCGACAACGACCCCGGCGCTGCGCCTCCGAGCCGGGGGCCGGGCCGCGATCTCTAGCACACGAACGGCCTGCTGTGCGGGAGCGGTGGCCTGGCGGGTTTGACGATACGGCGCAGGTTCTTGACGATTCCGCGCATCCTGCCCGGGATCGCTCGACCCAGGTACCGGGGCGGGGTAATGGTGGAGCTCTCAGAGAATGCTTGCGAGCGGACTCTCCCCAAGCCCCGGCAGGATCACTGCCGCACCTTCTGGAAGACCTCGTGCAAGCCGCGACGCTACAAGGAGGAGGGGTGTGCCGGTGTCTCGTCTCGACCCTATCGCCTCGCCACTCCCGGCGTACACCCCCGCCACGCTGCACGGCGCCGCAGCAGTGTATGCGGTGGCCGGGCTGCCGGTGTTCCCGTGCGCGCCGGGAGAAAAGCGCCCACTGACCGAGCACGGCTTCCACGACGCGACCACCGACCTGCGGCAGGTGGAGCGGTGGTGGCGGCGCACCCCGGAGGCGAACATCGGGATCGCCACCGGAACCGGTGTCGATGTCCTCGATATCGATGTGCACGCGCTGGGCACCGGGTTCCCGGAGCTGCGCTCGCTGCGGCAGGCCGGCCTCGTCGACGGGTGGGCGCAGGCGGTGCGCTCCCCGTCGGGCGGGCTGCACCTGTACTACCCGAGCGGCCAGGGGCGCGAGCTGCGGTCGTGGTCACGCGGGCAGGCGCATCTGGATTTCCGGGGGCGCGGCGGCTACATCATCGCCCCGCCCTCCACGGTGCTCACCGAGCACGGCCTCCGCCGCTACGAGGTGATCGCGCGCGGCCGTCACCCGCGCCCGGTCGACGCGGACGCGATCCGCGACCTCCTCACCCCGACCCCGGAACCCCGGACGCCATCGGCGGCGCCGGGCGGAGTGGTGGATGCGGGGCGACTGGCGGAGTGGGTGTCGCGGCTGCCGGAAGGCAACCGGAACGCGGGCCTGTTCTGGGCGGCCTGCCGTCTCACCGAGGCCGGCCTGAGCCTCGCAGAGACGCAGGCGGTGCTCGAGCCCGCCGGGATCGCCGCAGCGTTGGATGCGCGGGAGATCACAGCGACGATCCGCTCCGCGCACCGCACCACCCAGCTCACCCCCACCCCGCCCACATCGAGCCCGGGCGCCGCGTCTGCGTCGTCTGGGCTCAGGAGATAACGGTCATGGACGCCCCGGCCACGTATGACGCCACTGAGCGCCGGGGTGCTGCGCCTGAAGCTGGCGTGTCGCGGCTGGTGATCGGGGTCGCGGTGGCGGGCACGATCCTGCTCGCGCTGGGCGCGTTCTGGTTGTCGTTCACGACGCTGCAGGATCTCGCGATCCTTTCCGGGATCCCCGCCGGGCAGGCGTGGGTGTGGCCGCTGATCGTCGACGGCGTGATCCTGGAGGCCACGATCAGCGTCGTCGCGCTGCGCAACTCCGCCCGCACCGCACGCCGCTTCGCCTGGCTGCTGCTGACGGCGGGGGCGGCAGTCTCGGTCGCGGCGAATGTCACCCACGCGGTGATCGCCGCGGATGCGCGGGTGCCTGCGCTGATCGCGGCGGTAGTCGCGTCGATCCCGCCGCTGGTGCTGCTCGCGATGACGCATCTCACCGTCGAGCTCACCCGCAACGCCACCCCACGCCCAGCACCCACCACCCCGGCCGACCCAGCCGATCCGCCGCGCGTCTACGACCTCCCTCGCTCCGCCGACGCTCACGACGCCGCCACCGGCACCGAAGCCGACGACGATTCTGGTGCCGAGGATGCGGCGGCGAGCTCGGTGGCAGCGCCCGATCCGCCGCTGGCACCTGTTTCAACGGATCGGATGGATGCGGCACCGGTGGTGGCGCGTAGGTCGCGGTCGGGGCGGGAGGCGGCGCGGGCGCGGGCGCTGGAGTTGCACCGGAAGGGTGTGCCGTTGCGGCAGATCGCGGCGCGGGAGCAGGTGCATCCGACGACGGTGGGCCGGTGGCTGAACGCACCTGAGTTGCGACAGGACGGAGCCGATCATGACTGACCCCACGATTCCCGACCCCACCCGCACCGCCGAAGCGTTCCGGCAGGACGCCGCCCGCCGCCACGAGGCCGCCACCGCACGCCGCGCAGCAGAGGCTGCCGAGGGCACCGAGGGTGAGGCGGTGTCGCGGTTGGCGACGCACAAAGATCCCACCCTCGCCGACCCGGATGCACGAACGGAGGCTGCCGGTGGCGGGGTGCAGTGGGTGCGCCCGACGGATCTCGCCGCCAGGGCCGGTGGCGCGGTCGTCGATCGGGGTGCGAAGTGGAACGCGATGCTGCACGAGGCCGCCCTGGAGGGCATCCGGGAAGGCCGCGCCCAGTTGCAGGAGCGCCTCGCCCGCAGGCAGGACGAGCTTGAACCCGCGGTGACCAGTCCGGGCCGGGAGCTTGCCCCCGTGGCCGGGCGGACGGGGGTGAGCCGATGACCCATTCGTCTTCCGGCACCACCCGAGTGCCGGAACACCCGTAGACCCCCACAACCACTCCGACCAGCAGCCGTCCGGCACGACGCCGGGCACGGCACCCACGGGCCGTCCCCGCGCGGGGCGGGCTGAGGGTTCCGTGCGGCCTTCCGTACGACGCCCCTGCTGCTGTTCGGGGTGCGGAGTGTTCCGTCGACCGGCTGGGGGTCGTACCTGTCTTTCGTCGACGGATCTTCGTTTCTTTCAGGAGTCGCTATGCACCCCCACCCAGACCCCCAGTCCGCCCAGCAGCCGGAGCGTGTCCCGGATTTCACGACCGGTGAAGGGCTGCGCATGCTGCTGGCGGAGCTCAACGAGCACAACGCGTGGGCGACGAGCCCGGTCGCGGCCGAGCTCATGCTCTACGCCACCCAGAAGTACACGCCGATCGCGAAAGCCTGGCATCGCGACCCGGCCGACGCCGCGTATGAGGCGTTCCTCGCGATGCGCACCCCCACGACCCTCGCCGCGGATGATCCGTGGGCGGTGATCACCCGGGCGGTGGCGCTCGGCATCGCCGCCGAGGTGCACGCCGACCGGAACATGACCAGCCAGGACAAGGCCCGCCGCCCGTCGAAGCGGCCCGCGGAGGAGCCGATGCGTGCCGGGCACTACGAGGAGTTCTTCTACGACGTCCACCCGCACGCCCCGAGCCTCGTGCAGCACAGCGGCGGGGAGGATCATTCCGTCGATCGGGTGATCCGGGCGACGTGCGTGTTCCTCGTGCTCACCGACTGGCCGGCCCGCCCGGTCGAGCAGGCCGTGGACTACATCGCGCACCGCGTCACCGGGCTCTCCTCCCGCAGCTCCGCGGTAGAGATCGTGTCCAAAGAACTCCACATCGCCGTCCGCCTCGGCTACACCCCGGAAGCGTGGGCGGCGCTCGTGCGCCTGGTCGTCGGCTCCCAGACCGGGAAACGCCGCCGCAGCGGCCAGTACGGCCTGTTCGCTCGCGTCCTCCTCGGCGACGACGTCGCCGATCTGCTGCGCGACGAGTCACTCGTCACCGCCTCCCGCACCGCGTCCGGGATGCAGGAGAGCCGGGGTGGGTCGTGAGTCGCGGGCATCTCGTCCTGGAGCACGCGATCGACGAGATCAGTGTCGGCTACAGCTTCCGCCGCGACGTCGAGGAGGATCTGGACGAGCTGTGCGCGTCGATCGAACGGTTCGGGGTGATCCACCCGCCCACGGTCACCGAGCAGTACGCGCTGATCTCCGGCAGGCGGGTGCTGGCCGCGCAGCAACGCCTCGGCTACCGGGTCACCCCGATCTGGATCGTGCACGGCGTGTCCGACAAGCTCTCCCACGTGCTCGCGATCCGCGACGAGGAGACCCTCCGCAAAGCGCTGAAACCGATCGAGCAGGCCGAGCTCTACAGCGAACTCAAACAGCTCTACGCCGAGGAGAACGCCCGCAAGCAGGAAGCCACCCAATTCGGCGCCCACCCCGACAACAGTGAGGCAGCGGCCCCTACTGAGGATGGCGGTGGTGTCGATTCGACACCACCGCAGACGGTGCGCGGTGAAGGGGCGAAGACGCGGGTGCGGGCGGCGAAAGCGGTCACCGGGCGGGACTCGCACGGGATGCTCGATCAGGTCGTCGAGCTCAAACAGATCGCCGCCTCCGACACTGAGCACCCGCAGGTGCGGCAGGCCGCCGCCGAGGCGCTGCTCGAGCTCAACACGGATGGGAAAGTGAACGGCCGCTACCTGCGCGTGAAACTCCTCCAGGCTGTCACGCTGCTGGAGCAGTGGGCCGGGCACCCCGATGAGCCCGACGCCATCCGAGAGGCGGCAGCCGCTGAACTCCAGCTCGTGCGGGCGCAGGAGCATCCGAAAGACGCGCTGAAAGAAGCGACCCGCGCGATCGGCCGTCTCACCCCGCTGCGGAAAGACGCTGCGGCGGCGGTGCGGGAGGGGTGGTCGGATGCGGATCCGCTGCTGCGCCAGAAGCATCAGATCCGCAAGCTCGTCGATCTGCTGCGCCGCGAGCACGGCTGGTGGGAACGCTACAGCCCCGAAGACTTCGGCGCCTACGCCGACAGCGAGCAGTGGGAGCTGGTGGAGACCAGCATCGTCCAGGCCGGCCACTTCCTCGATATCGCGCGTACCTCCCGAGAAACCCGGAACGACGTGGAGGTGGCTGATGCCCACGTTTGAGGATCCGAAGCAGGACGCGGACGAGCTCGGCGAAGCCGCTCGCGGCCTGGCGCATGCGACCCGGCACATCACCCGCCCGCCCGACACCTACGAGACGCTCGGCGCGCTGCACTATGCGCTCACGAGCGTGCAGCAGTCCCTGAACCAGCTCGCCTCCTGGCACCACAGCCACAGCGCCCACGCGGCGACCGACGACGGAAACCGCCAGGCCGGGCAGGAGCACGCGGAGAAGGCGAGCGGGTGGTTGCGGCTCGCAGGCGCCTCCCTCAACCAAGTCGTCTCCCTCGTCATGCGCGCCCAGACCGAGAACGGGCGCATCGCCTGGCACCCAGAACCGGTTACTCCGGCACCTGACCGTGACCCGGGGATGGCGGAGGCGCTCCGCGAGCGCGAAGCCGCCCTCGACCCCGAGCCTCCGCCCAGCGGCGACGGGCCGGCTGCCCCGCGGTCGGTCACCCGCTGACGGCGCGGCGGGGCGTCTCTGGTGGGTGGCGCACCTATCGGCTGACCGTTGTCCCCTCATCGGAAGGCCGTTCCTATGTCGTCACCTCACGCCGATCAGCGCCAGCGCAGCCGTCGCCGCCTGATCATCACCCTCATCGCCACCGGCCTGATCCTGCTGCTCCTGACCGGCATCGGCATCTACGGCCTCATCACCGGCCCCACCCCGCAAGACCCTGGCGACCCGTCGAACCCGGGCGCCTCGGAGACGCCCGGCACGCCGGGCGAGGAGCCCGGGGCACGGGAGCTGCCGTCGCTGCCGCGCACGGACGACCCGGAGAAGTACGTGCGGGCGGTCGCGGAGGCGTTGTTCGCGTGGGACACGTTCACGCTCCTCACCCCGGCAGATCACCGGGCGGTGCTGATCGAGGACGCCGACCCCACCGGCACCGAAACCCCGGGCCTCATCGCCGACCTCGACGGCTACTTCCCGTCGGCGCAGACATGGCGGGATCTGGCCGAGTACCGCACCCGCCAGCACCTCGAAATCGAGGACGTGTTCGTCCCCGAGCAGTGGCACGAAGCGGTCGCCGCCGCAGGCGATGAGATCGCCGACGGCACGATCGCCTACACCGTTGACGGGGTGCGGCATCGGCAGGGCGTCTGGTACGGCGATGCCGTCTCGAGTGCGCATCCGGTCGCGTTCACCGTGTTCGTCGCCTGCGAGCCGGTGTTCGACCGGTGCCAGCTGCTGCGCCTGTCCCAGCTCGACAACCCCCTCCGCTGACGAGCCGGTGGTTGTGATGCGGAAGGTGCTCGTCTTCGCTGTCCTCGGGATGCTGCTCGCGCCGATGCTGGGGCTACTCAGCGTCGGGGTGCTCATGAACCCGGCCGTCCTCCACCAGGCCCACTGCCTCGCCTCCGGCCTCACCCTCGGCCCCATCCCGGACGAGCTGGAGGTGACCACGAAAGACGGCACGACCTTCACGCTGAACAAGCAGCAGCTCACCCACGCGGGCACCATCATCACCACCGGCGCGAACACCCCCGGGGTCGGGCGGGACGGGATCCTGATCGCGCTGATGGCCGCGCTCACCGAGTCCACGCTCCGGCAGCTCGCGAACACCGGCACCTACCCCGAGTCCGGGGACTTCCCGAACGACGGGAACGGGTCGGATCATGACAGTCTCGGCTTGTTCCAGATGCGCCCCCAGTCCGGGTGGGGCACGGTCGCCGAGCTCATGGATCCGAAGTATCAGGCGCGCGCGTTCTACGGCGGCCCCGACGGCCCGAACTACCCGTCCCCGCGCGGGCTGCTCGATATCCCCGGCTGGCAGCAGATGGACAAAGGCGAAGCCGCACAGGCCGTCGAAGTCTCCGCCTACCCCGACCGGTATCAGAACTATGAGCCGGTCGCGCGCACCATCCTCGACGCCCTCACCCGCCCAAGTGGTGGAGGCGGGGGCGGGGTGCCGGGGGATGAGACGATTCCGGAGACGACGCGGCTGGTGTTCCCGCTGCCGACGGGCAGCTATACGCGCACGTCGCAGTTCGGGCCGCGCGTCGATCCGATCACCGGAGTTGCGAGTTTCCACTCCGGCACCGACTGGGCCACCCCGGACGGCACCCCGATCGTCGCACTCGCCGACGGCGTGGTCACGTATGCGGGCATGCTCGGCGGGTTCTCCGGGCAGATCACCATCGAGCACACCATCGGCGGTGAGAAGGTCGCCACGAAGTACATCCACATGTGGGCACACGGCATCCACGTCGCCGCGGGCGACCGAGTCACGGCGGGCCAGCACATCGGTGATGTCGGCAGCAGCGGCCACTCCACCGGCCCCCACCTGCACTTCCAAGTCCACCCCGGCGGCGGCGCCCAGCCCGCCGTCGACGCCGAGCCGTGGCTCGCCGGCCACGAGGTCGAGGGCGCCGATGCGCTGACGACTGGGGGTGGCCCGGGCTGCGCGGCCTGAGCGGAACAAGGTGGATGCGGACCGCGGGGCCGGCTACCGCACCTGATCGGTGCCCGAGCCGCCGCCATTGTCAGGAGCCCCGCATGAACCCCTTCGCCCGTGTCCCCGGTTTCGTTGTCGTGTGGGCGGAGAATGTCTACCCCGATCTCAGCGGTGTCGGCGGCAGATCCACGCTGGTGTCGATCGTCGGGGCGCTGCTCACGTTCGTGCTGATCGTCGCAGTGCTGATGCTCATCATCTCCGGCATCGTGTGGGCGGTGTCGTCCTCGACGGGGAACGCGCAGGCCGCGCAGAAAGGGAAAGTCGGGGTGTTCGTCGCGCTCGGCGCCGCGGTGTTCGCCGGGGCCGCGGTGACGTGGATGAACTTCCTGCTGCGCCTCGGCGACGGCCTTTGAACGCGCGTCTCCGGGGTCGCACCTGTCCAGGTGACCCCATCCCAGTCCCGGGGTGGGGCGTTCGCCCGCGAAGGAGCCCGTCATGCTTGCCGTCCTCGACACTCTCACCACCCTTTCCGCGGTCATGCCCGCGAACATCGACATCAACCCGAACGACTCGGGCCTGCCCGGCATCAGCGCGCTGCGCACCGTCGTCGGCGCGGTGATGACGATCGGCCTGATCCTCTCCGTCCTCGCCCTGATCGTCTCCGCCGTGATCTGGGGCTTCGGCTCCAACAGCTCGAACCCGCACTTGTCGTCCAGGGGCAAGGTCGGGGTGCTGATCTCGTGCGGTGCGGCGATCATCACCGGCGCGTCGGTGACGCTCATCAACTTTTTCTGGAACATGGGCCAGACCGTTTCCTGACCACCGCCTCGACCTATTGGAGGGAGGGGTGTTGTGAGTATCTGCGATGTCCCCATCATCTCGAACGTCTGCGACACCGTCGGCGATACCGCCGCGACCCTGATTTCGGCCCCGTTCGACTGGCTCGCGCAAGCGATCGGGCAGGCCGCGTCCTGGATCTTCCAGGGCGTGTGGGCGCTGTTCGATGCGACCACTCTGGTCGATATCACCGGCGGCGACTACATCGGCGTGTACAACGTGATCTTCGGGATCGCGATCTTCCTCATGCTGATCTTCTTCTGCCTGCAACTGATCACCGGCCTCATCCGCCGCGACCCCGGCGCGCTCTCTCGTGCCGCGCTCGGGCTCGCCAAAAGCGTGCTCGGATCGTTCCTCGTCATCACGATCACCGCGACCCTGCTCGAAGTCGTCGACCAGCTGTGCATCGGCATCATCCACGCCACCGGCACCACCCTGGAGGAGATGGGCGGGAAGATCGGCGTCCTGGTCGCAGGCCTCACCGCGATCAACCTCACCGCGCCCGGGGCTGGGGCGATCATCACGATCTTCCTCAGCTTCCTGGCGATCTGTGCGGCGGCGATCGTCTGGTTCAGTCTCCTCATCAGGAAAGCCTTGATCCTGGTCGCGGTCGTGATGGCGCCGATCGCGCTGTCGGGCTCGTCGTGGGATGTGACGAAGGGGTGGTTCGGGAAGTGGGCGTCGTTCGTGCTCGCGTTGATCTTCTCGAAGCTCGTGATCGTGATCGTGTTCCTCGTCGCGATCAATCAGGTCAACGCCCCGATCGACCTCGACCTCAGTTCGATTGCGGATCCGATCGCGGGCATCGTGCTGATGTTTATCGCCGCGTTCGCCCCGTACATGGTGTACAAGTTCATCAGCTTCGTCGGCTTTGACATGTACCACGCGATGAGCGCCGAACAGGAATCGAAGCAGGCGATGAACCGGCCCATTCCCATGCCCGGCAAGCCCGACGGGAAGACCCCGCCGCGCGTTCTCGAAGGCAAGGGCGACACAGGCGGCTCCAGCGGTGGCGGGAACCCGCCTCCTCCGGGCGGTGCTGGGGGTGGGCCGCCGAAACCCCCACCGCCGCCCACTGGTGGTGCCGGGGCTGCCGGAGGCGGTGGCGCGGCAGCCGGGAGCGGCGGCGCAGCCGGTGGTGCAGCCGGTGGTGCAGCGGCCGGTGGCGCGGGTGCGGGCGCTGCGGCGGGGCCGCTCGGGATCGCCGCAGTCGCGGCGGCGAAGATCGCCAAGGGCGCGGCCGAGGCCGGCCCGAAACTCGGCGACGCGATCGGCCGCGCCGCCGACAATCACGCCGGATCCGCCGCCGAGGGACAGAACCCGCCCCCACCCCCGAATGCGTCGGCCCCGCCTCGGCCGAGTGCGCCGAAGCCTGCGGCGCCGCCGAAGAACGACCCGCCGAAACCCCCGGACGCGCCGAAACCGCCACCGGCCGGGCCGAAGCCATAGACCGGGAGTTCCGAACTGGAAGGGAGGTGAAGGTGTCCGTCGATGCGGGCGGTGGCGTGCAGGAGCCCTGCGCACCACCGCCCTCGGCTCTTGTCGGGGGCGTACCTGACTGGCGTCCGCAATGTATCCCGTTGTTCAGGAGCCCGTCATGGCCGCACCCGCTTCCGCATCCGAGTTCGAGCTGTCCCCGGTGAAGTTCTCCCGCCTCACCAAGCGCGGCATCATCCTCGGCCTGTCCCTCCCGCAAGTGATCGCCGTGAGTGTCGCGGTCGCCGTGTTCGTCGCGTCCCTCTACGCGGGCGGCCCCGCCGCGCTCTACACGGCCCCGATCTGGGGCACCGCGCTGGGCCTGGCCGCGATCCCGGTCGGGGGTCGGAAGCTCGTCGAGTGGGTGCCGATCACCCTGCACTGGCTGCTGCGACAGGTGCTCGGGCAGACCCGGTACCGCAAGCGCATCGTGAAGCCGCGCCCCGCGGGGACGCTCGCGCTCCCCGGCGACGCCGCCGCGCTACGCCAATACGAGGATCCGGAAACAAACGCGGTGATGGTGCACGACCCGCACGGGCAGACCCTCACCGTGCTGCTGGAGGTGACGCATCCCTCGTTCGTGCTGCTCGACCCGGGCGAGCAGGAACGCCGCGTCCACGCCTGGGGGCGCGTGCTCTCCACCGCGTCCCGATCGACGCGGATCGCCCGCCTGCAGGTGCTCGAGCGCACCGTCCCCGATTCCGGCACCGGGCTCGCCCAGTGGTGGGCGGAGCAGGGCCACGACGACGACTCCTGGGTGGCCCGCACCTACCGGGAGCTCATCGACCGGGCAGGCCCGGCCGGGGAACGCCACATCTCCACCATCTCCCTCGCCCTCGACATGCGCGCTGCCGCCCGCCCGATCCGCACCGCGGGCGGCGGCCTCCGAGGTGCCGCCGCCGTGCTGCGGCAGGAGATGGCCACCCTCACCACCGCGCTGCGCACCGCCGACCTCCACCCCTCCGACTGGTACACCACCGGCCAGCTCGCCATCATGCTCCGCAGCGCTTACGATCCCGCGATCGCCGCGACCCTGGAACGGGCAGGCGATATCGGGCAGGAACTCGCCGCCGCCGGCCCGGTCGCGGTCGAGGAGACCTGGGATCGGCTCCGCTCCGACAGCGCCCACCACGTGGTGTTGTGGATCAGCGAGTGGCCGCGCTCCCTCGTCTACCCGGGATTCCTCGCCCCGGTGCTGCTGTCCAGCGGGATCCGGCGCGCGTTCACGCTGCTGTGCGACCCGGTGCGCTCCGACCAGGCCGCCCGCGACATCCGGAAGAAGAAGACCGAGTACATCAGCGACGCCGCCCAACGGCAGAAAGTCGGGCAGATCGAAGACGCCCAACAGACCGCCGAATACCAGGACGTGCTCCAGCAGGAATCCGACCTCACCAGCGGGCACGGCGTACTCAGATACACCGGCCTCATCGCCGTGTCCGCGACCACCGCCGACGAGCTCGAAGCCGCCGTCTCCGCGATCGAGCAAGCCGCAATCCAAGCCTCCTGCGAAACCCGCCGCCTCGTCGGCCAACAAGCCCAAGCGTTCGTTGCCGCCGCACTGCCGCTGTGCCGCGGGATCTGATCAGGCGAGGCGGCCGCTCTCACGGAGCAGCGTGATCATCAGGCCGCCCATGCGCGAGTACAGATAGTCGTAGGCCTCTGTCGGTACCTGATGCTTATCCGTCTCGTGATGGCGGAGGTTGAAGCCGTTGCCGATGTTAGTCAGGGCGCGCATTTCGGCTTCGAGGAGCTCGCGGAACGGCTCATCGTTGATGTGCGCCAGGAGCTGCTGGGCGCTGGCCTTCTTGTTACCGGGAAATTCGATCGTCTTGAGGCGCTCGAAAGCGTCCCAGAGCTTCTCAAGGCCGAGCTTGCGGTCGCCTTCCCGGTAGGACATGAACAGGGCACGCGAATCGACGATGAGCTTGTCGAGTGCCGCGTCGCGGGTATTCGGGTTCAGGTCGGCGAGCACTCCGCGCACCTCCGGGGTGCCAAAGCGCTGGATCTGCAGCGCGTCGTCCATCTCGAAGGTCGCTCGGCCGCGCGAGAGCATCTGGTTGACTTCCTCCCGGAAGCTGCGACGCCCTCTCTTCTGATCGAACTTCAGCTCGTAATGCCGATAGAACGAATGCCAACCGTCCTGCTCGGGAAGACTGAGCCGCTGAGCCGCATACTCAAGCAGATCGAAAATGGCCTCGTCCGCTGAGCCATTGCTGGTGAGCAACGGGTAGCCAAGCTCGGGGATCAGGGCCTGCAGATCGACCGTGAGCGCCTCGACGTTGGTGCCGCAGACACCGTTCCCGTCCAGACACTGCTCCGGGAAGCGCTGCGCGAACCAGTCCGCATCGATCTTGCTCTGTACGAGGTTGAGCAGCCCCCGCCGGGTCGCGTCGGGAAGCTCGTCCTGATCTCGCGGCGGAGCTGAACCGTTGCGATCGCTGTAGAAGTCGAGAGAAGCCACGACCCTATTCTCCCAGCGCGGTGGACGGCATCCCGGTGGTTCCGTACCTGTTCGTCGATGACCTTTGACGAAAGCAGGCGCTCATGACTCCGAAGCCTCCCGGTTCGAAGAAGCTGTACTCCACCGTGCTCGTCGAAGACGGTGCCGGGCGTAGACAGCGCAAGGCTCGTGAACGCGCGGCCCGGCAGGTCGTCGCCCGCGACCACGCCGAGCAGCGCCGGGCCGTGAAAGAGAAGCTCGCGGCGGAGCGGGCCGAGGCCCGCTCGACGAACTACCTCCCCAAGGGCGGTGAGGCGGGGGCTGCGGCGTTGCGGTCGTATCGCGGGTTCCGGGTGCCTGCGCATCAGGACACGTCAGCGGCGCTGCGGGGCGCGTACCCGTTTCTCGCGGAGGGCGGGCTCGGCTCGCGCGGCGTGTTCATCGGGCAGGACATGTACTCGGGCGGCTCGTTCGTGTACGACCCGTGGGTGCTCTACCAGCGGGGCATCATCACCGCCCCGAACCTAGTGCTGGCGGGAATCGTCGGCAGCGGCAAATCATCGCTCGCGAAATCGCTCTACACGAGGTCGATCCCGTTCGGGCGGCGCGTCTACGTCCCG
Organism: Microbacterium sp. No. 7; assembly: GCF_001314225.1. Taxonomy (NCBI): domain Bacteria; kingdom Bacillati; phylum Actinomycetota; class Actinomycetes; order Micrococcales; family Microbacteriaceae; genus Microbacterium; species Microbacterium sp. No. 7. The sequence continues at coordinate 2,919,320 of NZ_CP012697.1, forward strand.
GGTGATCCGAAAGGCGAACACACCGCGGTCGCCGAAGCCGTCGGTGGGAAAGCGATCGTCCTCGGTCACGGCCTCCGCAACCGGCTCAACCCCTTGGATGAGGGGTACCGGCCGGGCGGGGTGACCGATAGCGAGTGGGCGGCGATGGTCGCCTCCCGCAGGCGGGATCTGATCGGGGCGCTCGCCGAGACCGTGCTCGAACGGTCGCTGTCGCCGTTGGAGCACACGGTGATCGATATCGCGTTGCAGGCGGTCGTGTCTCACGCGTCGGTGCCGATCCTCCCGATGGTCGTCGACCACATCCTCACCCCTGACCCGGGAGGGGATGACCGGCTGGCGGAGGACGGGCGGATGGTCGGGCACGCACTCCGGCGCCTCGTCTCCGGGGATCTGGCCGGCCTGTTCGATGGGCCGTCGACGGTGACGTTGTCGGCGGCGCTCGAACTCTGGACGCTTTCGGCGCTCGAAAAGTGAACGGTTGCGGGCAGTCTAGCTAGGTGTTTCGTCGGTGGTGGTGCGGATGCTGGGGAGGCTGTCGATGCCGCGGCCGCGGAGTCGGTAGCTGGCGCCTTTGAGGGTGAGGACGTCGGCGTGGTGAACGATGCGGTCGATCATCGCGGCGGCAACGGCCTGGTCGCCGAAGACCCCTCCCCAGCTGGAGAACGGCAGGTTCGAGGTCAGGATCAGTGACGCGTGCTCGTAGCGGCTGGAGACGAGTTGGAAGAACAGGTTCGCTGCGTCTTGTTCGAACGGGAGGTAGCCGACTTCGTCGACGATGATCAGCCCGTAACGCCGCAGCCGGGCGAGCTCTTTCGGGAGGTTGCCTTGCCGGTGGGCGTCGGTGAGGCGGGTGACCCAGTCGGTCGCGGTCGCGAACAGCACTCGGTGCCCGTGGCGGGCGGCGACGATTCCGAGCGCGGTCGCGAGGTGGGTCTTCCCGGTTCCGGGAGGGCCGAGCAGGACCACGTTCTGCGCTTCGAGGAGGAACCCTCCCGAAGCGAGCGCCGCGATCTGCTGCCGAGTGGCTGGTTGCGCGTCCCAGTCGAAGTCCTCGAGCGTCTTCCGGCTCGGGAACCCGGCCGCTTTGATCCGCAGCTCCGCGCCGGAAGCGTTGCGAGCGCTCACTTCGCGTTCGAGGACGGCGGCGAGGTAGTCCTCGAACGACCACCCGGCGTCGCGTGCTTGGTCCGCCATCCGGGCTGCGGCCTCCGTGATCCGGGGTGCCTTGAGTGCGCCGGCGAGGTAGGTGATCTGCTTCACCGACTCGCTGGTCTTCGAGGTAGCCATCAGGCGACTCCTTCGATCCCGAACGCCCGGTCGTAGTCCGCGAGATCACGCGCCAGGTCATCAACGGGATCAGGACGTGGGGTCTGGAACTGTTGCCGCAGCCGTTTCGCGGCCTCCAGATGTGCGGGATCGGTGATCGTGGAGCCGCGCGCCCAGACCCGCGCGTGGTCAGCGACCAGCCTGTCCTCCAGGCGCACCCGAACACGGTCGAGATCGGCGATTACGTCGACAAACCGGCCTATCGCGGCGGGATCGACGGAGTAGTCGCTCGCGTCGAGGCGGACGTAGTAGTCCCGCCCGAGGCGGACTCGTTCTCGCCAGCCCAGTTGCAGCGGGATCGGCGGCAACGGGAGCATCCGTGAACGGTCGTGGCCGATCAGATCGACCGGGCGTGCCTTGATCGTCCGCACCACCCTCGCGTTCGCTCTCTCCAGCCAGCCCTCCAGCTGGGCGTTGAAGTCCGCCGGGGAAGTGAACGTGCGGCCGGGCATGAACGAGGTCTCGAGCCAGCCGTTGCGGCGCTCCACGATCCCTTTCGATTCCGGGTCGTAGGGCCTCAGCTGCACGACCTTCGTCGCGAGGGTCCCCGCGAACGCCGCAACACCTTGCGCGAGGCGGCCGCGCTGCCCGATGCCGGACTCGTTGTCCCAGATCAGCCGCCGCGGGACCGCGCCGAGCCGTTGGATGAGATCCCAGTGCCCGAGCAGCAGATCCTCCGTCTTCCTGGTCGGGATCATCCGCGCAGTCACGAACCGCGAATGCGCCGCGACGATCACCAACACCGGCAACAGCGCCGTCGTGCCGTCCTCGAGCGGGATCTTCCGCGGCGGGAACCAGAGATCACATTGAGCCGCATCGCCCGCCGCCCACGAGAGCCGATCCGCCGGGTCGACCGGGTGATGCTCAGGTCGCAGTCTCACGACATTGTCCCGGAACCAGCGGATCGAGCCCTCCCAACCAACCCGCTCCGCGAGCACCGTCGCCGGCATCCGCGGATGCTCGGCGAGCAACGCCCGCACCCGCACCTCGAACGGCGTGAACGACGTCGGCCGCGGCGACCGCTCATACTTCGGCGGCCCGTCGGAGTTCACCGCCTTGATCACGGTCGTCCGCGAGATCCCCAACCGCGCCGCGATCTGCGCTTTCGGAACCCCGTCCGAAGCCAGCCTCCTGATCAGCGCCCAGTCTTCCAAAGTGATCACTCTCCAATCGTTGAGTGTCCACTTTTCGAGCGCCGCTATCGATCAGTTCTCAAGCGCCGTCGACAGACGTTCGATCCGACGCTGCCGATGATCACCCTGGATCTCTCGCGGGTGGTAGAGAACTCGACACTGATCTCGGTGCTGATGACCTGCTCCAGTGCGTGGATGGAATCCGCGCTGCTGGATCCGAACGGCGGGCAGCGGTGGACGGTGTATGACGAAGCGTGGCGGCTGATGTCGCACCCGGCGTTGCTGAAGCGGATGGATGCGCACTGGCGGCTCGCGAGGCACTACGGGATCGCGAACCTGCTGATCTTCCACAAGCTCACCGATCTCGACAATGTCGGCGATCAGGGGTCGGCGATGCGGTCGCTGGCGAACTCGCTGCTGGCGAATGCGGAGTCCAGGATCATCTACCGGCAGGAGTCCGACCAGATCGGGGTGACCGCGAAAACGCTGGGCCTCACCGGCACCGAGCAGAAGCTGCTCCCGTCGCTGGGCACCGGGCAGGGGCTGTGGCGGATCAAGGAATCCAGCTATGTAGTGCAACACCAGCTCCACCCCGACGAGCTGGCACTCTTCGACACCCGCGCCCGGATGCTCTAGGAAAGTAACGAGTTCCGGGCTTCTCGTTCGGAAATCTCGGGAACCTGAGTGCTCACGGCTGGTTTCAGGCTAGTCGAGGGTTCGGGTTCGCGGAACTGGTGACTCCTCGCAGGACGCCGGGGTTCACGGCGGCCGCGCGTGCAGCGGTTCCCTGTGAGGTGGCGCCGGAGCCCGCTTCAATTCGTTCAGCGTCCGCTGTATAGTCAGTGCATGCTGACTATTACTTCCCGTCTCGATGTGATGAACCGGTTGGGTCGGGCGATGGCCGATCCGACGCGGTCGCGGATTCTGATGACGCTGCTGGAGGGGCCGAGCTATCCGGCGGTGCTGTCGCAGAGTCTGGAGCTGACGCGCTCGAACGTGTCGAACCATCTGACGTGTCTGCGGGATTGCGGGATCGTGGTAGCCGAGCCGGAAGGCCGCCAGACGCGGTATGAGATCGCGGACCCGCATCTTGCCGCTGCGCTGAACGCGCTGGTTGATGTGACGTTGGCGGTCGATGAGAACGCGCCGTGCATCGACCCGGCCTGCTCGGTCGCGGGCTGCTGCGAGCCGGGAGCAGGCGCGTGAGCGCGGTGACGAGGTCGCAGGTCGACGAGATCGAGATCGAGGATGACGACGGTCATGATGGGCCGTGGTGGAAGGATCGCGAGATCCTGCTGCCGCTGTTCTCCGGGATCGCGTTCCTCGCGGGGCTGATCTGCGAGTGGTCCGGGGCGGAGATTCCCGCGCTGGTGCTGTTCTGGATCGGCCTGCTGGCGGGCGCGTCGGCGTTCACACCCGGCGCGATCCGGAAGCTGGCCAATGGCAAACTCGGGATCAGCCTGTTGATGACGATCAGCGCGATCGGGGCGGTGATCCTCGGCTATGTCGAGGAGGCCGCAGCGCTGGCGTTCCTCTACTCGATCGCCGAGGCGTTGGAGGACAAGGCGATGGACCGCGCCCGCGGTGGGTTGCGGGCGCTGCTGAAGCTCGTCCCCGACACGGCGACTGTTCGCCGCGATGGGGCCTCGGTCGAGGTCGCGGCGAAGGACCTCACGGTCGGGCAGGTGCTGCTGGTCCGTCCCGGTGAGCGGATCGCGACCGATGGGGTCGTGGTCTCAGGGCGCTCCAGCCTGGACACCTCCGCGATCACCGGCGAATCGATCCCAGTCGAGGTCGCCCCAGGAGATGCGGTGTCCGCCGGGGCGATCAACACCGCCGGGGCGCTGGAGGTCGAGGCGACTGCGGCCGGGACGGACAACTCGCTGACCACGATCGTGGAGCTGGTCGAGCAGGCGCAGGCCGAGAAGGGCGACCGTGCCCGACTGGCCGACCGGATCGCCCGCCCGCTGGTGCCCGGGGTGCTGATCCTCGCCGTCCTGGTCGCGCTGATCGGGTCGCTGTTCGGCGACCCGGAGCTGTGGATCACCCGCGCGCTGGTGGTGCTGGTGGCCGCGTCGCCGTGCGCGTTGGCGATCTCGGTGCCGATCACCGTGGTCGCGGCGATCGGTTCGGCCAGCAAGTTCGGGGTGATCATCAAGTCCGGCGCGATCTTCGAGCGCTTCGGCGGCATCCGTCACGTCGCTCTCGACAAGACCGGCACCCTCACCCGCAACCAGCCCACTGTCACCGCCGTCCTCACCGCTGAGGACGCCACCGAGAGCGAAGTGCTCGGCTGGGCCGCCGGATTGGAGCAGCACAGCAGTCACCCGCTCGCCGCCGCGATCACCGCGAAGGCGCCCGAGGCCCCTGCCGCGGCTGAGGTGAGCGAGCAGGCCGGACACGGCATCGCCGGTGTCATCGACGGCGTGAGCGTGACCGTGGGTAGTCCCCGATGGCTGTCCGCCGGGGTCCTCGCGGATCGGGTCGCCGAGCTGGAGGAACAGGGCATGACCGTGGTGATCGTGCATCGACACGAGCAGCCGGTCGGCGCGATCGGGGTGCGCGACGAGCTGCGGCCCGAGGTGCCCGAGGTGATCCGCACCCTGACCGGTGAGGGCATCGGAGTGACGATGCTCACCGGCGACAACGCCCGCACCGCCGCTGCCCTCGCCTTGCAAGCCGGTATCAGCGACGTGCGCGCCGAGCTCCGGCCGGAGGACAAGGCCGCCGCGATCGGCGAACTGTCCCGCACGGCCCCCGCGGCGATGATCGGGGATGGCATCAACGACGCCCCGGCCCTCGCCGCGGCGGACATCGGCATCGCGATGGGCGCGACGGGCTCGGACGCGGCGATCGAGTCCGCCGACATCGCCTTCACCGGCCACGACCTGCGCCTCATCCCACGCGCGTTCGACCACGCCCGCCGGGGACGACGCATCATCAACCAGAACATCATCCTGTCGCTGCTGATCATCATCGTGCTGCTGCCGCTGGCCCTGGTCGGCGTTCTCGGGCTCGCCGCCGTCGTCCTCGTGCACGAGATCGCCGAGGTCATCGTCATCCTCAACGGGCTCCGGGCCGCACGCACGAGGACGGCCACGAGATAGGGCGCCGACAGCGGAACCGCTAGTCGAGGCGGGGACGCGGGTCGGGTAACTCCTCGCGGAACGTGGGGTGGCCAAGGGTCGCGGCGTAGCGGGACGCGCTCTCGATTCCGATGCCGAACAGGTCGCAGAGGCGTCGGACGTCGCCGCCGGTGGCGTGGATCTCGGCGAGGATGCGGTCGGTGCGCAGCGACTGCGGGTTCAGGCCGGCCTTCTTCCATGGGAAGGTGTGGCCAGGCGCGTTCATGCGACCTGCGGTGTGCTGCGTGACGAACAGGTGCGGGTTGATGGTGCGCGGCCATCTGGCCGTGCGCTGGTCGAGCCAGGCACTCAGGCGGACTCGGACGGGGCCAGCCAACGGGATCACGCGCCCGTCGGGAAGCGTGAGGCGCCCGTCAATAATGTCGGTGAGCTGGATAGCGCGGGTCTGCGCGTTGGTGAGCGCGTGGAATGCGACGAGGGCGATGCCGAGCGCGGTGGCCGGGTCGGGATGGTTCAACGCGGTCCGGACGGCGGCGGGGTCCAGCGGGAGCGGGATCGTGGCGCGGGTGTTCACGATCGGCAGTTGCCGCATCGGGTCGGCGAAGACGAGCTTGCGGGCCTTGAGGATGAGGAAGACCGAGCGCAGTCCGCGGTCGGCCCAGTGCCGCTGGGTGAGGTCGTCGGGTAGGGCGTCGTTGACCATTCGCGTGTTGATCTGTGCCAGGGAGGTGATCCCGGCGCCGGCCCAGGTGTGCAGGATGGGTGCGATCCCGAGGAGCTGGGTGCGGATGGTCTGATCGTGGCGCGGATAGCGCCGTGGCGGGGTGGTGGAGCCGTGCCGCATGATCTGGAACCAGACGTCGAGCTGCTCGCGCATCACGGCCGGTAGGCCGGTGGTCTTGCTGGTGAAGTAGGACTCGATCGGTCGGGGCCGGTCCTCGACGAGCAGGCCGGCGGCGTCGAGCACGTCGATGGTGGAGACGATGCTGCCGCCCCATCGCGGGAGTTGCAGGGCATCGGAGGCTCGGATCTTCGCGGTTGGGCTGTCACGGAGGGTCTGCAGCAGTCGCAGGGAGCGGACGACGTCGTTGCGTTGCCGTTTGGACCAGCCGAATCGTTCGGCGTGCTCTCGGACGATGCCGGCGCAGTACCGGGTCAGCTCGCTGTTCTCGATCAGTGTCCGCTGGAGCACCAGCTCCGGATCAGGGTCGACGTCGATGAGTGTGGGCTGGACCCACTCGGAGACGATCAGCGTGGTCGGGGCGGGGCCTGGCCTGTTCCAGCCGCCGGGTGTCTTCCATCCCTTGGGGCGTGCGTCTGGGGTGAGCGCGGCTCGCGGTGTGCGGCGGCGTTGGAAGGCCATGTTGGCGAAGAACAGTTGCTGGCCGTGCTTGTTCGCCCCGGCGAGGTCGAGGGCTCGGCCAGGCTCTTGCAGCATCCGGGCCTGCTCGACGCAGAGCCGGCAGGCGCCCTGGTCGGCGATCCGGCTCTCGCGGTGACAGTAGGCGCAGACACCCCGCGGGTAGTGGGTCCGCCACCAGATGCACGAGGAGCACAGCCAGCTCCGCTGCCGATACACGCCCCAGGCCAGACAGCCCCGGCAAGCGCCGAGGTGGTCGGGGCCACCGGGATGGCAGCGGTCGCAAAGGCCCTGGCTGAAGTACGCGCTCGAGCCGCACCTCTCGCACGGCGGCGCAGGGAACGGACCGCCGGGCATGCAGTCGTAGCAGTACTCCACGCGCGGCCAGGTCCACGCCGCCTTGTTCACCCCGCACGAGAAACACGTTCGCGGGGGCCGGAACCGCGAGTTCGCCCCCGGCGTCGTGCTCACAGCGGCGGCATCGAACGTGGGTTGCCGGGCCTTGGCCGCACGATGGGTGCCACGTCGGACGCGCCGGCGATCTTCTCCCGCGCGGGTTTGCGGGCGGCGACCTTGTCCGGCTCGGGAACGAGCAGGTCGCTGGGCTGGCAGGCCAGGACATGGCAGATCACGTCGAGGTCATCCAGCCGGACCGTGGTCGGTGTGCCCGTCCACAGAGCCGACATCTTGCCCAGGCTCAACTCCAGCCCGGCGTCGGCGAGCATCCGCCGCAGTTCGGCGGACTTCCAGATGCCGCGCTCGGCGGCCTTCAATCGCAGGTTCCAGAGCATCTCAGCCCTCTCCTCCCAGACGTCGTTCAGTGCGGGCGTTCGCCTGCTGCCAGGCGTTCTCGATGTGCTCGCTGCGGACGTGGATGTACCCGCTCGTGGTCGAGAGCCAGTTGTGACCGAGAAGCTCCTGCAACGCCTTCAAGTCCATCCCCGCGCCATAGAGCGACGAGGCGCAGTAGTGCCGCAGGACGTGCGGGGTCATCCGCCCCTCCCAAGACGGCAACCACAAGGTCGTCTGCTCGGCCAGCGCCCTACGCAACGCGTTCGGTCCGACCCGCAGTGGCCGCTCCCGCTCCCGATCGATCCGCTCGCTCGGCAGCAGCGGCGCATCCGGGTCCTTCCAATCCTCGCCGAACTGGGGACGCACCTCCGCCAGCCACCAATCAATCAGCGCGTCCGCGCCATTGATCGCCGGGATCAGACGCGGCTTGTAGCCGCGACCGCGTGAGCCCTTCCCGAACCGAACGTGCAACTTCCCGGTCAGCCCGAGGTCGGGCCGCCAATCACGGATGTCCAGCATGACCGACTCGCTGATACGCAGCCCAAGCCTGCGCCACAGCGACGCGGCGAAGTAGTCCCGCGCCGCTGGCAAATACTTCCGCGCGTCCGCGACCGATGCCCGCCACCGCTCGAAGAACCCGGTCACCTCAACATCGGACGGCGGCACCCGCACCTTGCCCAGCGACACCCCCGAGGGCCGGTTCCACTCATCGATCGGCTGCTCCACGATCGCGCCCGTCGCAGTGCGAATGTCGCCGAGGTAGCGGGTGACGAGGAACTCGTAGAACTGGGCAATCACGCCCGCCTTACCCGCCCTCGTCGTCTGCGCCCGGCCCAAACGGCGCTGCTCCGCGAGGAACCGGTCTCCGTCCGCGTACCCCGCCGTCCAGATCGGCCCCGACAACGAGCGCGCGAACTCGAACACCGTCGCCCGCGAACTCGTGATGAACCCATCCGAGATACCCGCCGCAGCCATCGCCAACGCGTACTGGTCAACCAACTCCTGCTCGAAGTCCTCCAACGCCTGCGGAGACCTCAACGCTGCGCCCGGCGCTCCCGACACAGCCCGCAACGGCGTCAGCGCCATGAGCGTGCCACTTCGGAAATCCCGATCATGGTTCGAGATTACACTGATTCCTTCAGGAATCCCGAAGCATCGTCACTCGACATGCGGCATCCGACGAACCCAACAACGGGGCAGCGGAGCGCACCTATCCGACGTGAGACACGACAACGAACCCGTAGCAGTAGAGATAAAAACCCGCAAGTTCACGATTCCTGAAGACTAAATCGCCGGAAGAAGCGGGTTCAGGCCATGGTTTCTGAGGTGTGGGGTTGCATGTTCCGCGAACATGCAACCCCACCGGTGAACACTTGGGCCGGGCGTGCATCTGCCGCAGGCTTATACGTCGCGGAGGCGCGCGATGAGTTCGTCGGCGGCGTCCAGTTGTTTCGCGAGTTTCTCGCGACGCTCCTCTGCGTCGGTCACGAACGTATCCAGCGCTGCGCGCGCGGCGCTGTCTGACGGATCATCCGCCAGTGCGTCAGCAGCGGCGAGGACTTCGCCCATCTGGTCGAGGGAGAACCCGAGCGGCTTCATCCGGCGGATCAGGAGGAGCCGCTCGACGTCGGCGTCGGTGTAGAGGCGGAACCCGCCACTGGTGCGGTCGCTCGGGGAGACGAGCCCGATCTCGTCGTAGTGGCGGAGGGTGCGCAGCGACAGGCTGGTGCGCTCAGCGACCTCGCCGATATGGATCGTTCCTGCCATCGGGTACTCCTCTGCCTCGATTTGGCACCCAACCCTCACGTAACGGTAGAGTTGGGGTTGGCGGGCTCCGACCTCGACCGCCGTCACCCTATTTTCCCGCACCTCTCTGGGAGGCAGAATGAGCGCGCCCGCACGCGACAAGGAACGCTACTGGCCTCGGCCGACCGTGATGGATGTGTTCCGTTCGCCGAAGCTGTTGACGAAGGAAGTCCTCGCGGGTATGGTGGTCGGCCTCGCGCTCATCCCGGAGGCCATCGCGTTCGCGATCGCCGCAGGCGTGCCGGCCGAGGTGGGCTTGTTCTCCTCGATCGTGATGGCAATCTCGATCGCGTTCCTCGGTGGGCGGCCCGCGATGATTACCGCGGCGACCGCAGCGATCGCGCTCGTCATCCGGCCGGTCGCCGACGAGTACGGCCTCGACTACCTCATCGCGACCGTGATCCTCGGCGGCATCTTCCAGATCGTTCTCGGCCTGCTCGGTGTCGGCAAGCTCATGCGGTTCATCCCGCGCAGCGTGATGGTCGGGTTCGTCAACGCCCTCGCGATCCTCATCGCTGTCGCCCAATTGGAGCATTTCACCGGCGCGTCCTGGCTGATGTACCCGATGATCATCGTCAGCATCCTGATCCTATGGCTCTTCCCGAAGCTCACGAAGGCTGTGCCCGCGCCTCTGGTGGTCGTGATCGTGATGACCCTCGCGGTGTGGCTGCTGAACCTCGATGTGAAGACCGTCGGCGGTCTCGGCGAACTGCCCGGCGGCCCGCCGATGCCGTTCTTCCCCGATGTACCGCTCACCTTCGAGACACTGCAAATCATTGCCCCGTATGCCCTCGGCATGGCCGCGGTGGGGCTCATGGAGTCACTGATGACCGCGAAGCTCGTGGACGACATCACCGACACGCACTCGAACAAGACCCGCGAGGCGATGGGGCAAGGCGGCGCGAACATCCTCTCTGGCCTCTTCGGTGGCATGGGTGGCTGCGCGATGATCGGGCAGACCATGATCAACGTGCGCGCCTCCGGCGCCCGCACCCGCGTCTCCACGTTCGCCGCCGGCGTGTTCCTCCTGATCCTGGTGTGGTTCCTCGGCCCGATAATGAACCTGATCCCCATCGGGGCACTGGTGGCGATCATGTTCATGGTCGCGTTCCTCACCTTCGACTGGCACTCCATCGCACCCTCCACGCTGAAGCGGATGCCCAAGAGCGAGACGATCGTGATGCTCGTCACCGTCATCCCGGTGCTCATCACCCACAACCTCTCCGTCGGGGTCATCATCGGCGTGTTCGTCGCCGCGATCCTGTTCGTGCGCCGCGTCGCCCACTTCACCACCGTCACCCGCACCTTCAGCGCTAACGAAGACACGGCGCACTATGAGGTCGATGGCGAGCTGTTCTTCGCGTCCTCGAACGACCTGACCACCCAGTTCGAGTACGCCGACGACCCGAAGCGTGTCGTGATCGACATGTCGAAGTCGCACGTGTGGGACGCCTCGACCGTCGCAGCGCTCGATGGAATCGAGCAGAAGTACCGCGAACACGACATCGAGGTCGAGATCATCGGCTTGAACGAGGCGAGCGGAACCTTCCACGCACGATTGAGCGGGAACCTGCCCTCACACTGACCCGACTGCGTGCTCGGCTCATGCAAGGCTCATCGGCCGTCCGCCGCGCTGGACGGGAGGGCCAGCGACTACTCCTGCCCTCCCGTTCAGAGTTACGACATCGCGGCGCTGAGCTCGCTGGCGAGGCGCAGGACGCGTTCGGCGATCTGATCCCGGATCGCCCGCGTGCGGTCGCCGCCGCCGACGTCGGATGCAGCCTGGTCTTCGAAGGTCCAGGTCTCGATCGTTCCGGCCATGCCGTCGACCGGGGCGACCTTCGCCTCGTCGCCGAGCACGATGACCCGATCCACGCTGCGGAGGATCTCGGGATCGATGGGCTTCGGATACTCGCCCTCCATCGACGCACCGACCTCGACGATCGCTTCCTCGGCGAGGGCACTAAGCGTATCGCCCGGCGCAGTACCGGCCGAATAGACGGTGATGGCGTCGCCGGCGTGCTGCCGCATGAGCGCGGCGGCCATCTGCGATTTGCCGCCGTTCTTCTTGCAGACGAACAGCACCGACGCGCTCATGCGCTGGCCGCCTCGGTGCTCGCGGGCTCGAGGGAGGCGATGAGTTCCTGGATGCGGCGTTTGATGTCGTCGCGGATCGGACGGACAGCGTCGATGCCCTGGCCCGCGGGGTCATCGAGCTTCCAATCCTCGTAGCGCTTGCCGGGGAAGAACGGGCAGGCGTCGCCGCAGCCCATCGTGATGACGACATCGGAGTCTTGCACGGCGTCGGTGGTGAGGATCTTCGGGGCCTCGCCGCGGATGTCGATACCCTCTTCGAGCATCGCCTCGACGGCGACGGGATTGATTTGGTCCGCGGGGATCGAGCCTGCCGAACGGACCTCGATGCGGTCGCCCGCGAGGTGGCGGAGGTAGCCTGCGGCCATCTGGGAACGGCCGGCGTTGTGGACGCAGACGAACAGGACGGTGGGAGTAGACATGAGGGTTCTCGTTTCCGATCGGGTCGGTCAGGTGAGGGTGGTGGCGAGGATGCCGCCTGCGGCTCCGATGATCACGACGATCCAGGGCGGGAGCTTCCACGCGACGAGCAGCACGAAGCAGACCAGCGCGAGTGCGAAGGCGGGCGGGGTGAGGATCGCGGTGGTGAACACGGGTGTGTAGAGGGCGGCGGCGAGGATGCCGACGACGGCCGCGTTCGCGCCCCGCATGATGGCCTGAACCCGCTCGTGGTGCTGCAGGCGGTTCCAGAACGGCAGCACGCCGATGAGGAGGAGGAAGCCGGGCAGGAAGATCCCGGCCAGCGCGATGCCCGCCCCCGCCGCCCCGCCCGGGCCGACGTCAGCGGCGCCGCCGAGGAAAGCGGCGAGGGTGAACAGCGGGCCAGGCACGGCCTGGGCTGCACCGTATCCGGCGAGGAAGTCCGCGTTCGTGACCCAGCCGGGATCGACGACGCCGGATTGCAGGAGCGGGAGCACGACGTGCCCGCCGCCGAATACGAGCGCTCCGGCCCGCGCGAACGCATCGAACAGGGCGACGCTGTCGTTGCCGGTGACGGCGGCGAGGATCGGCATCCCGGCCAGGATTGCGACGAACAGGGTGAGCGCGGCGATCCCCGCGGCCCGGGTCACCGGGAACCGCACCGCTGTCGCCGTGTTCGCGGCGGGTGCGCGGCAGACGAAGTATCCGGCGATCCCGCCGAGGACGATCGCCATGATTTGGCCGAGCGATCCGGCCAGCAGCAGCGCGGCGAGGGCTGCGACGGCTGCGATCGCGGCGCGCTGCCGGTCCGGGGTGAGTGTCTTCGCCATGCCGAGGACGGCCTGCGCGACGATCGCGACCGCCACGATCTTCAGCCCGGCGAGGATGCCTTCCCCGATGGTGCCGGTGAACAGGGCGGCGCCGGAGGCGAAGGCGAGCATGAGGGCCGCGGACGGGAGCGTGAAGGCGATGAATGCGGCCAGCGCGCCCCGGTATCCGGCGCGGTGCAGGCCGATGCCGAACCCGACCTGGCTCGAGGCCGGGCCGGGAAGGAACTGGCACAGCGCGACCAGGTCGGCGTAGGCGCGGTCGTCCATCCAGCGTCGGCGTTCCACGATCTCGGTGCGGAAGTAGCCCAGGTGCGCGATCGGCCCGCCGAACGAGGTCACCCCGAGGCGCAGGAACACCCGGAACACTTCCCACGCCGACCCGCGCACCGGCGCACGTCGCGTCTCGCTTGTCATGCGCCGTCACCGTCGACGGGAACGCACAGCTCGGCGAGCAGGCCACGGACGCGGGCCTCGATGTCAGCGGCGATCGCCGCAACGCCGTCTTCGGAGGCGAGGGCGGGGTCACCGACAGCCCAATCTTCGTAGCGGACGCCGGGGATGATCGGGCACACGTCCCCGCAGCCCATCGTGACCACGACGTCCGCGGCGCGGACGGCGTCGTCGGTGAGCGGCTTCGGGAACGCGGCCGCGGCGTCCTGCTCGCCTTCGATGTCGGCGAGGATCGAGCGCACGTGCGGGTGCACCTCGGCCGCTGGCGTCGACCCGGCCGACCGGGCAACAACCGCACCGCCGGAGAGCTGATTGACGAGGGCGGCGGCGAGCTGAGAACGGCCCGCGTTTGCGACGCACACGAACAGCACCTGCGGCATCCCCGTTTCGCGATCCCGTGTGAGGTCGGCGAGACGCTGACGGGCGAAACGTTCGGTGAGCGGGATCATATGCTGGGTGAGCTTCGCCGAGCGGACGAGACCCGCGAACGACTCGCGCACGATCGTGACGACGAGGTTGCGGTTCAGGTGCGTCATCTCGTCGGCGAGCTCGGCGGCGAGGTGCTCGACCTTCGCGTCGAGGGCGGCCAGTGCCGTCGCGCGGTCTTCCTGCTCGGCCTGCGCGTCGGCGATCGCGGCGGGCGCGAACGCGTCCAGCAGCGCGGTCACGGCCTGCTTCCGCGCCGGCAGGATGCTGTAGTACACCCAGGTGCCGCGCCGCTCGGAGGCCAGCAGCCCGGTGTCCTTGAGCTTCTTCAAGTGATGCGAGACGGTGGGCTGGGAGACGTCGGCGAGCTCGGCGAGGTCGCACACGCAGGCCTCGCCGCGCGGGTCCGTCGCGATCGCCGACAGCATCCGCAGCCGGAACGGATCGGCCAGCGCCTTGAGCGTTGAAGCGACAGCATCGGCGGCGTCTTCGCCGATGACGTGCGTCGGGGTCGGTGTGCAGAGCTCGGTGGTGGTCATGATGCCCTCGATTTGGTGACGGCGGGAACCGCATACGGGTCGGTGTGGAACCACGTGCGGGCGGCCCAGAGCGAGACATAGACCAGACCCACGAGCACGGGCACCTCGATGAGCGGGCCGACGACGCCTGCGAGGGCCTGGCCGCTGGTCGCGCCGAAGGTGCCGATCGCGACGGCGATGGCGAGCTCGAAGTTGTTGCCTGCCGCCGTGAACGCGAGGGTCGTCGAGCGGGCGTAGTTGAGGCCGATGCCCTTCCCGAGCAGGAGGCCTGCGAACCACATGATCGCGAAGTACGCCAACAGCGGCAGCGCGATCCGGGCGACGTCCCACGGCTGCGACGTGATCGCCTCACCCTGCAGCGCGAATAGCAGCACGATCGTGAACAGGAGGCCGTAGAGCGCGAACGGGCCGATAAAGGGGATGAACTTCGCCTCGTACCAGTCGCGGCCCTTCGCCTTCTCACCGAAGAAGCGAGTGAGGAACCCAGCCGCGAGCGGGACGCCAAGGAATACGAGCACGTTGATCGCGATCTGCCCGATCGAGACATCCAGGCCTTGGGAGTCGAGGCCGAGCCAGCCCGGCAGCACGGTGAGGTAGAACCAGCCGAGCAGCGAGAACGCGACGACCTGGAACACGGAGTTGATGAACACCAGCACCGCGGTCGCTTCACGGTCGCCGCAAGCGAGGTCGTTCCAGATCACCACCATCGCGATGCAACGCGCGAGCCCCACGATGATGAGACCGGTGCGGTACTCGGGCAGATCGGGCAGGAAGAGCCACGCGAGGGCGAACATCACGGCAGGCCCTGCGATCCAGTTCAGGATCAGCGATGAGACGAGGAGCTTTTTGTCTCCCGTGACAGCGGCGACCTTGTCGTAGCGGACCTTCGCCAGCACCGGATACATCATCACCAGCAGTCCGAGACCGATCGGCACCGAGATACCACCGACCTCCATATGCGCGAGCAGGTCGGACAGTGCGGGGATGAAGCGGCCGAGGAGGAGGCCCGCGACCATGGCGAGCCCGATCCACAGCGGCAGCCACCGGTCAAGGGTGGACAGCTTCGCCGGCATCGCGCGGGTCTGGGTTGCGGTGCTCATACGATCAGCTCGTCAATCTTGCCCGCGATGATCGGCTTCGGGTGTGCGCCGATGAGCACGTCGACGCGCTCACCGCCCCGGTAGAACCCGAGAGTCGGGATCGACGTGACATCAGCAGCCATCGCGGTCTGCGGGTTGGCATCCGCGTCGAGCTTCACGATCTTCACGCGGCCGTCGTACTCGCCGGCGAGATCGTCGAGGATCGGTGCGATCGCCTTGCACGGCCCGCACCAGGTCGCCCAGATGTCGACCACGACGGGGATGTCGGACTGCAGCACCTCGGCCTCGAACGTGGCATCGGTGACGGTGATGGTCGCGCTCATGCGGACACCTCCAGAAGTTCGGTCTCGGTCTCGTCGGCAGGCAGGCCGGCGAGGAAATGCTGCGCGTCAAGGGCCGCGGCACAGCCCGTGCCCGATGCCGTGATCGCCTGCCGGTAACGGCGGTCGACGAGATCACCCGCGGCGAACACGCCAGGCAGGTTCGTCGCGGTCGACGGATGGTCGACGAGCACGTAGCCGTCGTCGTCGAGATCGACCTGCCCGGTCAGCAGCTCCGAGCGCGGGTCGTGCCCGATCGCAACGAACACGCCAGAGATCGGAAGGGCACGCTCGTCACCGGTGACGGTGTCGCGCAGGCGGAGCGCTTCGACGGCGTTCTCACCGACGAGCTCGGCGACTTCACTGTTCCAGGCGACCTCGATCTTCGGATCGGCGCGCACCCGCTCGGCCATGATCTTCGACGCCCGGAAGTCATCACGCCGGTGCACGATCGTGACCTTCGACGCGAAGCGCGTGAGGAACAGTGCCTCTTCCATCGCGGAGTCCCCGCCGCCGACGACGGCGATCTCCTTCTCGCGGAAGAAGAAGCCGTCGCAGGTCGCGCACCATGACAGGCCGTGACCGGAGAGCCGAGCTTCCTCGGCGAGGCCGAGCTTGCGGTAAGCGGAACCGGTGGTGAGGATCACGCTACGCGCCTCGAACGTTTCGCCCGAGCCGGTCTCGATCGTCTTGACCTCGCCTGCGAGGTCGAGCCGGGTCGCGTCGTCGTAGACGATACGCGCCCCGAAGCGCTCGGCCTGCGCACGCATCGCGTCCATCAGGTCCGGGCCCTGCACCCCGTCGGTGAAGCCCGGGAAGTTCTCGACCTCGGTGGTCGTCATGAGCGAACCGCCGGCGGTCACCGAGCCAGCGACCACGACGGGAGAAAGTCCCGCCCTGGCCGCGTAGACCGCGGCCGTATACCCCGCCGGACCAGACCCGACGATCACCACCTGTTGCATCGACATGTCTCTATATTGACATTCATCGAACCAAGCGGCAAGTCGGGTAGGTGCGTTCGGGAGGTTGTTCGCCGAGTGTTCACCCGGCGGAGTCGCCGCCGTCATCTACAGGACGGTCGACTCGGGCGGGATGCGCATAGCGGAGGGCGGTGTCGATGCCGATGCCGAACAGGTCGCAGATGCGTCGCACATCGCCGCCGGTCTGTTCGACCTCGTAGAGGATGCGGTCAGTGCGCAGCGCCTGAGCGGTGACTCCGGCCTTCTTCCAGGGGAAGTTCCGGCCCGGTGGCGACAGGCGCGGCGCGGTCTGGATCGTGACGAGCAGGTACGGGTTCTTCGTCTCGGGCCAACGCGTGGCGCGATGGTCGAGCCAGGCGGCCAGGCGCACCCGCACGGGTTCGGCGAGCGGGATCGTACGGCCGTCGGGCATGCGGAGTCTGCCGTCGATGATATCGGTGAGCTGGACGTGCTGCACCTGTTGTGTGGTGAGGGCGTGGAAAGCGACGAGGGCGACGGCCAGAGCGATTGCGGGGTCAGGGCTGGTGAGCGCGTCACGGATCGCGGACTTCTCCATCGGGAGCGGGATCGTGCGTTTGGGGCCGCGCAGCGGAATCGGTTTCGTCGGGTCGGCGAAGACGATCTTGCGGCCGCGCAGGATCGTGAACAGGGTGCGGAAGCCGAGCATCATCGTGTGCTGGCGGCTCGGATCATCCGGGAGCGCGTCGAGGATGTCTTCAGTGCTGATCCCGGTCAGGCTGGTGCGGCCTTCCTCGACCCAGCGGGTGATCGCGGGGAGGATGCCGTACATCTGCCCTTTCACGGTCATCGTGTCGCGGGGTTGACGGCGCGGCGTGGTCTTCGATCCGTCGGCCATGATGTCGCGCCAGAGTTCGAGCTGGGAGCGCATCGGCTCGGGCAGATGCCTGGTCTTACGGTCGAAGAGCTGCTCGAACGTCGGCACTCGGTCGTCGATGAGGAGGTCGGCGTCGCCCAGGACTTCGATCGTGGAGCGGATGTTGCCGTCATCGTCGTAGCGGCGCATCGCGAGAATGTCGGAAGCACGGAAGTGCAGATTCGCGCCGGGGAACACGAGCTGGAGAATCTTCAACGTGCGCCGCACCTGGTTCGTCTGCCGTTTGCTCCACGCATACTCGGCGGCGCGGGCGTACAGGAAGTGATCGGTGCGGGAGGTGATGTCGCGCCGCCGGATCTCGTTCGAGCGCTGCCGCACCCGTTCCGGGTCGGGATCCAGATCGAACAGCACCGGCTGGGTGCTCTCGGCGACCGGCGGCGGCGCGGCGACGAGCCGGATCGCTTCGCGCAGGCTCATCGCCATCGGCCGGTGCTTCTCGGCAGGCCTGCGGGGATCGTTCATCACGGCGAAGAACAGTTGCGCCCCGAACTTTCGCGGTGCGTCGAGGTCGAGCGGTTCGCCGAGTACTTGCAGCATCCGGGCGGTCTCCAGGCAGAGGCGGCAGTAGCCCTGCTCACCGATGGTGACGTCGCGATGGCACGAGACGCATTCGCCTTGCGGGTAGTGCTTGAACCACCAGCGGCACTTCGGGCACCGCCAGTTGCGATTCCGGTAGACGCCCCAGGCCAGGCAATCACGACAGGACCCTATGAGGCCGGGACTTCCCGGATGGCAATGCGCGCACAATCCTTGGCTGTAGTACTCGCTCGATCCGCATCTGCGGCATAGCGGCGGAGCGAAGGGGCCGCCGGGGATGCAGTCGTAGCAGTAGTCGACGCGAGGCTGGAGCCACGCGGCCGGTTTCACGCCGCACCCCGTGCAGGGCAGCGGCGGGCTCAGCGGCCCGTTCGGACCGCGTGCCGGACTCATAGCGGCGGGGCGGGCCGGTCATCCTTCGCGCCCAACCGTGGCGTCACTCGCGGTGTCGAACCGTTGGCCTCGCTGTGCTGCTCGAGCCGTCGCGTGCGCGCGCTGACCTTTTCCGGTTCGGGCACGAGGAGGTCTGTCGGCTGGCAGTCCAGGACGTGGCAGATCACGTCGAGATCATCGAGGCGGATCGTCGTCGGAGTGCCCGTCCACAGCCCCGACATCTTGCCCTGGCTCATCTCCAACCCAGCGGCGGCGAGCATGCGCCGCAACTCCGCAGACTTCCAGATGCCGCGCTCAGCGGCCTGGACTCTCAGGTTCCACTTCATCAGTCACGCCATCCCTTCGAATCGTTCCTCAACGCTCTTGTTCGCGTGCGCCCACGCATCCTCGATGTGCTGGCTCGAGACGTGGATGTACTGCGTCGTCGTCGACAGCCACTGATGCCCGAGCAGTTCTTGGAGGGCTTTCAAGTCCATACCCGCCAGATACAGCGACGACGCGCAATAGTGCCGCAGCACGTGCGGAGTCAGATCACCCGACCACGCAGGCAGAAACCGCTCGGTCGCACGCACCAGCCCGCGCCGGAGCACATCGTCGCTGGCCCTCCCCGTGCGGCCGAGCTCATGATCGAACCGTTCCGACGGGATCAGCGGCGCATCCGGGTCATCCCAATCCGGGCCGAACCTGTGCCGCACGTCGCCGAGCCACCAATCCATGAGCTTGTCGGCACCGTTGATCGCGGGAACCAGGCGCTGCTTCGAGCCGCGCCCGCGCGAGCCTTTCCCAAATCGGACATGCAGTTTCCCGAGCGTGCCGAGATCGGGCCGCCAGTCGCGAAGATCGAGTTTCGTGCTCTCCGTGATCCGCAGCCCGACTCGCCGCCACAACGACGCCGCGAAGTAGTTCCGCGCCGCCGGGAGAAATCGCCGCTCATCCTGCAACGAAGCCGCCCAGCCGCCGAAGAGTCGGTCGACCTCCGCGTCCGAGGGCGGGACGCGGACTTTGCCGAGCGACGAACCCGATTGCCGGTTGTACTCATCGATGGGCTGCTCGATCACCCACCCGGTAAGCGCGTTGATGTCGGCCTGATACCGACTGATCGCAAAGTCGAAGAACTGGGCGATCACGCCCGCTTTGCCCGCACGCGTCGAAGCCGCAAGACCCGCTCGGCGAAGCCCGGCAAGAAACGCGTCCGCGTCGGCGGGCTTGACCTGCCACAGCGGGATATTCACGTGCGAACGGAGCTCGAAGATCGCTGTTCGTGAGTGCGAGATGTAAGCGTCGCTGAGCCCAGCTGCGGCCATCGCGAGCGCGTACTGGTCGATGATCTCAGTAGTGCCCCTTAACGTGGTGTAGCGCGCGGTGGCTGCCGGTCCTGTCTTGGACGTGGGCGCGGTCACCGTGTGATCCTTCGAGGAAACTCTCACATCCCACTCGAAAGGCATCATCACGATGACCGCACCTCATATTGTCGACCCTGCCCGCCTGCTCGGTGAAGCCCTTGCCGACGGATCTCCCGATCTGATGCGGCAGTTGCTGCAGACGATGATCAACGCGCTGCTGTCCGCCGACGCGGACGCTGTTGTCGGCGCCGAATGGGGCAAGCCCAGCCCCGACCGCACCGCCCAACGCAACGGCTACCGGCACCGCGACCTGGACACTCGTGTCGGCACGATCGACGTTCAGATCCCGAAGCTGCGCACCGGAACCTACTTCCCGGAGTGGTTGCTGGAGCGCCGTAAGCGGGCCGAGACGGCGCTGATCACCGTGGTCGCGGACTGCTACCTCGCCGGCGTCTCCACCCGACGGATGGACAAGCTCGTGAAGACTCTCGGGATCCACTCGCTGTCGAAGTCGCAGGTCTCGCGGATGGCGGCGGACCTCGACGAGCACGTCGACCAGTTCCGTCACCGCCCGCTCGATGATGCAGGCCCGTTCACGTTCGTCGCCGCCGACGCGCTCACCATGAAGGTCCGCGAAGGCGGCCGCGTGATCAACGCGGTCGTGCTCATCGCGACCGGCGTGAATGGGGACGGGCATCGCGAAGTCCTCGGCCTGCGCGTGGCGACCAGCGAGACCGGGGCGGCCTGGAACTCGTTCTTCGCCGACCTCGTCGCCCGCGGCCTCGGCGGGGTCCGCCTGGTCACCTCCGACGCGCACGCCGGGCTGGTGGAAGCGATCTCGGCGAACCTGCCCGGAGCTGTCTGGCAGAGATGCAGAACCCACTACGCGGCGAACCTGATGAGCGTGACACCGAAGGCCATGTGGCCGGCGGTGAAAGCGATGCTGCACTCCGTCTACGACCAGCCCGACAAGGACGCCGTGCACGCCCAGTTCGACCGGCTGCTGGACTACGTCGACGGGAAACTCCCCGACGCGTTCGAGCACCTCGACGCCGCGAGGGCGGACATCCTCGCGTTCACCGGGTTCCCCGACGGGCTCTGGCAGCAGATTTGGTCGAACAATCCGAACGAGCGCCTCAACCGGGAGATCCGCCGCCGCACCGATTCCGTGGGCATCTTCCCCAATCGCGACGCGATCATCCGCCTCGTCGGCGCGGTCCTCGCCGAGCAGACTGACGAATGGGTCGAGGGCCGCCGCTACCTCGGCCTCGAGATCCTTGCCAAGTCCCGCCTCACCCTCGTCGCCGACACCGGAGAGGAGGTGAACACCGACACCGTCCTCGAGCTCAGCGCCTAACCGAAATCAACAACAGAAGGATCACCGTCCGCTACACCACGTCCCGGGGCTTGACCATGATCTCCTGCTCAAAGTCCGCAGCATCTTCCTCGGACCGCCACCCGCGAGCGGTCCCGATACTCCGAACGACAGCGAGGCTCATCAGCCCGCTACTTCAGCAATCCTGACCATGCATCAAGAATACGCCCGAATCGTCAGGAATCGTGATGGTTTGTCAGGAATCTTGATCCGGCGTGGCTTCGTTGATACAGCGGGCAGGACGCACCTGAATCACATGGAAGCAACTCACGAAGACGCGGGAATAGAGACAAAAACCTAGATGTTCCGGTGAATATTGACGGTTTTGGCGGGAACTTCCGCCCGTGCCGTTGTATTAGTGTGGGTGCGGGTGGATGTTCGAGGAACTGCTTCCTCTGCGACTGTACCGCGCCCTCCGGTGCGGGTGTCGTGAGGGTTCCGGGTGCGGGAGTGCCGCTGCTGGGTCGCGGGTGCGAGGTTCACCATCATCGACAATGGTTCAGTGATTGCTGTATAGTTCAGTGCATGCTGACTATTGCTTCGCGCCTCGACGTCATGAACCGGCTCGGCCGGGCCATGGCGGACCCGACGCGCTCCCGGATCCTGATGACCCTGCTGGACGGGCCGAGCTACCCGGCCGTGCTCTCGCGCGAGCTGGAGCTGACGCGCTCGAACGTGTCGAACCACCTGACCTGCCTGCGCGACTGCGGGATCGTGGTCGCCGAGCCGGAGGGGCGGCAGACGCGCTACGAGATCGCCGACCCGCACCTCGCGGCGGCGCTCACGGCGCTGGTGGACGTGACGCTGGCGGTGGACGAGCACGCGCCGTGCGTGGACGACGAGTGCACGGTGCCGGGTTGCTGCGGGACGGGAGCGGGCGCGTGAGCGCGGCGTGCGGCTGCGACGAGCCGGAGACCCGGGTCGGCGAGGAGGCCGAGGAAGAGCGGGAGCGTCCGTGGTGGCGTGACCGCGGGATCATGGTCCCGGTGCTCTCCGGCGTCGCCTTCGGCACGGGCCTGGTCCTGGAATGGACGGGTGCGGAGGTCCCGGCGCTGGTGGCGTTCTGGATCGGCCTGCTGCTGGGCGCGTCGACGTTCACGCCCGGCGCGATCCGCAAGCTGTTCAAGGGCAAGCTCGGCATCGGGCTGCTGATGACGATCAGCGCAGTGGGCGCGGTCATCCTCGGCTACGTCGAGGAGGCCGCGGCGCTGGCGTTCTTGTACTCGATCGCCGAAGCGCTGGAGGACAAGGCCATGGACCGCGCCCGCGGCGGGCTGCGGGCGCTGCTCAAGCTGGTCCCGGAGACCGCGACCATCCGGCGGGATGGCGCGTCCGTGGAGGTCGCCGCGAAGGATCTGGCCGTTGGTCAGCTGATGCTCGTGCGTCCCGGTGAGCGGATCGCGACCGACGGGATCGTCCGCACGGGCCGGTCGAGCCTGGACACCTCGGCGATCACCGGGGAGTCGATCCCGGTGGAGGTCGAGCCCGGCGACGCGGTGTCGGCCGGGGCGATCAACACCGCCGGTGCCCTGGAGGTCGAGACGACCGCGGCGGGCACCGACAACTCGCTGACCACGATCGTGGAGCTGGTCGAGCAGGCGCAGGCCGAGAAGGGGGACCGTGCCCGCCTGGCCGACCGCATCGCCCGGCCGCTCGTGCCCGGCGTGCTGATCCTCGCCGCTCTCGTCGCGATCATCGGCTCGCTGCTGGGCGACCCGGAGCTGTGGATCACCCGCGCCCTCGTGGTGCTCGTCGCCGCGTCGCCGTGCGCGCTGGCGATCTCCGTCCCGCTGACCGTCGTCGCCGCGATCGGCTCGGCGAGCAAGTTCGGCGTGATCATCAAATCCGGTGCCGTGTTCGAACGGTTCGGCGTGATCCGCCACGTCGCCGTCGACAAGACCGGCACCCTCACCCGCAACGAGCCCGCCGTCACCGCCGTCCTCACCACGGACAGCGTGACCGAGGCGCAAGCCCTGGCCTGGGCGGCATCCCTGGAGCAGCACAGCACCCACCCGCTGGCCGCCGCGATCACCGCCGCCTCGCCCGGAGCCCCCGCCGCCCTGGACGTGACCGAGCAGGCCGGGCACGGCATCGAGGGCACCCTCGACGGGGCCCGGGTCACCGTCGGCAGCCCCCGATGGCTGGACGCCGGGACGCTCAAGGACCAGGTCGCGGGCCTGGAGGAGCAGGGCATGACCGTCGTGATCGTGCACCGCGACGACGTCCCGGTCGCGGCGATCGGCGTCCGCGACGAGCTGCGACCCGAGGTCCCCGAGGTGGTCCGCACCCTCGCCGCCCAGGGCGTCGGGATGACCATGCTCACCGGCGACAACGCCCGCACCGCCCGGGCTCTGGCAATGCAGGCCGGGATCGAGGACGTCCGCGCCGAGCTGCGTCCCGAGGACAAGGCCTCAGCGATCGCCAAGCTCGGCGAGAAGCAGGGGTCGGTCGCGATGATCGGCGACGGCATCAACGACGCCCCCGCCCTCGCCGCGGCGGACATCGGCATCGCGATGGGCGCGACCGGCTCCGACGCCGCGATCGAGTCCGCCGACGTCGGCTTCACCGGCCACGACCTGCGCCTGCTCCCGCGCGCGTTCGACCACGCCCGCCGGGGACGGCACATCATCAACCAGAACATCATTCTGTCGCTGCTGATCATCACCGTCCTGCTGCCGCTGGCCCTGTTCGGCGTCCTAGGCCTCGCGGCCGTGGTGCTCGTGCACGAGATCGCCGAGGTGATCGTGATCCTCAACGGGCTGCGCGCCGCGCGCACCAGGAAGTCGATCGCGTGACCGCGCAGGGCACCGTCGTCGCCGAGGGGACGAGTCCGCCCTCCCCGAAAGGTCGGAGGGCACTCGGCGTCGCCCTCGCGGTCGCCGTGCTCGCCGTGGCCCTCGATCAGGGGTCGAAGGCCCTCGCTGTGGCGCAGTTGACTTCTGGCGAGCGGGTTCCGCTGGTCGGCGACCTGTTCGGCCTGTCCCTGGTCTACAACCCCGGAGCCGCGTTCTCGCTCGGCTCCGGGTCCACCTGGATCTTCACCCTCGTCGGCCTCCTCGCCGCCATCGCGGTAGTTGTGTTCGCTGTGCGGCTGCGTGGCGCGCGGTGGGGTGCCGCGTTGGGCCTGGTCCTCGGCGGCGCGGTCGGCAACCTCGTCGACCGGCTCCTGAACCCGCCCTCCTTCGGACGGGGGCAGGTCACGGACTTCCTCGCCTACGGCGACCTGTTCGTCGGGAACGTCGCCGATGTCTTCGTCGTCGCCGGTGTCGGCCTGGTCTGCCTGAACCTTCTCCCGCCAGGCCCGGACCGGGCGTCGAACGACGCGCGATTCGAGGATGCCGCATGAAGGTCGAGCTGCTGCACATTGTCGGTTGCCCGAACACGGACGTGGCCGAAGCCAACGCGCGCGCAGCACTGGACGCTCTTGGATTCAGGGCCGTGCCTGTCGAGCTGGTCACGATCCGGACCGAGGCCGAGGCGGTAAGCACCCGGTTCGGAGGCTCGCCCACGATCCTCGTCGACGGCGTCGACCTGTTCCCGACAGCACCGGTCCGCTCGCTCGCGTGCCGCGTCTATGCGACGAGGAACGGGTTCGCCGGAGCGCCTACGCAGGAGCAGATCGAAGCAGCGCTGCGAGGCGCGTCCCGGTAGAGCAAGAACGGGCTGTAGCGCGATCGATGGCGCACGCCTCACGGCACATCGGTGTTCGCCGCAGGGACCAGGAAACCCGGAAACACAGCGGAGAGGCAGGGCCATTGGCCGCTGCCCCTCCCGTGCTCGCAGTCCCTCGCAGTCCCTCAGACGAGCAGTTCCGCCAGCAGCGTTTCGACGCGACCTTTGATCTCGTCGCGGATCGGGCGCACCGCCTCGATGCCCTGTCCGGCGGGGTCGTCGAGCTTCCAGTCCTCGTACCGCTTGCCCGGGAAGAACGGGCAGGCGTCGCCTCAGCCCATCGTGATCACCACGTCGGAGGCCTGCACCGCCTCGGTGGTGAGCACCTTCGGCTGCTCGGCGGTGATGTCAATCCCTTCCTCGCGCATGGCTTCGACGGCCACGGGGTTGATCTGCTCGGCGGGCATGGACCCGGCCGAGCGGACCTCGATGCGGCCTGCGGCGAGGTGGCGGAGATAGCCGGCGGCCATCTGGGAGCGGCCGGCGTTGTGGACGCAGACGAACAGGACAGAGGGCTGCTGAACGGTCATGATCTTTGGCTTCTTTCAGTCGGTGAGGGTCGCGAGGAGGGCGCGGACGCGGGACTCGATGTCGTGTCGGATCGCGTCGACCCCTTGCGGGGAGGCGAGGGCGGGGTCGCCGACGGCCCAATCCTCGTAGCGGACACCCGGGATGATCGGGCACACGTCGCCGCAGCCCATCGTCACCACAACGTCCGCGGCGCGGACGGCGTCGTCGGTCAGCGGCTTCGGGAACGCATCCCGAGCCTCCTGCTCGCCTTCGATCTCGACGAGCAGGGAGCGCACGTGCGGGTGCAGGTCCGACGCCGGGGTCGAGCCTGCGGAACGGGCGATCACTCGGCCGTCGGCGAGCTGGTTGACGATGGCGGCGGCGAGCTGGGAACGGCCCGCGTTCTGCACGCACACGAACAGCACCTGCGGCACCCCCGAAGACCGATCCCGGGTGAGGTCGGCGAGGCGCTGGCGGGCGAAGCGCTCGGTCAGCGGGATCATGTGCTGCGTCAGCTTCGCCGACCGCACCAGGCCCGCGTAGGACTCGCGCACGATCGCGATCACGACATCACGATGCAGCCCGGTCAGCTCGTCGGCCAGTTCCTCGGCGAGCCGGGTCACGCGGGCGTCCATCTGCCGCAACGCTTCAACTCGCGCCTGAGCGTCCTCCGGCTCGTCGGCGACTGCCGCTGGTGCGAACGCGTCGAGGAGGGCCGCGACGGCGCGCTGCTTGCCCGGCGCGATCCGGTACCAGACCCACGTACTGCGCCGCTCGGACCGCAGCATCCCGGTCTCCTTCAACACCTTCAGATGGTGGGAGACGGTCGGCTGGGACACGTCGGCGAGCTCCGCGAGATCGCACACGCAGGACTCGCCGCGCGGGTCGGTCGCGATCGCGGACAGCATCCGCAGCCGCAGCGGATCCGCCAGCGCCTTGAGCGCCCCGGCCACAGTCGCAGCTGCGTCGGCGCCGATCGCGTGCATCGCGGAGGGCGCGCACGCCTCGGCGTCGGGAAGGACAGCAGCGTCGGTCATGACGTCCTCGATTCGATCATGGATTCGGTGGTGTAGGGGTCGGTGCGGAACCAGGCTTTCGCCGCCCAGAGCGAGACGTAGACCAGCCCCACCAACACGGGCACCTCGATGAGCGGGCCGACGACCCCCGCCAAGGCCTGCCCGGAGGCCGCGCCGAAGGTGCCGATGGCGACCGCGATGGCCAGTTCGAAGTTGTTCCCGGCCGCGGTGAACGCGAGCGTCGTCGATCGCGCGTAGCTCAGGCCGATCCTCTTGCCGAGCAGCAGCCCCGCGAACCACATCAGCCCGAAGTACACCAGCAAGGGAAGTGCGATCCGGGCGACGTCCATCGGCCGGGAGGTGACCTGTTCGCCCTGGAGGGCGAACAGCAGCACGATCGTGAACAGCAGCCCGTACAGCGCCCACGGCCCGACCCTCGGAAGGAACGTCTCCTCGTACCAGTCGCGCCCCTTCCGCTTCTCGCCGATCCACCGCGACGCGAACCCCGCGGCGAGGGGGACGCCGAGGAAGACGATCACATTCAGCGCGATCTGCCAGACCGAGATCTCCAGCCCTTGCGTGTCCAACCCCAGCCAGCCCGGCAGGACGGTGAGATAGAACCAGCCCAGCAGGGAGAACGCGACGACCTGGAACACCGAGTTGATCGCCACCAGCACCGCGGTCGCTTCCCGGTCACCGCAGGCCAGATCGTTCCAGATCACGACCATCGCGATGCAGCGGGCGAGCCCGACGATGATCAGCCCGGTGCGGTACTCGGGCAGATCCGGCAGGAAGATCCAGGCCAGGGCGAACATCACCGCCGGCCCCACGAGCCAGTTCATCACGAGCGAAGAGACCAGGAGCTTCTTGTCGCCGGTGACGGCGGCGACCTTGTCGTAGCGGACCTTCGCGAGCACCGGATACATCATCACCAGCAGGCCCAGCCCGATCGGGACCGAGATCCCACCGACCTCCATCGCGGACAGCACGTCGGAGAGCACAGGCACGAACCGGCCGAGGAGGAGACCGGCGACCATGGCGAGGCCGATCCACAGCGGCAGCCACTTGTCGAGTGTGGAGAGCCGTTTCGGTGCGGTGCGGGTCACGGTGTCGGTCATGCGAGCAGCTCCTCGATCTTCGTCGCGTAGACGGGCTTCGGCTGCGCGCCGATCAACACGTCCGCCCGTTCCCCGTTCCGGTAGAACCCGAGGGTCGGGATCGAGGTCACGCCGGCCGCGGTCACGGTCTCGGGGTTCTGATCGGCATCGACCTTCACGATCTTCACCCGGCCCGCGTACTCACCGGCGAGCTGGTCCAGGATCGGGGCGACCGCCTTACACGGCCCGCACCAGGCCGCCCAGATGTCGACCACGACGGGCAGCTCGGACTCGAGCACTTCAGCCCGGAACGTGGCGTCGGTGACGGGGGTGACGGTGCTCATGCGGAAACCTCCAGAACAGGTGCGGAAACGGTGGCGGGAGCAAGGTTCGACAGGTAGTGCTGGGCGTCCTGCGCGGCCGCGCAGCCGGTGCCCGCGGCGGTGATCGCCTGCCGGTACGTGTGATCGACGAGATCCCCGGCCGCGAACACCCCGGCCAGGTTCGTCCGCGTCGACGGGTGCGCGACCCGCACGTACCCGTCCGCGTCGGTGTCGACCTGGCCGGTCACGAGCTCGGAGCGCGGGTCGTGCCCGACCGCGACGAACACCCCCGTCGCGTCGAGTCTCCGCTCGGTCCCAGTGACGCTATCGCGCAGCGTGAGCCCGGTGACCTGCTCGTCGCCGAGGATCGCGGCGACCTCGCTGTTCCAGGCGACCTCGATCTTCGGGTCGTCCAGCACGCGCTGCGCCATGATCTTCGACGCCCGGAACTCGTCCCGGCGGTGCACGACGGTCACTTTCGACGCGAACCGGGTGAGAAACAGGGCCTCCTCCATCGCGGAGTCTCCGCCGCCGACCACGGCGATCTCCTGGTCGCGGAAGAAGAACCCGTCGCACGTCGCGCACCAGGACACTCCGTGCCCGGACAAGCGGTCCTCCTCGGGGAGGTCGAGCTTGCGGTACGCGGAGCCCATCGCCAGGACCACCGCCCGCGCCCGATACGTGGCCCCGGCACCGGTCTCGATGATCTTCACGTCGCCCTCGAGGTCGAGGCGGGTCGCGTCGTCGTAGACGATCCGAGCGCCGAACCGTTCAGCCTGCGCCCGCATCGACTCCATCAACTCCGGACCCTGCACACCATCGACGAAGCCGGGGAAGTTCTCCACCTCGGTCGTCGTCATCAACGCCCCGCCCGCGGTCACCGAGCCGGCGATCACGACCGGGGCAAGCCCCGCACGAGCAGCGTAGACCGCCGCGGTGTACCCGGCGGGACCGGACCCGACGATGACCAACTCGACCTCTTGATTCGACATGTATCTATATTGACGCTTCTCGAAGCACGCGGCAAGTCGGCGAGGCGCATCTGGGTGGTGTTTGCCGAAGGTTCATCTTCCGAGGCGGCTACGCACTGTCGGCCGTGATGTTCTGCGGTCCCGTGGCGGTGTGGGAGTAGCGCAGCGCGGTCTCGATGCCGATGCCGAAGAGGTCGCAGATGCGCCTGACGTCGCCGCCGGCCTGCTCGACTTCATAGAGAATCCGGTCGGTGCGCAGGGCCTGGGCTGTCACTCCGGCCTTCTTCCAGGGGAAGTTCCGGCCGGGCGGCGAGAGACGGGGCGCGGTCTGGACGGTGACGAGCAGGTAGGGGTTCTTCGTTTCCGGCCAGCGCTGGGCACGGTGGCCGAGCCACGCGCTCAGGCGGACGCGGACAGGTTTCGCGAGCGGGATGAAGCGGACGTCGGGCATTCGCAGACGTCCGTCGATGATGTCGGTGAGTTGGATGTGCTGGACCTGCTGCGTGGTCAGGGCGTGGAAGGCGACGAGAGAGACGGCCAACGCCACTGCGGGGTCGGGGTCGACCAGGGCGTCCCGGATCGCCGTGGGCTCCATCGGCAGCGGTGTGTTGCGCCGCGGGCCGCGCAGCGGGATCGCATTCGTCGGGTCGGTGAAGACCTGCTTGCGGCCGCGCAGGATCGTGAACAGACTGCGGAAACCGAGCATCATGATGTGACGGCGCGAGGGGTCGTCAGGGAGGGCGGCGAGGATGTCTTCGGTGCTGATCCCTGCGAGGCTGGTGCGCCCGTCGTCGACCCAGCGAGTGATCGCGGGGAGGATGCCGTACATCTGGCCTTTGACGGTCATCGTGTCGCGGGGCTGACGGCGCGGCGGGGTCTTGGAACCGTCGACCATGATGTCGCGCCAGAGCTCGAGCTGGGATCGCATCGGCTCAGGAAGGGCGTGAGTCTTGCGTTCGAAGAGCGTGGTGAACGAGGGCCCCCGATCGTCGATGAGCAGCCCCGCGTCTTCGAGGACTTCGATGGTGGAGCGCATGTTGCTTCCGCCGTCGTAGCTGCGCATCGCGAGGATGTCAGAGGCGCGAAAGCGCAGATTCGCGCCGGGGAACACCAACTGCAGGACCTTCAGGGTGCGCCTGACCTGGTTGGTCTGTCGCTTGCTCCATGCGTACTCGCGGGCGCGGGCGTAGAGGAAGTGGTCGGTGCGGCTGGTGATGTCGCGCAGCCTGATCTCATTGGAGCGCTGACGGAGGCGTTCGGGGTCGGGGTCGATAGGAAACAGCACCGGCTGGTAGCTGGCGGGAACCGGCGGCGGCGTGTTGATGACTTTGAGCGCTTCGCGGATGCTCATCGCCATCGGCAGGCGGAGTTCTGCGGGCCGGCGGGAGTCGTTCATCGAGGCGAGGAAGAGCTGCTGGCCGTACTTGCGGGCCGCGTCGAGGTCGAGCGGTTCGCCGGGCGTCTGGTGGTAGCGGGCGGTTTCCAGGCAGAGGCGGCAGTAGCCCTGCTCACCGATGGTGACCTCGCGGTGGCAGGAGACACACTCGCCCTGCGGGTAGTGCGTGAACCACCAGCGGCACTTCCAGCACCGCCAGTTGCGTTGCCGGTAGACGCCCCAGGCGAGGCAGTCGCGGCAGGAGCCGATGAAGCCGGGGCTGCCGGGGTGACAGTGGGCGCAGAGCCCTTGGCTGTAATACTCGGCCGATCCGCACTTGCTGCACGCCGGCGGTGCGAACGGGCCGCCGGGGATGCAGTCGTAGCAGAAGTCGATTCGGGGCGTGAGCCACGCGGCCGGCTTCACCCCGCACGCAGTCCAGGGCAGCGGCGGACTCAAGGGTCCGTTCGGGCCGCGTGCCGGACTCATAGCGGTGGCGCCGGCCGATCGTTCTTCGGGCCGAACCGGGGCGCGACCATATTCGTGCTCCCACTCGCTTCTACCCGCCGACGGGCGCCGGGCTTGCGGGCTCGGACCTTCTCGGGCTCGGGCACGAGAAGATCAGTCGGCTCGCAACCGAGGACATGGCAGATGACGTCGAGATCGTCCAGCCGGATCGTGGTCGGGGTGCCCGTCCACAGCCCGTCAGGATTCTCGACAAGCGGTAAGTCCGTTACAGCGGGCGGGCGGAGCGCACCTGAGAGACATGAACCTCGGTCAAGAAGATGCGGCTATAGAGACAGCCAAAAATCCGCGGAAACACGCCAATCCCAGCGAGGCGGGAGGGGCGTCATGAGTCTCTCTCGGGAGGAGCTGGTGCGGAACATGATGGCTCTCGATGACGGGCTGCGGGAGATTGGCCGCAGGTTCGGGAAGCACGTGTTCTTGGCGGATGCGGATCCGGTCACGTTCGGGGCCGGGCACTACGTGTTCACCCCGATGGCCGGCTCCTCGCCCCGGCTGGCGATCACCGAGCAGTACACCGGCACCGACTGGTCTGATGATGAGCGCGTCCCCACCTCCTGGACGTGGGAGTCCGAAGCCTGCCTTGCCGAGCCTCGCGGCCGGTATCCGTGGGTGACGTTCGCCGAGGGCGAGATCGCGTCGGCCGGCTACGAGCGCCTGATCGTGATCGCGGAAGGCTGGGCCGGCGCGATCTCCGAGCTCGCCGAACGCGAAGCGACCCTCATCGTCGAAGTGACCGAGCGGCCAGAGCCGGGACGGCCGGGCGCGGGTCGCACCTTCATGGCATGAGCCTTCCACGTCGCCGCCGTACGCAGCCCCAGCCGACCACCCCAGCCGACACGCCACGGACAGTGGTGGTGCCTGCGGTGTTGCCGCAGATTCTGCTCGAGGCGGTGAGCGCGGACACGCTGATCGTGACGGTCAACGGCGACAAGCTCGCCGCGACCCCGATCCGCCGGGACGCGATCGCGCAGACCGTCACCGAGCTCGTCGCCAGGCTCGCGTCCCCGACGCGGGTGGAGGTGCGAGAGCTCGATGGCAGCATCCAGGCCGATGTCCTCACCCCGCCCGCACCGCCTTCCCCGTTCGCCCCACCCGAGAGTCCGTCGCAGGGGATGCCACTGTCGAGCTTGGTGGAGTTCACTGCGGACGGGTTCATCGCCGGGGAGGATGTCGCGGTCGCGGTGATCCTGCGGCACGCCTCCGCCGACCACACCGGAGGTGTGCGGGCGCTCCTGGATCGGGGCGAGGCGCCGAAGCCTGCCGGGGAGGTGCTGCTGTTCGGCCGGATCTCCGGCACCGCCTCCGTGCAACGCATCGACTAACCCAGCAACCCGCTTCGACCAGACCCCGCTGTCTGCCGCCGCACCTGCCTCCTGACCCCACCCACCGTTCAACCCCTGGGGTCGGGAGGCAGGTGCCGTATGTCTGGGCCGGTGCAGGCGAGGCCTGCCAACGACGTCTTCATCAATCTCGCACTCGGCGCCCTCGTCGCTGCCGCCGCGTTCACCGGGCTGCTCCGCCTCGCAGGCACCGTGGCCGCGTTCCTCACCGGCCTCCCCGAGCCGTCGGGCGGGTTCACCTCCGGACTCGGCGTGCTCGCCACCCCGCTCGACCCGGGTGCGGCGCTCGGCGCGGACGGGCTGAACCCGATCCTGTACTGGGCGGTCGTCGCCGCCTTCCTCCTCACCCTGGCCGGGGCGATCCTGCTCGTGGTGCGGGCGATCCTCCGCGCAAGGTCGACGGTAGATCCGCACCGGCTCGCGGGAACGGCGACCGCGGCCGAGGTCGTGAAGGTCGCCTCCCGGAAAGCGCTGCTGCGGAAGGCGTCGACGCTGCGCCCGTCACTGAACGGGACGGTGACGCCGGAGCAGGTCGGGTATTTCCTCGGGCACGGCAAGGGCGGGCAGGTGTGGGCGACCGTGGAGGACTCGATCCTCCTCATCGGGCCGCCGCGTGCGGGTAAAGGGTTCTTCGTTGCCGTGAACGCGATCCTCGACGCCCCGGGCGCGGTGATCACGACGTCGACGCGGCCGGACAATCTCACCGCGACGATGCAGGCCCGTGCCCGGAAAGGGAAGGTCGCGGTGTTCGATCCGCAACAGCTCGCGCCGGGGCTTCCGGC
Organism: Microbacterium sp. No. 7; assembly: GCF_001314225.1. Classification (NCBI taxonomy): domain Bacteria; kingdom Bacillati; phylum Actinomycetota; class Actinomycetes; order Micrococcales; family Microbacteriaceae; genus Microbacterium; species Microbacterium sp. No. 7. The sequence continues at coordinate 2,952,139 of NZ_CP012697.1, forward strand.
GGGGATGCGGTGGTCGCCGGTGCGCGGCTGTCAGGATCCGCTCACGGCGATGATCCGCGCGAAAGGCCTCGCCACAGCGACCGGGTTCGGCGGCGTGCAGGACGCGGGCTTCTGGGAAGGGAAAACGACCGCCGCGATCCAGTGCCTCCTCCACGCCGCCGCCCTCGACGGCCGGGACGCGCGCACCCTGTACCAGTGGGCGCTGAACCCCACGCTCGCCGCCGACGCGGTCAGGATCCTCTCCTCCCACCCCGCAGCGGCCGACGGGTGGGCCGACTCGCTGGACGCGATGGTGCAAGCCGACCCCCGCACCCGCGACTCGATTTGGCAGGGCGTGTCCCTCGCGTTCGCCGCGCTCGCCGACCCGCGCGTACTGGACGCGGTCACCCCGGCGGGTGGGGAGGAGTTCGACCCCGAAGAGTTCCTCACCGGCAACGGCACCCTCTACTTGCTTGCGACCGGGGCGGGGGCGGGGGCGTCGGCGGCGCTCGTGGCCGCGTTCATCGAAGACCTCGTCGAGACTGCGAGGAAGATCGCGGCCCGCTCACCCGGGGCGCGCCTCGACCCGCCCCTGCTGCTCATGCTGGACGAGATCGGAAACTTGAGCCCCTTGCCGTCGCTGCCGACGCTGATGGCCGAAGGCGGGGGTACCGGGATCACTCCGGTGCCGGTGCTGCAGTCGCTCGCGCAGGCGCGGGAGAAGTGGGGTGAGAACCAGGCGTCGGCGATCTGGGATGCGGCGATCGTGAAGATCATCCTCGGCGGCGCCTCCAACTCCCGCGACCTGCAAGACCTCTCCACGTTGATCGGGGAACGGGACGAGACCACCGACGCGATCACGACCGACGCCTACGGCGCGCACTCCAACCAGCGATCCATCCGCAGGGTGCCGATCCTCCCGCCCGACATCCTGCGAACCCTGCCGTTCGGCACCGGGGTCGTGATGCTCCGCACCGCACGCCCGATCATCACCCGGCTGCGCCCCTGGACGGCCCGCCCCGGTGCGAAACAGCTCCGCACCGACCGCGCCGAGATCGAGCAGACCCTCCAGCACGGTTCCACCCCCAGCCCGGAGGCCACGGACGGTGCTGACGGTGACGAGGAGGCGTAAGTCTCTGGTGGGGGTCGTACCTGCCTGGTGACCCCGCACCACGGCTGCGGGGCGCGAGGCAAGGAGTGAAGCTGATGGCCGACGAACCGCAGGATCAAGCCGAGGAGCAGCAGCGGCAGAAGAAGCCGCTGTGGGGGTTCATCGCTTCCGACCCGGAGCTGACGTTCACGAGCAAAGGCGATGCGCGGTTCTATGCCCGGATCGGTGAGCCGCAGTCCCGACGCGAGGAGGACGGCTCGTTCACCGAGCTCGAGCCCGACTTCGGTGATCTGGTGATGTACCGCAAGTCCGCCGAACGCGCGTACGAGAAGTTCCGCAAGGGCGACAACTTCATCGCCGTGGCCGAGAAGCGCGAGTACACCAACAGTGAGGGCCAGGAGCGCGAGCAGTACGTCGCGTCCCGGATCGGGCACGACAACAACACCACGAACTACACCGTCGATCGTCGCCGCCCCGACCGCGACAGCCCGCAGCACGACACCCCCGCCCGGGAGATGCAGCAGGCGCTCGCCGAACGCGAAGCGCAGCTCGACCCCGACACGCCCCAGGCCGCCACGACCCCGGCCGTGCAGCGGGAAGCGGTCGCCCGCTGACCCGGGTGCGGCAGCCCGCCCCGCGACTCGGCCGGCTGCCGCACCCGCCCCTCATTGCAGCGCCACGCGCTGCCCTTCTTTCTCGTTCACGCGTTTGGAGTACCTCTGATGAATACCGACCCCACCCCGCCTGCCGGGGGCGACGCCCCGCCTGCTGGGGGCGACGCCCCGGCTGATGGTGCCGACGAGGGGCTGCCGCCGGATGTCGCGGCGACAGCCCGAGAGGTCGCGAGGCAGGCGTACGCGAACGACATCGCGAAGACTCTCGGCGCTGTCCCCAGGCCGATCAACTGGCGCACGCTGCCGCCCGGCGATGTCGAGCATGAGCTCCTCGAGCTGAACGCCTGGGTCGACTGGCTCCGCCACACCTACGGGCTGCCCGCCCAGGTCGTGCCGCCGATGTGGCACCGGCACCCCGAACTCCTGTGGGAGCTGTCGGCGCTCAGGCAGCACTGGCTGTTCTGCTTCGACCCGCAGGCCAAAGGCAACCAGGCCCTCGCCTGGCACCACGACTTCGCGATCGCGCGCGAGCGCCTCCGCGACTGGGTCACGATCTCCGGCACCCGCCTCGACCGCGACCGCGCCACCCGCATCACCGAGTGGCCCGGCGGTGAAGCCGAAGACTGGGAGGCTCCCGACACGACCGAGCGCACGGTCACGAACCGCACCGAGGACTTCCTCGCGTTCGTGGAAGAGCAAGTACTTGCACGTCGGGCGGAGCAGAACGCCACGATCCGAGAGATCACGAACCTCGAGTGGCGGGAGCAGCCATGAGCGACGAGCCAGCCCTGACCTCGCCGCTCCTCGATAGTCACGAGGTGGCCGTGCTCCTCAAGGTATCGGAGTCAACGCTGTCGCGGTGGCGGGCAGATGAGAAGGGGCCGCCGTTCCTCAAGTTGGGAGGCATCACCCGGTATCGGCTCGACGCAGTCGAAGCCTGGTTGGAGTCGCTGAGCCATGAGCGGCCCTGATAACGGCCTGCCGCCCATTCCACCGATCGGGGTGAAGGTCGCCACCGACCTGGAGTACCGACGATCAGGCATCCGCGCTCGGGCGAGATGGACAGACCCCGAGACGAAGAAGCGGATGGTTCGTGCACTCGTCGTTCCGGACGAAGAAGCGGCCGAGGAGTTCTTCCGAGGCTTGCAGGCCTCGGCAGAGACCGGAATCGACCGGCGTATCTCGCTGTCGGAGTACGTCACCTTTATCGGCGACCGTTGGATGCGGGGCTTGGATCCCACCTCCACCGTGGACGGATACAAAGTCGGCCTTCGCTTGCGCGTCCTGCCGTCCCTGGGCCATCTCCCGATCTCGCAGATTACGGCAGGCATGATCGATCGCACGATCGATGACTGGGAAACGCGCTGCTCCGCGTCGACGATCAAGAACACAATCGCACCGCTCGTGCGCGTGCTCGATGAAGCAGTCCGCGACGATGTCATCCAGAGCAACCCCGCCCGCCAGCGTTCGCGTCGCAGCCTAGGTGCGCGGGTCAGAATCGGGTGGCGTGGCGCGCGGCGTTGACTCTGGCATCGCGCGCTGACGGTCGCGAACGGGAACGGGCGGGCCGTTGCGGTGTGAGAGCGTGCGGGATCGCACGGCGAGGGGCTCGTGGCGACTGTCGGTGCGTGCTGTGACGCCCCGGGACCCCTGGGGAGGCCTATGCGGGCGCCAGCCCGGCGGCTGTAGCGACGCGGAGCTTGCGGAGGTTGTGGCAGATCGTGTGGAGTAGCCATTCGCCTTGGGCGCCGGCGAGTCCGCGTAGCCGGAGCTGTCCGGCGTTTTGCCGGGTCTTCATCTGCCCGAACGCGGGTTCAACGATGGCTTTGCGGCGCGCGTAGTCGGTGCGGCCCTGCTCGGTGCGCAGCGCGTGCGCCATCCGCTCCCGCCGGCTCGCGTCCTCTGGGGCCGGGTCCGGGGCGCCGGCGGTAGGGAAGCTCTCGCCGTGACGTTGCCGTCCCGTCGCGATCAACACCTGTGCGTCCAGATCGTCGGCGGCTTCGAGGTTGGCTTCCGAGCAGTAGCCCGCGTCAGCGAGGACGACCTCTGGGGAACGCTCGATTCCTGCCGCGTCGAGGTTCCGTAGGGTCTGCTCGGCCATCGGGACGAACTGCTGGATATCGGTGGCCTGCTGGGTGACCTCGGCGCTCAGCACGATCTGGTGGCCCTCATCGACAACGGCCTGCGCGTTGAACGCGTAATCGAAGCCGCGGACCGTCTTCATCATCCGCGCCTCAGGATCGGTGAAATTGCGTTGCGCTTTCGGCTTCGGCGCCGCCGTGTCCACTGCAGTCGCGACGGCCGCGTCGGCCTGTTCAGGGGGCTGACCGGCGGCGTCGGCCTTCTTCCGCGCTACGGCTGCCGCCTTCTCGGCGGCGTCGGCCTCGATCGCGTCCTTCGCGGCACGTAGTTTTGCCAGGCGCCCCTCACGGCGGGCCAGCTCCGGGGCGACCTCGTCCCCGCGCCGGTCCTGGCCGAACTGCTGATCCTCGGCCTCATCGACCGCCTCCGCCTCGGCGAGCAGCGCAGCGACCTCGGCTTGGAGCTGATCGATCTTCGGCACGATCCGGTCGTAGCTCATCGCCTTATGCCGCGACGCGTTCGCGGCCAGCTTCGTGCCATCCAGCGCGACACGCCCCAACCGCACCAGCCCCGCCTCCGCGCAGACCCGCAGCACCTGCAGGAACAACCCCGGCAGGGCATCCAGGTGACGCCGACGAAACCGGGCCAGCGACCGGTAGTCGGGCGCCTGGTTGCCCGACAGCCACCGGAAGGCGATATCGCGCTTGCAGCGCCGCTCCAACTCACGAGACGAGGTCACGCCCGTCGCGTACGCGAACAGCAGCAGCTTCAACATCATCCGCGGGTCATACGGAGGCGCACCCGAGGCGGACGCGTACGACGCGTAGACCGGCGTCAGATCCAAGAGCTCTTCGACGACCTCGGAGATGAACCGGGCCTCATCATCCTCGTCCAGCCAGTCATCCAGACTCGGCGGGAGCAGGAAACACTGCCCCTGGTCATACCCACGGAACGTCTTGCCCGCACCCGCCGGTGCAGCCGAGCCCGGCGCCCGCGCCTCACCCGGCTCGACCTCGAACAGACCCTCCAGGCTGGCAGTCACCGTCATGAATCGATTCTCCCAGCACCCCGCGCTATCCACCGGATTCACCCCGGCGCGTTAACGGAAGGATCTGACCCACGCACCTAGGCAAGACCGCCCTCACCGTCGTCGAGAACGACACGTCACCGCGAGTACATGCCCTCAAAGATCTTGCGACGCTCACTACCTTGGCGAATGCCTGCGGCAAGGTTCACCAAAGCTACTCAGACTTCGTCATGCTCTGCGCTCTCCTTGCTTCCCGAGGATCCGAAGTTGCAGGGCTACAGGTCGGCGACGTGGACTGGGATCAGCGGATCGTGACGATCCGGCGCCAGACTTTCCCCGGCTCCGGTGGGCTGGTCACGAAGCAGACCAAAGGGCGCGAGATTCGACACGTCCCGATCCTGCAGCCCCTCGAGCCTGTCCTCCGACGTCTTACCGCTGGTCGCGCGCCGGATGAGCGACTCCTCACCGGGCCGCGCGGAGGCGTCCTCACGACCGCTACCGTTCGCGACGCCACGAAGTGGGATGCGGTGGTCACGGAACTCGGTTTGCCGAACCTCACTCGGCACGGCCTGCGGCACACCGGAGCAACCTGGCTCGCCGATGCGGGCATCCCTCTGCATGTGCTGCAGGGGATCCTCGGGCACAAGTCTTTGGAAACCACGCGAGGGTATCTGCACCCCGACACCCGGCACCTGGCGGACGCCGCCGCACAGGCCAACGCCTTCCTCAGCAGCCAAGGTTCCACGGGTGTTCAACATCCGGTGCGGGACTCCCGTGCGCCCTCGATCAGCTGAAGAAGGGGACGGGATCATGCCCTCTGGTCCCGGTTTGGTCCCGGCTCGTCGTAGACGGCGTTCTCGGGCCGGCCGCTGGACGACCGTCACGGAGCGAGCAGAGGTCTACATAAACCCCTCCAGCGAGACGACGAAGCCCTGGTGAGATTTACCATCTCACCAGGGCTTTTCTGTCGGGATGACAGGATTTGAACCTGCGACCCCCTGACCCCCAGTCAGGTGCGCTACCAAGCTGCGCCACATCCCGTTGTTCACTTTTCAGACCGAAACAGCCCACTAACCCACTTGACCCCCAGTCAAGTGCGCTACCAAGCTGCGCCACATCCCGTTCTCGCCGCCCGCACGCGGGCAACTCGATCATCTTACCCGGTCTGCGCGCGCGTCGCGAACCGGCGGACGAACGCGTGTCGTTGCCGATGTCGGAGGGTCGGCGTACAGTCGCGCCATGTCACAGATCGAGATCCTTCCGGCATCCGTCGAGCGCTTCGAAGACGTCGAGCACGCGATGACGGGCGGCGGCGACGGTGCCTCGTGCTGGTGCCAGTGGTGGATGGTCACGAGCACGCGGTTCCGGGGCACGTCGCGCGACGAGAAGCGCGAGCTGCTGCGCGAGCAGACCGCCGACGGTGCGCACCCGTCGGGCCTCGTCGCCTACGTCGACGGCGAGGCGGCGGGCTGGGTGAAGGTCGCGCCCCGCACCGAGCAGCCGCGCATCGCGCGCACGCGGGCATATCAGTGCTCCCCCTCCCCCTTCGACGACCCCGGCGTATGGGCCATCACCTGCTTCGTCGTGCGACGCGAGCATCGCGGGCAGGGCCTCGGGCGGCGACTGCTCGACGCCGCGGTCGCGCACGCCCGCGCGAGCGGTGCGCACGTCGTCGAGGGCTATCCGCTCGACGCGACCGCCACCAAGGTGTCGAGCAACAGCCTGTTCCACGGTGCGCTCTCGACGTTCCTCGACGCGGGCTTCGAGGAGGTCGCACGCGACAAGCCGGCGCGCCCCGTCGTCGCACTGAGGCTCGGATGACGAGAACAGACCGCGTCGACGCCTGGCCGTTCTGGCTCTACGCGGCCGTCTCGGCGGTGCACGTGGGCGCCATGGCCGTGGGCGCGGAGCCGCTCGTGTATCCCACGAAGCTCCTGCTCATGCCCGCGCTCGCCTTCGCCGCGATGTGGGCGCTGCGCGGCACCCGACGCGTCGTGCCGACCTGCCTCCTCGTCGGGGCCCTGTTCTTCTCGTGGCTCGGCGATGGAGCGTCGTTCTTCTTCCCGTTCTTCGACGACGAGCTGCCCATGATGCTCGCGTGCTTCGGCATCGCGCACCTGCTCTACATGTGGCTGTTCGCCCGCCACATCCGCGTACACCGCATACCGCCATGGACGATCGTCTACGCCGCCTGGTGGGTCGTCACCCTGCTCTTCCTCTGGCCCCATCTCGGCGCGCTCGGCGTCGCGGTCGCCGTCTACGGTCTCGTGCTCGGCGGCACCGCCGCCCTCTCCACCCGCGGCGGCGCGGTCACCGCGGTCGGCGGCGCGTTCTTCCTCGCCTCCGACACGATCCTCGCCATGCGGCTGTTCCTGCCGCCCGAGATGTCGGCGCCGCTCGCAGGCGTCTGGGTCATGGTCACCTACACGATCGGCCAAGGCCTGCTCGTGTTCGGCGCGGTGCGCGTGATGCGGCGACGAGAATGGATGCCGTGAACCCCTCCGTGCGCGTCGACTCCTGGCTGTGGGCCGTGCGCGTCTACAAGACGCGCTCCGCCGCGACCACCGCGTGCCGCGCGGGACACGTGCGGGTCAACGGCGAGCGCACCAAGGCCGCGCAGGCGCTCCGCATCGGCGACGAACTGCGCGTGCGCATCGCGGGCTTCGACCGCATCCTCGTCGTGCGGCAGCTGATCTCCAAGCGCATCGGCGCGCCGCTGGCCGCGGTCGCCGCGGAGGACCGCACTCCACCGCGCGAGCCGACGGCGCTCGTGGCCGTCCGCGACCGCGGCGCCGGACGTCCCACCAAGCGCGAGCGGCGCGAGATCGACCGGCTCCGCGGGAGAGAGTGACAGCATCCACACGGCGCCGTGACGTGTCGTCCAGCCGACCCGACCGGCGACGGACGCATAGACGAGACCACCCGGCCACGTCCCACGGAACGTCGGGGCACGCGGTGGGCGTCGCCTCGTCCAGACTCGCCTTCCTTCGTAATCGTACTTTTGTACGATTTAATCTCACGTTCGGGTTGCATTACTCGAACATATCTGCCACACTGAGAGACATGAACCCCGATGCGCTCGCAGGAATCGCCGAAGCACTCGACGTGCTCCGGGCTGCGGGCGGAGGCCGTCCGGTGGAGGCTTTGACACCCGGCGAGCTGGTCGCGGTGAACGCGGCCTTCGGAGCGTTGCGACGTCACGTGGATGCCGCGCTCGTCCCCGTCGCGGGCGAGATCGCCCGTCAGTCGCGTCCCGTGCTGGGCAAGGAGTCGCTGGCGCGGCGTCAAGGGTTCCGCAGCGCGGAGCAGCTGATCGGCACCGCCTGGGGCATCGCGGTCGGCGAGGCACGCAGGTTCACTCAGGTCGGCGAGGCGACGGCGCCGCGCACGGCACTGAGCGGTGAGGCGCTGCCGGAGAGGCATCCGCACCTCGCCGACGCCGTGCGGGCGGGCCTGCTCGGAGTGACCGCGGCGGCGGCGATCGTGACGATGCTCGACCGCGTCGCCCCCAGAGCGGGCGCCGACGCACTGCGGCAGATGGAGCAGCACCTCGCGATCGCCGCGGCAGAGCTCCGGCCGGACGAGCTGGGCAAGCTCCTCGCACACGCGGAGGCGCTCCTCGACCCTGACGGCCTGGAGCCGCGACTCGATGCCGCTCGCGCCGATCGGTCCCTGTCGGTGACGGAACGCGATGGAGTCCTCAGGCTCGTCTTCACCAGCGACGTCGTCTCGGGCGCTCCCGTGCGGGCGGCGGTGGAGGGCATCGTGACCGCGACGCTGAACAGCAACCGCAACCGGGAACGCGCCGCTGACGCGGCGGCCGGGGAACCTGCCGGCGGCACGTGCGACGACCGCGCGACCGGGAACGCCGCGGAGGCCGAGGCCGATCAGCGGTCCATGCGGCAGCTGCGCGCCGACGCGCTCATCGAGCTGTGCGATCACGCGCTCGGATGCGAGCAGACCCCGACCCGGCCGACCGTCTCGGTCGTGGTGCGGATGACGCTCGAACAGCTCCAGACCGGCACCGGCGCCGCCACCATCGACGGCACCGACCAGCCGATCGACGCCGGGGCCGTGCGGCGCCTGGCCGCGGACCTGCAGATCATCCCCGCCGTGCTCGGCGGAGAGTCCGAGATCCTCGATCTCGGCCGCGCCACGCGGCTGTTCACGCGAGCGCAGAAGCACGCGATCACCGAGAGGGACGGCGGATGCGTGGGATGCGGCGCCCCGCCCGGACGGTGCCACGTCCACCACCTGACCTGGTGGTCGCATGGCGGACGCACCGATCTGAGCAACGGCGTCCTGCTCTGCGCCGGATGCCACCATCGGCTCCACGACGACGGGTGGGACATCCGCATCGACGGACCCGGCACGAAGGCGAAGGTCTGGATGATCCCTCCCGCCTGGATCGACCCGGCCCGGACCCCGCGCCTCGCCGGCAGACACCGATATGCACTCGCCACCTGAACCGCCGGCCCGACGCTCAGCGCGCAGCCTCCACCCGCGGCGGACGGCGGCGAGAGACGAGCACGTCGGCGAGCACGGCGACGGCGATCGTCACGATGTAGACGACGAGATCGCGAGGCTCGAAGACGGTGCCGAAGACGAGCATCGCGGGCGTGAACACGACGCCCCATTGCTCGGGGATCCCCGTCAGCTGGAACAGCTCGACGGCGACGCACCAGCCCGCGGCGATCGCCGCGACGACCATGCGCGGCCAGCGCGGCACCAGCACGACGAGCGCCGCGTACACCGCCGCGGCGTACAGGGCGTCGGCGGCGACGTCGCTCGCGTGCGTGTCCGGCAGCGCGAAGTGCACGAACAGGCCCACCCCGACCAGCACCGCGACGACGATGGCGGCCACGCCGCGCCGCCGCCTCACGTCAGCTGGTCGCGCAGCCACGACACCGATCGCACCGTCGAGCCCGCGTGCTCGGCGCGCTCCGAGAGCCCCCGATCGCTCGTCACGACCGTGACGGCACTGCCCTCGGCGGCAAGCGCCTGCGCGGTCGCGACGATCGCGTCGTCGCCGTGGCCCGGCGCTCGCACCACGTCGATGCCCGACACGTCGTCGACGCCGCGCGCCTCGCCCTCGACGACGACGTGGATCCGCGGGAACCAGGTCGTCGCGGGCAGGCCGAGCACACGCGCATCGGTCCCCTGCTCGGCGAACGCCGCGAGCGATGCGAGCAGCCGTCCCGCGGCGCCGGCACGGTCGCGCCACCACCCGTCGGGCACGGAGCCCACGACGTTCGCGGCGTCCACGACGATCGCCGGCCGCACCGCCAGCACCGCGCGCAGCGCGCGCCACGACGCCGCGAAGCCGGGATGCAGCGGGTAGCCGTCCACGGCATCCACCGGCACCCACTCCAGGGCACGGCTCTCGGGGTCGGAGATCACCGGCTCGAACGCCCGCACGACATCCGCGACCACGGTCGAGTACGTCCACACCTCGGCGTCGAAGACGCTGATGAGCCGCGGGACGACGGCGTCCACGGGCACGCCGGCCTCCTCCGCCGACTCGCGCAGCGCCCCGTCGCGGGCCGACTCGCCCAGGTGCCGCGCACCGCCCGGCAGAGCCCACGTGTCGCCGAAATGACTCCACGCCACGCGGTGCTGCAGCAGCACGCCGCGCTGCGGGTCGAGCGCGAGCAGTCCCGCGGCGCCGAAGCGCCCCCAGTAGCGCGTGCCGTCGTCGGCGACGACCCACGCGTCGCCCGGGTCCCGCGGCCCGTGCGGCCGACGCGGTTCACCGGGCGCGGGCTGTTCGATCGTCACCGTTCCAGCCTTGCACACCGTCGACTCCCTCGGCCGCACGGCGGAAACGGCGCGTCACCCTTCCGGCCCGAACGGGCCCCGTCAGGCGAACGGACGCACCGTCAGCGACTGCACGGACGTCGCGATCGGTCCCTGCTCGTCGTGCAGCACCGTGTGCGTGATGCCGGTTCCCGTGGCCGAGAAGCTGGCCGTCGTGTCGTACCCGATCCACTCGCCGACCGGCACGCGCAGCAGGTGCGCCGTCAGGTCGACGTTCGGATACGCCGCGACCGTCGGCAGCGCCCGCAGCGACAGGCCGTTGGCGAGGTCGGCCATGCCCAGCAGGCGCGCCGTGGGGCTCACGGCCTCGCCCTCGAGCAGCACGTTGCGCGGCCGCACCCAGCAGCGCGCACGCCCCGGCTCGATGAGCTCCCGCCGGATCTCCATCGTGGTGACGAACTCGCCCCGCCACTCCGTGCCGATCAGCCAGGGCTCGACCGCGTCGAGCGGCGGCATCGCCGGCAGCGACGAGCCGGCCAGCGCGGCGGTGTCGCCCCGCTGCATCCACCACGCCCGCGCGATCACGGCGGGACGGCCGTCGTGGCTGAGCACGGCCTCGACGAGCTCGATCGTGCGCCCGGGCCGCAGCACGCGCACCTCGACCGCGACCTCGTCGATCGGCAGCACGCCGAGGATGTCATACGAGATGCGGGACAGCTGCATCGGCGCCGTGTGCCGCGTCACGTGATCGCCTTCGATGACGTGCGCGATCAGCCCGAACGCCGGAGCGATGTGCTGCTCGCTCGTGTTCCACGCCCCCTGCACGGCCTGCGTCGCGCGGAAGCGCGTCGCATCGAGACGCTCGAAGTACGCCGTCATGAGCGCTGGCGGCGCTCGCGCACTCGCATGTTGGTCACGATCGGCGTGCCCTCGAAGCCGAACAGCTCCCGCAGGCGGCGCTGGATGAACCGGCGGTAGCCCGGGTCGAGGAAGCCCGTCGTGAACAGCACGAACGTCGGCGGCCGCGTCGACGCCTGCGTGCCGAACAGGATGCGCGGCTGCTTGCCGCCGCGCACGGGGTGCGGGTGCTCGGCGACGAGCTCGGCGAGGAAGGCGTTGAACTTGCCGGTGGGGATGCGCTGGTCCCACGATGCGAGCGCGGTCTCCAGCGCGGGCACGAGCTTGTCGAGATGACGGCCCGTGCGCGCCGACAGGTTCACGCGCGGCGCCCACGCGACGTGCGCGAGATCCTGCTCGATCTCACGCTCCAGGTAGCGACGACGATCGATGTTCTCCATGTCGTCGTCGTTCAGGCGGTCCCACTTGTTGAACGCGAGCACCAGCGCGCGACCCGACTCGAGCACGAGGTCGATGATGCGCACGTCCTGCTCGCTGATCGGCTGCGACACGTCGAGCAGCACGACCGCGACCTCCGCCTTCTCCAGCGCCGCCGACGTGCGCAGCGACGCGTAGAAGTCGGCGCCCTGCTGCAGGTGCACGCGACGACGGATGCCGGCGGTGTCGACCAGTCGCCACATCCTGCCGCCCAGCTCGACGAGCTCGTCGACCGGGTCGCGGGTCGTGCCGGCCAGCTCGTTGACGACGACGCGCTCCTCGCCCGCCGCCTTGTTCAGCAGCGACGACTTGCCGACGTTGGGCCGGCCGAGGATCGCGACGCGGCGCGGCCCGCCGATCTCGTTCTTCGCGACGGCCGACTCCGCGGGCAGCACCTTGATGATCTCGTCGAGCAGATCGGCGACCCCGCGGCCGTGGATGGCCGACACGGGGTGCGGCTCGCCGAGCCCCAGGTTCCACAGCGCGGCGGCCTCCGGCTCGTGCCGCGCGTCGTCGACCTTGTTCGCGACCAGGAACACCGGCTTGTCGGTCTTGCGCAGCAGGCGCACGACCGCCTCGTCGGTCGACGTCGCGCCGACCATCGCGTCGACGACGAACAGCACGACGTCCGACAGGTCGATCGCGATCTCGGCCTGCGCCGCGACCGAACGGTCGATGCCCTTCGCGTCGGGCTCCCACCCGCCCGTGTCGACGACGGTGAACGGACGATCCATCCACTCGGCGCGATACGTCACGCGGTCGCGCGTCACGCCCGGCGTGTCCTCGACGACCGCCTCGCGGCGGCCCAGGATGCGGTTCACGAGCGCCGACTTGCCGACGTTCGGCCGGCCGACGATCGCGACGACGGGCAGCGCGGGGCCGACCGTGATGCCGTCGAGCCCCTCGTCCACCCCGCCGAGCAGATCGGCATCGTCGTCGTCGAGCTCGTACTCGTCGAGCGTCGCGCGCAGCGCGGCCGCGCGCTGCTCGGCGAGCTCCTCGTCGAGGCCCGCCAGCTTCTCCTCGAGGTGGTCGGGACCGCCCTCGTACTCCTCTTCGCCGGCCATCAGCGCTCTCCTGTCTCCTGCACAGCCAACGCCGCGTCGACGACGCCGATGACGGCGTCCACGGTGGCTTCGAAATCCAACGCCGTCGAGTCGACGACGACGACGCCCTCCGCGGCGGTGAGGAAGTCGACGACCTGCGCATCGGACGCGTCGCGCCGGTGCAGCGCGTCGGCGACGGCCGCGGCGTCCTCGTTCGCGAGCTCCGCGCTGCGCCGCGCGGCCCGCACCTCCGGCGAGGCCGTGAGCAGGATGCGCACGGGGGCGTCGGGGGCGACGACCGTCGTGATGTCGCGTCCCTCCACGACGACGCCCGGCCGTCCCGATCCGGCGATGAGATCGCGGAACAGGCGGTTGACGGTCTCGCGCACGATCGGGACGCGCGCGACGCCGCTCACGGCGTCGGACACGCGCGGCTCGCGGATCGCATCGGTCACGTCGGCGGCCCCCACCCGCACCCAGAAGTCGTCGGGGTCGAGCGAGATCGCATAGTCGAAGTCGCCCAGCACCTCGACGACCGCGACGGCGTCGGAGGTGTCGGCGCTGTGCTGGAGCGCATGCCAGGCGAGGGCGCGGTAGGCGGCCCCCGTGTCGAGGTAGCCGTAGCCGAGCCGGCGGGCGGCCTGCTTCGACACGCTCGACTTGCCGCTGCCCGCGGGCCCGTCGATCGCGACGACGATCGGATCAGTCATTCGTGGTGCTCGCAATCTTCCAGCCGCGGGCCTCGAGGCCCTCGACGGTGTGATGGACGACGCCGGGGACCACGCTGATCTCGGCGAGACCGAACTGCGCCCCGGGCGAGTGCTCCAGGCGGAAGTCCTCGACGTTGACCTGCAGCGCGCCGAGCTCGCCGAACAGGCGGCCGAGCTGCCCCGGCGTGTCGTCGACCATGACGACGATCTGCTCGAACCGGCGGTTCTGCCCGTGCTTGCCCGGCAGTCGCTCGACGCCGTCGTTGCCGCGGCGGATCGTGTCGGCGACGGCGCGGCGCGCACCGGGCGCGTCCGGCGCGCGCAGGGCCTCCGCGACGTCGCGCAGGTCGTCGGCGAGCGCATCGAGCACCTCGACGACGGGCTCGGCGTTGGCGCCGAGGATCTGCACCCACAGCTCGGGCGACGACGCGGCGATGCGGGTCGTGTCGCGCACGCCCTGCCCCGCGAGGCGCAGGGCGTCGCCGGGTGCGGCGACGAACCGGCCGGCGAGCAGCGACGCGACGAGCTGCGGCACGTGCGACACCAGCGCGACCGACCGGTCGTGCTCCTCGGGGGTCATCTCGATCAGCACGGCGCCCAGGTCGAGCGCGAGCCCTTCGACGAGGGCGAGGTCGGCGGCGGGCGTCTCCTCGTCACGGCACACGACCCACGGACGTCCGATGAACAGGTCGGCGCGCGCCGCGATCGCCCCCCCGCGCTCGCGCCCCGCCATGGGGTGCGAGCCGATGTAGCGGGTGAGGTCGACGCCGCGCGACCGCAGCTCGCGGAACGGGTCGAGCTTCACGCTCGCGACGTCGGTGACGACGGCATCCGGGTACGCGCGGAGCTCGCGCTCCACGACGTCGGCGATCACGTCCGGCGGCACGGCCACGACCACGAGCGACGGCCGGTCGTCGTCCGACGCCGCACGGCCCGCACCGTAGTCGATCGCGAGCCGCAGCTGCGCGGGCGAGGAGTCGGCGAGCACGACGTCGACGCCGAGGGCGCGCAGCGCGTGGCCGATGCTCGACCCGAGCAGGCCCGCGCCGACGATGCGCACGGTGCCGCTCGTACGGGCGGCACGGGCGCGGGTCACGTCGGTCACTTCGGCTCCGGTTCGGGTGGGGAGGGGGCGTCGGATGCCGACGCGTCACGGCGCGCGAGGGTCAGCAGCGCGCCGCGTTCCACTGTAGTCAACTCCCTCGCCCGTCCGGCCGCGAGCGTTCCCAGGTGCAGCGGCCCGAACTGGCGGCGCACGAGCTCGTCGACCGGATGCCCGACGGCGGCCAACATGCGCCGCACGATGCGGTTGCGGCCGGAGTGCAGCGTCAGCTCGACGAGGCTCGACGAGCCCGAGACGTCGAGCAGCCGCGCCTTGTCGGCCGCGATCGGCCCGTCGTCGAGGTCGATGCCCTTGGTCAGGCGCGAGATCGTCGCGGGCGTCACGCGCCCCTCGACCTTCGCGATGTACACCTTCGTGACCCCGAACGAGGGGTGCGCGAGCACGTGGGCGAGCTCGCCGTCGTTGGTGAGCACGAGCAGGCCGCTCGTCTCGGCATCCAGCCGGCCCACGTTGTAGAGCCGCTCGGGCCATTCCCGCGTGAACCGGCGGAGGTCGGGACGGCCCCGCTCGTCGCGCATCGACGAGACGACGCCGGTCGGCTTGTTGAGCATGACGTAGCGCTTCGTCGCATCGAGCTGCACCGCCGTGCCGTCGACGTCGACGCGGTCGGCGTCCGGGTCGATGCGCGTGCCCAGCTCGGTCACGACGGCGCCGTTGACCCGCACGCGGCCCTCGACGATGTACTGCTCGCACACGCGGCGGGAGGCCACGCCCGCGTTCGCGAGCGCCTTCTGCAGGCGCACGCCCTCGGTCTCCTCGCTCATCGCACCAGCTCCGAGTCGAATCCGGCCGATCCGTCGTCGAGCAGCGGCGAGATGTGCGGCAGCTCGTCGAGGGAGTTGATGCCGAGGTGCACGAGCAGCGCGTCGGTCGTGCCGTAGTTGATCGCGCCGGTCTCCGGGTCGGAGAACAGCTCGGTGACGAGGCCGCGCGCGAGCAGCGTGCGCACGACGGAGTCCACGTTCACGGCACGGATCTGCGCGACCTGGCTGCGGGTGACGGGCTGCTTGTAGGCGATGACGGCGAGCGTCTCCAGCGCGGCCTGCGACAGCCGCGACGGCGCCTGCGCGTTGACGAAGCCCGAGACCAGGTCGTCGTGGTCCTCGCGCACGTAGAGCCGCCAGCCGCCGCCCACCTCGCGCAGCTCGAAGCCGCGGCGCGGCCCGCCGTGCTCTCCGTCGTAGTCGGCGACGAGGTCGGCGATCGCCGCGCGCACGATCGGCACGGGCGCGGCGACGGCGGCCGCGAGGGCGACGAGGCTGTGCGGCTCGTCGGCGATCAGCAGGATCGCCTCGAGCCGACGGGCGACGGATGCCGCGTCGAGCGGCGCTTCATCGGTCATAGTCTGCTCCCAGGGTCGCGAGGTTCTCTTCGGACCAGCGCTCGGCTGTCCAGCGTACGGTGAGTTCGCCCAAGGGCTCGAGCTGCTCGAACGAGCAGGCCGCGAGGCGGTACAGCTCGAGCACCGCCAGGAAGCGGGCCACGACGACGCCCGGCTGCGCCGCGCCGGCGACCAGGTCGCGGAAGGTGAGCGCTCCCGCGCCGCGCAGCAGCGTCACGACGACCGCCGCCTGCTCGCGGATCGACACGAGCGGCGCGTGCAGGTGGTCGAGCCCGACGTGCGGAACCTCCTTGGACGCGAAGGCGAGCATCGCGATCGCGGCGAAGTCGTCGGGCGACAGGGTCCAGATCAGCTCCGGCACGGCCCGCCGGTACTTCTCCTCGAGGGGCGCGGCGCGCGCGTGGCGGTGCTGCTCGCGCTCGAGGCACCGGGCGAACCACGCGGAGACCTCCTTGAACGCGCGGTACTGCAGCAGCCGCGCGAAGAGCAGGTCGCGCGCCTCCAGCAGCGCGACGGCCTCCGAGTCGACGAGCTCGCCCTGCGGCAGCAGCCCCGCGATCTTCATGTCGAGCAGCGTCGCCGCGACGACGAGGAACTCCGAGGCCTGCTCTAGCTCCTCGTGCGCCTCCAGCCCGCGCAGGTAGGCGATGAACTCGTCGGTCACACGGCTGAGCGAGATCTCGGTGATGTCCAGCTCATGCTTCGCGAGCAGGCTCAGGAGCAGGTCGAACGGCCCGTCGAACACGCCGAGCGAGACGCGGAAGCCGTCGGTCTCGCCCGCGGCGGCATCGATCTCGTCAGGCGACGGCACCACGAGCCACGAGCTCCCGCGCCAGTCGCAGGTAGGCCTGGGCGGCCGGGTGCTCCGGCGCGAACTGGGTGATCGGCACGCCGGCGACCGACGCGTCCGGGAACTTCACGGTGCGGCCGATCACGGTCTCCAGCACGTCGTCGCCGAACGCCTCAACGACGCGCTCGAGCACCTCGCGGGAGTGCAGCGTGCGCGGGTCGTACATCGTCGCGAGCACGCCGTCGAGCTCGATCACGGGGTTGAGCCGGTCGCGCACCTTGTCGATCGTCTCGATCAGCAGGGCGACGCCGCGCAGCGCGAAGAACTCGCACTCCAGCGGGATCAGCACGCCGTGGCTCGCGGTGAGCGCGTTGACGGTGAGCAGGCCGAGCGACGGCTGGCAGTCGATGAAGATGACGTCGTACTCGTTCGACACCTTGCGCAGCACCCGGGCGAGGATCGTCTCGCGCGCGACCTCGTTGACGAGGTGCACCTCGGCGGCCGACAGGTCGATGTTCGCCGGCAGGATGTCGAGACCGGGCACCGGTGAGGACACGATGACCTCGTGCGGGTCGCGCTTCGTGTCGAGCAGCAGGTCGTAGACCGTGGGCAGGTCGTGCGTCGAGATGCCGAGCCCGGCCGACAGCGCCCCCTGCGGGTCGAAGTCGACGGCGAGCACGCGGCGGCCGTATCCGGCGAGCGCCGCGGCGAGGTTGATGGTCGTGGTGGTCTTGCCCACCCCGCCCTTCTGGTTGCACAGCGCGATGATGCGCGCCGGGCCCGTGCTCTCGAGCCTCGGCGGAACCGCGAAGCCCTGATACGGGCGCCCGGTGGGTCCGATCGGCGTGCCGTCCTCCGTGCGGGCCGGCTCTGCCTTGGACTTTGCCGCTGACTGCGCCACAGATCGCCTCCTCGTGCTGGATCGATTCTAGTCAGCGCGTCCGGCGATCAGGTTCCGCCACGCAGGGCCGTGACGGGCTCGATCCGTGCCGCGCGCCGCGCCGGGTACCAGCCCGCGGCCCAGCCCACGACGGCTCCGAGCAGCGCGCCGCCGATCGCGATCACGGGATTGAGCACGGGCGTCCACTGCTGCACGGCGGCGACGACGATCACGGCGAGCACGCCGAGCGAGGCGCCGATGAGCCCGCCGAGCAGGCCGATGACGATCGACTCGACCATGAACTGGGCGGCGATCTGACGTCGGGTCGCGCCGAGCGCGCGCCGCAGCCCGATCTCGCCGATGCGCTCCATGACCGACAGCAGCGTGACGTTGGCGATGCCGAGCCCGCCCGCGAGCAGGGCGATGCCGCCGAGCACGAGGAAGACGACGTTGACGTCGGCCTGCACGTTCTGGCTCAGATCGCTGGATGCCGCGGGCGCGCGCGCCCTGAGCGAGTCGGGCTCGCCGGGGGCCAGGGCGAGCAGGGCCTGGTCGGCGACCTGCGGCCCCGCGCCCACGACGATGCGCGCCCGCAGCTCGGCGGGGGCGCCCAGCCCGAAGTCGAGCCGCCCCGCGCCGACGGGGATGATCACGGCGTCCCGCAGGTCTGCGCGGTTCTCGAACCCGTCGACGATGCCGATGACGGCGTAGGCGATGCCGGCGATGAAGATCGACGGCTGGCTGTCGACGCGGTTGATGCCGAGCCGTTCGGCGGCGCGCGCGCCGAGCACGGCCACGCGGTCGCCGCGCTCGTCGTGCCCCTCGTCGAAGAAGCGCCCCGTCTGCACCTCGGCGGTGACCGTGTCGAGCAGGCCCGCCGACGCGGCGACGAGCGCGGGCGAGGCCTGCGCAGGCTGCGACGGGTCGTTGACGGGCACGGCGGTGATCGACTCGCCGCCGAGCGGCACGTCGGCCATGAGCGTGGCGTCCTCGACGCCGGCGAGACGCATCATGCGCTCGGGCGCGTCCCACGGCAGCCGGCCCACGGCGGCGCTCTGCCCCCCGCGGCCCTGCGCCTCCTGCGGCGTCACGACGACCTGCGTCGCGGCGGCGGCGTTGAACTGGCTCGCGATCTGCCCCGCCGCCGTCTGCGCGAAGCCGATCGTGGCGACGAGGGAGCCGATGCCGAGCACGGTGCCGAGCGTCGTCATGACGAGCCGCGAGGGACGCGAGCCGATGTCGGCCGTGGCCTCCGCGACGAGGTCCTGGAACGTGAACCGGTCGGCGCGCGGCACGGGCTTCACGAGCGCGGCGGCGCCCGTCTCCGGCTGCTGCGCGTCATCGGCAGTCTTCGTGCGACGGCGCGGGGGCCACCACCTCATGTCAGCTCGCTCAGGCGGCCGTCGTTGATCTGGATGCGGCGGTGCGCGCGCTGCGCGACCGCGGTGTCGTGCGTGATGATCGCGAGCGTGAGCCCGTCGGCGTTGAGCTCCTCGAAGAGGTCCATCACCTCGCCCGACGTGCGCTGGTCGAGGTTGCCGGTGGGCTCGTCGGCGAGCAGCAGCTGCGGGCCCGACACGACGGCGCGCGCGACCGCGACGCGCTGCCGCTCGCCGCCTGACAGCGAGCCCGGGAGGAAGTCGATGCGGTGCCCGAGCCCCACGCGCTGCAGCGCGTCGCGGGCCCGGGGCTCGCGCTCCCGACGCGGCACGCCGCTGTAGAGCATGGGCATGAGCACGTTGTCGAGCACGGTGCGCCGCGCCATCAGGTGGAACGACTGGAAGACGAAGCCGATGAACCGCGCGCGCACGGCCGCCCGCTCGTCCTCGGAGAGCTCCGACGTGAGCTCGCCGTCGAGCCGGTACTCCCCCACGCTCGGCCGGTCGAGCAGCCCGAGGATGTTGAGCAGCGTCGACTTGCCCGATCCGCTCGGGCCGACGATGCACAGGTAGTCGCCCGCCGCGATCGTGAGGTTCGCGGCCTTGAGCGCCTGCACCTCCGGGGGCCCCGGAAAGGAGCGGGTCAGGTCGCGCAGCTCGACCAGGGACGCCGTCACCGCCCGACCACCACGAGATCGCCTTCCGCCAGCTCGCCGTCGACCGGCGTGACCTCGACGACGCCGCGCGCCGCGAGACCGGGCTCCACGACGACGAGGCGCGTCTTCGCCGCGGCTCCGTCGCGGGGATCGCCCTCGACGACCTCGACGCGAGACTCGCCGCCGGGCCCGGCCGACAGCGCCGCGAGCGGCACGGACAGCACGTCGCCCTCGGTGGCGCCCACCGAGATGCGCACGCGCACGTTCGAGCCCTGCAGCTGTCCGATCTGCTCGGGGGCGAGCGGCTGCGGCTCCATGAGGATCTGCCAGCGGGCCGACGAGTCCTTGCCGGGCGTCACCTCGGTGATCGTCGCGATGTGCTCCGTGCCGTCGGCGAGCTCGAACACGCCCTCGGTGCCGACCGCGAGCAGCCGCGCGTCGGCCTCGGCGGCCCCGCCGGTGAGGCGCACGGCGGCACCCGACACGGTCATCGCCGCGCCCGACAGCGTGCTCCCGCGCGTCACCCGCACGTCGTCGACGCGCCGCGGCAGCTCGGTGAGGTAGAGCACCTCGCTCGACGGCAGGTAGGGCTGCACCTCCTGCCGGGCGCGCTCGAGGTTCTCGTAGGCGGCCGTCACCTGCTGGTGCGCGGAGTCGACCATCGCCTGCTCGGCGCTCGTGTCGACGCCGGCGAAGAGCTGCTCGCGCTGCAGCTGCGCGACCGCGAGGTCGCCCTCGAGGTCGGGGACCGTGTCGGGCGCCTCCGCACGCGCGCGGGCGATCTGGCGCTGCAGGCTCGCGATGCGGTTGTCGGCCTCCAGCACCTGCACGGGGTCGGGCCCCGATCCCGCCCGGTCCAGCTGCTGGCGGGCCGAGGCGAGGCCGTCCTCCGCGGATCGCACGCCGTCCTGCGCCGCGCGATACGCGTCCTCCGCGCCCTCGGGCGACGGCGGCGCCGGATAGCCGACCGAGGCGTAGAGCCGCCCGATGGCGTCGGCGGTGGACTGGTCGAAGACGTCGGAGGCGGCGTCGCCGGGGTCGATGCCGACGGCGAGCAGCGCCTGCTTGAGCTGCGCGACGTCGGGTCCCGAGACGCCGAACCGCAGCGTGCGGTAGGCGGGCAGCTCTCCGGGCAGCACGATGACGGGGCGTCCCGTGACCTCCAGCGCGACGGACAGGGCGCCCAGCTCGGCCCCGATCTCGGGCACCTGCCCCGTGACGATCGCCGCGCCGCCCACCGACGACGTGTCGAGCGTGACGTCGACCGCGTCGGCGTAGCCGACGTCGGCGCGGATCGTGACGTCGTTGGTGAGCTCGCCGTACTCGACGGGCACCGTCACGAGGCCGGCATCGGGCACGTCCTGGTTCCGGTCGGCGCCGGAGATGACGAACGTCCCGATGAGCAGGCCGGCGACGAGCGCCACGATCGCGACGAGGGCGACGATCCACAGCGTGCGGTTGCCGCGGAAGATGCGGCGCCACCCGGAGACGCGGGACAGGTCGCCGGCATCCGCGGCGCCCTCGTCGTCGCCGGCGTCCTCCCCGGCGTCGACGAGCTCGTCCCACGACGTGTCCTCGCCCGCGCTCCCGGTGCTCGTGGCCTCCGGCTCGACCGCGTCCTCGCCCTTCCTGCGCACGTCAGCCGCGCTGCTCCGCGGCAGCCTTGAACGCCTCGAGCTCCGTCTTGTGGTCGGCGATGAACTGCTCCTCGATGGCGAACTGGATCTTCATCTGCTCGCCGCGGTAGTCGGTCTTCTCGCGGCACTCCAGGTCGGCGAGGGCGAGCTCGACCTCCTTCTCGGCGAGCGGCTCCATCTGCTTCTCGATCTCCTTGTTGAAGTCCTCGAAGATCTTCGCGTTCTCCTCCTCGGTGAGGGAGTCGTCCCACTGCGGGCCGCCCTCCTCCCAGAACTTGTTCATCTCGTCGTAGATGGACTGCTGCGCGTCGAACTGCTTCGTGAACCCGCTGTGGCCGGCATCGGCCATGCACGCGGCCCACTCCGCATCGAGCTCGACGATGCGCGGATCGTTCTCGATGTCGCTCCACATCTGGCTCATGGCCTCGTTGAGGTCGGCGAACTGCTCGTCCTCCCACACGTTCTGCTCGCCGTAGACCTCGTGCTGCGCGGCGCCGTAGCAGCCGGCGGTCTCCCAGTTCCACTCGTACGAGCCGTCCTCGTTCAGCTCGTCCTCGGTGGGGCCCTTGCCGTGCAGCGCCTCCCAGTAGGCCGTCTGCTCCGACTCCGAGAGCGACTCCACGTACTCCTGGTTGGGGTCGACGGGCATCTCGCTCTCGTCGACGGGCTCGTTCATCTCGGTCTTGCCGGGCCAGTTGACGGCGCCGTACCCCCACTGCGCCACCCACTCCTTCGACTCGGGGTTCCACTCCTCGCTGCTGCCGAACGAGATGGACGCGCTCTGGTCGAACGGCGTGTACTCGAAGCCCTCCTCGGTCATGCAGGCGGCGACGAGCTCCTGGATCTTGTTCTGCTCCTCGGTGAACTTGCGCTGCTGCTCCTCCTCGGAGAGGTCGCCGCCCCACGCCGACGAGAGGTACTGGTTGAGCGGAGAGTTCTGCCAGTCGTCGGTCGAGGGGGCCTTGCTGTCGCCGGAACAGGCGGTGAGGACGAGCAGCGACGCGGCTGCGACGGCGATGAGGGGGACGGGGCGGCGCATGAGAGACTCCTCGGGGCTGTGTCCTTCCACCCTAAGGCTGCCCTTTCCTGACCCGCGTCCCCCAAAAGGATGACATCGCCGATCCCCGGGTTCTCCCTGACCGTCCGCCGGGGTTGCCCCTCAGCGGGCGCGCGGGTGGGCGGTGAGGTAGACGTCGCGTAGCGCGTCGGCGGTGACGTGCGTGTAGATCTGCGTCGTGGCGACCGAGGCGTGCCCCAGCAGCTCCTGCACGACGCGCACGTCGGCGCCGCCCTGCAGCAGGTGCGTCGCGAACGAGTGCCGCAGGGTGTGCGGCGACACGTGCGCGGTCAGCCCCGCGCGCTCGGCGGCCGCGCGGATCACGAGCCACGCGCTCTGCCGCGACAGCGGCGCGCCGCGCGCGCCGAGGAAGAGCCGCGGCGTCGCTCGGCCGCGCCGCGAGAGCTCGGGCCGGGCGCGCGCGAGATAGGCGTCGACGGCGGCGCGCGCGAACGACCCGACGGGCACGATGCGCTCCTTCGAGCCCTTGCCGCGCACGCGCAGCACGTCGCCGTGCGCGAGGTCGTCGACGTCGAGCTGCACGACCTCCGACACGCGCGCGCCGGTCGCGTAGAGCAGCTCGAGCAGGGCGCGATCGCGCAGGCCGACGACGTCGGTCTCGGCGACGGCGCCGGGCTCGGGGCCCGCGGCGTCCAGCAGCGACGTCACCTGGTCGATCGTGAGCGCCTTCGGCAGCCGCTGCGGCGTCTTCGGGGGGCGCAGGCGTGCGGTCGGGTCGTCGGTCGCCGCCTCCTCGCGCACGAGGAAGCGGTGCAGGCCGCGCACCGACGACTGCAGCCGGGCGAGCGACGTCGCGGCGGGCGGCGGCTGCGCGGCCGCCCGCGTCGCGACGAACTCGGCCACCCGCTCCGCCGTCACGTCATCGGTGTCGTCGATCCCGCGCTCGGCGAGCCACTCGACGTAGCCGGCGAGGTCGCGCCGGTACGCCGCGACCGTGTGCTCCGACAGGCCCCGCTCGATCGAGATGTGCCGCAGATAGCCGTCCACGGCGCGATCGAGCCGCACGTCAGCGCCGCAGCCGCTCCGCCGCGGCGAGCACGCCCGCCACGAGGATGCCGTTGCGCATGCGGCCGGCGAGCACGGCGTCGACGACGACGGCCAGCGGCAGCCATTCGAGGCGGATGTCGGCCTCCTCGTGCTCGCGCGCATGCGTCTCGGGCGCGGGCGACAGGTCGCGGGCGAGGAAGATGTGCACGACCTCGTCGTTGCCGCCGGGCGTCGTGAAGATGCTGAGGAGCGGCTCGATCGTGCCCGCGACGAGGTCGATCTCCTCGGCGAGCTCGCGCCGCGCCGTCTCCAGGGGCGGCTCCCCCTCGACGTCGAGCAGCCCGGCGGGGATCTCCCAGTCGCGCATGCGGATCGGATGCCGGTACTGCTGGATCACCGCGACGCGCTGCCGGTCGTCGATCGCGACGACGGCGGCCGCGCCGGGGTGGTCGACGTACTGGCGCACGATCTCGTCGTCGCCGTAGCGGAACGTGTCGCTGCGCACGTCCCACACGCGGCCCTCGTAGACGAGCGCGGAGTCGACGATCTCGACGTCGACGCTCTCATCGCGGATCTCAGTCATTGTCCACGTCGAACAGCTCGCTGGCGCGGTGGCGGTCGAGCGCCGCCGCGATGAGCCCGCGGAACAGCGGGTTGGCCTCGGTCGGTCGCGAGCGCAGCTCGGGGTGCGCCTGCGTCGCGATGTAGAACGGGTGCACGTCGCGCGGCAGCTCGACGTACTCGACCAGGCCGTGCGCGGGCGACAGCCCCGAGAAGCGCAGGCCGGCCGCGGCGATGCGGTCGCGGTAGGCGTTGTTGACCTCGTAGCGGTGACGGTGCCGCTCCGACGCGCGCGTCGAGCCGTACAGCTCGGCGGCGAGCGACCCCTCGGCGAGCTCGGCCTCGTACAGCCCGAGCCGCATCGTGCCGCCCAGGTCGCCGTGGTCGATGATGTCGACCTGCTCGGCCATCGTCGCGATGACGGGGTGCGGCGTCTCGGGGTCGAACTCGCTCGACGACGCGCCCTCGATGCCCGCGACGTTGCGCGCGTACTCGATGACCATGCACTGCAGTCCCAGGCAGATGCCGAGCGCGGGGATGCCCTGCTCGCGCGCGAAGCGCAGCGCGCCGAGCTTGCCCTCGATGCCGCGGATGCCGAAGCCGCCCGGCACGATGATGCCGTCGAGGCCCGCGAGGGCCTTCTCGGCGCCCTCGGGCGTCTCGCACGTGTCGGAGGGGATCCACGTGACCTGCACCTTGGTCTCCTGCGCGAACCCGCCGGCCTTGAGCGCCTCGGTGACCGAGAGGTAGGCGTCGGGCAGGTCGATGTACTTGCCGACGAGGCCGATCGTCACCTCGTGCTTGGGGTTGTGCACGGCCTGCAGCACGCGGTTCCACCGCGTCCAGTCCACCTCGGACGCCGAGGTCAGGCCGAGTGCCTGCACGATGTACGCGTCGAGTCCCTGCTCGTTGAGCATGCTGGGAATGTCGTAGATCGAGGGGACGTCGATGGCGTTGACCACGGCATCCTCGTCGACGTCGCACATCAGCGCGATCTTGCGCTTGTTCGCGTCGGTGACGGGCCGGTCGCTGCGCAGCACGAGCGCGTCGGGCTGGATGCCGATCGAGCGCAGCGCGGCGACGGAGTGCTGCGTCGGCTTGGTCTTCTGCTCGCCCGACGCGCCCATGAACGGCACGAGCGAGACGTGCACGAAGAACACGTTGCCGCGGCCCAGCTCGTGGCGGATCTGGCGCGCCGACTCGATGAACGGCTGCGACTCGATGTCGCCGACGGTGCCGCCGATCTCGGTGATGATGACGTCGGGCCTCGGCGTCTCGTCGGCCTGCAGTCGCATGCGGCGCTTGATCTCGTCGGTGATGTGCGGGATGACCTGCACGGTGTCGCCGAGGTACTCGCCGCGGCGCTCGCGCGCGATGACCTGCGAGTACACCTGGCCGGTCGTGACGTTCGCCGCTGCCGACAGCTCGATGTCGAGGAAGCGCTCGTAGTGCCCGATGTCGAGGTCGGTCTCGGCGCCGTCGTCGGTGATGAAGACCTCGCCGTGCTGGAACGGGTTCATCGTCCCCGGGTCGACGTTGAGGTACGGGTCGAGCTTCTGCATCACGACGCGGAGCCCCCGCGCCGTGAGCAGGTTGCCGAGGCTCGCGGCGGTGAGGCCCTTGCCGAGAGACGAGACGACACCACCAGTCACGAAGATGTGCTTGGTGGTGTCGTTGGAGTGGCCCGCGCGAGAAGTGTCCGTCACGGGCTTTCATGCTATCAGCCCGGCTCCGAGAGCGGGGCTGACACGATGAACTCCTCGAGGTGCGCCGCGCCGCCGAGCGCGTGCACCCACGCGTGCGGGCCGGCCTGCACGCCCGTCAGGTTGGTGAACGCGCGGGTCCCGCCGTCGGCGAACAGCTCGAGCGACCCACGGTCGACCCACAGCGTCCACTCGACGAGGTCTCCCCCGCGCACCGGCATCGACTCGACGCTGCGGAAGTCGGCGGGCCAGTGCTCGGGCACCGCCGTGCGCCGGTCGAGCCGCACGCGGCTGTCGTGCGCGTCGTAGAACAGCGTGACCGCGTTCCCGGCATCCGACCCGAGGGTCAGCGCGAGCCCGTGCGCGCCGTCGAGCCGCGCGCGCACGTCGATGCGGCACGCCTCGGGGATCTCGACGTCGAGCGCCGCGGCCTGCTCTCCGAACCGGAGCGCCGACACCGTCGCGACCGGCGCGACGCGCGGGCCGATCGCCTCCTGCGCCAGCTGCGGCCGCCCGTCGCGCGTCACGAGCGAGAGCCGGCGCGCGAGCGTCATGCGGCCGCGCTGCGGCGCCTCCTCGTCATAGGGCATGTTCTTGGCGTAGTCCCAGTTGCTCATCCACGCGATGAGGGTGCGCTCCTCGTCGGGCAGGCCGGCGAAGGTCACGCCGGCGTAGCAGTCGCGCCCGTAGTCGAGCCAGTCGAAGCGCTCGAGCTCGTCGCGGTCGTGGGGGCCGGCCTCGAGCTCCTCGGGGGCCGGCTCGTCGGGGACGAAGGTCACGCCGTCGAACCGGCCGACCACGTACTGCGTGCCCGAGCCGCCCGCGACGCCGCCGGGGCTCAGGCTGATGACGAGCACCCAGCGCGTGTCGGCGGGATCGCCGTCGACCGCGAGCGGGAACAGGTCGGGGCACTCCCACACCCCGCCGACCGCGCCGCGCGGCCCGTACGACGACAGGTACTCCCACGACCGCAGGTCGTCGGAGCGGTAGAGGACGACCTCGCGGTCCATCGCCTCGACCGCCACCATGACCCAGTGTTCGCCCGCGGCACCGGCGTAGCGGATGACCTTCGGGTCGCGGAAGTCGGCGGACGACCGGTCGACGACGGGGTTGCCCTCGTACTCCGCCCAGGTCTCGCCGTCGTCGAGGCTGTACGCGATCGCCTGCGCCTCGTGCCGCACCGCGTGATCGTGCGCCGTGTAGATCGCCACGAGCGCGGGGTCCGGGCCGGTGCCGAACCCCGCGCTGCCGGTCTCGTCGATGACCGCCGAGCCCGAGTAGATCTGCGCGCGGTCGTTCTCGAGGAGGGCGACCGGGTGCTCCTGCCAGTTCACGAGGTCGGTGCTGGAGGCGTGGCCCCAGCTCATGTGCCCGTGGTCGATCCCGTAGGGGTTGTACTGGAAGAAGAGGTGGTAGCGCCCCCGGTGGAAGACGAGCCCGTTGGGGTCGTTCAGCCAGTTGCGCCGCGAGGCGAAGTGCATGCCGTCCTTTCCGCTGCGTATGCCCGCTCTACGTCCACGTGCCCGGGGTCTCCGTGCCGGTGGCGATCACTTGCCGGCGCCGGCGGTCAGGCCCTCGCGCAGAGGCTTCTGCCCGAAGATGAACACCAGCAGGGCGGGGATCATCGAGATCACGACGCCCGCGAGCACCGTGGAGACACTCCCCGTTCCCAGGTTGCCCTGGAGCGTCACGAGACCCAGTGGAAGAGTGAAGTTCTGATCGCTGATGGTCATGATCAGCGGCCGGAAGAACTCGTTCCAATGGTAGTTGAACGCGAGGATGCCGACGATCGCGAGGCCCGGCGTGGCCAGCGGCAGGTAGATGCTGAAGAACACCTTCCACGGGCCCGCGCCGTCGATCTGCGCGGCCTCGGCGAACTCCGTGGGCAGGCCCATGAAGTACTGCCGCATGAGGAACGTGCCGAACGCCGTGGGCAGCGCCGGGATGATGAGCGCGAGCAGCGTGTCGGCCAGTCCCATGCCGCGGATGAGCATGAACACGGGCACGATCGTGACCTGCATCGGCACCATCATCGTGGCGAGGATGAGCGCGAACAGCAGCTTCTTGCTGCGGAACTCGAACCGTGCGAAGACGTAGCCGGCCATGGCCGCGCTCAGCATCTGCCCGATCGCGACGAGCAGCGTCACGAGCGCGCTGTTCCACGTGTACAGCCACACGGGGATCTTGTCGAACACGTCGGCGAAGGCCGCGAGGCCGAACGTCGTCGTGTGCGTCTCGACGTCCGACGGCGTCAGCGCCGTGATGAGCGTCCAGACGACGGGACCGAGCGTGAGGAAGGTGGCGACGGCGAGGACGGCGTACTTGCCGACGCTGGCGAGCCCGCGCAGCGGCGAGCGGGTTTCAACTGCTTCGATGGACATCGGCCGACCTCACCCGTAGAAGACGAAACGCTTGCTGAGCTGGAACTGGAGACCCGTGACCAGCATGATCAGAAGGGTCAGCACGACGCCGATGGCGGATGCGCCGCCGAAGTCGAGCTGCTGGAACGCGGATTCGTAGATCACCATGACCGCCGTGCGGGTCTCGTCGCCGGGACCGCCGCGCGTGAGCACGTAGGGCTGGTCGAAGATCTGCAGGGCGCTGATGATCGCCATGACGGATGCCACGAGCATCGTCGGGCTCACGAGCGGCAGCGTGATCTGGCGGAACTGCGTCCAGCCGGTCGCGCCGTCGAGCGACGAGGCCTCGTACACCTCCTTGGGGATGGCCGCGATGCCGCCGATGAACAGCAGGAACGTGAAGCCGAAGTTCTGCCACACGTACACGAGCAGCACGACGATCTTCGCGCCGAAGCCCGTCGTCAGCCAGCCGACCTTGCCGACGCCGATGAAGGCGAGGAACTCGTTGACGAGGCCGAACTCCTGGTTGAACAGGTAGGCCATCACGAGGGAGACCGACGCGGCCGACAGGATGAGCGGGAAGAACAGCGCCGACCGGAAGAACGTGCGCAGCCAGTTCGGCATCTTCGACTGCACGAGGATCGCGAGACCCAGCGCGACGACGAGCTGCACGATCACCGCGACGACGACGAAGCCGATCGTGTTGAGGAACGAGACCCGCACGGTCGGGTTGGTCGCGAGCTCGACGAAGTTGTCGACGCCGGCGAACTCGGGGGCCGTGATGATGTCCCAGCGGAAGAAGGCCAGCACGACCGAGCCGATGATCGGCAGGAACGCGAACAGGCCGAGGCCGATCACGGTGGGCGCGAGGAAGACCCAGATGAGCAGCCGGTTGCCCTTGTTGCCGCCGACGTCGCCGGCGCCGTTCGGGTTCTTCAGTGCTCGCGTCGTGGGAGCAACGGTGGTGGTGGACATCAGCGCCCCCTCAGTGCGAGCTCGAGATCGCGCTGCATGGTCTCCAGGCCGCGCCTGACCCCGTCGGGTCCGTTCGTGATGGTCGAGACGACGTTCTTGATGAGCGCCGACTCGACGGCCGCCTGCTGGGGCGGGGCGGGCATGGGCCCGGTCGTGGGGAACTTGTCGAGCGTGTCGTAGAACACCTGCCAGTTCTTGGGGCCGACGCCGGCGCCGTAGAGCTGGTCGTTGAGCGTGCGGCGGGGCAGCGACGAGTCGGGCTTCTGGTGCGCGATGCTCATGCCCTCGACCGACACGCAGTACTTGAGCCACTCCCACGCCTCGTCCTTGCGCTGCGACGTCTGCATGATGGCGTAGCCGCCGGCGCCGAACTGGTGCCGCTGGCTGCGCATCTTGGGGAAGAACGTCACGTCGTAGTCCTCGTTCGCGAAGCCGGCGTCCTTCAGGCCCTGCACCCAGAACCCGCCGGCGGGCGTCATGCCCACCGATCCGCGGGCGAACAGGGCGACCAGCTCGTTGCCGCCGCCCTGTGCGGGATTGGCCGCGAGCCCTTCGCCGACCATCTGCTGCAGCGCCGAGAAGCTCTCGATCGTGCGGTCGTTGAGCGCGTCGGCGTTCTCCCACAGGTAGCCGCCGCCGCGCGGGGTCTCGTTCGGGTAGAACTGCTTCCACAGCCAGTCGCCGCCCGACGCCTTCTCCTCGGTGAGGAAGCTCGTGTCGTTGACGTACAGCCAGGGCACGACGCCGCCCCAGAGGCGGTTGTTCCAGAAGTACGGCAGGAAGTTGCCCGAGGCCGAGCTCTTCATCTTGCGCGCGACGTCGAAGAAGTCGTCGAGCGTCCAGTTGTCGCTCGGGCGCTCGAGGCCGGCGCGCTCCAGCGCCGAGGTGTTGTAGTAGACGTTCGCGGCGTTGAAGTTGTCGGGCAGCTGGAACAGATTGCCCTTGTACAGGAACGCCTCGACGAGCGAGGGGTGCACGTCGTCGAAGTAGTCCTGCATCTCGGCGGCGTCGCGCTGCACGTACTCGTCGATGGGGTACGCCATGCGCGAGGCGAACAGCTGCGTGCCCTCGGTCGCGACCGTGACGACGTCCGGCGGCGTGCCCGCCGCGACCATCGTGAGGATCTTGGCGAAGTAGCTGCTCCAGTCCTGTCCCTGGATCGCGACGATGCGCACGGGGATGCCGGGGTGCAGACGCTGGAAGCCCGCGACGAGCTCCTGGCGTGCGGCGGCGTCCTGCGCCGTGCCGAAGAGGGCGACGGTCAGCGCGTCGTCGCCGCGGCCGGGGATGTCTCCACCCGTGAGCCGCGGCCACGATATCGCCGTGCCCACGACCCCCAGCCCGATCAGTCCGAGCATCGCCCGGCGAGATAGCTCTGCCACGTTGTCTCCTGTCCACACCGTTGTCGCAGGTTGTCGTCTGTGTTGAGACGAGGGTGCTAAAAGCATTTAGCTCCCGACACGGTAGCAATCCTGGGAGAACGCTGTCAAGGACTTTCGCGGGATGCGGGCGGGCTGGCTAGCATCGGAGGTTCAGGGCGAGTCGAGGGAGGTCGACATGTCCCCTTCGTCGGGCCGACGGCCGACGCTCGCCGACGTCGCGGCGCTGTCGGGCATGTCCAAGTCCGCGGTGAGCCTCATCCTCAACGACCGTCCCGGCTCGCGGCTCTCGCCCGAGGCGGCCGAGCGGGTGCGCGCGGCGGCCGAGGAGCTCGGCTACCGGCCCAACCCCGCGGCGCAGAGCCTGCGCTGGGGCCGCACGCGCACGCTCGGCTTCGTGTCCGACGAGGTGACGATCACGCGCTTCGCCTCCGGCATGATCAGCGGCGCGCTCGAGGCGGGCGCGGCACGCGACCACTCCGTGCTCATCGCGGAGGCGAACGGCGACCACGACCGGCTGGCGTCGTCCTTCCAGCTCATGCTCGACCGGCGCGTCGACGGGATGATCGTCGGCCTCATGCGCGCACGCCGCGTCGAGCTGCCGCCCGCGCCCGCGAACCTCCCCATCGTCATCGTCAACGGCGAGTCCGGCGCGGGCCACGCCAGCGTGCTGCCCGACGAGCGCGAGGCCGGGCACGCGATGGCGCGGCTCCTCACCGATGCCGGGCACCGGCGCATCGCCGTCGTCGGCGCCCTGACGGCCGACGTCTCCGACCCCGCGATCTCGGTCACGATCGAGGCGCGCTTCGCGGGCATGGGCGACGCGTTCGCGGCCGCCGGCGTGCGGCCGATCATCACGCGCATCGACGAGTGGTTCCCGACGCTCGGCTACGAGACCACGGTGCGCACGATGACCGCGCATCCCGACGTCACGGCGATCCTCGCGAGCAACGACAGCGTGGCGTTCGGCGTCTATCAGGCGCTCGCGAGCCTCGGCCTGCGCATCCCCGACGACGTCTCCGTCGCCTCGTTCGACGACGAGGTGCTCACCGGGTACATGCGCCCGGGCCTGACGACGGCACGGCTCCCCTACGAGGAGATGGCGCGCCACGGCGTCGAGATGCTGCTCGGCGACCGGCCGCTCGGCCCGCACCGCGTCGGCATGCCGGTCGTCGTGCGCGACTCGATCGCCCCGCCCCGGGCACGCTGAGGGCGCGCGGCCTCGCAGGCATCCGCTCTCAGCCTCCTGCACCCAGGGCGAGCAGCTCGCGCGCGTGCTCGAGCGCGACGTCGCTGTCGGGCATGCCCGACAGCAGCCGCGCCATCTCGGCCTCGCGCTGGGGGCCCTCGAGGCGCTGCACGCTGGACGCCGTCACGGAGCCGTCGCTCGACTTCACGACGTTCAGGTGGTTGTTCGCGAACGCGGCGACCTGGGCGAGGTGCGTCACGGCGATGACCTGGCTGGCGGAGGCGAGGCGCTTGAGCCGGCGGCCGACCTCGATCGCCGCCGCTCCCCCGATGCCGGCGTCCACCTCGTCGAAGACGAAGGTCGGCACGGGGTCGGCGCCCGCCAGCACGACCTCGATCGCGAGCATGACGCGGCTCAGCTCTCCCCCGGAGGCGCCGCGCGCGACCGGGCGGGGCGCCGCGCCGGGGTGCGGCGCGAGCAGGATCGTGATCTCGTCGCGCCCGTGCGCGCTCTCGGCGCCCGGCTCGACCGTGACCTCGACCCGCGCATCGGGCAGCGCCAGCTCGCGCAGCTCGACGGTCACCGCCTCGCCGAGGCGTGCGGCCGCGCCGCGCCGCGCCGCGGTGAGCGCGGCGGCGTGCGCGTCCAGCTCCTCGTCGGCCGCGCGGCGCTCCGCGGTGAGCCGGTCGACGCGGTCGGCGTCGTCGTCGAGGTCGGCGAGGCGCTGCGCGCCGCTGTCGCGCAGCTGCAGGGCCGCGTCCAGCGACCCGTGCGCGCGGACGAGGCCGTTCAGCGCCGCGCGGCGCTCCTCGACGGCCGCGAGCTCGTGCGGTCCCAGCTCGTCGAGGTCGGCGAGGTAGCCGCTCAGCTCCGCGGCCAGGTCCGACACGCGGTAGCCGAGGTCCTCGAGCGCGCGGGCGTGCGCGGCGAGAGCGGCGTCGCTGCCCGCCGCGCGTTCCAGGGCCCGGCGCGCATGGCCGAGCAGGGCCTGCGCGTCGGGCTGGTCGTCGTCGCTCGACAGCGCCGCGTGCGCGGTCGCCGCCGCGAGGCGCAGCTCCTCGACGCCCGCGAGCCTCTCGGCGCGCCGGGCGAGCTCGACGTCCTCCCCCGGCTGCGGGTCCACGCGCTCGATGTCGGCGAGCGCGGCGCGCAGGTCGTCGGCCTCGCTGCGCCGGCTCTCGCGTTCGGCGGTCAGCGTCTCCAGCTCCTCGGCGATGCGCCGAGCGCGCGCGAACGCCGCGCGGTACCGCTCGGCCGCGTCCAGCAGTTCGGTGCCGCCGAACCGGTCGAGCGCGTCGCGCTGCGCGGCCTGCGAGCGCAGGCGCAGCTGCTCCGACTGGCCGTGCACGACGACGAGGTCGTCGGCGAGGTCGGAGAGCACGCCGACGGGAGCGGTGCGTCCGCCGACGGTCGCCCGGCTGCGTCCCTCGGCCGACAGCGTGCGTCCGAGGTACAGCTCCGCCCGGCCGTCGCCGAGGGGCTCGAGGTCGCCGCCCGCGTCGCCGACGCGCTCGGCGACGGCACCGGCATCCGGCACGATCCACACGCCCTCGACGGCGGCCTGCGCCGCGCCCGCGCGCACGGCGCCCGAGTCGGCGCGCTGCCCGAGCAGCAGCCCGAGCCCCGTGACGACCATGGTCTTGCCCGCGCCGGTCTCGCCCGTGACGGCGGTGAAGCCGGGGCCGATCGGCAGCGTGGCCTGCGCGATGACGCCGAGGTCACGCAGCCGGATCTCCTCGATCACTCGGCGTCCTCCGCGACCGGGCCGCGCCAGCCGGCGACCGGCAGCCGGAACTTGCGCACGAGGCGCTCGCTGAACGGCGACGGGTGCAGCCGCGCGAGGCGCACGGGCTCCGCGGAGCGCCGCACGACGACGCGTCCGCCCGGCGGCACGTCGTGCGATCGGCGCCCGTCGCACCAGAGGATCGCCCGCCCGCCGGTGCGTCCCAGCACCTCGACGACGACGGGGGCCTCGGGCGCGACCACGAGCGGCCGCGCGAACAGCGCGTGCGCCGAGAGCGGCACGACCTCGATCGCCTCGACCGTCGGCCAGATGACGGGTCCGCCCGCCGAGAACCCGTAGGCGGTCGAACCGGTCGGCGTCGCGACGACCATGCCGTCGCAGCCGAAGGTCGACAGCGGTCGCCCGTCGATCGCGACGATCACCTCGAGCATGCGCTCGCGCTCCGCCTTCTCGACCGTGGCCTCGTTGAGCGCCCAGGTCTCGTAGAGCACCTCGCCCGCGTCGTCCTTCACCCGCACGCGCAGGGTCATCCGCTCCTCGACCTCGTAGTCGCGGGCGATCACGCGGCGGATCGCGTCGTCGAGCACGTCGGCCTCGATCTCGGCGAGAAAGCCCACGTGGCCCATGTTGATGCCGAGGATGGGCACGGCTGCGCCGCGCACGAGCTCCGCGGCCCGCAGGATGGTGCCGTCGCCGCCGAGCACGATCGTCAGCTCGATGTCGGCGGGGGCGATCGTCTCGCCCAGCGCGACGGCGGGGACCTCGCCGAGGGCCTCCAGGAGCGCCGGGTCGTCGGTGGGCACGACGGGCGTGGCGCCCGCCTCGTGCAGCACCGCGATCACGCGGCGCGCCGCGTCGACCGTCTCGGTGCGGTGCGCGTGCGCGACGACCAGGATGTTGCGTGCGGCGCCGGTCATCGTTCTCCCGCCAGTCGGTTCACGGTGTCTCCCCATTCTGACGGATTGCCGCTGTCGCCGATCCGCCGGCGCAGGTGCGCGAGGAACTCGGCGTTGCCGTGGGTGCCGACGATCGGCGAGGCGAGGAACCCGTGCACGCCGAGCCCGGCGTCCCACGCCGACCACAGCGCCGAGGCCACGGCATCCGCCCGCAGGCCGGGATCGGTCACGACGCCCTCGCGCACGCCCGTGCGGCCGACCTCGAACTGCGGCTTGATGAGCACCACGACGTCGGCGTCGTCGGCCGCGACGTCGACGACGGGCGCGAAGGCGAACGTCACCGAGATGAACGACAGGTCGGCGGTCACGATCGAGGGGCGCCGCGGGATGCCGGACTGCGCCGCGAGGCTCGCGGGCGTGAGGTCGCGCACGTTGCTGCCCTCGACGACGATCACGCCCGTGTCCGCGGCGATCTGCGGGGCGAGCTGCCCGTGCCCCACGTCGAGGGCGATCACGGGCTCGGCGCCGCGCTCGCGGAGCACCTGGGTGAAGCCGCCCGTCGACGCGCCCAGGTCGAGCGCGAGCCGTCCGGTCACGGGGATCCCGAACGCGTCGAGGGCGGCGACGAGCTTGTGCGCGGCACGGCTCACGTAGTGGTCGGCGGAGGCCACGGCGAGCACGGCGTCGACGGCGACGGGCGTCGACGGCTTGACGATGCCGCGCCCGTCGACCGTCACGAGGCCGTCGGCGATCAGCTGCCGGGCGTGCGTGCGCGATCGCGCGAGGCCCTGCGCGGCGAGCGCGACGTCGAGGCGCGCGGTCATGAGGTCGCGTCGCGCGGGCTCTCCGCCAGCCGCCGGGAGAGCTCGTCGTGCAGCGCGGCGTAGGCGGGCGCACGCTCGTCGAGCGGCTGCTGCTCGATCACCTCGAGAGCAGACAGCAGGTCCTCGTGTCTCTCATCGCGGGTTGACATGTCCTCCACGATACGCGTCGCGGCGGGCTCAGCGTCTATGGAACGGATCGGCGTAGAGGCGCTCCGGCACGCGGAACCCGAAGATCTGGCGTCCGGTCGCCCAGATCGCCGCGGCGCCCGCGCGCACCAGGTCGATCGGGCGGTCGCCCTCCTTCAGGATGTGGACGTCGGGCCCGTCGATGCGCACGGCCGCGCCGCCGACCTTCGTCACGTCGCCGTCGACGACCGTCTCGGGGTAGGGCTCGTGCAGCTCGCGCAGGTCGCCGAGGATGAAGGCGGGGCGCGAGTGCGAGGGGGCCGCGAGCACGTGCTTGGGCCGGTCGATCCCGGTGAGCACGAGCGCCGAAGGGATGCCGGCGGCCTGGGCCCCCGCGATGTCGGTGTCGAGCCGGTCGCCGATGAACAGCGGCGTGCGCGCGCCGAACCGGGCGACGGCCTCGTCGAAGATCGGCCGCTCGGGCTTGCCCGCGACCGTGGCGAGCCGCCCGACGGCGGTGTGCACGGCGGACACGAGCGTGCCGTTGCCCGGAGCGACGCCGCGCGACTGCGGGATCGTCCAGT
Organism: Microbacterium sp. No. 7; assembly: GCF_001314225.1. Classification (NCBI taxonomy): domain Bacteria; kingdom Bacillati; phylum Actinomycetota; class Actinomycetes; order Micrococcales; family Microbacteriaceae; genus Microbacterium; species Microbacterium sp. No. 7. The sequence continues at coordinate 2,988,013 of NZ_CP012697.1, forward strand.
CGGTGTTGGTCGCGATCCACGGGATGCCGCCCTCGTCCTCGGGCAGGGCGAGGGCATAGGCGGCCTCGGCGAGCTGCGCCCAGCCGACCTCGGGGGCGAAGCCCTGCACGACGGCGGCGGGCGCGTCCTCGGCCGAGCGGGTGATCCGGTAGCCGGCCTTCTCCGCCTCGAAGACGAGGCCGTCGCCGCCGACGATCAGCAGCGTCGCGCCCGCGGGGACCCGATCGCGCAGCAGTCGCATCGCCGCCTGCGGGCTCGTGATGACGTCGCTCGGGGCCGTGTCGGCCAGTCCGAGCGCGCGCAGGTGCTCGGCGACCACGGCGTCGCGACGCGACGCGTTGTTCGTGATGTAGCCGAGCCGGCGGGTCTCGCCCGCGCGCAGCAGGCTCTCGATCGCGTACGGCAGCGCGCCGTCGCCCGCGTACACGACGCCGTCGAGGTCGGCGAGCACGGCGTCCACCCCGTCGAGCGGTGCGGGCCGGCTGCGTCGGAACAGCGCCATCACTCGGCTCCTTCGCCGTCGCCCGCCTCCGCGGTCTCGTCCGCGACGTCCTCTTCCTCGATCTCGTCGATCTCGATGAGCTCCCGATCGGCGTCCACGGCGTCGAGGGCGCGTGCGGCGATGTCCGCGCGCGCGTACCACTCCTCCGCCTCGGCGTCGCGGCCGAGGTCCTCGAGGACGGCGGCACGCGCAGAGAACAGCGCGGGGCTCCAGGGGTAGGCGCGATCGGGGTCGAGCTCGGGGATGTCGAGCTCGAGCAGCGCGCGTTCGCTCTCGCCGAGGTCGAGCCGGGCGCCCGACATCGCGATGGCGAGGTGCACGCGCACCTCGGTGGGCAGGGTCGCGCGATCGACGGCACGACCGACCTCGAGCGCGCGGTCGGGGCGTCCGACTCCGCGCTCGCTGTCGACCATCAGGGCGATCTGGTCGTCGCGCCCGGAGATGCGGCGGTAGGTCCGCAGCTCGCGCAGAGCGAGCGCGAAGTCGCCGATCGCGTAGGCCGTGATCGCCACGGTCTCGCGCACGACCGCGATGCGGCCGGCGCGTCGCGATGCCGCGAGGGCGTGCTCGTGCGCGAGCGCCGGGTCGTCGGCGATGAGCCGTGCGGCCATGGCGAGGTGACGTGCGACCTCGTCGGCGTTCTCCTTGCTGAGCGTCTTCAGCTCGTTGCGCGCCGGCGGGGCCAGGTCGCGCGGCGTGACGTCCTCGGGGATCTCGGGGGCCGCGGGTCCGCGACGCTCCGACCCCTGCGGCGGACGCGACGGGCGCCGAGCGTCGCCGTCACGCTTCTCGTACGGGCGGCGCTCGCCGTCACGCTTCTCATAGGGACGGCGCTCACCGTCACGCTTCTCGTATGGGCGACGCTCTCCGTCGCGGGAGCCGCGTGCGCCGTCGCGCGGGCGATCTCTGTCGCCCCGCGGGGATCTGTTCTCGCGCGGACTATGGTCGTCACGCGGGCGGTCTTGATCAGCCATCACGGCATCCCTTCGATCCAGCAAGAACCCCTGAAATGCGAAATGGCCACCCGTCAGTGGGTGGCCATTTCGTGTAAAAGAAGTCCGGCGGTGTCCTACTCTCCCACAGGGTCCCCCCTGCAGTACCATCGGCGCTGAGAGGCTTAGCTTCCGGGTTCGGAATGGGACCGGGCGTTTCCCTCTCGCTATGGCCGCCGAAACACTATAGATGTGTCACAAAAACCAAGCACACACCCCAAGGAAGGGTGCGGGCGGGTTCTCGACCGTACATCGAGAACCACTCAGTGGACGCGAACCATCACAGATTCGAAAAAATGTTATCAAGTCATCGGCTTATTAGTACCGGTCAGCTGCACACGTTACCGTGCTTCCACACCCGGCCTATCAACCCAGTAGTCTAGCTGGGAGCCTCTCCCCCAAACGGGGATGGAAGTCTCATCTTGAGGCCGGCTTCCCGCTTAGATGCTTTCAGCGGTTATCCATCCCGAACGTAGCTAACCAGCGGTGCTCCTGGCGGAACAACTGGCACACCAGAGGTTCGTCCAACCCGGTCCTCTCGTACTAGGGTCAGATCCTCTCAAACTTCCTACGCGCGCAGCGGATAGGGACCGAACTGTCTCACGACGTTCTAAACCCAGCTCGCGTACCGCTTTAATGGGCGAACAGCCCAACCCTTGGGACCTACTCCAGCCCCAGGATGCGACGAGCCGACATCGAGGTGCCAAACCATGCCGTCGATATGGACTCTTGGGCAAGATCAGCCTGTTATCCCCGAGGTACCTTTTATCCGTTGAGCGACAGCGCTTCCACAAGCCACTGCCGGATCACTAGTCCCGACTTTCGTCCCTGCTCGACCTGTCAGTCTCACAGTCAAGCTCCCTTGTGCACTTACACTCGCCACCTGATTGCCAACCAGGTTGAGGGAACCTTTGGGCGCCTCCGTTACTCTTTGGGAGGCAACCGCCCCAGTTAAACTACCCACCAGGCACTGTCCCTGAACCGGATCACGGTCCGAAGTTAGATATCCAGAGTGACCAGAGTGGTATTTCAACAACGACTCCACACCCACTAGCGTGAATGCTTCACAGTCTCCCACCTATCCTACACAAGCCACACCGAACACCAATACCAAGCTGTAGTAAAGGTCACGGGGTCTTTCCGTCCTGCTGCGCGTAACGAGCATCTTTACTCGTAATGCAATTTCGCCGAGTTCGCGGTTGAGACAGTTGGGAAGTCGTTACGCCATTCGTGCAGGTCGGAACTTACCCGACAAGGAATTTCGCTACCTTAGGATGGTTATAGTTACCACCGCCGTTTACTGGGGCTTAAATTCTCAGCTTCGCCTTACGGCTAACCGGTCCTCTTAACCTTCCAGCACCGGGCAGGCGTCAGTCCGTATACATCGACTTGCGTCTTCGCACGGACCTGTGTTTTTAGTAAACAGTCGCTACCCACTAGTCTCTGCGGCCACCACACCCTTTTCCAGGCAAGCTGGTATAAGCGGATGGCCCCCCTTCTCCCGAAGTTACGGGGGCATTTTGCCGAGTTCCTTAACCACGATTCTCTCGATCTCCTCGGTATTCTCTACCTGACCACCTGAGTCGGTTTGGGGTACGGGCGGCTAGAACCTCGCGTCGATGCTTTTCTTGGCAGCAGAGGATCACCCACTTTTCATCCGCATCGTGTCTCAGCCTGTAAGGGTCACGGATTTGCCTATGACCCGGCCTACGCACTTGCCCCGGGAACAACCATCGCCCGGGATGGGCTACCTTCCTGCGTCACACCTGTTAACACGCTAACCGCACCAGCATGGGGTCACGCGCTCCCCTGAACGGTGCACCCCGAAGGGTACGATGCTCAGGCTCGGGCGTTTAGCACCACTGGATTAGCTTGGGCGGTTCTTCGCCGGTACGGGAATATCAACCCGTTGTCCATCGACTACGCCTGTCGGCCTCGCCTTAGGTCCCGACTTACCCAGGGAAGATTAGCTTGACCCTGGAACCCTTGGTCTTTCGGAGGACGTGTTTCTCACACGTCTTTCGCTACTCATGCCTGCATTCTCACTCGTGTAGCCTCCACGGCTGGGTCACCCCGCCGCTTCACCGGCCACACGACGCTCTCCTACCCATCAACACGGCTGGACCACGAAGGCCTACCAAAAATGTCAATGCCACAACTTCGGTGACGTGCTTGAGCCCCGCTACATTGTCGGCGCGGAATCACTTGACCAGTGAGCTATTACGCACTCTTTCAAGGGTGGCTGCTTCTAAGCCAACCTCCTGGTTGTCACAGCAACTCCACATCCTTTCCCACTTAGCACGCGCTTAGGGACCTTAGTTGGTGGTCTGGGTTGTTTCCCTCTCGACTATGAAGCTTATCCCCCACAGTCTCACTGCTGCGCTCTCACTTACCGGCATTCGGAGTTTGGCTGACGTCAGTAACCTGGTAGGGCCCATCGGCCATCCAGTAGCTCTACCTCCGGCAAGAAACACGCAACGCTGCACCTAAATGCATTTCGGAGAGAACCAGCTATCACGAAGTTTGATTGGCCTTTCACCCCTATCCACAGCTCATCCCCTCAGTTTTCAACCTAAGTGGGTTCGGCCCTCCACGACGTCTTACCGTCGCTTCAGCCTGGCCATGGATAGATCACTTCGCTTCGGGTCTAGGACACGCGACTCACTCGCCCTATTCAGACTCGCTTTCGCTACGGCTACCCCACACGGGTTAACCTCGCCACGTATCGCTAACTCGCAGGCTCATTCTTCAAAAGGCACGCTGTCACACCTACCAAGGGTGCTCCAACGGTTTGTAAGCAAACGGTTTCAGGTACTATTTCACTCCCCTCCCGGGGTACTTTTCACCTTTCCCTCACGGTACTTGTCCGCTATCGGTCATCTGGGAGTATTTAGGCTTATCAGGTGGTCCTGACAGATTCACACGGGATTTCTCGGGCCCCGTGCTACTTGGGATACTTCACCACGCCAAGAGAAGCATTTCGACTACGGGGTTCACACCCTCTCTGACCCGCCTTTCAATGCGGTTCGTCTATACCTTCTTGTAACGCTCACAGCTCGGCAGAACTGTATGGAAAGTCCCACAACCCCGAACACGCAACTCCTGCCGGATATCACACGCACTCGGTTTAGCCTCATCCGCTTTCGCTCGCCACTACTCACGGAATCACGGTTGTTTTCTCTTCCTGTGGGTACTGAGATGTTTCACTTCCCCACGTTCCCTCTACCCGCCCTATATATTCAGACGAGAGTCACTAGGTCGGCACGCCGCCCAGCGGGGTTTCCCCATTCGGACACCCTCGGATCACAGTGTGCTTATCCACTCCCCGAGGCTTATCGCAGATTGCTACGTCCTTCTTCGGCTCCAGATGCCAAGGCATCCACCGTTTGCTCTTAAAGACTTGAAACATGAGTTCGAATCGTCAATCTCAAAACAAAATTGACTAATGATCTTTAAGATCATCAAAAGAACACCCGGAAAAAATCCAGGCATTCAAAGATGCTCGCGTCCACTGTGTAGTTCTCAAAGTACGGGCGGTACCCCCTCCCCCACCAGCAAACCAGCCGGCAACAGAAGAAGGCCCAGAAGCAACGAACCCCCACCCCCCACAAAGGAAGGCAAGCGCCCGGTCCCTCAGGACCCAACAGCGTGCAGCCACCACCAACCCGCGACACCACCTTCCAATCCCCCCCCGAAGAGAAGACGTACTAGCAGCACCACGCATCAGCAATGGCATGTCAAATGTTCCACCCATGAGCCCCAGCCACACACATTCGGCATGGTACTGAGTTCTGGAACCCCCGAAGAGGCTCAGATGCTCCTTAGAAAGGAGGTGATCCAGCCGCACCTTCCGGTACGGCTACCTTGTTACGACTTAGTCCTAATTACCGATCCCACCTTCGACGGCTCCCTCCACAAGGGTTAGGCCACCGGCTTCAGGTGTTACCGACTTTCATGACTTGACGGGCGGTGTGTACAAGACCCGGGAACGTATTCACCGCAGCGTTGCTGATCTGCGATTACTAGCGACTCCGACTTCATGAGGTCGAGTTGCAGACCTCAATCCGAACTGGGACCGGCTTTTTGGGATTCGCTCCACCTCACGGTATTGCAGCCCTTTGTACCGGCCATTGTAGCATGCGTGAAGCCCAAGACATAAGGGGCATGATGATTTGACGTCATCCCCACCTTCCTCCGAGTTGACCCCGGCAGTATCCCATGAGTTCCCACCATAACGTGCTGGCAACATAGAACGAGGGTTGCGCTCGTTGCGGGACTTAACCCAACATCTCACGACACGAGCTGACGACAACCATGCACCACCTGTATAGAGACCTTGCGGGGCGACTATCTCTAGCCGTTTCCTCTATATGTCAAGCCTTGGTAAGGTTCTTCGCGTTGCATCGAATTAATCCGCATGCTCCGCCGCTTGTGCGGGTCCCCGTCAATTCCTTTGAGTTTTAGCCTTGCGGCCGTACTCCCCAGGCGGGGAACTTAATGCGTTAGCTGCGTCACGGAATCCGTGGAATGGACCCCACAACTAGTTCCCAACGTTTACGGGGTGGACTACCAGGGTATCTAAGCCTGTTTGCTCCCCACCCTTTCGCTCCTCAGCGTCAGTTACGGCCCAGAGATCTGCCTTCGCCATCGGTGTTCCTCCTGATATCTGCGCATTCCACCGCTACACCAGGAATTCCAATCTCCCCTACCGCACTCTAGTCTGCCCGTACCCACTGCAGGCCCGAGGTTGAGCCTCGGGATTTCACAGCAGACGCGACAAACCGCCTACGAGCTCTTTACGCCCAATAATTCCGGATAACGCTTGCACCCTACGTATTACCGCGGCTGCTGGCACGTAGTTAGCCGGTGCTTTTTCTGCAGGTACCGTCACTCACGCTTCTTCCCTGCTAAAAGAGGTTTACAACCCGAAGGCCGTCATCCCTCACGCGGCGTTGCTGCATCAGGCTTCCGCCCATTGTGCAATATTCCCCACTGCTGCCTCCCGTAGGAGTCTGGGCCGTGTCTCAGTCCCAGTGTGGCCGGTCACCCTCTCAGGCCGGCTACCCGTCGACGCCTTGGTGAGCCATTACCTCACCAACAAGCTGATAGGCCGCGAGCCCATCCCCAACCGAAAAATCTTTCCAACCACAACCATGCGGTCATAGCTCATATCCAGTATTAGACACCGTTTCCAGCGCTTATCCCAGAGTCAGGGGCAGATTGCTCACGTGTTACTCACCCGTTCGCCACTGATCCACCAGAGCAAGCTCCAGCTTCACCGTTCGACTTGCATGTGTTAAGCACGCCGCCAGCGTTCATCCTGAGCCAGGATCAAACTCTCCGTAAAAGAAAAAAGCCAAACATGACCGGAAAAAAGCCATGCCAGCGAGTTCGAACTGACCAAAAAGGATGCCATCACTGACATATCCATACGCCAACCCCCGAAAGGATTGGACTTTGATCCAAAGGAATCTCAACCCGATCAAAAAGACCGGACGAGGTAAAATTTGGCATTTGACAAGTGCACGCTGTTGAGTTCTCAAAGATCGGACACTCCTGCTGCTCGGCCTCTCGACCTCGCCCACAGGGCAATCAGATTCGTTCTGCCGCGATCCGTCTGTCGAACCGGCACGCTCGGATCTTCAGATCCTTGCGTCAGCCGGTGACCGCGGTCTCCGTGGCAGGTTTCCCATCCTAGACCACGCGGGCCTGTTCTGCAAGAGAACACAGGAAGGGGTTCGGCTCGCTGCTTGAGGGGAGTGAGGCCTTCCGGCTCTCGCTCAACCCTTTGGGGCGAACAACAAGAACATTACGCGGATCCGGGGCACTCGACAAATCAGGCCTGCATCCCGGGCGTGTCGCGCCGTCCTCCCCGCGCCGCACGTCACCCCACGAACAGTCCGGCGAGGGTCTTCTTGCCCCGGCGCAGTACCGAGACGCCGCCCGGCAGCCCGCCCGTGACCAGGGCGTTCTCGTCGGCCACCTTCTCGCCGTCGAGCGAGACCCCGCCCTGCGCGATCGCGCGGCGGGCCTCGGAGAGGCTCGTGCACAGTCCCGTGTCGACGAGCGCCTGCGCGACCGGCGTGCCGCCGGCGACCGCGGCGTTCGGCAGCTCCTCGAGGGCGCTGCGCAGCGTCGCGGCATCCAGCGTCGCCAGATCGCCCCTGCCGAAGAGCGCCTCGGAGGCCGCGATCACGGCCTGCGTCGCCGCAAGACCGTGCACGGTCGTGGTCACCTCGAGCGCCAGGCGGCGCTGCGCCGCTCGGCGGAAGGGCTCGTCGGCGACGAGGCGCGCGTACTCCTCGATCTCGGCGCGCGTGAGGAACGTGAACACCTTGAGCCGGTCGACCACGTCGGCGTCGTCGGTGTTGAGCCAGAACTGGTACATGCGGTACGGGCTGCACATCTCGGCGTCGAGCCAGACGGCGTTGCCCTCGCTCTTGCCGAACTTGGTCCCGTCGCTGTTGGTGATCAGCGGCGTGCCGATGGCGTGCACCGACACGCCCTCGACGCGATGGATCAGGTCCGTGCCGCTCGTCAGGTTGCCCCACTGGTCGCTGCCGCCGGTCTGCAGCACGCATCCGTACTGCCGGTAGAGCTCCAGGTAGTCCATGCCCTGCAGGATCTGGTAGCTGAACTCGGTGTAGCTGATGCCCGCGTCGGAGTTCAGGCGCGCCGCGACGGCGTCCTTCTTGAGCATCGTGCCGACACGGTAGTGCTTGCCGATGTCGCGCAGGAAGTCGATCGCCGAGAGCGGCGCGGTCCAGTCGAGGTTGTTGACGATGCGGGCCGCGCTGTCGCCCTCGAAGCCGAGGAAGCGCTCGACCTGGGTCCGCAGCCGGCCGACCCATTCGGCGACCGTCTCCGGGGTGTTGAGCGTGCGCTCGGCCGTCGGGCGCGGATCCCCGATCAGTCCCGTCGACCCGCCGACGAGCCCGAGCGGCCGGTGCCCCGCGAGCTGCAGCCGGCGCATCGTGAGCAGCTGCACGAGATTGCCGAGGTGCAGGCTGGGCGCCGTCGGGTCGAACCCGCAGTAGTACGTGATCGGCTCCCCCGCCAGCAGGGCGCGCAGCGCGTCCTGATCGGTCGACACGTGCACCAGGCCGCGCCACACGATCTCGTCCCAGACGTTGTCGAACGTCGGGTCGTTGGCGGGCGCCAGCGCACGCACGGGATCGGGGGCGTTCACGACGGTTTCAGACACGCGTTCCAGGCTAACGGATGCCGGCAGAGGCCCTATGGTCGTGGTCATGGGTGAATCCGAGACGCTCGGCGCGCTCGTCGCCGCGTACGCCGACCGGCAGATCGCGACGATCCTGGATGCCGACGAGCGGCTGCGGCGCGGCGACCTCGACGCGGTGCACCCCACACGGGTCGCGATCCGCCGGCTCCGCGCGACGCTGCGCACCTTCGCGGGCGTCCACCGCCGCAAGCCCGCGGCGAGGCTGGAGGCCGCGGTGCGCCGATGGGGCCTCGTGCTGGGCGCGCTGCGCGACCTGGAGGTGCTCGACGCCCGCCTCCTCGCCGATCTCGCCGAGCTCGGCGGCTCTCCGGCGTCGGCCGACGCCGCCCGACGCGTCATCCGCGACGAGATCGACGACCGGCTGCGCACGGCGTGGCAGGACACGCGCCACGAGCTGGCATCCGCAGAGCACGCGCGGCTGCGCGACCGGCTGGAGCGCTGGCGCGACGACCCGCCCGTGCGAAAGGATGCCGGCCTGCCCGCCCGCGAGGCGCGCAGCGCCGTCGACGCGGTCGGCCACACCCTGCGGAAGCGCCTCGACCGCGCCCTCGCGGCGAGCCGCGCGGGCGACCCGGGCGCCGCCGAGCTGCTGCACGACGCGCGCAAGGCCGGCAAGCGGCACCGCTACGCGGTCGAGCTCGCGCTGCCCGTGCTGGACGCCGACGGCGACGTGGCCGTCGAACGCGGCCGGGCCCTGCAGGACGCCCTCGGCGAGCTGCAGGACGCGCACGTCGCCCACGCCCTGCTCGACCGGCTCGCCGACGGCGCCGACGAGGTCGCGCGCCCCGCGCTCCGGGCGCTCGCCGACCGCGAGGCCGAGCGCGTGACCGACACGACCGCGCTCCTCCGGCACATCGACTGAGCCGTCCCCCCGACCGCGCCGACCGCAGCCGCGCCTACAGGCCGAGGGCGTGCGCGGCCGCCTGAGCGCGGGCGACGAGCGCCTCGCGCTGCTCGGCGACGCGCACCGGGGCGGTTCCGCCCGCGCCGGTGCGGCTCGCGACCGAGCCCTCGATCGACAGCACCTCGCGCACGGCCGGCACGAGGTGGGCCGAGACCTGCTGCAGCAGCGCGTCGTCGGCGTCCTCGAGCCCGATGCCGCGCTCCTCGCACGCGCGCACGAGCGACCCGGAGATCTCGTGCGCGTCGCGGAACGGCACGCCCTTCTTGACCAGCCACTCGGCGACGTCGGTCGCCAGCGAGAAGCCCTCGGGGGCGAGGGACGCCATGCGCGCGGTGTCGAAGCGCATCGTCGCGACCATGCCCGCGAACGCCGGCAGCACGACCGCGAGGGTCGCCGCGGAGTCGAACACCGGCTCCTTGTCCTCCTGCAGGTCGCGGTTGTAGGCGAGGGGCAGCGCCTTGAGCGTGGCCAGGAGTCCCGACAGGTTGCCGATGAGGCGTCCGGCCTTGCCGCGCGCGAGCTCGGCGATGTCGGGGTTCTTCTTCTGCGGCATGATGCTCGATCCGGTCGAGTACCCGTCGTCGAGCGTCACGAACCCGAACTCGCGCGTGTTCCAGATGATGATGTCCTCGGCGAAGCGCGACAGGTCGATGCCGATCATCGCGGCGACGAACGCGAACTCGGCGACGACGTCGCGCGACGAGGTGCCGTCGAGCGAGTTCTCGGCGGGCGACGCGAGCCCGAGCTCGTCGGCGATGAGCTGCGGGTCGAGGCCGAGGGTCGCACCCGCGAGCGCTCCCCCGCCGTACGGCGAGACGCGGGCGCGCGCCGACCAGTCGCGCAGCCGCTCCAGGTCGCGCACGAGCGGCCAGGCGTGCGCCTGCAGGTGATGCGCGAGCAGGATCGGCTGCGCGTGCTGCAGATGCGTGCGGCCGGGCATGATGGCATCCGGATGCGCCCCCGCCTGCGCCACGATGGCGTCGACGACGCCCAGGACGCCGCGGGCGACCACGCGCGCGTGGTCGAGGAGGTACAGGCGCACGAGCGTCGCGATCTGGTCGTTGCGGCTGCGGCCGGCGCGCAGCTTGCCGCCCAGCTCGAGCCCGACCTCGGCGATGAGGGCGGCCTCGAGGGCGCCGTGCACGTCCTCGTCGCCGGGCTGCGCGACGAGGGTGCCGTCCTGCACCGCGGCGGCGAGCGCGTCGAGGCCCGCGTGCATGCGCGTCTCCTCGTCGCCGGTGAGATACCCGGCCGCGGCGAGCGCCTTCGCGTGCGCGTGCGAGCCGGCGATGTCGTAGAGCGCGAGCGCCCAGTCGAAGTGCGTCGAGCGGCTCAGCTCCTGTAGCTCGGGCGAGGGGCCCGTGGCGAATCGCGCGCCCCAGAGTGCGCCCTCGTTGGTGCCGTGCCCACCCTCGCTGGTGCCGTGCATCGTGCCCTGGCCATTGCTCTCACTCACCCGCTCAGCCTACCCGCGGCATCCGCCCCGAAATCATCCATGCCGCCATGGCCCACGGTCGCGACGCCTGCGGCCGGATGAGATCCGACCGGCGCACTCATCCGGCCGGTCATGCCGCCATCGCCCTCGATTGCGGCGCTTCGGGCCGGATGACCGCGCGGGGGGCGCCGCGACGCTTCGTCCCCAGCGAGGCGTTTGCCGCGGTTGTCCACATATCGGCTCCCGCGCCGTCCGCGGGATGAGGCGTTCCCGCACACTGTGCCCATGCCACGTCCGCCCGCGCCTCTGCCCGACGATCTCGACGATGTGTTCTCGTCACGAACGGCACGGGATGCCGGTGTCTCGCGCCGAAGGCTCCGGCATCCCTCGTTGCCGGCGCCGTTTCGGGGCGTGCGCATGCGATCGACGTCTCCTCCGCCGGATGACGACGGCGACATCGCCGCCCAGGCGCGCGCCCTGCGCACCGAGATCGAGCGGCATGCCCGCGCCTTCGCGACGATCGCTCCGAGCGACGGGTTCTTCAGCCATGTCACGGCTGCGGTGCTGTGGAACCTGCCGCTCCCGATCCGGCTGCTTCGGACAGTGCTGCACGGCGAGACGCCTCGCGGTATCGACGTCTCGGTTCCGACGCCCCGGCGCGCACCGAAGTCTGCGGGCGTCCGTGGTCATGCGCTGCTGCCCGCGCTCACCGGCATCGTCCCGCACGCGGGCCTGAGGGTGACGAGCCCCGCCACGACCTGGGCGCTGCTCGCGCCGCTTCTGAGCGTGGACGAGCTCATCGAAGCGGGCGACGCGATCGTGCGCATTCCGCGCAAGAAGGGGATGCAGCGCGGGGCGCCCAGCGATGCTCTCGCCTCGCTGACGCAGCTCGCTCGGTGCCTCGACGCGGGCCGGAGGGAAGGGATCGGGCGGTTGCGCGCGGCTTTGCCGCAGATCCGTGTGGGGAGCGCGTCGGTGGGCGAGACCCGTGTGCGCCTGGCCTGCGCGCGGGCCGGATTGCCCGAGCCCGACCTCGACTTCGACGTCTTCGACGGCGATGGGCAGGCCATCGGATTCACCGAGCTCGCCTATCCGGCGTGGCGCCTGCTCATAGAGTACGAGGGCGACCATCACCGCACCGACCGCGCGCAATGGGACCGCGATATCGAGAAGCACGCCGCGTGCACCGCCGCGGGCTGGGAGACGATCCGGCTGACCGCACGACACCTGCGAGAGTCAGGCGCCCCCGCCGTGCAGCGCGTCCGCGACGCGCTCATCCGAGCAGGATGGCATCCATGACAGGTTTCGCCGAGCCGGACGAACACAACGCGGACATTTCATCGGGCCCGGGATGTCGCTCTCGGACCGCATCGTGACACCATGGGCCGGACGAAACCGCGGACGAGGGATGCCAGGGGAACCCGGCTCGAGGAGGTCCGCGCCGGCGTCAGGGGTGGGGCGGGGCGGCGATGCGGGCGACCGACGCCGTCAGCGCCTCGAGCGGCCCGCGGCCGACGAGCAGCGCCCACGCCGTGCAGCCGAGCAGGATGCCGAGGGTGATCGGCCAGAACGGATCGAGCGCGCGGAAGCCGGCGAGATCGCCCGTCGTGCCCAGCGCCTCCTGCGACCACAGCGCCCACACGACGAGCTGCGCGACGTACGCCGTGAGCGGCATCGCGCCGACGGCCCGCAGCGGCAGCACGACGAGGGCGACCGGACCGCGGCACGCGAGCACGCATGCGCCGATCGCCGCGAGCGCGAAGCCGCCCGAGCCGATCACCTCGAGCAGCCCACTGGAGTGCGCGCGGGCCGTCCAGACGACGACGCCGTCGTCCGTTCCGTCGCCCGCGCCGCTCAGCCGGTGCAGGCCGTATCCGGCGAGCGCGAGCGCACCGCCGACGGCCACGAGCCGCCAGGCCGTGGACGCGCGGCGCAGGTCGATCCGGGCGACCCCCATGCCGGCGAGCACGAAGGCGAGCCACACCGGGAACGGGTAGTGCCACCCCAGCACCAGCGCGAGATCGGGGCCGTACGGCTCGTCCCACACGGGAAGGCCGTCGAGCAGCGGCTGGACGAAAGGCATCACGAGGCCGATCGCCGCCGCGACGGCGAACAGCCCGCGGGCGCCGATTCCCGCGAAGGGCAGCGCGAGGAGGAACAGGATCGCGTAGGCGGGCAGGATGACGTACACGGGCACGCCCGTCGCGATGAGCAGCAGCCCGATCGCCATCAGCAGCACGGCGCGCGCGGACAGCCGGCGGCGGGCACGGCCCAGGGCGTCCCGGCCGAACGGTGCCGCACCGCCCGTGACGAGGCCGATCGACACGCCCGCGAGCGTCGCGAACAGGATCGACGACCGCCCGTCGGCGAACGACTCCCCCGGCACGAGCTGCAGGGGCGACGCCTCGGCGTCGGCGAGCAGGTGAGCCGCGAGCATGCCGATCACCGCGAGGCCGCGGGCGAGGTCGACGCCGCCCAGCCGGGCGGGCCCGTTCAGCCGCTCCCACCGCCCGGCGAGCCACCGCGCGGCGCCGCGCTCCCGGAGCCCGCGGCCGGTCATCAGCTCACTGCTGACGCAGCAGCCACACGAGCAGCGCCTTCTGGGCGTGCAGCCGGTTCTCGGCCTCGTCCCACACGACGCTCTGCGGACCGTCGATGACGTCGGCATCCACCTCGTACCCGCGGTCGGCGGGCAGGCAGTGGATGAAGATCGCCTCGGGGTGCGCGAGCGACATGGTCTGCCGCGTCACCTTGTAGCCGCCGAGGTCGCGGATGCGGAGCGTCTTCTCCTCCTCCTTGCCCATCGACACCCACGTGTCGGTGACGACGACGTCGGCGCCGGCGGCCGCCTCGGCCGGGTCGGTCACGAGCGCCACCGACCCGCCGGTCCGGGCGGCGATGCGCTGGGCGTCGGCGACGACGTCCTCGCGCGGCGCGTACTCGGGCGGCGACGCGACGCGCACGTGCATGCCCGCCGTGACGCCGGCCAGCACGTACGAGTGCCCCATGTTCGACCGCCCGTCGCCGAAGAACGAGAGCGTCAGCCCCTTCGGGTCGCCCTTGTGCTCGCGGATCGTGAGCAGGTCGGCGAGCAGCTGGCACGGGTGGAAGTCGTCGCTCAGCGCGTTGACGACCGGCACGGTGGTGCCCCGCGCCATCTCCTCGAGCCCGGCCTGCGCGTAGGTGCGCCACACGATCGCGGCGACCTGGCGCTCGAGCACGCGCGCGGTGTCGGAGGGGGTCTCCTTGCCGCCGAGCTGGCTGCTCGCCGTCGAGATGATGAGCGGGGAGCCGCCGAGGTCGGCGATGCCGACCGCGAACGACACGCGCGTGCGCGTGGACGACTTGTCGAAGATGACGGCGACCGTCTGCGGGCCCGCGAGGGGCTTCTCCTTCCAGCGATCGGCCTTGAGCTCGAGCGCGAGGTCGAGGATCTCGGCCTGCTCGGCGGGGCTCAGGTCGTCGTCGCGCAGCAGGTGGCGGGTCATGCGGGCACCTCCGTGGTCGTGAGCGTCTGTTCGACGGCGCGCAGGGCGCGCGTGAACAGCTCGCGGAACTCGTCGATCTCGACGTCGCCGATCGTGAGCGGCGGCGCGAGCCGGATCGTGCTGTCGTTCGCGGCGTTGATGACGAGGCCTTCGGCGAGCGCCGCCGCGACGACCTGCGCGGCGACGGGCTGCCGCAGCGCCACGCCGATCAGGAGGCCCCGGCCCCGCGTGCTCTCGATCAGCCCCGAGTCGATCGACTCGATCAGGGTGCGCACCTGTGCGCCGCGCTGGACCGCGGCATCCACGAGCCCGGCCCGCTCGATCTCGGTGAGCACGGCGGCGGCGACGGCGGTCGCGAGCGCGTTGCCGCCGAAGGTCGACCCGTGCGTGCCGGGGTAGAACAGCTCGCTCGCCGCGCCGAAGGTGATGAGCGCGCCGATCGGGAAGCCGTTGCCGATGCCTTTGGCGACCGTGATGGCGTCGGGCACGATGCCCTCGTGCTGGAAGGCGAACCAGGCACCGGTGCGCCCCGCGCCGGTCTGGATCTCGTCGACGATCAGCAGCGCGCCGTGCCGGCGTGTGATCTCGCGCGCCGCGGCGAGGTAGCCCTCGGGCAGCTCGAGCACGCCCGCCTCGCCCTTGATGGGCTCGACGAACAGCGCCGCGACCCGGTCGTCGACGGCCGCCTCGAGCGCCTCGACCGTCGAGTCGATGAACTCGACGCCCGGCGTCATGGGCTCGAACGGCGCGCGCATCGCGGGCTTGCCGGTGATCGCGAGCGTGCCCATCGTGCGACCGTGGAACGAGTTGTGCAGCGAGAGGATGCGCGGCCGGTCCGCGCCGCCGTGCAGCCGGGCGAGCTTGAACGCCGCCTCGTTGGCCTCGGCGCCCGAGTTGCCGAAGTACACGCGTCCCTCGTCGCCCGTGCCCGCGAGCCGCTTGAGCAGCGCCGCGAGGCGCAGCTGCGGCGGCGTCGCGTAGTAGTTCGAGACGTGCGTGAGCGTCGCGGCCTGCGTGGCGACCGCCTCGACGTACACGGGATGCGAGTGCCCGAGCGCGACGACCGCGATGCCCGCGAGGAAGTCGAGGTAGCGCGTGCCCCGGTCGTCCCACAGGTGCGCGCCTTCTCCGCGCACGAACAGGGCCGCGCGGTCGCCCGCGTTGCGCACCAGGTCGTGCGCCGCGGCATCCTGCCAGGTCGAGTCGTCCGTCACTTCGCCACCACTTCCGTTCCGATTCCGTGTTCTGTGAAGAGCTCGACGAGCACCGAGTGCGGCTGGCGCCCGTCGATGATCGCCGCCGTCGGCACGCCCCCGTCGACGGCGTCGAGGCACGCCTGCATCTTGGGGATCATGCCCGACTCGAGGCGGGGCAGCATGTCGCGCAGCTCGGGGGCCGTGAGGTGCGACACGAGCGAGTCGCGGTTCGGCCAGTCGGCGTAGAGGCCGGGCACATCGGTGAGCACGACGAGCTTCGTCGCGCCGAGCGCGACCGCGAGGGCCGCCGCCGCGGCATCCGCGTTGACGTTGAGCGAGTGACCGGGCTGCGCCTCGTCGGGGGCGATCGACGACACGACGGGCACGCGGTCGGCGGCGAGCTGGTCGAGCACCGGCTGCGGGTCGACCTCGACGACGTCGCCCACGTGGCCGAGATCGTGCTCGGTGCCGTCGATGACGACGCCGCGGCGGCGACCGCGGAACAGCCCGGCGTCCTCCCCCGACAGGCCCGTCGCGAAGCTGCCGTGGGTGTTGATCTTGGCGACCAGCTGCGGGTTGATCTGTCCCGTGAGCACCATGCGCACGACGTCGATCGCCTCGGTCGAGGTCACCCGGTAGCCGCCCTTGAACTCGCTGTCGATGTCGAGGCGGTCGAGCATCCTGGAGATCTGCGGCCCGCCGCCGTGCACGACGACGGGCTTGACGCCCACGTAGCGCAGGTAGGCGATGTCGGCGGCGAACGCGTCCTGCAGCTCCTCGGACACCATCGCGTTGCCGCCGTACTTGACGACGACGATCTGGTCGCGGTAGCGCTTGAGCCACGGGAGCGACTCGATGAGCACCGCGGCCTTCGCCGCCGCCTGTTCGGGAGTGGTCTGCTGCAGATCGGTCATGAGGCCATCTCGTTCATGAGGAGTACGCGCTGTTCTCGTGCACGTAGTCGTGCGTCAGGTCGTTGGTGAGGATGGTCGCGGCGGCGTCGCCGACGCGCAGGTCGATGAGGATGTCGGTCGCGCGCGGCGTGAGGTCGACCTCCTCGCGCGGGCGGTCGGGGCCGCCGGCCGTGCACACGCGCACGCCGTTGAACGAGACGTCGACGTCGTACGGGTCGAAGGCGGCGTCGGTCGTGCCGATCGCGGCGAGCACCCGGCCCCAGTTGGGGTCGTTGCCGAAGATCGCCGCCTTGAAGAGGTTGTTGCGGGCGACCGAGCGGCCCACGGTCACGGCGTCCTCCTCGCTCGCCGCGTTCACGACGCGGATCGCGATGTCGTGGCTGGCGCCCTCGGCGTCGGCCTGCAGCTGCACGGCGAGGCTCTGGCTCACCTCGGCGAGCGCCGCGGCGAAGGCCTCGGCGTCGGGGCGGATGCCGCTCGCGCCGCTCACCAGGAGCGTGACCTGGTCGTTGGTCGACATGCAGCCGTCGGAGTCGAGCCGGTCGAACGTGCGGCGCGTCGCGGCGCGCAGCTGCGCGTCGGCCTCCTCCGACGTGAGCACCGCGTCGGTCGTGATGACCACGAGCATCGTGGCCAGTCCCGGCGCGAGCATGCCCGCGCCCTTCGCCATGCCGCCCACGGTCCAGCCGTCGCGCGTGACGACGGCGCGCTTGGGCACCGTGTCGGTCGTCATGATGGCCTCGCTCGCCGCGGCGCCGCCGTCGGCGCTCAGCGCGGCGATGGCCTGCGCGGTGCCGTCGAGCACCTTGGCCCGGAACACCTCGTCGCCCGTGCCGATGAGTCCCGTCGAGCACACCAGCACGTCGCCGGCGCTCACGCCGAGCAGCTCGGCGGCCTTCTCGGCGGTCTGGTGCGTCGTCTGGAAGCCGAACGGGCCGGTGAAGCAGTTGGCGCCGCCCGAGTTGAGCACGACCGCCTCGACGATGCCGTCGGCGACGGCCTGCTGCGACCACAGGATGGGATTCGCCTTCGCCCGGTTGCTCGTGAACACGGCCGCGCCGACCTTGAGCGGGCCGCGGTTGACGACGACAGCGACATCGGGCTTGCCGGTGGACTTGAGGGCCACGGCGACGCCGGCCGCCTCGAAGCCCTGGGCTGCGGTGACGCTCACGGCGCGACTCCGTTCACGGTGAGGGCACGGTCCTCGGGGAGGCCGAGCGCGAGGTTCATGGACTGCACGGCGGCACCGGCCGTGCCCTTGGCGAGGTTGTCGACCGCGGTGACGACGACGACGCGGTTCGCGGCCCTGTCGATCGCGAGCCCCATCAGGGCGGTGTTCGCGCCGACGACGTCGGCCGTGCGGGGGAACTGCCCCGCGGGGAGCAGCTGCACGAAGGTCTCGTCGCCGTACGCCTGCTCCCAGGCATCCCGGATCTGCGCGTCGGTCGTGCCCGGCGTGATCGGCGCGGTCGACGTGGCGAGGATGCCGCGGGCCATCGGCACGAGCACGGGCGTGAACGAGACGCGGATCTCCTGAGCCGCTGGTCCAGTGCCGGCGCGCAGCGCCGGTGCATCGGGCCCCGCCCCGGCCAGGGCCTGCTGGATCTCGGGGATGTGCCGGTGCGTGCCGCCGACGGCGTACGGGTTCGCGCTGCCGAGGATCTCGCTCGCCAGGAAGCTGGTCTTGAGGCTCTTGCCCGCGCCCGAGGGGCCCACCGCGAGCACCGTCACGATGTCGCCCGGGTCGATCACGCCGGCGGCGACGCCCGGCGCGAGGCTGAGGCTCACGGTCGAGGCGTTGCAGCCCGGCGCCGCGATGCGCGTCGCGCCGACGAGGCTCTCGCGCTGCTTGCGCCCCTGCACGAGCAGCTCGGGCACGCCGTAGGCCCACGGCTCGTGGAAGTGGCCGCCGTAGAAGGCGTCCCACGCGTCCTTCGAGGTGAGGCGGTGATCGGCGCCGGCGTCGATGACGAGCGGCACGTCGCCGAGCGCGTCGGTGTACTGCCCCGACTGCCCGTGCGGCAGCGCGAGGAAGACGACGTCATGGCCCGCGAGCGCCTCGGGCGTCGTGTCCTGCAGGGTGAGGTGCGCGAGCGAGCGCAGGTGGGGCTGGTGCAGGGAGAGGGGCTGCCCCGCGTTGGAATGCGCCGTGACGGTGCGGATCTCGATGTCGGGATGTGCGGCGAGCAGGCGCAGGATCTCGCCGCCCGCATAGCCGGAAGCGCCGGAGACGGCGACCGAATAGGTCATGGGTTCAACCTTATTGTCTGGTGGACGTGGGCTTGCGACGGCGACGCCCACGACTCGACCCGTGAGCGACGGGGAGTGCGCGGGGTCGCCTAGAGTCGGCGGCCGCCCAGACGTCGACGCACACGCAGCACCGCGACAGCGGTCGTGGTGTGGGCCGAGAGCATGCCGCGACGATATCGGCTCGGCGGCGTACGGCGCAAATCGCGCGGCGAGCGCCGGCAGGCTGCATCCCCGCGCCCGCCTCCGCACCATCTCGGCGATCGCCCCAGAACCTCACCCCCACCAACTCGTTCGACCGCGGCGAAGTGCGGATGCCACGTGCTCGCACCCGCGCTTCGCCGCGGTCGGAGCACGGGTGGCCGGGCATGTCGGGGCCCGGTGCGAGGATGGGCGCATGCTCACCACGCTCGCCGTCTCGGGGTACCGCTCGCTGCGCGACGTCGTCGTGCCGCTCGGGGCGCTCACGGTCGTCACGGGGCCCAATGGGTCGGGCAAGTCGAACCTCTACCGGGCGCTGCGGCTGCTCGCGTCCGCGGCGCGCGGGGAGATCGTCGGCGCCCTGGCGCGGGAGGGCGGGCTGCCGTCGGTGCTGTGGGCGGGCCCCGAGCAGGGAGGCACGCAGGGCACGGTGCGCAAGAGGCCCGTCGCCGTGCAGCTCGGCTACGCGTCGGAGGAGCTCGGCTACCTCATCGACCTCGGCATTCCGCAGGCCGACCAGGCGAGCCCCTTCGCACGCGATCCCGAGATCAAGCGCGAGCAGGTGTTCACGGGGCCGGTGGCGAAGCCCGCGACGCTGCTCATCGACCGCAAGCGGCAGATCACCCGCGTGCGAGACCGGGCGTGGATCACGCTCGAGCAGCAGCTGGCCCCGTACGAGAGCATCGTGACCGATCTCGCCGACGGCGACACGGCGCCCGAGCTGCTCGCGCTGCGGCGCGTGATGGGCGGCTGGCGGTTCTACGACCACTTCCGCGTCGACCGGGATGCCGCGGCGCGGCGTGCGCAGGTCGGCACGCGCTCGCCGACGCTCGCGCACGACGGCGCCGACCTCGCCGCGACCTGGGCGACGATCGCCGACGCCGGGCACGGCGCGGCGCTGGACCGCGCGGTCGACCGCGCGTTCCCCGGCTGCCGCGTCGAGGTGCGCGCCGCGGACGGCCTGTTCCGCCTGACGCTGCGCCAGCCGGGGCTGCTCCGCCCGCTCGAGACCGCGGAGCTCTCCGACGGCACGCTGCGCTACCTGCTGCTGTGCGCCGCCCTGCTGCCCGCCCGGCCGGCGCCGCTGCTGGTGCTGAACGAACCCGAGGCGAGCCTGCACGCGAGCCTGCTCGCACCGCTCGCGGGACTGATCGTCGCGGCGTCCGAGCGCACGCAGGTGCTCGTCGTGTCGCACGCCACCGCGCTCGTGGAGGCGCTCCCCGATCCCGCGCGCGTCGAGCTGCGGCGCGGCGACGCGGGCACCGAGGTCGCCGGGCAGGGCTTCATGGACGTGCCCGCATGGAACTGGGGCGCTCGATAGCGGGACGTCGCCACCACGGGCCTCGACGACGACGGCTATTGACTCAAACAACTTTGCGTTGCAAACTTATTTGCATGAGAACCGCATCCGACCACGAGGAGACCCCGGACGACCCGGCCGCCATGCTGCGGCTGCTGCGCGACCAGGAACGGCGCACGCAGCGCTGGTCGCAGCGCACCTACGCCGTCATGCTCGTCGTGTGGGCCCTGGCCTGGGCCGTGGGCTTCGGCTTCCTGTGGAGCGCCGAGACGACCGGGGGCAGCCCGTGGCCGCGCGTGCCGCAGCAGCTCGCGTGGATCGTCTTCGGCGTCGCGATGGCCGTCGCGATCGTCGTGTCGATCGTCGCGGGCGTGCGCAGCGGCATCGGCGTGCGCGGGCCGTCGAAGCTCGCGGGCGCGATGTACGGCTGGTCGTGGACCATCTCGATGTCGGGCGCCGCGTTCATCATCGGCGCCGTCCAGCGCGCGGGCCTCCCGCCGACGACGATCGGCATCCTCGCCCCCGCCATGTTCGCCCTGCTGACGGGCGCGCTCTACCTCGCGGGCGGGGCCCTGTGGCGCTCCCCCGCGCAGTTCGCCCTCGGCTGCGTCATGATCGCGACGGCGGTGACCGCGAGCTTCGTCGGCGCGCCGACGCACTACCTGATCTACGCGACCGTGGGCGGGGGCGCCATGCTGATCTCCGCCGTGCTGCTGGCCCGCGGCGTGCTGCCCTATGAGAGCGCGCGATGAGCGAGCTCGACCCCGCCATCCACGCGCCGGCCCGGCTGCGGCTCATGACGGCGCTGCACGAGACGCTCGCCGACGGCGACGAGATCACGTTCCCCGTGCTGCAGAAGCAGCTCGGCATGACGGCCGGCAACCTCACGACGCACCTCGCCAAGCTCGAGGCGGCCGGCTACGTGACGCTCGTGAAGACCTTCGCGGGACGCCGGCCCGTGACCTACATCACCCTGACCCCCGTGGGCCGGTCCGCGTTCCGCGCGTACCGCACCCAGCTCCTCGACCTTCTCGGAGGAAAGCCATGACCGCCCTCGTGCACGCCCGCGCGCTGACCAAGCGCTTCGGCGACACCGTCGCGCTCAGCGACGTGACCCTCGACATCCATGCCGGCGAGTGCGTCGGCCTGCTCGGCCCGAACGGCGCCGGGAAGACGACGTTCCTCTCCCTCGTCGAGGGGCTGCGGGCGCCGACCTCGGGCACGGTGCAGCTCTTCGGCGGGGACCCGCGCGACGCCGCGTCGCGCGTGCGCCTGGGATCGACACCGCAGGCGACGGCGCTGCCCGAGGCGCTGAAGGTGCGCGAGGTCGTCGACTACGTCGGCGCGCACTATCCCTCCCCGGCCCCGGCGGCGCGCATCGTCGAGGAGTTCGACCTCGGCGCCCTGCTCGGCAAGCAGTGCGGCGCGCTCTCGGGCGGTCAGCAGCGGCGGGTCGCCGTCGCGCTCGCCTTCGTCGGCGATCCGCGGCTCGTGCTGCTCGACGAGCCCACGACGGGTCTCGACGTCGACGCGCGGCGAGCGCTGTGGGATGCCGTGCGCGCCCGCCACGCCGCCGGCTGCGCCGTCGTCGTCACGAGCCACCACCTCGAGGAGATCGAGCAGCTCGCGCAGCGCGTCGTCGTGATCGACGGCGGCACGGTGCGCGCCGACGACACCCTCGGGTCGATCGTGTCGAGCGTCGCGCGGCGCCGCGTGACCCTGCGCGGCGTCACGGCCGAGCAGGTGACGGCGATCGACCCCGCCGCGTCCGTGACGGCCGACGGCGACGCGCTCACCGTCGTGCTCGCCGACTCCGACGCGTTCGTGCGCGCCCTCGTCGCGCAGCGCCTGCCGTTCGCCGACCTCGCCGTGCGGGGCGCGACCCTCGAAGAAGCCTTCCTCACCCTCACGAAGGGAGCCGCGTGATGTCCTCGCTCGGCCTGACGCTCGTCCACACCAAGTACGCGCTGCTCGAGACGGCGCGCGTGCCGATCGCCGTCATCGGCACCGTCGTGTTCCCCACGCTGGCGTTCTGCCTGTTCGTGCTGCCGCAGCGCATGGTGACCTCGAACTCGGAGTTCGCGACCGGCGCGATCGCCTCGATGGTCGTGTTCGCCTTCATGTCGGCGGGGCTCTTCTCCATCGGCCTCGACCTCGCCGATCAGCGCTCCAAGCCGTGGGCGCCGTACCTGCGCACGCTGCCGGGCGCGCCGGGCGCCCGCATCGCGGGACTCGTGCTGGCGACGCTCGCGATCGCGGTCGTCGCGATGATCCCGCTGCTCGTCGTCGGCGGTCTGTTCACCGAGGCGCGGCCGGGATGGGCGAACGTGCTCGCCGGCATCGGCCTCGTGATCGTGACGGCCGTGCCGTCGCTGCTCATCGGCGTGATCATCGGCACGACGGCGGGACCGAAGGCGGCGATCGCGATCACGCAGGTCGCGATGTTCCTGCTCGCCTTCGGCGGCGGGCTCTTCCTGCCGCCGATCATGTTCCCCGACTGGCTCGATGCCGCGTCGAAGGTCCTGCCCGTGCGCCAGGCCCGCGAGATCGTGGTCGGCGCCGCGACCGGCACGGGCGTGCCGCTGTGGGCCGCGCTCGGGATCGTCGCGTGGACGATCGTGCTCGGCGCCCTCGCGGTCTGGCTGTACCGTCGCGATCAGGGCCGCCGCTTCCGCTGAGCGGGCGCTCAGACGTGGGCGCGGAGGAAGCCCGTGACGCGCTGCCACGCATCGTGGGCGTCAGCGGGGTTGTACCGGGCGCCGGCGTCGTTGAAGAAGGCGTGCGCCAACTCCGGGTAGACGACGGGGCGGAAGTCGACCCCGGCCGCCGCCATCGCGTCCTCGACGGCCGGCAGGGCGTCGATCAGCGCCGGGTCGTGCCGGCCGTAGAGCGCGAGCACGGGGCAGCGGATGCCGGGCATCCGCTCGGCCGGCGGCGCGCTGCCGTAGAACGGCGCCGCGGCGCGGATGCGCTCGTCGGACGCCGCGAGCAGGAACGTGTAGGTGCCGCCGAAGCAGAACCCCGTCGCGGCGATCCTGCCGACGGCCGACGGCTGCTCCTCCAGCCAGTCGACCGTCGCGCGCAGCGCCGACACGGCCCAGGCCGCATAGGCGGGAGAGGACGCCTCGGTCAGCAGCTCGCGGAGGCGCGGCTGCGCCGCCGCCTGCCGCTCGGGGTCGTCGCTGTTCCGCAGCGCGAACAGCTCGGCCCCCGTCTGCGGAGACATGCCGCCTCGGCTGAGGACGTCGGGCGCCGCGACGGTCCAGCCGACGCGCGCGAATCTGTCGGCGACGTCGCGGATGTGATCGACGAGCCCCCAGATCTCATGGACGAGGACGAGACCGCCGATCGGCTCGCCCTCCGGACGGGCGACGTAGACGTCGAACGGGTCGCCGGAGGCCTGCAGCGTCAGCATCTCTCCCATACCCGGTCACGCTACCGCGACGGGGGCGGTCAGGGGCGGAACTGCGGAGATCCGAGCACGCGCTCGACCCGGATCCGCAGCACGACCCGCTCGGGATTCGGCCGCGGCTGCCGGTAGCGCGCCGCGTACAGCTCGACCGCGCGCGCCACCTCGCCGGCATCCTCGACGACCTCCGCGACGCCCTCGAAGCTGATCCAGCGGCCGCCGTCGACCGTGTTCACGCTCGCGCGGCCCGACCGCTGCGCGTTGACGAACTTCTGCGAGCCGCGCGAGCCGATCACGCGCACGATCCCGTCGTCGTAGGTGATGCCGACGGGCACCGCGTGGATGCGGCCGTCGCGACCGAGCGTCGCCAGGGTCGCCAGGTGGTACTCGGACAGGAACTCGCGCGCCGCGTCGGTGATCACCGCTCCAGTCTGCCCGACCCCGCGGAGCGCCTCGTCACGCCCGCGCTACTCCCGCAGCGTCGCGCCGAAGCGCTCGGCCGCGACCGCGACGCCCGCGAGCTTCGCCTCGGTGGCCTCGGCCGCCGTGAGCGTGCGGTCGGGCGCCCGGAAGCGCAGCGCGAACGTGAGGCTCTTCGCGTCGTCCGGCACGCCCGTCCCGCGGTAGTCGTCGACGAGGCGCAGCGACTCGAGCAGCTCGCCTGCGCCGTCGACGACCGCCGCGCGCACCGCGGCGGCGGGCACGGCGACCGGGACGACGAGCGAGACGTCCTGCGTCGCGGCGGGGTACCCCGACAGGGATGCCGCGACGACCCGCTCGCCCGCGAGCGACAGCAGCAGGTCGAGATCGAGCTCCGCGACGACGACGCGCCCGGGCAGGTCGGCCTCCTCGGCGACGGCGGGGAGCAGCTCTCCGGCGTAGCCGACCTCGACGTCGCCGACCGTCAGCACGCCGGCGCGGCCGGGGTGCAGCGCCGCGCGCCGGGTCTGCGCGACGTCGAGCGGCACGCCCGCCGCGGCGGCGATCGTGCGCACGGCGTCGAGGCCGTCGGCGAGGTCGAACGGCTCGGCGGCCTGGCCCGGCTGCTTCGCGACGCGGTTGCCCGTGAGCAGCACCGCGACGAAGCGGGGCTGCGGCGGGATCGCGGCGTCGAGCCGTGCGAGGGTCGCGGCGTCGGGGCGCACGGCCGGCGCGGGCACGTCGTCGGTGCCGTAGGTCACGCCCGGCTCCGGCAGGTACACCGTGCCGATCTCGAACAGCGCGAGGTCGGTGAGGCCGCGCGACAGGTTGCGGTGCGCGACCTGCAGCAGTCCCGGCACGAGCGTGCGGCGCAGGAACGGCGACTGCCCGTCGAGCGGGTTGGCGAGCAGGACCTGCGGCAGGCGCTCCCCCGACGGCGATCCGTGCAAGTCGTTCTGCGCCTCGGTCGTGAAGCCGAACGAGAGCGTCTCGACGAGACCCGCCGCGGCGAGCGCGTTCGCGACGCGGCGACGGCCCTGCTGCGCGGGCGTGAAGCCGCTGCCTGACGGGGGTACCGGCAGCTGCGAGGGGATGCGGTCGTAGCCCGTGATGCGGGCGACCTCCTCGGCGAGCGTCCACTTGTCGGTCAGGTCGGAGCGCCACGTGGGCGGGACGACGGTCCAGCCGCCGTCGGCCTCGTCGACCTCGCAGCCGATGGTCTCCAGCGCGCCGACGATCTCGGCATCCGTGTAGTCGACGCCGATCAGGCCGCCGACGAAGCCGTGCGGCAGGGTGATCTCGCCGACGAACACCTCGCCGAACAGCGCGCCGCCGATCTCGGTGTCGAGGGTGCCGCCCGCCAGCTCGACCATGAGATCGGCCACGCGGCGGGCCGCGACGAACGGCATGAGCGGGTCGACGCCGCGCTCGAACCGCTTCGACGCCTCGCTGGGCAGCCGGTGACGCCGCGCCGAGCGCGCGATCGTGACGGGGTCGAAGTGCGCGCCCTCGATGAGCACGTTGCGCGTCGCGTCGCTCATCTCGGTCGTGCCGCCGCCCATGACGCCGGCGAGGCCGATGGGACCGGACTCGTCGGTGATGAGCAGGTCCTCCGTCGAGAGCGCCCGATCCTTGCCGTCGAGCGTCGTGAGGCGCTCCCCCTCGCGTGCGCGGCGCACCGTGATGCCGCCCTGCAGCAGGTCGAGGTCGTAGCCGTGCGTGGGCTGGCCGAGCTCGAGCATGACGTAGTTGGTGATGTCGATGAGGATGCCGAGCGACCGGATGCCGGCGAGGGTGAGCCGCGCGACCATCCACGGCGGCGTGGGCCGGCCCGGGTCGACCCCTCGCACGATGCGCGCGACGAACTCCGTCGCGCCGACGTTGCCGCGGATGGGGGCGTCGTCGACGACGGCGACCTCGAACCCGCCGGCGGGCTGGCCGAGGTCGTCGAACGCGCGGTCGCCCGGGTCGCGGAACGCCGCGCCCGTCGCGTGCGCGTACTCGCGCGCGACGCCGCGCAACGACAGCGCGTAGCCGCGGTCGGGCGTCACGTTGATCTCGACGGCGACGTCGTCGAGGCCGAGCAGCGCGATGGCGTCGGTGCCCGCCTCGGGGTCGAGGCCGAGCTCGGCGAGGCGCAGGATGCCGCTGTGCTCGTCGCCGAGGCCCAGCTCCTTGGCCGACGCGATCATGCCGTCGGAGACGTGCCCATAGGTCTTGCGCGCCGCGATCGGGAACGGTCCCGGCAGCACGGCGCCCGGCAGCGTCACCACGACCTTGTCGCCCTCGAAGAAGTTGCGTGCGCCGCAGACGATGCCGCGCACGCCGCCCTGCTCGGAGCCGACGTCGACCTGGCACCAGCGGATGGTCTTGCCGTTGGACTGCGGCTCCTCGACGAACTCGACGACGCGGCCGACGACGATCGGCCCGGTGAGGCCGAACGAGTGCACGTCCTCCTCCTCGAAGCCCACCGAGACGAGAGAGGCGAGCACGTCCTCGGGCGTGGCATC
Organism: Microbacterium sp. No. 7; assembly: GCF_001314225.1. NCBI lineage: Bacteria > Bacillati > Actinomycetota > Actinomycetes > Micrococcales > Microbacteriaceae > Microbacterium > Microbacterium sp. No. 7. The sequence continues at coordinate 3,014,774 of NZ_CP012697.1, forward strand.
CGGCGCCACGTCGACGTACTCGCGCAGCCAGGAGAGCGGGACGCGCATCAGATCACCATTCCGTACTGCTCGCTGAAGCGGACATCGCCCTCGGCCATGTCACGCATGTCCTTCACGTCGGAGCGGAACATGAGGGTCCGCTCGAAGCCCATCCCGAACGCGAAGCCCGAGTGCTCGTCGGGGTCGATCCCCGCCGCGCGCAGCACGTTGGGGTTGATCATGCCGCAGCCGCCCCATTCGATCCAGCGGGCGCCGCCCTTGAACGTGGGATGCCACAGGTCGAACTCGGCCGACGGCTCGGTGAACGGGAAGTAGTTGGCGCGCATGCGCGTCTTCGCCTCGGCGCCGAACAGCTGGCGCGCGACGTGGTCGAGCGTGCCGCGCAGGTGCGCCATCGTGATGCCCCTGTCGACGACGAGCCCCTCGAACTGGCTGAACACCGGCAGGTGCGTCGCGTCGAACTCGTCGGTGCGGAAGACGCGGCCGGGCGAGACGACGTAGATCGGCAGCTCGCGCGTGAGCATCGTGCGCATCTGCACCGGGCTCGTCTGCGTGCGCAGCAGCAGGTGCCGCGCGACCGGGTCGACGTAGAAGGTGTCCTGCATCTGCCGCGCCGGGTGATCGGCGTCGAGGTTGAGGGCGTCGAAGTTGTACCACTCGTGCTCGAGCTCCGGCCCCTCCGCGACCTCCCAGCCCATGCCCACGAAGATGTCGCCGACGTGGTCCTGCAGCAGGGTGAGCGGATGCCGCGCGCCGACGCGCGCGCGCTGCGGCAGCGCCGTGACGTCGACGCGCTCGGCCTCCAGCCGCGCCGCGGTCTCGGCCTCGGCCAGCTCCGCCTCGCGCGCCGCGAGCGCCTGCGTCACGCGGCCGCGCGCCTGACCCACGAGCTTGCCGAACTCCGCCTTGCGCTCGTTCGGCACGTGCCGCAGCTGCGCGTTGAGCTGCGCGAGGGCGGAGCCCTCGCCGGCGTGCGCGGAGCGGGCCGCCTTCAGCTCGGCCGTCGTGGCCGCGCCGGCGATGGCCGCGAGCGCGGCCGCGACAGCGGCATCCACTGCTTCCGGGGTGATCTCTGGTTCGTCAGACACGAGAGACGAGTCTACCGGCGGGCGCCGACGCGCCCGTGCCCGCCTACTTGCCGTCGGCTCCCGGCGCCGTATCGGCCTGCGCGGCGATGAGCTCGGTGTCCGTCGCGTCGGTGACCGGGTGGTGCATGCCGACGACGCGCGGCGTCTTCGCCGATCGGCGCAGGCGCTTCTCGACGAGGTTGGCCACGAACGAGAGGATGAGGCAGAGCGAGATGTAGATCGCGCCGACGACGATCGTCATCGGGACGATCGGCGAGCCGTACGTCGACTGCGAGCCGAGGTAGCGCGCGTAGAACAGCAGCTCGGGATAGGTGATGATGAAGCCGAGCGCCGTGTCCTTCAGCGTGACGACGAGCTGGGCGATGATGACGGGCATCATCGCCCGCACGGCCTGCGGCAGCAGCACCAGCCGCATGACGCCCGTCTTGCGCAGGCCGATCGCGTAGCCCGCCTCGTACTGGCCCCGCGGCAGCGACTCGACGCCGGCGCGGATGACCTCTGCGAGCACGGACCCGTTGTAGGCGACCAGGGCGATGACCACGGCCCAGTAGGGCTCCATCTTCACGCCCATCACGGGCAGGCCGTAGTAGAGCAGGAACATGAAGATCAGCACGGGCACGGCGCGGAGGACCTCGACGATCGCCCCGACCGGCACGCGGATCCACGCGTGGTCCGACAGGCGCCCGATCGCGAGCACGAAGCCGAGCACGAGGGCTCCGATCGCGGCGAGGGCGAACGCGGCGAGCGTGCGCAGCGTCGCGAGTCCGATCTCGATCCAGACGTTCGTGTAGGTGAACGCCTGCCACTTCGCGGCGGAGAACTGGCCGGTGTCGATGAGCCGCCAGACGAGGAACGCGAGCACGGCGAGCACCGCGACGACCGTGACGACGCCGAGGACGCGGTTGCGGGCGATGGCGCGGGGTCCGGGCACATCGTAGAGGACGGAGGTCATCGCGCCACCTTCCATCGGTTCTCCAGCGATCGCTGGAGCCAGGACAGGAGCAGCACGAGGGCGACGAAGATCACCATGACCCACAGGATCACGACGAACTGGTTCTCGCCGCGCTCGCTGAGATAGCTGCGGATAGAGCCGAGGTTGACGACCGAGAAGCCCGCCGCGACGGTCGTGTTCTTCAGGAGCGCGATGAACACGCTCATCATGGGCGGGATGACGGAGCGGAACGCCTGGGGCATGACGACGAGCGACATGACCTGGCCGAACGTGAGGCCGATCGCGCGGGCGGCCTCGGCCTGGCCCACCGGCACCGTGTTGATGCCCGACCGGATGGTCTCGGCGACATAGGTCGCCGTGTAGATGCCGAGGGCGCAGACCGCGAGCGTCAGCGACACCTGCGCCGTCAGCCGCAGCCCGAGGATGGGCGGCAGCGCGAACGCGAACGCGAAGAAGACGAGCGTCAGCGGCGTGTTGCGGATCGTGTTGACGTAGATCGTGCCCACGGCCCGCGCGACGGGCACGGGCGAGACCCGCATCGCGCCGACGATCGTGCCGAGCACGAGCGCGAGCAGTCCGCCCGCGAAGAAGAGGATGAGCGTGCCGAGCAGGAACTCGCCCCAGAGGTCGAGGTTGTTCGTGATGACGTCCACGCGCGGTGTCCTCTCGATGCGGTCAGTACGGTCGGTGCGCTGGGGCGGCTCGCGGCGCGGCCGCCCCAGCGCGTGTCGGTCAGTCGACCGCGGGCTGCGTGCCCGCGATGTTCGCGGGAGCGAGGTGCTGGTCGAACAGGGCCGACCAGATGTCGCCGCCGTCGGTGAACAGCGCGTTGATGTGGTCCTTCAGAGCGGTGTCGCCCTTCTCCAGTCCCACGCCGTAGCGCTCCTCGCTGAACGGCTCGCCCGCGATCTTCAGCTCGTCGGGACGCTGGGCCACGTAGCCGGCGAGGATCGCCTCGTCGGTCGTGATCGCGTCGACCGAGCCCGCGAGCACCGCGTCGATGCACTGCGAGTACGTGTCGTACTCGACGGTGTCGCCGGGGCTGTACTCGTCGCGGATGCGCTGCAGCGGCGTCGAGCCGGTGACCGAGCAGACGATCTTGCCCGCGAGGTCGTCGGGACCGTTGATGTCGGTGTTGTCCGCGGCCACGAGCAGGCCCTGGCCCGTGATGAAGTACGGGCCGGCGAAGTCGATCTGCTCCTTGCGCTTGTCGGTGATCGAGTAGGTGCCGACGTAGTAGTCGATGTTCTGGTTGACGATCTCCTGCTCGCGGTTGGCCGACGGGATCGTCTTGTACTCGATCTGCTCCTCCGAGAAGCCCAGCGAGGCGGCGATCCAGCGCGCGATGTCGATGTCGAAGCCCGTGCGCTCGTTCGTGGCCGCGTCCTGGTAGCCGAGGCCCGGCTGGTCGTTCTTGACGCCCACGATCACGCCGCCGCGCTCGCTCATGCGCTCGAAGGTGGGGCTGCCCTCGAGGGTGAAGCCGTCGGCGACCTCCCAGAGCGCGGTGCTGGGCGCCTCGGAGGCGGTCGAGTCGCCGTCGCCGTCTCCGGTGCCGGGGTCGGTGGGCGAGCCGCTGTTGCACGCCGTGAGGGCGAGAGCGGTGATCGCGAGGCCGGCGAAGGCGCCGGCGATGCGTGTCTTGCGCATGTGATTCCTCCTGGATTCGTGATCCGTTGTGGTGACCGCGCCGGTGCAGGGCGCGGACGCTGGTGTCAGTGCGTGATGAGCTTCGACAGGAAGTCCTTGGCGCGGTCGCTCCGCGGGTTCGTGAAGAACTCGTCGGGACTCGCCTGCTCGACGATCTGCCCGTCGGCCATGAACACGACCCGGTCGGCGGCCTTGCGCGCGAAGCCCATCTCGTGCGTGACGACGATCATCGTCATGCCCTCCTGGGCGAGACCGACCATGACGTCGAGCACCTCGTTGATCATCTCGGGGTCGAGCGCGCTCGTCGGCTCGTCGAAGAGCATGACCTTCGGCTTCATCGCGAGGGCCCGCGCGATCGCGACGCGCTGCTGCTGGCCGCCCGACAGCTGCGCCGGCAGCTTCGCGGCCTGGTGCCCGACGCCGACGCGGTCGAGCAGCTCCTTGGCGAGCTTCTCGGCATCCGCCTTCTTCATCTTCTTGACCTTGATGGGGCCGAGCGTGACGTTGTCGAGGATCGTCAGGTGCGAGAACAGGTTGAACGACTGGAACACCATGCCGACGTCGGCGCGCAGCGCCGCGAGGGCCTTGCCCTCCTCGGGCAGCTTCTTGCCGTCGATCGTGATCGTGCCGCTCGTGATGGTCTCGAGCCGGTTGATCGTGCGGCACAGCGTCGACTTGCCCGAGCCCGACGGGCCGATCACGACGACGACCTCGCCGCGGTGGACGGTCAGGTCGATGTCCTTGAGGGCATGGAAGTCGCCGTAGTGCTTCTGCACGTTCGTGATGACCACGAGCGGGTCACCGCGCTTCACGCTGATGTTCGACGTCTGGGGCGCCGCCACCGGTTCAGGGGTCGTCATCCCGTCAGCCTAGGCCGAGGGCCCCCCGACCTGGCAAGACCCTGTGCGGTCTTTACCGACTTGTAACAGGACGTCACACACGCTCAGACGGCCGTAGACGCCGTCTCGCGCTGGGCGAACGCAGTCTCATACAGGCACACGCTCGCCGCCGTCGCGAGGTTGAGCGACTCGGCGCGGCCGAAGATCGGCAGCCGCAGCGAGAGGTCCACCTGGGCGAGCGCGGCCTCGTCGAGGCCGCGCGCCTCGTTGCCGAACAGCCATGCCGTCGGCTCCCGCAGCGTGCGCCGCGAGGCGAGGAAGTCGTCTCCCCCGACGTCGGCGGCGACGACGCGCAGCCCCGCCGCGTGCGCACGGGCGATGACGTCGGAGAGCTCGGCGCCGACGGCGACCGGCAGGTGGAAGATCGAGCCCGTCGTGGCGCGCACGACCTTGGGGTTGTACAGGTCGACCGTGCGGCCCGTGAGCACGACGGCGTCGGCGCCCGCGGCATCCGCCGCTCGGATGATGGTGCCGAGGTTGCCGGGATCGCGCACCTCCTCGCAGATCGCGATGAGGGTCGGCCCGGCGGCGAAGACGTCCTTCACGGCGGTCGGCGTCTGGCGCGCGACGGCCACGATGCCCTGCGGCGTCACGGTGTCGGCCATCGCGTCGAGCACGGCCTCCGACGCGTAGACGGGCTGGATGCCGGCGTCGCCCGCCGCCGCACGGATGTCGCCGTGCTTCTCCAGCGCGGTCGGCGTGGCGTAGAGCTCGACGATCGACTCGGGGCGGTACGCGAGCGCCTCCCGAGCGGCCTGCGGCCCCTCGAGCAGGAACAGCCCGGTCTCACTGCGGGCACTCCGCTTGGTCAGCTTGGCGACGGCACGCACGCGGGGGGAACGCGGGTTCTCGAGCACGCCCCCAGTCTATTCCCGCCCCCTCCCCCCATCCCCACCCCCACGCCCCCTCCCTCGCCCCAGAACGCCACCGCCGACCGAGAATGCATCCGCGGACGAGAATCCAATTGCCGGACGAGAGTGCAACTGGCGGACGAGAGTGCGGGCATGGATCGCATGCTCGTCCGCCGGATGCACTTTCGCGGGAAGTGGAAGCCCGGGATCGAGGGGCGGGAGGGTCGGGGAAACACGGGGCGGGGACGGCGAAGGGGCGCCGCTCCGGGTGGAGGGGCGCCCCTGGGGCGGATGCCGGGGTGTGCGGCGTCAGGAGGCCTTGGCGGCGTTGACGTCGGCTGGCAGGGCCTTCTTCGCGGTCTCGACGAGCGTCGCGAACGTCTTCGGCTCGTTCACGGCGAGCTCCGCGAGCATGCGACGGTCGACCTGCACGCCCGCGAGGCCGAGGCCCTGGATGAAGCGGTTGTACGTGAGGCCGTTCTGACGGCTCGCAGCGTTGATGCGCTGGATCCACAGGCGACGGAAGTCGCCCTTGCGCTTGCGACGGTCGCGGTACGCGTAGACGAGCGAGTGGGTGACCTGCTCCTTCGCCTTGCGGTACAGGCGCGAACGCTGGCCACGGTAACCCGAGGCGCGCTCGAGGATGACGCGACGCTTCTTGTGGGCGTTGACGGCCCGCTTGACTCTAGCCATTTCTTCTTACTTCCTGATTCGTGCGCGGGCCGCTCAGCGGCCGAGGAGCTTCTTGGCGACCTTCGCGTCGCCGGGAGCGAGAACCTGCTCCTGCGACAGGCGACGGGTACGGCGGCTGGGCTTGCCCTCGAAGTTGTGGCGCATGTTGGCCTGCTGCTTCATGAGCTTGCCGCTGCCGGTCACCTTGAAGCGCTTCTTGGCGCCCGAGTGGGTCTTCTGCTTGGGCATATCTCTTCCTTCGTTGTGCTTCCCGCAGCAGCGGGGAGTTCGGGGGGCTACGCCGAGGGCTCGGCGGCATCGGCCGGCTCGGCCGATTCGACGCCCGAGCGCGACTCGCGTGCGGCCTGCTTGTTCGCCGCTCGCACGGCGTTCTGCTCGGCCTTCGCCTCGGACTTGTTCTTGTGCGGAGCGATCACCATGGTCATGTTGCGGCCGTCGATCGTGGGGTTGGACTCCACGGTGCCGAACTCGGCGACGTCCTCTGCGAACTTGCGCAGCAGACGCACGCCCTGCTCGGGACGCGACTGCTCGCGACCGCGGAACAGGATCATCGCCTTGACCTTGTCGCCCGCCTTGAGGAAGCCCTCGGCGCGCTTGAGCTTGGTCTGGTAGTCGTGAGCCTCGATCTTCAGGCGGAAACGCACCTCTTTGAGGATCGTGTTGGCCTGATTGCGGCGTGCTTCCTTGGCCTTCTGAGCGGCCTCGTACTTGAACTTCCCGTAGTCCATGATCTTGACGACGGGAGGCTTCGAGTTGGGGGCCACCTCGACCAGGTCGAGATCGGCCTCCTGAGCCAGGCGCTGGGCGACCTCGATGCGGACGACGCCGACCTGCTCTCCGTTCGGCCCGACGAGGCGAACCTCGGGGACGCGGATGCGCTCATTGGTGCGGGGATCGCTGATGTGCGGAACTCCTCTTGCGTAGCGGTGGTGGCCACCGGGATGCGGGGGGCATCCCGGGCGGAAGAGTCACGACATCCACCCCGCACGACGCACGCGTCGGCACTCGTGTTGCACCCGACCGGCCCGAGGGGCTGCCCCGCGGAGCGGGGCGGAGTGCGTGACCCGGTAGCCTGGAGCGGCAAGCGCGGGTGGGATGTGATCCTCTTTCGATCCGGAGCAGAACGCTCCGGTGCCCGACAATTCTAGCAGAGAGCGAACCGTGAGCACGATTCCAGCCGACGACGCCCCTCAGAACGCCCCCGACGACCGGCGCATCGAGCCGGACGCCGAGCGCCACGCGCGCTGGGAGGAGCAGGAGCGCGCCGCCCAGGCGGCGACGCGCGACATCGCCGACGTGCCCGCCGTCGAGGTCATCACGACGACGGCCGTGCACCTGCTGAGCGCCGCCGCGGTCAAGGTCGGGCTCGCCGACGACCCCGCCGCGCAGACCGACCTCGACGAGGCGCGCAAGCTCATCAACGCCCTCGCGGGCCTCATCACGGCCGGCGCCCCGGAGATCAGCGACATGCACGCGCGCTCGCTGCGCGACGGGCTGCGCTCGGTGCAGCTGGCGTTCCGCGAGGCGTCCGTCGTGCCCGACCCGATCGGCAAGGGACCGGGCGAGAAGTGGACCGGTCCCGTCACCTGACGCCGCGCCGCGGAATGTGACGGCATGTCACGCGGCCGATATCGATCCGGTCACAGATCGCGCCGGATCGGCCGTTCTCGACGTCATCCCGGCCCGTCCGCGCGCCGCGCGGGCGATACTCGACAGGTCCGCTCTGCAGGGGTCCGCCCCGCGAACGACGATTCATCGAGAAACGATTCGACGAAAGCGAAAGACATGCGTACCATCACACGCCGCCGCCGCCTGACGGGCGCCGTGGCGCTCGCCGCGACCGCCGCTCTGGCCCTTGCGGCCTGCTCCCCCGAGGCCTCTGCGCCCGAGGGCACCACTCCCGCCGAGACCGGCGACGACACGAACGTCACGCTCACGCAGGAGGAGATCGTCGCGGGCGGTCCCGTCGCCGACGACGCCACGATCGAGGCCAACGCCTGGGCGAGCGCGGTGCGCGAGGCCGGCGTGCTCAAGCTGGGCGGCACCGAGACGAGCGAGCTGTTCTCGCTGCTCGACCCCACCACGGGCGTCGCGAAGGGCTTCGACGCCGGCATCTCGCAGCTGCTGAGCCACTACATCCTCGGCGAGACCGAGACCAAGGTGGACCTTCAGCAGGTCACGGTCGACACGCGCGAGACGCTGCTGCAGTCGAACACGGTCGACGCGGTCATCGCGACCTACTCGATCACGCCCAAGCGCGCGGAGGTCATCGCGTTCGCGGGCCCCTACTACGGCTCGCAGGCCGGCATCCTCGTGAAGGCCGACAACACCGACATCACGAGCCTCGCCGACCTCGACGGCAAGAAGGTCGCGACGCAGGCCAACTCGACCGGCCAGACGCTGCTGGAGACCGAGGCGCCCGGCGCCGAGATCGTCGCGCTGCCCGACCACGCGCAGGCGCTCGCGGCCGTGCAGCAGGGCAACGCCGACGCGTACGTCATCGACCAGTCGCTGCTGCTGAACGCGGTCGTGAAGGACAGCACCGTCAAGATCGTCGGCGAGCCCTTCGGCCCGAAGGACCTGTACGGCATCGGCGTCAACAAGGACAGCGACGCGGTGGACTTCATCAACGAGTTCCTCGACAAGATCATCGAGGACGGCACGTGGGCGAAGCTGTGGCAGCTCACGATCGGCGACCGCACGGGCCTCGACACCGTGCCGACGCCGCCGACCCCCGGCGAGACGGGACTCTGATCCCTCGATCGGCGTGACCGGCGAGGCCCGGCCATCTCCTCGCGGGATGACCGGGCCTCGCCCGTCTGTGCCAGTCTGAGACGAGCACCGGGAGAGGAGGCCCCGTGGACGTCCTGCTGACGACGTATCTGCCCGACCTGCTGTCGGGCCTGTGGATCACCGTGCAGATCACGGCCGTCGCGTTCGCCGGCGCGCTCGTGTTCGGCGCGATGCTGGCCACGTTCCGCATCAGCCCGATCGCGCCCCTGCGCATCGCCGCGACGGTCTTCGTGGAGATCTTCCGCAACGTCCCCCTCGTCGCCCTCGTCGTGCTGGTCGTCTACGGCCTCCCCGAGATCGGCATCAACCCCGGGTTCCTGCCCGGCGTCATCCTCGCCACGACCGCCGTCGGCACCGCCTTCGCGTGCGAGACGCTGCGCACCGGCATCAACGCCGTCGGCCCCGACCAGGTCGAGGCGGCACGGTCGATCGGCCTCGGCTTCGGCGGCATCGTCGCCCACGTGCTCATCCCCCAGGCCGTGCGCACCGTGATCGGGCCGCTCACGACACTGTTCATCGGCATCCTGCTCTCGTCGTCGCTCGCGGCCGTCGTCGGCATCCGCGACCTGACCTACACCTCCTCGCTCATCAACACCAAGGAGGCGCTGGGCCTGCTGACGTTCGCCGTCGCGGCCGTCATCTACGCCACGATGTCGCTCGGCGCCGCCGGCATCGGCGCGGCCATCGAGAAGCGGATGCGGGTGCTGCGATGATCGGTCACGCCATCTTCGACGTCGCCGGCCCCAAGGCCGCCCGCCGCATCCGGATCCTCACCTGGATCAGCGTCGCCGTGATCGTCGCCCTGCTCGCCCTCGCGTACTACCGCTTCTACGCGTCGGGCGCCCTCGCCCCGTCGAAGTGGCTCACGTTCGTGCAGCCGGCGACCCTGCGCTATCTCGGGCAGGCGCTGCTGAACACGCTCACCGCCGCGGCCGTCGCGGGCCTCGCGGCGCTGCCGCTGGGCCTGCTGCTCGCGCTGGGCCGGCTGTCGTCGTCCCGCCTGCTGCGCTGGCCGAGCACCGCCGTGATCGAGCTGCTGCGCGCGATCCCCGTGCTGCTGCTCATCTACGTGTTCATGTTCGCGCTGCCGATTTACGGCATCAACCTCGACACGTTCTACAAGCTCGTCATCCCGGTCACGCTGTGCGCCGCCGCGACGATCGCCGAGGTGTTCCGCGCGGGCGTGCTCGCCGTGCCCCGGGGACAGAGCGAGGCCGGTGCCGCGATCGGGCTCTCGAGCGGCCAGGCCTTCCGGCTCGTCGTCTTTCCGCAGGCCCTGCGCATCGTCGTGCCCGCCCTCGTCGCCCAGCTCACGATCGTCGTGAAGGACACCGCCTTCGGGTACGTCGTCTCCTACCCCGAGCTGCTGCAGAGCGGCCGCGTGCTCATCGCCAACACGGGCGACCTCGTGCAGACGTACATCGTCGTGACCGTCGTGTACATCCTCGTGAACATGGCGATCTCGTTCGGCGCGCGCGCCCTCGACCGGCGCATGGCCCGCCGGGGCCGCGCGTCGCTCACCCTCGGCGCCCGCGGCGGGCGGCTGGCGTAGGCGCCCTCCGCCGTCAGTGCAGCGTCAGCCCGCCGGTCGGGCTGAGCACCGCGCCGGTCAGGAACGCGGCGTCGTCGGATGCCAGGAACGCGACGACCGCCGCGATGTCGGGCGGCGTCGCGACGCCCAGCGGGGCGCGCTCGAGGATCTTCTCGTACTGGCGCCGGTGGGCCAGCGACACGGCGTCCTCCTTCTCGAACGCGGCCTCCCACGACGGGGTGCCGGCGACCACCGTCACGCACACCGTGTTCACGCGCACCCGATCGCGGGCGAGCTCCTTCGACAGCAGCTTGCCGACCTGGATGAGGCCGCCGGAGAAGGTCGCGATGGCCGTCTGGCCCGGCGTCGGCACGCGCCCGCCCTCCGACGTCACGAACACGACCGAGCCGCCGTCGCCCGCGCGCAGGTGGGGCAGGGCCGCCTGCACGACGAAGAGCTTGGCGGCGATCGCCTGGCCGACGAACGCGGTCGCGCGTTCCAGGTCGATCTCGCCGAACGGCCCGCGCACGCGCGGATCGCGCGCCTCGTCGTCGTTGCCGCCCGCGTTCGCGACGACGATGTCGATGCCGCCGAAGCGGTCCGCGGTCCCCGCCGCCAGGGCGCGCATGTCGTGGAGGGAGCGCACGTCGCCCGCGATGAACGCGCCCGTGGCGCCGAGGGCGGCGATCTCGTCGAGCACGCCCTGCGCGCGCTCGGCGCTGCGCCCGCCGACCACGACCGTCGCCCCGCGTTCGGCGAGCCGCACCGCGACCCCGCGTCCGATGCCGCCCGCGCCGCCGGTGACGACGGCGACCTTTCCCCGCAGATCAGTCATCGACCCTCTCCCTGTCCTCTTCGTCCTGTGCGTTCGTCTCGTCCCAGAATGCCTCGGAGGCGAGCAGCGCATCGATCTCGTCGGTGTCGAAGCCCGCCTCGGCCAGCAGCTCGACGGTGTTCTCGCCGAGCCGCGGCGCGGGACGACGGATCTCGGCGGGCGTCTCGCTCCACGACTGCGGGATGCCGACCGAGACGACGCGACCCTCGGACGGGTGCTCGTCGATGCGCAGGAAGCCGGTCGCCCGCAGGTGCGGGTCGTCGACGACCGTCGCGGGGGTGTTCATGAGCGCCACGGGCAGGTCGGCCTCGGTGAGCAGGCGCATCCACTCGTCGGCCGTGCGCGTCTCGAACGTCGCGGCCAGATCGTCCAGCAGCAGGTCGAGGTGCTCGGCACGGGCGTGCACGTCGGCGAACCGCGGGTCGTCGGCGAGCTCCGGACGTCCGGATGCCGCGAAGAAGGCGCGCCAGTGCTTGTCGAGGTACAGGTTGACGGCGATGTGCCGGCCGTCCGACGTGCGATAGGGGCGGCGCTTCGCGTTCATCGTCCGCGCGTACCCCCAGTCGCCGAGCGGCGGATCGAAGGTGTGGCCCCACAGGTGATCGCCCAGGACGAACTGGGCGAACGTCTCCAGCATCGGCACCTGCACCTCCTGGCCCGACCCTGTGATCGCACGGCGGTAGAGCGCGGCCACGACCGACATCGCCGTCGCGATGCCGACGGTGCGGTCGGCGACGACGAGAGCGACGTTCTCGGGCGGTCCGCTCCTGCGGCTCTGCAGCGCCGGCACGCCCACGGCCGCCTGGATGAGGTCGTCGTAGGCGGGACGCTCCGCGTACGGGCCCGCCTGCCCGAATCCCACCGCACCGCAGTAGACGATCGACGGGTTGAGGGCGCGCACGGCGGCGTAGCCGAGGCCGAGCCCGGTCATCGCCTGCGGTCGCATGCTGTAGAGCAGCACGTCGGCATCCTCGATCATGCGCTCGAGGGCCTTCTTCGCCGCGGGATGCTTGAGGTCTGCCACGATCGAGCGCTTGTTGCGGTTCAGATGCAGGAACGTGGACGCCATGCCCGGGTGGCGGCTCGGCCCGACCGCACGCATCGTGTCCCCCGTCGCAGGCTCGACCTTCCAGACGTCGGCGCCCATGTCCGCGAGCAGCAGCGACGCGTAAGGACCCATCACGTTCGAGGTGAGGTCGAGCACGCGCACCCCTGCGAGCGGCCCGATGGCCCGGTCGTCGTGCATGTCGCTTCTCCTCCGTGGTCGTCCGGCGCGGTCATGCCGACGGTAGCCGCGGGCGGAGAGGGCGGTCAATTGAGAAAGAGCGGGGGCGGGTTCGACGCCGTCGAATCCTCGCGCGGGATGCGGGGCGATGCGGGACTAGGCTCGGGGCAGCCCGCGACGTCGCGGGGGCGGGACGGAAGCGGGTACGGTCGATGACAGCGTGGCGAACGCCGTGAGCCTCACCAACATCGTCCGGCAGCTCGACCTGTTCTCGCTGCGACTGTTCCTCTCCGCCGTCGAGGAGGGCCAGGTGACCGGCGCCGCGCGTCGCGAGCACATCGCCGCGTCGACGGCGACGAGACGGCTGCAGATGCTCGAGGAGCTCGTCGGGACGCCGCTGCTCGTGCGCACGCGCGAGGGCGTGCATCCGACCGAGGCGGGCGAGCTGCTCGAGGCCTACGCCCGGGAGGTGCTGAGCGGGCTCGACTCGCTGCACGCCTCGTTCGCGCAGCTGGCGGCGCGCATGGAGGGCGAGCTGATCGTCGCCTCGGCGCATTCGGCGATCGTCGACCTGCTCGCCCCCGCGATCAGCGCGTTCGTCGCGCGGTGGCCGTCGGTGCGGCTGACGCTGCAGGAGCTGGACAACTCCGAGGTGCGTCAGCGGATCGTCGCCGGCGCCGTCGACGTCGGCGTGTTCGCGACGATCGGCGACCTGGACGCCGACGACCTCACCCTGGAAGACCTGCGGCGCGAGCCCCTCGTGGCCGTGCTGCCCACGGCCCATCCCCTGGCCGCACGGTCGGCCGTGCGCTTCGACGACCTGATCGCGCACGACCTGGTGCTGACCCGCACGACCGACCTCGCCGTCGACGAGCTGGCGCGGCGCCGCGGCGCGACCGTCGGGCCCCGGCAGGTCGTGCGCACGGGCGAGGTCGCCCTCGGCATGGTCCGCGCCGGCCTCGGCATCACGATCGTGTCGCGCCAGCTCGTGGACCGCGCCGACGATCCGGCGATCGCGGTCCGCGGGATCCCGGAGCCGTGGGCCGTGCGCCGCATCCACGCGGCGGTGCGTCGCGAGCGCGCCGGCAGCCCCGCGACGCGCGCCTTCGTCCGCTGCCTCGTCGCCGCGGCCGAGACCCGCGACGGCGCCATTCTCCTGTCGGAGCGGTGAGAGCCGACGGCGCCCGGGCAGGGAGCCGCGGCCGTCGTGGCGTTCAGGCGGCGGAGGCGCGGACGAGCTTGACCGTCAGGGAGTCGACGAGCACCGCGACGCGGTCGTCGGCGGCCCAGCGCGCGGCGAGGCGCTTCAGCACGGCATCCAGCTCGTGGCTGTCGAGGCCGTCGATGAGGTGCAGCCGCACGATCAGCTCGGGGCCGCGCAGCCGGGCGCGGGGGTCGCCCGGCTCGAGCGTCAGGTCGAGCACGGCGAGCTCGCCGCCGATGCTCTCGTGCAGGCCCGCGTAGACCTCGGGCGAGGCGTGCGGCGCCTCCCAGAGCTCGCCGCGGCCGATCGCCCAGACGGCGGGGCGCCGCAGCACGAACTCGGTGTCGGATGCCGGGTCGACGACGATCAGCTCCGTGTCGTCCTGCACGGCCGCGAGGGCCGTGCGCACGCCGTCGGCGGGCACGGGGCGCGCCTGGGCGTCCCAGCGCGTCATCGCGTCGACCGAGGTGAACACCGGCAGCACGCGCCGGCCGTCGGGAGAGGCGACCGTCACGATGGACAGCTCCTGCGTCTTGTCGACGCGCAGGCCCGTCGGCCCCACGCCCTCGTCGCCCTTCTCGGCGACGAGCGGGATCAGCAGCCGCGCCGAGCGGTACGCGTCGACGACGGCCGCGGCGTCGCCCTCCCCCGCGTGGAACGCGGTGAGCGCGGCGAGCAGCGCCGGGTCGGCGGACCCGTCGTCGCCGGCCCACGGGTTCTGCTCGAACGCGCGACCCTCCCACGGCACGCCGGCCGAGTCGGCGGACCCGCCGGGGGCGCAGGCGTGCTCGGCGTGCGAGTGCTCGGCGTGCGACGACATCAGTGTCCGGCGACGTCCAGCGCCTCGGGGAGCGTGAAGGCGCCGGCGTACAGCGCCTTGCCGACGATCGCGCCTTCGACGCCGAGGGGGACGAGCTCGCGCAGCGCGGCGATGTCGTCGAGGCTCGAGATGCCGCCCGATGCGATCACCGGCTTCGGGGTGCGGGTCGTGATCTCGCGCAGCAGGTCGATGTTCGGGCCGTTGAGCATGCCGTCCTTCGTGACGTCGGTCACGACGTAGCGGCTGCATCCGGCGTCCTCGAGGCGCTCGAGCACCTCCCACAGGTCGCCGCCCTCGCGCGTCCAGCCCCGCGCGGCGAGCGTCGTGCCGCGCACGTCGAGCCCGACCGCGATCGCGTCGCCGTAGCGGCCGATCACGTCGGCGGCCCACTCCGGGTTCTCCAGCGCGGCCGTGCCGAGGTTGATGCGCGCCGCCCCGCTCTCCAGCGCCGCCTCGAGCGTCGCGTCGTCGCGGATGCCGCCCGAGAGCTCCACCTGCACGCCCTTGAGCTGCTTGATCGCCTTGCGCAGCACGGCGGCGTTGCTGCCGCGGCCGAAGGCGGCGTCGAGGTCGACGAGGTGGATCCACTGCGCGCCGTCGCGCGCCCAGGCGAGCGCTGCGTCGACCGGGTCGCCGTAGCTGGTCTCGGTGCCCGCCTCGCCCTGCGTCAGCCGCACGGCCTTGCCGTCGGCGACGTCGACGGCGGGGAGGAGGGTCAGTTCGGGAATCGAAGCGAAGTCGTTCATGGCTCCAGCCGGGTCGGTGGTTCGCGCGTTTCGCGCCCCAGAGAGCCTATCGGCCCGTGGGCAGGGACGAAATCCAGTTGGAGAGCAGGCGGATGCCGGCCGCACCAGACTTCTCGGGGTGGAACTGCGTCGCCGAGAGCGGACCGTTCTCGACGGCGGCGAGGAACGGCGCGCCGTAGTCGCACCACGTCAGCACGGGCGGCGTGAACGGATGCATGACGTCGAGCGTCCACGACTGCGCGCCGTACGAGTGCACGAAGTAGAACCGCTCGTCCTCGATGCCGCGGAACAGCACGCTGTCCTCGCCCGCGCGCACCGTGTTCCAGCCGATGTGCGGGAGCACCGGGGCGTCGAGCTCGGTCACCACCCCGGGCCACTGGCCGAGGCCCTCGGTGTCGTTGCCCCGCTCGACGCCGTGCTCGAACAGCACCTGCATGCCGACGCAGATGCCGAGCACGGGCATGCCGCCGGCGAGCCGGCGCTCGATGATCTCGTGCCCGCGCGAGGCGCGCAGCTGGTCCATGACGGCCTGGAAGGCGCCGACGCCGGGCACGACGAGCCCCGCGGCGTCCTGCAGCAGGCCGCGGTCGGAGGTCAGGCGCGCGTCGGCGCCCGCCTCGGCGAGCGCCTTGACCGCGGAGTGCACGTTGCCCGAGCCGTAGTCGAGCACGGCGACGAGCGGAGCGTCGCTCACAGGGCGCCCTTCGTCGACGGGATGCCGTGCACGAGCGGGTCGAGGGCCTTCGCCTGGCGGAAGGCGCGGGCGACGGCCTTGTACTCGGCCTCGGCGATGTGGTGCGGGTCGCGGCCGCCCACGAGCGTGACGTGCATGGTGAGGCCCGCGTTGAAGGCCAGCGCCTCGAACGTGTGACGCACCATCGAGCCCGTGAAGTGCCCGCCGATGAGGTGGAGCTCGAACCCGGCCGGCTCGCCCGTGTGCACGAGGTACGGCCGTCCGCTGATGTCGACGACGGCCTGCGCGAGCGCCTCGTCGAGCGGAACGAGCGCGTCGCCGTAGCGCGAGATGCCCGACTTGTCGCCGAGGGCCTGGCGGATCGCCTGGCCGAGAACGATCGCCGTGTCCTCGACCGTGTGGTGCACGTCGATGTGGGTGTCGCCGGATGCGCGCACCGTGAGGTCGGTGAGCGAGTGCTTCGCGAAGGCCGTGAGCAGGTGGTCGTAGAACGGCACGGTCGTCTCGATGCTGCTGCGGCCGGTGCCGTCCAGGTTCAGCTCGATCTCGACCGTCGACTCGCTCGTCGAGCGACGCAGCGTCGCCGTGCGCGGGGCGGCAGTACTCATGAGCCGAGTCTACCGGGGCGGCCCGACGGCCGATCGCGGCCCGCGGCGACGCGAGGGGTCCGCTACAGCGACGCGAGCGCGTCGAGGAAGGCGCTCGTCTCCTCCTCCGTGCCGGCCGTGACGCGGAGGCTGTGCGCGATGCCGACGTCGCGCACGAGGATGCCGCGGTCGTAGAGCGCCTGCCAGGCCGCCTTCGGGTCGTCGAGGCCGGAGAACAGCACGAAGTTCGTCCAGCTCTCGTACGGCGTGTAGCCGAGCGCCGAGACGGTCGCCGAGATGCGGTCGCGCTGCTCGACGATGTCGTCGACCATCGCGAGCATCGTGGGTGCGTGCCGCAGCGCCGCCGTCGCCGCCGCCTGCGTGAGGGCGCTCAGGTGGTACGGCAGGCGCACGAGGCGCAGTGCGTCGATGAGCGCGGGGTCGGCCGCGAGGTAGCCGACGCGGGCGCCCGCGAACGCGAAGGCCTTGCTCATGGTGCGCGAGACGACGAGGCGCTCGCGCCCGGGCAGCAGGGTGAGCGCCGACCGCTCGTCGCGCGGTGCGAACTCCTGGTAGGCCTCGTCGACGATCACGATCCCGCGCGCGGCCTCGTAGACGGCCTCGATGACGTCGAGGCGCAGCGGCGTGCCGGTCGGGTTGTTCGGGGAGCAGAGGAACACGACGTCGGGCGCGGCGCGCTCGACCTGGGCGGCCGCGTCGTCGGCCGAGAGCGAGTAGTCGGACGCGCGCGTGCCCGCGACGAACCCGGCCCCCGTGGCGCGCGCGAGCAGCGGATACATCGAGTACGTGGGCCCGAAGCCGAGAGCGGTGCGCCCCGGCCCCGCGAACGCCTGCAGCAGGTGCTGCAGCACCTCGTTCGAGCCGTTCGCCGCCCAGATCTGCTCGCGCGTCAGCCCGTGTCCCAGATAGTCGGCGAAGCCCTCGCGCAGTGCCGTGAACTCGCGGTCGGGGTAGCGGTTGATCTCGGCGAGGGCCTGGCCCACGGCGTCGAGGATGTCGTCGGCGACCGCGGCCGGCACGGGGTGCGTGTTCTCGTTGACGTTGAGGGCCACCGGGAGCGGTGCCTGCGGGGCGCCGTAGGGGGTCAGACCACGCAGGTCGTCGCGAATGGGGAGGTCTTCTAAGCGGGCACTCACGCGATCCATGCTAGAGCGCTCGTCAGCGACCCGGCGTGTACTCCAGCGGCAGCGCGATCGACTGACCGACGTCGAGCCGCGCCGAGCTCAGCGCGTTGAGCCTCATGATCGCGTCGATCACGTCGCGCGGGTCGGCGTCGGGGGCGATCTCTCCCGCGAGCGACCACAGCGTGTCGCCGGGCTGCACCGTGACCGTCTCGAACGAGGCGGGATCCGCCGGGCGCTCGGACGACGCCACCGCGCCGCCCCCGGAGAGCATCGCGATGCTCACCGCGACGACGACGGGCGCCGAGGCGAGCGCGACGAGGACGCGGCGGCCGCGGGTCGTGAGGCGCAGGCGCGTGCGGACGACGACGGGACGAGGACCGGCGATGTCGATCGTGCTCATGATGGTGCTCCTCTGAGGTTGAGACGTTCGCA
The DNA here is from genome assembly GCF_001314225.1 of Microbacterium sp. No. 7. Lineage (NCBI taxonomy): Bacteria > Bacillati > Actinomycetota > Actinomycetes > Micrococcales > Microbacteriaceae > Microbacterium > Microbacterium sp. No. 7. The sequence continues at coordinate 3,032,919 of NZ_CP012697.1, forward strand.
TCCGGTTCTCGGCCGGGAGAATCGGATGCGAACGTCTTTTCCGAATGTATCTACGATGTTCCGGGTCTGTCAAGCGGGTTCGCATCGGAGACGGATCGAAGGCGACACGCGCGGGCCTCTCGCCTTCCGCCCCTCGAAGCGGATACCGTTTCGACAGGGACACCCCATCACCGACCTCCGACATTCGAAGACGATCGTCAGAAGACGAGTGGGACGAGACGCCCGCCACGACATGCACGACACGCACCACACACCGCGCAGGACACACGAGGAGCACGAATGAGCGAGAAGCCGCAGACCCGCCGGCGCAAGAGCCTGAGCGAGAAGCAGATCGCGATCCTGGAGGTCATTCAGCGCTCGATCGCCCAGCACGGCTACCCGCCGAGCATGCGCGAGATCGGCGACGCCGTCGGTCTCAAGTCGCTGTCGAGCGTGACGCACCAGCTCGGCCAGCTCGAGCTCAGCGGCTATCTGCGCCGCGATCCGGGCAAGACGCGCGCCATGGAGGTGCTCATCGACCTGCCCGGCATCAGCGACAACCCCGCCGACGACGGCCCCTCCGTCGGCGACGCCGCGCTCGTGCCCCTCGTCGGCCGCATCGCCGCGGGCGTGCCGATCACCGCCGATCAGCAGGTCGAGGAGGTCTTCCCGCTCCCCCGCCGCCTGGTCGGGAAGGGCGACCTGTTCATGCTCAAGGTGAGCGGCGAGTCGATGATCGACGCCGCCATCTGCGACGGCGACTGGGTCGTGGTGCGCAGCCAGTCCTCCGCCGAGAACGGCGACATCGTCGCCGCGATGCTCGACGGCGAGGCGACGGTCAAGACGTTCCGGCAGCGCGACGGCCACACATGGCTGCTGCCGCGCAACTCGGCGTTCGAGCCCATCCTCGGCGACGAGGCGACGGTGCTCGGCAAGGTCGTGGCGGTGCTGCGCGCCGTCTGATCCGGCCCGGCCGGTCCTGCCCGGCCGATGCGGCGCAGAAGCCGGGGAGCGCAGAAGGCGGATGCCGAGGGATCAGCCCCTCGGCATCCGCCTTCGCGGTCTTCCGTGCGCGCCCCGCGACTACGCGCCGACGCTCTCGCGCACGCGCTGCGTCGCCGCGACGAGGTTGCGCAGCGACGCGACCGTCTCGTCGTAGCCGCGCGTCTTCAGTCCGCAGTCGGGGTTGACCCATACCTGGCGCAGCGGCAGGGCGTCGGCGGCGCGCTGCAGCAGCTCGGCGACCTCGTCGACCGACGGCACGCGCGGCGAGTGGATGTCGTACACGCCCGGGCCGACGCCGTGCGCGAAGCCCGACTCGGCGATCTCGGCGATGACCTCGCCGCGGCTGCGGGCCGCCTCGATCGAGGTGACGTCGGCGTCGAGCGCCGCGATCGCGTCGAGCACGACGCCGAACTCCGAGTAGCACAGGTGGGTGTGCACCTGCGTCGCGGGCGCGGCGCCGGCCGTCGCGAGGCGGAACGAGCGCACCGACCAGTCGAGGTAGGCGGGCTGGTCGGCCTGCTTGAGCGGCAGCAGCTCGCGCAGCGCCGGCTCGTCGACCTGGATGATGCGGATGCCGGCCTGCTCCAGGTCGCCGATCTCGTCGCGCAGGGCGAGCGCCACCTGGTCGGCGGTCTCGCCGAGCGGCTGGTCGTCGCGCACGAACGACCACGCGAGGATCGTCACGGGCCCCGTGAGCATACCCTTGACGGGCTTGTCGGTGAGCGACTGCGCGTACTGCGACCACGCGACCGTCATCGGCGCCGGGCGCGAGACGTCGCCCCACAGGATCGACGGGCGCGTGGCGCGCGAGCCGTACGACTGCACCCAGCCGTTCTCGGTGACCGCGAAGCCGTCGAGCAGCTCGGCGAAGTACTGCACCATGTCGTTGCGCTCGGCCTCGCCGTGCACGAGCACGTCGATGCCGAGGTCGAGCTGCAGGTCGATGACGCGCTTGATCTCGTCGCGCAGGAAGCCCTCGTACTCGGCATCCGTGATCTCGCCCTTGCCGTGGCGCGCACGGGCACGACGGATGTCGCCCGTCTGCGGGAACGAGCCGATCGTCGTCGTCGGCAGCGCCGGCAGGCCCAGGCTCTCCTGCGCCGCGGCGCGCTCGGCGTCGTCGCCGCGCTCGATGTCGGCGGGGGTGAGCGCCGCGGCGCGTGCGCGCACGGCGCCGTCGCGCACGCCGGGGGCGGCCTGCCGGTCGGCGAGCGCGTCGGTCGCGGCCTGCAGCTCGGCGGCGATCGCGTCGCGGCCCTCGCTGAGGCCGCGGGCGAGCGTGACGACCTGGCCCACCTTCTGGTCGGCGAACGCGAGCCACGAGACGAGGCGCGCGTCGAGGGCGCTCTCGTCGGCGACGTCGTGCGGAACGTGCTGCAGCGAGGTCGAGGTGCCCGCCGAGACGGCCGCCGCGCCGAGCGCGCCCAGCGCCTGCAGGCGGTCGAAGCCGCCCGCGGGGTCGCCGCGCCAGATGTTGCGGCCGTCGACCACGCCGCCGACGACCGTCTTCGACGACAGCCCGTCGACGGCCGCGGGCACGCCGCCGCGGTGCAGGTCGATCGCGACGGCCTCGACGGGCGCCGCGGCGAGCGTCCGCCACGCCTGCGGCGAGAGCTGCGCGTAGCCGGCGGCCACGAGGATCGCGGGACGGTCCTGCGCGGCGCCGAGCACGGCGTAGGCGCGCTGTGCGGCATCCGCCAGCTCGTCGGCCGACAGGCCGAGGCTCTCGCTGACGAGCGCGTGCTCGTCGAGCTGCACCCATTCGGCGCCCGCGGCGCGCAGCGCGGCGAGCAGCTCGACGTAGACGGGCAGCAGGTCGTCGAGGCGCGAGAGCGGCGCGAAGCCCTCGGGCGCGGCGTCCGACGCCTTCGCGAGGGCGAGCAGCGTCACGGGTCCGACGACGACGGGGCGCACCGTGAAGCCGTCGGCCTTCGCCTCGGCGACCTGTGCGGCGAAGCGGTCGCTCGACAGCGAGAACACGGTCTCGGGGCCGATCTCGGGCACGAGGTAGTGGTAGTTCGTGTCGAACCACTTGGTCATCTCGAGCGGCGCGCGCTCGCCCTCGCCGCGCGCGGCGGTGAAGTACGCCGACAGCGGGATGGAGCCGTCGGCGGCGCGCAGGCCGGCGAAGCGCTCGGGCAGGGCGCCCACCGTGACGGCGGCGTCGAGCACCTGGTCGTAGAAGGAGAACGACTCGGGGATCGACGAGTCGCCGCGGCCGAGGCCCAGCTCCGCGAGGCGCTCGCGCGTGACGCGACGCAGGTCTGCGGCCGTGCGCTCGAGCTCCTGCGCGTCGGTCTTGCCGGCCCAGTGCGCCTCGACGGCGCGCTTGAGCTCGCGGCGGCGGCCGATGCGCGGGTAGCCGAGGATGGTGCCGGACGGGAAGGTGGCGGTCATCGGATGATCTCCTTTTCACGGGTGTCGGTGTTCTCGCGGGCGTCGGTGGCGACGATTCCTGCCTCGCGCAGCACGGCGAGGACGTTTCTGTGGTTGTTGAAGGCGTAGAGGTGGATGCCGGGCGCCCCGCCGTCGCGCACGGCCCGCACGAGCGCCGACGCGTGTGCGAGGCCGACCTCGCGCTGGCCGTCGGCGGTCGGCTCGGCGTCGAGCGCGCGCGCGAGGCCGGCCGGCACGGGCTCGCCCGTGAGCTCGAGCACGCGGCGCAGGCGCGTGGGCGAGACGATGGGCATGATGCCCGGGAGGATCGGCATCGTGACGCCGGCGGCGCGGGCGCGCTCGACGAATCCGAGGTAGTCGTCGGCGTGGAAGAACAGCTGCGTGATCGCGAGGGTCGCGCCCGCGGCCTGCTTGGCGAGGAGCGCGTCGATGTCGTCGTGCTCGGAGACGGCACGGGGGTGCCCGTTCGGGAACGCCGCGACCGCGACCTGCACGCGCTCGCGCGCGGCGAGGCGGACGGCGTCAGGGGCGCCCGGCACCGGCGCCTCGGTGTAGGGGGCGCGCTCGGCCTGCACGCGGCCGATCAGCTGCGCGAGCTGCGCGGCGCTCTCCAGGTCGCCGAGGAACACGTCCTCCTCGCGCACGCCCGCGGGCGGGTCGCCGCGCAGCGCGAGGAAGCGGGTGATGCCGGCGTCGAGGAACTCGCGGATGATCGCGGCGGCGTCGACGTAGGTGCTGCCGACGCACGTCAGGTGCGCGAGCGGCGGCACCGACGTCGTGCGCAGGATGTGCGTGAGCACCTCGAGCGAGCGGTCGCGGGTCGACCCGCCCGCGCCGAAGGTGACGGAGATGAAGTCGGGGCCGACCGCCGCGAGCCGCCGGATGGTCTCGTGCAGCGCGGGCAGGCCCTCGGGCGTGCGCGGCGGGTAGATCTCGAACGACACCGGCACGGTGCGATGTGCGATGGACGACATGATGAACTCCGGTCAGGTGCTGACGCGGCCACAGGGCAGCCGCAGGCGATGGCACCCGTCGGGCGTCATCGCGGGCGGGTGCCGGGCTCGGCTGTCGCTCCTGCCCGGTGGATGCCGGGCTGCCCGCAGTGCGGGCGTCGATGCGACCACTGTAGAACATCGCGCGAGCGGACCGGCACCAGTGTGACGCGATGTTTCGCCCGCCGCTTCGCTCTCCCGCGAGGGTGCCACTTGTTCTCACGAGGGTGCTCATTGTTCTCGCGAGGGTGCCCATTGTTCTCACGAGGGTGCTTTGGGGTGCCGCTCGAAAGCACCCTCGTGGGGACAACTGGCACCCTCGTGGGGACAACTGGCACCCTCGCGGGGATAACCGGCACCCTCGCGTAGCGTGGGGGCATGGTCGCAACGCTCCCCTACGGTTCCTGGCCCTCGCCGCTGACGGCGGAATGGGCGAGCGCCGCGTCGCCGCGTCTGGAGGGCGCCGCCTTCGTGGGCGCGGAGGTGTGGTGGGGGCAGTCGATCCCCGCCGAGGGCGGCCGCACGGCCGTGCTGCGGCGCACGGCCGAGGGCACCGACGAGGTCGTGCTGCCCGCGCCGTGGAACGCCCGCTCGAGCGTGCACGAGTACGGCGGCGGATCGTGGGCGGCGAGCCCCGACGGCCGCCTGTTCTTCGTGGAGAGAAGCGATCAGCGCGTCTGGATGCTCGCGCCGGGAGGCGAGCCGGTCGCCCTCACCCCGCCCGACGAGCGCGATCGCCACGGCGGGCTCGTGTATCAGGCCGGCACGCTGCTCGCGGTGCGCGAGCGGCACGGCGACGCTCCCGTGCCGGAGCGCGCGATCGTCGCGATCTCGGAGGCGGGTGGCGTGACGGTGCTGGCATCCGGCTCCGACTTCGTCGCCCAGCCCGCGCTCTCGCCGCGCGGCGACCGCCTCGCCTGGGTCGCGTGGGACCACCCCGACATGCCGTGGGATCGCACCGAGCTGCGCGTCGGCCGCATCGTCGACGGTGCGGTCGACGCGTGGGAGGCCGTGTCGTCGGGCACCACGTCGGCGCTGCAGCCGACGTGGGTCGCCGACGACGAGCTGCTGTTCTGCGACGACCCGACCGGCCGCTGGAACCTGTGGCGCCGGCGCGACGGCTCCGCGGCCGAGCCCGTCGCCCCGGCCGACGCCGACACGGGCGGGCCGCTGTGGGTGCTCGGGGCGCGGTGGTTCGCCGCTCTCGGCGACGGCGGCGTCGTCGCGGCCCGCACGCACGGGTCCGACGAGGTCGTGCGCATCGCGCCCGACGGCGCCGTCACCCCCGTGGCGGTGCCGGTCAGCGCGCGCGTGCTCGTCGAGGCGACCGACGGGGCGCGCGTGCTGGTCTCGGGCGCGGGACCGGCCGGCGGCGGGATCTGGCTCGTCGACGCCGACGGATCGTCGGCGCAGATCGTCGGCGCGGCGAGCGGCACCGATGCCGGCTGGATGCCGATCGGCCGGGCCGTGACCTACGCCGGCCCGCACGGCGACGTGCACGCGTTCGACTTCGCGCCGACGAGCCCCGAGGCCGCCGGGCCCGAGGGCGAGCTGCCGCCCTACGTCGTGTTCGTGCACGGCGGGCCGACGGCGCACGTCGGCGGCGTCGCCGACAGCAAGACCGCGTTCTTCACGAGCCGCGGCATCGGCGTGCTCGACGTCAACTACGGCGGCTCCACCGGCTACGGGCGCGCCTACCGCGAGCGCCTGCGCGGCCAGTGGGGCGTCGTCGACGTCGACGACGTCGCGGCGGCCGTGCGCGGTCTCGTCGCCGAGGGCCGCGCCGACGCGGCGCGCATCGCGATCGAGGGCGGCTCGGCAGGCGGCTGGACGGTGCTCGCGGCGCTCGCCGGCACCGACGTGTTCGGCGCCGGGATCTCGCGCTACGGCGTCGGCGACGCGCGTGCCCTCGCGGCCGACACGCACGACTTCGAGGCGCGCTACCTCGACGGGCTCATCGGCCCGCTCCCCGAGGCGGAGCCCGTGTACGTCGAGCGCTCGCCGCTGAGCCGGCCCGAGCGCTTCCGCGCGCCCCTGCTCCTGCTGCAGGGAGACGAGGATGCCGTCGTGCCGCCCTCGCAGGCCGAGGCGATCCGTGACGCGCTCGCGGCCCGCGGCGTCCCGCACGCCTACGTGCTCTATGCGGGCGAGGGCCACGGCTTCCGCCGTGCCGAGACGATCGTCCACGCGCTCGAGTCGGAGCTCGCCTTCCTCGGCCAGGTGTTCGGCTTCGAGACGCCCGGCGTCCCACCGATCGCGCTGAGCTGACCCGGGACGGCGCCGGCCCCGAACGGGTGAGAGGAGTCTCATCGCCATCGGAGGCCCGGTTTTGACATTCCCTCGAAAGCCTCGCTAATATGGCCATATGCAGGTGACGCACACTGGTCGCCTGCCAGGGGGGAGCAATCGTGGACACCACGTCGCAGACAGGGCACAGCGGTCGACGTCGACAAGGCAGCACCGAAGAGGTGGCGCTCGACCCGGTCATCGCCTAGCGGTTCGTAGGACGTTCCGCGATCTCGCAGCGCGCTGAGGACCTCACAGCACGCCTCGCGTCAGCTGCGTCGCTCACCGGTCCCCAAGCCGGTGTACCTGCGGACACCAGCACTCCCGTGGATGCCACGGGACGTCGTCGGCCCCGACCGATGACGTCGGCGTGCCTGGTTCCGCTCATATCGCGCGTGCCCTTGGAGCGCGCGACGGCGCCCCTCGCAACGGGGCCGCGCGTGCGATGCACCACTCCTAGGGTGCATCGCACGCCGCGACCCAGAGCCATCGCCGAGGGCGCCACCGCCGCGGCCGCGGTCCTCGAGACCGCGGCCGCGGTACCCGGGCCGACGTTCGCCACGGCGCACAGACCGGGTCGGGCGTGATCGATGTCGCCGCCTGACCCGCACGACGGGCGAGGAGGTGCCACGGATCGAGGGGAGAGCGTCCGGGCCCTCCTCGTCTGGGGCGACGTCGGCGAACGCACGGAGCGGACGCGATGACGCACAGAAGGACACGGAGGCCCGTCGTCTGGGCGACGGGCGCGGCGATCGGCGTGCCGCTGTCGCTGATCGTGCTCTTCGTCGCGGGCTCGACCTTGCCCGGGGGCGACGGCGGCGTCGTGGCCGTCGCCGATCGCGTGAGGCCGGGACCCGGCTGGGTGCTCGAGCTCGACAGGCTCCAGCCAGACCTCTGGATCAACATGGGCGGCGTTCCCGACCCGAGCGTTCACCGCACGTGGACCATTCCCGCGCAGAGCGTTCAGGAGTCCTTCGTCTCGGCGATGTCCGACCTCGATCCCGAACGCTCCGACTCCGCACCTGACCATTGCCGCGGCGAAGCGACGGACCGCTCGTGCTTCGCGAGATTCGTCGTGCAGGTCGACGGAAAGCCGTTCACCGTGGTCCTCACCGCCGACGCCGACTTCCGAGGCGCCCGGATGAACCTCATCGTCGACAAGACCCGTCGGGACGAGCGGAACCAGATCTCGCACACCGATTCGAGGAAGTGAACGTGAGAAGAAGAATCGCATCCGGCACTCGGCCTCGGCGAGACCGGCGATCACGGACGACACCGGCGGATTCACGATGAACCGGGCCGACGCTCAGTGGATCACGTCGACGAACAGGCCCGCGGCCACGCCGTGCGGCAGCTCGATCGTGCGCTGACGCTGCGGCTCGTCGATGAGCACCGAGGAGCCGTGCAGCTCGAACGACAGCGTCGATCCGGGCAGCAGGCCCTGTCGTCGCAGCTGCGTCAGGACGTGCGCGTTGCCCTGCAGCTGCTCCGACAGCCAGAGCACGCGGCAGTGCCTCGTGAGGGACCCGGCGAGCGCGGCGTGCAGCAGGCTCGTCGCCTCGCGCATGGCGGGCAGGGGCCATTCCGTCTCCCCGACGCGGGGAATGGGATTGCCGTACGGTGAGACCGCGGGGTCTCCGAGCAGGGCGCGCAGGCGCAGCTCGGCCGCGTCGCTCATCGCCCGATCCCACTTGTCCGCCTCGGCGTGCGCGACGGCCCAGTCGAGCCCGAGGGTCTGGGCCAGGAAGCACTCCGCCACCCGGTGCTTGCGCAGCATCTCGATCGCGAGCCGCCGCCCCGCCGGGCGCAGCTCGACGCCGCGCTGGGCGCCGAAGTCGATGAGCCCCGCCTCGCGCATGCGCTTCGCCGTGCCGGTCACCGAGGGCAGCGAGAGCCCCAGGCTGTCGGCGATGCGGGCGCGCAGCGGCACGATGCCCTCTTCCTCGCACTCCATGATGAGCCGCGCGTAGACCTTGAAGGCCGCGGTCGCTCCGCCGCCCGTCGCATCGGCCGCCGCCGCGGCCTCGGCGGGGAGGCTCATGATGCGGCCGTCCGGGGGAATCCACGCACGCTGTCGTCGACGCGCAGCAGCGTGCGCTCGCCGATCGCGGGCAGCTCGCTCGCCGGCACGCGCACGAGCACGGTCCCGCCGCCGTCGATCTCCGCCTCGAGGGTGCTGTCGTGCCCGAAGTAGTGCACGGTGCGCACCGTGGCGGCGACACCGGCATCCGTTCCGAGCCGCACCTGCTCCGGACGCACGAGCACCGTGACCTCGGCGTCGGCCGGGCCGTCGTGCCGCAGCGAGCCCAGGGGCGTGCGCGCCGAGCCCCCGCGGGAGACCGCGTCGAACAGGTTCGCGTCGCCGAGGAAGCCGCCCGTCCAGGCATCGGCGGGCCGCGCGTAGATCGACCTCGGCGGCCCCGCCTGCCGCACGCGCCCGTCGGCCAGCACGATCAGCATCGTCGCGAGCGACAGCGCCTCGCTCTGATCGTGGGTCACGAGCAGCGCGGTCGTGCCGGTCTCGGCGAGCGCCGCGCGCACGCCCGCGCGCACCTCGGCGCGCAGCGCGGCGTCGAGCGCGGAGAACGGCTCGTCGAGCAGCACGAGCCGCGGTGCGGGGGCGAGGGCCCGCGCGACGGCGACACGCTGCGCCTGACCGCCCGACAGCTGGTGCGGCAGGCGATCCGCGAGCGGCGTCAGCCCCAGCAGGTCGAGCATGTCGTCGGCCCGTCCGCCGCGCCGCGCCGCGCGCGAGAGACCGAAGGAGATGTTCTCGACGACCGTGAGGTGCGGGAAGAGGGCGCTGTCCTGCGGGACGAGGCCGATCCTTCGCCGCTCGGGCGGCAGCGGGTCGACCCGCTGGCCGCCCAGCGCGACGGTTCCCTGCATCGTGCGGTGCAGGCCCGCGATCGCGCGCAGGAGCGTCGTCTTTCCGCTGCCGCTGGGTCCGAGCACGGCCGCGAGCTCGCCCGAGGCGACGTGGAATCCCACGTCGTGCAGCACGGGCGCGAGCTGCGACGCCGACGCGTGCCAGGCGGTCAGGTGCTCAATGTCGAGTTCCATCGTTCTCCGCTCGGGACAGGAGGTAGGCAGGGATGCTCGCGATCAGCACGAGCGCGATCGCGTAGGGGGCGGCGGCGCCGTAGGCCGTGATCGACGTGTGCCGCCACAGCTCGGTCGCGAGCGTGTTCGCTCCGATCGGCAGCAGCATGAGGGTGGCGGGGAGCTCCTTCATCGCGGTGACCGCGACGAGCAGGCCGCCCACCGCGATGCCGGGCGCCGAGAGCCGCGCCGTGACCGTCGCCCACGTGCGGGCGGGGCCGCGCCCCAGGCTGCGCGAGACGTCCTCGAGCGACGGCGGCACCTGCTCGATCGCCGACCGCGCCGATCCGACGGCCTTCGGCAGGAAGATCACCGCGTAGGCGAAGCACAGGGCGAGCGCCGACTGGTAGAGGCCCGGCACGACGGCGAGCGTGAAGAAGACGAGCGAGAGGCCGACGACGATGCCGGGCACGCCGTTGGCCAGGTACGCGACCGACTCGAGCACGGCCGCGGCCCGCGAACGCGAGCGTGCGGCGAGCAGCGCGATCGGCAGGCCGAGGGCGACGGCGAGGAGCGCGCCGCCCAGGCTCAGCGCGAGCGTCGTCGCCGCGCTCTCCCCCAGACGCTGCCAGTCGACGTCGGCGGCGCGCGACTCGAGCGCGCGCCGCGTGAGCGCGAAGGCGGGGATGCCGAGGCCGGCGGCCGCGACGGCGAGCATGCCGGCGACGGCGGTCCAGCGCGCGGCGCGCGACCGCGTGAGGGCCGCGGGGGCGCCCCGGCTCTCCCGCACCGCGCCGCGCCGCGCACGCCGCCGCACCGCGCGCTCGGCGACGACCAGCAGCAGCGCGAGGACGACCAGCACGGCGGCCGTCGCCGCCGCAAGGGTGCGGTTGAGCCCGCCCTCGTAGGCCGCGTGCACGCCCCAGGTGAGCGTCTGCACGCGCAGCAGCGACGGCGAGCCGAAGTCCGACAGCGTGTAGAGCGCGGCGAGCAGGGCCCCCGCGAGCGCCGCCGGGGCGATCTGCGGCAGGGTCGCGGCGCGGAACGCGGCGAGCGGGCCCCGCCCGAGCGTGCGAGCGACGTCGAACCCGCGCTGGTCGGCGAAGCGCAGCGCCGCCACGACGGGCAGCGTCACGTACGGCACGCACGCGAGGGTCATCACGGCCGCGAGCGGCCAGAAGCCGTTCGTGCCGGGCCAGGTCGACACCCACGCGAAGGCCGAGACGTAGGAGGGGATCGCGAGCGGCAGGGCCGCGAGCACGGGCCAGACCGCGGGCAGGGGCAGCCGCACGCGCGCGAGCGCCCACGCCAGCGGCACGCCGATCAGCAGGCACAGCACGGCGACGGTGATCGAGAGCCCGAGCGAGGTGAGCGCGAGCGACAGGGTGCGCGTGCGCAGCAGCGCGCCCCAGACGTCGTCGCGGTCGGACTCGACGAGGCGCACCACGAGGTACGCGACGGGCAGGGCGGCCGACAGCGCGCCGATCGCGCCGGCCACCCACAGGAGCAGAGGAGGCCGCCCTCTCGGCGGCCTCCTCGTGTGCGAGCGCTGCATCGGCTAGATGAGTCCGACCTTCTGCAGCAGCTCGACGGTGCCCTCCAGGTCCGCGAGCTTCGAGTAGTCGATCTCGGGTCCATCCAGCTCGTCGAGCGTCGGCACGTTCGCGGGCGACGGCGCGCCGGGCAGCAGCGAGTACTCGCCGGTCTCCTCGACGAAGTAGGTCTGCGCCTGCTCCGACAGCAGGAAGCGCACGAACTCCAGCGCCTCCTCCGAGTCCTCGGAGCCGGTCAGGATGCCGGCGCCGGTCACGTTGACGAGGGCGCTGACCGTGCCGGGCGCGCCGAACTGCAGCTGCGCGCGCATCGCGTCGGGTCCGCCGGCCTCGGCGGCCGCGCCGACCCAGTAGTAGTGGTTGAGCAGGCCGACGTCGAGGGCGCCCGTGTTGACGGCCTCGAGGATCGGGTTGTTGCCCGGGAAGGTCTGCGCGTTGTTGGCGATGAGCCCGCGCAGCCACTCCTCGGCCGCCTCCTCGCCCTCGATGACGCGCATGGCCGTCACGAACGACTGGAACGAGGCGTTGGTGGGGGCGAATCCGACGCGGCCGCTCCACTCGGGCTTCGTGAGCTCGTGCACGTCGGCCGGGGCCTGGTCGGCGCTCAGCTTCTCGGAGTCGTAGATGACGACGCGCGCACGGCCCGTGAGGGCGACCCACGAGTCGTCCGACGAGTTGTAGTGCGCGTCGACGGCGCCCGTGACGTCGTCGGGCAGTGCGACGAGGAGGTCGGCGTCGCGCAGCGCGCCGAGCGCGCCGGCCTCCTGCGAGAGGAACACCTGCGCGGGCGTGCGCTCGCCCTCCTCCAGCAGCTGCGCGGCCATCTCGATGCTGTTCGCGTAGCGCACCTTGACGGTGATGCCCGACGCCTCCTCGAACTGCTCGATGATGGGGCCGACGAGGCTCTCGGAACGCCCGGAGTAGACGATCAGCGAGCGCTCGCCCGAGACCTCCGTCTCGGTCGTCGTGTCGGTGGCGGGGGCCGTCTCGGGAGTGCCGGAACCGCCCGAGCCGCAGGCGGTCAGAACGAGTGCCGACGCGGCCAGAGCAGAGAACAGAGCGACGCGGGGACGCAGTTTTCGCATGATCGGGATTCAGTCCTTCATGTTGCTGTGAATAGGGATGCCGGCCGGCTTAGGCAAGCCTAGGCTTGGCGTGATGAGCCGCTTCTCCCTAAAATTGGGGGGTGTCCACCCCTGTCCTGATCGTCGACGACCATCGCACGTTCGTCGATCTGATGAAGATGGGCATCGACGCGCAGGACGACCTGCACTGCGCGGGCGTCGCGCACAGCCTGCGTGAGGCGACCCGCATCGCCGCGGCCGTGCCCTACGAGGCCGCGATCGTCGACCTGTCGCTCCCCGACGGCACGGGCGCCGAGGTCGTCGCGGTGCTGCGGGAGGCGGCCCCGGACGCACGGCTCGTCGTGCTGACCGCGCATCCGCGCTCCGACGTGGCGCGACGCGCCTCCGCCGCCGGGGCCCACGCCGTGCTGCCGAAGAACGGCCGCCTCGCCGACGTGCTGAAGGCGGTCAGAGCCCGCGGCGTCGCTCCCGTCGCGCCGTCGGCCGGCGAGACGCTCACGCCGCGCGAGCGCGAGGTGCTCTCGCTGCTCGCCGACGGCCAGGACGCGCAGGCGATCGCCACGCTGCTCGGCCTGTCCCTGCACACGGTGCGCGACCACGTCAAGGGCCTGCTCGCGGGGCTCGGCGCCAAGACGCAGCTCGAGGCCGTTGTCCTGGCGGCGCGCGCGGGGATCGTGCTCCTGGAGCCCCGGTGATCCGCGCGGCACGACGCCTGTCGGTGCGCCGTGCCCTCGCCATCCACGCGCTGTCGACGTTGCTCGTGGCGATCGGCGTGGCCGCGGTGTCGTCGGCGCTCTCGGCCGCGCTGGCCGTCGACGCCGCGCGGGAGAGCGCCGCGCGCGTCGCCGACACGGTGGCGCACGCCGTGGCGGCGCCGCTCGCCGCGATCGACGTCAGCAGCCCGGGCCCCGAGATGCGGACGCAGGCGCTCGGCGAGCTGCAGGCCTTCTTCGACGCCGACGTCATCGAGCGCGTGAAGATCTGGAAGGTCGAGGGCGACGAGGCCGTCGTGCTGTTCTCCGACGAGGCCCGCGTGGAGGGGGAACGGCGTCCGTTCGACGCGGAGCTCGCGGCGCGGCTCGACGCGGGCGAGGTCGTCGTGCTCGACGTGCCCGACGACTGGGAGCACCGCTTCGAGATCGCGCACGGCGGCCTCGTCGAGGCGTTCATCGGGTTCACGGATGCCGCGGGCTCGACCATGCGGCTCGAGCTCTACATGCCCTCGGTGCAGCCGGACATGCTGCGCGACATGCTCGCCGTCACGCTTCCGCCCGTCATCATCGGCCCGATCCTGCTCGGCGCCGCGACACTCCCCCTCGCCCTGCGGCTCGCCCGCCGGCTCGACGAGCGCGACGCCGAGCGCCGCGCCCTGCTGCACACCGCGCTCGCGGCGTCGGACCACGAGCGGCAGCGGCTCGCGGCGCTGCTGCACGACGGCGTCATCCAGGATCTGGCGAGCGCAGGCCTCCTGCTCGAGCGCATCGGCAGCACCGCCCACGCTCCCGACGCCGACCGGGCCGCCCTGCTGACGCAGGTGAGCGGGCTGCTCGACGCCGACCTCGCCGAGCTGCGCTCGCTGCTCTCCCGGCTCGCGCCGCCGCAGTTCGAGGGGTCGCTCGTCGTCGCGCTGTACGACCTGGCCGCCGATCTGGAGACCTCGCGCACCCGCATCGACGTGCAGATCGGCTCGTCCACGTCGGCGGATGCCGAGGTCGAGACGCTCATCTACCGCGTCGCGCGCGAGCTCGTGCGAAACGCCGTCGAGCACGCGGCACCGGCATCCGTGACGATCGCCGTGGACGGCGACGGCGACGAGGTCGTCTGCAGCGTCGCCGACGACGGCCGGGGGTTCGACCCCGCCGCCCCGGCGCCCGACGGGCACTTCGGCCTGCGCCTCGTGCGCCAGGCGATCACCGACAGCGGCGGCACGATCGACATCGTGTCGCAGGCCGGCGACACGGCCGGCACGACCGTCACCGTGCGACTGCCCCGACGGATGATCGCCTCTGCCCTCGCCGGCTGAGAGCCGGTGCACCGCACGGTGCGCCGTGCAGGACGTTCTGCGCCCGACGGGCCGAGCCGCGCGCGACACGCCCGGGATCCGGATTCGGTCCTGCACGGCGCACCGGGCGGGACGCGCCCGACCGCCTCAGCCGAGGCGCGAGTGCTCGCCCAGGCGGTGCCACGTGCGGTTGTGGTAAACGAGCGCGTCGCCGTGGTCCCCCGGCACGACGTCGCGCTCCAGCTGCGCCTGCAGGGCGTGCGCGGCGATGACGGTCGACGATCCCGCCGCCATCCGCTCGACGACGGCGCACCGCACCCACGCGCGCACGCCGTGGTACACGGGCTCGCCGGTGACGAGCCGCGACCAGCGCTCGGCGTCGGCGAACCGGTCGATGCCGCTCGTCGCGCCCAGCTGCGCGACGTCGATGTCGTTCGCGTCGAGCAGGTGCACGACGACCGTCTCGGCGCGGGCCAGCACGCCGGCGGCCGACGACAGGCTCGAGATCGAGAAGATCAGCAGCGGCGGCTCCGCGCTCACCGACGACACCGAGGTGGCGGTCAGCGCGACCGGGCCGTCGCCCGCGTCGGCCGTGATCACCGCGACGCCGCCCGGGTGCCCCCGGAAGACGGCCTTGAAGTCGTCGGGCGACAGGGTGGAGGCGAAGCGGCGGGCCGGGTGGTCGGCGGAGGCGGCGGCGGTCGAGAGAGGCATGCTCTGGACGGTAATCAGCCGCGGGCCCCGATGCGTACTTCGTGTGCGCGCGTGACCGACTGTGAACGAATGTGACGCGGCCCGCGCCGCGGTCGTCTCCGCCGGTCACGCACGACGCGCGACGACCGCCTCAGCCCACGACGAACGGGGCCAGCCGGCCCGCGAGCACCGCGGGCACGTGCGCGTGCAGCGCCGTGCCGTCGGCGCCGTGCTCCTGCGACAGGATGATGCCGTGCTCGTGCACCGCCGAGACGAGCTCGCCGCGGTCGTAGGGCACGACCGCGCGGACCTCGACGGCGGGCAGGGGCAGCGTGCGCTCGATCGTCTCGCGCAGCTCGTCCACGCCCTCGCCCGTGCGCGACGACACGAACAGCGCGTGCGGCGCGAGGCCGCGCAGCACGAGCCGCGCGTCGTCGTCGAGCAGGTCGGCCTTGTTGAACACGACGATCTCGGGCACGTCGCGCGCCCCCACGTCGCCGATCACGTCGCGCACCGTCGCGAGCTGCGCGGCGGGGTCGGGATGCGACCCGTCGACCACGTGCACGATCACGTCGGCCTCGCCGACCTCCTCGAGCGTCGAGCGGAACGCCTCGACGAGCTGGTGCGGCAGGTTGCGCACGAAGCCGACCGTGTCGGTGAGCGTGTACACGCGGCCGTCCGACGTCTCGGTGCGGCGCACCGAGGTGTCGAGCGTCGCGAACAGGGCGTTCTCGACGAGCACGCCCGCACGGGTCAGCCGGTTCAGCAGGCTCGACTTGCCGGCGTTGGTGTAGCCGGCGATCGCGACGGCGGGGATCGTGTTGCGCTTGCGCTCGGCGCGCTTGGCCTCGCGCGCGGGCGCGAAGTCGCGCAGCTGCCGGCGCAGCTGGGCCATGCGCGTGCGGATGCGCCGGCGGTCGAGCTCGATCTTCGTCTCACCCGGACCGCGCGAGCCCATGCCCGCGCCGCCCGCGCCGACCTGGCCGCCGGCCTGGCGGCTCATCGAGTCGCCCCAGCCGCGCAGACGCGGCAGCAGGTACTCCAGCTGCGCCAGCTCGACCTGGGCCTTGCCCTCGCGGCTCTTCGCGTGCTGGCTGAAGATGTCGAGGATGACGGTCGTGCGGTCGATGACCTTGACCTTGACGACGTCCTCCAGCGCGCGTCGCTGGCTCGGCGCCAGCTCGGTGTCGGCGATGACCGTGTCGGCGCCCAGGGCCGCGACCATGTCGGCGAGCTCCTGCGCCTTCCCCCGGCCGATGTAGGTGGCCGGGTCGGGGTGCGGCCGGCGCTGCAGCACGCCGTCGAGCACGACCGCGCCCGCGGTCTCGGCGAGCGCCGCGAGCTCGCGCAGCGAGTTCTCGGCGTCCTCCTGCGAACCCTGCGGATACACGCCCGCCAGCACGACGTTCTCCAGCCGCAGCTGCCGGTACTCGACCTCGGTGACGTCGTCGAGCTCGGTCGACAGTCCCGGCACGCGACGCAGCGCCGCGCGCTCCTCACGATCCCACTGGTCTCCGTCGGTGTCGTCGTAGGCGACCGTCGACTCGTCCTGCAGCGCCTGCGCGGCGCCGAAGACCCGCATGCCCGCCCGTGTCTCCGCGCGAGAGAGCACGCGGTCGACCGGATCGATCTCGGTCGTGTCGGTGGCGGTGTCGGGTGTCGTATCCGTCATGGATTCCTTTCGTCGTGAGCCTTGCAGTCTAACCCTCCCGCTGAGGTGTGCGCATCGGGTACTCTCGCAGTCGTGGGGAGCGAGCACTATTTCAGCGCGTCCCCGGCCGGCCCCGAGAAGCTTCGACGCATCCGCGCGGTCCTGGCCGGCCGCGAGGTCGAGGTGACGACGGCGGGCGGCGTGTTCAGTCCCGATCACGTCGACGCCGGCACGGCCGTGCTGCTCGGCAACACCCCCGCTCCCCCTCCCGGGGGCCACCTGCTCGACCTCGGATGCGGATGGGGCCCGATCGCGCTCTCGCTCGCCCTGGCCTCGCCGCACGCGACCGTGTGGGCCGTCGACGTCAACGAGCGGGCCCTCGACCTCGTGCGACGCAACGCGGCGGATCTCGGGCTCGACAATGTCAACGCCGTGCTCCCCGGGAATGTTCCCGACGACGTCTCCTTTCGCACGATCTGGTCGAACCCGCCGATCCGGGTCGGCAAGAACGAGCTGCACGACATGCTCGAGAAATGGGTCGCGCGCCTCGACGAGCGCAGCGACGCCTGGCTCGTCGTCGCCCGCAACCTCGGATCGGACTCGTTGCAGCGGTGGCTCGCGGCGACCTTCGACAGCGGATACTCGGTGACGCGCGCCGCGACGTCGCGCGGCTTCCGCGTGCTGCGGGTGCGGCGTCACGGCACGCCGCGCACCGACACCATCCGGCTGCCCTGACCGGCGCCCGCCGCGCTGCTGATAGCCTTCTGGTGACTTCTGGGCCAGGGGCACGTCGCGGCGGGGGACGTGCCGGTATTGGAGCGCCCATGAACACCTCGACCGTCCGCACCGCGTCCACCGGCTACCGGGCCCTGCCGCGGATCGCCGGGGTGAGCTACCTCGTCACGAGCGTGCTCGGCCGCCAGCCGCTCGCGATGGTGCCGCTCGCGATCCTCACGCTCGCCACGTCGGCGACCGGCTCGCTCGCGATCGGCGGCCTCGCCGCCGCGGCCGCCGCGATCGGCGAGGCGGTCGGCGCCCCGCTCTCCGGCTGGCTCGCCGACCGCCACGGGCAGCGCACGGTGCTGCTGACAGCCGCGGCCCTGCACGTGGCATCCATGATCGTCTTCGGCGTCGTCGTCGGCACGGCCGCCGACACGACGGCGATCGCGCTCGCCGCCGCCGCGGGGTTCACGCTTCCGCAGGTCGGCCCGCTGTCGCGCGCCCGCTGGCTCGCGATGGCCGGCGCCGACGACCTTCCCGCGGCCTTCGCCTTCGAGGGCGTCGCGGACGAGGTCGCGTTCATCGTCGGCCCCGCGCTCGTGGGCCTCACCGCCACGGCGTTCTCGCCGCACGCGGCGCTGCTGCTGAGCGGGGCGCTCATCGCGGTGTTCGCGACGGCCTTCGCCGTGCATCCCACGCACCGCCTCGTCCCCCGCGGACGGCGCGCGTCGACGGCGGGCCGTCCCGCGCTGCGTGCGCCGGGGCGCGCCGCGCTGATCGGGTTCTGCTTCACGGGCATGCTGTCGATGGGCCTGTTCTTCGGCGCGAGCCAGACGGCGCTCACCGCCTTCGCGGGCGACATCGGCATCCCCGACGCGGGCGCCCTGCTGTACGCCGTCATGGCGGTCGGGTCGGCGGCGGCCACGATGGCGATGGTGCGCGTGCCCGAGCGGATCGGTCCGTGGCAGCGCTGGTGCCTCTCGGCCGTGGGCATGACGGTCGGCTCGGTGCTCATGCTGAACGCGTCGGACGTCGTCGGCATCGTCCTGGCCGCGCTGCTGGCGGGCACGTTCCAGGGTCCCGTGCTGCTCACCATCTTCAGCGTCGCCGGATCGCTCGCCGAGTCGGGCGGCGCCGGCGGCCTCATGACGTTCGTCGGCAGCGGCATCGTGCTGGGCGTCGCGGCGGGCACGGCGATCGCGGGACCGGTCGCGCAGCACACCGGCGCACCGGGCGCGTTCTGGGTCGGCGTCGGGGCCTCGGTGCTGGCCGTCGTCGTCGGCCTGCTGGGCGCGGCGACGTCGCGCGCCCGGCGTCACTGACGAACGGGGCGCGCCGGACGGCTCAGGCCAGGACGATCTCGCCCGAGAACACGAGCAATGCCGGCCCCGACAGCAGGGCGTGCTCGCCGTCGTCGCGGCGCTCGATGCGCACGCCCAGCGTGCCGCCGGGCACGTCGACCCGCCAGCGGTCGGGCGCGGCCTCGCCGGCCCAGTTGCGCACGGCCAGCGCGGCGGCCGTCACGCCCGTGCCGCACGACAGCGTCTCGCCGACGCCGCGCTCGAACACGCGCATGCGGATCGCGCCGACCCCGTGGTGCACGAGCGGGTCGGCCGGCACGACGAACTCGACGTTCGCGCCGTGCGGCGGCTCGGGGTTCAGCAGCGGCTGGTACGACAGGTCGAGCGACTCGAGCTCGGCCTCGTCGGCGAGCGCGACGACGATGTGCGGGTTGCCCACGTCGATCGGCTGGCCGGGGCGGGCGACCGACAGGCCGCGCGCCCGCACGAGCACCTCGTCGGTCGTGGTGCGCCACACGCCCAGATCGACCTCGAAGCCGTCCTCGGTGCGGGTCACGTGCTTCGTGCCCGAGCGCGTGCCGATCGCGACCCCCGCGCCGTCGAAGTCGGCGAGCCCCGCCTGGGCGAGGTAGCGGGCGAACACGCGGATGCCGTTGCCGCACATCTCGGCGACCGATCCGTCGCCGTTGCGGTAGTCCATGAACCATTCCGCGTCGGGGGTGTTGCGGCCCGCGTTGATCGCCGCGGCGCGCACGACGCGCAGAAAGCCGTCGCCGCCGATGCCGAACCGGCGATCGCAGAGCGCGGCGACCTGGTCGGCGCTCAGATCGAGCTCGCCGTCGGGGTCGGAGACGATCACGAAGTCGTTGCCCGTGCCGTGGCCCTTGGTGAATGCGATCGTCTGCGGCATCCCCCGATTCTACGGGGCCGCGCACGGGCCTGCCTGTGCCCTGGCCCTGTGCGGCGGACACGACGAGCCAGACCTGCCGCGGTCGCCAGGGTCACCGGCCGGGCGTCGTCATGCCGCGCCGATCAGCCGCGCCGCGTCGGCATCCGGCTCGACCGGTTCCAGCCCCGGGTAGCGCCTGAACCACGACACCTGACGGCGCGCGTAGCGACGGGTGAGCGCCTGCGTCTGGGCGACGGCATCCGCCGCGCCCAGCTCGCCGCGCAGCTGCGCGAGCGCCTGTGCGTAGCCGATCGCGCGGCTCGCCGTGACCCCGCGCTCCAGGCCCCGGTCGCGCAGCGCCGCGACCTCGTCGAGCATCCCGCTCACCCACATGTGCTCGACACGGCGATCGAGCCTCTCGACCAGCTCGGCACGGTCCACGTGCACCCCGATGAGGCGGGTCGGCTCGTGCCAGAGCACCGGCGCGTCGGGCAGCGCCGCGCCGTGCGTCTGCTCGCCCTGGGCGAGCACCTCGAGCGCCCGCACGATGCGGCGTCCGTTGCGCGGGTCGACGCGTTCGGCCGTCGCCGGGTCGATCTCGCGCAGCCGCGCGAACAGGGCGCCGGGTCCGTGCTCGGCGAGCTCGGCCTCCAGCCGGGCGCGCAGCGCGTCGTCGTGCGGCGGGAACCGGAAGTCGAACACGACGCTCGACACGTAGAGTCCCGAGCCGCCGACGAGGACGGCATCCCTCCCCCGCCCGTGGATGTCCGTGATCGCCTGCCGCGCCGCCCGCTGATACCAGGCGACGGCGGCCTCGTCGGTGACGTCGAGCACGTCGAAGAGATGGTGCGGGATGCCGCGACGCTCGCTCTCGCGCAGCTTCGCGGTGCCGATGTCCATGCCGCGGTACAGCTGCATCGCGTCGGCGTTCACGATCTCGGCGGGCCGCCCGGCGGCGGCCAGCTCCTCCGCGAGACGCAGCGACAGCGCGGTCTTGCCGGTGCCCGTCGCGCCGACGACCGCCCACAGGCGGCCCGTCTCACTCGCCAGGGCGCTCATGACGGCGTCGCATTCCTGCTCGGGCGGCGGCGTCCTCCGGCGCCCGGGCAGGCGACAGCAGCCATCGCGGAAGACGCCCGCGGGTCAGCGACCGGCACGGAGGGTCGGCAGGCCCAGCGAGACGGGGCGCGGGGCGCCGTCGTCGGCCGGCGCCGGCACGCCGCACGACTCGGCCTGCGAACGGTCCCACGCGTCGCCCGCGCGGGTGCGGCGGATGCGCAGCGGCGCGCCGTCGGGCGCGTCGGCCAGCAGGTGGAACGGCGCGGCGTGCGTCACGACGACCGACACGACGTCGCCGGGCCGCGGGGTCGCCGAGCCGGCGGGCACCTCGAAGTGCACGAGCCGGTTGTCCTCGGCGCGGCCGGTGAGCCGGTGCGTCGCGGCATCCTTCTTGCCCTCGCCGGTGGAGACCAGCACCTCGACCGACCGGCCGACCTGACGCCGGTTCTCCTCGAGCGAGATGCGCTCCTGCAGGGCGACCAGCCGCTCGTAGCGCTCCTGCACGACGGCCTTCGGGATCTGATCGTCCATCGTGGCCGCCGGCGTGCCCTCGCGGATCGAGTACTGGAACGTGAACGCCGACGCGAACCGCGCCTGCTCGACGACGCGCATCGTGTCCTCGAAGTCGGCGTCGGTCTCGCCGGGGAACCCGACGATGATGTCGGTCGAGATCGCGGCCTGCGGGATCTTCTCCCGCACGCGATCGAGGATGCCGAGGAAGCGCTCGCTGCGGTACGAACGTCGCATCGTGCGGAGGATGCGGTCGCTGCCCGACTGCAGCGGCATGTGCAGCTGCGGCATGACGGCGGGCGTCTCGGCCATCGCGTCGATGACGTCGTCGGTGAAGGCGGCCGGGTGCGGGGACGTGAAGCGGATGCGCTCCAGCCCGGGGATCTCGCCCGCCGCGCGCAGCAGCTTGCCGAAGGCCTGGCGGTCGCCGAACTCGACGCCGTACGAGTTGACGTTCTGCCCGAGCAGGGTGACCTCGATCGCCCCGTCGTCGACGAGCAGCCGGATCTCGTTCAGGATGTCGCCGGGGCGGCGGTCCTTCTCCTTGCCGCGCAGCGACGGCACGATGCAGAAGGTGCACGTGTTGTTGCAGCCGACCGAGATCGAGACCCAGCCGCTGTGCACGCTGTCGCGCTTGGTCGGCAGGGTCGAGGGGAAGATCTCGAGCGACTCCAGGATCTCCAGCTCGGCCTCGCCGTTGTGACGGGCGCGCTCGAGCAGCGACGGGAGGGAGCCCATGTTGTGCGTGCCGAAGACGACGTCGACCCACGGCGCCTTCTGCTGCACGGCGTCCTTGTCCATCTGGGCCAGGCATCCGCCGACGGCGATCTGCATGCCGGGATGCCGGTCCTTGCGAGACTTGAGGTGGCCGAGCGTGCCGTAGAGCTTGCCGGCGGCGTTGTCGCGCACGGCGCACGTGTTGATGACGATGACGTCGGCCTCGGCGCCCGCGTCGGCGCGCACGTACCCGGCGCTCTCCAACGACCCGGAGAGGCGCTCGGAGTCATGCACGTTCATCTGGCAGCCGAACGTGCGCACCTCGTAGGTGCGGGCGAGCCCGTCGGTGCCGAGGGCGGCGGGCGAGGGCGCGATGAGCGTCGGGGTCGCAGAGGGTGCAGACATGATCTCTCATTCTACGATCCGCGGATGGACGCGGGCAGGACGCGCAAGATCCGTCGCGCGACGGAGGCGGGCGCAGACGCCGCCCCGTAGCCTCGGGGGAAACGACACGAAAGCGATGTGACCGCACGATGAGACGAACCCTGGTCGCGGCGGTCGCCGCGCTCGCCCTGCTGCTCGCCGGATGCTCCGACGCGCGCAACGATCCCCCGGCGACGAGCCCGTCGGCGACCGAGCCCGCCGCTCCGGTCGAGATCCCGGCGACCCCGGTCGGCGAGGCGACGCAGTGGATCCTCGGCGAGATGAACGCCGAGGACGACACCGACCCGGCCGACTGGGCGTCGCGCCTGCACGAGGACTTCACGTCGCAGGTGAGCGCCGAGGAGGTCGCCGAGCTCATCAACACGCAGATCCGGCCCGCGCGACCGCTCGTCGCGACGGCCTACGAGGGCACGGAGCGGGAGGCCGTCACGAGGGTGGAGGGCTCGCTGGGCGCCCCGTTCGACCTGTCGGTCGTCGTCGACGGCGAGAACCTCATCACGGGTCTCCTCCTCGGCCCCGCGATGCCCCCGCGGGAGGCCGCGACCTCGATCGACGAGGTCGGCGAGCGCTGGGCGGCGCTGCCGGGCGACACGCGGGTGCTCGTGACCCTCGACGACGAGACGGTGCTCTCCACCGAGCCGGATGCCGCATCGCCGCTCGGCTCGATCTTCAAGCTGTACGTGCTGGGCGCGGTGGCCGACGCCGTCGCGGCCGGCACGGTGAGCTGGGACGACACCGTCACGGTGACCGACGACGTGCGCAGCCTGCCGTCGGGCGAGCTGCAGGACGCCCCGGCCGGCACCGAGGTGACCGTGCGCGAGGCCGCCGAGAAGATGATCTCGATCAGCGACAACACCGCGACCGATCTGCTCATCGGCCTCGTCGGGCGCGAGGCGGTCGAGGCGGCGGTCGCCGGCATGGGACATCACGACCCGGCCCTGCTGCGCCCGTTCCTGACCACTCGGGAGCTGTTCGCGCTGCAGTGGGGCGGCCACGACGATCTCATCGCCCGCTGGGAGTCGGGCGACGAGGCGGCCCGCCGCGCGCTGCTCGCCGAGCTCGACGGCCGGCCGTTCGAGGTCGGCATCGAGGACGTCGACGACACCGTGCGCTGGCAGCACGACCTCGAGTGGTTCGCGAACGCCGACGACATCGCGGCGGCGCACGAGGCACTGCACGCCCGCGGCGAGGCGGATGCCGCCGTCACGGGCGCGCTCACGATGAACCCCGGCGTGCGCATCGACGCGGCCGCCTGGCCCGAGATCGCCTTCAAGGGCGGCTCGAACATCGGCGTGCTCACGGGATCGTGGCGGGCCGTGCGCGCCGACGGCGCGGTGCTGACCCTGGTCGTGCTGTCGTCCGACGACACGGCGATCCCGCTCACCACGCAGTCGGAGCTGTTCGGCCTCGTCGAGGACGTATTCACCCTGCTCGCGGAGTAGCCCTCGCCGCGAACGGCCTCTCGCCGCGCGACGCAACATCCGTACCCCGAGATCTCGACCGCGGCAAAGTGCGAGTCCACGCGTGGCGGACCCGCACAATGCCGCGGTTGAACCACCACACCAGCGCTCAGTCGGAGTGCGTGTCGCGGGGCAGGTCGAGACCCGCGAACGGCGCGGCCGCGCGCTCGAACGCGGGGACGTCGGCCTCGTCGATCGTGGTGACGCCGTAGGAGAGCGTGACGCCCGAGACGAGCCAGCCGTGGCGCTCCGCCTCGGCCAGGGCCTCCTCATCGAGGCGTGCGTCGCCCACCGAGACGTACATCCACTCGAGGTCACGACCGAAGTCCCTGCCGTGCTGCCAGGACGTCTCGAACGCGATGCCGTCGCGCGGCGCGAGCCCGTGCGGGCGCAGCACCCGCTCGACCGCGCCGAGCACGCGCGGCCAGTCGTCGGGGTCGATCGCCGCGTCGATGGTCCACTCGGGCCCGTTGTAGGTCGTCAGCATGCTCGATCCGCCGTAGCCGTTGCCGGACTGCGGGTACCAGCCGCCGTCGCCGCGCGGCTCAGGCGCCGGCAGGCCGAGCTCGTCGGCCAGCGTCGTGCCGATCTCGGCGATCAGCTGGCTCTCGCGCTCCTCGACCTGACCGGCCGCCGGCATGAGGAGCGCCGTCTCAGCGGGCATGCCGGCGTGGGCCGGATAGCTCTTCCAGTCGACCGTGACCTCGGCGCCCGCGGCATCCGTGTAAGTGGTCGTCGGGGACGAGGCGCACGCCGCGAGCGCGAGGGCGCCGGCCAGCCCGAGCATGGCGATCCCGCGGAAGCGCGTCACGATCCCACCCGCTTCAGGTGGTGTGCGACGAACGCGGTGAGGCCCACCGTGGGATAGACGCCACCGACGAGCCAGAAGAGCAGCACGAGCAGGCGCCCGTCGACGGCCGCCACGAGCATCAGCGACGCGCCGACGGCGGCGACCGCGAGCGACGCCCACCGCCGCTTCCAGAACAGCAGCACGGCGCACGCGATCGCGACGAGGGGTGCGATCAGAGCGCCCGGAGTGAAGACGACGGCACCCGATGCGAGCGCGCTCACGGCCAGCAGAGCCGGCGACGCGAGAACGACGGCCCCCGCGATGCGCCAGGCGAGCGACCCTCGCGCCGTGAGCCCGCGCTCGAGCACCGGCGGCACGATCACCGCCGCCCACAGCAGCAGGGTGTGCGGAAGGAAGAAGCCGCCGATGGTGAAGCCCGAGATCAGCGACACGACCGTCATGACGATCGCGAGCACGACCAGGAACGGGCGGCGCAGACGGCGCGGCGCCCACAGCACGAGCGCCGTGGCGACGGCAGGGACCAGGGTGAGCAGGGCGGCGCCCGCTCCGTACGACCCGAAGACCGTGCCGACACTCGGCGACGTGTCCGTCACCGTGACGAACGCGGGCAGCAGAAAGCTCACGTACACCGCGGTCGCGACGGCGACGACGAGGGCGGCGATCATGAGAAGGCGCAGTGCGCGCTCGGGTGCGGTCGGATGCGACCCGCCGGGGGCGACGACGGGCTGCAGCTCGGCCCGCGCCGCTCGGGCCACCTCGTCGGGCGCGCCCAGGGCCGTCAGCACATCGGCGCTCGTGCGGCCCGCGTCGAGGGCGTCGGAGATGTGCGCGCGGACGTCGTCGACGATCGCGCCGCGCGTGCGGGCGGGAAGGTCTGACAGCGCCCGCTCGAGCGTATGCAGATAGCGCTCGACGTCGGGGGTCGCGGTGTCGCTCATCATCGGTGCTCCTTCGATGCCGGGGACGTTGCCGGATCGTCGCGGTGCGCGTCGTCGAGCAGCTCGGCCACGCGCGGAGACAGGGTCTGCCACACCGCGCGGAACGTGGCGAGCTGCGCGCGCCCGGCGGACGTGATCGCGTAGTAGCGGCGGGCGCGGGTGCCGTCACCGGGCTCCCAGCGCGTCTCGACGGCGCCGCTCTCCCGCATCCGTGCGAGCAGGGGGTAGAGGCTGCCCTCGCTCGCCGTGAGGCCGCGTTCGACGAGCGTCTCGGCCAGCTCGAGCCCGTACATGTCGCGGCCCGAGAGCAGCGCGAGCACGCAGAACTCGAGAACACCCTTGCGGATGTTCGTCGCCATGCGCTCGCTCGCCTCGTCCACGTCTCCAGTGTTGTCTTGTTATGCAAGTCTTGCAAGACAAGGTTTCTGGGAGATCGCCGAGCGCCCACCACGACGCGGGCGCCGGACCTTCTCGCCGTCGGCAGCTCGGCAAGCGCCGCCCCGTCCCGCACGCCGTGTGCGGCGGGGAGGCCGAGAGTCCCGCGCGGCGAGGAGGAACGCTCCTATGCCGGGCTCGCCACGTGCAACCCGGTCGACGCCGCGGCATCCGCCATCCGGCTGAAGTCAGGTGTCACCTGTCGCACTTGACGCTCCCGCCCTGCGAGGGAGGCGTTGATGGCGGCTGTCATTCGAAGCGCACCGGCCGACGGGCGGGGACCTGCTCGTCGAGGGCCTGGCGGGCGGCGGAGAGGGCGGACGAGCCGAAGCCGCGGCGCGCGAGCTGTCCCGCGAGGCGGCGGAGGGCGACGTCGCGGTCGAGGCCGGTCATGCCGCGCGCCTTGGTGCGCGCGAACTCCAGCGCACGATCCGACTCGTCGTCGGGCAGCTCGGCGAGCGCCGCGTCGATCACGTCGCGCGGGATGCCGCGCTGGGCGAGCGACTGGGCGATGGCCTGGCCGCCCTGCGCCTTGCGCGCGACGGCCTTGTGCATGAGCTGCTCGGCGAGCGCGGCGTCGTCGAGGTAGCCGTTGCCGAGGAAGCGCTCGACGAGCGCATCCGCCTCGGCCGCGTCGAGCCCCGCCTGGGTCAGTGCCGCGCGGGCCTCGCGGACCGACAGCGATCGCGTGCGCAGCTTCTTCAACAGCAGCTGCTCCGCCTCGTCGACGAGCTCGGCGCGGTCTTCGGGAACGTCGGCGGGTGCCACGTCATCGATCCAGCTGGCGTGCCAGGCGGGCTCGTCGCGCGGACTCGCGTCGCCCGCCTCGGCGTCGGCTTCGCGCGTCCGCGCGTCGGCCTCGCGCGCGTCCTGTGGCGGGCGAGAGGCTCCGAAGAGGGGGATGACGGGGGCCACGCGCTCAGCGCGACCCCCGTCCGTGCCGGTGTCCACGAGGCGCTAGGCGGAGACGCGGGCGGCGATCTCGTCGGAGACGGGCGCCTCGACGAGCTTCGGCACGCCGATGCCGAGCTTATGCTTGATCCTCTGCTCGATGTCGGCGGCGACGTCGTCATTGGTGATCAGGAAGCTGCGCGCGTTCTCCTTGCCCTGGCCGAGCTGCTCGCCGTCGTAGGTGTACCACGAGCCCGACTTCTTGACGATCTCGTGCTCGACGCCGAAGTCGATCAGCGAGCCTTCGCGCGAGATGCCGATGCCGTACAGGATGTCGAACTCGGCCTGCTTGAACGGCGGCGCCATCTTGTTCTTGACGACCTTGACGCGCGTGCGGTTGCCCACGGCCTCCGTGCCGTCCTTCAGCGTCTCGATGCGACGGATGTCGAGGCGCACCGAGGCGTAGAACTTCAGTGCCTTTCCGCCCGCGGTGGTCTCGGGCGAGCCGAAGAAGACGCCGATCTTCTCGCGCAGCTGGTTGATGAAGATCGCCGTGGTCTTGGTGGAGTTGAGACCACCCGTGAGCTTGCGCAGCGCCTGCGACATGAGCCGCGCCTGCAGGCCCACGTGCGAGTCGCCCATCTCGCCCTTGATCTCGGCCTCGGGGACGAGGGCTGCGACGGAGTCGATGACGACGAGGTCGATCGCGCCCGAGCGGATGAGCATGTCGGCGATCTCGAGCGCCTGCTCGCCGGTGTCGGGCTGCGAGACGAGCAGCTGGTCGATGTCGACGCCGAGCTTCTGGGCGTAGTCGGGATCGAGCGCGTGCTCCGCGTCGATGAACGCGGCGATGCCGCCCGCGCGCTGCACGTTGGCGATCGCGTGCAGCGTCAGCGTCGTCTTTCCCGACGACTCCGGGCCGTAGATCTCCACGATGCGACCGCGGGGAAGCCCGCCGATGCCGAGCGCGACGTCGAGGGCGATGGAGCCCGTGGGGATGACCTCGACGGGAGCGCGCTCGTCGCTGCCCAGTCGCATGACCGAGCCCTTGCCGAACTGCTTGTCGATCTGCGCGAGAGCCGAGTCGAGGGCCTTCTCGCGGTCTGCGGGTGATGGCATGGCGTGCTCCTTCTGCACTTCGCCGGGATGAGCCCGGGGATCTCTGCCGCCTATAGGCTGTCGCGGTCTCTCCGGCGTCCCGCAGGGGATTCCGGGGAGAAGGCGACAAGGCGTGCGGTGTCGTGTTCGACGCTGATCACGTTACGGACGACCTCCGACATCGCTTCGGAGATCACCCGGATCCGTGGACAACTTCTCGAGAACACCGCGTGTGTAGAAGGCTACGCCTCTCGAACACTTCTACGAAGCAACACGCCGGAAGGGGGCGAGAGAAGGCCGGCGGAGATCAGCGACGAGGCTCGCGCAGGCCGGCGCCGTGGCGGCGCGACGGCGGCACATCGGTCTCGACGCACAGTGCGAGCCACACCTCTCGGGCGGGCACGCCGGCATCCAATGCCTCGGCCGCCGTGCGGTTGCCGATCTCGCTCAGTGCCAGATCGCTCACGAGAACGGCACCGCGCGCGCCGAACTCGGTCTCGACGGCGCGCGCGAACTCACTCAGCCGCACGTGTCAGTGCAGCGAGAGCTCGGGCATGTCGGCGTCGAGGCCCGCCAGGTCGTCGGGGACGACGTCGGGGATGGTGTGCAGCCCCTCCAGCACCGACAGCCTGTCGCTCACCTCGCGCATGATGGACGAGATGGGAACGTCGAGCGCCTCGGCCACAGCGGCCAGGATCTCGCTGGACGCCTCCTTCTGGCCGCGCTCGACCTCGCTCAGGTATCCCAGCGCGACGCTCGCACGTCCAGCGACCTGACGGAGGGTCCGGCCCTTCTGCAGGCGCAGATCACGAAGCACGTCGCCGACCTCTTGACGCAGCAGGATCATCACTCGGCCCCCTCTCACGCTCTGATTGTCCGGTGGACAACGGTACATCATCTGTTCTTCACCCTAGCCACAGGGACTGTGGAAAGGATGGGAATCGACAGTTCGTAACGTACCTGTCACGATCGCTATTCCCATCCGTGTCACATCCCTCACAGCGCGTCTCCCTCACAACGCGTCAAGGGCCAGCCGCAGCGCCCGCGCGGTCGCGTCGGCGCGGATCGTCTCGCGATCGCCCGTCAGCAGCAGCGACTCGACGCGATTGCCCAGCGGGGTGGCGACCGCCAGGTGCACCGTGCCCACCGGCTGACCGTCGGGCGAGAGCGGCCCGGCGATGCCTGTTGTGGCGATGCCGACGTCGGCGGGAACGCCGCCGGCGCCCACCGCGCGCCGCACGCCCTCAGCCATCTGGCTGGCCACGCGCGGGTGCACGGGACCGTGGGCCGCGAGCAGCGTGGCATCCACGCCCAGCAGGCTCGACTTCAGGTCGGTCGCGTAGGCGACGATGCCGCCGCGCACGACGGCGGACGCGCCGGGCACCGCGACGAGCCCCGCGATGACCAGTCCGCCGGTGAGCGACTCGGCGACGCCGAGCGTCCACCCCAGCTGCGCGAGCCGCTCGATCAGGCGGTCGGGGCGGGCGCGCG
This sequence comes from Microbacterium sp. No. 7, assembly GCF_001314225.1. Lineage (NCBI taxonomy): Bacteria > Bacillati > Actinomycetota > Actinomycetes > Micrococcales > Microbacteriaceae > Microbacterium > Microbacterium sp. No. 7. Next base: position 3,062,368 of record NZ_CP012697.1, read on the forward strand.
ACGCGTCGGAGATGAGCGTGCTCTCGAGGTCGTCGGGCAGGTCGGGCAGCGGCTCGAAGGGCGTCATCGGCCCGTCCGCGCCTTGCGCGCCCCGCGCACCTCGCTGACCACGAAGTCGATGCCGCTCGCGACGGTGAGCGCGACCGCGATCGTCATGGCGACGGCGTTCACGACGTGGATCCACTCCCCCACGAGCGTCCACAGCGGCAGCAGGGCGAGCGAGAGCGCGACGGCCTGCGCGACGGTCTTGAGCTTGCCCATCCACGCGGCTGCGAGAACGTGGTCGCTCGCAACGGCGAGGCGGTAGACGGTGATGCCGACCTCGCGCACGAGGACGACGATCGTGATCCACCAGGGCAGCTCGCCGAGGATCGACAGGCCGACGAACGCGCATCCGGTGAGCGCCTTGTCGGCGATCGGATCGAGCAGCTTGCCGAGGTCGGTGACGATGTCGTGCCTGCGCGCCAGGTGGCCGTCGATGCCGTCGGTCGCGATCGCGACGATGAACAGCACGGCCGCCCACCAGCGCAGGGCGCCGTCGGCGCCGGCGTCCGCGAGCAGCATCCAGAGGAACACCGGGGCGCAGAGGATGCGCACGATCGTGATCGCGTTGGGGAGCTGCCGCGGGATGGCCACGATGCGAGCCTAGTCGCGTCCGGTGAGGCCCCAGGCGTCTTCGGAGCCCTCGTCTCCGTCGACCACCTCGTAGCCCTCGAACTGTTCGGTGACCGCGTCGGGTCCGTAGGGGTCGGCAGCGGCCGCGGCCGGCGGCTCGTCGCCGCGCAGGCGGGCCAGCACCGCCGGGAGGTCGTCGGGGGTCACGAGCACGTCGCGCGCCTTCGATCCCTCCGACGGCCCGACGATCTCGCGCGACTCCAGCAGGTCCATGAGCCGGCCGGCCTTCGCGAAGCCGACGCGCAGCTTGCGCTGCAGCATCGAGGTCGAGCCGAACTGCGTCGTGATGATCTGCTCGGCGGCCGCGAGCAGCAGCTCGAGGTCGTCGCCGATGTCGGCATCGACCTCCTTCTTCTCCACGACGGCCTGCACGTCGGAGCGGTACTCCGGCTGCGCCTGCGCCTTGACGTGCGCGACGACCTTCTCGATCTCGGACTCGGTGACCCACGCGCCCTGCACGCGGATGGGCTTGGACGCCCCCATCGGCAGGAACAGCCCGTCGCCCTGGCCGATGAGCCGGTCGGCCCCCGGCTGGTCGAGGATGACGCGCGAGTCGGTGACGCTCGTGACCGCGAAGGCGAGACGCGACGGCACGTTGGCCTTGATGAGCCCCGTCACGACGTCGACCGACGGACGCTGCGTCGCGAGCACGAGGTGGATGCCGCTCGCGCGCGCGAGCTGGGTGATGCGCACGATCGAGTCCTCGACGTCGCGCGGGGCGACCATCATGAGGTCGGCGAGCTCGTCGACGACCACGAGCAGGTACGGGTAGGGCTTGAGCACGCGCTCGCTGCCGGGCGGGAGCTGCAGCTGCCCCGAGACGACGGCGCGGTTGAAGTCGTCGATGTGACGGAAGCCGAACGACGCGAGGTCGTCGTAGCGCATGTCCATCTCCTTCACGACCCACTGCAGCGCCTCCGCCGCTTTCTTCGGGTTCGTGATGATGGGCGTGATGAGGTGCGGGACGCCCGCGTACGACGTGAGCTCGACCCGCTTGGGGTCGACGAGCACCATGCGCACCTCGCTCGGCTTGGCGCGCATGAGCAGGCTCGTGATCATCGAGTTCACGAAGCTCGACTTGCCCGAGCCGGTGGAGCCGGCCACGAGCAGGTGCGGCATCTTGGCGAGGTTGGCCACGACGAACCCGCCGCCGACGTCCTTGCCGACGCCGATCGTCATGGGGTGCGTCGAGCGCTGCGCCGTGTCGGAGCGCAGCACGTCGCCGAGCGTCACGATCTCGCGATCGGTGTTCGGGATCTCGACGCCGATCGCGCTCTTGCCCGGGATGGGGGCGAGGATGCGCACCTCGTTGGAGGCCACGGCGTATGCGATGTTGTTGGTGAGCGCCGTGATGCGCTCGACCTTGACGCCGGGCCCGAGCTCGATCTCGTACTGGGTCACGGTCGGTCCGCGGGAGAACCCGGTGACGCGGGCGTCGATGCCGAACTGCTCGAAGACGCCGCGGATGGCCTGCACCATCTGGTCGTTGGCCTCGGACCGCTCCTTGTGCGGCGCGCCCGCGCCGAGGTGCGTCACCGACGGCAGGTGGTAGGGGGCGGCGGGCGGCTGCCCGTCGAGGTCGCTGCCGAGCCCCGAGAGCCCGGGCAGCATGCCGTCGTCGGGGATCTCGTCGGTGTCCTCGCGCAGACCGACGTCCGCGCCGCGCGCGGCGCGCCTGGCGTCCTCGACGATCGATCGGTCGATGACCTCGGTCTCGTCGGCCATCGCGGGCGCAGGGGCGGGCCGCGGCACCGGGGCGGGCATCGCGACGGCCTTCTCGAAGCTGCCGTCGGGCGACGAGTCGAGCAGCGCCGTCATGTCGTGCGTGCCGAGGGCGCCGTCGCCGTGCTCTCCGGAGCCCGTCGAAGGGTCCTCCTCACGGCCGGTCTTGTTGCGCCGCCACCACGGCAGGTTCTCGGTGGCGTCGGGGTCGTCGCCCGCGGGCTCGGCGCCGTCGGCGCGCTTGCCCCGCTTCTCGGCGCGCTCGGCGAGCTCCCCGCGCTCGGCTCCGAACAGCCACGCGTACAGGTCGCCGAGGCGCGTGCCGATGCGGTGCGGCGGGGTCTTGGTGAGGATCAGCACGCTCAGCAGCGCGAGCAGGCCGAGCACGATCGCGGCGCCGATCTCGGTGAGGAACGACAGCGGCTCGCCGAGCGCCCAGCCCGCGACTCCGCCCGCCTCGCTGAGCCCGAGCATGCCGTCCTTGGGGTGGGGGCGCCCGCCGAAGACGTGGCAGAAGCCCGCGATCGAGAGCACGAACAGGCCGAAGCCGACGCCGATGCGCCCGTTGTCGTGCACAGAGGGCGGATGCCGGAACAGCCAGCCCGCGAGCATGAGCAGCAGCACGGGCAGGATGAACGCGGTGCGGCCGACGAGCGCGCCCACCGAGTAGGCGCTGACGAGCGTCCCGATCTCGGTGCCGATGAGGAACCACTCGATGACGGCGCCGACGGCCGCCATGAGCACGATCAGCAGCGGGAATCCGTCGCGACGCTGGTACTTCTCCAGCGTCTCAGCGCCGAAGGCGCGGAACATGCCGCCCACGGCATGCGCGACGCCGAGCCACATGCGCACGATGATCGGGTCCCTGTCGACGTCGTCCACGTAGCGTTTGGGCGCCGGCTCGGGCTTCTTCGCGCGCGCGGACGGCTGCCCCTTCGCGGATGCGCGAGGGCTCGCGGTCGGACTCGTGCTCCTGGCCATTACTCCACGGTACGTCCCGCCCCCGACATTTGCCCGGAACGACGCGGTTCCACTCCCCACGCCGCCCCGCCGCCGCGCGGCTGCGACCGTCTCCCCGGCATCCGCGCTCCCCGGCATCCGCGCTCCCCGGCATCCGCGCTCCCCGGCATCCGCGCTCCCCGGCATCCGCGCTCCCCGGCATCCACCTTCTCCGGCATCCGCCCTCCCCAGCATCCGCCTTCCCCAGAACAGGAGATATCACCGGCACAGGACGTTCGCGCGGGAATCGTCCTGTGCCGGTGATATCTCCTGTGGCCGGAAGCGCCCGGAAGCGGCCGGAAGCCGCCGGAACCCGAAGCCGGAGCCCGCAACCCCAGCCCGGAACCCCAGCCCGGAAACCGAGCCCGAGCCCCGAGCCCCGGCGGAGACGATTCAGCGCAGGACCTTGACCATGGTGTCGCGCCCGATGTCGCGCCGCACGATCGCGAACCCCTCGCTGCGGTACAGCGTGCGGGCGAAGTTGTCGCGCTCGACCGAGAGGCTGATGCGGCCGTGACCGTGCTCGCGGGCGTCGCGGCACAGCGCCTGCAGCAGCGCCCGGCCCACGCCGTGGGCGCGCCAGATCGGCCGCACGCCGATGATGAGCTCGGGCACACCGACGCCGACGAACCCGAACCCGGCCTCGTCGCGCGCGAGCACGCGGTACCAGGCCGCGCCGATCGGCACGCTCCCGTGGTCGACGGCGACGAAGCCGCCGTCGCCGGGGCGCTTCCAGCCCGCGACGTAGCGACGGTAGTCGGAGCCCGCGATCACCTCATGACGCGGCTTGGCCCCGCCCTGCCGCCAGTTCGCCGCCTCGACGACCATGTCGGCGAGGAACGTCCCGTCGGCCTGGGCCGCCGGTCGCAGCGAGAACGACATCGACATGTCCAGAGTGTAGACGCGGCGTGTTACGCCTCGATGACGAGCGGCACGATCATGGGACGGCGGCGCAGCGACTGGTTCACCCAGCGCCCGATCGTGCGGCGCACGACCTGCGAGAGCGCGTGGTTGTCGCGCACGCCGTTCTGCGCGGCCTCGGTGAGCGCGGCGGCGATCCTGGGCTTGACGGCGTCGAACACGGCGTCGTCCTCGGCGAAGCCGCGGGCATGGATCTCGGGGCCCGTGATGATGCGGCCGGTCGCGGCGTCGACCACGACGATCACCGAGATGAAGCCCTCCTCGCCGAGGATGCGGCGGTCCTTGAGATCGGCATCCGTGATCTCGCCCACGCTCGACCCGTCGACGTAGACGAAGCCGAGGTCGAGCTGGCCGACGACGCGCGCGACGCCGTCCCTGAGGTCGACGACCGTGCCGTTCTCGCCGACGATCGTGCGCTCGGGCGCGATGCCGGTGTCCTGCGCGAGCTTCGCGTTCGCGATGAGGTGGCGGTACTCGCCGTGCACCGGCAGCACGTTGCGGGGCCGCAGGATGTTGTAGCAGTACAGCAGCTCCCCCGCGGCGGCGTGGCCCGACACGTGCACCTTGGCGTTCGCCTTGTGCACGACGTTCGCGCCGAGCTTCGTGAGGCCGTCGATGACGCGGTACACCGCGTTCTCGTTGCCGGGGATGAGGCTGGACGCCAGGATCACGGTGTCGCCCGGACCGGGCTCGATCGCGTGGTCGAGGTTGGCCATGCGGCTGAGCACCGCCATCGGCTCGCCCTGCGAGCCCGTCGACATGTAGACGATACGGTCGTCGGGAAGGTCCTTCGCCTTCTTGTAGTCGATCAGCACGCCGTCGGGCACCTTGAGGTAGCCGAGGTCCTGCGCGATCGTCATGTTGCGCACCATGCTGCGGCCGAGGAAGGCGACGCGGCGGCCGTGCTCGACGGCCGCGTCGATCACCTGCTGCACGCGGTGCACGTGGCTCGAGAAGCTCGCGACGATCACGCGACGCGGCGCCTTGCCGATCACCTGGTCGAGCACGGGGCCGATCGCGCGCTCCAGCGGCGTGAACCCGGGCACGTCGGCGTTCGTGGAGTCGACGAGGAACAGGTCGACGCCCTCCTCGCCGAGCCGCGCGAACGCGCGCAGGTCGGTGATGCGGCCGTCGAGCGGCAGCTGGTCCATCTTGAAGTCGCCCGTGGCGAGCGCGAGGCCCGCCGGGGTGCGGATCGCGACGGCGAGCGCGTCGGGGATGGAGTGGTTGACCGCGATGAACTCCAGGTCGAACGGGCCGACCTGCTCGCGCTGGCCCTCGGCGACCGTGAGCGAGAACGGGCGGATGCGGTGCTCCTTGAGCTTCGCCTCGACGAGCGCGAGCGTGAGCTGCGAGCCGATCAGCGGGATGTCGCCCTTCGCGCGCAGCAGGTACGGGACGGCGCCGATGTGGTCTTCGTGCCCGTGGGTGAGCACGACGCCGACGATGTCGTCGAGCCGTCCCTTGATGGGCTCGAAGTCGGGCAGGATCAGGTCGACGCCCGGCTGGTGCTCTTCGGGGAACAGCACGCCGCAGTCGACGATGAGCAGCTTGCCGTCGAACTCGAAGACCGTCATGTTGCGGCCGACCTCGCCGAGGCCGCCGAGCGGCGTGACCCGCAGCGTGCCGGGCTGGAGGGCGGGGGGCTCGATCACCTCGGTCATCAACGCGTCGTCCCCGGGACCTTGGGCAGCGCGCCGCCCGCGGCGGCGTTGCGATCGGGACGGAAGCGCGACAGGTCGACGCCCTCGATGTCCTTCACGAGCGACAGCTCGTCCTCGATCATCGCAGCCTCCCATTCCTCCGGGCCGACGAGCGGCAGACGCACGCGCGGGCTGGAGATGCGCCCCAGGCCGTGCAGGATGTACTTGGCCGCGACGGTGCCCGGCACATGGGTCATGACCGCCCGCACGAGCGGCTCGAGCTTCTTGTGCGCGGCGGTCGCGGCGGCGAGATCGCCGCGGTTCACGGCATCCACGATCACGCGATAGGGCGCCGCGGCGATGTTCGCGGTCACGCCGATGAGACCCGACGCGCCGATCGACATGTGCGGCAGCGCGTTCGCGTCGTCGCCCGAGAAGTACAGCAGGTCGGTCTGGTTGAGCACGCGGCTGACCTCGCTGAAGTCGCCCTTGGCGTCCTTCACGGCGAGGATGTTGGGGTGCTTCGCGAGACGCAGGATCGTCTCGTAGGTGATGGGCACGCCCGTGCGCCCGGGGATGTCGTACAGGATCACCGGCAGGTCGGTCGCGTCGGCGACGAGGCGGAAGTGCGTGAGGATGCCGGCCTGCGTGGGCTTGTTGTAGTACGGCGTGACGACCATGATGCCGTCGGCGCCGGCGCGCTCGCTCGCCTTGTAGAGCTGGATGGCGTGCGCGGTCTCGTTCGAGCCGCCGCCCGTGATGATCTTGGCGCGTCCGTCGGCGACGCTCTTGCCGACCTCGACGAGGCGGATCTTCTCCGGGTCGGTGAGCGTGCTGGTCTCGCCCGTCGTCCCCGTCACGACGATGCCGTCGGCGCCGGCCGCGATGACCGCGTCGATGTGCGACTCGGTGGCGGGCCAGTCGACCTCGCCATCGGCGGTCATGGGTGTGACGAGAGCGACGAGAACCTGGCCGAAGGGATTGCCGGAATGCGTCATGACCTCAAGGCTATCGGTTCGCACGATACGGTTCGACAGCGCGCGCGTACGTCGCGAAGCGGTACCGGATGCCGGTGCGCGAGGTCTGCCACGCGCCGATCCGCGGCGCGGGCCAGCCGTCGACGGCGGGCGCGGTCGTGTCGCCGTCGACCTCGAGGTCGAGCTCGGTGACCTCCAGCACGTCGGCGCGGCCGATCGCCGCGCGGTAGAGCTGCCCGCCGCCGATGACCCACGCCGTCTCCGCGCCCTCGGCGAGGGCGAGCGCCTCGTCGAGCGAACCGGCGCGCTCGGCGCCGGCATCCGCCCATTCCTCGCTGCGCGTCACGACGATGTTGCGACGCCCGGGCAGCGGCCGGAACCGCGGGGGGAACGACTCCCACGTGCGACGGCCCATCACGACCGGCGCGCCCATCGTCGTCTCGCGGAAGTGCGCGAGGTCCTCGGGCACGTGCCACGGCATGCCGCCGCCGGCGCCGATGACGCCGCCACGGGCCTGCGCCCAGATGAGGCCGACGCGCGTCATACCGCGACGGCGGCCCGGATCGCGGGGTGATGCTGGTAGCCCTCGACAACGATGTCGTCGTAGGCGTAGTCGAAGATGCTCTCGGGCGTGCGCGCGAACCGCAGCGTCGGATACGGATATGGGTCGCGGGAGAGCTGTTCGCGCACCTGCTCGAGGTGGTTGTCGTAGACGTGGCAGTCTCCGCCGGTCCACACGAAGTCGCCCGGCTCGAGGCCGGTCTGCTGCGCGATCATGAGGGTGAGCAGCGCGTAGGAGGCGATGTTGAACGGCACGCCGAGGAACATGTCGGCGCTGCGCTGGTAGAGCTGGCACGACAGCCGCCCGTCGGCGACGTAGAACTGGAACAGCGCGTGGCACGGCGCGAGCGCCATGCGCGGGATGTCGGCGGGGTTCCACGCCGACACGAGCAGCCGCCGCGAGTCGGGATTGCGGCGGATCTGGTCGACGACGTCGGCGATCTGGTCGATCTGCTCGCCCGAGGGCGTCGGCCACGACCGCCACTGCACGCCGTAGACCGGGCCGAGGTCGCCGTCGGCGTCCGCCCATTCGTCCCAGATCGTCACGCCGTGCTCCTGCAGCCAGCGCACGTTGCCGTCGCCGCGCAGGAACCACAGCAGCTCGTACACGATCGACTTCATGTGCACGCGCTTGGTAGTGACGAGCGGGAAGCCCTGCGACAGATCGAAGCGGATCTGGCGGCCGAACACGCTCGTCGTCCCCGTGCCCGTGCGGTCGTCCTTGTGCGTGCCGTTCGCCAGCACGTCGCGCAGCAGGTCTTCATAGGGCGTCGGCACGGTCATGCGACCACGATAGCCCGCGCGGCGCGTCCGCGGCCCGCGCCGGCTCACGCCATCGGGAGCAGGCCGAGGCCGCTCGCCGCGCCGCGTGCGAGCAGCGCGCCGACGATCGCGATCAGCCACGCCGAGCTCGCGCCGCCCGCCCCCTGCATCCATCCGGCCACGCGGTGCAGCGCAGGCTCCGCCGCGCGGGCGAGCAGCAGCCGCACGGCGAGCGCCGCCAGGGCGGGCACGATCATGACGACCACGTACCCCGCGAGCAGAGCGTACTTGGCGCCGAGCGCGACCGGTTCGCCGGCGATGAGGCCCATGCCGATCAGGTAGGGCAGCATGCCGGCGAGCTCGACGACGCCCGCGGCGAGCGCGACGCCCACGACGGACCATGCCGATGCCTCGTCGTCGAGCGCCCGGTCACGCCAGCGCAGCACGCGTCCCCCGGTGCGCACGGCCGTCTCTCCGCGGGCCCTCGCCTCCTTTCGCCGCCTCGACTCGCGCATGCCGACCGCGATGCCGCCGACCAGCATCGCGAGACCCGCGACGAGGATCGTGAGGCGCCCCGCCGTCGATTCGACGAACGCCACCGCCGCGCCGATGAGGTTCACGATGCCGAGCATGAGCAGCACGCCGACGCCGAGGTAGAACAGGCAGATCGTCGCCAGGTACAGCCCGATGCGTCGTACGCGCACACGCCCGGGAGCGAGCAGCAGGAACAGCGGGATGAGAAAGGTGCCGACGCTGAGCCCGTCGCCGAGGGCGAGCACGACGAGGGCGAGCGGAAGGGGGATGCCGGTGAGGAGGTCCATGCCCTCCACGCTCGCGCGCCCGCTCCGCGCGCGCATCGGGAGAAGGGCCCGTCCGTGTCTCATCCTTTGGTCGGAGTCGGGCGTGCGACGCTTCTGCTTGCATGGATGCCATGACCGCACTGCTCGCCCTGCCCGCCGAGACTGCGGCGAGACGCTGGCTCGGCCTGCCGCGTCCGGTCATCGACGCACTCGCGTTCTCGGTGCTGGCGGTGATCGCCGCGCGCGCCGGACTGACCGGGCTGTTCGGGTTCGCGCAGCTGCTGCCGCCCGTGTCGCCCTGGTGGACCCTCGTGACGGCGCTGCCCGCCGCGTCCCTCGCGCTGTGGAAGCATCGCGCGCCCGGCGCGGCACTCGGCGCGGCGACGGTCCTCACGATCGCCGACCTGCTCACCGTGGGCGGCCTGATCCCCCTCTTCGTGCTCGTGGACGCGCTCTACGCCGCGGCGGTCACCGTCTCGCCGACCGCACGACGACGTCTGCTGGGCGCCCTGGTGCTCGCGGTCGCCGCGCTCACCCTGTTCGCGCTGGCCCGCACGGGCGATCCGCGCGCGATGATCATGGTGGCGGTGCAGACCGGGGGCATCCTCGGCATGGCGTACTGGTTCGGCACCTCGGTCGCGCAGTCGCGCATGCTGATGGATCAGTCGCAGGAGCTCGCCGAGCTGCATCGCGCCGCGGCGGAGAACGCCGCACGGCTCGCGGAGCAGAACCGCGCGGAGGCGGTGCGCGAGGAACGCGAGCAGATGGCGCGCGAACTGCACGACGTGGTCGCGGGGCATGTCGCGGCGGTCGCGATCCGCAGCGAGGCGACCCTCGCGGCGCCGGGGGCCGACTCGCCCGAGCGGCACGCGCTGCGCGCGATCCGCGACACGAGCCTGCACGCTCACGAGACGCTGCGCGAGATGGTCGCCGTGCTGCGCTCCGACCACGACACGGCGGCTCCCGCGCGTCCCGATGTGCCGGCGCTCGCCGCGCAGGCCCGCGCCTGGGGACTCGACGTCGTGCTCGACGACCGGCTGACGGCTCCCGCCGCCGGCGCCGCCGACCAGGCCGTGCGACGCATCGTGCAGGAGGCGCTGGCCAACGCGTCGCGTCACGCACCGGGCTCCGCCGTGCGTGTCGGGCTCTCCGAGGAGCCCGGCGGCATCGGCGTGCGCATCCTGTCGACGGGCGGGCGTCGACAGGCGGGCCTGTCCGGCAGCGGATGGGGCCTGCACCTGCTGCACGAGCGCGTCGCCGCCCTCGGCGGCTCGCTCGAAGCCGGCGCCGCCGAGGACGGCTGGCTCGTGAACGCCGTCGTGCCCAGGGCGGCCTCATGACCAGGGCAGCCTCATGACGAGGGCAGCCCTATGACGAGGGCAGCCCTGTGACGCGCGTGCGCGTGCTGCTCGCCGACGACCACGCGATGATCCGCGAGGGTCTGCGGCTGATGCTGGAATCGCACGGCATCGAGGTCGTCGGCGAGTCCGCCGACGGCGCCGCGGCGATCGCGGCGGCCGGCGACCTGCGCCCCGACGTCGTGCTCATGGACCTGCGCATGCCGGGGACCGACGGCGTCGAGGCGACACGCCGCATCGTCGAGTCCGGCGGCGCAGAGGTCATCGCGCTCACCAGCTTCGACGAGGACGAGCTCGTGCTCGGCGCCCTGCGTGCGGGCGCCGTCGGCTTCCTGCTCAAGACGGTGGATGCCGCCGGGCTCGCCGACGCGGTGCGCCGGGTGGCCGCGGGCGAGGGCGTGCTCGACCCGCGGGTGACCCGCCGTGCACTGCGCGCCGTGCGACACCCCGGGTCCGCGGCGTCCGCGCCCCCGGCCGGGCTGAACGACCTCACGGACCGCGAACGGGAGGTGCTCCGGGCGATGGGCGAGGGACTGTCGAACGCACAGATCGCGGCGCTGCTGTTCCTCTCCGTGCCGACCGTCAAGACGCACGTCTCGAACGTGCTCGCCAAGCTCGGCGCCGACAGCCGCACGCACGCCGTGGCGATGACGCGCGACCTGCCGCCGTCATAGCGGGCTCCCGCCGCGGGTCCATCGACCCTCGGCCTTCGACTCTCTTCGACTCTCTTCGACACATCGGCCCCGGGACACCGCCGCACTGCTTATCCTCCTGTCATGTCCTTGCCGCTGGCCCTCGCGGTCGCCCTCGGCCTCGTCGTCCTGACGACGGCGCTCGGGCTCGTGCTGCGCGCACGCACGGGCCGGGCGAGGGATGCCGGCGAGCTGCTCCTCGACTCGGCAGACCTGCCGGGCGGCGCGGGTGCGCGCGGCACGCTCGTGCAGTTCAGCAGCGTGCAGTGCGCGCGGTGTCCCCAGGTGCGACGCCAGCTGACGGCCGTGGCCGATGCCTCCGACGGGGTCGCGCACGTCGAGATCGACCTGACCGACCGACCCGACCTCGCAGCGCGCTATCGCGTGCTGCAGACGCCGACGACCTTCGTCGTCGGTCCCGACCGCCGCGTCCGTGCCCGCTTCGGCGGACCGCCCCGGCCCGACGAGCTCGCGGCGGCGGTCGCCGCCCTCTGACGTCACCACGAGCCCCGTGACGTCATCGCGAAAGGAAGCGCCATGACCTCCCCCGCCGGCATCGACCCCCGCGGCCCCCGCTTCGGCGCCGCGCTCACGTCGTTGCTCCTGCTCGTCACTCTCGTGGTGGCCCTGCTGCCGCGCGAGACGGCCTCGTTCGGGTGGTTCGCCTCCCAGCCGATCGCGGGCGAGGTCTTCGTGCCCGGGACGACCGTGGCGCAGCGGCTGACCGACCCCGCGTTCCTCCTGGCGGCCATCGTCGCGCTGCTCTTCCTGTGGGGCATCCTGTCGCCGCGCACGCACCCGTGGAACCTGCTGTTCCGGTCGCTCGTCCGCCCGCGGCTCGCACCGCCCGCCGAGCTCGAGGACCCGCGCCCGCCGCGGTTCGCCCAGGGCGTCGGCCTCGTCGTCGTCGCGATCGGCCTCGTGCTGCACCTCGCGGGTGTGCCGTACGCCCTCGTGATCGCCGTGGCCGCGGCGTTCGTGGCCGCGTTCCTCAACGCGGCCTTCGGCTTCTGCCTCGGCTGCCAGATCTACCTGCTGCTGCAGCGCGTGCGCCCCGCGAGCTGACGGCGGACGCACGCGCACGGCCCCGTTCCCTCCGTCGCCGCGCGCGTCTAGGCTCGATGCACGACCCCCGCTGCGAGGAGAGCATCATGAGCGTCACGAGCGAAGCACGCACGATCTGGAAGGGCGATCTCGCCGAGGGGACGGGCGCCGTGTCGCTGCAGAGCTCACGGCTCGGCCCGTTCGACGTGAACTGGAAGGCGCGCAGCGAGGGCTCGACGTCGGTGACGACCCCCGAGGAGCTCATCGCGGCGGCGCACTCGTCGTGCTTCAGCATGGCGCTGTCGCACGCGCTCACGCAGAACGGCACCCCGCCGACGAGCATCGAGACCTCGGCGTCGGTCACCTTCATCCCCGGCACCGGCATCACGGGCTCGCACCTCAACGTGCACGCCGTCGTGCCCGGAATCTCGGCCGACGACTTCGCGCGCCTCGCCGCGGAGGCGAAGGCGGGATGCCCCGTGTCGGCCGCGCTCGCGGGCGTCGAGATCACCCTCGAGGCGACACTTGCCTGACGCCGGGCGCGTCGTCGTCGCGGGCGCGTCCGGCCTGATCGGGTCGGAGCTGGTCCGGTCGCTCGCCGCCGACGGCGTCGCGGTGACCCGCCTCGTGCGGCGCGCCGCGACGGCGCCCGACGAGGTCTCGTGGGATCCGACGACGACCCGGCTCGACCCCGCCGTGCTCGAGGGGGCACGCGCCGTCGTGTGCCTGAACGGCGCGACGCTCGGCCGGGTGCCGTGGACCAAGCGCTACCGCCACGAGATCCTCTGGTCCCGCGTGCAGCCGACCCAGGCTGTCGCCGCCGCCGTGCGCGCACTGGGCGACGACGCCCCCGCCTTCGTCTCCGGGTCGGCGGTCGGCTTCTACGCGTCGGCCCCCGGCATCCCCCAGGACGAGGCGGCGCCGCGCGGCGAGTCGTTCCTCTCCGACGTCTGCGGCGAGTGGGAGGCCGCGGCTGCGCACGCGGGGCCGAAGGCGCGCGTCGCGCTGCTGCGCACGGCGCCGGTCGTGCACGCCGACGGGGTGCTGAAGCCCCTGCTGACGCTCACCCGCCTCGGCCTCGGCGGCCGCATCGGCCGCGGCACGCAGGCGTGGCCGTGGATCTCGCTCGACGACGAGGTGCGCGCGATCCGTCACGTGATGGATGCCGACGTCGCGGGGCCCGTGAACCTCACCGGACCCGTGCGGGCGACCGCCAACGACCTCGGCTTCGCGCTCGCGATGCGCATGAACCGCCCCTTCGTCGTGCCCGCGCCGGCCTGGGCGCTGCGGCTCGCGCTCGGCGCCGACATGGCCGACAGCCTGCTGCTGAGCGACATGCACGTTCTGCCGCGCGTGCTGCTCGATACCGGCTTCGCGTTCCGCCACGCGACCGTCGAGGAGGCCGTGGCCGCCGCCGTGCCCGCCGGGGACTGACCGGGCGGGCACGGCGCGGCGGTCACGCCGGGCTGACGTTGTTGTTCGTCGTGTCCGTCTCGCCCGGGCCGGTGGTGAGCGAGACCGAGGGCGTGCCCGGATACGTGGTCGCCGAGGCCGCGAACGTCGTCGACAGCGTCAGCACGACGGTCGAGCCGGCCGCGACCTCCCGCGTGGTCTCGACGTGGTAGCCGCCGTAGAGCTCGGGCTGCAGCGCTCCGAAGAGGTCGGTGACGGCGTCGCCGTCCACGGTGACCGATGACACGGAGAACGCCGTGACGCCGTCCTCGGGGAGCCCGAAGTAGAGCCGGGCGCCGGCGGGGATCGCCCCGGGACCGCGGGAGACGAGCGTCGCCGTCTCGGGGTGGCGGGCGACGGTCGGGTTGCCCTCGACGTCGATGACCGTCTCGCCCCACGTGGCCGAGACGGCCCCGTCGAAGGCGTCGCCGTAGACCGCGGCCGCCGACCAGCCGTTGTTGCTCGTGTCGGGGTCGGCGCCGCTCGCGGGGCTGACCGACACCGTGTAGGGCGCGATGTCCTCGTAGAAGGGAAGGGCGTCCCAGTCGTCGACGAACTGCGGCCCGAAGCGCACGCGGAGTCCGCTGAGCTCGTCGACCGCGACCGGGACGGCCTGCGTCAGCACGAACGTCTGGGTCGTGGTCGTGCCCGACGGCGACGTCGTCGCGGCGTTCACCTCGACGTCCTCGACGTGGAGCGTCACGGCACCGATGAGGCGGTTGTCGAACGACACGGTGACGACCGTGCCGGCGGGCGCGGCGGCCGTGCCGACGGTCGCGAGAGCGGTGCCCGTCGTGTACGACTGCTCCACGTAGCGCGTCTTGTCGTCGTTGAACTTCGCGAGCGTCTCGCCGGCGAAGCCGAGCAGGCGCAGATCGAAGCCGTTCGTCGCGGCCGCCGCCGGGGCCATGGTCGCGACGGCCACGACCGGCACCGACCATGCCGACGCCTTGAGCACGGTGCGGCGGTTCATTCCCTGTGTGAGTGGTGTCTTCAGCGCATCCATTTATGTATGTCTCGTCCTTTTCGTGTACGGCCCGCGCTGATCGGCGCAGACCGCATGCCACCCTACGTGGCGCGGATGAACATGTCACACAGGATGACGGCGGCGCCGTCACACGACGGCGGGAGCCCGCCTCACGCCCGGCCGGACTCCAGCGCGATCGCCTTGCGGATCGCGGCACGCGCACGCTTGCGGTCGCCCGCGCCGTCGTAGGCGAGCCCCACGCGGTACCACGCCCGCCAGTCGCCGGGGTTCCTCTCGACCTCCGCACGGTACGCCGGGAAGAGCGCGTCGGCCTGCGCGCGGTCGGGGCGGCCGCTCGGGCGCACGTCGAGCTCCTCGGCCGGCAGGGCGTCCTCCGCCTCCAGCCGGCGGCCCAGCGCCGCGGCGCGACGGCCGAACGAGATCTCACGCCACAGCCCCCACGCGGCGAGCACGGGCAGCAGGAACAGCACCGTTCCCATCGCGATGCCGATGGGCTCTCCCGAGGTCACGAGCATCCAGCCGCGCTGTGCGACGAGGACGATGTACAGCGCGAGCACCGCCGCCATGACGGCGACGCCGATGCGCGCGCTCATGCGGGCGACGCCGCGCCGGTCGACCGGGCCACCTGGCCCGACGCGGCGCCCTCGTCGACCGGCTGGGCGTCGGGGGCCGCGTCCGGGGTGCGGATGCCGAGGTCGATGAGCCGGTCGAGACCGACCACGACGCCGCGGGCGTCGCGTGCGGCGCGCAGCGCGATGCGGATGCCGGGGGCGTACGCGCGCGCGGGCTCCACCGTGTCGTGCACGATCGCCAGCGACTCCCCCGGGCCGGACAGCACGACCTCCTGGCGCGCGATCACGCCGGGGCGGCGCAGCGAGTGGATCGGCACGCTGGCGACCTGCTGACCGCGGGCACGCTGGTCGACGTGCGGCGCGTCGACCGCGTTCCCCCGCGCCGCGGCGATCAGCTCGGCCGTGCGCACGGCCGTGCCGCTGGGCGAGTCGATCTTCGTGTCGCGGTGCGCCTCGATGATCTCGATCGAGTCGAAGAGGGTCGCAGCGGCCGCGGCGAGCGCCGAGCCGACGACGGATCCCACCGAGAAGTTGGGGATGAAGACGGCGCCCGTGCCCGCGGCATCCACGAGCGGGCGCACGGCGGCGATGCGCTCGTTCGACCAGCCCGACGTGCCCACGAGCACGTTGATGCTGCGCTCGGTCGCGGTCCGCACGACCTCGACCGAGACGGCGGGGACCGACGCGTCGACGACCAGGTCGACGCCGTCGATCTCGGAGAGGTCGCTGCCCGATCCGAGCACCCGCACGACCGCGAAGTCGTCGGTCTCGTCGATCACCTCGCGGATGATGCTGCCGAGCTTGCCGTTTCCCCCCACGAGAGCCACACGTGTCATGACTCCAGCCTAGGACCAGCCTCCGACCCCGGCGGCCCGGCGAGCCGCAGCCGTGGGGCGTCCGCTACACCGGCAGGGGCTCGGGCAGGCCCGTGCGCAGCTCGACCGGCAGGTGCGAGAGGTCGTTGTGCATCACGACCGTCCACGGCCGGCCGGGGCGCTGCGCGAGCACCGTGAGCCCGCAGTGCGCCTGACTGATCGTCAGCCAGCGCCAGGCGGGCGCCTCCAGCACCTCGCGCACGAGCCAGGCGATCACGAAGTTGTGCGTGATGAGCAGCTCGTGCGTGCCGCGCTTGATCGCCAGGAACTCCGTCGCGGCGTCGGCCATCTGCGCCGCCCCGGCCTCGATCTCGGCGTCGGTGATGCCGCCGAAGAACGGCTCGTACACCGACGGCATGTCGGGGGTCTTCCCCGTGGGGATGCAGTCGAACAGCAGCGGATGCGGCTCGGGCCGCAGCGAGGGCAGGCGCTGCGCCAGCGCGCGCCCGGTCTCGCTCGCGCGCTCCAGCGGCGAGTGCCACACGGCATCGAGGGGCACGCCCGAGAGACGGTCGGCGATGAGCTCCGCCTGCCGCCGGCCTCGTGGAGACAGCGGCCCGTCCTCGAGTCCGTGCTCCGCGTCGAGATGCTCGCCGTGGCGCACCAGATAGAGATAGTGCGTCATGCCATCACCCGTTTCGCTCGTCGCCGATGCGCTCGGTCTCCAGCCTATGTCAGCTCCGTCACTGACCGGCGCGTGTGATGTCGGCGCGATGCTGCAGCGTGAGGTGCGCGCCCGCGCCCTGCACGAGCTCTTCGACGTGGGCGGCCTCGCGGGCGTTCACGATGGGCGCCGCGACGAGCTGCTCGGCGAGCAGCCAGGCGATCGCCGCGGCGGCGGTGGGGATCGACAGCTCGCGTGCGACGCGGTCGAGCACGCGCAGCGCGCGGTGCCCGCGACGGTTCATGGATGCCGCGAGCTGCGTGCCGCGCACCGAGCGCCCGATCGGAGCCCGGCCGCGGTGGACGCCCGCGAGGAAGCCGTGCGCGAGGGCCCGCGACGGCGTGATCGCGATCGACTGCGCGGTCGCCACGAGCCGGCGGTCGCCGTCGAGCTCGGTGCGGTGCAGCACGTTGAACGGCACGTCGAGCACCGCGAGCCGCGGATACCCGGCGGAGGAGAGGATGCGCGCCTCGACGAGCTGCGCGGCGGTGTGGCAGAACGAGCCGACGGCGCGCACCTTGCCGGACTCGACGAGCCACTCGGCCGTGGCCAGGGTGTCTTCGAGCGGCGTCGCGCCGTCGGTCGTGGCGTTCAGGTAGAGCAGGTCGATGCGGTCGGTCTGCAGCCGGCTGAGCGACGCCTCGACCGAGCGCACGAGGTTCACGGGCCCGAGTCCGGGGTGCTCGTTGTCGGCGCCGATGCGCACCGCGACGACGGTCTCGTCGCGCACGCCGCGCGACCGCATCCACTGGCCCACGATGTGCTCGCTGCGGCCCGAGGCGTCGCCGTCGGACATGTGCACGAAGTTGCCGCCGTGCGCGCGGTACACGTCGAGGATCGCGGAGGCGGCGAGCGGGGCGACGTGCCACCCGAACTCGCCCGCGCCGATCGCGAGCGGGAACACCTGCAGGCCCGTCTCGCCGAGCGGGCGGCGCGGGGGCGCGTCCGGAAGCGGAACAGGACCGGAGGCGAGCGCGATCGTGCGGGGCGCGTGCGAGGCGAGGGGCCTCGTGCCGGGCACGGGCGGCTGCGGCGTGATCGCATCCGCCCCGATCATGTGTGCATCCCCCTTGTTCGGCCGCGACCGCGAGGCCACGACGCAGGCGCCGTCTTCACCCCAGGGTAGAACAGGCGCCATCGCGCGGCGTGGCGGCCACCCCGCGGCGAGGGAACTTTCTATAACGCTTTGATATACCTGGCGCGCGGGGTCGGCGTCCCCGCGCGAACGCCGAGGCCGCGAGGTCGCAGCTCGGCCGCCCGCCGGACCGCGGCCACGGACGCTCCCGCGCGGCGCGGACGCTCCGCGCGACATGGAGGGCCCTTGCACGGCAGCCTCCGCGCAGATCAGATGTTCCGCCCATCAGGCTCCGCCCGAGGCCCTGCGCCTGTTCGCTGATTCCCTGAGAGATCGACAGACTCCGCAGGGATGCTTCACACTATCTCGTCTCGATCATCACACACGGGATGTCTGCACAGACATCCGTGAGATCAGGTGATATGTGATGGGACGGATCCGCAGGAACAAGAGTCATCTGCGGAGAGGGGCGATCGGCCCGCGGCACGACCTCCTCACCTGCAGCGATCGCAACAGCAGAGCCCCCGCTCACCAGAAGGAGCGCCACCAGCCACACAATGGCCACTGCTCGCTTACCCATGAGACTCCCCATCTTGATGGCTTCCTCAACTATCCCTCGACAAACTCACACGGAATATCAGCACAGACATCCTCGAGCCCGTCCGGGACATCGGATGGCGGCCCCGACGGGATCAGGATCATTTGCTCTGACGTAGGACCGATTCGGGCGTCGTCGCGCACCATCCGTGCCGTCGGCGACGAGAAGACGGGCAATGAGGCATTTCCCCACTGCGCGAGGAGCGTCTCAATAGGGATATATACTGCTCCGATATATTTCTGCGTGAGCTGGTGATGAAGCACCCCGACTTGGACGCCAACAGCACGGAGCCCATTGCCGTCCCATCGCCAGACCGGACCGCCGGAGTCACCCTTGTCAGCGAAAAAGTCCGCAACGATCCCCGTCACTCCGTACCAGCTGTACGTCCCTGTGATCTTTCCTTCGGTCTTTCCCGTACGCTTCCCCATTTTTCCAACAAGCGTGCCCTTGGTCTGGGCAGACGTCGGCATCAGTCCGGTGATACGACCTTGCGCACCCGGCCCCGGGCTGATACCGGTCAGCGGGTCGACGACGATCTGATACGGCACGACATTGCTGTAGAAAGAGACTAATGCCGTGTCGCCGCTTATTCCGCCTTGTATGAATATATCGCTGCAACCGCAGCGGGAACACTACGATCTTGCTCAGAAATCGACACGGCACCAGCAGAGGTCGCCGAGGCTCCGAACACGAGAGCGAGCGCAAGTATTCCTAGACCAAACTGTCGTGATCTCATCTTCAGCTTCCCCCCGGAACTGATAGCGATACGCCATTCCTTTGCATTGCATGCAAATGGGCGCTGTTGATTCTCAACCTACCACGACGCCGAGCCGCTGCGAGACACGCTTCGCAGCACCGAGAGCCTTGAACCGCGCACGCTCGCGGCGGATGCATTCTGTTCCCGGAACAGGTGATCTGGGCGACGGGCGCGAGCGGGTCGCCGCGGGCGGAGAACGCCGATGCCCGCCCCCGGTGAGGGGACGGGCATCGGGCTGCGCGAGGATCAGACCTCGACGACGACGGCCTCTTCGGCAGCGTCCTCGGCGGGCGCGTCGTCGAGCACGGGCTCGAGCGACAGCTTGCCGCGGTCGTCGATCTTGGTGATCTTGACGAGGATCTTCTGACCGACCGAGAGCACGTCGTCGACGTTCTCGACGCGCTTGCCGCCGGCGAGCTTGCGCACCTCGCTGACGTGCAGCAGGCCGTCCTTGCCCGGCAGCAGCGAGATGAACGCGCCGAACGTGGCGATCTTCACGACCGTGCCGAGGAACTGCTCGCCGACCTCGGGGTTGGTCGGGTTGGCGATCGCGTTGACCTGTGCGCGGGCCGCCTCGGCCGAGGGGCCGTCGGTCGCGCCGATGTAGACGGTGCCGTCCTCCTCGATCGAGATGTCGGCGCCCGTGGCATCCTGGATCGCGTTGATCGTCTTGCCCTTGGGGCCGATCAGCTCGCCGATCTTGTCGACCGGGATCTGCACGCTGATCACGCGCGGCGCGGTCGGCGCCATCTCGTCGGGCGTGTCGATCGCCGCGTTCAGCACCTCGAGGATGCGCAGACGCGCGTCGCGCGCCTGCGTGAGCGCCGCCGACAGCACCGACGAGGGGATGCCGTCGAGCTTCGTGTCGAGCTGGATGGCGGTGACGAACTCGCTCGTGCCGGCGACCTTGAAGTCCATGTCGCCGAGGGCGTCCTCGGCGCCGAGGATGTCGGTGAGCGCCGCATAGCGGGTCTGGCCGTCGACCTGGTCGGAGACGAGGCCCATCGCGATGCCCGCGACGGGGGCGCGCAGCGGCACGCCCGCGTTGAGCAGCGACAGCGTCGAGGCGCACACCGAGCCCATCGAGGTCGATCCGTTCGAGCCGAGCGCCTCGGACACCTGGCGGATCGCGTAGGGGAACTCCTCACGGCCCGGCAGCACGGGCACGAGAGCGCGCTCGGCGAGGAAGCCGTGGCCGATCTCGCGGCGCTTGGGGCTGCCCACGCGACCCGTCTCACCCGTCGAGTAGGGCGGGAAGTTGTAGTGGTGCAGGTAGCGCTTGCTCGTCACGGGCGACAGCGAGTCGATCTGCTGCTCCATCTTGAGCATGTTCAGCGTCGTGACGCCCAGGATCTGCGTCTCGCCGCGCTGGAAGATCGCGGAGCCGTGCACGCGCGGGATGACCTGCACCTCGGCGTCGAGCGCGCGGATGTCGGCCAGGCCGCGACCGTCGATGCGCACGCCCTCGGTGAGGATGCGGCCGCGCACGATGAGCTTCGTGACCGACTTGTAGGCGGCCGAGAACTCGCCGAGCGCCGACTCGGGCAGCTCGCCCGCCTCGACGGCGGCCGCCAGCTCGCCCTTGACGCGGTCCTTGACGGCGTCGTCGGCGTTCTGGCGCTCGATCTTGTCGGCGATCCGGTAGACGCCGACGAGCTCGTCGTAGGCGCGGCCGGCGACGAAGTCGTAGGTCTCCTGGGTGTAGGGCAGGAAGACGGGGTAGGGCTGGATCTCCTTGGCCGCCGCGTTCGCGAGCACGTTCTGCGCCGCGACGAGCTGCTTGATGAAGGGCTTCGCGGCCTCGAGGCCCTGCGCGACGACCTCTTCGCTCGGCTTCGTGGCGCCGCCCTTGATGAGGTTCCAGCTGTGCTCGGTGGCCTCGGCCTCGACCATCATGATCGCGACGTCGCCGTCGTCGAGCACGCGGCCGGCGACGACGAGGTCGAACACGGCATCCTCGAGCACCGTGGTGTTCGGGAACGCGACCCACTGGTCGGCGTGCTCGCCCTGGCCGGGGATGAGCGCGAGGCGCACACCGGCGATGGGGCCCGAGAACGGCAGACCCGAGATCTGCGTCGACGCGGATGCCGCGTTGATCGCGAGCGCGTCGTAGAACTCGCCCGGGGCGATCGACAGCACGGTGATGACGATCTGCACCTCGTTGCGCAGGCCGTCGACGAACGACGGGCGCAGCGGGCGGTCGATGAGGCGGCACACGAGGATCGCCTCGGTCGAGGGGCGGCCCTCGCGGCGGAAGAACGAGCCGGGGATCTTGCCGGCAGCGTAGGAGCGCTCCTCGACGTCGACGGTCAGCGGGAAGAAGTCGAAGCCCTCGCGAGGGTTCTTCGAGGCGCTGGTGGCCGAGAGGAGCATCGTCTCCTCGTCGAGGTAGGCGGCCACGGCGCCCTGCGCCTGCTGGGCGAGGCGTCCGGTCTCGAACCGGACGGTGCGGGTGCCGAAGCGTCCGTTGTCGAGGACGGCTTCGGCGGCGGTGATTTCAGGACCTTCCAAGAGGTCTCTCCTTCTTTGTTTAGACTCGCACGCGCGTCTCGCGCACGAGATCGTACGAAGAAGCAGAACGGCAGATATGGGCGTACGCACGCGTCGCCATGACGCGTGCGTGAAGACCGCCTGCGCTGGCCACCAGTCGAAGATCACCATCCGGCGACGGATGGGAACCCACCACAGGGGACCAGCTTCCTGCCGGTCAGCTCCGTGAGCTCAGTATTGAGGTGAGCGGATGCCAGACGGCAACCTCACCGATCCTACCAGCGGCGCCTGTGAAGCCGTCGCGAGAGCGGGCGCCAGCCGGGGCCGACCCCCGGCAGTTGCACCTCGAATCAAGTATCAGATATCGTCGGCGCCAGAGCCCGATCCAGCGCATCGGCGCGAGACCGCACCCCGCGGGCGTGGCGGAGAACCCCCTTCATGATGGCAGAGCCGCCCCGCATGCACCTGACGTACATCGCCGCCGCGTTCACGTCGGTGAGCGTCTTCGTGGCCGCCAGCCTGCCCGCTCCGCTGCTCGAGCGCTATCGCGAACGGCTCTCGCTCGAGACCAGCGACCTCGCCCTGGCCACCATCGCGTACTTCATCACGATCATGATCACGCTGGTGTGCTTCGGCCGCGTCTCCGACTATCTCGGACGCAAGCCGGTCAGCATGCTCGGCGCCGCGGTCGCCCTGCTGAGCTGCGTCGTGATGATCAACGTCGACAGCCTCGGCGTGCTGCTCGCCGCGCGCGCCCTGCACGGCATCGCGTGCGGCATCGCGACCTCGGCCGTCGCCACGTTCGCGATCGACTCCGCACCGCCGTACCCGCGCTGGCTCGCGGCGGCGACCGCGACGGGCGCACCGGCGCTCGGCAACTCGACCGGCGCGCTCGCCGCCGGCTTCGCCGCGGAGTTCGGCCTCGCGCCCGAGGTCGTCCCGTTCGTCGGGGCGATCGTCCTGCTGACCTGCGCGCTCGTGCTGCTCGCCCTCGCCCGGGAGTCCGTTCCCCGGAGGCCGGGGTGGCTCGGTGCGCTGAGACCGGTGGTCGCGCTGCCGCGCTCGGCGCGCGGCCTCCTGCCGGGGGCGCTCGCCGTCGGCATCGCGACCTGGGCGCTGGGCGGCTTCTATCAGGCGTTCAGCCCGACGATCGCAGTGCACAGCCTCGGCACGAGCAGCGTGCTCGTCGCCGCCGTCGTGTTCCTCTCCCACCAGGGCGCCTACGGCATCGCGGCGCCGCTGTCGGGGCTGCTTCCGCCGCGCCGATCGCAGCGTCTCGGCATCGTGCTGTTCGCCGCGGCCGCCTGCGGAATCGTGGTCGGGCTCTTCTCCGGCAGCACGCCGCTCGTGATCGCCTGCGGCATCCTCGCGGGCCTCTCGCAGGGCGCGGCCTTCACCGGCTCCATGCGGCTGCTGCTGGACAGCACGTCGCTCGAGGAGCGCGCCGGAATGGTCGCCGCCGTCAACCTGATCGCCTACGGCGGCGCCATCGTGCCCAGCTTCGTCGCCGGCCAGCTCGCCCGCACGGCGGGCCTCGCCCCCGCCTCGATCCTCTACGCCGCCCTCGCGCTGGTCGCCGCCGTCATCGTCTTCTCGCCGCGTCCGGCGCCCCCGGGTCGCTCCTGACGACCCGCCCTGCCGACGCGTGCACGGGTGGCCGCTTTTCGCGGTCTGCTCGCGCTGTGTGAGGATGCTGCCATGGCGCTGCACCTCGATGTCGGGCTCACACGTTCCGCCGAGCGCCTGCCGATCACACGCCCCCTCCACGGTGACGTCGCCCGCAGCGCGCCTACGCGCTCTCGGCGCGGGCTCCCGAGGGCATGACGGGTCGCCGCCTCGGCGTCCTGCACCGCGCCGACGACGGCCTCGTCATCGGCGACCCGGGGCGCCGGCATCTTCTGCTGACGACGGAGACGCTCGTCTACCGAGAACACACGACTGTCGTGGGTCAATATGCCTGGGACGAGCTGGACGTCATCCTGATCGAAGTCCCGACGAGCAGATTCCGCTTCTCCGGCGTCGTGGCGGGGCTGATCACGGCGATCGCCGTCGCACTCATCATGGAGAGCCCTGACATCGGCCCGGACGATGGGACGGTGAGCATCACGTCGGAGGGCTCGAGCGCACGGCTGCCGCTGAGCCGGCACCACGCCGGCGGGTACTGGGAGCGCGGCGTCGTGGTGACGCAACGTCTCGTCGATCGCTTGGTGACCGATCCCGCGAGCCGGGAGCTCCTCCACCGGCCCGACGACCTGCTCAGGTCACTCATCACGGCGGCCCGGAGGTGATGGCGGACGGATCGGAGAGACTCGCTGCACGCTTCCGCGGTCCAGCAACCACTGGACCGCGGAAGCGTGCAGCGACGCCGTCAACGACTTGTCAGCTTCTCGATTCTCTTCGCGATCTTCGCCCGTTCACGATGAAGGCGCCACCAGCTCGCCGTACTCTCGACCTGAATTCTCCCCAGCTCTTCAAGGCTTGGCAGGCCGTTCGCGGAAAGCTCGCACTCGATTGCCGCGTTGTCCTTGTCTCCTCTTGCTTCAATGATGGCGTGCGCCTGTCTCACTTCCTCTGCGGAAAGCGGATGGGCTTCGATTCTCGCATCGATCTGCTGCCGTTGCGCATTGAGCGCATCGAGCGATTTCCGGCCGAACAACCTACCTCCCAATAAGGCACCGAAAGGCACCGTATCCGAATGCGGCCAGCACGGCTCCCGGACTTCCAGAACTCGCGATGCGCGTGATCGTCGGGCCGTTGATGCCGATACCGACGAGGCAGCGGACCACCCACGGCGCCAACCAGATCGGGTCGGCCACGACAGGATACGCCACGCCCTCAGCGGATGCGTGATCAACGATCTGGATCAGCGTGGATCCGTCCACTTCATAGTGGGTGGCGACCTCCTCACCATCGGCATCTCGTGCCCAGGGCTGCGCAACAGCGGCGACGATCGAGCCGTCGCCGTTGACGACCACGGCTCCATCCTCGACGATCCTGAGTGTCTGCCCCGGCTCGAGCGACAACTCGTAGGAGTACGCAACGGGTGATTCCGGCCCCGCGATCGTCGTGAGCATCTGCACTCCGATGTCGCTGACGATGACCGAGCCCGAGAACTCCTCGCCGGGGTAGATCACGGTGCCGTCTTCCATCACCACGGCGTTCGCGGCATCATCCGCCATCGGAAGCCGAACCGACAGCACGTCCTGCCCGCGTGCGCTCATCGTGATGTCGTCGTCCGGCGATGTCGGCACGGCGACGGTTCCCTGACCGACCTCGACGCTTCCTACTCCGGCATCGTCGGTCGGCGTCAGCAGCAGTGACCCGTCGATCTCATCGACGGCAGCGAGTGCGTCAGCGACGCCGGCCGCAGACGGAGCCGTGTGCTCGCTCGCCCATGCGTCCGTCGGAACCACGGCGAACGCGGCCACGCATAGCAGACCGGTGACAGCCATCGACGTTGCCCTCGGCGTTCGTGCCGTGAATGAATTCATCATTGCTGAGACCCCCCTCAGACCTCTGTTCTTTCAGCACGCTCTTCGTG
Organism: Microbacterium sp. No. 7; assembly: GCF_001314225.1. Lineage (NCBI taxonomy): Bacteria > Bacillati > Actinomycetota > Actinomycetes > Micrococcales > Microbacteriaceae > Microbacterium > Microbacterium sp. No. 7. The sequence continues at coordinate 3,087,534 of NZ_CP012697.1, forward strand.
CCGCCATTCAAGGTAGTACATAAATGCCACATACATTACACAAATGAGAAGGATCTCATAGACGATGCAGATCGGGAACACATCTGGGCGGCAAAGATCTCAATAGTGCTCTCGGACGCTCGCCGACGCACCGCCTGGCGGACCTCAGCCTCCCTCAGCGGCGATGCGGGGGCACGTCAGCGCGACGCCTCGGCGCGCACGTCGCCGCGGCCGCCGACGAGCACGTAGTCGTCGTGCTTGGCGACCATGCCGTCGCCCGCGGTGCGGCCGCGCAGACGGCGCCACACCCACGGGAGCACGTCGCGCACGAGCCAGGTCCCCTCGAACACGGGATCGTCGTCGGCGTGCAGGGCGGCATCCAGTCCGCCGAGGGCCTCGGCGTGGGGCACGCCCAGCGCCTCCGCCGCGCGGTACGCGAGGAAGCGGTGACCGCGCGAGCGCAGGTGCACCTTGTCGTCCGCCCACAGGTCGAGGTCGCCGATCGCGGGCTGCGCCTCGAGGTCGAGCAGGATCGCCCCCGTCTCGGACGCGATGCGGCGCAGCTCCGACGCGAACGCCGCGAAACGGCGCGCGACCGGCAGCGCGGCGCGGCGGTGCGGCAGGAACGGCGTGACGAGCAGCACGTCGGCGCCGCTGTCGCGCAGCGCCCGCACGGCCCGCTCCAGCTCGCCCGCGAGACGCTGCGGAGACACCCACGGGCCCACGAGGTCGTTCGAGCCGATCAGCACCGAGACCAGGTCGGGCCGCAGCTCGAGGGCGCGCGGAAGCTGCTCCGTCACGAGGTCGCGCACCCGCCGGCTGCGCACCGCGAGGTTCGCGTAGCGGAACGCCCCGCCGTCCGGCCGCTCGTGCGCGAGGAGCTGGGCGAGCCGGTCGGCCCAGCCGCGGTACTCCCCCGCGCGCATGCGCGACGAGTCGCACAGCCCCTCGGTGAGCGAGTCGCCGAGGGCGACGAAGCGCGACCACCGTCGCGGCGGGATCGCGGGCCGCGCGAGGATCTCGGGTCGCGTCGCACCGCGGCGCAGCAGCGCATCGTCGATGGGGCGCAGCGTGCGCGCCTCCTCGTAGTGCTCGACCAGGCGCCGGCACAGCGCATCCCAGGTGCGCTCGCGCACGCTCTCGCGGGCCGCGAGCGCGAACGCGCGGCGCTTGCCGTCGTCGCCCGCGAGATCGGAGACGCGCGCCCGCAGATCGCGCAGGTCGCCGGGCCGGTAGAGCCAGCCGTCGATGCTCGACCGCACGAGGTCCACCGGTCCCCCGGTGCCCGTGGCGACGACGGGCACACCGCTCGCGAGGGCCTCCTGGATCGTCTGCCCGAACGTCTCGCTCTCCCCCGGGTGCACGAACACGTCGAAGCTCGCGAGCGCCTCCGCGAGGTCGCCGCCGCCGAGGTGCCCCGTGAACACGGCGTTCGGCAGCGCGCGCTCCAGGAGCGGCCGGGCCGGGCCGTCGCCGACGATCACGAGCGTCGAACCGGGGATGTCGGCCAGCGCCGCGAGATCGTCGACCTGCTTCTCCGGCGCGAGGCGACCCACGTAGCCGATGATCGTGCGCCCCGGCGCGACGCGTGCCCGCCAGGCGTCGCTGCGCCGCTGAGGCGAGAAGCGCTCGGCATCCACTCCGCGCCCCCACGTGCGCAGCCGGTCGACGCCCAGGCCCTCGAGCTGGCGCACCGACGCCGACGAGGGCGCGAGCGTGAGGGTGGCGCGGCGGTGCAGCCTCCCGATGTGACGGCCGACGAGGGCGGACGCCTGCGGCATCCCGTACTTCTCGGCGTAGGCGACGACGTCGGTCTGATAGACGGCGACGGCGGGCACGTGCAGCGCGTCGGCGGCCGCGAGCCCCTGCCAGCCCAGCACGAACGGCGACGCGAGGTGCACGACGTCGGGGGCGAAGTCGCGCAGGATCGCCGTGAGCCGCGCGGCGCGCGCGAAGACGACCCGCACCTCCGGGTAGGAGGGCAGCGGCACCGAGCGCAGCAGCTCGGCGCGGGCGCCGTGCAGGTCGGCGGTGATCTCCCCGGCGCGCGGTGCGATCACGAGCGTCTCGTGGCCCTGCGCCGACAGCTGCCGGAGGACGTGGAGGACCGAGCCCGTCACACCGTTCATGTGCGGCAGGAACGATTCGGCGAGGAGTGCGACTCTCACGTCTCCAGGGTGCAGCCACGGCCGGGACCCGACCGCCGAAACCCTGCCCCGCGCGCGAGTGTTCACCCGATGCTCAACGTCCCGTCACCGACCATGCCCCGTTCGGTCTCCGTTCACCGGCGCCGGGGACGATGACCGCGTGATCGACGAACTGCTGGCCGCCGTCTCGCAGAGCCCCTGGGCGCTGCCGCTGCTGTTCGCGCTCGTGCTCGGCGACGCGCTGCTCGTCGTCATTCCGGGCGAGGCGGCGGTCACGGCGTTCGGCGCGCTCGCCGTCGCGCACGGCGAGCCGGCGCTCGCGGCGGTCATCGCCGTCGCCGCGGTCGCGGCGGCCACAGGGGACCTCGCGTGCTACCTCGTCGGGCGTCGCATCGGGCTGGAGCGCTGGCGATGGATGCGGCATCCCCGCGTGCGCGCGGCGTTCGCATGGGCGCGCGCCCGCCTGCAGCAGCGCGCCGCGCTCGTGCTGTTCACGGCGCGGTTCATCCCGTTCGCCCGGCTCGCCGTGAACCTGACGGCCGGCGCGACGCGCGTGCCGGCCCCGCGGTTCCTCGCGATCGCGAGCGTCGCCGCGCTCGGATGGGCCGCGTACCAGGCGCTCATCGGCGCGATCGTCGCGGCGGTGGTTCCCGGCGGCCCCGCCGTCGCCGTCGCCGTGTCGGTCGTCCTCGCCGTCGGCATCGGGATCGGGATCGACGCGGTGCTCGCGCGCCGCGTGCGCCGCTGGGCCTAGCGCCGCCGAGCCTAGCGCCGCCGAGCGTGCGCCGCCGGGCGGCGCGGGCTCCATGCCGCGATCGGCGAAGGCCCGGGGCCGGGATGCCGAGGCCGGAGGCCGGCGGTCGAGGCGGGCCGGGGCGGCGGGAGCGGCCGTGGAGCGGAACCGGCGCAGAATGGTGGGGTGACCGCACCGCGCATCGCCATGCCCGCCCGCCTCTCCGCCGCCGACGGCGCCGACGCCCGCGTGGGCCTCGCGAACGCCATCTTCCACGACGTCGCCGCGCTCGTGCGCGCCCAGGGACTCGAGGTCGTCGTCGTGCACGACCCCTCGCTCGACGGCTTCGACGGGCTCGTGCTGCCGGGCGGCGGCGACGTCGACCCCGCCCGCTACGGCGGCGACACGTCGGCGCCGTGCTACGACGTCAATCCGGCACAGGACGCGCTCGACCTCGCGATCGTCGACGAGGCGATGCGCCGCGGCATCCCCGTGCTCGGCGTGTGCCGCGGGCTGCAGGTGCTCAACGTCGCGTGCGGCGGGTCGCTCGTCGAGCACCTCCCCCACACCGACGTGCGGCACACGCCGCTCAAGGCCGACGACGACGGGCTGCGGTGGGCGTGGCATCCGGTCGATCTCGCGGCGGGCTCGCGGCTCGTCGCGCACGCGGGCGCGTCCGCCATCGAGGTGGCATCCGGCCACCATCAGGCCGTGCGCCGTGTCGGCGACGGGCTCGTCGTCACGGCGACCGCCGCCGACGGCGTGATCGAGGCCGTCGAGCATCCGACCGCGCCGGTCCTCGCGGTGCAGTGGCACCCCGAGGCGAAGGACACGCCGCCCGCGCTCGCGGCCGCGCCGTTCGCCGTCTTCGCCGCCCTCGTGCGCGAGGCGCGCGCCTAGCGTCCGGGCCCGCGGATGCCGCCGTCCCGAGCCGCGGCCCCCGCGCCCCGCGAGGCCCGCGCTGCTGCCCTCGGCGCCCCGCCGGACCCGCGCCTCATCCATCCCTGGCCGCGGCCCCGCGCCCCGTCAGTCCCGAGCCGCGCCCCGGGACGGCCGCACCGTGAAGCACAGCGGGGCGACGTGGCCGGCCGCGGCGAAGGCGCGCTCGACCTCGGCCGTCACCGCCGGCACGAGCTCGCGGTCGACGAGCGCGATCGCGGCGCCGCCGAAGCCGCCTCCCGTCATGCGCGCGCCGATCGCGCCCGCGCGGTCCGCCGTCGCGACGGCGAGGTCGAGCTCGGGCACCGAGATCTCGAAGTCGTCGCGCATCGAGGCGTGCGACGCGCGCAGCAGGCCGCCGATCGCGCGCGGACCCTCGTCGTGCAGCATCCGCACGGTGTCGAGCACGCGCTGGTTCTCGGTCACGACGTGCCGCACGCGGCGGAAGGTCACGTCGTCCATCAGCCCGCGTGCGCGGTCGAGGTCGGCGACGCCGAGATCGCGCAGCGCCGACACGCCCGTGAGCGCCGCGCCCCGCTCGCACGCCACGCGGCGCCCGCCGTAGCCGCCCGTGGAGTGCGCGTGCTTCACGCGGGTGTCCATGACGAGCAGCTCCAGACCCGCCTCGGCGAAGCCGAGGTCGACGACCTGCGCCTCCAGCGTGCGGCAGTCGAGGAAGATCGCGGCGTCCTCGCGGCCGAGCATGCACGCCATCTGGTCCATGATCCCGGTCGGCGCGCCCACCGCGTCGTTCTCGGCCCGGCGGCCGGCCCGCGCGAGCGCGACGCCGTCGAGGTCGAGGCCCCACACGTCGTTCAGCGCGCTCGCCGTCGCGCCCTCGATCGCCGCCGACGACGACAGGCCGGCACCGACGGGCACGTCGGCGTCGAAGACGAGGTCGACGCCGGCGAACGGTGCGGCGCCCGTCGCGCGGAGCAGCGCCCACGCGACCCCGAGCGGATAGCGCGCCCACTCCTCGACGTCGTCGCGGCGCTCGGGGAAGAGCGCGCCGAGGTCGTCGAACGCGATCTCGACGGCATCCGGCGCGAAGGTCGACACGACCCGCAGCCGCCGGTCGGCGCGGTGTCCGAGCGCGACGTGGGTGCGATGCTGGATGGCGAACGGCAGCACGAAGCCGTCGTTGTAGTCGGTGTGCTCGCCGATGAGGTTGACGCGCCCCGGCGCCGACCACAGCCCCGCAGGCTCGGCACCGGTCAGCTCGCGGAAGAGCGCGGCCGCGCCGTGCGCCGCACCACCCTGTGCGGCCGCACCGTGCGCGGCGCTCACAGGGCCACCCCCTCGACCGCGGCGCGCAGGCGCTCGGCGCTGGTCTCGGGCGGGACGTCGCCGATCCACGCGCCCATCGCGGCCTCGGACCCCGCGAGGAACTTGAGCTTGTCGGCGGCACGGCGGGGGCTGGTGAGCTGCAGGTGCAGGCGCACGGTGTCGCGGCCGACGTGCACCGGTGCCTGGTGCCACGCCGCGATGTACGGCGTGGGCGTGTCGTAGACGGCATCCACGCCGCGCAGCAGCCGCAGGTAGAGCGTCGCGAGCTCGTCGCGCTCGGGCCCCGAGAGGGCGGCGAGGTCGGGCACGTGCCGGTGCGGCATGAGGTGGACCTCGAGCGGCCAGCGCGCCGCGAACGGCACGAACGCGGTCCAGTGCTCGCCGCGCAGCACGACGCGGGGGCCGGCCTGCTCGAACTCCAGGATGCGCTGGAAGAGGTCGGGCGCCGTGCGATCGAGGGATGCCAGCAGCAGCGACGTGCGCGGAGTGACGTAGGGGTAGGCGTAGATCTGCCCGTGCGGGTGGTGCAGCGTGACGCCGATCGCCTCGCCGCGGTTCTCGAACGGGAAGACCTGCTGCACCCCGGGGAGCGCCGACAGCGCCGCCGTGCGGTCGGCCCACGCCTCGATGACGGTGCGGGCGCGGGTCACCGACTGCGTGCCGAACGAGCCCTCGTGCGCGGGCGAGAAGCACACGACCTCGCAGCGGCCCACGCTGGAGCGCGCGCGGCCGAGGCCGAGCGCCGCGAGGTCGTCGAGGCCGCGCGGAGGGTCGGATGCCGCGGGCGCGTCGCCGGTCGCCTCGGCGAGCGCGGGACCGAACGACGGCGACCTGTTCTCGAAGACCGCGACGTCGTAGCGCGACGGGATCTCCGAGGGGTTGCCGGGGGTCTGCGGCGCGAGCGGGTCGAGCTCGGCGGGCGGCAGGAACGCGCGGTTCTGCCGTGCCGCGGCGACCGAGATCCAGTCGCCCGTGAGCACGTCCTGCCGCATCGTCGCGGTCACGGGACGGGGGTCGAGGGCGCGCGCGTCGACGGCGCGCTCCGGCCCGAGCGCGGTGCCGGGGTCGTCGTAGTAGATCAGCTCGCGCCCGTCGGCCAGGCGGGTCGAGCGCCTGACGACGCCGGCGTCGAGCGAGGTTCCGGGAATCTCGGTGATGTTCACGTTAACACGCTAGTGGATGTCGTGTGTTATCGTCAACATGCAGTTTCAGCCCGCACTCGCGGGAGCAGCCCTCACGACCGGAGACACACATGCAGCGGCGCGTATCGATGGCCGACGTCGCCCGCGTCGCGGGCGTCTCGGCGCAGACGGTGAGCCGGGTCGTCAACGACAGCCCTCGCGTCGACCCCGCCACGCGCGAACGCGTCGAGCACGCCATGTCCGAGCTGGGCTATCTGCCGCACCGCGCCGCGCGTGCCCTGCGCACCGGCCGGTCGCACACGATCGGCGTCGTCGTCGCGACCCTCGCGACGGTCGGCAACTCGCGCATGCTCGAGGCCGTCTCGACGGCGGCCGCCGCCCGGGGCTACGCGCTCATGGTCGTGTCGGTGACCGACCGCGCGGGCGTCGCCGACGCCTTCGCGCGGCTGCGCGCGCAGGGCGCGGACGGCGCGGTCGTGGTGAACGAGGCGACCGCCCTCGCGGCGGGCGCGGCACCGGACGGCGCGTTCGCGCTCGTCGCGGTCGACTGCCCCGGCAGCGTGCCGTTCCCCACCGTGCAGTCCGACCACGCGGGCGGCGCCGCGGCGGCGACGCGCCACCTGCTGTCGCGCGGTCACCACACGGCGTGGCACGTCGCGGGTCCCGCGTCGTCGTTCGCCGCGGCGGAGCGCGAGCGGGGATGGCGCGATGCGCTGTCGCAGGCCGGCGCGCCGGCGCCCCCGCTCGAGCGCGGCGACTGGACCGCGGCATCCGGACACGCCGCCGGCACGCGCCTCGCGACCCGCGACGACGTCACGGCCGTGTTCGCGGCGAACGACCAGATGGCACTCGGCCTCGTCCGCGCCCTCGCCGACGCCGGCCGCCGCGTTCCCGAGGACGTCGCGGTCGCCGGCTTCGACGACGTCGCGGATGCCGCCGACTACCGCCCTCCCCTGACGACCGTGCGGCAGGACTTCGACGCCCTCGGCGACGCCGCGGTGACCGCCCTGATCGGCGCCCTCGACGGCGCCGCCCCCACCCGCACCGTCATCCCCGCCCGCCTCGTCCCGCGCGCCAGCGCCTGACCCCCAGCCCGCGAGGGTGCCAGGTATTCTCGCGACGGTGCCAGTTGTCCCCGCGAGGGTGCCACTTGTCCCCGCGAGGGTGCCGTTTGTTCGCGCGAGAGTGCTTTCACGCCCGCGACGAAGGCACCCTCGGCAAGATAGGTGGCACCCTCGGCAAGACAAGTGGCACCCTCGGCGAGATAGGTGGCACCCTCGGCGAGACAAGTGGCACCCTCGCGGACGGACCGACGGACGAGTGGACGGACGAACGGACGGACGGACGAACTAGCGCGGCGGCATGCCGGCACGCGCGGCGTCGACGCGGGCGGCGTGGGTCGGGGCGTCGGGGACGGCTGCCGGGCGGTCGGCGGCGAGCTCGTGGCGCAGCGCGGGCACGACCTCGCCGCCGAGGAGGTCGAGCTGCTCCAGCACGGTCTTCAGCGGCAGGCCGGCGTGGTCGATGAGGAACAGCTGCCGCTGGTAGTCGCCGAACAGGTCACGCATGCCGGCGTAGCGGTCGATGACCTGCTGCGGCGAGCCGACCGTGAGCGGCGTGAGCTCGCAGAAGTCCTCCAGCGCGGGACCGTTGCCGTACACGGGCGCCTTGTCGAAATAGGGGCGGAACGCGCGCACGGCATCCTGCGAGTTGCGCGCCATGAACGCCTGCCCGCCGAGCCCGACGATCGCGGTCTCGGGAGCGCCGTGCCCGTGGTGCTGCCAGCGCTCGCGGTACAAGCCGATGAGCCGCTGGAAGTGCTGGGCGGGCCAGAAGATGTTGTTGGCGAAGAACCCGTCGCCGTAGGCGGCGGCCTGCTCCGCGACCTCCGGCGAGCGGATCGACCCGTGCCACACGAACGGCGGGATGCCGTCGAGCGGACGCGGCGTCGACGTGAAGCCCTGCAGCGGCGTGCGGAACCGGCCCTGCCAGTACACGTCCTCCTCCCGCCACAGGCGGTGCAGCAGCGCCTAGTTCTCCAGCGCGAGCGGAAGGCCCGTGCGCAGATCCTTGCCGAACCACGGGTACACCTCGGCCGTGTTGCCGCGGCCGAGCATGAGATCCACGCGACCGCCGGCCACGTGCTGCAGCATCGCGTAGTCTTCCGCGATCTTGACGGGGTCGTTCGTCGTGATGAGCGTCGTGGCGGTCGACAGCACGATGCGCTCGGTCCGCCCCGCGATGTACGCGAGCGTCGTCGTCGGCGACGACGAGAAGAACGGCGGGTTGTGGTGCTCCCCGAGCGCGAAGACGTCGAGCCCGACGTCCTCCGCGTGCTGGGCGATGGTGAGCACCGCGCGGATGCGCTCGGCCTCGCTGGGCGTGCGCCCCGTGGTGGGGTCCTCGGTGATGTCGCTGACGGTGAAGACGCCGAACTGCATCCCCGGCCAGGTCGATGTGTCGCTCACCCGTCCACCGTAGCCAGGCAGCACCCGGGCCGCGAGCAGCAGATGGTGGGCGCTCGTCGCCGCCTCGCACCCCGGCATCCGACAACAGGCGCCCACGATTCCGAGGGGCGTGCGACGGACGCCGAAGCGGATGCCGGGGCCGCCCGAGGCCCCGGCATCCGCTTTCGGTCGGCGCGGACCGGCTACTTGATCGAGCCGCGCATCACGCCGGAGATGACCCAGCGCTGCGAGAACACGTACACGATCAGCAGCGGCGCCATCGCCATGAGGTACGACGCGAACGCGACCGTGTAGTCGGTGTTGTACTGGCCCTGCAGCACGTACTGCGCGAGCGGCAGCGTGCGCGAGCCGGGATCGGTGAGCAGCACGAGCGGCAGGATGAAGTCGTTCCACGCCCACACGCACGTGAGGATGCCGACCGTCGCGTTCATCGGGGTGAGCAGCGGGAAGATGATCCGCCAGAACACGCCCCACGTCGACGAGCCGTCCATGCGCGCCGCCTCCTCGAGCTCGATCGGGATCGAGCGGATGTAGGCGGAGTAGATGAACACGTTGAGCGACAGCCCGTAGATCGTGTACAGGATGATCGCGCCGCCCTGGTTGTCGAGCCCCAGCATGGCCGTCTGCTTCACGAGCGGCAGCATGATGATGGGGAACGGGATGAACAGCGCCGCGAGCAGGTAGTAGAACACGCCCTTGAAGAACGGCCGGTGCATGTTGCGCGCCAGCGCGTACGCGGCGACCGAGCTCGTGAGCAGGGTGAAGACCACCGACCCGACGGTGATCAGCGCCGTGTTCAGCAGCGCCTGCGCGAAGCGGGTGCGCTCCCACGCCTCGGGGAAGTTCTCCCAGCGGATGGGGTTCGGGATCTCGAAGCCCGACGCGCCGACGAGCTGGTCGGGCGACTTGAGGGCGACGACGACCGCGAGGTACATCGGCACCAGCACGGTGAGCGCGCAGACCGCGATGAGCGCCGTCGCCCACCAGTTGGTGCGACGGGTGTCGCCGTCGAGCGAGGCCTTCCGGGCGCGGCGGGCGCCCGGGGCGGGGGCTGTGGTGATCGCTGCGGTGGCCATCAGGCGTCCGCCTCTCTGCTCTGGAGGACCTTGAACTGCAGGAGGGAGACGACCGTGATGACGATGAAGAAGATCACCGCGTTGGCCGTCTGGTACGCGAACTCGCCGCCCGCGTACCCGCCCTTGAAGATCAGCATCGTGATCGACTCGGTCGAGGTGCCCGGGCCGCCGTTCGTCAGCGCCACGATGGGATCGAACACCTGTAGGAAGCCCTTGAGGCTCAGCACGACGTTGATCGTGAAGAACGCCCCGATGAGCGGGAAGGTGATGGACCGGAACTGTCGCCACGGCGACGCCCCGTCGATGGATGCCGCCTCGTACACCTCGGCGGGGATCGTCTGCAGCCCCGAGAGGTAGATGATGATCGAGAACGCGCACGCCTGCCAGACCGCGAGGGTCACGATCGCCAGCCACGCCCAGTCGGGGTTGGAGAGGATGTTGTCGGCGAACAGCGGGATGCCGGGGAGCAGGCGCGGCAGCGAGCTCGTGAAGATGAACTGGAAGACGTAGCCGATGACGAGGATCGCGACGACGTACGGCACGAAGTAGACGCCGCGGAAGAAGTTGCGCGCCTTGATCTTCGCGTTGAGGCCCAGCGCGATCGCGAGCGAGAACGCGTTGGTCAGCACCGTCGCGACGATCGCGAACAGGAACGAGAAGCCGTAGGCGCTCCAGACGCGGTCGTCCTTGAACAGGTTGACGTAGTTGGAGACGCCGACCATGTTCCAGTCGCCGTAGCCCGCGTAGTTCGTGAAGCTGAAGAACACGCCCACGAGCATCGGCAGGGTGTGGAACGCCGCGAAGGCGATGACGCACGGCCAGATCATCCAGTAGAACGCGGGGAGCGCCCGCGAGGAGGTCGTGCGCACGCGCTTCGCGCGCGTCCGCGGGCCGCCGGCGGTGGACCGCACGGCTTCGGTGAGGGTGCTCATCGTCCGTCTCCCGTCACGGGGATCGTGCGGGCGGCGACCTTGCGCCACTCGCTGTCGAGGGTGGCGAGCGTGGCGCCCGCGTTGCCGGTGAAGACGGCCTCCTGCACGTACTCGGCGAGCGGGATGCCCGGCGGGATCTGGTGGTCGAGGAAGCCGGTGATGCGGCCGTCGTCGAAGAACGGCTTGACCGACTGGATCGACAGGTCGTCGCTGAGCTCGGCGTCGATGACCGACGGGATCATGTTCTGCGATGCGGAGATGCGCTCGATGACGTCGGGCCGGAACAGGTACTCGATGAACCGGATCGCCTCTTCGCGGTGCGGGGTGTCGCGCCCCATCGTGATGACCGCGTCGACGCCCGACACGATGAGCCGGTCCTCCTCGCGATCGGTCGGGTAGGGGAAGATCGCGGCGCGGATGTCGGGATCGACCTGCTTGATGCCGTTGACGGCCCAGATGCCCTGCATCATCATCGCGGCCTCGCCGCGCGCGAACGCGGCGTTGCCGTCGTCGTAGGTGCGTCCGCGGTAGCCCTCCTGCGCGTAGGAGAAGAGCTGCTGCTGCCGCTCCAGCGCCTCCAGGAAGTCCTTCTCGAACGACACCGGCGAGCTCGGCCCGACGTTCTCCCCCGCGGCGCGCATCTCGTCGAAGAAGCCGCCCTGCGACGGGTAGGCGCCGAGGCCGTTGAAGGCGGGAACGGCGGTCCACGAGTCGGCGAGCGTGGCGTAGAAGGGCTGGATGCCGGCCGCCTGCAGCTGCTCGCACACGGCGATCAGCTCGTCCCAGGTCTCGGGCACCTCGATGCCCTGCTCCTCGAAGATGTCGACGTTGTAGATGATGCCGTTGGCGTTGTTGAAGTAGCCGAGGCTGTTCACCTCGCCCTCGCGGTTGCCGAGATCGGCGAGGATCTGCTGCACGGCCGGGTTGATGGTCTGCAGCACCGGCTCGTCGGAGAAGTCGTAGAACACCCCGGCCTGCGCGAGCCGCCCGAAGTTGCCGTTGCCGTTGAGCGTGATGACGTCCGGCGCCTTGTCCTTGACGAGGAGCGTGCGGATGACGGTGTCGGCGTCGGGAACCTGGTTCTGCACGACCTTGATGTCGGGGTTCTCGGCCTCGAAGTCGGCGATGATGGCGTCGAAGTCCTCGCGCGCCTCGCCCTTGAACTGGAAGAAGTTGAGCGTCGTGACGCTCGTGCCGGGGCTGCTCGCGCACCCGCCCAGCGCGAGGGCCACGGCGATGGCGACGGTCCCCGCCACGCGGACCCTTCGTCGATGACCTGTTCTCATTCGTGCGCCTCCTTGCGCTGTGGTGGTCGTGGGATGCCCGCCCCGGAGCCCGCCGTCCGGGCCCCGTTCCGGCGGGCGCTATGCCGTGAGCTCGATGACGACGGCCTGCTGCGGGTCCTGGACGGGGGGCCGGATGCCGGCGACGGCGAGCTGCCGGCCCGTGAGCACGGTGTCGTGGTGCGCCCAGCGCAGCGCCGACTGCGCCGGGTGCTGCACGATGCCGCCGGGGGTGACGATGCGCACGCGGTACCGCACGTCGGGATCGAGGCCGACCAGGCGGATGCGGCCGCTCGGCGAGGCCGCGAGCGTCTGCGTCTGCGTCACGGTGAAGAACGCGTGCTCCCGGTCGACGGCGACGACGCCGCGCACGTCGAGTCCCGGATCGGCGACGTCGACGTTCACGAGCCGCCCCGTCGCGACGAGCGGGCGCACGCGGCGGGCGAGCGCCACCCACGCGGCGATGTCGGCGCGCTCGTCGGAGGTCAGCGTCGTGACGTCCCACTCGATGCCGAAGTGCCCGAACAGGGCGACGGCGCCGCTGAGCGCGAGCGACACGGTGCGGCCCGAGGAGTGCACGCGGGGCGTCGTGAGGTGCATGCCGATCATCTCGGGCGGCACGACGAGCGCGGTGTAGCGCTGGTTGCCGAGCCGCTCGTTCGGGTCGAGGCTGTCGCTGGCCCAGATGCGGTCGGTGCGATCGAGGATGCCGAGGTCGACGCGCGCGCCGCCCGATGCGCAGCTCTCGATCTCGAGGCCGGGGTGCGTGCGCGTGAGCTCGTCGATGAGCCGGTAGACGGCGGCCGTGTGCGCGTGCACCCGCGAGGAGCCGCCGGCGCCGGAACCGGCATCCACCAGGTCGCGATTGTGGTCCCACTTCAGGTACGCGATCGGATACTCGTCGAGCAGGGCGTGCAGCTGCCGGGCGATGTGGGCGTACGCGTCGTCGCGGGAGAGGTCGAGCACCTGCTGCTGCCGCGCCGACGGCGGCAGCTCGTCGCGGCCGCGCAGGATCCATTCGGGGTGGGCGCGCGCGAGCTCGCTGTCGGGGTTGATCATCTCGGGCTCGACCCACAGGCCGAACTCCATGCCGAGCGCCGTGACGCGATCGGCGAGCGGATGCAGGCCCTCGGGCCACAGGTCGCGGTCGACCTCCCAGTCGCCGAGGCCCGCGGTGTCGTCGCGGCGGCCGAGGAACCAGCCGTCGTCGAGCACGAAGCGCTCAACGCCGATGTCGCTCGCCGCCTCGGCGAGGGCGAGCAGCTTGGGCAGGGAGTGGTCGAAGTAGACCGCCTCCCAGGTGTTGAGCGTGATGGGGCGCGGACGACGGGGATGCTGCGGGCGCGCCCGCCACTCCGCGTGGAAGCGCCCTGCGAGCTCGTCGAGCCCGTCGCCCCACGAGCCGAGCAGCCACGGCGACGCGTACGTCTCGCCCGGCCCGAGCACGATCTCGCCGAAGGCCAGCAGCTCGCCGCCGGCGAGGAAGGACTCGCCCGTCGTCGTGCGCTCGGCGAGCAGGCGCTGATTGCCGCTCCAGGCGACGTGGACGCCGTGCACGAGGCCGCTCTCGAACCCGAACCCGGGCCGGCCCGCGGCGAGCAGCAGGGTCGAGTCGGCGCCGGGCCGGCCGCGCCGGCTCTCGCGGAGGTGCGTGCCGAAGGTCAGCTCGCGTCGCTGCGGGGAGCGCTCGCGCAGGTGCCGCCCCGTCGTGTCGAGGATCTCGGTGGCCTCCCACGGCACGGGGAGCGAGGGCTGCAGGGCCGTCACGGTGAAGGGCGCGGAGACCGTGTTGGTGAGCGTGAGCCGCTGGCGCACGAGTCCGCTCGCGCCGACGGCGAGCTCGGCGCGCAGGGCGAGTCCGGCCTGCCGATCGGCGAGGTCGACGACGATCGACGCCGGCGTCGTCTCGATGCCGACGGGGTCGAAGCGCAGGCTCAGCGCCCGGCCGTCGCGGCCGCCCTCGATCGTCGGGGTGCCGAGCCAGCCGTCGGCGGGCGTCGCGGCGAGCGAGAGGCGCGCCGTCTCGTCGAGCCCGCCCGACACCCGCTGCGGCAGCGCCGCGATCGCGAGCGAGCGGAGCGCCTCGGCATCCGCGTCGCCGAGATCGGGCCCCCAGTGCAGGATCGACGGCGCACGCCCCGCGGGCACGTCGACGACCACGCTGGTGCCGCCCCGTCGCACGTGCAGCACGGAAGGCGCCGTCGAGGGGGCGCCGGCGGTGCGGATGTCTTCGGCATCGAGTCGCATGCGAGAATAGTTACACGAGTAACCATCCTTCGGCAAGAGGAGATGCTTCTAAGTTTTCATCCCAGATTCTCGCTATCGACACGTGTAACTCACGAGTGACAGAATGGCTGTCGTGACATCACCCGCACCGTTCTCCCTCGGCGTCGTGGGCGCCGGCCAGTTCTCCGGCCACTTCGCGAGGCTCTTCCGCGCGCATCCGCTCGTGTCGTCGGTGCGGGTCACCGATCTGCTCCCCGAGCGGGCCACCGCCCTCGCCGAGCAGGAGGGACTCGCCGGCACGTGCCCCTCGTTCGAGGAGATGCTCGCGAGCGACGTGGATGCCGTCGCCGTCTTCACCCAGCGGTGGACGCACGGCCCGCTCGTGGTGCAGGCGCTGCGCGCGGGCAAGCACGTCTATTCGGCCGTGCCGATGGCGATCTCGGCCGACGAGATCGCCGCGATCGTCGACGCCGTGCGCGAGACCGGGCTCACGTACATGATGGGCGAGACGAGCCACTACAACCCCGCGACGGTCTACGCGCGCCGACGCGCCGCCGAGGGGGCCTTCGGCCGCGTCTTCTACGCCGAGGGCGACTACGTGCACGACATGGATCTCGGCTTCTACGCCGCCTACGAGTACAGCGGCGGGCCCGAGTGGCGGCGCACAGCCAGCTACCCGCCCATGCTCTACCCGACGCACTCGGTCGGCGGCGTGCTCGGCGCGATCGGCGGGCACGCCGTGAGCGTGAGCTGCATCGGCGTGCGCGACGACCGCGGCGACGGCGTGTTCGACCGCGACGTGAGCATGTTCGACAACGACTTCTCGAACGCGACGGCGCTGTTCGAGCTGTCCGGCGGCGGGTCGATGAGGATCAACGAGTTCCGCCGGGTCGGCTACCCGTCGCACCTGCGCGAGAGCCGGTTCCGGTTCTTCGGCACCGAAGGCAGCTTCGAGCAGCTCGTCCAGACGGCCGTCTGGCAGGACAAGACGGGGTGGACCGACGTCTCGGAGCTGCTCGAGACGCGGCCCAGCATGAGCCTCGACGACCCGTCGCTGGCGGGCATCGACCCCGCGCTGCGCGACGCGTTCGTCTCGGGGCTCGCCCCCGTGCACGACGCGCGCCGCCTGCCCGCCGAGCTGTGGTCGCTGCCGAACGGGCACGAGGGCAGCCACCACTTCCTCGTCGACGACTTCGCGCGCGCGGTGGCGACCGGCACGCGCCCGCCCGTGGACGCGTGGACGGCGGCGCGCTACACGCTGCCGGGCATCGTCGCCCACCAGTCCGCGCTGCGCGGCGGCGAGCGCCTGCCGATCCCCGATCTCGGCGACGGGCCTGATCCCGGTGCCGTGGCGGCCGCGGGCGATCTCGGCGATGCGCCGCCCCTCGCGCCGCGCAGATGAGCGGCTCGCCTAGGATGACTGCCGTGGCCACCCCTCACGGCGCAGCGAAGCCTCCCGCGAAACCGGCCGCGAAGCGCAGCGACGTCGCGCGGCTCGCGGGCGTGAGCACGGCCGTCGTGAGCTACGTCGTCAACGGCACGAAGAACGTCTCCCCCGAGACCGAGCGGCGCGTGCGCGAGGCGATCGCGCTGCTCGGCTACCGCCCCAACTCCGCGGCCCGCGCCCTGCGCCTGGGATCGAACGAGATGCTGGGAATGGTCGTCCCCGACGCGCGCAACCCCTACTTCGCGATGCTCGCGCACGCCGTCGAGACGGTCGCGGCCGAGCGCGGCTACACGCTGCTGACCGCGAACGCCGACGGCCTGCTGGAGACGGAGCGCCGGCACGTCGAGCGCTTCGTCGACCGCGGCGTGGACGGCGTCTTCCTGTGCAGCACGATCGTCGAGCCCGACGTGCGGCCGCTCGTCGACGCCGACATCCCCACCGTGCTGCTCAATCACTCCGTCGAGGTCGCGGGCGTGGCATCCGTGCGCATCGACCTGTGGGAGGGCGCCCGGCTCGCCGTCGAGCATCTCGCCGAGCACGGGCACGAGCGCATCGGCCTGGTGATCGGCAGCAACACCGGCCACGTGCTCGACCCGCGCGAGACCGGGTGGCGCCAGGAGCTCGCCCGCCGCGGACTCGCCGAGGGCCCGCTGGAGCGCGACATCTTCACGATGCGCGGCGGCTACGACGCCGGCCGGCGGCTGCTCGCGACCGGACTGCCGTCCGCCCTGTTCGTCAGCTCCGACCGGCAGGCGATCGGTCTGCTGCGCGCGCTGCACGAGGCCGGCGTGCG
Organism: Microbacterium sp. No. 7; assembly: GCF_001314225.1. Classification (NCBI taxonomy): domain Bacteria; kingdom Bacillati; phylum Actinomycetota; class Actinomycetes; order Micrococcales; family Microbacteriaceae; genus Microbacterium; species Microbacterium sp. No. 7. The sequence goes on from NZ_CP012697.1 coordinate 3,103,986, forward strand.
CGTGCCCGACGATGTCGCCCTCGTCTCCTTCGACGGCTCGGAGGACGCCGCCTACAGCTGGCCCCCGCTGTCCACCGTCGCCGCGCCGATCGCCGACATGGCCCGCGCCGCCGTCGACGCCATCCTCGCCCCCGCGGACCCGGATGCCGGGCGCCCCGGCATCCGCCACGAGGTCTTCGCCCCGGCCCTCGTGCGCCGCGCCTCCTGCGGCTGCCCGTAGCCCCGCCCCGCCGCACGCCCTCGCTGCACACTCCCGCTGATCGAGTGCTCGCGGCGAAGCCGCGAGCGTATCGAGATCCAACCCACGGACCGCTACACGGGTTTCGATACGCCCGCTCCGCGGGCTACTCAACCAGCGGGGAGGGACACACCCGCCCCCCACACCCCCGGCCGAGGAGAAACCCCGCTGCACACCCCCGCTGATCGAGTGCTCGCGGCGAAGCCGCGAGCGTATCGAGATCCCTCCCACGGACCGCTGCGCGGGCCACTCGACCAGCGGGGCGTGAGACGCGAGTCAGGCGAAGAGGGTGTCGCCGACGAAGGAGCCGGGCTGCACGCCCGGCGGGATCGCCCAGATGCCGGAGCCGACGTGCCGGATGTACTCGTTCATGAGGTCGGTCGACAGCGCCTTCTGCACCCGGATGAACTGCTCGGGCGAGCGCTGGAAGGCGAGGAAGAACAGCCCCGCGTCGAGCCGGCCGAGCGCGTTGTTGCCGTCGACGTAGTTGTAGCCGCGGCGCAGGATGCGCACGCCGTCGTTGAAGTCGGGATGCGCGAGCCGCACGTGGCTCGCGGGGTCGATCAGCGGCGCGCCCCCGGCGCCCGCCGCCGCGAAGTCGGGGTCGGTGAACTCCGTGCCGCCCGAGAGCGGCGCCCCCTCGGCCTTGTCCCGGCCGATGATGGTGTCCTGCTCGGCGAGGCGCACGCGGTCCCACGTCTCGACGAGCATCGCGATCTTGCGCGCGACGAGGTAGGTGCCGCCCGCGAGCCACGCGGGCTCGTCGTCCGGCGCGACCCAGACGTGCGCGTCGAGCGCGGCCCGGTCGCTGGCGAGGATGTTCGCCGTGCCGTCCTTGTAGCCGAACAGGTTGCGCGGCGTCGCCTGGTCGTCGGTCGTGCGCGACGTGCGGCCGAAGCCGAGCTGCGACCAGCGCAGCCGCGCCCGCCCGAACGCGATGCGGCTGAGGTTGCGGATGGCGTGCACGGCGACCTGCGGATCGTCGGCGCACGCCTGGATGCAGAGGTCGCCGCCCGTGTGGCCCGGGTCGAGGTCTTCGCCGAGGAACGGCGGGAGCTTCTGCAGCAGCGGCGGCTGCCGGCCGGCGATGCCGTAGCGGTCCTCCCCCTCGGCCGAGCGGAAGAGCGTCGGGCCGAACCCGATCGTGACGGTCAGCGCGCTCGCGTGCAGCCCCTGCGCCTCGCCCGTGTCGTCGGGCGGTGCCTCGGGCGATCCCCCGACGGCGCCCGACGCGCTCACGTCGAGGCCCTGCGTGATGCGCGAGGCGGCGTAGGTCCAGTCCTGCAGCAGCTCGACGAGGTCGTCGCGGCTCGTGCGGGGCATCATGTCGAACGACGCGAAGTGCAGGTGGTCCTGCACCTCGGTCGTGACGCCCGCCTGGTGCGCGCCGAAGTACGGATGCACGGCGGATGCCGTGTCCGCCCGCGCTCGCCCGACGGCCACGCCCGCCACCGACCCGGCCCCCGCCCCGAGGGCCAGGCCCGCCGCGCCGATCCCCGCGGCGAGCCCGAGGAGGCCGCGCCGGCTGAGGCCGGCGGGCGTTCCGGGGTCGACGCGCGCGGGATCGGCGAGCCGGGTGGTGACGGGCGTGTCGTCGGTCATCTCGGTGCGCCCGTCAGGACAGGACGGTCGAGGTGAGCTGCGACAGCGGCTCGGCGAGCGCGTTGATGAGGTCGGACAGCTCGCGCTTGTCGGCGTCGGTCAGCTCCGCGTAGTTCACGAAGCCGTCGGCCAGCGAGCCGTGCTGCGCCAGCGCCTCCTCGAGCGCCGCGTAGCCGGCGACGATGTCGTCGGCGAGCGCCGCGCCGTCGTCGCCCTTGGCGCGCACGAAGTCCTCGACGAGGGAGAACGCCATCTTCGAGCCCTCGACGTTGGCGGCGAAGTCCCACAGGTCGGTGCCCGACCACCAGTCCTCCTCACCGGTGATCTTGCCGGTGGCGACCTCGTCGAGCAGCGCGATCGCGCCGTTCGACAGGCCCGCGACGCCCTGCTCGTTCAGCGCGTCGAGGAAGTCGTCGGAGTGCACGTAGTCGTAGAGCTCCTGCACGTCGGCGAGCAGCAGGTCGCCGAAGTCGGCGCGCTGCTCGGGCGTCGAGGGCGCCCAGTCCTGCCACGCGGGCGCGCCGTCGGAGTTGACGGCATCCTTCGCGGGCTCCCACAGGTCCTTCTCGATGCGGTGGAAGCCGGTCCAGTCGAGCCCCTCGGCGACGGCGTCGACCTCGCGGTAGTCGATCTTCGGGTCGAGGTCGCCGAGCGCCTCGGCGATGGGCTCGATGCGCTCGTAGAAGGCGCGCACCTGCGGGAACAGCTCGCGCGCGGTGTCGTCGTCGCCGGCCTGGTAGGCGGCGACGAACTCCTCGACCGCGGGCAGCAGCTGGCCGACCTGGTCCTTCACGAACGCGGCGTAGAGGTCGACGGCCTGCTGCTTCTGCTCGGCGTCCTCGCCCGTGAGCGCGACCGCGTCGCCCGAGACCGAGAAGGCGGCCCGGCCGACGCCCGCGCCGATCATGCCGGGCTTGCACAGCGTGAAGTAGTCGCCGGGCTGGGCGACGACCGTGAGCGTGCGGCTCGCGCCGGGGGCGATGTTCTCGACCTCGCCGACGATGCGCAGCCCGTCGTCGGCGAGCAGGTAGAACTCGGTGACGTCGGTGCCCGAGTTGCTCACCTCGAAGGTGAGCGTGCCGCTGGTGGCCTGGGCCGCCGAGACGGTGCAATCGGATGCCGACGAGTCGACCGTGAGGCTGTCGCTCGCGTCGCCGCGGGCGACGCAGCCGGTGAGGGCGAGAGCGGTGAGGGCGACGGCGGAGACGCCGCCGATCGTGCGGAGTGCGTTCATGCTGATCCTTGCTGTGTGGGGACGGGAGACGCGGGGGTCTCGGTGTGACGCGCGACGGGACGGCGCTGACGACGGAGGTAGGCCGTGCCGACGATCGCGAGGTAGAGGGCCCACGCGATGACCTGCAGCCAGGTCATCTCGGGCATGAAGCCGATGGTCGCCTGCAGCACGGTGTGCAGCACGCCGCCGGGCTGCACGACGTGCGACAGGTCGAAGGCCCAGCCGAACGGCAAGCCCGCCCAGCCGATGGCGACGGCGCCGGTGGCCGGGTCGAGGGGCGCGCCGGCGCCGAAGGGCCCGGGGAGCACGCCCGCCTCCTGCAGGTCGTGGATCGCGTAGGCGAGCACGCCCGCGGCGACCACGATGAGCACGGCGCCGGTCCACAGGAAGAAGCGGCGCAGGTCGATGCGCACCATGCCGCGGTGCAGCAGCCAGCCCAGCACGATCGCCACGCCGATGCCGAGCAGCGCCCCCGCGAGGGCGCCCGACCCGTCGCCGAACGACTGCACCATCGACCAGAGCAGCAGCGTGGTCTCCACGCCCTCGCGGGCGACGGAGACGAAGCCGATCACGACGATGCCCCACAGCCCGCCCGTGGCGAGGGCGCGGTCGAGCCCGCCCTCCAGCGTGCGCTTGAGGTCGCGCGCGGTCTTCTGCATCCAGAACACCATCCACGTCACCATCGCGACGGCGGCGAGCGAGAGCAGCCCGCCGATGATCTCCTGCGCCTCGAAGGTGAGCGCGTACGCGCCGAACGTGAAGAACGCGCCGATGCTCAGCGCGAGCGCCGCGGCGAGGGCGATGCCGAGCCAGAGCCGGGGCAGCACGTCGCGCCGGCCGATCCTCGTGAGGTAGGCGACGAGGATGCCGACGACGAGCGCGGCCTCGAGGCCTTCGCGCAGACCGATGAGAAAGCTTGCAAGCACGTGGGGACGATTCTCCGAGCGATACGGAGGCCCGCATAGGTTAGGCGAGCCTTATCGGCTCTGAGAATACTCCTCTCCGCGGCGCGTGCGAATCACGCGCGGGCCGTGTTTATCGGGACCTTCTGGGAACATGGGTGTGTGAGAGTGTCCGCGAAGTCCGACTACGCGCTGCGCGCACTGGTGGAGATCGCGGCCCGCGACGACGATCGGCCCGTGAGCGCCGACGAGCTGGGCCGCGCGCAGGAGATCCCCACGACCTTCCTGCAGGCGATCCTCGCCGACCTGCGCAAGGCCGACATCGTGCTGTCGCAGCGGGGCACGGCGGGCGGCTGGCGCCTCGCGAAGGATGCCACGGCGATCAGCGTCGCCGACGTCATCCGCGCCGTCGACGGGCCGCTCGTGTCGGTCTACGGCGTGCGCCCGGAGGCCGTGACGTACAACGAGCGCGCCGACGCCCTGCAGCACGTGTGGGTCGCGGCCCGTGACGCGCTGCGCGAGGTGCTCGAGAACGTCTCGATCGCCCACCTCGCCGCGCACGGCCTGCCCGAGGAGGTCACGGCGCGCACGGCGCGCGACGAGGCGTGGACCTCGGGCGGCGCGGCCGCCCGTCCGCGGCCCCCTGGCGACGGGCAGTGAGCCGCGGGCCCGGGCCGGCCGGCGACGGCCCGCCGCCGGTCACACCGTGAGCCAGACGGTGCGCCCCTCCTCCAGCCCCAGCCGCAGCGCCTGGTGCCGCGTCAGCTCGACGACCACCGCCTCGCCCAGGTCGGTGAGCACCGTCGCGCGGGTCTGGAAGCCGACGCGCTGCACGCGCGAGAGGCGACCCTCCACGGCATCCGGCGAGACGGGGGTCGTCGAGATCGCGATGTCGTGCGGGCGCACGAGCTCGCCGCCCAGGGTCGTCACGTCGCCGAGGAACGACATCACGAACTCGTTCGCCGGGTGGTCGTAGACGTCGTCGGGGCTGCCGACCTGCTCGATGCGCCCGTGGTTGATGACGACGATCGTGTCGGCGACCTCCAGCGCCTCCTCCTGATCGTGCGTGACGAACACGGTGGTCACGTGCATCTCGTCGTGCAGGCGCCGCAGCCAGTCGCGCAGCTCCTTGCGCACCTTGGCGTCGAGCGCGCCGAACGGCTCGTCGAGCAGCAGCACGGAGGGCTCGATCGCGAGGGCGCGCGCGAGCGCCATGCGCTGGCGCTGGCCGCCCGACAGCTGCGACGGCAGCCGGTGCGCGAACTGCGACAGGTGCACGAGGTCGAGCAGCTCGGCGACCTTCGCCTGGATCTCGCGCTTGGGGCGCTTGCGGATCTCCAGCCCGAACGCGACGTTGTCGGCGACGGTCAGGTGGGTGAACGCCGCGTAGTGCTGGAACACGAACCCGACGTTGCGCTTCTGCACGGGCAGGCTGGTCGTGTCGGTGCCCTCGATCACGACGCGGCCCGTGTCGGCCGACTCGAGCCCCGCGATGATGCGCAGGAGCGTCGTCTTGCCGCCGCCCGAGGGGCCGAGCAGCGCCGTGAGCTGTCCCGTGGGGATCGAGAGGTCGATGTTCTCCAGCGCGACGAAATCGCCGAAGCGCTTGCCGACGCCGGTCACGTCGATGCTCATGAGGTGCCTTTCTCTGCGCGCGAGCGCAGCAGGGAGACGACGATGATGCAGACGACCGAGACGCTCGCCAGGAGGAAGGCGATGGCGTAGGCGCCCTGCTGATTGAAGTTGAGGTACATCTCCTCGACCGCGAGCGTCGCGGTGCGGGTCTCGCCGAGCACGTTGCCCGAGACGACCTTGACCGCGCCGAACTCGCCGAGGGATCGGGCGAGGGTGAGCACGACGCCGTAGACGATGGCCCATCGGATGCTCGGCAGCGTGATGCGCCAGAACACCTGCCATCCGCTCGCGCCGAGCGATGCGGCGGCCTGCTCCTGCTCGGTGCCGATCTCGGTGAGCACCGGCACGACCTCGCGGATGACGAGGGGCAGCGAGACGAACGCGGTCGCGAGGATGATGCCGGGCGTCGAGAAGATCACCTGCACCCCCACGCTCTCCAGCCACGGGCCGAACCAGCCGGTGCGGCCGCCGTAGACGAGCACCAGCGCGAGGCCGACGACGATCGGCGACACCGCGAGCGGCAGATCGAGCAGCGCGCTCAGCGCCCGCTTGCCGGGGAACTCCGTGCGCACGAGCAGGAGGGCGACGACGACGCCGAACACGGCGTTGATCGCCGTCGCGACGACCGCCGCGATCGCGGTGAGCTGCAGCGCATGCACGACGTCGGGGTCGGAGAGCAGGGTCGTCAGCGCCTCGGTGCCGTTCGCGAAGGTGTGCGTCACGACGAGCGACACGGGCCATGCCACGAGCAGCAGCAGATAGGCCGCCACGACGACGCGCAGCACGTAGGCGGCGGGTCCGCGGCGCGCGGTGCGCGCGAAGCGCCGAGAGGGGTCAGCCACGACGCGCCACCCTTCTCTGGATGATGTCGAGCGTCACGATCACGAGCAGCGACACGACGAGCAGGAGCGTCGCGATCGAGGCGGCGGCGCCGGGGTTGTCGTTCTCGATGGCACCGAGGATGCGCACCGAGGCGACCTCCGAGGTGAAGGGCAGGTTGCCCGACAGCAGCACGAGCGAGCCGTACTCGCCGACGGCGCGCGCGAACGAGAGCGCCGCGCCCGCGGCGATCGCGGGGGCGAGGGCGGGCAGGATCACGCGCCGGAACGTCGTGAACCGGCTCGCGCCGAGCGAGGCGGCGGCCTCCTCCACCTCGATGTCGAGCTCTTCGAGCACGGGCTGCACGGCGCGGACGACGAACGGCAGCGTGACGAACAGGAAGGCGAGGAACACCGACCACTGCGTGTTCGCGATGTGGATGCCGAGGGGGCTGTCCTTGCCGTACAGCGAGAGCAGCACGAGCCCCGCGACGATCGTCGGCAGCGCGAAGGGGATGTCGATGATGATCTCGAGCACGCCCTTGCCGAAGAAGCGGTCGCGCACGAGCACCCACGCGATGGCGGTGCCGATGACGACGTTGATGAGCGTGACGACGAGCGCCGCGGTCACCGTCAGCCGGATCGCGTGCGCCGTCTGCTCGTTCGTGATCGCGAGCCAGAAGTTCGCCCAGCCGCCCTCGACCGCCGTCACGATGATCGCGGCGAGCGGGATGAGCACGAGCAGGCTGAACCAGAGCATCGTGACCCCGAGGCCGAGGCCCGAGACGCGCGTCAAGGTGCTTCCGGACAGGAGCGGCCGGGAGACTCCCGGCCGCTCCTGTCCGACGAGGGTGTCACTCACTCGCCGGCTCCACGGGGCTCGCAGACCTCACTGGGTCGCCTTGCCCGACTTGGCGATCGCGTCGGTGACGATGCCGAGCGGGTTGCCGTCCTTGCCGTCGCCGAAGAACTTGTCCTTGATGGCGCCCCAGCCGGGTCCGCCGAAGTTCGCCTCGAGCGTCAGCAGGTGCGTCACGGCGGGGAAGGGGTCGGAGCCGTCGGCCGCGCCCTCGATGTCCTCCGCCTTCAGGCCGTACGCGTCGAGGTCGACGGCGCCGGGCTCCTCGGTGTTGACGGGGCGGAAGCCCTTGAGCGCGAACTGCTTCTGCCCGTCGGGGCTGAGCACGAAGTCGAGCCAGTCGGAGGCGGCCGGGGTGGCCTCCTCGAGGATGGCGCCGGGGTTCTCGATGAGCAGGCTCGTCTCGGGGATGACGTACTCGAAGCCCTGGCCGTTCTGCGCGGCGAGGATGGCCTCGTTCTCGTAGGCCAGCAGCACGTCGCCCGTGCCGCCGAGGAAGGCCTGCGTGGCGTCGCGTCCGCTGTTGGTCAGCGAGACGACGTTGGCGAAGAGCGCGTCGAGGAACTGCGTCGCCTCCTCCTCCGTGCCGCCGTTCTCGGTGACGTGGCCCCAGGCCGCGAGCGCGTTCCAGCGCGCGGCGCCGGAGGACGCGGGGTTCGGCGTGACGATCTCGACGCCGGGCTTCACGATGTCGTCCCAGCCCTGGATGTTCAGCGGGTTGCCCTCGCGCACGCCGAGCACGACGATCGACGTCGACACGATGCCCTTGTTCGGCCCGTCGTCCCACGCGGCGTCGACGAGGCCGGCATCCACGAGCCGGTCGACGTCGGTCGCGACCGAGAGGTGCACGTAGTCGGCCTTGAGGCCCGCGACGACCGCGCGGCTCTGGTCGCCGGATGCGCCGTACGACGTCTTGAACGTCACGTTCGCGCCGGCCTCGGTCTCGGCGAACGCGGCGGCGATGGCCTTGTTCGCCGCCTCGGGAACGGCGAAGCCGACGATGTTGATCGTCTCGGCGGGCTTCTCGGTCGCCGTCGTGGTCTCGCCGGTGCTGCCGGGGGTGCCGCTCGGTGCGCTGCCCGAGGAGCAGGCCGTCAGGGCCAGTGCTCCCGCGAGCAGCACCGCGGCGATCGTACGTGTGCGCATGCTGTGTCACCTCTGCTGTGGGTCGTTGATTGCATCGACTCGTGTGCGTGCAATGTCGAGCAAACTACCCGACTTCATCGACCTGCCCGATTTTGATGACTCCGCGTGACGCCCCGTTCGCCGCAGCGCGCCGAGGGCGCGCGATCCGTGCTAGCGGACGGGCAGTGCGCGCACGGCCCGCACGAGCCAGACGACCAGCAGCGCGACGATCAGCACGTCCGACGCGATGTACAGGTAGTGCAGGGGCGAGTCGCCCGGGTCGCCGCCCGCGATCACGATGTCGCTGCGGGCGTTGAGCGGCGGGCGGATGACGAACGTCTGCACGGCGAGCACGACCCAGAGCCCGGCGAGCACGACGACGTCGGCGCGCGCCGGGCGCGGCGGGCGCAGCGCCGTGATCGTGAGGGCGATCAGCAGCACCCATCCGCCGATCGCGAGGGCGAAGAACATGAGGCGACCGATGCCGAGGCCGAGCGGGACGGTGATGCCGGGCGCCTGGAACTTCAGCGGCGCCTCGATGAACGAGAGGGCGATGACGAGGCCCAGCCACAGCGACGGCAGGATCAGGCGGAGCGAGACGGTGAGGCGCATGCGGTCAGGGTAACGAAGAGCAACACTCGTGCGGCCCGCGGGACGCCGTCTCTATCCTCGGGTCATGCCCGAACTGAACCTGCCCGTTCTCGATCTGTCCCTTCTCGACCAGGGCGAGGACGCCGCGGCGAGATTCCGCGACGAGCTGCGGGCCGCGACGCACGACGTGGGGTTCTTCTACCTCACCGGCACGGGCGTGACGCCGGAGCTCGAGGGACGGCTGCTCGAGGCCGCGCACACGTTCTTCGCGCTGCCCGAGGAGGAGAAGCTGTCGATCGAGAACGTGACGAGCCCGCATTTCCGCGGCTACACGCGCGTCGGCGGCGAGCGCACGCAGGGCAAGGTCGACTGGCGCGAGCAGATCGACATCGGCCCCGAGCGCGAGGCGGTGACCGACCCCGGCGCGCCCGACTTCGCGCGCCTCATCGGGCCGAACCTGTGGCCCGCGGCGCAGCCCGGGCTGCGCGCGGTCGTCGAGGAGTGGCAGGACCATCTGAAGGGCGTCGCGCGCACGCTGCTGCGCGCGTGGGCGCTGTCGCTCGGCGCGCCCGAGTCGTACTTCGACGACCACTTCGGCGAACCTTCAACTCTCCTGAAGATCGTGCGCTACCCCGGCAAGGAGGAGCCCTCCCAGGGCGTGGGCGCGCACAAGGACTCGGGCGTGCTCACGCTGCTCTGGGTCGAGCCCGGCAAGGGCGGCCTGCAGGTCGAGCGCGACGGCGCGTGGGTCGACGCTCCCCCGGTGCCCGGCGCGTTCGTCGTCAACATCGGCGAGATGCTCGAGTACGCGACCGGCGGATACCTCATCGCGACGAACCACCGCGTGATCTCGCCGCGGTTCCCCGACGAGCGCATCTCTGTGCCCTTCTTCTTCAACCCGGCGCTCGACGCCCGGCTGCCGCTCATCGAGCTGCCCGCCGAGCTGGCCGCCCAGGCCCGCGGCGTCACGCAGGACCCGTCGAACCCGATCCACGGCCTCTACGGCGAGAACGCCCTCAAGTCGCGCCTGCGCGCCCACCCCGACGTCGCCGAGCGCTGGCACGCCGACCTCCTCGCCGCCCGCGTATAGCCCCCGGCATCCGGGAGGGTCTCGATACGCTGCCGCTCCGCGACAGCCGCCCCACCAGCGGGACACAGCGCCGATGTCGGCCCCACCCCCGCTGGTTGACGCCCCGCTGGTTGAGCAGCCGGCGCCGCCCCCGCTGGTTGACGCCCCCGCTGGTTGAGTAGCCGGCGAAGCCGGCGTATCGAAACCCATATCGCGGACCGCTGCCCACACCAGTCGCGACAACAGCAGAGGGCCGCCCACACCGTGGGCGGCCCTCTCAAGAATGTTTTGAGCGATTGAACGCTGGTCGCGCTTAGCGGCGCAGTCCGAGACGCTCGATCAGCGAGCGGTAGCGCTCGATGTCGATGTCCTGGAGGTAGCCGAGCAGACGGCGGCGCTGACCGACGAGCAGGAACAGCCCACGACGCGAGTGGTGGTCGTGCTTGTGCTCCTTGAGGTGCTCGGTCAGGTCCTTGATGCGCTGCGTCAGCATCGCAACCTGCACCTCGGGGGATCCGGTGTCACCGGGGTGCGTCGCGTACTCTTCGATGATCGCCTTCTTGACCTCAGACTCCAGTGCCATAGGTGATCCCCTCTCTGCTTGTTGCGCGGTGCCCGTCACCCGATGTGCGAGCTCTCTTTGTCCGCGGCCGATCCAACGGCAACCTGTACAGCCTACCAGCCGATAGCCTCGACGGGTGCAGTTCTCCGTTCGCGTCAAGCCAGGCAGCCGCAAGGGTCCGCTCGTGGAAGAGGATGCCGACGGGCTCGTCGTCCACGTCCGTGAGCGCGCCGTCGACGGCGCCGCCAACGACGGCGTCGTGAAGGCGCTCGCCGCGCACTTCGGCGTCGCGCCGCGCGACGTCGCCATCCTGCGCGGCCACGCCTCGCGGCACAAGCGCATCGAGGTCGCCGAGTGAGCGAGTCCCCGCGCGAGCGTCGCGCCCCTCGCCTGCGCCTGCGCCGCGACCACCTGATCGACCTGCGCCCGTTCCGCGTGAGCCCCGCGTTCACGCGGCTGTGGATCGGCTCGACGCTCGCGGGCCTCGGCGGCCAGCTCACGCTCGTCGCCGTCATGCTGCACGTCTTCGACCTCACCGGCGACACGTTCGCCGTCTCGATGATCGCCGTCGCCGGTCTCGTGCCGATGATCATCGCCGGCCTGTACGGCGGCATGCTCGCCGACGCGTTCGACCGCCGCGTGGTCGCGCTCATCGCGGCATCCATCACGTTCGCGTCGACGCTGCTGCTCGCGGTCCTGGCCTGGACGGGCGGCGAGACGGTGTGGTGGCTCTACGCGTTGAGCGTCGTGAACTCGGCGGCGAACTCGATCGTGGGCGCGACGAAGTCGGCGATCACGCCGCGCCTCATCCCCCGCGACCTGCTGCCCGCCGCGGCGGCGCTGCAGGGCATCACGGTGGGCATCATGGTGATGGCGGGCCCGGCGCTCGCGGGCGTGCTCGTCGCCTACACGGGCTACGCGTGGACGTACACGATCGACGTGGTGCTCATGCTCTCGCTCTTCCTCGGCCTGTGGACGCTGCCGACCATCCGTCCCGAGGGCGAGATCGTGCGGCCCGGGCTCGAGTCGCTGCGCGACGGCATCGCCTTCCTGCGCCGCGCGCCGAACATCCGCATGCAGTACGTGCTCGACATCATCGCGATGACCTTCGGGCACCCGATCGCCCTCTTCCCCGCGATCGGCGCCGTGCTGCTCGGCGGCGGCGCGATCACGGTGGGCGTGCTGACGGCATCCATCGCGGCCGGCGCGTTCCTGTCGAGCCTGTTTTCGGGGCCGATCGGCCGCGTGCGGCGGCATGGCGTCGGCATCGAGCGCGCGATCCAGGCGTTCGGCGTCGCGACCGCGCTGTTCGGCCTGGTGCTCGTGGCCGCGCAGCTCGGCTGGTTCTCGCCCGAGGTCGTCGACGAGCATCATCCCGACCTGGTGCTCATCGCGGTGGCCGCGGTGTTCCTCGCCGCGACCGGCGCGGCCGACAACGTGAGCGCCATCTACCGCTCGACCATGATGCAGGCGGCGGTGCCCGACACGATGCGCGGGCGCCTGCAGGGCGTCTTCATGGTCGTCGTCGCGGGCGGCCCGCGCGTCGGGGCGCTCTACGCGGGCGCGCTCGCGACCGTGACGACGCTGTGGTTCCCGCCGCTGCTCGGCGGGTTCGTCATCGTGGGCCTGGTCGGGGTGCTCGTGCGCCTGAACCCGCGCTTCCGCGCGTACGACGCCGAGCACCCCGAGCCCTAGACCGGCGGCCCGGGTCGGTGCGTCTCAGGCCTGCAGCGCGCCCTGCAGGTCGAGCGTGATCGTGACGTCCTTGCCGACGAGCACGCCGCCGGCCTCCAGCGCGGCGTTCCAGGTGAGGCCGAAGTCCTCGCGGTTGACCACGGCCGTCGCGGTCGCGCCCGCCTTGAGGTTGCCCCACGGGTCGGTGCCGAAGCCGCCGAACTCCACGGTGAACGTCACCGGCTTGGTGATGCCGCGGATCGTCAGGTCGCCGTCGACGAGGAAGTCGCCGCCCTCGTGACGCACGCCCGTCGACGCGAAGTCGAGCGTGGGGTGGTTCTCGGCGTCGAAGAAGTCGGCGGAGCGCAGGTGCTCGTCGCGTCCGGCATCCTTCGTGTCGACCGAGGCGACGTCGACGGATGCCGTGACCTTCGCCTCGAGCGGGTTCTCGGGCGCCTCGATCGTCGCGCTCTTGACGGCGAAGACGCCGCGCACCTTCGAGATCATCATGTGGCGCACGCTGAAGCCGACCTCGCTGTGCGCGGGGTCGAGCACCCAGGTGCCGGGTCGGTAGCCGGGGATGGTGAGGGTCTCGGTCATGGATCTGCCTTTCGTGTCGGGGTCCGTTGAGGACAACGACGCCCGCCGCAATCTATTCCTGTGAATATAAAGGTCGCGCCCGAAAAAGGGGCGGATGCCGTCAGGCACCCGCCCCCGGAAGGGGTGTGCGGCTGTCAGCCGACCTTGACGAGGTCGATCACGAAGATGAGGGTCTTGCCGCCGAGGAAGTGGCCGCCGGCCGGGCCGTAGGCGAGGTGCGGAGGGATGACGAGCTCGCGGCGACCGCCCTCCTTCATGCCCGGGATGCCGTCCTGCCAGCCCTGGATGAGGCCGCGCAGCGGGAACTGGATGGTCTCGCCGCGACCCCACGACGAGTCGAACTCCTCGCCGGAGTCGTGCTCGACGCCGACGTAGTGGACCGTGACGGTGTCGCCGGGCGCGGCCTCGGCGCCGGTGCCTTCGACGATGTCGCGGATGACGAGCTCGGTGGGTGCGGGCCCCGTGGGGGCGTCGATCTCGGGCTTGGTGCGGTTGTCGCTCATACCGTCCATCCAAGCATGCGCGCCGGCGCCGGGAAAACGCCGGGGAAATGGTTCAGCGCCCGGTGCTGCGGCGATGCCTGCGAGTCTCCCGGGCGCTGAACTGGTCTGTCCACATTCTTCCCGGCATCCCCCGCCGAGTCAATACCCCCGCGCCGGATCAACCCCCGATCGCCGCAAGCGGCGTATTGACTGGGCGGGCGGAGGTTGACTCGGCGGGGTCAGGACGGGGCGAAGAGGGCCGCGCGGGCGGCGACGGTGCGGGTGAGGTGCTCGCGCTCCTCGAGGAGCGCGCGAGGGTCGCGGCCCGTGGCGGCGCGCTGGCGCGTCGCGGCGAGCGCCGTCGCCTCGCGGATGAACAGCTTCATACGGCCCGAGCGGTCGCCGGGCAGGGTGCGTGCCCAGGCGATCGCGCGGCGGCGGCCGGCGGGCGTCGCGAGCAGGTTCACCTCGGCGGTCGTGAACCAGCCCGCCTGCGCGTACTCGCCCAGCCGGTGCCGCGTGAGCCGCGCCTCCTCACGGCGCAGCAGGATGATGCCGAAGATGAACAGGGCGAACAGCGGCATCTGCAGCGTGATGTACAGGGCGAAGAAGTCGCCGAACATCGCCGAGCCGTTCCACAGCGCGTGCAGCACGATCGCGCCCGCGAGGCCCACGAACCACGGGCCGATCGCCTGGCCCGGCGTCGCCCCCGACCGCACGGCGCGGCCGACCATGTACCCCGTCACGGCCGTGAACATGACGTGCGCGAACGGAGAGAGCAGCCCGCGCACGAAGAACGTCGCCGTCGCGCCGACGACCCCGCCCTCGATGAGCGTCGAGCCGAAGTAGAGGATGTTCTCGGTGAACGCGAACCCGGCGCCCACGAGCGCCCCGTAGACGACGCCGTCGACGGGGCCGTCGAACGAGCGGCGCGCGAAGACGAGGATGAGCAGCACGCCGAGCCCCTTGGCGATCTCCTCGACGACCGGCGCCTGCACGACCGTCGAGAACGCCTCGCGCGCGAACGCGCCGCTCGGGGGCAGCACGATCATCAGCGCGAGGTCGACCAGCAGCGACAGCGCGACGGCCGCGATCGCTCCCCAGGCGACGGCGAAGACGACGAGGCCCATCGGCTCGGGCTCCCAGCGGTCGACGATGTGCACGGCCACGAGCACGCCCGCCAGCGGAAGGAGGGCGAGCACCATGCCGACGCCCGACGCGATCGGCCCGAGGAAGGTGAGGAAGTAGCCGATGAGCAGCACGGCGACGACGATCAGCACGGCGAACAGCCAGATGGGGGCCGAGCGGCCGCGGCGCGGGGCGGCGGGCGCGGCCGCGACGCCGGGAGGCGGAGCCACGGGCGCGGTCGTGATGGGCGCCGTCGCGGCCGGTGCCGGCTGGGCGAGGGGGGAGGCGTATTCCATAGGGGTCCAGCCTAGAGCGCGGCGTTCCGCGACGCCGAGGAACGTGTTCAATATAGTCTGCGGCGGGCCTACTAGCCTGGAGGAATGCGCTTTGCCCACGTGACGCTGCCCGGCCACGATCGACCGCAGCTGGTCGTCGTCGACGGCGAGGACGCCATCGCGGTCGGCCCGCTCTTCCGAGACGCGCCCACCTCGCTGCAGCAGCTCGTCGAGGGCGGCGACGCGGCGCTCGCCGCCGTGCGGGATGCCGTGGGCACGGCGTCCGTGCGCGTCGCGCTCGCGGAGTGCGTCTTCGCGCCCGCCGTCGCCGCTCCCCCGATCGTCCTCGCGATCGGCCTCAACTACGCGGCGCACTCGAGCGAGCTGGGCCTGAAGGCCGACAAGGCACCGACCGTGTTCGTGCTGTGGCCGAACTCGCTCGCGGCGCACGAGGCGACGACGCGGTGGCCGCGTGCGCTCAGCGACGCGGTGGACTACGAGGCCGAGCTCGGCGTGATCATCGGCGCGCCCGCGCGCGACGTCTCCCCCGAGGACGCCCTCGACCACGTGTGGGGCTACACGGTCGTCAACGACATCACGGCGCGCGACATCCAGTTCGCGGAGGCGCAGTGGTCGCGCTGCAAGTCGTTCGACGGCTTCACCCCGACGGGCCCGTTCGTCGTGACCGCCGACGAGATCCCCGACCCGCAGGACCTGCACATCTGGGCGGTCGTCGACGGGCAGACGGTGCAGGACGCCACGACGGGGCAGATGATCCGCTCCGTCGCGACGCTCGTCTCGCACCTGTCGCAGTCGGCGACACTGCTGCCGGGCACGCTCATCTCGACCGGAAGCCCCGGTGGCGCGGGATACTCCCGCGACCCGCAGATCTTCCTGCGCGACCGCTCGACCGTGACCGTCGGCATCGACGGCATCGGCGAGCTCACGACGCACTGCCGCATCATCGACTGAGCCCGGCGGAATCGACGATGCCGGCCCCGAGGGGCCGGCATCGTCGATTCTGCCGTGCGCGTCGGGCGCTCAGTAGCCCGAGTCGTACTCGTCGCAGGGGACCTGCTGGCCCCACATCTCGACGAATCCCGAGCCGCCGGGACCGCAGTTGGTGACGATCTGATTCGCCAGGCCCATGAACTGCGTGAGCACGACGATGCCGATGATGATGCCGATCACCATGAGGACGATGCTGATGATGATCGCCGCGACGGCGAAGCCGTTCTTCTGACCGGCCTTCCGGCTCTGCACGAGCGCGACGATGCCGAGGATGACGGCGATCAGCTGGAGGAAGAACGACAGGATGAACGCCACGATGCCGAGCGTCTTGCCGGGGTTCGCGGGGCCCGCGGGATAGGCGCCCTGCCCGTACGGGTCGGCGGCCGGCGGCGCGACGGGGTACTGCGGCGCCGAGCCGTAGGCCGGGGGCGGCGGCGTCGCGCCCTCGTAGGGCGGCGGCGTGGGGTTCGCGTTCTGGGGGTCGCTCATGAGTTCTCCCGTGAGGGTCCGGCCGCGGCGGCGGCGATGATCTGCGATCAGTCTCCCACGACACCCCCGGGCGCATCGAGACCGGCCGCGCGCGTCGCCGACGCGCCAGGGGCGCGTCAGCGCTTGCGCGAGAACGCCTCCAGCCGCTGCTCGGGCGTGAGCGCCGCCATCCGCCGGGTCCACTCGGGCGTGAAGGTCGTCGCGGTCTCGGCCTCGACGACCGGCACCACGGCGTGCGTGACGACGTCGTCGTAGACGTGCACCAGGTGGAAGGACTGTCCGGCATCCATCCCGCCCACCTCGTCGGCGGGGCGCTGCAGGTTCATCGTGTAGCAGGTCGCGGCCGCGACGCTCACGGGCACCCCCGCGAACGTGCCGCTCGTGGAGTAGTGCAGGTGGCCCGCGAGGATGCCGCGCACGTCGCTGCCCCGGATCACGTCGGCGAGCGCGGGCTGGCCGCGCAGCTCGAGGATGTCGAAGAACGGGATGTGGCACGGCAGCGGCGGATGGTGCAGCGCGAGCAGCGTGCCGAGCGGGGCGGGCTCGGCGAGCACCTCCCGCAGCCAGTCGAGCTGGCCGGCGTCGATCTCGCCGTGATGCCAGCCCGGCACGCTCGAGTCGAGCGCGACGAACCGCAGGCCGCCGAGGTCGTGCACCGAGGTGACGGGCTCCTCGGTCGCGTCGAGGCCGAGCAGGTCGCGGCGCAGGGCGGGCCGCTCGTCGTGGTTGCCGGCGACCCACACGACGGGGGTGCCGAGGCGCTCGGCGACGGGGTCCACGGCGGCGCGCAGCGCGGCGTAGGCCTCGGGCTCGCCGAGGTCGGTGAGGTCGCCCGTGAACACGAGGGCGTCGGGGCGCACGCCCGTGCGCTCCACCGCGGCGAGCGTCGCGGCCAGGCCCGCGGCGACGTCGTAGCGCCCGCCGAGGCGCGCATCGCCCGCGAGCAGATGCGTGTCGCTGACGTGCACGATGACCCGGCGCGCGGGCGGATGGATACCGAACTGCGGCAGCATAGCCACAGCTTAGGGACTCCGCGGACGGCGCACGGATCGCCCATATGGCGAAGGACGGTGTGCACGATTCAGGAAGAACGGCCGCCCCGCCCGCCTGCGCAGCCTCAGGCGCGCGGATCTCCTGAGTTGTGAACCGCTCGTCGGCGGAACGAGCCGGGGAGCGAGGCGACGGAGGGCGTAACGGCCGAGAGGCGGAACCGCCGCGGGGCGGCCCCGCCGCGGTTCAGAGCCCGATGACGATGAGCACGAGGCCCGCGAGCACGGCGACGCCGCTCATGCCGAACGAGGCGACGGCGCCCGCGAACGCGAGGCGCTTCTGCCCCTCGGTGAGCGGGCTCTTCCGGGCCGCCTTCTCGGCGGCCTTGGCGGCGCGCTTGGCCTCCTTCGGGCTGATGACCGTGATCGCGTCGGTGAACGCCGCGGGCACGACCACCGGCACGCGGCCCGCGCGCACCAGCAGGCGCAGGCCGATCGCGTAGAAGCCGACGACGAGCAGCGCGGCGAGCAGGGCCGCGACGAACACCTCGGCGAAGGCGAGCCAGTCGATCGTGACGCTCACCGGTTCGCCCCCTTCTCGGTGCGCTCGGCCGCGCGGCGCTCGGCGGCCTCCTGCGCCTCCTGCTCGCGCAGCAGCGCGCGCTGACGGCGGGTGGGCGGCGGATTGCGCTTGACCTTGACGGCGCGGCCCGAGTCGGCGACCTCGCTCATCGCGTTGCCGGCGTGCACCTCGCTGCGCCGCGACCGCAGGAACAGCCCGATGATGATCGCGACCGCGATGACGGCGTCCACCACCACGCCCCAGGTGCCGAGCCACACGACGAGCAGCGCCGCGGCCGCGCCGACGGCGCCGGACGCGGGCAGCGTGAGCAGCCAGCCGATCATGATGCGCCCGACGGTCCCCCAGCGCACCTTCGACCCGCGCCGGCCGAGGCCGGAGCCGATGACCGAGCCCGAGGCGACCTGCGTGGTCGACAGCGCGAAGCCGAGCGCGCTCGAGGCGAGGATCGTGGATGCCGTGGACGCCTCGGCCGAGAAGCCCTGCGCCGGCTTGACGTCGGTGAGGCCCTTGCCGAGGGTGCGGATGATGCGCCAGCCGCCCATGTAGGTGCCGAGCGCGATCGTGAACGCGCACGCGAAGATCACCCAGGCCTGGGGGTCGGCGTGCGCGGCATCCTGCCAGCCGATCATGATGAGGGCGAGGGTGATGACGCCCATCGTCTTCTGCGCGTCGTTGGTTCCGTGCGCGAGCGCGACGAGCGACGACGTGAAGATCTGCCCCCAGCGGAAGCCGTCGCGCCCGTCGGGCTTGTTGTCGTAGCGGCGGGTGAGCCCGTAGGCGAGGCGCGTGACGAGAAAGGCGATGATGCCCGCCGTGAGCGGCGCGAGCAGGGCCGGCAGCACGACCTTGCTGAGCACGACGCCGAAGTCGATCGCGGTGACGCTCGCGCCCACCAGCGTGGCGCCGATGAGACCGCCGAACAGCGCGTGCGAGGAGCTCGACGGCAGGCCGAGCAGCCACGTGAGCATGTTCCACGTGATCGCGCCGATGAGACCCGCGAAGATGATCGGCAGGAACGACAGCGGATCGATGCCGTCCTCGCGGATGATGCCGTGCGAGATCGTCTTGGAGACCTCGGTCGACAGGAACGCGCCCACGAGGTTCAGCACGGCCGCGAGCGCGACGGCGACCTTGGGCTTGAGCGCTCCCGTCGCGATCGGCGTGGCCATCGCGTTCGCGGTGTCGTGAAACCCGTTGGTGAAGTCGAAGAAGAGGGCCAGTGCGATCACCAGCACCACGATGAGAACAGCCGCTTCCACGGTTCGCTTTCGGTCGGGATGTGAACAAGATGGATGCCGATGAGGATCGGCGGCGCGAACGAACAGTTCACCGTGTGTTCATGTCCCGGCAACCGGGCATTCAGATCTTCGCACATGCGGGGGCCCCGACGGAACGCGGAATCCGGTGATCCCTCGGTTACCGTTGTTCGGTGACCTCTCCGGCCGAGCCTCCTGTCGTCCCTGTTCGCACGCACGTTCGCACGCACCACGGAGACGAGGTCGTCGATCGCTACGAGTGGCTGCGCGCGAAGGACGATCCCGAGGTCATCGCGCACCTCGAGGCCGAGAACGCCTACACCGACGCGCGCACGGCACACCTGGCGACGCTGCGCGACCGCATCTTCGGCGAGATCAAGGCGCGCACCCTCGAGACCGACCTGTCGGTGCCGACCCGGCGCGGCGCCTGGTGGTACTACGGGCGCACGATCGAGGGCAAGCAGTACGGCATCCAGTGCCGTGCCCCGCTCGCCGATGACGACGACTGGACGCCGCCCGAGCTGACGCCCGGCACGGAGGTCGAGGGCGAGCAGATCATCTTCGACGGCAACGTCGAGTCGGGCGGCAGCGAGTTCTTCTCGCTCGGCACGTTCGACGTGTCGACCGACGGGTCGCGGCTGCTCTACGGCGTCGACCTGGCCGGCGACGAGCGCTACACGCTGCGCATCCGCGACCTCGGGACGGGTGCGGAGCTGCCCGACGTCATCGAGAACACCTCGGGCGGCGCGAGCTTCTCCCCCGACGGCCGGTTCGTGGTCTACACGACGGTCGACGACGCGTGGCGCCCCGACACCGTCTGGCTGCACGAGGTCGGCACCGACGCGTCGGCCGACGCGCAGCTGTTCCACGAGCCCGACGAGCGGTTCTGGGTGGGCGCGGGGTTCACCCGCAGTGACCGCTACCTCGTCATCGAGTCGTCCTCATCGATCACGACCGAGGAGTTCCTCGTGCCGGCATCCGACCTGCGCGCCGAGCCGCGCGTCGTGTGGCCGCGCCGCGAGGGCGTCGAGTACTCGGCGGCGCACGCCGTGGTCGATGGCGAGGACGTGCTCTACATCGTGCACAACGACGGGGCGCTCGACTTCGAGCTCGTGCGGGTGCCGGCATCCGACCCGTCGGGCGAGCGCACGGTCGTGATGGCGCACGAGCCGGGTCGCCGGCTGCTCGACGCGTCGACGTTCCGCGACTTCGGCGTCGTCGCCTACCGCCGCGAGGGGCTCGCGCGCATGGCCGTGCTCGACTACGCGAGCGGCGGCCTGCGCGAGCTCGAGTTCGACGAGCCGCTCTACGCCGTGGGCGGGGGCGGCAACCCGGAGTGGGCGCCGCGCATGATCCGCCTGGGCTACAACTCGTTCGTCACGCCCGGCACCGTCTACGACCACGTCGTCGAGACGGGCGAGCTGCTGCTGCGCAAGCGCCAGGCGGTGCTCGGCGGATACGACCCCGCCGACTACGGCCAGGAGCGGGTGTGGGCGGTCGCCGACGACGGCACCCGCGTGCCGGTCTCGCTGGTGTGGAAGCGCTCGTTCGGCGAGCCGGGCACCGGGCCCCGGCCGCTGCACCTGTACGGCTACGGCTCGTACGAGCACTCGATCGAGCCCGGCTTCTCGGTCGCGCGGCTGTCGATGCTCGACCGCGGCGTCGTGTTCGCCGTCGCGCACATCCGCGGCGGCGGCGAGCTGGGACGGCAGTGGTACGAGGACGGCAAGCTCGACCGCAAGCGCAACACGTTCACCGACTTCGTCGCGTGCGCACGCCACCTGGTGGATGCCGGATACACGACGCCCTCGGCCCTGGTCGCCGAGGGCGGCTCGGCGGGCGGCCTGCTCATGGGCGCCGTCGCGAACCTCGCGCCCGAGCTGTTCGCCGGCGTGCTCGCCGACGTGCCCTTCGTCGATGCGCTCACGACGATCCTCGACCCGTCGCTGCCGCTCACGGTCATCGAGTGGGACGAGTGGGGCGACCCACTGCACGACGCCGAGGTGTACGAGTACATGAAGTCGTACACGCCGTACGAGAACGTGCGCGAGGGCGTGCGGTACCCGCGAGTGCTCGCGACGACCTCGCTGAACGACACGCGCGTGCTGTACGTCGAGCCCGCGAAGTGGGTCGCACGTCTGCGCGAGGTGGGCGCCGACGCGCTGCTCAAGTGCGAGATGGTCGCCGGGCACGGCGGCGTGAGCGGCCGCTACAACGCCTGGCGCCAGCGCGCCTTCGACCTCGCCTGGCTCCTCGACGTGCTCGGCCTCGCCGAGGACTGAGCACGGCGGACGCCGTCCGCCGACGCCGCGTCGCCGGCATCCGGCATCCGGTTCGGCGGCGTTCGGCGCCGCGCATCCACCTCACGAACACAGGAGAAATCACCGGTGCAGGAGGATTCCAGTGGAATCGTCCTGCACCGGTGATTTCTCCTGTACCGGCGCAGATCGCCCGGCCGCGCAGAGCGCCGCCCTCAGCCGAACAGCGCGGCGGCCTCGTCGTAGCGGTAGAGGGGGACGGTGTTGAGCTCGCCGAGGGCGTCGGCGAAGGGCACGCGCACGATGTCGGTGCCCTTGAGCGAGACCATCTGGCCCCACGCGCCGTCGTGCACCGCGTCGGCGGCGTGCAGGCCGAGGCGCGTGGCGAGCACGCGGTCGAAGGCCGAGGGCGAGCCGCCGCGCTGGATGTGGCCGAGCACGGTCGCGCGGGTCTCGATGCCCGTGATGCGCTCGATCTCGGGCGCGAGCACCTCGCCGATGCCGCCGAGCCGCGGGCGGTTGAAGGCGTCGAGGCCCTTGTCGCTGTACGCCTCGGCCTGGCCCGTGAGGGTGAAGCCCTCCGAGACGACGACGAGGGGCGCACGGCCGCGGTCGTGGGCCTTCGACACTTGCTGGCAGACCTCCTCGATCGACATCGGCTTCTCGGGGATGCAGATCACGTGGGCACCCGCCGCGATGCCCGAGTGCAGCGCGATCCAGCCGACGTGCCGGCCCATGACCTCGGCGACCATGCAGCGCTGGTGCGAGTCGCCCGTCGTGCGCAGCCGGTCCATCGCGTCGGTCGCGATGTTGACGGCCGTGTCGAAGCCGAACGAGTAGTCGGTGGCGCGCAGGTCGTTGTCGATCGTCTTCGGCACGCCGAGCACGGGGATGCCGTCCTTGTGCAGCCGGTCGGCGGCCGCGAGCGTGCCCTCGCCGCCGATCGCGATGATGCCGTCGATGCGGTGGCCGAACAGCGTCTTGGAGATGTTCTCGGCGCCGCCGCGGGGCCCCTCGTAGGGGTTGGTGCGGCTCGTGCCGAGGATCGTGCCGCCGGTCTTGGCCAGGCCCTTCACCTCGTGCCGCGAGAGCGGGAAGAAGTCGCCGTCGACGACGCCGCGCCAGCCGTCGCGGATGCCGACGAACTCGATGTCGTACGTGGTGGTTCCCTTGAGCACCGCGCCGCGGATCACGGCGTTCAGGCCGGGACAGTCGCCACCGCTGGTGAGAATGCCGATCTTCATGGGGATGTTCCTTCTGGGCTCATCGATGGATGCGGCCGTGCCTGCGCCACGCATCGACACTAGCGCCGCGGAGGCCCCCGTTCCAGTGCGGGAACGGGGGCCTCCGCGGCGAGGGCCGCGGGCGTCTCAGGCGGCGCCGAGAGCGACGCGCAGCAGGTGCATGAGCGCCGACATCTGCACCGACTCGCTCGACGACGCGTCGACCGCGATGCCGTCGAGCGCGCGCTGCGCGAGCGACTGCTTGGAGTCGATGAGCTCGGCGATCTTGGTGTCGATCGTGTGCGCCGCGATGATGCGCCACGCCGTCACCGGCTCGTCCTGGCCGATGCGGTGCACGCGGTCGATCGCCTGGGTCTGCTCCGCCGCCGTCCACGACAGCTCGGCGAGCACGACGTTCGACGCGGCCTGCAGGTTGAGGCCCACGCCGGCCGCCGTGAGCGAGCACACCGCGATCGCGACGCCGGGGTCGCCGTTGAACGCGTCGATCGCCTGCTGGCGGGCGGGGGTGGTCTGGTCGCCGCGGATGGACACCGTGCGCAGCCCCGCGGCCGCGAAGTGCGCCTCGGCGGCATCCATCACGTCGATATGCTTCGCGAAGAAGACGACCTTGCCGACCGAGCGCTGCAGCTGCACCGCGTAGTCGGCGGCCAGCTGCGCCTTGGCCTGGCCGATGCGGCGCACCATCGTGAAGACGTTGTCGGTGCCCGTGCCGGCCGCCTTGGCCTCCTCCAGCTCGCCCTGGGCGACGAGCCGCACGATGTCGGCGTCGGCCTCGCCGTACACGACCCGGTCGCCGCGCGCCTCGATGATGCGGCGGTACTTCGCGGCGAGCCGCTCGCCCAGCTCGCGCTCGGCCTGGCGGATCGAGCGGCCGAACTCGTCGTCGAGCTCGACGGGCAGGTCGGCGATGAGCTTGTCGGGCAGGTCCTTCGCGACGTCCTTCTTCTTGCGGCGCACGATGCCCATCGAGATGACCGCGTCGCGCGCCTCGGGGTAGAAGGCCTTGTCGGCGGGGGTGAGCCCGATGGCGTCGAGCTTGTCCATGAGCTCGGGGCCGGGGCGCTCGCCGTTCGTCCAGCCGAGGAAGCGCCAGATCGCGTCGAAGTCCTCGACGTCGTTGATGAGCGGCGTGCCGGTGAGCGCGAGCAGGAGCGGGTCGCGGCGCTGCTCGCGGATGCGCGCGGCGAGCGCGAGCACGTTCTGCGAGCGCTGCGACGTGAGGTTCTTGATGAAGTGCGCCTCGTCGACGACCATGCCGGCCAGGCCCAGCGAGCCGAGCCAGGAGAGGTGCCGGTCGAGCACCTCGTAGTTGACGATGAAGACGTCGGCGAACGCGTCGACGGCCGTGCCGTCGCCGTGGATGACGGTCGCGCGGCGCTGCGGCGTCCACCGCTCCACCTCGCGCGCCCAGTTCATCTTGACGACGTTGGGCACGACCGCCAGCAGCGGGTACGCGCCCGCGACGGATGCCGCGAGCACCGACTGCGCGGTCTTGCCGAGGCCGGGCTCGTCGGCGAGCAGGAACGAGCGGTGACCCGCGCGCACCGCCTCGAGGAAGCGCATCTGGTGCGCCATGACCTCGCGCCCCCGGGGCGAGAAGCGGTCGAACTCGGGCACGGGCGGCAGCTCCATCGACGCGGAGCCGCCCCCGGCGCCCGTCTCGAAGGCCTTGTAGAGGGGGCCCATGAGCTCCCAGCCGTCGAGGCGGTGCCGCAGGGTCGGCAGGGGGACCCGCAGCGTGAGGTCGGGGGCGAGGAACGGGTTCGCCTCGCGGCGCGCCTCGATCTGCGGCGGCGTCACCTGCCGCTCGGCGAGGGCCGGCGGCACGACGGGCGCCTGCACGGGCGGCGTGTCGGTGATGATGAGCTCGTCCTCGGGCAGCTCGGCGCCCGACTCCAGCAGCCAGTCGCGACGCATGCGCTTGGCGACGGGCGAGGTGGCCTGGTCGACCTCAAGCAGCTGGATGAGCGACGTGTCGCGGGCCGCGGTCTTCGCGAGGATCGTCGCGACGCCGTCGAGGCGCTTGAGCAGCTCGGCGCGCGCGGCGGCCGAGACCGACTCGTCGCCCTTCACGCGGGCGCGCTCCTCGCGCACGAGGAACGCGATGACCTGGAACTTGACGCGGTTCGTGGGCCCGAGCTTGCCGCGCTGCGCCTTGGCCTCGACCTCACGCACCTTGCGGGCGAGGATCGGGATGAGCGGCGCGTCGTCGTCGCGGCGCGCCGCCGAGGTCTTGCGGCGTCGAGCGGATGTGGATGCCGTGATCGGCATGCTCCTCCTGAGCGTATGCACCGCCGGTGCTGAAGGCGCCGAGACGGACATCGGCGGATCGCTTCCCGTGCGGCGGGATTCGTGTGGAAACGGGTCTGCGGCTGCGGGTACTCGCTTCTGCGAGCTGCGGCGTCACATCGACCGTCTGGCCATTCTACCGCGCCGACGGAGAACTCGTCAGCCGTCGAGGGCGTTTCGCACGCGTGCGACGTCATCCGTCATCTGCGCGACGAGCGCGTCGATGCCGTCGAACGCGGTCATTCCGCGGATGCGATGCGAGAACAGCACCTGCACGCGGTGCCCGTAGAGGTCGAGCCCGGTCTCGTCGAGCACGTACGCCTCCACCTGCCGCGCCTCGACGTCGTCGAACGTCGGGTTGGTGCCGACCGAGATCGCCGCCGGGTAGGTGGTGACGGCGCGGGCGGATGCCGTGGTGCCCGGCCCCGCGTCGACGAGCCATCCGGCGTACACGCCGTCGGCGGGGACGAACCCCGCCGCGTCGGGCGACAGGTTGGCGGTGGGGAAGCCCAGCTCGCGGCCGCGCTTGAGCCCGTGCACGATCGTGCCCTCGACGACGTGCGGGCGGCCCAGCAGCCGCGCCGCGCCCTCGACGTCGCCGGCCGAGAGCAGCTCGCGCACCCACGTCGACGAGACGCGGCGGCCCGTGCCCTCCACGTCGCCGACCACCTCGACGTCGAACCCGAACTCGGCGCCGAGCTCCCGGAGCGTGTCGGGGGTGCCGGCGCCGCGGTTGCCGAAGCGGAAGTCGTCGCCGACGACGACGTGCACCGCGTCGAGCGATCCGGCGAGCACGTGCGTGACGAAATCGCGGGGGCTGAGGGCCGCGAGCGCCTCGTCGAAGCGCAGCACGAGCACGGCGTCGACGCCCGCCTCGCCGAGCAGCCGGATCTTCTGCTCGAGGCTCGCGAGGGGCGCGGGGCAGTCCTCGGGACGCAGCAGCGCGAGCGGGTTGCGGTCGAAGGTGACCGCGACGACCTGCACGCCCGACGACGCGGCGACGGCGCGCGCCCGGCCGATCACGGCGACGTGCCCGAAGTGCACGCCGTCGAACTTGCCGATCGCGACGACGCTCGGGCCGAACCCCGGCGGCACCTCGTCGGGGCTGCGGAAGACGATCACCACGCCGACCTCTCCTTCGGTTGTTCCGCGACGGGCGCCTCCTCGCGACGCGACGCGACGAGCCACCAGAGGCCGAAGAACGGCAGCACGAGCGGGACCCAGAAGTAGCCGTAGCCGAAGCCCGACCACACCGTCGCGTCGTTCGAGAACAGCTCGGGATGCGTGAGGCTCAGCACGCCCACGACGAGCACGCCGACGAGCTCGAAGCTCACGGCGATCCAGGCGACGACGTACCAGACGGGGCTCTCAGAGCGCACGAGCGCGACCGTGGCGAGGATGTACACGGCCGCCGCGAGCGCCGACAGCGTGTAGGCCAGGGGCGCCGCCTCGAAGTCCTCGATGATCTGCACGAGCGAGCGGCCGGTGGCCGCGAGCGCCATCACGGCATAGACCGCGACCAGCACCCGGCCGAGACCGCTCGTGCGCGACGCAGACGATTCCATGACTCGTCCATGATAGGCGGCTAGACACGGCCGTCCGTCCCCGGGGCCGGCGGCGCGACGGGACCGGCGCCCTCCGGGCCGGCGGCGGGGATGCCGGGGTCCGCGGATCCGGAGAGGAGCGGTGCGACGAGCTGCTCGACGGTCACGCCGCGGCGCGCGGCCTCCGCCTCGAGGCGCGCGGCGAGCCCGGGCGTGACGCGCGCCTCGCCCGCGGGGCGGGCGTCGGGCATGAGCAGCGACATGACGGGCACCACGACACCGCCCAGCGCCGCGAGGATCGACACGATGCCGAGCAGGCGCGGGTAGAGGTCGCCGTCGATGTCGGGGGCGTTCCAGATGAGGTTCACGACGAGGGCGAGCACGAGCACGAAGAGCGCCAGCGTCACGATGAGGCCCAGCCGCACGGCGGGCCGGCGGCGGTCGGCGAGCAGGAGCAGCAGCGATCCCAGCGCGAACGCGGAGCTGGCGGAGATGAGCGTGAGCATCCACTGGAAGAAGCCGTCGCTGCGCGGCTCGCCCCAGATCAGCACGATCACGAGCACGGCGGCGAGCACCGACACGAGCACGCCGATCACGCCGACGAGCTGCACGCGCCGGCCGATCAGCGCGGCGCAGCACAGCACGGCGACGCTGAAGGCGCCGACGACGGCCGTCGTGGCGAGCACCTGGCCCGCGGCCGAGCCCAGCTCGGCGCCCAGCAGCACCGCGATGCCGCCCAGCGCCGCGAGCGCGAACGACACGACGATGACCGTCACGATCACGCGGCGCAGCACGGCGATCGTGCGGGCTCTCCCGGCATCCGTCGTCGGCGGGCTCACGGGGGTCGTCGGGCTCTGGCTCATGTCGCTCAGGCTAGCTGGATCGTCCAGATCACCCACATGCGCCACACCATGATCGCGACGGCGAAGCCCGCGACGCCCATCACGACGGTGCTCCACCGCGTGCGGTCGACGAGCGCCCACGCGACGGCGGCCGGCGGGATCAGCACGGCGGAGACCAGGTAGACCCAGAACTCCAGCGCACTGCCCGTGGGCGTGTTGCCGGTGAAGGGCGCGACGATCGCGACGACCACCTGGGCGAGCAGCACGAGCAGCAGCGCCGCCATGCTGCCCGCGCTGAGGTCGCTCGGCCGGCGGCCGGCCAGGCCGAGCACGAGGCAGAGCAGGCCCGCGGCGCACGCGACGGCGACCTGCACGATCATGAGCCACGGGATCACGACGGCTCCTCCGCCATGTTCATGGTGCTCTTCACGTCGGCGCCGCGGCGCTCGACGATGCCGATGAGCCGTCCCTCGGGGTCGATCGCCGCGGGCGTGGGCCCGGTCAGGCGCGCGGCGGCGCCGACGAGCCGCTTGCCGTGCCGCAGGTCGCGCGCCTCGTCGGCCGTCACCTCGAACGCGCCGAGCACGGCGGTCGCGACCTCGGCGGGCGTCCGCAGCGGCACGGGCGGCTCGAGCGCCGCGAGCGCGTCGCCGACCGGGAACGGGCCGATGCGCGTGCGGCGCAGCGCGGTGAGATGGCCGCCGACGCCGAGGCCGGCGCCGAGGTCGCGCGCGAGCGCGCGGATGTACGTGCCGCTCGAGCAGTCGACGACGACGTCGACGTCGATCGCCGGCCCCTCGCGACGGATGCCGGTGACCTCGAACCGCGAGACCGTCACCCGGCGCGCCGCGAGCGCGACCTGCTCCCCCGCGCGGGCGAGGTCGTAGGCGCGGCGGCCGCCTACCTTGATCGCGGAGACGGTGCTCGGCACCTGGTCGATCTCCCCCGTGAGCGCCGCGACGCCCGCGGCGATCTGCGCGTCGGTCACGAGCGCGGCATCCGTCCTCGCCGTCTCGGCGCCGTCGGCGTCGTCGGAGTCGGTCGCGACGCCCAGCCGGATCGTCGCCTCGTACGTCTTGTCGAGGCCCACGAGATAGGTGAGCAGGCGCGTCGCGGGCCCGACGCCGAGCACCAGCAGCCCCGTCGCCATGGGGTCGAGGGTGCCGGCGTGCCCGATCTTGCGGGTCGCGAGCGCGCGACGGGCGCGCGCGACGATGTCGTGGCTCGTCACGCCGCCGGGCTTGTCGACGAGCACGATGCCGTTGGGCGCGATGCCGGCGCTGGAGCTCATCTCTCCACCCTATGCGGCACGGGATGCCGCGCCCGCCCCGCACCCGCGACGGTGCCACTTGTCCTCGCGAGGGTGCCACTTCCTCTCGCGACGGTGCCACTTCCTCCCGCGAGGGTGCCACTTGTCCCGGCGACGGTGCCACTTCCTCTCGCGAGAACAATAAGCACCCTCGCGAGAACTAGTAGCACCCTCGCGAGAACTAGTAGCACCCTCGCGAGGGAGGGAAGGGCGGGACGGAGCGGGGCGCCATAGGCTGTTGCGGTGCCCGACCTCGCCGCCCCGCTCGTCGCCTGGTATCGCGACAATGCGCGCGACCTGCCGTGGCGCGCGCCGGGGTACGGCGCATGGGGCGTGCTGGTGAGCGAGTTCATGCTGCAGCAGACGCCCGTGAACCGCGTGATCCCGCACCTCGAGGCGTGGCTGGGCCGCTGGCCCACGCCCGCGGCGCTCGCCGGGGCGGCGCCCGCCGACGCCGTGCGACAGTGGGCGAACCTGGGCTACCCGCGCCGCGCGCTGTGGCTGCACCGCGCGGCCGTGCAGATCCGCGACCGGCACGGCGGCGTCGTGCCCCGCGACGTCGACGCGCTGCTCGCGCTCACCGGCATCGGCGACTACACCGCGCGGGCGGTGGCGGTGTTCGCGTACGGCGACCGGCATCCCGTGGTCGACACGAACACGCGCCGCGTGCTGGCCCGTGCGATCGACGGGAAGGCGCAGCCCGGTCCCCCGTCGAAGCGCGACCTCGCGGCGATGACCGCGATCCTGCCGGAGGATGCCGCCGGTGCGGCGGTCGTGAACGCCGCGGCGATGGAGCTCGGCGCGATCGTGTGCACGGCACGCGCCCCGCGCTGCGAGGCGTGCCCGCTCGCGCACGTGTGCGCCTGGCGCGCGGCCGGCTACCCCGACACGGGCGACGCGCGGCGCAAGCAGGCCCGCTACGAGGGCAGCGACCGGCAGGCCCGCGGCGCCGTGCTGAAGGTGCTGCGCGACGCCGCGACGCACGCCGTGCCCGCGGAGCGGGTCGTGCCCGACTGGCCCGACCCGCTGCAGCGCGACCGCGCGATCGACTCGCTCGTCGTCGACGGCCTCGTCGAGGCCGTCGACGGGATGCTGCGGCTGCCGCGGGAGTAGAGCGCACGACCTCACGAGCCTCGGAGAATCGCGCGAAGCGCGGACGATCCGAGCCAGATGCCCCGGACCTCGTCACATGCTCCGAGCTTCGTGGCCCCCGACGACGGGAAGGACGCCCTCCGCGTCATCCCGGTCGCCGGCGGCCGCCTCGGCGATCGCGACGAGCACCTCCACGAGGCCGTCGATCTCCTCGGTGCCCACCGCGACCGGATCGACGACCTGCCCGTCGGTCGCGATCAGGACGGCCGCCGGCCGCTCGTCGGTCACCCCCGCGCGGTCGGCCGCGAAGCTGCCGAGATCGACGAGCCGCGTGAAGCCCGCGCACTCGTCGGCCAGAGCCTCCCGCACCGAGTGCCCCGGCCGGGTGCCCGGCACGAGCACCACGTCGACGACCGGCTCGAGCCCGGCGCGCGCCGCGTCGAGCCGCTCGATCGCGACACGGCAGGCCCCGCACCCCGGGATCACGAAGAGCACCAGCTGGGCCTTCGACCGGGCGCGCACCCGGAGGTCGATCACGCGCAGCGTGTCGGGATCGATCACCGAGATCGGGCCGGATCCCGCCGGAGCCCCGAGGATCGGCGAGCCCGGTGCGCCCGGCGAGCCCGGCCGCGAGGATGCCGCCGGCGACGTGCCCGAGGGCGCATGCGGGGCGCTGACGGCGATGACGACGGCGATCACCAGCAGGCTCGCCCAGACCCCGATCGCGCTCTCGGGTCCCCGCGCCCCGATGAGCACCAGCACCGCGCTCGGCCGCGGCTCCTGCCAGGTCAGCGCGAGCAGCGCCGCGGCGACCGCCGTCAGCAGCACGTCGCGCACCAGGAGCCGGCGACCGACCCTCCCACCCGATTCCTCGCCGAAGCAGCCGCAGACGTCGGTCGAGCCCTTCGCGTACGCCCGCCAGACGACCGCGAGGAACGCGAGCATCAGCGCGAGGACGGATGCGGCGACCGCGGCGAGCACGATGCCGCCGGCGAGCAGCAGACCGAGCGCCATCAGCAGCTCGACGACGATGAGCACCGCGGCCGCGAGCGCCGGCGCCCGAACCGGCAGCCGCAGCGCGTCGAACGCCGCGGCCCCCAGCCGCGGCGACCGGAGCTTCCCCAGCCCGCTCGCGACCAGCATGAGCGAGAATGCGACGCTCAGCACGGTTGCCCCCATGGTCGCCATCCATTGCTCCGTCCGTCGAATGCGCCGTCGCGGCGCGCGATGCGGGCCGCGGGGCGTCTCGGTCGTCGCGCACGCCCGCTGTCCGCATCTCCTACCTCTACGGGACTTTCGACGGGGTGCGCAACTCCGGAAAGGGGGCGCGCTTTCTCGTAGACCGCCTCCTTCATAGGCAGATTCCTTCCCAGGCTCGTTCGTGCCCGGTATGACTCGCTCCCAGCCCCGGGCTGCCCAGGAGAAGACCTTTCCCTTTTCACTCCGTCCGCATTGTCGAACCATGAGGACGGGGAAATGCGTGCATTTCCGTCACCCATCAAGCCAAGGAGATCCATGACCGACCTCGACATCAGAAAAGCCGCCTCGAGCGGCCTCGAACGACGCACCATCGTGAAGGGAGCCGCCTGGTCGCTGCCCGTGATCGCCGTCGCCGTGACGACGCCGCTCGCCGCCGCGACCACCGGCACCGGCCCCGATCCCGCGCACTTCTTCGCCGAGACCGGCTGTGACCTCGTGTTCATCAACGCCGGCTGGATCCCCGTCGGCGCCGTCGTCGACGGCTGGAACATCGGCAACACCTCCGGTGCGACCACCGACGTGCAGGTCACGCTCGTCTCGTCTGCGACAGCCGGTCCGAGCGGCATCTGGCCCCTGGAGAGGACCGCCGAGCAGAACGCCCGCGACGCCGTGAACCGGCTCTCGTCGCAGTCCGGGGTGTGGGGCAGCGACGCGTTCGCCGGCGGCTCGCTCACGGGCCAGACCGGCTGGAGCGACGCCGTGATCACCGACGCCGGAGGCAACCGCAAGACGGCGACCCGCACCAACACCCTCACCCTCAGCATCCCCAGCGGCAGCAGCTACCGCTTCGGCCTCGTGCGCCCGGGAGTCACCTGGGGGGTCACCGACGGCAGCCCCGTGGGCGTCATGACGGCGACCGTGGTGGGCGCCGACGGCGTCGCCATCGCGGGCCAGGGCGGCCAGATCACCCTCGATTACGCCGGAATCGGCTCGATCCGCACCCGCTGCGTCGCCACGGGCCTGTAGGCCCCGGGTTCCCGGGGCTCCCCGGTCGAGCGATCCGCTTGACCGGGAGCCCCGGGCTCACTGCTCTCCACGGCGCAGCACCGGCGGCTGCGATACGCGGCGCGGCGAACGCCCTCGCCCTCGCCCTCGCCCTCAATCGAGCAGCTGCGACAGCCGCCACGCCGATTCCGACCCCCGCACCGCGCTGTACAGCAGCAGTCGCTGCTCGGGCGCGCCGGTGTAGCGGAAGAAGTTCCATTCGAGCTCCATGCGGCCGACCTTGGGATGGAGCACGGTCTTCCTGCCCGAGTCCTGCCGGTCGACGACGCGGGAGTCCCAGAGCTGCGCGAAGCGCTCGTCGGCATCCATGAGCTCGTCGACCAGCGCCGCGAGCAGAGGGTCGCCGGGATTCACCGCGGCCGTGCGGCGCAGGTAGGCAACGCACGACCGCGCCGTCTCCTCCCAGTCCTCGTCGGTGAAGAGCCTTCTGCCCGGGCCGAGAAAGGCGAGACGGATGTAGTTGCGTTCACGCGGGAGGAGCCGGTCGAGGTCGAGCCAGAGCGCGCTCGCCATCGCATTCCACGCGAGGATGTCGGTGCGCGGGCCGAGGATCAGCGCCGGCGTGTTCGTGAGCTGGTCCAGCACATTGCGCAGATACGCGTTCGGATATTCGGCCTCGTCCGCACACGACGGCTCCGGCGTCGGCGGAGACGGATTCCTCGCGTAGTTGGCCAGGCTCTTCAGGTACGCGACCTCGTCGGGTTCGAGCGAGAGCGCAGAACCGATGTCCTCGATGACGGAAGCCGTCGGCAGCAGTCTGCCCTGCTCGATGCGAATGTAATAGTCGACGCTGATGTTGGCCAGGCGCGCCACTTCTTCGCGACGCAGGCCGGAGACCCTTCGCTGCTGCATGCGTGGAGTCACGCGGGCGATCTCCAGCGTGAGCGAACCCCGACGCGAGCGGAGAAAGCTGCCCAGCTCCACGAGGTGAGGCGCCTTCCCGCCGTGCTGCGTCATACTCAAACTGGATCCTATGTGCCCTTTGTCGTACCTCAGCCGACTGCTCCACTGCAGCGCGAGAATATTCAAACACGGTGCAACAAATCCCCGCCACTTCAGTGGGTGGGATGATTTCCTACCACCCTCCTCGGTCGTCGTCCGCCGTCGTGCGTCATTCCGCCGGCAGTTGCGCCTCCAGGCGGGCGACGTCGTCGGCGTGGCACAGCTCGGTGGCGGGCAGCATCGCGGTGGCGCTGCCCGCGGCGACCGCCGTGCGGAAGGCGGAGCGCCAGTCGGCGCCCTGGGCGCGGCGCAGCACGAGCGCGGCGAGGAACGAGT
The DNA here is from genome assembly GCF_001314225.1 of Microbacterium sp. No. 7. Classification (NCBI taxonomy): domain Bacteria; kingdom Bacillati; phylum Actinomycetota; class Actinomycetes; order Micrococcales; family Microbacteriaceae; genus Microbacterium; species Microbacterium sp. No. 7. Next base: position 3,137,229 of record NZ_CP012697.1, read on the forward strand.
CGCCCGCGCCGACCGCGCTCTTCACGTCGACGTGCGGCGTCGGCAGGTCGACCACCTCGTCGGCGGTCACGAGGGTCGCCCCGTCGCCGCCGAGGGTCAGCGCGACCACCTCGGCCTGGCCGCGTTCGACGATCGTGCGCGCCGCCGCGACGCGATCCGCGGCGTCGAGGGCGTCGGCGCCGACGAGGTCGGCCAGCTCGCGCAGGCTCGGCTTGATGAGGTGCACCCCGGCATCCAGCGCCGCGGCGAGCGCGGGCCCCGAGGTGTCGACGACGCAGCGCACGCCGTTCTCGCGGCACACGACCGCGAGCCGCCCGTAGAAGTCGTCGGGCACGCCGAGGGGCAGGCTGCCGCTGAGCACGAGGTAGCCGTCGTCGGGCAGCAGGTCGCCGACCGCCGACAGACAGGCGCGCCACTCGGGCTCACGCAGCGTGGGCCCCTGCAGCACGAACCGGAACTGCTCGCCCGAGCCGGTCTCATCGACCGTGAAGCTCTCGCGGGTCGAGCCCGCGATGGTGACGACGCGACCCACGACCGCCTCGGCCTCCAGCAGCTGCCGATAGGCCTGGCCGGTCGGGCCGCCGAGCGGATAGATCGCGAGCGAGCGGCCGCCGAGGTTGCGGATCGCGCGGCTCACGTTGACCCCGCCGCCGCCCGGGTCGAGGCGCGTCGCGCCGCACCGCAGCTTGCGCTCGGGGATCACCGACGGCGTCGACGTGCTCACGTCGAGCGCCGGGTTCATCGTCAGGGTCACGATCGGTGCGTGCGAGGATGCCATACCCCGACCCTAGACGGAGGCTCCCCGGCATCCACGTGCTCCGGGCAGGAGAAATCACGAGGACAGGAGATATCACGGGGACAGGAAGATCCGTGTGGAAACGTCCTGTCCCCGTGATTTCTCCTGCGGCCGTGACGGCGCGGGATCAGTCCTCGTCGTCGCGCGGCTTGACGTAGGGGTCGGGGTCGCCGGCGTGCTGCGCCGCGGCCGCGAGCCCGGCGACGGCCTGGTCGCGCTCGCGCGCCTCGCGCAGCAGCTCCTCGATGTGCCCGGCGTTCTCGGGGATGCCGTCGGGGATGAACTCGAGCGACGGCGTGAGCCGCACGCCGAGTCCCTTGCCGACCTCGCTGCGCAGCATGCCGGTCGCGGCCTTCAGCGCCTGCGCCGTCGATGCCCGCTCCTCGTCGCTGCCGAGCACGGTGTAGAACACCGAGGCGTGCTGCAGGTCGCCCGTGACGCGCACATCGGTGATCGTCACGAAACCGAGCCGCGGGTCGCGTAGCCCCTTCTCGAGACGCTCCGCGATGAGCACGCGGATGCGGTCGGCCAGGCGTGCCTGTCGTTCACCAGCCATGTTCTCCCTCATTCTCCCGTCGGGATGTATGTGCTGCGGAGGTTCAGGATGCCTTTCCCGAAGCATCGGGGTCTCGGGGGTCCCCGCTCTGCTGAGGGAAAGGCATCCTGAACCGGAGCCGACGGATCAGCCGCGCGGCTTCTCCACCATCTCGGTCGTCTCGATCTCGTCGCCGATCTGGATGTCGTTGTACTTGCCCAGACCGATACCGCACTCGAAGTCGGTGCGCACCTCGGTGACGTCGTCCTTGAAGCGGCGCAGCGACTCGATGGCCAGGCCGTCGGCGATCACGACGCCGTCGCGGATCACGCGCGCCTTGGCGTTGCGCGTGATCGTGCCCGAGCGCACGATGACACCGGCGATGTTGCCGAACTTCGAGGAGCGGAACACCTCGCGGATCTCGGCGACACCCGACTGGACCTCTTCGTACTCCGGCTTGAGCATGCCCTGCAGCGACTGCTCGACATCGTCGATCGCGTTGTAGATGACCGAGTAGAACCGGATGTCGACGCCCTCGCGCGCGGCGCGCTCGCGCGCCTTCGTGTCGGGGCGCACGTTGAAGCCGATCACGATCGCGTTGTCGATCGTGGCCAGGTTGACGTCGCTCTCGGTGATCGCGCCGACGCCGCGGTGGATGATGCGCAGCTGCACCGAGTCGTCGACCTCGATCTTGAGCAGCGACTCCTCCAGCGCCTCCACGGCACCCGAGACGTCGCCCTTGATGATGAGGTTGAGCGACTCGACCTTGCCCTCTTCGAGAGCGCGGGTGAAGTCCTCGAGCGAGATGCGCTTGCGGGCCTTCGCCAGCTGGGCGTTGCGCTCGGCGGCCTCGCGCTTCTCCGCGATCTGGCGGGCCGTGCGGTCCTCGTCGGTCACGATGAACATGTCGCCGGCGCGCGGGACCGAGTTGAGGCCCTGCACCTGCACGGGACGCGACGGGGCGGCCTCCTCGACCGCGTCGCCGTTCTCGTCGACCATCGCGCGCACGCGGCCGTAGGCCGTGCCGGCGACGATCGCGTCGCCGACGCGCAGCGTTCCCGACTGGATGAGCACCGTGGCGACCGAGCCGCGGCCCTTGTCGAGCTTCGCCTCGATCGCGACACCACGGGCCGCCTTGTTCGGGTTGGCCGTGAGGTCGAGACCGGCGTCGGCCGTGAGCAGCACGGCGTCGAGCAGATCCTGGATGCCGGTGCCCTGACGCGCGGAGACGTCGACGAACATGACGTCGCCGCCGTACTCCTCGGCCACGAGGCCGTACTCGGTGAGCTGCTGGCGCACCTTGGCCGGGTTGGCCTCAGGCTTGTCGACCTTGTTCACCGCGACCACGATCGGCACGTTCGCCGCCTGGGCGTGGTTGAGGGCCTCCACCGTCTGCGGCATGATGCCGTCGTCGGCCGCGACCACGAGGATCGCGATGTCGGTCACCTGCGCACCACGGGCACGCATGGCGGTGAACGCCTCGTGACCCGGGGTGTCGATGAAGGTGATGGCACGCTCGATGCCGTCGTGCTCCGTCCACACCTGGTACGCACCGATGTGCTGCGTGATGCCGCCCGCTTCGCCCGCGACCACGTTGGTCTGACGGATCGCGTCGAGCAGGCGCGTCTTGCCGTGGTCGACGTGACCCATGACGGTGACGACCGGGGGACGGATCTCGAGGTCGTCCTCGTTCTCGTCCTCCGCCTCCTTGTCGAGGTCGAGGCCGAAGCCCTCGAGGAGCTCCTTGTCCTCGTCCTCGGGCGAGACCATGTCGATCTTGTAGCCGAGCTCGGCGCCGAGCACCTCGAAGGTGGCCTCGTCGAGCGACTCGGTCGCGGTGGCCATCTCGCCCAGGTTGAACAGGATGGTCACGAGCGTGCCGGGCTGCACGGTGTAGCCGTTGAGCGCCTCGAGCTTGTCGGCGAAGTCGGCGATCGACGCGCCGCGACGCAGGCGGATGACCTCGCCGTTGCCCTTCTGGACGTTGACGCCGCCGACGACCGGCGCATCCCGCATCTCGAACTCTTGACGCTTCGTCCGGCGCGACTTGCGCTGACGGCTCTTGCCGCCGCCCTTGCCGAAGGCGCCCGCGGTGCCGCCGCCGGGGCCACGACCGCGGCCGCCGCCACCGCCGGGACGACCGGCGAAGCCGCCGCCGCCCGTGCCGGGCGCCCCGCCGGGACGCTGGAACCCGCCGCCGCCACCGGCGCCGCCGGGACGACCGGGGCCGCCGGGACGCTGCTGGAACGGCGCGCCGGGACGACCCGGCTGACCGGGACGGCCGGCACCGCCGGGACGGGGCGCGCCGGGACGCGGCGAGCCGGGACGCGGGGCCTGCGGGCGCGGGATGTTGCCGGGGTTGGGCCGCTGGCCCATGCCCTGCTGCGACGCGAACGGGTTGTTGCCCGGGCGCGGGCCCGCGGGCCGCTGGCCCATGCCCTGCTGCGACGCGAACGGGTTGTTGCCGGGACGCGGGCCGCCGGGGCGGGCGTTGCCGGGGGTCGGGGCGCCGGGCTTGGGCGCGCCGGGCTTCGGGGACGCCGACGGCGCCGCGGGAGCGGCCGGGGCGGGTGCCGCCGAGGGAGCCGCGGGGGCGGCCGGAGCCGGAGCGGCAGGAGCCGCGGCGGCGGGGGCGGCCGGCGCCTTGGGCGCGGCGGGAGCCTTCGGAGCGGGCGCGGGAGCGGCCGGCTTGGGGCCGGGGCGCGGACCCGGGGTCGCGCCGCCCGGGCGCGCGGGACCGGGCCGGGCCGCCGACGCGGCGGGCGCCCCGCCGGACGCTCCGGCGCCGTCGGCCGCCAGCGCGGCGCGCAGCTTGCGCGCCACCGGGGGCTCGATGGTCGATGAGGGGCTCTTGACGAACTCGCCGAGCTCCTTCAGCTTCGCGAGCGCGACCTTGCTGTCGACGCCGAGCTCCGAAGCGATCTCGTGTACGCGTGGTTTTGCCACAATTCTCCTGTCTGAGGTCTCCCCCACACAGGGCAGACCGTTAGTCGCGGACGGGTCTCATTTCGAGCCGTTCACTTTGTGTCCATAGCCGTTCAGCCGTTTCGCTGGTGGATGTGTTGGATGGTCTGCGTATCGAGCGGGCCCGACACACGCAAGGCTCGGACGAACGCACGGCGCCTGAGGGCGTTGTCGATGCATTCGGGCGTGTCGTGCACCCACGCGCCCCGCCCGGGCAGAACCGCCTTCTCATCGGGGATGAGCACGCCGTCTCTGACCACGACCCTCAGAAGCGAGGACCGGGAGGCACGCGCGCGGCACCCCACGCACGTTCGAACCGGATCCATTCTACCCCCTCGGGTCGCGCTCTGTTCTCGCCGCACGGAAACGGCGGCATGCCGGCCCGTCATCGCCGCCGCGCATGCGCAGGCCCTCCCGGGGGACGGCGCGGCCGGCGCGGCCGCGATCGGTCACGACTCGAGGATGCTGTCGGGCTGGATGTCGATCTTCGCCCCCGTGAGCTTCGCGGCGAGGCGCGCGTTCTGGCCTTCCTTGCCGATCGCGAGCGACAGCTGGTAGTCGGGCACGAGCGCGCGCACGGCCTTGCTGTTCGCGTCGAGGACGAAGCTCGAGGTCACCTTCGCGGGCGACAGGGCGTTGGCGACGAACTTGGCCAGCTCGGGGTCGAAGTCGACGATGTCGATCTTCTCGCCGCCGAGCTCCTCCGTCACGGCGCGCACACGGCGGCCGAGCTCGCCGATGCAGGCGCCCTTCGCGTTGATCGAGGGATCGTCGGTCTTCACGGCGATCTTGGTGCGATGGCCCGCCTCGCGCGCGAGCGACACGATCTCGACGAGCCCGGAGGCGATCTCGGGGACCTCCAGCGCGAACAGCTTGCGCACGAGGCCGGGATGCGTGCGCGACACCGTGATCGCCGGACCCTTCGTGCCCTTGGCGACCGACGTCACGTAGACGCGGATGCGCGAGCCGTGCGCGTACTCCTCGCCCGGCACCTGCTCCTCGGGAGGAAGGATCGCCTCGACGGTGCCGAGGTCGACGTGCACCATGCGGGGGTTCGGGCCCTGCTGGACGACGCCGGCGACGATGTCGCCCTCCTTGCCGCGGAACTCGCCGAGCACCGCCTCGTCGGCGATGTCGCGCAGACGCTGGCTGATGACCTGCTTCGCCGCGAACGCGGCGATGCGGCCGAAGTCCTCGGGCGTCGACTCCTCCTCGCCGATGATCGCGCCCTCGTCGTCGCGCAGCGGCACGAAGATCGCGACGTGGCCGCTCTTGCGGTCGAGCTCGGCGCGCGCGCCCTCGGGCAGCGCCCCGGTCGGAGAGGTGTGCCGCGCGTACGCGGTGAGGATGGCCTGCTCGATGATCGCGACGAGCTCTTCGAAGGGGATCTCCTTCTCGCGTTCGACCGTCCGCAGCAGTCCCAGATCGATATCCACAGGTGCCTCCCTATTCAGCTCTCACCGCGCGGCGAACAGCCCGCGGCATCCGTCTAGGGTACCCGACCGGTCTGCACGGACGCAGGGCGGGACGGACGCCGAACGCGCCGGTCGCCGCGTCGCCGCGGTGCTCGGCCTCATCGCCGCATCCGTCGCCGCCACGTCCCTCTGACCCGCCGCCTGCGAACCGACCCGCCGCCTACGAAAGCGCTGTGAGCGAGAGCCCGCCGTCGATCACGATCGCCTCCCCGACGAGGTACTCGCCTCCCGGACCGGCGAGGAGCTCGTACCAGGGCAGGAGCTCCCGGATGCTCGCCGGTCGTCCGATCGGGCCGCTGCCGGCTCCGGGGGGCGCGGTCTCGTCCAGGAAGCGAGTGCTGACGTCTCCGGGGCAGATCGCGTTCACCCGTATTCCCTGCGCCGCCACCTCCATCGCGATCGACTTCACCAGGCCGACGACGCCCCACTTGGCAGCGGCATAGGCGGCGTAGCCCGGCTCCGCGACGACGCTCGCGACGGAGGCGGTCGCGATGATGCGGCCACCGATCCGGTGGCGCTGCTGATGCCGCACAGCCGCACGCATCGTCACGAACGCGCTCTTCAGATTGTGGTCGACGATGCGGTCCCACTCGTCGACGGGCAGGTCGACGGCGAGCGTGCGGGGCCGCGAGACGCCCGCGTTGGCGATGGCGATGCTCACCGGCACGGGCGACGCGCCGAACGCCCGTTCCATGTCGGCCTCGCTTCTCGCGTCGGCGAGGACCGGGATCGCTCCCTCGATCCCGGCCGCCCGCTCCTCGAGCCGCTCTCCGTCGAGGTCGACCATGAGGACCCGGCAGCCCAGGGCCGAGAAGTGCCGGGCGAGGCCGTGGCCGATGCCGCTGGCCGCACCGGTCACGAGCACGCCCTGCCCGCGCAGCGGGCTGTCCGAGCCGATCATCGCTCCTCCTCGTCGAGCGCCGCGAGCGCCTCGGCCGCACGGGCCCTCGCCTCTCCGGTGCTGCGCAACGGCTCGCCCGTGACGGCCTCTGCGAGCGTGATGAACGCGCTCGTCACCGGCGTCGCGACGCCTCGGCTCTCGCCGAGGGCCTCGACCGGCGCGAGCCCGCACGGTATGTCTTCGCGGAAGAAACGGGGCTGGAAGGTCGGCCCGACACGGGGCACCCGCGGATGCCGCGAGCCTTCGCCGTAGGCGCGGCGGGGGAACTCGGCGCGGGTGATCGCCTCGCCGGCAGATCCGAGCGCGCGCATCACCGCGATCCGCTCCTCGTCGAGGCCGTCCCGCAGTCGGTCCAGCGCGGCCGAGCCGAAGTCCGCAAGGCTGAACGCGCCTCTGCCTTCGACCTCTCCCGCGATCTCCCGCAGTGCGAAGCCGGCGTTGAGCAGGAACGACGATGCGTTGGCCACGGGGTTCGGGTTGTTCAGGGATGCCGCCACGCCATGACATGTGCGCTCCGCCTGCGGATAGAGCTCCTCGACAAGCGGAGCGGTGCCTTCCAGGGCGCCGCGATCGGCCGCGGAGAGCTGGAACCAGGTCTTCCGTATCGCGACATGCGTCCTCCCCCGCGCGTCGGCGTAGGAGAGGTACGGGCTGGTGTTGAGCTCGAGCACACGAGGATGCAGCGACGCATCACGCGCGCGCATCGCTGCGGCGAAGCAGCGGGCTCCCGCGACGAAGCCGGTCGTCAGCAGCACCGGCGCCCCGTCGCCGATGGCGGAGGCGAGCGACGCCGCCGCCTCCGCATGCCGGTCCGCGGTCGTGGCCACGATCACGAGGGCCGAGCCCTCCAGCATCCCGGGATCGTCGCCCATCGGCGGAAGACCGATCTCTCCCGAGCCGAGCCGCCCGTCGAGCCGGATGACGCCCGAACGCTCGAGCGAAGCCACCCGATCCGGGTCCCGGTCCACCAGCCCGGTGATCGTGTGCCCGCGTCCGAGGAGGTCGGCCGCCGTCGAGAGGCCGATGCTCCCGGCACCGACGATGCCGACTCTCACGCCGGTCTCGCCGACCGCTCAGCGGTCACCAGGCGGCCGAAGCCCCGCGGACCCACGATGTCGCCGTCCCTCATCACGAGCTCACCGCGCACATAGGTGGCCAGGACCGCGCCGATGGTGGGATAGCCCTCCCAGAGCCGGGCGCCGTCCCGGCTCACCGACACCGAGGACTCGGCCGAGAACTCGGCGGCTCGCTCGGTGTCGACCAGGATGAGGTCGGCATCCGCACCGGGACGCAGCTCGCCCTTCCTGGGGTGCAGCCCGAAGACCTTCGCCGCGTTGAGCGAGACGATCCGCGTGAGCTGGGGCAGAGTGAGCCGGCCTCCTGCGACCTGCGTGAGAAGCACGGCGAGCGCCGTCTCCAGGCCGTGCCCGCCCGCGGGAGCATCCCAGATGCTCGCCCAGCCGGGCTCCTTGTCGGCCGCCGTATAGGGGGCGTGGTCGGTGCCGATGAAATCGATCGTGCCGTCGAGCAGGCCCGCCCAGAGCGCTTCCCGATGCTCCCGATCGCGCAGCGGAGGGTTGATCTTGCCGAAAGGCCCGAGAGCCGGTCGCTCCGACGTGCCCAGCAGCAGGTGGTGCGGACAGGCCTCTGCCGTGACGGTGAGGCCGCTCGCCTTCGCGCGCCGGATCTGCTCCACGGCGCCCCGGGTGCTCACGTGCGCGAAGGAGAGCCGCACAGCGGCCTCGGCGCCGAGCACGATGGCCCGCGACACGGCCTCCACCTCCGTGATCGGGGGGCGCGAGTCGGCATGCGCCTGAAGGTCGTTCCGGCCTCTCGCCCGCTGCTCGGCGGCGAAGTGGGCGCACAGCCCGCCGTTCTCGGCGTGCACGACGGCCACCCGTTCGGCGGCGCGGATCTCCCGCATCGCACGCAGGAAGCTCACGTCGTCGGCCAGGCTCCGCGACTCGATCCCCGGGTCGGAGAGCGGGCCCGGCGGGATCATGAAGGACTTGAAGGCGATCGCCCCCACGGCCGCCTGCTCGGCGATCCGATCCAGATTGCTCGCCCCGGCGCCTCCGTAGAGCCCGAAGTCGACGTGCGCCTTCGGCGCGACGAGCGCGAGCTTGTGGCGCCAGCTCTCGGCGTCGGCCACCGCCGGTATGCCGGACGGCATCTCCAGCACGGTGGTGATGCCGCCCTTCGCGGCCGCGGCCGTGCCCGTCGCGAAGTTCTCCCGCTGCGGGTGTCCGGGGTCTCGGAGGTGCACGTGCGTGTCGATCATGCCCGCCATCACGACGAGCCCGCTCGCGTCGACCTCGGCTCGTCCGTTGCCGGCGAGCTCCGGTCCGATCGCGGCGATGCGTCCCCCGGTGACGCCGACGTCGCCGGCGATCACGCGATCGGGCAGCACGATTCTGCCCTTGCGGATCACGAGGTCGAACTCGTCGGCGCTCATGACCGGGACCAGGCGATCACGGCGCCCTTCACCTTCGTGAAGGCGAGGAGCCCGTCGTACCCCTTCTCCACTCCGTAGCCCGACTTGCGCCGTCCCGAGAACGGGAGCTCGACCCCGTTCGAGAAGGTGTTCACCATGACCTGTCCGCTGTCCAGCTCCTGGATCATGCGATGGGCCGTGGAGATGCTGCCCGTCCACACGCCGGACACGAGGCCGTACTCGGTGCCGTTCGCCAGCTCGATCGCCTCGTCGATGTCGCGGAAGCGGGTGAGGGTGAGCACGGGGCCGAAGATCTCCTGCTGGAAGATGGATGCCTCCGGCGCGACGTCGCCGAAGAGGGTGGGCTCCACGAAGTAGCCGCCGGCCAGCCGGGGCTCTGCCGCGCGGCCGCCGCCGGTGAGCAGGGTGGCCTCCTGCTTGCCCCGCTCGATCATGTCCGTGACGCTGCCCAGCTGCTTCGCCGAGATCACCGGCCCGAGATCCGGATCCTCCTCGCCCGGCCCGATGCGCGTCGCCCGGAAGATCTCGACCAGGCGGCCTTGCAGCTCGTCGTGCACCTCGTCCGCCACGAGCAGTCTCGACCCCGCCGAACACGTCTGCCCGGCGTTCTGGATGATCGATCGGGCGAGGACCGGAGCGGCCTCGTCGAGGTCGGCGTCGGCGAACACGATGTTCGGCGACTTGCCGCCGAGCTCCAGCGCGACCGGGGTCAGGGTGTGCGCCGCCGCCGCCGCGATGCGATGACCCACCGGCACCGAACCGGTGAACGAGATGTAGTCGACGTCATGGTGCTCGACGAGCGCCTGTCCGGTCACACCGCCCGGCCCGGTGACGCAGTTGAGCACGCCGGCGGGCAGGCCCGCCTCCAGCGCCAGCTCACTGATGCGAGAGGGCGTGAGCGAGGCGTCCTCGGCGGGTTTGAGCACGCAGCAGTTCCCCGCCGCGATCGACGGGGCGATCGTGCGGGTGCTGAGGCCGAGCGGATAGTTCCAGGGCACGATGTGCCCGGTCACGCCGTGGGGCTCGCGGATCGCGAGCGTGAGGCGGTCGGTGCCCACCGGGATGACGTCGCCGAAGACGGCCTCGACCATGTTCGCGTAGTACTCGAAGTACCGGATCGCGAACCCCACGTCGATCCGCGACTGGGAGAGCGGCTTGCCGGTGTCGAGCGTCTCGAGCTCAGCGAGCTCATCGGCGTGCTGCTGGAAGATCGCCGCGATCGCCCGGAGGTGGCGTGCTCGGCCGGCGGCGCTGACATGCCTCCAGGTGGTGCGGAAGGCGGTTCGAGCCGCCGCGACCGCACGGTCGACCTCGGGCGGACCGCAGAGCGCCACCTGGCCCACGACCGTGCCGCTCGAGGGATCGATCACGTCGAACGCGGCTCCGGTGAGCACTCGCTCGCCGCCGATGATCGCCGGTACCACTGCGCTGAGCTTCCTCATCTCTTCCTCTCCTCACCAGACGGATCCGACCGCTGACTCCCGGCTGCCCCGTGTCCCGTCGCAAGGCTCACGAGGTCGGTGCCGCCGGCGAGCATGCCCCAGCGGATGAGAGCGTCCTGCCACTCGCGGAGGGCGGTCAGATCGACCTCGGCGTCGCGTGCCCAGAAGGGGATCTCGCGGTATCCGACGACCGTGTCCCCGATCCTCTGATCGTCGAGATGGGGGAAGTCAGGTCTCAGCTGCGCGACGACCTCGTCGAGATCGCGCTCGAACACGAAGTCCATGCCGCGGGTGAGCGCCGCGCGGAAGGCCTGCAGTTCGGCCCCATGAGCCTCTGCCCACTCGGATGACGAGCAGTACACGCTCCACGGGGTCGGCCCGAAGCCCTCCGCCATCGTGGCGACCCTGTGCAGGTGCGGGTGCTGGCCCTCCTCGCCGCCGATGAAGAGCAGATCGCCCGCTCCCTGGAGGAACTCCTCGACGACGTGCTGGGCCTGAAAGCCGACCAGCGTGGGGACGTCCTCCAGTGTCAGCCCGTGACGCCGGAGTCCCTCCCGGAAGGCGAACCACGAGGTGGGCACGAAGGTCGGTGCGATGTTCACGACTCTGCCGCCGAGCGCGGCCCAGCTCAGCCCGGTGTCGAACTCTCCCCTGCGCGCCATGAGAACATGACGGCTGTTGGTGTTCGCCGCCGCGACGATGCGAGCATTGCCCCCGGTGAGCATCGCCATGCGGTGGGCGAAGAGCACACTGCCGAGCACGAGGGTGATCTTCCCGTCGATCACGTCCCCGACGACCTCGCCGGAGCCGGGCGGGGCGTCGACGATGCTCACGTCCAGGCCGGCATCCCGGAAGTATCCGCGCGACGCGGCGACGTACTGGGGGGCGTAGGCGAGGTTCGGAGCCGTTCCGATGCGGATCTCGTTGCTGGGCATGTGCGATCTCAGATTCTTTCGTTCGAGGCCCTCGGCGGCGCGGCGGGCGGGTCGGCCGTCTCGTCGGAGGTGAGGGAGGCGCTGAGCGCGATGAGCTCGGTGAAATGGTGATGCACCAGCGCGGCGGCACGCTCGGCGTCGCGATCGAGCATCGCGTGGAGGATCTCCAGGTGTTCTCGCGCCTGGGTGACCGTCGCCTTCATCCGCTCCGTGGCCACTTGGAGCGTGGCCTGCAGCTTCGGATCGACGCCCTCGATGAGCAGTCGGAGCGTGGAGAGGATCACCTCGTTGTGCGAGAGCTCCACGATCGAGAGATGGAAGCCATGAGAGGTTCCCTCGGCGACCGGGCCGCCGTCCTCGACATGGCGGAGGTGCTCGTGGGCGGCGTCCAGGAGGCCTTGGATCTCCTCGTCGCCGGCACGTTCGACGGCGAGTCTCGCCGCTTCGGTCTCGAGCCCGCGCCGGGCATGCAGCAGATCGATGAGCTCGGTGACCACGGACGCGTCCGCGGCACGGATGATCTCGCGGCTCAGCCGCCTCCGATTGAGGAAACGGATCTGCGCGTTCCTGCGATCGAGGCCTGCGCGCGTGATGATCCTCCCGACCTTCACGCCGGCCCCCCTCGAGTAGCCCTGCGTCTCCAGGTGGTCGAGGAACCTTCCGGCCGTGGCCTGCCCGCGAACGATTCCGTAGGACGCCCAGGTCTTGGCGAGCCTTGCCGAGCCCACGGGACGTTGCTCCCTCGCGAGCGCGTCGAGCGCCGCGAGCTCCATCGCCTCACGCTCGGAGAGCATCGAGAGGTAATATCTGAGCGTCTCATCGGGGACTATCTCCACCTCGAAATCCGGTTCGTCCTGCCCGGGATCGGTCGTCATCGTCGCAACCTCCATGTGTCGACAACACGTTCTTGCCTGCTGCGTCTCACACTACTGAGGAGCATCTAGGGGCCTGCGTCCTCCGTGTCCTTCTTCCGAAGCGGCGACGGGTTCGCCTCCAGCAGTGCCTTCGTGTAGGGGTGCTGCACGCGCTCCGGGATGTCCGCGGCGTCCAGCACCTCCACCACCCGGCCGCGATGCATCACCGCGACCCGATCGCACACGTGCCGCACGATCGCCAGGTCGTGCGCGATGAACAGTGTTCCGACACCGTGGTCGCGCTGCATGTCGACGAGCACGTTGAGCACCTGCGCGCGGATGGAGGCGTCAAGGGCGGACACCGGTTCGTCGCAGACGATGAGATCGGGCGAGGAGGCCAGTGCGCGGGCGATCGCCACGCGCTGCCGCTGGCCGCCGGAGAGCGCCCCGGGGTAGCGGTCGCCCCATTCGGGGTCGAGGCTCACCTTCTCGAGAAGATCTCTGCATCGCTGCTCGAGCTCGTCTCTTCGCGCGAGCCCGTGCACGACGAGCGGCTCGGTGACGAGCTGCTTCAGCGTCATCTTCGGGTTCAGGCTCGAGTACGGATCCTGGAACACCATCTGGAGCCGTGCCCCGAGCCGCCGCCGCTCGGCTCCCTTCACCTTCAGCAGATCGGTTCCCAGGAAGTCCACGGACCCGGCGCTGGGCGTCTCAAGGCCCATGACGATCTTCGCTAGCGAGCTCTTGCCGCTGCCCGACTCGCCCACTATTCCCAACGCCTCGCCGGGCATCACGTGCAGGCTGACGTTGTCGACGGCGAGGACCCTCTCCTTCCTGCGGGTGAAGAGCTTCCCCGTCGAGTAGGCGAGAGAGACGTCCTTCACCTCAAGCATGGGCCTGTGCCCACTGGACCGAGCCATCGATCCACCCCCCTTCCTCGGTGCCCGCGCAACGCGCGGCATGGGCCGGCCCATGCCGCGGCGTCAGATCCGGCTCGCCCGCCCAGCACACGTCGCGCGCGAAGTCGCATCTCGGAGCGAACCGGCAGCTCGTGCTCGCGGCCCAGCTGTCGTGGATGCTCCCCCGCAGCGAGGGAAGATGAGCGTCGTCGCTTTTCGGGGCGTCCATCCTCGGGGTGCATGCGAGGAGGCCTGCCGTGTAGGGCATCTGCGGGTTGGTGAAGATCTCCTCGGCGGTCCCGGTCTCGACCACCCTTCCCGAATAGAGGACCATGATGCGGTCGCAGAACTCGCTGGCGAGATCCAGGTCGTGCGTGATGAAGATCACCGACATGCCGAGGCGCTGCTGCAGGGAGCGGAGCAGCACCATGATCTGGCGCTGAACCGTCACGTCGAGCGCGCTCGTCGGCTCGTCCGCGATGAGCACCGAGGGCTCGGCGCAGATGCCGATCGCGATGGCGACGCGCTGGCGCATGCCGCCCGAGAGCTGCCTCGGATACTGTCTCAGATGCTTCGCGGGATCCGGCAGCGCCACGAGCTCGAGCAGCTCGATCGCGATCTTGCGCGCCTCGGCCCGCGACACGTCGCGATGCGCGCGAATCCCCTCCACCAGCTGGAAGCCGATCGTGAGCGAGGGGTTCAGGCTCACCATGGCGTCCTGCAGCACCATGCCCACGCTGCCGCCTCGGATCCTGCGCAACTGCCGCGGCGACGCCGACAAGACGTCCTGGCCGTTGAGCGTCACCTCTCCGCTGACGTCGACCTCGTTCCGTGGCTGCAGCCGCAGAAGCGCCTTCGCGAGCGTGCTCTTGCCGCTGCCCGATTCGCCGACCACCCCGATCATCTCCCGGGGGCCCAGCTCGAGATCGATCCCCTCGAGGATCGTCGCGCTCGTCCCGCCGACGTGATATCTCACGGACAGCCCGTTGACCGCGAGCACCACGTCCTCGGACCCGCGTCGCGTCTCCGCCGCCATGCTCATCTCTTCCTCTTCTCGCGGACGATGCCCTGGCCGAGCCACTGGAAGCCCAGCACGGTCATCACGATGCAGAGCCCGGGCAGCACGATGATCCACCAGGCGGTGTCGATGTACGACTGACCGCCGAGCACCATGTTCCCCCAGGTGGGCGTCGGAGGCTGGACGCCGAGGCCCAGATAGCTGAGCCCCGACTCGAGCAGGATGATCTCGGAGATCGCGATGTTGAACTGGGTCACGACATTGCCGATCAGGTTCGGCAGGATGTGCCGGAACATGATGCGACTCTGTCCGGCACCGGTCACCCTCGCCGAGAGCACATACTCCGCCTGCCTCGCCTGTGTGGCGTTCGCCCTGACGATCCTCGCGAACGAGGCCCAGGTGGCGGCGGTGAAGACCACCAGCAGGATGGCCCAGGAACTGCCGAACACCGCGATCACCACGATCGCGAGCAGGATCAGCGGGTAGGCGAGCTGCGCGTCGACGAGGCGCATGACGACCTGGTCGGTGACGCCGCCCCTGAAGCCGGCGAGCAGGCCGAGCACCACGCCGAGGACCGCGGCGAGGAGCGCCGCCGGTATCGCGACCGAGAGGGTCACTCGCGCCGCGAGCACGAGCCGGGCCAGCACATCGCGCCCCAGCTCATCGGTGCCGAGCAGATGGCCCGGGGCGCCAGGCGCCTGCAGGCGTCCGACGAGGTCGTTCTTGAGCGGGTCCTGTGAGAGCAGCGGACCGAGCAACGCGGCCGCGACGACGAGCAGGATGATGGTCACGCCGAAGAGCAGCTCATAGTTGAAGCCCGCCCTGCTCCGGCGAACGCGGCCCGCACGCTTTCCGAGCCCGATGGCGACGATCTCAGTTGTCAAAGCGCACCGCCGGATCCACGATGGCGTAGAGCACGTCTACGAACATATTCATGAGGAGGTAGAGCGCGACGCCGATCATGACGGTGGCCATCACGACCGGGATGTCGCGCGCCAGCACCGAGGTGACGGCGAGCTGGCCCAGCCCGGGCCACGCGAACACCGACTCGGCGACGACCGCGCCGCCGATGAGCACCCCGAACTGGAGCGCGATCGCGGTGATGATCGTGACGAGGCAGTTCTTGAACTGATGCGCCCACAGCACGCGACGGGCGGAGATGCCCTTGGCGGTCGCCATGATCAGGTAGTCCTTGCTGCCGGTCTCGATCATGGCGGAGCGTGTGAAGCGGAAGATGACCGCCGTGGGAAGGGCCGCGAGGGTGAGGATCGGCAGGATCACCGCCCACCAGCTCTGGAAGCCGGAGGACGGCAGCCAGTTCAGCTTGGTCGAGAAGACGAAGATGAGCATCGTGCCGAGCCAGAAGGTCGGAATCGCGAGGCCGACGCCCGAGACGACGGCGAGGGCCCGATCGATCCCGGTGTTGTGGCGCCTCGCCGCGATCATGCCGAGCGGTATGGCCACGATGCAGGCGACCGTCAGCGCGCCGGCCGCAAGGATGAACGTCGCCGGGAGCCTCGAGAGCACGAGGGCGAGGGCGGGCGTGCCGTATCGGACCGAGTAGCCGAAGTCACCCTGCACCGCGGCGACGAGGAACTTGCCGAACTGGACGTACAGCGGTTGGTCGAGGCCGAAGGTCTCCCGGACCTGGGCGACCATCTCCGGGGAGTTCTCGCCCGGCGGCAGGAGCATCAGCGCCGGGTCCCCCGCCGAGAAGATGAGCAGGAAGGTGACCAGCGCGATGAGGAACAGGGTCAGCAGTCCATAGCTCAGACGACGCAGAACGTACTTCATCATCGCCGGCCACCCTCCTTTCTTGTGTGATTTCTTCTCTGACCCGGGTCAGTGCTTCTCGACCTGGTCGTAGCGCTGCAGCAGGTACGGGCTCGGGCTGAAGCCGGAGACGTCGTTGCCGACCGCTGCGATGTTGGGAAGGCTCAGCACCGACATCTCGAGACTGTTCCCGACCACGTGCTCGTTGATCTGACACACGATGGCGTTGCGCTTGTCGACGTCGAACTCGGCCTGCTGCGCCTCGATCAGCGTCTGCAGCCCGGGATCGACCATCTCCTTGCTGGCACGGTTGATGTCGCTGTTGCGGAGCATCTGACCGGCTCCGCCGGAGGTGTTGGCGATGCCCCAGAAGCGCATGCCCATCAGCCCGCCGTTGGCGTAGAGATTGGCGTCGGTGGCCTTCTCGTTGCGAATCAGATTCACGTTGAATCCGGATTCCGCCATCATGTCGGCGATCGCAGGCTCGACCTGGTCCGCGATCGAGTAGCTCGGCGACGATCCGTTCAGATCGATGTCGAAGCCGTCCGGGTAGCCGGCCTCTGCGAGCAGCTCCTTGGCCTTCTCCGGATCGTAGGCGGGCACGTCCACCGGGCAGAAGCCCTCGGTGAACTCGTTCATCCAGCCGGTGGGGAGCCCCGCGAGGCCGTCGAACAGCGCGTCGTTCAGCGCCGCCGGGTCGATCGAGCGGATGACCGCCTCACGGACCCTCTGATCCTGCAGGCGAGGATCGGACGCCATCATGAACTCGAGCTTGATGCGCTCGATCGACTCCGAGGAGATGATGGAGGCATCGCCGCTGGCGTCGATCCGGCCGATGTCCGAGGGGGCGACCGACATCGCGATGTCCGCCTCGCCCGAGAGCACGTCGGCGACGCGGGTCGACGCGTTCGGCACCTCGCGGAAGATCAGCTTGTCGAGCTTCACCTCGCCGCGATGGTAGTTCGGGTTCTTCACGAGCGTGAGGGTCGAACCGGGCACCATGCTCTCGAACATGAAGGGGCCGGAGGTCACGGGCGCCTTCAGGAAGGCGTCGAGACCCAGCGACTCGAAGGCCTTCTTGGGCATGAGCACCATGCGCCCGAAGTCGCGGGGAAGCTCGGCGACCGGCGTCGTGGTCGTGATGCGGATCGAGTGCTCGTCGATCACGGTGGTCGACTCGATGTACGTGTATGCCGGACCCCAGATCGACTTCGTCTCGGGATCCTTCATGCGATCGATGCTGAACTGCACGTCCTCGGCGAGGATGGGCGAGTCGTCGGTCCACTGCATGCCGTCCCGCAAGGTGAGGACCCAATTGAGGGGGTCCTCGTTGGTCCACTCCTCGGCGAGCACGTTCTCGAGCTCGCCCTGGTCGTTCGTGAGCGTGATGGGGTCGTACATCGCGTACACGTTCTGCCACTGATCGGTCGAGGTGAGCGCGTACGGGTCGACGTTGGGCATCATGACGATCTGATCGACCGTGAGCACGCCCGGCGCCGTCGACGCCCCCGATGACTCGGCGCCGGGAGCATCGGTGGCTCCGCTGACACCGCTCGGGCCCGCACACGAGGTGAGGAGCGCCGCGAGGCCGAGCGCCGAGACGGCGAGCAGGGCCTTCTTTCTGAACATGGACCGCATCATGGTTAACCCACAACCTTCTCGTAGAGTGACAGGACGTTCCCACCGAGCACCGCGCGGATCGTGTCGTCGTCCAGCCCGCGCACGACGAGCTCGCGAACGAGGTTGGGGAACTCGGTGTATGAGGTGATACCTTCCGCGTACTGGTACCAGGGGTACTGCATGAGGTGGCCGGGCCCCTCCCACTTCGAGACGCGGGCCTTCGTGGTCCCGTCGTGCTGGATGTGGAGGTACCCGTCCTCGTCGAGATGAGCGGCCTCGTAGATGAGCGGCCTGCCCTTGGGGAAGTCGGTCGCGAACCCGACGCCGGTCGGCCCCATCTTCTCGAGCGCGTATTCGATGTGCTCCCCCATGTCGGACACGGTGGGATGCGCGGAGGCGCTCAGGCTCAGCGGCGGGATGCAGATGACCCCGCCCTTCTCCCGGGCGCGCGCCATCATCTCGTCGGTGATGTTGCCCTTCGAGCCGTGCACGCCGTAGGTCGCACAGTGCGACATCAGCACCGGCTTCGTGGAGTGGTCGATCGTCTGCAAGCGGGTGCGCTCGCCCGAGTGCGCGAGATCGATGAGGATGCCCACCCGGTTCATCTCCTCGATCACCCGCCGGCCGAGGTTGCTCAGGCCGCCGTTCTCGGGCTCGGCGCCCCCGTCCCCCAGGAGGGTGCGGGTGTTGTAGGTGAGCTGGCTCTGCGTCACGCCCATGTCGCGGAAGAGCTCGACGTTGCCCTCGTCGTCGTCGAAGGGCCGCCCGTTCTGGAACTGGTACCAGATGCCGATGCGACCGTCCTCCTTCGCCTGGCGGATCTCGTCGGCGCTCTGCACCTTCACGAGGTCGTGAGAGTAGCGGTTGATGAGCTTGTTCCACTTCAGGATCATGTTCATGGCGCCGCGGGTGTCGTCCTCCTCGGCGACGAGGGTCAGCGCGATGGCGTTGACGTGGTTGTCCTTCAGCACGCGGATCGACTCGTCGATGATCGCCGCGTTGTTCGGGCGGACCGAACCGCAGGTGTCGAGGATGATCGCGTCCTCCTGCAGAAAGCGCGCGCGCTCCTCCTCCTCAGGAGTCGGGACACGCGAGAGGTAGTAGTCCTTCACGGACGTGACGAGTTCAACCACGGGTCTTGTCTCACTTTCGTTTCCAGCTGCTCTGCATGCTGCCCTCGCCGAACGGCTTGCCGCCGACGAAGGCGGTTGAGATCGAGGATCGTTCTGATGCGTCGACTCTAACCTCATCATCGACGATGATGCTATAGGCGAAATCAAGCTTTTACACGCCAGAAACGAGCGGCCGAGCGTCACCCCCGGACCCGGGACACCACTGTCCGGACGGCCTCGCTGAGTACGGCGGAGGGGGGCACGCGCAAGCGCGTGCCCCCCTCCGCCGTACTCAGCAGATCAACCGACCTGCTCGCCGTAGAACCTCAAGAAGTTCTCACCCAGCACACCGGCGACGACATCGTCGGGCACTCCCCGCACGATCAGCTCACACGCCACGTTGACGAGCTCGCGGTAGCTTCCGATCCCCTCCGCGTACTTGTACCAAGGGAAATGCGGCACGCAGCCGGGCTTGTCCCACTTCATGCGTCGAACCTTGTGGGTCCCGTCGTGCTGGATGTGCAGGTAGCCCGCCTCGTCGAGATAGGCCTGCTCGTAGATGAGCGGGCGCCCTTTCGGGAAGTCGCTCGCGACAGTGACCCGCTCAGGCCCGAGCATGTCGATGAGGTACGCGAGATGCGCGCCGACGTCGGCCACGGTCGCCTCGCCGTCCGGCGTGAGGTCCAACGGATACACGCCGCACAGGCCGCCCCGCTCGCCGACGACCCGCAACGTCTCGTCGGTGACGTTGCGGGGGATCGGACACAACGCGTTGACGTTGCAGTGCGAGAGGTACACCGGTGCCGTCGACGCGAGCGCTGCGTCCTGCTGGGTCAGTCGACTCGCGTGAGAGAGATCCACGAGCATGCCGACGCGATTCATCTCCGCGATGACCTCACGCCCGAGCAGGCTCAGTCCGCCGTCCCTGGGCTCGAGGCAGCCATCGCCGAGGAAGTTCTTCTTGTTGTATGTGATCTGGCTCGAGGTCACCCCCATCTGCCGGAAGAGCTCGACGTTGCCCGGGTCGTCCTCGAAGGGCCGCCCGTTCTGCAGCAGGTAGTAGATCGCGATGCGCCCGTCCTCCTTGGCCTGACGGATCTCGTCTGCGGTCTGCACGTGCACCAGATCCCTCGAATACTCGCGGATGAGCCCGTTCCATTTGAGGATCATGTTCATCGCGGCCTGCAGGCCGTCCTCCTCGGCGGCGAGCGTCATGCCCACAGCGTTCACCCCCGAGGCCTTCAGCTCGGCGATCGAGTCGTCGAGCGCGCCTCCGGGACCGGTCGGCCGCACGGCGCCGCAGGTGTCGATGACGGTGGCGGACTGCATGATCGCCCGAGCGCGCCGACGCTCCTCCGCCGTCGGCGACCGAGAGAAGACAGCGGCATCGGAAGAGAGATCGGCAGAGATGCTGGTCATGTGTTCGACAACCCTTCAGTATCGGCGCGTCGCCTCCCGCGGCGCGGCACGGCACGGACATACACGGCTCGCCGCGCTTCACAATAACATCATCATTGATGATGCCTAAGGATGGGGTTCCGTTCCGCGAGATGACGTCCGTCGCGGCGAGCTGGACGCGCTCCGCTCGGACACTCACGCTGACGACGTCGCCGACACCCCCGGCAACCGGCGCCCCGACCTCCCTCCCCCCGCCCCGCACACCTCACCCCGCTGGTTGAGTAGCCGCCGCAGGCGGCGTATCGAAACCCACGTGACGGTCCGCGGGAGGGGTCTCGATACACTCGCGGCTCCGCCGCGAGCACTCGACCAGCGGGACGGGACGCCCCGGCCCGCCTACCTCACCCCGCGCCCACCCCCGCTGGTTGAGTAGCCGCCGCAGGCGGCGTATCGAAACCCGTGTAACGGTCCGCGGGAGGGGTCTCGATACACTCGCGGCTCCGCCGCGAGCACTCGACCAGCGGGACGGGACGCCCCGGCCCGCCTACCTCACCCCGCACCCACCCCCGCTGGTTGAGTAGCCGCCGCAGGCGGCGTATCGAAACCCGTGTAACGCACCGTGAGAAGGGTCTCGATACACTCGCGGCTCCGCCGCGAGCACTCGACCAGCGGGACGGGACGCACCCACACGCCCGACCCACACTCCCGCTGGTTGAGTAGCCGCCGCAGGCGGCGTATCGAAACCCGTCTAACAGACCGTGGGAACGGTTTCGATACGCCCGCGGATTCGCCGCGAGCACTCGACCATCCCCTGTCCGAGAGCCGAGGCGTGCGCGATTCAGCCTGCTCTCGCGGCGCCCGGCACCGATGCGAGGCCGTTGATCGCACGGACGAGCCGGTACAGGTCGCCGACCCGGCGCTGATCCAGCCGCAGCACGAGTCGCGGAAGATCGAGGTGATCGTCGTCCTCGGTCTCGGCGCGCAGCGGGCCGGAGCGCTCGATCCTGTCACCGGCGAGGAGACCGGCGAACTCGACGTTCAGCCCTTCGATCTCCGCGTCGGTCGGATCGTTGCGCACCCGCAGCACGAGCCGGTCGCCCACCCAGCGCAGCGAGTGGTAGTTGCTCCAGAAGGCGGCGATGTGGTCGGCCGCGGCGGTCACGGAGTCGGTGACGAGCACGCGGTCGAAGTCGTGCGGCGAGACGACGCCGGAGGTCACGAGCTGCTCGTCGACGAAGCGCTTCAGAGCCGTCCAGAACGTGCCGCCGGGGGCGTCGAGCAGCACGATCGGCACGGGCTCGGCCTTGCCCGTCTGCTGCAGCGTGAGCAGCTCGAACATCTCGTCGAGCGTGCCGAACCCGCCGGGCACGCACACGAAGCCGTGCGACTCCTTCACGAGCATGAGCTTGCGGGTGAAGAAGTACTTCATCGCCACGACGCGATCGGCTCCGGCGACGACGGCGTTCGGCTTCTCCTCGAACGGCAGCCGGATCGAGACGCCGAGCGAGCGCTCCGGGCCGGCGCCCTCGGCCGCCGCCTGCATGATGCCCGGCCCCGCGCCCGTGACGACCATCCAGCCGCGATCGGCGAGCGCGGCCGCGACGGCGGCCGCGGCGCGGTACAGCTCGTCGTCGGGCCTCGTGCGCGCCGAGCCGAACACCGTCACCTTGGGGATGCCGCGGTACGGCGCGAACAGCCGGAACGCCGCGCGCATCTCGGTGAGCGCCGCCGAGGTGATCTTCAGGTCGAGACGCTGCGTGTCGTCGAGGCCGAGCCCCACGCCCGTCGCGAGGATGCGGGCGACGAGGTCGGCGTTCGCCCCGATGCCGGCCTCGGCGATGAGCGACCGGATCTCGTCGGTGACGTCGGAGGGGATCGAAGCAGCACTGGCGACCATGCCTCCACCCTGCCACGCAGCCGTGAACAACCGGGGAACACCCTCTGGCGGCGCGCGGGTGCCGCCGAGCATACTGGGCCGATGGAAGCTATCAGCGACTGGATCGCGACATGGGGCGACAACCTGTGGACATGGGCCGTACTGCCCGTCGTGGTGGCGCTGGGCCTGTACTTCACGATCCGCTCGGGGGTCGTGCAGTTCCGGCTCATCCCCGAGATGTTCCGCACCCTCACCGACAAGACACCGCGCACGGAGTCGGGCGAGCCGCAGTCGGTCTCCGCCTTCCAGGCCTTCACGATCTCGGCGGCGTCGCGCGTCGGCGTGGGGAACATCGCCGGCGTCGGCACCGCGATCGCGATCGGCGGTCCCGGCGCGGTGTTCTGGATGTGGCTCATGGCGTTCATCGGCGGCGCCTCCTCGTTCATCGAGTCGTCGCTCGCCCAGCTGTACAAGACCAGGGATGCCGACGGGTTCCGAGGCGGCCCCGCGTACTACATGCAGCGCGGTCTCGGCGCGCGCTGGATGGGCATCCTGTTCGCGATCGTGCTCATCGTCTGCTTCCCCATCGCGTTCAGCTCGCTGCAGGCCAACACGATCCAGGCGACGATCGCGGGCAGCTTCGGAGACGACGCGATGAGCTGGCTGCCCTGGCTCATCGGCGTCGCCCTCGCCGTGCTCATGGCGCTCGTCGTCTTCGGCGGCGTGCGCCGCATCGCGTCGGTCACCCAGACGCTCGTTCCGCTGATGGCGCTGACCTACCTGCTGCTCGGGCTCGTGATCGTCGTCATCCACATCGACCGCCTGCCCGCCGTGTTCGCCGCGATCTTCACCCAGGCCTTCGGACCGAACGAGGTCGTCGGGGCGACGCTCGGCTACCTGATCCTGACCGGCGTCAAGCGCGGCATGTTCTCGAACGAGGCCGGCCTCGGCTCGGCCCCGAACGCGGGAGCCAGCGCGGCCGTGACCCACCCGGTGAAGCAGGGGCTCGTGCAGACGCTCGGCGTCTACTTCGACACGTTCCTCGTGTGCTCGATCACGGCGTTCATCGTGCTCGTCTCGGTGCCCGACCTCGCGAACGCGCAGCGCGGCATCAGCCTGACCCAGGGCGCGGTCGTCGGCGCGCTCGGCGACTGGGCGAACATCCTGCTGAGCGTCATCATCTTCCTGCTCGCCTTCAGCTCGATCCTCGGCAACTACTACTACGGCGAGTCGAACATCGAGTTCATCACGCCGAAGCACGGCGTGCTGCTCGGCTATCGCATCGTCGCGATCGTCGCCGTGTTCCTCGGCGCGCTCGTCTCGGCCGACGTCGTGTGGAACTTCGCCGACGGGGCGATGGGCTTCATGGCCCTCATCAACCTCATCGCCATCGCGCTCCTGTCGGGGATCGCTTTCCGGCTCCTGAAGGACTACACGCAGCAGCGCCGCGAGGGGCGGGACCCCGTCTTCACCCGCGATCGACTGCCCGACGTGAAGGGCATCGAGGTGTGGGAGGACGAGCTGACCGTCACCGGTCCGATCGATCTGTCGACGAAGCGCCGTCAGGCCGAGAAGCACCGCGACCACCTGCACGGACAGCACGGCTGACCGGATCGCAGCGGTCGGCCGTTCGTCCCCCGACGCCTTGTAGAGTGGACGAGGCGCGCCGGGAAGTCTGGTCGGCATCGGACTTCGTCGACCCCTGGAGAATGCAATGACAGCGCCCGACCCTGCCCGCACCCCTTCCGAGCGGCCCCGCTTTCCCCGGCGCGGCAGCTACGCCGAGACGCTGCGCATCGGCGAGCTGCTCCGCAAGGAGTCGGTCGGCGGCGCGATGCTCGTGGTCGCGGCCGTCATCGGCATCGTCTGGGCGAACTCGCCCTGGGCCGACGCATACTTCACGCTCCGCGACTTCCGCATCGGCTACGAGCCCTGGCATCTGAACCTGTCGCTGGGCACGTGGGCGGCCGACGGCCTGCTCGCGATCTTCTTCTTCCTCGTGGGACTCGAGCTCAAGCGCGAGTTCGTCGCCGGCGACCTCCGCCGGTTCAGCACGGCGGTCATCCCCGTGCTCGCCGCCGCGGGCGGTGTCGCCGTGCCCGCTCTCATCTACGTCGCGATCGTCTGGCAGGACCCTGCGCTGCTGCGCGGCTGGGCGATCCCGACGGCGACCGACATCGCCTTCGCCGTCGCCGTGCTGGCGCTCATCGGCTCGCACCTGCCGAGCCCGCTGCGGATCTTCCTGCTCACGCTCGCCGTCGTCGACGACCTCATCGCCATCGGCATCATCGCGATCTTCTACACCGCGGAGATCCAGGTCCTCCCTCTCCTCCTCGGGCTCCTGACGATCGCGGTCTACGGCGGGATCGCCCAGCGCTACCGGCAGTTCTTCCGCCTCAAGCCCGCCGCCGCGTGGCTCATCCTGCTGCCGATCGGCATCGTCGCGTGGGCGTTCGTCCACGCATCCGGCATCCACGCCACCATCGCGGGCGTGCTCCTCGCGTTCACGATCCCCGTCAAGCACCGGCGAGGCCGGCAGATCCCCGACGGCACACCCGGGCTGGCGATCGAGTTCGAGCACCGCTTCCGCCCCATCTCCACGGGCGTCGCCGTGCCGATCTTCGCCTTCTTCTCGGCCGGCGTCGCGCTCGGCGGCATCGAGGGCCTGCGCTCAGCCTTCTCCGACCCCGTGACGATCGGCATCATCGCGGCGCTCGTCCTCGGCAAGCCGATCGGCATCCTGCTCACGACCTGGCTCACGACGAGGGCCCGCGGCGTCGACCTCGACCCGGAGCTGAAGTGGATCGACATCGCCGGGGTCGGACTGCTCGCGGGCATCGGGTTCACCGTGTCGCTGCTGGTCACCGAGCTCAGCTTCGACGCCGCCGACGCGCATCACGACCACGCGAAGGTGGCGATCCTCGCGGCGTCGGTGCTCGCCGCCGTGCTCGCGTCGTTCATCCTCGTGGCCCGCAACCGGCGGTACCGGAGGATCGCGGAGGCCGACGCCGTGGACGCCGACGGCGACGGCGTCCCCGACGTGTACGAACGCCCCTGACCTCCGCGCCGGTGCCGGCCGCCGCCGACTACGGCATCTGCACGAAGCCGGGCACGCTCGTCGCCCGTCGCGCATGCAGGTCGACCGCGAGCACACGCTGCTCCGCGAGCACGACGGGCGTGCCATCGGCACGTTGCACGCAGTGCGCGGTCTGAAACGACTTCTCGGCGACATCGGTGAGCCGCGAGGCGACCCGGAGCGCGTCGCCGGCACGGCACGGCCCCAGCCAGGTGAGCCGCATCTCGGCGAGCATGCGTCCGACACCTGTGCGCTCCGAGAACTCCACTGTGTAGCCCCACGACACGACCTGGTGATGCACGGCGTGGGCGATCGCACGAATGACCTCTTCGAAGAGCAGGGCGCCCGTGTGGTCGGTGTGCGCGGGGCGTACGGTGCCGACGTGGGCGACCAGGTCGGCGGCGGCGCGCGTCCACGGCAGCGGCGGCGGCGCGACGAGGCTGCGCGGGAACGCCGGCGCGACGACATCGGCATCCGCGCTCGGAAGGCGTACGCCGCGGCCGTCGCTCCCTCGCTCGAGCGCCGTCGCCGACAGCCGTCCCTCGGTGAGCAGCAGATGCACGATCTCGCCGTCGTGCTCGCCTCCGGCGACACGTGCCGAGCGGACCTCGACCGCCGCCCCGGATCGCAGCTCGCCGTGGAAGCGCAGATGCCACTGACGCTGCGGCACGCCCTCGCCGGCGGCGACGAGCTCGGAGGCGCACTGGAACGCGCGCACGTAGAAACGGGTGTTCCAGTGCCCGTTGAAGTCGCACTCCCAGCTCTCGACGCGGGAGTGGTGGGTGGAAACGCCGACGGTGCTGAACGGCATCGCTGCTCCTTGACGCTGAGGGCCTGCGGACGGCATCCACCCTATTCGCCCGACGGACGGATGACGCATGCCGCAGGCCCTCGGCGCCGCGTCAGAACACCGCGCTGAGCACCACGTAGCCGACGGCGCCGATGATCGCGGCGACGGGGAGCGTGATGATCCAGGCCAGTGCGATGGGCCGCATGCCGACGACGAGCGCGACCATGGCCGCGGGCGGCGCGCTGGCGCTCTCGCCGATCTCGCCCGTCTTCAGCATGTCGATGATGGCGGCGATCACGAGGGCCTGCTTCATCGTGAGCGTGCCGGCGCCGACACTGATGCCGAGCGAGTCGGCCACGTCGTTGCCGCCGATGTTGAACGTCATGAAGGCACCGAACACGATCAACGTGATGAGCACGGCGGTGTTCGCCTCGCTCGACACGTATCCCGTCGGCCAGAGGACGAACGAGACCAGCGTGATCGCCTGAGGACCCCGAAGGACACATGCCACCAGCGGGCTGGTTCAGGCCGGGCGGGTCGGGTCTGGGGCAGCGTCGGTGGTCACGCCTGTTCGTTCCCGAGGGCGCCGTCGTTCCCGAGGACGGATGCCGCGGCATCCGTCCTCGGGAACGCGAGATCTCCTCGGGAACGAACGGGTCCCATGCTCAGCGCGCGGTCAGGCGCGCGAGCGCGTCGTCGACCGGCACGACCTCGCGGTCGCCCGAGCGGCGGTCCCACAGCTCGACCTGGCCGTCGGCGGCGCCGCGGCCGACGATGAGGATCCGCGGGATGCCGATGATCTCGGCATCCGCGAACTTCACGCCGGGCGACACCTTGGCGCGGTCGTCGTAGAGCACGTCGAGGCCCGCGGCCTCGAGACCGGCGGCGACGGATGCCGCGAGGTCGAAGGCCACGGCATCCTTGCCCGTCGCGACGACGTGCACGTCGAACGGCGCGACCGACGCGGGCCACAGCAGGCCCTTGTCGTCGTGGTTCAGCTCGGCGATGAGGGCGAGGATGCGCGTGACGCCGATGCCGTAGGAGCCCATCGTGACGGTCACGAGCTTGCCGTTCTCGTCGAGCACCTTCAGGCCCAGCGCCTCGGCGTACTTGCGGCCGAGCTGGAACACGTGGCCGATCTCGGTGCCGCGCGCGAGCGTCACGGGGCCCGAGCCGTCGGGAGCGGGGTCGCCCTCGCGCACGTTCGCGACCTCGACGAAGCCGTCGGCCGCGAAGTCGCGCCCCGCGACGAGCGAGTGCACGTGCTTCTGGTCGATGTTCGCGCCGGTGATCCACGACGTGCCGTCGACGACCCGCGGGTCGAGCAGGTAGCGGATGCCGGTCGCCGACTCCTCGCCGAGGATCGCGCCCTGCTCCGACCAGGGGCCGATGTAGCCCTTGACGAGCAGGGGGTGCCGCTCGAAGTCCTCGGGCGTCGCGGCCTCCACCGCCGCGGGCGCGAAGGCGACCTCGGCGCGCTTGTCGTCGACGTCGCGGTCGCCGGGGATGCCGACGATCACGAGCTCGCGCGTGCCATCGAGGTGCGTGAGCGCGAGCACGACGTTCTTGAGGGTGTCCGCGGCGGCGTACTCCCCGTCCAGCACGGCGTTGCTGTGCGCGACGAGCGTCTCGATCGTCGGGGTGTCGGGCGAGTCGAAGATCACGGGCGCGGGCAGGCCGTCGAACGGACGCGCCTCGGGCGCGACGGTCGTGAACGCCTCGACGTTGGCGGTGTAGCCGCCCGCCGAGCGCACGAACGTGTCCTCGCCGATGGGCGTCGGGTGCAGGAACTCCTCGCTGCGCGAGCCGCCCATCGCGCCGGCATCCGCCTGCACGATGACGTACTCGAGCCCCAGGCGCTGGAAGATGCGCTCGTAGGCGTCGCGCTGCGCCTGATAGCTGGAGTCCAGGCCCGCGTCGGTGTGGTCGAACGAGTACGCGTCCTTCATCGTGAACTCGCGGCCGCGCAGCAGGCCCGCGCGGGGCCGCGCCTCGTCGCGGTACTTGTCCTGGATCTGGTAGATCGTCAGCGGCAGGTCCTTGTACGACGAGTACAGGTCCTTCACGAGCAGCGTGAAGACCTCCTCGTGCGTCGGCGCGAGCAGGTAGTCGGCGTCCTTGCGGTCCTTGAGGCGGAAGATGCCGTCGCCGTACTCCTCCCAGCGGCCGGTCGCCTCGTAGGGCTCGCGCGGCAGCAGCGCGGGGAAGTGCACCTCGTAGGCGCCCGCGGCGGTCATCTCGTCGCGGATGATCTGCTCGATGCGCGCCTTGACCCGCAGGCCGATCGGCAGCCACGCGAAGATGCCCGGCGCCTGGCGCCGGATGTAGCCGGCGCGGACGAGCAGCTTGTGCGAGGCGACCTCGGCGTCGGCGGGGTCTTCGCGCAGCGTGCGCAGGAAATAGTGCGAGAGACGGGTGACCACGAGTGTCAAGCTTAGCCGCGCAGGATGCCGCGGCCTCGTGCGCTCCCCGCCGAGCGTGCGGGGGGCTTCGCGCCGAGGTTGGGGGCTTCGTTCCAAGATCGTGGGCGCTGGATGCCGCTACCGCGACGCCATGGCGACGACGAGCGCCCACCATTCGCGGTGACGACGTCACCAGCGGGTGCATTCCCGCTGCTCAGAGCTGCAGTCTCCGCGTCTTCCCGTCCGAGGAGAACCGTGTGCGCTCGATGAACACCGACGGCCCGCAATAGAAGTCGAGATCGAACACGTCGATACCCAGCGCACGACAGTACTTCTCGATCAGCGCCGGCGTCAGACGGTCGCGCTTCCGGCGGGCCGTGTAGTGCTCGGGCTCCTCCCACGACTGCACCGGCCCCCAGGCCTCGTAGTGATACCGGGACGAGCTGTACTCCCCCTCGATCACCGCAATACTCCGGGGAGGCCCTTCCCGGCCCGGCCAGGAATACGACAGAAGGTAGCCACCCGGCCTGCGCCCGATCGCACCCGAGTCGCCCTGGAAGGGAACGGCGGTGACCATGAGCGTCGCCGCACCGTGCCGGTCCCCGACCACCGACAACACACCACCCGGGTCTCCCCCGGACGGATTGGCATCGAAGCACGCCGTCCACTCGCCACCCCGTGTGCCCACCAGAAGACTGCGTATCACCGGGGCGGACCCGAGCGGCAGCAGCATCGTGGCGCTCTCGACGAGTCCACCGTCAACATCAACCCGCATCGGCCCAAGCCCGAGCCCCTCGTGCCACGCCACCACGCGCTCCGCGACCTCGGTCAGAGGCGCCTTGATGAATCCGACCTGCCCACCAAAAACAGGCGGCATACCCGGAATACGACTCGTGAGCGTGCTCATTTCCGCGGCGAATCGAGGATCACGCGGTCGATCAGGATAGATGGCCCCGAATAGAAATCGAGGTCGAAGACGTCGATATTCAACCTCTTGCAGTACCGTTCCAGCATCTCCGGAGTCAGACGATCCCGCTTGAGGCGGGACTCGTATCGGTCGGGCTCCTCCCACGACTGCACCGGACCATACTGCTCAAAAGTATAACGACCCGGTGAGCCATCGCCCACGACGAGCGTAACGCTACGAGAGCTCGTTCGCGACCCGTCGGGACTATACGAGAACGAATAGCCACCGAGCGTCGCCGCCCCCGGATCCCCGAACGGCACTGCACTCACCGTCAGGGCAGCAACACCCATCCTCTCGCCGATAACCCTCACAGGGCCATCAGGATACCCGCCCAATATCGCAGCGTTGAAATAGGCGGTCCACTCACCGCTGCGCGTCGCGACGAGGAGGTCACGACACGTCGGCGGCGGCCCGAGCGGAAGCAAACCGGGAGCCGCATCAACCAGCCCTCCGGGCACATCCGTCCTCGACAGATCGAACGCCACCTCCCTCCCCAGATGGAGACTCAGGTCCCCCCGCCAGCTGAAGAGATGCTCCGCCACATCCGCGATTCGCGCCCGGAAGAATCCAAACCTCGCACCAAACTCAGATGGCATACCCGGAATGCGGCCGACAAACGTTCCCCCGCCTTCACCTTGCCGAGCAGAGGATGCCGCCTGCCGCCTCCTCGCGGAGGAGCTGACCTTCACAGTTGCAGTCTCCGCGTCTTCCAATCCGAGGAGAACCGTGTGCGCTCGATGAACACCGACGGCCCGCAATAGAAGTCGAGATCGAACACGTCGATACCCAGCGCCCGGCAGTACTTCTCGATCAGCGCGGGCGTCAGGCGGTCGCGCTTCCGGCGGGCCGTGTAGTGCTCGGGCTCTTCCCACGACTGCACCGGCCCCCAGGCCTCGTAGTGATACCGGGACGAGCTGTACTCCCCCTCGATCACCGCAATACTCCGGGGAGGCCCTTCCCGGCCCGGCCAGGAATACGACAGAAGGTAGCCACCCGGCCAGTCCTCGATCGCACCCGGATCACCCTGGAACGGAAGCGCACTGACCCTGAGCGTCGCCGCACCATGCCGGTCCCCAACCACCGACAACACACCACCCGGGTCCCCCCCGGACGGATTGGCATCGAAACACGCCGTCCACTCACCGCCACGAGTGCCGACCAGGAGATCCCGTATCACCGGGGCGGACCCGAGCGGCAGCAGCATCGTGGCGCTCTCGACGAGCCCACCTTCGACATCAACCCGCATCGGCCCAAGACCGAGTGCCTCGTGCCACGCCACCACACGCTCCGCGACCTCGGTCAGAGGCGCCTTGATGAATCCGATCCGCCTGCCGAACTGTGGAGGCATACCCGGAATAGAACCCGCCAACGTATCCATAGTTCTTCCTATTGTATCAGCGTGAGGATATATGGTTCTTGCAAGAGGTAGACGTCCGCGTCGGGATCGTTCGCAAGCAGCCGCCTCGCATGGCCCGGCCCGCGCGTTGACGTGTTCGTATCCAGCTCGATATACACCCTCTTGCCATTAAGTGCTGTCGCCTGAATATCAGGACGGTTTATTCCCACGATCTCCTTTTCCCCATTGACTTGCCTTTGGTCGACTCGAATTTCCGTGTACCGCGCCGCGCGTAGTTCCTCAATGATCTGGTCTTTGGCAGCGTTTTGTGCGGCGGATCGGCTGATGGGACGGTCCAGTTCCAGCGGATCGCGTGGTGTGCTCCCTCGTACCGCGACATCCTGCGGCAGTCGGAAGACGGCGGGGTCGGTCGCGATCACGCGGCGGATCGCGGCGACCTGCTCGTCGGGGTTCTTGGCGAGGGTGATCGCGACGGCCAGCGCGGCCTGCGCGGCCTGCGGACTCTTCGATGCGAACTGGACGGTCTTCGCGGTGATGCGGCCGGCGTCGCCGACGGCGGGGATGATGCCGATCAGGCTCGCGACCGCGGCGATGACATCGCCGGTGAAGAGGTTCGAGATGACGTCGCGGACGTCGCCGTAGACGGCGAGACCGCTCGTGATAGCGCCGAGCAGGTAGGGAAACGACTCGCGCTGGGTGAGGTTGAGCTGCCCGATGTGCTCGGCTCCCCATTCCCAGTCACCGAACACGAGTCCACCCGTGAACGCGGCGGCGGCCTCCTCGCCGGTCAGGTCGTACACGTAAGGGTCGGAGTCCTCGTCCCGTTCCTCGGCGTCGTTGCGGGAGTCGCCGTCCGGATTCCGCGCGGCCGGGTCGGAGCCGAACTCGAGCTCGTCGAAGTCGTCGAGTCCGTCGCCATCGGTGTCGGAGTCGAGCGGCGAGGTGCCCTCGACCACCTCGGTCAGATCATCAAGTCCGTCACCGTCGGTATCGACCACCAGGGGATTGGAGACGCCCACATACCCCGTGGCTGTGGAGATCAGCGCGCCGGCCTCCTCGCCGTCGGTGAGCCCGTCGCCGTCGGTGTCGGGGTTGTGGGGGTCGGTCACGTAGACGTTGCCGCGCTGGGTGCGCCATCCGTTGATTTCGGCTTCGTCGGAGATGCCGTCGCCGTCGGTATCGGGCGTGCCGAGGTCGCCGCCGATCCGCTCGTAGGCGTCCTTCAGCCCGTCAGCGTTCGCGACGAAGAAGTACTTGCCGCCGGTCTGTGTGGCGATCTCCTCCAGCAGCCGCTCGTTGACGCTGCTGCCCAGTCCGACCGTGTAGATCGTCGTGTCGCTGTCGGCCGCACGCGCCGTCAGCGACGGGTCGTAGGAGCCATCGCCGTCGGTGAGCAGCACCACGATGCGCGCATGCGCAGGGTCACCGTTCGCGTCCAGCTCTTCGAGCGGTCCCTGCACCGCCGCCGAGATCGAGGTCCCGCCATCGGTGTACGTGGACGAGATCGCGGCCTTGACGGCCGCGTGATCGGTCGTCAACGACTGCGCCACTTTCCACCCACTGTCAAACCCGACGACAGCGGCCCGATCATCAGGCAGGAGAGCATCGACGAACGACGCGGCAGCATCGAAGCGGAGGTCGTCTGGATCGTTCCAGTCCATCGACCCCGAGCCGTCGATGCTGAGCACGGCATCGATCAGCTGCGTCGCTGTGCCGTCGGCATCGCGAGGCACGACGATCTCGTCTCTCCAGATCGCGTCGAACTGGTTCAGGTCGACGACGATGAACGGTGAGAACTCCGTGGTCGTGACGGTCGCAATACCCGCCGCCACATCGATCGCCTGGTCGGCGGGACGGTCGTAGCGGCCTTCCTCTTCGTCGAAGTGCAGCACGGCGAGGTCTGCCCCGGCCGGGACGGATGCCGCGTCGAACGTGAGGGTGAGGGTCGCGCTCGTGAGCCCCTCCCCGGCATCCACGACGACGGGCGTGCCGACCAGACCCGGAATGTCGCCGAACGCCGCAGCGGGCGCGACCTCCACCGTCGTCGCGGCCAGAGCCGCGGGCGGCCCGTGTGCGAGGAGCGACGCCGGCACGCCCTCGCGCACAACCTCGACCGTCAACAGCCCGTCGGCATCGGCGACCAACGGGTCGCTGCCCACCCGCACCTCGTCGCCGTCGGGCACCCCGTCGCCATCGGTGTCGGCGCGCAGCGGATCGGTCCCGAGCGATCTCTCGTCGCCGTCGCTCAGCCCGTCGCCGTCCGTGTCGGCGTTGAAGGCCTGCGTCCCGTCGATCAGCTCCTGACGGGTCGGCACCCCGTCGCGGTCGGGATCGTCGTCGGGGTCGAGGATGCCGTTGCCATCGGTATCGCGCCTCGTCGGATCGGTGCCGGCCCGCAGCTCCTCGGCATCCGTCAGTCCGTCACGGTCGGTGTCGGTCAGGGACGGATGCGACCCGAAGCGCTCCTCGACGACATCCGGCAGCCCGTCTCCGTCGCGGTCCTTCGAGAAGTCGGGTTCGCCGTCCCCGGGAACGGCCGGAGGAGTCGGTCCCCCCGAACCGCCGCCACCGCCACCGGCGTGCCCGCCCATCCCGAGGAGCGTCCTGACGCAGTCCAGCACAGCACGCAGCACCGCCCCGAGCCCGTCGATCCACGCGACGTGCCGCCCCGCCGGCGCCGCGCCATCCCCCACCGGCCACGCAGCACCGCGATCGGCGGGCAGCGTCCCCGCACCCGCGACCACGCCCGGCACGAGACCGGGCACAGGCATCGCGGCAGACGCCGCGGACTGACCGGCCGGACCCGGTGCCGCCGACGCCGCCGGCACCGGCCCCATTCCCCCGGCGACAAGCGCCGCGACCAGCACCGCCGCCCACACCGCGGCGAGTCTTCCGCCGAATCCCCGCACCCGCGTCGAACGTCGTCGCATCACAATCCCCCCGGCCGGCGCACCCCCCGTGCACCTGCCCGGGACGCTACCCGGAAGCGTGGAGGAATGCCACTCACATATGGCATTCTCTCGCGCGACACCCCGTCATGCCACGCACCCATCACCATGAGAACCAGGCCCGCACCTCAAGATCGGAAGCATAAAAAACCCAGGTCAAGAAGCATATCAATCAGCCCGACCGACAATACCTGCCCGCGCGCCGACCGCAGCCCGATCATCGGATGAGAATGCTCTCACCCCACGCATCCGGCCGGCGCCCCTGCACCCGACCGCTCCCCGTGCCCCGCCCGCAGGCGCCTGCTCTTTCGCGGACGCCCGAACGTGCGCCTGCGGGCGAGGTCGGCGTGTCGTCGGCGCGGGGCACGCGTCGACGGATGCCTCCGGTCACAGCAAGCCGAGGACGGATGCGGCGAGCGCGGCGAGCAGCACCGGGTCACCGAGCGATGCAGTCGGCGTGAGCACGAGCATGTTGACGCCGTCGGTGGCCATCAGCACAGGTGTCTGCGGCGCCCCGCCGCCGTGGGAGGACGGAACGTCGACCAGCACCGCGGCCGCGGCGCCGGACACCTCGACGGGCCACGCGCCGGGGCGCTCACGCGCCGATTCGAACGCGATCGCACCGCCGGGGATGATGTCGATCGTGATGCCGTGGGGTGTGCCGACGCCGCGTTCGGATGCCGTGAACTCCATCCCGCACGTGCGCGCGGCCCCCGCGGCGTGCTGCAGATCGTTCGTCATCCCGTCGGGCAGGGCGAGCGCGACCGGCGCCAGTGCCGGCTGCTCGTCGCCGCCCGCATGGTCCGCGATGACACCCTCCACCAGCCCCGTGCACTCCGGCAGCACCCACCAGTCCGCGCCCGGCACGAGCCGCCCCTCGCCGGGCGACGCGGCCAGGCGTTCGGCGACGCGGGCGTAGAGCGCATCGGCGGCATCCTGGCTCGTGTGACGGGGGTCGCCAGAGATGCCGACCACGAGCCGCATGCCGCCGATGGTGCCCGTCGTCGCGCACGACGTGAGGCTCGGATACATCTGGAACTCGACGCAGAGCTGCGGCCCGTCGACCCGGTGCTCGTCCTCCGGCCAGACCTCCTCCGGGTACGCATCGATCCACACGGTCGTCCGTGCCACGTCGGAACCCGGCGGAATCGACATCTCCCCCTCCCACGACCAGCGGCACTCGATGCCGCCGAGCACGTCGGCCGCGCCGGCGCGGGGCTCATCGAGCACGAGCGGGATGCGGTCGTCGATCGCGACGAGCTCCGCGTCGGTCACCGCGTGCGCGCAGTCGCCGCCGAACGGCAGCGCGCTCGTCCGGCCCGCCGAGCGGTCGACGGGACGCTCGGCGAGGTGCGTCATCGCGACGACGCCCCCGCCGACGAGGCCGCCCACGAGCACGAGGGCGACGGATGCCGCGATCGCGCCCCGCCGCGGGCGGGCCGCCGTGGTGCGCTGCGCCCCGGCGAGCACGAGATCGCGCAGCTCGGCGTGCTCGCGTTCCGAGAGCCTGTCGTCGTGCATGGTCATGCCCCCTCCACCGCGTTCCCTCCATCGCCCAGATCGTCGCGCAGCCTCTTCTTCGCCCGCGCGAGCCGCGACTTCACCGTGCCGACCGGGATGCCGAGCGTCGTCGCCACCGCCCGCTCCGGGTAGCCCTCGAGCACCGAGAGCACGAGCACGTTCTGCTCGCGCTCCGGCAGGCGGCGCAGGGCGGCGAGCGCGCCGCTCTCGTCGGGGGCGGCCGGGGCGTCGTGGTGCTCCGTCGCGGGCACGCGCGCGAGCAGGGCGCGGTAGCGGCGCGCCGAGCGCTCCAGGTTGCGGGCCGCGTTCGCGACCGTGTTGAGCAGCCAGGGCAGCGGCGATCCGTCGACGAGCCGCACCGTCGCTCGCTTGCGCCACAGCTCGAAGAAGGCGATGGCGACGGCGTCCTTCGCATCCTCGCGCGACGTGAGCAGCCGGCACGCGTGCCGGAAGACGCGCGGCGCGTGCAGGTCGAACACCTCGGCGAGCGCCGCCTCGTCTCCCCCGCGCACGCGCGCCCACAGCTCCCGGTCTTCGCTCACACCCTGTAGTGTCCGGCATCCCCCGATCGGTTCCCGCCTCGCACCGCACGCCCACGCCGAGATGGTGGGTTTCTCGGCGAGAAACCCACCATCTCGGCGGCGGAGGCGGCGTGGGTGGCGGCGGGGGAGGGCTCGTGCGAGCGCCGCGGGGCTCTCGCCGCCATCGACGGTCAGACGGGGTTCTGGGCCCAGAGGTCGGGGCCGAAGACCTCGTAGTGGATGCTGTCGCCGGGGATGCCGCGGTCGATGAGCGTGCGGCGGGCGATCTGCATGAACGGCAGCGGGCCGCACATGAACACCGTCGCCTCCGACGGCACCTCTACGTCGGACAGGTCCATGAAGCCGCTCCGGGCGGGATGCAGCGTCGGCGCCGTCTCGGCGGCCTCCTCGTACCAGTTCTGCGCGCGGGCGTCGCCCATCGCGAGCACCTGGCGGCGCAGGCCCGCGTACAGCGCGTGGTGACCGTGCGACTTGTCGGCGTGGAAGAGCCGCACCGTGCGGTCGGGCTGGCGGCGCGACAGGTCCTCCATGATCGCGGCGACCGGCGTGATGCCGATGCCCGCCGAGACGAGCACGAGCGGCGCGTCGGAGTCGTCGAGCACGACGTCGCCGGCCGGCTGCGACAGGTCGAGGATCGTGCCGGGCGTCGCGTTCTCGTGCAGCCAGCCCGACACCTGGCCGTCGGGGGCGCCGTCGACGCCGCGCACGCGCTTGATCGTCACCCGCAGCGAGTCGCCGCGCGGGCCCGACGAGATCGTGTACTGCCGCGGCTGCCGGCGTCCGTCCGGCAGGTCGACGGCGATCGCGACGTACTGCCCCGTGCGGTGCGCGGGCACCTCCCCCGAGACGGGGGCGAGCAGCAGCGAGAACACCTCGTCCGACTCCTCGAAGCGCTCGACGACGCGGTAGGGACGCCACGGCGCCTCGGGGTCGGTGCCGCCCAGCGCGTAGAGCCGCGCCTCCTCGGCGATGAGCGTCGTGCCGAACAGCCAGTACACCTCGTCCCACGCGGCCGCGACCTCGGGGGTGACCGCGTCGCCGAGCACCGTGCCGACGGCCTTCATGAGGTGACGGCCGACGATCGTGTACTCGCGCGCCCGGATGCCGAGCGACACGTGCTTGTGCGCGATGCGCCGCATGACGGGCCCGAAGTCGGGGGCGTCGGGATCGATGAGCGACACCGCGAAGGCGACGACCGACGCGGCGAGCGCCTTGGGCTGCTCGCCGATCGCCTGGTTGGCGGCGTTGAACACGTTCAGCAGCTCGGGGTGCGCGGCGAACATGTCGGGGTAGAACACGCGCGTGATCTGCTCGGCGTGCGCGGCGACGACGCCGGCGGTGGCGGCGACGATGGCCTTCGACTCGGGGGTCAGCTCCATGGGTGGTTCTCCTGTGGCGATGGGACCGCGTCGGATTCGACGTCTCCCCGAGCGTGACGCACCCGCCGCCGCGCCCGCCCGCCGTATCCCGTGCTTATTCCGCGGCCGCCCGTGCGCATCCCGCGTCCGGGCAGTAGCGTTCCCCCATGAAGCTCCAGGACTTTCCCCGCCACCCGCTCACGTTCGGGCCGAGCCCGCTGCAGCACCTCGCGCGGCTCACCCAGCACCTGGGCGGCGCGCAGGTCTGGGCCAAGCGCGAGGACGTGTCGAGCGGCCTCGCCTTCGGCGGCAACAAGGTGCGCAAGCTGGAGTACATCGTTCCCGACATCCTCGCCTCGGGCGCCGACACGCTCGTCTCGATCGGCGGATACCAGTCGAACCACACCCGGCAGGTGGCCGCCGTCGCCGCGCACCTCGGGCTCAAGGCGCGTCTCGTGCAGGAGAAGTGGGTGCCCTGGGACGACCCGACGAACGACCGCGTCGGCAACATCCTGCTCTCGCGCATGATGGGCGCCGACTCGCGGCTCGACGACGCGGGCTTCGACATCGGCATCCGCGACTCGTGGAAGCAGGCCCTGCAGGAGGTCGAGGATGCCGGTGGCACGCCGTACCCCATCCCGGCGGGCGCCTCGGAGCACCGCCTGGGCGGCCTCGGCTTCGCGAACTGGGCGTTCGAGGTCGCCGAGCAGGAGCGGCAGCTGGGCGTCTTCTTCGACACGATCGTCGTGTGCACCGTGACCGGCTCGACGCACGCGGGGATGATCGCCGGGTTCGCCGCGCTGGAGGAGCTGACCGGGGTCCGGCGCCGCGTGCTCGGCATCGACGCATCGGCGACGCTCGACAAGACCCGCGACCAGGTCGCGCGCATCGCGCGGAGCACGGCCGCGCTGATCGAGCTCGGCCGCGACGTGCGCGACGACGAGATCCAGGTGCTGGAGGGGTGGGCGGGCGACCTCTACGGCATCCCCGTGGCGTCGACGATGGAGGCCATGGCGCTCGGCGCGCAGCTGGAGGCGATGATCACCGACCCCGTCTACGAGGGCAAGTCGCTCGCGGGCCTCATCGACCTCGTGCGGTCGGGCGACATCCCCCGCGACGCGACCGTGCTGTACGCGCACCTCGGCGGCCAGCCCGCGATCAACGCGTACCACCGCCTCTGGGAGTAGGCGCGACTGTGCCAGGCTGGGGCACATGCCCCAGCGCCGCACACACCTGGCCGCGACGGCGGCGCAGAACGCCCTCACGGCGTCGCTCGCCGCGTTGCGCGACAGCCTCGACGCACCCGTCGCGTTCCCGGCCGAGGCGCTCGCCGAGGCCGAGGACGCGACCCGGCCGCCCGCCGACGCCGACCTGCGCGACGTCGCGTTCGTCACGCTCGACCCCGCGGGCTCGCGCGACCTCGACCAGGCGTTCCACCTCGCGCGGCACGCCCGCGGCTACACGGTGCACTACGCGATCGCCGACGTGCCCGGGTTCGTGCGCCCGGGCGGCGCCGTCGACCGGGCGGCGCGGGAGCGCGGGCAGACGCTCTACGCGGCCGACGGCCGGGTGCCCCTGCATCCGCCGGTGCTGAGCGAGGACCGCGCGTCGCTGCTGCCGGGCGACGACCGCAGCGCCCTCGTGTGGACGTTCGCGCTCGACCGCGACGGCGCGGTCGCCGACGTGCGCCTGCGCCGCGCGCTCATCCGCTCCCGCGCGCAGCTCGACTACGTCTCGACGCAGCACGCACTCGACGCCGGTGCCGTGGGCGACGACGACCCCGTCGCCCTGCTGCCCGAGATCGGCCTCCTGCGGCTGCAGCGCGAGGCCGCGCGCGGCGGCGCGAGCCTCAACCTGCCCGACGAGGAGGTCGTGCGCGACGAGAACGGCCACTACCGCATCGAACGCCGGCATCCGCTCGCGGTCGAGGAGTGGAACGCGCAGCTGTCGCTCATGACGGGCATGGCCGCGGCCGGGCTGATGCTCGACGCGCGCGTGGGCGTGCTGCGCACGATGCCGCAGCCGAGCGACGACGCGTTCCAGACCTTCCGCCATCAGACCCGCGCGCTCGGCCGCCCCTGGACGACGGGCCGCTACGGCGACTACCTGCGCACCCTTCCCCGCGACGACCCGGGCAGCCTGCCCGTGCTGCAGGCCGCGGCGAGCCTGTTCCGCGGCGCGGGCTACGTCACGTTCGACGGCGAGACGCCCGAGCAGACGGTGCAGGCGGCGATCGGCGCGCCGTACGCGCACGCGACGGCGCCCCTGCGTCGCCTCGTCGACCGCTGGGCGCTCGCAATCTGCCTGGAGCTCAGCGCTGGACGCGAGGCCCCGGCGTGGGCCCGCGAGAGCCTCGCCGAGCTGCCCGACCTCATGCGCGCCTCCGAGCAGCGCGCCGCACGGCTGTCGGCGGGCACGATCGACCGCGTCGAGGCGGCCCTGCTCGCGCCGCTCGTCGGCACGCGCATCGCCGCGACGGTCATCGAGCGGCGCGGGGCGGAGCGCGGCCGCATCCAGATCGCGGAGCCGGCGGTCACGGCATCCGCTCCCCTGCCCCCGGGAGCGGAGCCCGGCGACGAGGTCGAGCTCACGCTCACGAGCGCCGGCATCGACCGCGGCGAGCTCGCCTTCGCGGTGTGACGGCGGCTCAGGCCCGCAGCCGCGGCGGCTCGTACGGGCGCACGGGCAGGAGCGGCATGACGTCGCGCGCGAACCGCTCCGCCTCGTGGGCGAGCGGCCAGCCCGAGAGGATCCACGTGTCGATGTCGAGCTCGTCCGACAGCGACGCGATGAGCGACGCGACGGTCTCGGGGCTGCCGACGAGGTAGTTGCCCGAGCCCTTGCCCGCGATGTCGAACGGCGGCTCGCCCGACGTCCACGTGGTCAGGCCCGCCGCCATGCCCGGGGCGAACTCCAGCTCGGCGCGGCCAGGCAGGCGGCCCGCGCGCAGCGCGTCGATGCGCGCCTGCACCTGCGGGTCGCCGCTCGCCAGGTCGGCGAGCGGGCCGAAGCCGAACGAGCGCAGGTTGCGGTCGGCCAGCTGCGCCATGCGCGCGGGATCGGTGCGCGAGAGCTGCCACTCGAAGTGCGCCCACGCCTCGTCGTCGGTGTCGCGCACGACGACGCTCGCGAGCACGCCCACGGGGATCGTGCGTCCGGCGGCCGCAGCCGCCTCGCGCATCGCCCCGAACGTGCGCGACAGGATCGCCGGCGTCGCGAGGAAGCTCAGGTACACGTCGAGCACCTCGATCGCGTGCGCGATGCCCTCGGGCGAGGCGCCCGTGCCCCAGATCGGCACGCCGCCGCGCTGGCGCGGGCCCGAGATCGGCGGCTTGTACTGCGGGCCGAGCCGGAAGTGCTCGCCGTCGACGGCGTCGGCGGCGTCGAGGTACAGCTCGCGCACGAGCTTCCAGTACTCGGCGGAGATCGCGTACCGCTCGCTCTTGGGCGCGAAGCTGCCGTACCGCGCGAGCACGGGGTCGGCGCCGTTGACCTGGTTGTAGATGAGCCGGCCGCCCGAGTAGTGGTCGAAGACCTGCGCCTCCTCGGCGAGCAGCGCCGGCGGCTTCACCCCCGGGTACTCCGGGATGAGGAACCGCAGGCGCTCGGTGTCGCCGACGAGCGCGATCGTCTCGCGCGCGGTGCTGAGCACGCCGTAGTAGCCGAGCCGGTCGAGCGTCGCCGCCACGCCGCGCAGGTGGGCGAGCGACGGCGGGAACCGGTGCTCGGGCTGCCACGGCACCTCGCCGTCGGTGCCGTTCAGGTACCACAGCACCCGCAAGCCGTCGGTCGTCATCGCACTCCTCGCCGCGACGCGCCGACAGCGATCGCGAATTAGGTAAGGCTACCTTTGGTCGGCTCTACCTATTCTGCACGCTCCGCGCTAGGGAATGCCGCGAGGCTACGCCGTGACGACCTGGGCCGTGCCGACGGGCGCGTCGGGACCGAGCTCGGCGGCCAGGCGGTTCGCCTCGGCGATGAGGGTCGCGACGATCTCCGACTCGGGAACGGTCTTGATGACCTCGCCCTTCACGAAGATCTGTCCCTTGCCGTTGCCGGACGCCACGCCCAGGTCCGCCTCGCGCGCCTCGCCGGGGCCGTTGACGACGCACCCCATCACGGCGACGCGCAGCGGCACGGTCATGTCCTTGAGGCCCTCGGTCACCGAGTCGGCGAGCGTGTAGACGTCGACCTGCGCCCGCCCGCACGACGGGCACGACACGATCTCGAGGGTGCGCTCGCGCAGGTTCAGCGACTGCAGGATCTGATGCCCCACCTTCACCTCTTCGGCGGGCGGCGCCGACAGCGACACCCGGATCGTGTCGCCGATCCCCTCGGCGAGCAGGATGCCGAAGGCCGTCGCCGACTTGATCGTGCCCTGGAACGCGGGGCCCGCCTCGGTCACGCCGAGGTGCAGGGGCCAGTCGCCGCGCTCGGCGAGCAGACGATACGCCTTGACCATGACGATCGGATCGTTGTGCTTGACCGAGATCTTGAAGTCGTGGAAGTCGTGCTCCTCGAACAGCGACGCCTCCCACACGGCGCTCTCGCACAGCGCCTCGGGCGTCGCCTTGCCGTGCTTCTCCAGCAGCCGCCGGTCGAGCGAGCCGGCGTTGACGCCGATGCGCAGCGAGACGCCGGCATCCGTCGCCGCCTTGGCGATCTCGCCGACCTTGTCGTCGAACTGGCGGATGTTGCCCGGGTTCACGCGCACCGCCGCGCAGCCCGCGTCGATCGCCTGGAACACGTACTTCGGCTGGAAGTGGATGTCGGCGATCACCGGGATGGGACTCTTCTTCGCGATGATGTGCAGCACGTCGGCGTCGTCCTGCGATGGCACCGCGACGCGCACGATCTCGCACCCCGACGCCGTGAGCTCGGCGATCTGCTGCAGCGTCGCGTTGATGTCGGTCGTGGGGGTCGTCGTCATCGACTGGACGCTGACGGGCGCGTCGCCGCCGACGAGCACCTTGCCGACCCGGATCTGACGGGTCTTGCGGCGCGGGGCGAGCGTCTGCGGCACGTGCGGCATCCCAAGGTTCACAGCTGGCACGGGCTCAGCCTACGCGGCCCGGCTGAGGCGGCGCTGGGCGCATCTGCTATCGTGACGGCATGTTCGCGAACTGGTGGCCCACCCGCTGAGGCGGTGTGTTCGCGACCCTGACGACCGACCGCCCTCGTGGCGGTCTTTTCGTTCCAGCGACGCGGCCGCCCACCGACTGAAAGCCCGCAGATGACCCCGAACCCCCTCGCCGCCGCGCTCGCCGGCGGCGCCTTCGCCCTGATCGCCCGCGACGGGGCGACCGTCGAAGTGCTGACGGGCGACGTCGTCGACGTCGACCTGCTCGCCGACATCCCCCTGCACGCCCCCGACGGCACGCCGCAGCACGTGCTCGCGCTCGTGCCGTTCCGCCAGGTCGTCGAGCGCGGCTACGAGTGCCACGACGACGGCGCGCCGCTGCGCTGCCTCGTCGTGGGCGAGCGCGTCACCGTGCCGCTCGCCGACGTGCTCGCCACCCTGCCGTCGGAGCCCGTGCCGCTCGCCGACGCCGGCTTCGACATCCCCGACGAGGAGTACGCCGACATCGTGCGCCGCGTCATCGCCGACGAGATCGGGCGCGGCGAGGGCGCGAACTTCGTCATCCGGCGCGACTTCACGGCGGCCGTCGACGTGGATGCCGTCACCGCCGGCCTCACGTGGTTCCGGGCGCTGCTGGAGCACGAGCGCGGCGCGTACTGGACGTTCCTCGTCTGCACGCCGGGTCACGTGGCCGTCGGCGCGAGCCCCGAGGCGCACGTCAGCGCCGACCACGGCGCGGCGGGCGACGGCGTGAGCACCGTGACGATGAACCCCATCTCGGGCACCTTCCGCCACCCCGCGGGCGGCGCGACCGTCGAGACGCTCACCGAGTTCCTCGGCTCCACGAAGGAGACCGAGGAGCTGTTCATGGTGGTCGACGAGGAGCTCAAGATGATGTCGGCCGTCTGCACCGACGGCGGGCGCATCACGGGGCCGCACCTGAAGGAGATGTCGCGCCTCACCCACACGGAGTACATGCTGCGCGGCACGAGCACGATGGACCCGCGCGACATCCTGCGCGAGACGATGTTCGCGCCCACCGTCACGGGCTCCCCCATGCAGAA
The DNA here is from genome assembly GCF_001314225.1 of Microbacterium sp. No. 7. Taxonomy (NCBI): domain Bacteria; kingdom Bacillati; phylum Actinomycetota; class Actinomycetes; order Micrococcales; family Microbacteriaceae; genus Microbacterium; species Microbacterium sp. No. 7. The sequence continues at coordinate 3,180,387 of NZ_CP012697.1, forward strand.
CGCGTGCACCGTCATCACGCGGCACGAGCGCACGCCGCGCGGCTACTACTCCGGCGTCGCCGCCCTGTTCACGCCCCGCGAGGGCGGCGTGCACGATCTCGACGCGCCGATCCTCATCCGCACCGCGTATCTCGTCGACGGCCGCCTGCGGGTGCCGGTCGGCGCGACGCTCGTGCGCCACTCCGACCCGTACGGCGAGGTGAGCGAGACGCACGGCAAGGCCGCGGGCGTGCTCGGCGCGATCGGCGCCGTCGACCGCGACCCGGTCGCCGTGCCGGTCGACGTGAGCGCCGCCGACGAGGACGAGCCGACCTCCGCGCCGCGGCGCCTCGCCGACGACCCGCGCGTCGCGGAGCTGCTCGCGGCCCGCAACGAACGGCTCGCGGAGTTCTGGCTCAACCCGCAGGATGCCGCGGGCCCCCGCCCGCTCGCCGGCTTCTCGGCGCTCGTCGTCGACGCCGAGGACCGGTTCACGACGATGCTCGCCCACCAGCTCCGCCACCTCGGCCTCGACGTGCGGATCGCGCACTGGGCCGACGCCGACGACGCCGACCTCGCCGCCGCCGACCTCGTGCTGTGCGGCCCCGGCCCGGGCGACCCGCGCGACGAGGACAGCCCGCGGATGGCGCGGATGCGCGCGATCGTGGCCGCGCGCATCGCGGCGGGCGCGCCGCTGCTCGCGGTGTGCCTGAGCCACCAGATCCTGGCCGACCGGCTCGGCATCGAGCTGGCGCCGCTCGCGGCGCCGCACCAGGGGCTGCAGAAGACGATCGACCTGTTCGGCCAGCCGGCGTCCATCGGCTTCTACAACACGTTCACCGCGCGCGTCGCGCCGGGCACCGGCCGCGTGGGTGCGGCCGAGGTCGCGGCCGATCCCGCCTCGGGCGACGTGTACGCGATGCGCGGCCCGCGCTACGCCTCGGTGCAGGGACACCTGGAGTCCATCCTGTCGCGCGACGGCCTCGTGACGCTGGAGCGCCTCGTGCGCCACGCCCTGGCCTGAGCCCCGGCGCCCGGCGTCGGCATCGGCATCCGGCATCCGGTGTCGGCATCCAGAATCCGGCATCCGACCCTCCTCACCCGCCTCACCGGCGCAGGAGAAATCACCGGTGCAGGAGACTTCCCGCGGAATCGTCCTGCACCGGTGATTTCTCCTGCGCCCGTGCGAGCGGCGCGCCCGTCAGCCGTCGGCGAGGCGGCGGGCGAGGAGCCGCCGCTCGGCCTCGTTCGCGGTCAGCTCGAGCGCCCGCCGGTCGGCGTCGCCGGCCTCGGCGTCGCGCCCGAGCCGCCGCAGCAGGTGCGCGCGCACGGCGTGCCACAGGTGGAAGCCCTGCAGCGCCGCGCCGAGCGCGTCGACGTCGGCGAGCGCCGCGGCCGCGCCGCGCACCTCGGCGACCGCCACGGCGCGGTTGAGCCGCACGATCGGCGAGCGGTCGTAGCGGCCCAGCATGCCGTAGAGCACGAGCACCTGCGGCCAGTCGGTGTCGGCGGCGCGGGCGGCGTCGGCATGGCAGGCCGCGATCGCGGCGTGCAGCTGCCAGCGGCCCGGGCGGCGCAGCCGGGCCGCCCGCTCGAGCGCCCGGCGGGCCTCGGCGAGGAGCGCGGCGTCCCAGCGGGAGCGGTCCTGGTCGGCCAGCAGCACGAGCTCGCCGTCGACGGCCCGCGCATCCTCACGGGCGGCGTGGAACAGCAGCAGCGCGCGCAGCCCGTGCGCCTCCGCCTCACGCGGCAGGGCGTCCGCGATCACGCGGGCCAGCCACAGTGCGTCGTCGGCGAGGTCGCGGTCGGCGCTCGCGTCGCCGCCCGGCACGAGCTGTGCCTCGGCGTACATGGCCGAGACGATCGTCAGCACGATGTCGAGGCGCTGCGCGCGCTCGCCGTCCTCCGGGATGCGCAGGGGGATGCCGGCCGCCCCGATCTTGCGCTTGGCGCGCACGATGCGCTGCGCGACGGTCGCCGGCGAGCTGAGGGTCGCCCGCGCGATCTGCGCCGTCGTGAGGCCGCACACGGCGCGCAGCGTGAGCGCGACCTGCGCGGCGGGCGACAGCGCGGGATGGCAGCAGCCGAACAGCAGCGGCAGCCGCTCGTCGGCCTCGGGCTCCGGCGACGCGGACGTCTCGGCGAGCAGGGCGAGCTTCTCCCGGTAGCGCCGCTCGCGCCGCAGCCGGTCGAGCGCGTCGTGCCGCGCGGCCTGCGTGAGCCACGCGCCGGGGTTCGGCGGCACGCCGCGGACCCGCCACTGCACGAGCGCGGCCTCGACGGCGCTCGCCACCGCCTCCTCCGCGAGGTCGAGGTTGCCGAACGACACCGTCAGCGCCGCGACGATGCGCGCGGCCTCGTCGCGCACGACCCGCGTGAGCAGGCGGTCGGATGCCGCGCCGGGCGGCACGGCATCCGTTCCGCTCACTGCTCGAACTGGCTGTAGTCGGTGACGATGGGGCGGATCTCCACCGATGTGCCCGGCGTGCCCAGCATCGGCCACGTGCGGGCGAGCGCGATCGCCGCGTCGAGGTCGGGCACGTCGATGATGCTGAACCCGCCGACGGCCTCGCGGGCCTCGGTGAACGGCCCGTCGACGACGACCGGGCCGCCGTCGCCGTGCCGCACGGTCGTCGCGGTCTCGACGGGCTGCAGCTCGGCGCCGCTGTCCTCGATGACCGCCTCGTTGTCCTGGAACCACTGGAAGACCTGCCCGTACACCTCCTGCAGGGTCTCAGGGGCGACCGCGGCGTCGATCGAGGGGGTGGACGTGAACATGATGACGTACTTCACGGTTGTCTTCCTTTCGTCATGGGAACCGTTTCATCCCCACAGCGAACAGGCAACCCCGGATTCGACACGTCCCGCGAGATTTCTCCGCGAGATTCGTCAGCCGAGCAGCACGACCGGGTTGAACACGTCGGCGAGGATCAGCACCGCGCTCATGGCGATGAGCGCGACGACCACGACGAAGGTCACGGGCACCAGCCTCGTGGCATCCACCGGCCGGGGCGGCGGGCGCCGCCACAGCCGCGCCCACCCGCGCCGCAGGCCGTCCCAGAGGGCGATGACGACGTGCCCGCCGTCGAGCGGCAGCAGCGGGATGAGGTTGAACACGAAGAGGGCGATGTTGAGGCCCGCGAGCAGCTCGAGGATCGCCGCGACGCGGTTGAGGATCGGGGCGTCGACCGCGGCGACCTCGCCCGCGAGGCGGCCCGCGCCGACGACCGAGAGCGGTCCGTTCGGGTCGCGCTCCTGCCCCGTGACCATGTCGACGGCCGTCTCGTAGACCCTCACCGGCAGCTGCCAGATGATGCCGGCGACCATGCCGGTGCGCTCGAGCGCGGTCTGCGGGCCCGACCAGATCGGCTGCGGCACGTACGCGAGCGTCGCGGTCATCCCGACGAAGCCGACCTCGGCGGTCGTCACCTGTCCGTCCTCGCCGAGCACGTCGCGCTCGGCGAGCATGGGCGTGACCTGCAGCGTCTGCCGCTCCCCGTCGCGCTCGACGACGAGCGGGATCGTGCGGCCGGGCGAGGCCTGCACGATCGCGGAGACCTCGGCGAACGTCTCGGCGGGCGTGCCGTCGATCGACACGATGACGTCGCCGGGCAGCACCCCCGCCGCGGCCGCGGGCGACGCGGGGTCACCGGGCGCGCAGTCCGTGCGGTCCGCCGTCGCGGGCAGCGCGCACTCACTGACGCCGGCGATCGTCGTCGTCGCGGTCTGGATGCCGATGCCGCTCATGGTGATGCCGAACAGCACCATGGCGAGCAGCAGGTTCATGACCGGCCCGCCGAGCATGACGATCACCCGCTGCCACACGGGCAGCTCGAAGAAGGCGCGCTTGCCGCGCGTGTCCTCCAGGGTCTCGTCGTTGGCATCCCGGGCGTCCTGCACCATCGTCGCGAAGAACCCGCCGCCGGCGCGGCCGTCGCGCTCGGCCTGGCTCGGCGAGGGCGGATACATGCCCGCCATCGACACGAACCCGCCGAGCGGGATGGCCTTGAACCCGTACTCGGTCTCGCCGATGCGGCGCGACCACAGCGTGGGGCCGAAGCCGATCATGTACTTTCCGACGCGCACGCCGAAGCGCTTCGCGGGCAGCAGGTGACCCAGCTCGTGCAGCGCGATCGACACGGCGAGGCCGATGGCGAGCACGAGCACGCCGATGAGGAAGGCGAGAGCGGTCACGATCGCCCAGGCTACTCCGGGCTGCTTTGAGTTCGCTCTGCGCCGCCGCGCCCGCGCAGGCCGATGACGCCCTGGCTGACGAGGATGCCGAGGATCGCGATCGCCCCGCCGACGGGCTGGTTCCACGTGATCGTCTCGCCCAGCACGACGATGCCGAGCACGACGCCGACGACGGGCAGCAGGAAGAGCACGCTCGAGCTGCGGGTCGCTCCCCACTCGCGCACGACCACGACGTTCCACACGTACGCGATGCCGGTGCTGAACACCCCGAGCACGACGACGGAGACCACGATCAGGGGCGTGAGGTGGAACGGCTGCGCCAGCAGGAACGGCGCGGGGATCAGCATCATGAGCGCCGCCAGGCCCGTCTGCGTCGCCGCCACGGTCGGCGCGTCGTAGCGGAACCGGCCCGTGACGAACCGGCGCAGCCAGACGTACGCCACGCCGTTGCTCGCCGCGCCCAGCAGGCAGGCCAGCTGCGCCCACTCGGTGCCGTGCATGTCGCTCGAGCCGTCGAAGAGCTGCCACGGCCCGAGCACGAGCACGACGCCCGCGGAGCCCAGCACGATCCCGAACGCGCGAAACGGCGTCAGCCGCTCGCTCGGGATGAGCGCGAGCCCGATGACGAGGGTCATGAGCGGCGTCGTGGCGTTGTAGATCGCCATGAGCCCCGAGGGGATCGTCTGGCCGGCCGTCGCGTACAGCATCATCGGCGCCACGCACAGCAGCACGGCGACGACGCTCATGTGCGCGTAGTACCGCCGATCGCGCGGCAGCCGACCGCCCGACAGCGCGACCACGACGATGAGCGTCACGGCGCCGAGCACGAGGCGGAACAGCACGATGAGCCCCGGCGAGAGGCCGACGAGGGCGAACTTGATGAAGAGGAAGCTCGAGCCCCACACGAGCGCCAGCAGGACGAACCACAGCGGCGTGAGGGCGCCCGACACGCGCGGGCGCGACGTGCTCGCCATCGTGCTCCTCCCGGACGGTCCCCGGGATCCTGCATCCTCCCGCTCGCGCGGCCTCGTGAAGGCTCCCGCGGAGCACCGGACGACGGCCACCACGAGTCTATCGGCCTCCCGGGCCGGCGCAGATGCCGCGGATACAATGAGCGGGCCATGACTGCACCCTCGCCTCGCGCGCGCCCCGCACACCTGACGCCGCAGCCCCTCGCGGAGTTCGCCGAGCGCTTCGGATGCCGCGTGCACGGCCCGGCCGACGGCGTGCTCCTCACGGGCATCACGCTCTCGACGGACGACGTCGCGCCGGGCGACCTGTTCGTCGCGCTCCCCGGCGCGAACGCGCACGGCGCGCAGTACGCGCAGGCAGCCGCCGAACGCGGCGCCGTGGCGATCGCGACCGACGACGACGGGCTCGGGCTCGCCGCCGCGACGGGGCTTCCCGTGGCCGTGATCGACCGGCCGCGCGCGCAGCTGGGCGCCATGTCGGCGTGGGTGTACGGCACCGCCGACCGCGCCACCATGCCGATCATGCTCGCGACGACGGGGACCAACGGCAAGACGAGCGTGTCGCACCTGCTCGACGGCATGCTGCACGCCCTCGGCGCCGTCACGGGGCTCTCGTCCACCGCCGAGCGCCGCGTCGGCGACCTCGTGCTGCCGTCTCGGCTCACGACGCCCGAGGCCCCCGAGGTGCACGCCCTCCTCGCGGTCATGCGCGAGCACGGCGTCGACACGGTCATCGTCGAGGTGTCGGCGCAGGCGCTCAGCCGCCACCGGGTCGACGGCCTCGTGTTCGACGTCGCGGGTTTCACGAACCTCTCGCACGACCACCTCGACGACTACGCCGACATGTCGGCGTACTTCGACGCCAAGCTGCCGCTCTTCCAGCCCGATCACGCCCGCCGCGGCGTCGTGAGCCTCGACTCCGCATACGGCGCCCCGTTCGCGGCGCGCTCCGGCATCCCCGTCACGACGATCATCACGCCGGCGCTCGCCGACGACGCGTCGACGGTCGCCGACTGGACCGTCGACGTGCTCGACGAGCGGGCCGACGGCACGTCGTTCCGGCTGCGCGGGCCCGACGGGCGGTCGCTGCAGACGATCGTGCCCGTCGTCGGCACGCACATGGCCGCGAACGCGGGCCTCGCGCTCGTCATGCTCGCCGAGGCGGGCTACGCCTGGGAGCGGCTGGTCGAGGCCTTCGACGGCGGGCGCGTCGACGCGTTCATCCCGGGGCGCCTCGAGCGCGTCTCGGGCGAACGGGGACCGGCCGTGTACGTCGACTACGGCCACTCCACCGACGCGTTCGTGAAGACCCTCGCCGCCGTGCGCCGCGTGACGCCCGGCAGGGTCGTGATGATGTTCGGGGCCGACGGCGACCGCGACACGACCAAGCGCGCCGCGATGGGCGCCGCGGCCGTGGAGGGCAGCGACGTGCTCGTGATCTGCGACTTCAACCCGCGCCGCGAGGACCCCGCGCTCATCCGCGCCGCGCTCATCGAGGGCGCGCGCGCCGCCCGGCCCGACGCGACGATCCTGGAGCACGCCGACCCCGAGGAGGCGATCCGCGCCGCGCTGTCGCTCGTCGGCGAGGGCGACGCGGTCGTGTGGGCCGGCCCCGGCCACGAGGACCACCGCGAGGTGGGCGGCCGGAAGATCCCGCAGTCCGCCCGCGCCGTCGCCCGCGAGGCCCTCCGCGACGCCGGCTGGCCCCCGGCCTGACGGCCCCGCCCCGGTTGACCAGCCCTGGTTGACCGACCAGCCCCGATCTTCAACCGCGGCAAACGGCGGGTCTGACCGACGACGACCCACGACTCGCCGCGGTTGAACGCGGGGCTCAGGCGCGGGCGGGGCTCAGGCGCGGGCGGCGATCACGGCGTCGGCGCGGTCGCGCGCCCAGCGCTCCGCGTCGGCGAGGGTCTCGCGGGTGAGTTCGGCGGGCGCCTCGTGCGCGTCGACGACGCGCTCGACCACCTCGACGATGCCGGGGAACGGCAGGGCGCCCTCGTGGAAGGCGTCCACGGCCTGCTCGTTCGCGGCGTTGAACACGGCGGGGTAGGTGCCGCCCGCCCGCCCGACCCGCTTCGCGAGCGCGACGGCGGGAAAGGCCTGCTCGTCGAGCGGCTCGAACGTCCACGACTGCGCGCGCGTCCAGTCGAGCGGGGCCCCGACGCCGGGCACGCGGTGCGGCCAGTCGAGGCCGAGCGAGATCGGCAGCCGCATGTCGGGCGGCGACGCCTGCGCGATGGTCGATCCGTCGGCGAACTCGACCATCGAGTGCACGATCGACTGCGGGTGCACGACGACGTCGATGCGCTCATAGGGGATGCCGAACAGCAGATGCGCCTCGATCACCTCGAGCCCCTTGTTCACGAGCGTCGCGGAGTTGGTCGTGACGACGCGTCCCATGTCCCACGTGGGGTGCGCGAGCGCCTCGGCGGGCGTGACGCCCGCGAGCGACGCCCGCGACCGCCCCCGGAACGGGCCGCCGGATGCCGTCAGCACGAGCCGGCCGACCTCCGCGTGCTCGCCCGCGCGCAGCGCCTGCGCGATCGCCGAGTGCTCCGAGTCGACGGGCACGATCTGGCCCGGGGCGGCGAGCGCGGTCACGAGCGCGCCGCCGACGATGAGCGACTCCTTGTTCGCGAGCGCGAGGGTGCGGCCCGCCTCGAGCGCGGCGAGCGTGGGACCGAGCCCCACCGAGCCCGTGATGCCGTTCAGCACGACGTCGGCATCCACGTCGCGCACGAGCTGCTCGGCCTCGGCGGCGCCGAGGGCCGTGTGCGGAACGCCGAACTCCGCCGCCTGTGCGCCCATCTCCGCGGCGCGCGACCCGGTCGCCAGCCCCACGACCTCGAACCGGTCGCGGTGGGCGCGCACCACGTCGAGCGCCTGCGTGCCGATCGAGCCGGTCGAGCCGAGGATGACGATGCGCCGCATAGCGCCAGCCTAGACGCGGGCCATGCCTCGGTCCGCTACACCGGTTTCGATACGCCGCCTCCGGCGGCTACTCAACCAGCGGGGGGTGTGGGGCGAAGCCAAGCGAGGCGGGACGGTGGCGTGGCCGATCGGCGGGAGCGCCGCCCCACCCCGCTGATCGAGTGCCCGCGGCGAAGCCGCGGGCGTATCGAGATCCATGTAGCGGACCGATACACGGGTTTCGATACGCCGCCTTCGGCGGCTACTCAACCAGCGAGGGGTGAGGTGTGCGGGGCGAAACCAGACGGGGCGGGGCGGGCCGCCCGCGGGCGGCTACTGCGTCGCGTGCTGGGTGCCGAGGATGTCGACGACGAAGACGAGCGTGGCGTTCGCGGGGATCGAGCCCTGCCCCGCCTCGCCGTAGCCCTCGGCGGGCGGGATGACCGCGACGACCTGGGAGCCGACGGTCTGGCCCTCCAGCGCGGCGGCGAAGCCGGTGACGACGCCCGTGGTCGAGAAGCTCGCGGGCACGCCGCGCTGCCAGCTCGAGTCGAAGACGGTGCCGTCGGTGAGCACGCCGGTGTACTGGAGCAGCACGTTGTCGCCGGGCAGCACGGTCTCGCCGTCGCCCTTCTTGAGCACCCCGAGCTGCGTCGTCTCGGGCGTGGCGAGGTCGGCGGGCACGGTGAGCGTCGGCTCGCCGCTCTCGGCGATCTCGACCGTGGGCATGCCCTCGACGGCGGTCTGCGGCTCGCCCCACGCCGCGGTGGGCACGCGCTCGAACAGGTCGAGCACATAGACCTCGGCGGCGGTCTGGTCGCTCGCGGGCAGGGCCGCCACGACGCGCGAGCCGGGCTTGGCGCAGCCGAACAGGCGGCCGAGCGCGTTCTGCGGCGAGATCTGCACGGGCAGCAGCTCACCGGGCTCGTAGCCGAGGTCGTCGAGGCGCTCGCCGGTCTCGGCGTTGAAGGCGCTCAGCGCGTAGGTGACGAAGTCGCCCGCGGCGACGGGGTCGCCCGAGCCCTCGTCGACCATCCGCGCCTGCAGCTCGTCCACCTCGAGGGGCGTGTCGAAGGCGAGCGTCGACACCTCGCCCGTCGTGCCCTCGACCGTCACGGCGTCGGTCGCGGCGCCGGAGGATGCCACCGACGAGCACATGTCGGTGGGCGTGCCGGTCGGCGACGCCTCGGGCTCCGCCCCGCCGGCGCAGCCGGACAGCACCAGAGCCGCCGCGGCGGCGAGTGACAGGACAGCGATCGAACGAGAGCGCACGGCAGACCTCAGGGGACTCGGGGAGGGGAACGGCATCCATCCTCGCGCACGCAACTTCTGTTCCGGCTGGGAACGTCAATTCCGATCGGGGTATGGGCTCGGGAGTACTCTCTTCTGGTGACTCCCGACGACAGCCCCGCACCCGAAGCGGAGGCGGCAGCCGAAGACGTGCGCGGCGTCGGCGTGACCTATTTCATCGGACGCTGGCTGATCGCGCCCCTCGTGCGCCTCATCTACCGGCCGCGCATCGAGGGCCGCCGCAACCTGCCCCGCAAGGGACCCATCATCCTCGCGAGCAACCATCTGTCGTTCATCGACTCGTTCGTGATCCCGATGTTCGCGCCGCGCCCGGTCTACTACCTGGCCAAGTCGCAGTACTTCGAGGGCAAGGGCGTCAAGGGCTGGCTGAGCCGCTCGCTGTTCACGGCGATCGGCGCGACCCCCGTGCGCCGGGGCGCCGGCCAGGCGGCGCTCGAGGCGCTCGACCAGCAGCGCAGGATCCTGGAGTCGGGCCGGGCGATCGCCCTGTATCCCGAGGGGACGCGATCGCTCGACGGCCGCCTGTACAAGGGCCGCACGGGCGCCGCCTTCCTCGCGCTGGAGACCGGCGCGAAGGTCGTGCCCGTCGGCCTCATCGGCACGAACGACGCGATGCCGGTGGGCGCCAAGGTCCCCCGGCTGCGTCCGCGCATGACGATCCGCTTCGGCGAGCCGCTCGATCTGTCGACGTTCGGCCCCGCCTCGTCGGGCAAGGCGCGCCGCCTCGCGACCGACACCATCATGGCCGCCATCCACGAGCTGAGCGGCCAGGAGCTCGCCGACGCCTACAACGAGGCGCCCGCGCAGAACCCCGTGGAGCGGCTCAAGCAGGTGCTGCCGCACGAGCGGCGCTGACGTCAGCCCGCCGCCTCGACGACCGGCTCGACGCGCACCGGGAAGCTCACCGAGTTCGCGATGAAGCACCACTCGTGCGCGTGCTCGTGCGCGGTGACCGCGGCATCCACCATCGACGCGTCGGCGACGACGACACGGGGCCGCAGCACGGCCTCGGCGAACGCCCCGCCGTTGCCCTTGAGCCGCATCGTCCCGGTGGCCTCGTCGTCGTAGGAGACGACGACCACCCCCGCCTCGACGCACGCGTGCAGGTACGACAGCAGGTGGCACTCGCTGAGCGCCGCGAGCAGCATGTCCTCGGGATTCCACTTCGCGGGGTCGCCGCGGAACGGACGGTCGCTGGAGCCCGCGATGTCGGGCTTGCCGTCGATGCGCAGCGTCACCGACCGGTCGTAGTCGCGGTAGCCGCTCGTGCCGCTGCCACGGTTGCCGGTCCAGGTCGCCGCGACCCGGTAGTGGTGCTCGCCGCTCATCGACCCAGTGTCCCACGCCCCTCCGCTCCCCCGGCGCCGGGGGACGCGCGGGTAGGCTGACAGGGTGCTGCAGACGTTCTCCCTCGCCGATGCCGTGGAACTCGCCGTCGTCGAGCGCAGCGGCTTCGTCGAGTCGCGCCACGCCGGCTCGGCGATCGTTCTCGGCCCCGAGGGCGACACGGTGCTGGCGCTCGGCGACGTGGAGACGCCGATCCTGCCGCGCTCGTCGCTCAAGCCGCTGCAGGCGCTCGGCTGCATGACGGCGGGCCTCGACCTGCACGGCGAGCAGCTCGCGCTCAGCACCGCGAGCCACACGGGCACCGACCGCCACGTCGCGGTCGTGACCGAGATCCTGCACGGCGCCGACCTCAGCGAGGACGCGCTCGCCTGCCCGGCCGCGTGGCCCGGCGACCGGCGCACGCGCGACGAGCTGGCGCGCGAGCTCGGCGGCCCGCAACGCGTGCGCATGAACTGCTCGGGCAAGCACGCCGCGATGCTGCGCACGTGCGTGCACAACGGCTGGAGCACCGCCGACTACCTCGATCCGGCCCACCCGCTGCAGGCGCACATCCGCGAGGTCGTCGAGCGGCTCACGGGCAGCCGCGCCCAGGCGACCGCGATCGACGGATGCGGCGCGCCGATCTACGCGATGAGCCTCACGGCGCTCGCCCGCGGCATCCATCGCATGGGCACCTCGGCGGAGCGCTCGCCGTTCGCGCTGCACCGCAGCGCCGCCGAGCTCGTGCGAGCCGTGCGCGAGAACCCGTGGACGATCGAGGGCCCGGGACGGCCCGACACGATCGTCGCCGAACGGCTCGGGGTGTTCGCGAAGGGCGGCGCCGAGGCGGTCATGGTGATGGTCGCGCCGGACGGCACGACGGTGGCGCTGAAGATCCTCGACGGCAGTGCCCGCGCGTCGGCGGCGGTCGCGCTGCGGCTGCTCGCCCGCACGGGCGCCCTCGCCGACGAGGCCGTCGCCGAGACGATGACGCACCTGAGCCTCGCGATCACGGGCGGCGGCCGCGACGTCGGCGCCGTGCGCCCCACCGTCTAGCACCGCGGCGCTCAGCCCGGCAGCCGGATGCGGCGCACCCGCGTCGCCCCGGTGCGGTGCAGCCAGGCGCGCCGCGCACCGGCCACGACGAGCGGCGGCAGGTCGCGTGAGCCCGTGATCGCCCGGTGCTCGGCGGCGCACGCGGCGTCGACGACCAGGTCGCCCTCGGCCCGCGCCCGCGACAGCAGCCGCCACTGGCCGAGCCACTCCTCCGGGCTCCCGTAGAGCACGACGCCGTCCGCGACGTCGGCGTCCGGCGCGTCCACGCGCCGCGCGACCACGCCGGCCGCCCGCCAGTCGTCCACGACGCGCTCCGTCGCCGGCCCGCGCGGCGCGACGAGCGCGACGGGCCGTCGCCCCGGCCGCCACGGCGCCGGCTCGGCGGGCGGCACGGGGTCTTCTGCGGGCGCCGTCTCGGCGACCTGCACGAGACGCCCCCGCACGAAGCCGCGTCCCGGTGGCAGGTGCGCGTCGTGCGCGTCGCCGGCGCCGCCGGCCGCGACGTGGTCGGCGCGCGTCGCCTGGGCCAGGATCAGCCGCTCGGAGAACAGGTCGCACACGCGCGCGAGCGCGCCGCCCGTGCGCACGCACGAGAGGACGATGCGGATGCCGCGACCGCGCGCCTCGCGCACGCACCGCATCAGGTGCTCGGCGGCGTGGGCCGCGTGCTCGGCGTCCATGCGCGCGAGCACCGCGTCGGCGTCGTCGAAGACGACCACCGTGCCGGGCGGCACGTGCTCGAGCCCGACGATCGCGTCCCACGCGGCCTCGACGTCGGCCGGGATCCACAGGGCCGACGACGCCTGCCGCGCGATCGTGCGCAGCGCCTCCGTCTTGCCGCTCGCCGATCGTCCGGCCACGAGCAGCCCGGAGGCCTCGTCGGCGAGCTCCCACGGCCGCTGGCGCTGATGCTCGGGCTCGTCGATCAGCCCCACGACGATCGCCCCGGCACGCGCGACGGCCGCTAGGGGCAGCCGCTCGGGGAGCGGCGGCAGCCACGGGCGGTGCGCCCGCTCCCCCGGGTGACGGGCGGCCGCCCGGGCGATCACGTCCGCCGTGCAGCGCGGCACGCGCACGGCACGCGGCGCCGCGTCGGCGGTGCGCCGCACGAGCGCGACGCCCCGCGCCTCGGGCCGGCCCGAGAGCTGCGCGGCGGCGTCGGTGCCGAGCACGGCGCGCGAGTCGGAGGCGTCGGTCACGCGCAGGCCGATGCGCAGCGGCGCGTTCGCGAGCACCGCGTCGCGGAACGCGCCCGCGGCGCGCTGCGACGCCAGCACGAGGTGCATGCCGAGGGCCCGCCCGCGCGCCGCGATGTCGCCGAACAGCTCGTGCAGCCGCGGATGGGCGGAGGTCAGCGCCGCGTACTCGTCGACGACGACGACCAGGCGCGGCAGCGCGTCGCCGGCCTCGTCGACGTCACGGGCGCCGACGTCGGCCAGCACGCGCTCGCGGCGGCGCACCTCGCTGCGCAGGCTCTCGACGGCCCGCAGGGCCTCGGCCTCGTCGAGGTCGGTGAGCACGCCCGTCACGTGCGGCAGCCTCTCCAGGCGGTCGAAGGTGCGCCCGCCCTTGAAGTCGACGAGCAGGAACGCGACGCGCTCGGGGCCGTAGCGATGGCACAGCCCCACGATCCAGGTGGTGAGCAGCTCGCTCTTGCCGGATCCCGTCACGCCCACCACGACCGCGTGCGGCCCGTCGCCGACGAGGTCGATCTCGAAGGCCGCCTCGCCGCTCACTCCGAGCGGGGCGCGCAGCCCGCCCGCACCGGTCGCGTCGCCGGCGTCGAGCAGCTCGCCCAGGTCGGCCGCCCTGCCACCGCGCTGCCCCAGCGACGCCGCCGCCCTCGCCGCGAGGCGCCGGGCGATCGCGGCGGCCTGCTCGGCGGACAGCGCCTCGGTCCGCACGGCGCGCGACGCCCCCGCGTGGTCGAGGCGGGCGGTCAGGTCGCCCTCGACCGTCAGCACGGCGGCGCAGCCCGGGGGCGGCGGCGTGCCCGGCTCGACGCGCACGATCACGGCATCCGCGTCGGCGGGCAGCGGCCGGCCGCCCTCGCCGCAGTGCAGCACGAGCCCCTCCGTCGCGGCCGCGTGCGGCAGCCCCTCGACGGGCGCGCCCTCCTCCCCGATCCGCAGCGCGCCGGGCGGCAGGGCGAGGCACGCCTGCAGCGCGAGCGCCCGCGCGACGGCGGCGGCGGGCAGCGGCGGTCCCGTCACCGCGATCCCCGCGGTCAGCGGCACGAGCACCGGCACGTCGCTCACCGCGCCCGCCTCCGCGCACAGCCGGCGCGACGGCTCGTCGCCGGCCTCGCCTTCGATCCGCACGGCGCTGGGCGCGGCGCCCAGGCCGACCGTCAGCGCGTCGGCGCGGCCCGGCACGACCCGCCAGATCTCGCTCTCGTCGGCGAGGTAGCCGGCCACGTCGGGATGCCGCGCCCGCCGCTGCTCGCGCTCCGCCGCGTGCCGGGCCGCCACGGCGGCGCGCAGCCGCTCGAGCTCGCGACGGCCCTCGGCGTCCGTGCGCCGGCGTGCGCGCCGGGCGCCCCGCCGGCCGTCGAGGAAGGAGGCGACCGCGAGCAGCGGGCCGAGGGCGGCGAACCACAGCGCGAACGTCGAGCCGGTCACGAGCCACAGCACGAGCGCGCCCGCGACGGGCACGACGGCGGTCAGCAGCGGCAGCGGACCGCGCGCGGGCGGCGCGGGCCGGGCGGGCAGGCGAAGCGGCTCGTCGAGCGATGTCATGCCCGCCAGTCAACGCGACCGGCGTGGCGCCCGAGGGCCGGATCGGACGATCCGTGGAGAGATCCGCTCAGTCGGCCGCTGGGGACGAGGAGTCGCGCGCGACGTTGACGACGATGATCGTGATGTTGTCGCGGCCGCCGTTCTCCAGCGCCGCGGCAAGCATCGCGTCGACCGCCTCGCCGGGATCGGCGTTCTCGATGAGGAAGTGCAGGATGCCGTAGTCGGTGAGCTCCTTCGTGAGCCCGTCGCTGCACACCACGAAGCGGTCGCCGTCGATGACCTCCAGGCGCACGTAGTCGGGCGTCACGCCCTCGCTCGGCCCGATCGCTCGGGTGATGACGTTGCTGTAGGGGTGGCTCTCGGCTTCTTCGGGACTCAGCTGGCCCGACGCGATGAGCCCCTGCACGACGGAGTGGTCGGTCGTGACCTGCGCGAGGCCGCCGTCGCGGCAGAGGTACACGCGGGAGTCCCCGACGTTGAGGGTGACCCAGGTGGGCTCCTCCGTCGCGGTGTCGAGGTACACGCCCGTCACGGTCGTGCCGGTGCCCTCGTCGATCTCCTCGGCGCGCGCCGCGATGTCCTGCACCGCCTTGCCCAGGGCCTTCTCGATCGCCCGCGGGCTGACCTGGCCCTTCTCGGCGAGGGCCTGCAGCCGCGACACCGTGCGCGAGCTCGCGATCTCGCCGCCGAGGTGCCCGCCCATGCCGTCGGCCACGACGAAGAGCGGGAACTCCGCGAGGACCGCGTCCTGGTTCGTGTCGCGCCGGTGCCCCTGGTGGGTGACCTCCGCCCAGTCCAGACGGAGCTCGCCGTCGGCGAGAGGCACGGTGCGCGACAGTGTTCTCGCTCCGCTCACGGCATCCTCTCGGTACGACTCCGCTGATGGGTTCACAGCGTTCGTTCAGTCTAGAGCACGGTCTGCGAGCACTCCGGCGCCATACGACCTGATCGGCGCACCATTGCATGCACAGACGACGCCACAGTACCGTGATGCTGTGTGTGCGCCAACTCGTGCAGCACTCGCACCCCGCGATCCCCCGATGCACACGCTCGAAGGAGACGAGAACCATGAGCGATCCCAACGCTGCCCAGCCCGGCGACATCACCCCGCCGCCCGCTCCGGGCCACACCCCTCCGCCCGCCCCGGGCGCCACCCCGCCGCCGCAGGGATACGCCCCGCCGCCCGCTCCCGGCGCGGCCCCGCAGGGCTATGCGGCGGCGCCCGCCGCCGGCGCGCCGCTGGCGCCCGCGTCCGACCAGCAGGCCGCGATGTGGGCGCACATCGGCGGCATCGTCGGCTTCCTGCCGTCGCTCATCATCTGGCTGCTGCTGAAGGACCGCGGCCCGCGCACCGCCGTCGAGGCCAAGGAGGCCCTCAACTGGCAGATCACCTTCACGATCGTCTACGTCGTGCTGTGGATCGTCACGACGATCCTCAGCTCGATCGTCTGGGTGCTCGGCCTGTTCCTGTGGCTGCTCCCGCTCGCCTGGTGGGTGCTCAACGTGGTGTGGTCGATCATGGGCGGCATGCGCGTGAACGCCGGCGGCGGCTACCAGTACCCGATCAACTTCCGCTTCATCAAGTAGCCCGCCGGACCGTGGCGGCTCACACGACGAGCTCGACCTCGCCGGGTGAGCCGCCGCGCATCGTCCAGCCGTTCGCCGCCGCCCACGCGCACAGGCCCGGCAGCGTCGTGGCGCGAGGACGCGTCAGCGCGAGGGCGCGCACGAGCTCCCCCTTGGCGCGCTTGTTGAAGTGGTTGAGCGCGCGGGTCGCCCCGTCGGGCCCCTCGCTCACGACGCGCACGTAGGCGCCGCGCATCCCGTCCGGCACGGGACCGAGCGCGGCATAGGCCTCCGAGCGCAGGTCGAGCACGAACGTCGGCGCCGCCTCGCGCAGCGCCGACGTCACGGCGGGCGCCCACACGCGGCGCAGCGGCGGCAGTCCGGGCAGCGAGGTGCCCGCGGCGAGACGATACGACGGGATGCCGTCGAGCGCGCCGACGGGCCCGAACGGCGCCGAGTGGATCAGCACGTGGCGCGCGAGCCAGGCGCGCGCCGGCGCCGGCAGGGTCGCGGCATCCAGCGCGTCGTAGAGCACGCCCGTGTAGCGGTCGATCGCCGGCATCGTGGCGGCACCGCGCAGTCGCGCGTTGTCGGCGATGTCGCCGCGCTGCCGCACCGACAGCTTGAGCACGCGCGCGGCCTCGTTCTCATCGGCGCTGAGGGCGACGAGCGCGTCGACCACGCGCTCGCGCGGCTCGTGCAGCGACGCGGCGAGGGCCAGCGCGCCGAGGTCGAGCGGACGCCCGGCTCCGCCGGCGCGCTTGGTCTCCGACGGCGGCAGCAGGACCGTCAGCATGCGGGCCTCCCGGTGGATGAGACGACGTGCGGAGACGACGATGCCGCCCGGGATCACCGGGCGGCATCGTCAAGAGACGTTCAGGACGTGAGTGCGGCGTGGCCCGCCACGATGGTCAGCACGTTGCTCTCCATCGACAGGAAGCCGTCCTGCGCCGTCGCGACGACCTTGCTGCCGTCGGGCTGCGTGATGCGCACCTCGCCCTCGGCGAGGATCGCGAGGACGGGCTCGTGACCGGTCATGAAACCGATCTCGCCCTCGACGGTCTTGGCCACGACGAGCGAGGCCTCGCCGTTCCAGACCTCCTCCTCGGCGGAGACGAGGGTGACCGAGAGAGCCATGTCAGCTGTTCTCCTTCTGGATCTGCGCCCACTTCTCCTCGACGTCGGAGATGCCGCCGACGTTGAAGAAGGCCTGCTCGGCCACGTGGTCGTAGTCGCCCTTGACGATCGCGTCGAACGACTCGATGGTCTCCTTGATCGGCACGGTCGAGCCCTCGACACCGGTGAACTTCTTCGCCATGTAGGTGTTCTGCGAGAGGAACTGCTGGATGCGGCGGGCGCGGGCCACGACGACCTTGTCCTCTTCGGAGAGCTCGTCGACGCCGAGGATCGCGATGATCTCCTGCAGCTCCTTGTTCTTCTGCAGGATCTGCTTCACGGCGGTGGCCACGCGGTAGTGGTCCTCGCCGATGTAGCGCGGGTCGAGGATGCGGCTCGTCGAGGCGAGCGGGTCGACCGCGGGGTACAGACCCTTCGACGCGATCTCACGCGAGAGCTCGGTCGTCGCGTCCAGGTGCGCGAAGGTGGTCGCGGGAGCCGGGTCGGTGTAATCGTCGGCGGGCACGTAGATCGCCTGCAGCGAGGTGATCGAGTGGCCGCGCGTCGACGTGATGCGCTCCTGCAGCACGCCCATCTCGTCGGCCAGGTTGGGCTGGTAGCCCACGGCCGAGGGCATGCGGCCCAGCAGCGTCGAGACCTCGGAGCCCGCCTGCGTGAAGCGGAAGATGTTGTCGATGAACAGCAGCACGTCCTGCTTCTGCACGTCGCGGAAGTACTCCGCCATCGTCAGCGCCGAGAGGGCGACGCGCAGACGCGTCCCCGGCGGCTCGTCCATCTGGCCGAAGACGAGAGCGGTCTTGTCGAAGACGCCCGCGTCCTCCATCTCGTGGATGAGGTCGTTGCCCTCACGGGTGCGCTCGCCGACGCCGGCGAACACCGACACACCGCCGTGGTCCTGCGCGACGCGCTGGATCATCTCCTGGATGAGGACCGTCTTGCCGACGCCCGCACCGCCGAAGAGGCCGATCTTGCCACCCTGCACGTAGGGGGTGAGCAGGTCGATGACCTTGATGCCGGTCTCGAACATCTGGGTCTTCGACTCGAGCTGGTCGAAGCTCGGCGCCTGGCGGTGGATGCCCCAGCGCTCGGTGACCTCGACCGTCTCGCCCGGAGCGGCGTTGAGCACGTCGCCGGTCACGTCGAACACGCGGCCCTTGGTGACGTCGCCGACGGGAACCGTGATGGGGCCGCCCGTGTCGCGCACCTCCTGGCCGCGCACCATGCCGTCGGTCGGCTTGAGCGAGATGGCGCGCACGAGGTCGTCGCCGAGGTGCTGGGCGACCTCGAGGGTGATCTCGGTGGAGGCACCGTCAAGGGTGATCGTGGTCTTCAGCGCGTTGTAGATGTCGGGAATCGAGTCGTGCGGGAACTCGATGTCGACGACGGGTCCGGTCACGCGCGCGACGCGACCGACGACCGTCGTGGCCTCGGCAGTGGCGGTGGGAGTCATTTCTTCGTCTCTTTCGGTGTGGTCTTACTTGCCCGACGCCAGGGCGTCGGCGCCGCCGACGATCTCGGCGATCTGCTGCGTGATCTCTGCCTGGCGCGCGTTGTTGCGCAGGCGGGTGTAATCGGTGATGAGCTTGTCGGCGTTGTCGCTGGCCGACTTCATGGCCTTCTGCGTCGCGGCGTGCTTCGCGGCCGACGACTGCAGCAGCGCGTTGAACACGCGGCTCTGCACGTAGACCGGCAGCAGCGCGTCGAGCACGACCTCGGCGCTCGGCTCGAACTCGTACAGCGGATACACCGTCGCCGAGTGCTCATCGGCCTCCGAGGCCTCGACGACCTCGAGCGGCAGCAGGCGCACGGTCTCGGGCGTCTGCGTCATCATGCTGACGAAGCGGTTGTACACGAGGTGGATCTCGTCGACGCCGCCGTCCTCTCCCCCGCGGTCGTAGGACGCCAGCACGGCGCTGGCGATCTGCTCGGCGGTCTCGAAGCTCGGGGTGTCGGTGTCGCCGATCCACTCGCCGGCCGCCTGCATGCGGCGGAACTGGAAGTAGCCCACCGCCTTGCGGCCGACGAGGTAGAACTCCACTTCCTTGCCCTGCGAGCGCAGCAGCTCGGCGAGCTCGAGTCCCTCGCGCATGATCTGCGAGTTGAACGCGCCCGCGAGGCCGCGGTCGGAAGCGAAGATGACGACGGCCGAACGACGGATGTCCTCGCGCTCGGTGGTCAGCGGATGCTGCACGTTCGAGTGCGTCGCGACGGCCGACACGGCGCGCGTCACGGCACGCGCGAAGGGAGTGGACGCGCGCACGCGTCCCATCGCCTTCTGGATGCGCGAGGCCGCGATGAGCTCCATCGCCTTGGTGATCTTCTTGGTGGTCTGGGCAGAAGAGATCTTCTGCTTGTATTCCCGCAGTTGTGCGCCCATGGGACTGTTCTCCTAGAAACGCTCAGCCGCGACGGCCCTTGACGATCTTCTCCTGGTTCACGTCTTCGGCGTGTGCAGCAGCGACCTCTTCGTGACCGGGCTTGTTGATCGACTGGCCCTTGCCGCCCTGGAACTCCAGCACGAACTGGTCGACGGCCTTCTCGAGGGCGGCCTCGGTGTCGTCGTCGAGCACGTTCGTGTCGCGCAGGGTGGTGAGGATCGAGGTGTTGCGACGCAGGTAGTCGAGGAGCTCGCGCTCGAAGCGCAGCACGTCCTCGACCTCGACGGTGTCGAGCTTGCCCTTGGTGCCGGCCCAGATCGAGACGACCTGCTCCTCCACCGGGTACGGCGAGTACTGCGGCTGCTTGAGCAGCTCGGTCAGGCGCGCGCCACGGGCGAGCTGACGACGCGACGCGGCGTCGAGGTCCGACGCGAACATCGCGAACGCCTCGAGCGAGCGGTACTGCGCGAGCTCGAGCTTGAGCGTGCCGGAGACCTTCTTGATCGACTTGACCTGGGCGTCGCCGCCCACGCGCGAGACCGAGATGCCCACGTCGACAGCGGGGCGCTGGTTGGCGTTGAACAGGTCGGACTGCAGGAAGATCTGGCCGTCGGTGATCGAGATCACGTTGGTCGGGATGTAGGCCGACACGTCGTTGGCCTTCGTCTCGATGATCGGCAGACCCGTCATCGAACCGGCGCCGAGGTCGTCCGACAGCTTCGCGCAGCGCTCGAGCAGACGCGAGTGCAGGTAGAAGACGTCGCCCGGGTAGGCCTCGCGGCCCGGCGGGCGGCGCAGCAGCAGCGACACGGCGCGGTAGGCCTCGGCCTGCTTCGACAGGTCGTCGAAGATGATGAGCACGTGCTTGCCCTCGTACATCCAGTGCTGGCCGATGGCCGAGCCGGTGTAGGGGGCGAGGTACTTGAAGCCCGCGGGGTCGGATGCCGGAGCGGCGACGATCGTCGTGTACTCCAGCGCGCCGGCGTCTTCGAGCGCGCCCTTCACCGAGGCGATGGTCGAGCCCTTCTGACCGATCGCGACGTAGATGCAGCGCACCTGCTTGTTCGGGTCGCCCGAGAGCCAGTTCTCGCGCTGGTTGATGATCGTGTCGATCGCGATCGCGGTCTTGCCGGTCTGGCGGTCGCCGATGATGAGCTGACGCTGACCGCGGCCGACGGGGATCATGGCGTCGATCGCCTTGATGCCGGTCTGCATGGGCTCGTGCACGCTCTTGCGCTGCATGACGCCGGGCGCCTGCAGCTCGAGGGCGCGGCGGCCGACCGTCGCGATCTCGCCGAGACCGTCGATCGGGTTGCCGAGCGGGTCGACGACGCGGCCGAGGTAGCCGTCGCCCACGGCCACCGACAGCACCTCGCCGGTGCGGGTGACCTTCTGACCGGCCTCGATACCGGAGAAGTCACCGAGGATGACCACACCGATCTCGTGCTCGTCGAGGTTGAGGGCGAGGCCCTCGACGCCGTTGTCGAAACGCACGAGCTCGTTTGCCATGACGCCGGGCAGTCCCTCGACGTGGGCGATGCCGTCCGCGGCGTCGAGGACGGTGCCGACCTCGGTGGCCGCGGCTGCGGTGGGCTCGTAGGCTGCGACGAAGTCTTTCAGCGCGTCACGGATGACGTCGGGGCTGATGGACAGTTCTGCCATGGTCTTCCTTCTTGTGCAATGTCAGGTGGAGGGCCGGGACCCGCCGTGTCCGCTCCCGGTGGAGCGGGAAGTCTTAACCCGCCAGTCGCTGTCGCAACTCGTGCAGGCGGGCGGATACGGTCGCATCGATGACATCGTCGCCGATCTCGACACGCAGGCCGCCGACGACCGAGGGGTCGACGACGACGTTGACGGCGACCTGAGCCCCGTAACGGGCGCCCAGCGACGACCGCAGCCGATCGAGCTGAGCATCGCCGAGGGGGGATGCCGCATAGACGGTCGCGACGGTGCGCCCCCGCTGCTCCGCGACGATGCGCAGGGCACGGGAGAGCAGCGATCGCACGCGGCGATCGCGGGGCTGCTGCACGAGCGACGACACGATCAGCGTCGTCGCGGCGCTCGCGCGCCCGCTCAGCAGGGTCTCGATCAGACGGCCCTTCGCGGCGTCGTCGCCGAGGCGACTGCCGAGCGCGAGCTCGAGCTGCGGGTTGGCCGCGACGACACGGGCCACCTGGAACAGCTCGCCCTCGACGTCGGCCGCGCCGTCGGCGCGCGAGGCGGCGCGCACGGCGAGCTCCTCGACGCCGGCGACCAGGTCGGCCGGAGCCGACCAGCGCTGGCCGATCGCCGCGAGCAGCACGGCGCGGGTCGTGTCGCCGAACCCGGCGAACACGCTCGACACCACGCGCTGACGCGCCTCGGGCGTCGCCGACGCGTCGGTCAGCGCGCTCGTGAGCTGCGGCGAGTCGCCCAGCACGCGGGCGGCCGCGAACAGCTCACGCGCGACCGTCAGGTCGGCGACGGAGGCCGCGTCGAGCGCCGCCGTGGTCGCCGCCAGAGCCTGTGTCGTGGCGCTGCCCATCAGGAACCCTGCACCTGTCGGGCGTCGGACGCCTCGAGGTCGGCCAGGAAGCGGTCGACGACCGCCTTGGCCTTCTGGTCGTCGCTCAGCGTCTCGCCGATGACACCGCCGGCGAGGTCGAGGGCCAGCGTGCCGACCTCGCTGCGCAGCGAGACGAGCGCCGACTGGCGCTCCGCCTCGATCTGCGTGTGCGCGGTGGCGGTCAGGCGAGCGGCCTCGGCCGCAGCCGTCTCCTTCGCCTCGGCGACGATCTTCTTGCCGTCCTCACGGGCGGCGTCGCGGATCTCACCGGCCTCCTTGCGGGCGTCGGCGAGCTGTGCGGTGTACTCCTGGAGCGCCGCTTCGGCCTTGCGCTGTGCCTCGTCAGCCTTGGCGATGTTGCCCTCGATGGCCTCCGCGCGCTTGTCGAGGAGGACGTAGAGCTTGGGAAGGGCGACCTTCCACACCACGATGAGGATGACGACGAAGCAGACCGCCGACCAGATGATGTCGTACCACGCGGGGATGAGCGGGTTGTGGTCCGCTCCCTCCTCCGCCGCGTACGTGACAAGAGCGTTCAGCATCCTGTCTCCTTATGACTGGTGGCGAGCGATTACTGGAAGATGAAGTACGTCGCGATGCCGATGAAGGCGAGCGCCTCGGTGAAGGCGATACCGATCCACATCAGCACCTGCAGGCGGCTGGCCAGCTCGGGCTGGCGAGCGACGCCCTCGATCGTCTTGCCGACGACGATGCCGACACCGATGGCGGGGCCGATGGCGGCGAGGCCGTAGCCCATCGTCGCGACGTTTCCGCTGAGTTCGGCGAGAACCGTAGTTGCGTCCACGGGGGTGTTTCCTTTCGGTTGGGTGGTCCGGCGAGTGCCGAACCGCTCAGTGCTCTTCGGCCACCGCGAGCTGGATGTAGACCGCGGTGAGGATGGTGAAGACGTATGCCTGCAGGAAGGCCACGAGGACCTCGAACAGGGTGAAGGCCAGTCCGAAGGCCAGCGTCCCGGCGCCGAGCGCCGTCCACCAGCCACCCAGCGTGACCACGAAGAACTGCGTCGCCGAGAAGAACAGCACGAGCATGAGGTGCCCGACGATCATGTTCATCAGCAGACGGAGGGTGAGCGTGACGGGCCGGATGATGAAGGTCGAGATGAACTCGAGCGGCGTCACGATGATGTAGAGGACCGGCGGCACGCCCGAGGGGAAGAGCGAGTTCTTGAAGAAGTTCTTGGGGCTCTTCTTGATGCCCGCGTAGATGAACGTCACGTAGCTGACGACCGCGAGCAGCATGGGCACCGCGATGATGCTCGTGCCCGCGATGTTCAGGAACGGGATGATCCCCGCGATGTTCATGAAGAGGATCATGAAGAACATGGTCGCGAGGATCGGCAGGAACCGGCGTCCGTCCTTCTTGCCGAGCAGGTCCTCCGCGATGCTGACCCGCACGAAGTCGAGGCCCATCTCCACGAGGCTCTGGAAGCGGCCGGGGACGACCGTCATGCGACGCGTGCCCGCCCAGAGCAGCAGCACGACCACGATGGTCGCGAGGAACTGGATCAGGTGGATGCGGGTGATGGCCAGATCGCCGATCTGGAAGACTGCATCCGGGAAGAATTCTGTGATCGACGGGCCATGGAACTCGCCGTCTCCGGCGGTCTTGGCGAGCAATGTCGCAGCTACGGTGTTCAGCGCTGACTCCAGCTTCGGGGCACCGATGAGAATCCGGTGCTCGACGGTCGTTGAGCGTCCGCCCGCAGATGGTCCACGAGAACCGGCGGGCTCATGAAGACTCTATCATTCCTGAGAGGTCGCTCCGTCCCCGCTGTGAGGTCGGGGAGTGCCGGACGGGCCCGCCGCGCCGCGCTCCGCCTCGTCCACGTCGGCGGCGGTCGGCAGCGAGACGTCGCTGACGTTGGGCAGCCGCATCCGGGTCATCACGACGACGTCGATGACGAGCGAGAGCAGCACGCTCAGGATGAGCGCGACCGCGAAGACGCCCGGCTGCAGCCACGGCTGGTCGCGCAGCACGAACAGCGCGACGATGAACAGCACGAACTTGACGATCCAGCCGCCCATGACGGCGCCGAAGAAGATGGGCGTGAACAGCGGATCGCCGTACCAGCGATTGGCGATGACGATGCTCGCGCCCGTCATCCCCAGGAAGACGGCGGCGAGCACGATCGCGACCAGGGCGCTCCAGACGCCGGGCCAGCCCGCGACCAGGTAGCCGACGACGGCGCCCGCGACCGCGAGCACCGCCGACCCGAGCGCGGTCCACCGCAGCGTCGTGCGCAAGACGTGGGTACTGGCGGGCTGCGACCTGTTCATCGGGTCTCCATTCACGGTGCGGTTCACGGTGCGGTGGGGGCGTTCTTCGCGGCGGGCCGGCGGCGGGTGCCGGGCGTCGTGGGCAGCACCGTCACGATCACGCACGCGATGCCGCCGACGAGCAGATAGAGCACGCCGGCCCAGTACTGGCCGGCCCAGTCGCGGGTCGTGCCAAGGTACATCAGCAGCACGCCGAGGCCGACGATCGCCGCCCAGGCGTAGAAGACGAGCACGGCCTCGCGATCGGTGTGCCCCATGTCGAGCATGCGATGGTGCAGGTGCTCGCGGTCGGGAGAGAAGGGCGACTTGCCGCGCGCGAGGCGCCGCACGACCGCCATCCCGAAGTCGAGCAGGGGCAGCAGCACGACCACCACCGGCAGGAGGATCGGCAGGAACGCGCCGAGCAGCTGGGAGCGGCCGAAGACGTCGTTGTCGCCGAGCATGCGCGGGTCGAGGCTGCCGGTGAGGCGCACGGCGGCCGTCGCCATGAGCAGGCCGATCATGAGGGCGCCCGCGTCGCCCATGAACATGCGGGCGGGGTTCCAGTTGAACGGCAGGAATCCGAGGCACACGGCCACGAGCACGATCGCGAGGAACGCCGCGAGGTTCGAGTAGCTGCTCGAGCCCTGGTCGCGCACGACCATGTAGGCGTACGCGAAGAAGATCGAGTTCGCGATCAGCGCGACGCCCGCGACGAGGCCGTCGAGGCCGTCGATGAAGTTGATCGCGTTCATCACGACGACGATCGCGAGCACGCTCAGCGCGAAGCTCTGCCAGCTCGAGACGACGACGAGCTGGCCGACGGGAAGCGCGAAGATCTGGATGCCGCCGAAGCCGACCACGATGCCGGCGGCGAGGAACTGCGCGCCGAGCTTGATCATCCAGTCGAGGTCCCAGACGTCGTCGGCGACGCCGACGAGCACGATCAGCAGCACGGCGCCCAGCACGGCCCAGATCTGCGTCGGGTCCGACCAGAGCACGGCGAAGAAGGGCAGCTCCAGCGAGAGCCAGTACGACAGGGCGAAGGCCGCCAGCACGCCGAGGAACATCGCGATGCCGCCGAGCCGCGGCGTCGGCACCGTGTGCACGTCGCGCTCGCGGATCGCGGGGTACAGCTTGTGGCGCAGCGCCACCCGCCAGACGATCCAGGTGAACGCGAGCGTGAGCGCCGCGGTCACCAGGAGGACGAGCAGGTAGCTCTTCACGCGCCCGTCCGGTGCGCGTCTTCTTCCGGCGGCGCGTCGCCCTGCGGCTCGTCCCGCGGCGCCTCGCCCTGCGGTCCGGCGTCCGGCGGCGCGGCATCCGTCGTCGCCGCGTCCGGCGCTTCCGCGTCCGGCGCTCCGGCCTCGGGCGTGCCCGGCTGCGGGTCGTCGGAGAGCAGGAGGTCGCCGAGCACCCCGCGCAGCGCGTCGCGCGAGATCGTGCCGTCGCGCAGCACGCGCACGCCGCGGCGCGGCGCGACGCACAGGCCGGTCGCGTCGACGATGGTCGACGCGACGCCCGTCGTCGAGGGCCCGCCGTCGAGGTACACCGCGACGCTGTCGCCCAGCATCCGCAGCGCGTCGTCGACGGTGATCGCCGCGTCGCGCCCGGTCAGGTTGGCGCTCGACACGGCCATGGGCCCGCACTCCTCGAGCAGCTCGAGGGCGAGGGGCTCCGCGGGCATCCGCACCGCGACCGTCCCCCGCGTCTCCCCGAGGTCCCACGACAGCGACGGCTGCGCCGGCAGCACGATCGTCAGCCCGCCCGGCCAGAACGCCTCGACGAGCCGCTCGACCTCCTCGGGCACCTCGGCGACGAGCGCGCGCAGCGTCGTGATCCCCGCGACGAGCACGGGCGGCGGCTGCTGCCGTCCGCGTCCCTTGGCCGCCAGCAGCCGTGCGACGGCGGCCGCGCTGAACGCGTCGGCCGCGACGCCGTAGACCGTGTCGGTGGGCATGACGATGAGCTCGCCGCGGCCGATCGCCTGGCGCGCCTGACGCATGCCGGTCAGCAGCTGCGCCTGATCGCGGCAATCGAAGACAGAGGACATCCGTCCCAGTCTACGTGCGCCGCACGTCCGCCGCCGTGCGGCGTCAGGCGCGCAGCGCGGTCGTCGCGCGGTCGCGCCCCGTGAGGTCGGGATGCGTCGCCGCGGCGCGCCACCCGTCGGCCTGCAGCAGCGCGCGGATCGGCGCGCCCTGCCATTCGCCGTGCTCGATCACGAGCGTCCCGCCCGCGCGCAGCAGGCGCCTGCCCACGACCGACAGCACGCGCACGACGTCGAGCCCGTCCTCCCCGCCGTAGAGGGCCGCGGGCGGATCCCAGTCGCGCACCTCGGGATCGCGCGGGATCGCGCCGTCGGGGACGTAGGGCGGGTTGGAGGCGAGCACCGACACGGTGCCGTCGAGCTCCGCGAACGCGTCGGCGAGGTCGACGAGCTCCACCCGCACGTTGTCCGCCCCGATCTCGGCGACGTTGCGCCGCGCCCACGCGTACGCCTGCGCGGACCTCTCGACCGCGAACACGCGCGCGTGCGGCACCTCGGTCGCCATCGCGAGGGCGATCGCCCCCGAGCCCGTGCCCAGGTCGACCGCCACGGGAGCGGCGTCGGGCACCGCGCGCAGCGCGTCGATCGCGAGCTGCGCGACGATCTCGGTCTCGGGCCGCGGCACGAACACGCCCGGCCCCACGCGCAGCTCGAGATGCCGGAACGGGGCGACGCCCGTGAGGTGCTGCAGCGGCTCGCGCCGCGCGCGCCGTCGCACGAGCCCGTCGAAGGCCGCGACCGCCGCGTGCTCCGGCGCCGCGTCGCCGCGGAACGCGGCGGCGGCCAGCTCGCCGCGCGAGAGCCCGAAGACGTGCGCGGCGAGGGTCTCGGCATCCGCGTCGGGGCTGGGGACGCCCGCTCGGGCGAGCGTCGTCGCGGCCGCGCGCAGGAGCTCGGCG
This sequence comes from Microbacterium sp. No. 7, assembly GCF_001314225.1. Taxonomy (NCBI): domain Bacteria; kingdom Bacillati; phylum Actinomycetota; class Actinomycetes; order Micrococcales; family Microbacteriaceae; genus Microbacterium; species Microbacterium sp. No. 7. The sequence continues at coordinate 3,207,726 of NZ_CP012697.1, forward strand.
AGCGTCGCGGGCGAATCGTTGCATGCGGTCATGGCGAAGCTCCACCCTACTCCGGCCCCCGCGTGACGAAACGTCATCTTCCGTCACGGGGCGCAGCCGCTCACCTAGGCTGAGGGGCGATTCTCGTAACACCGCGAGTCCACCCCGCACGAAAGGCCATCATGCCCGGAATCCACTCCGACATCACGAGCGCGTTCGGCAACACTCCCCTCGTCCGGCTCAACCGGGTCGCCGAGGGACTGCCCGGCACGGTGCTCGCCAAGCTCGAGTTCTTCAACCCCGGCTCCAGCGTCAAGGACCGCATCGGCATCGCGATCATCGACGCGGCCGAGGCCGCCGGCGCGCTGAAGCCCGGCGGCACGATCGTCGAGGGCACGAGCGGCAACACCGGCATCGCCCTGGCGCTCGTCGGCGCCGCGCGCGGCTACAAGGTCGTGCTGACGATGCCCTCATCGATGTCGCTCGAGCGCCGTCAGCTGCTCAAGCGCTTCGGCGCCGAGCTGGTCCTCACCGACCCCGCGGGCGGCATGAAGGCCGCCGTCGCCAAGGCGGAGGAGATCGTCGCGGAGACCCCCGGTGCCATCCTCGCGAGCCAGTTCGCGAACGCGGCGAACCCCGAGATCCACCGCAAGACGACCGCCGAGGAGATCTGGCGCGACACCGACGGCAATGTCGACGTCTTCGTCGCCGGCATCGGCACGGGCGGCACCATCACCGGTGTCGGCCAGGTGCTCAAGCAGCGCAACCCCGACGTCAAGGTCGTCGCCGTCGAGCCGTCGGCGTCGCCGCTGCTGTCGACCGGCACCCCCGGCCCCGCCAAGATCCAGGGCATCGGCCCCAACTTCGTGCCCCCGATCCTCGACACCGAGGTCTTCGACGAGATCGTGACCGTCGAGTTCGACGACGCGATCGACACGGCGCGCTCGCTGGGCGCCCAGGAGGGCCTGCTCGTCGGCATCTCGTCGGGCGCCGCCGTGTGGGCGGCCCTGCAGATCGCCGCACGCGAGGAGAACGCGGGCAAGAACATCGTCGTGATCGTCCCCGACACCGGCGAGCGCTACCTGTCGACGGCGCTGTTCGACGACCTGCGCGAGGACTGACACCACACCGAGGAGAGACGGATGCCGCGACCCCAGGCGTTCGAGCGACTGCGAGAAGACCTCGTGGCCGCCAAGCTGCGCGACCCCGCCGCCCGCAGCACGATCGAGATCGCGCTGCTGTACCCCGGCCTGCACGCCGTGTGGTCGCACCGGCTCGCGCACGCCCTGTGGGTCCGCGGCATCCGTCTTCCCGCCCGGGCGCTGTCGCAGCTCACGCGATGGCTCACGGGGATCGAGATCCACCCCGGCGCCACGATCGGCCGCCGCTTCTTCATCGACCACGGCATGGGCGTCGTGATCGGCGAGACGGCCGAGGTGGGCGACGACGTCATGCTGTACCACGGCGTGACCCTCGGCGGCCGCACCCGCGACGCCGGCAAGCGCCACCCCACGCTCGGCGACGGCGTCGCCGTGGGCGCGGGCGCGAAGATCCTCGGGCCGATCGTCATCGGCGCGGGCTCGGCGATCGGCGCGAACGCCGTCGTCACGCACGACGCGCCCGAGGACTCGGTGCTCACGGGCGTTCCGGCCAAGGTGCGCAAGCGCGCCGGCAGCGAGGACACCCGCGCACTGCTCACGACCCCCGAGTACTACATCTGACCGCGACGCGGCCACCCCCGCCCCTCAGGTACTCACGGCAGAGCCCCCACCCCGCTGGTCGATACGCTCGCGGCGCAGCCGCGAGCGTATCGAGACCCTCCTAACGGTCCGTTACACGGGTTTCGATACGCCGCCTCCGGCGGCTACTCAACCAGCGGGGGTGCGGGGCCGAGCGTGCGGATGCGTCCACTCCCGCTGGTCGAGTGCTCGCGGCGAAGCCGCGAGCGTATCGAGACCCTACTAACGGTCCGCTACATGGGTTTCGATACGCCGCCTCCGGCGGCTACTCAACCAGCGGGGGTGCGGGGCCGAGCGTGTGGATGCGTCCCGTCCCGCTGGTCGAGTGCTCGCGGCAGAGCCGCGAGCGTATCGAGACCCTCCTAACGGACCGTTACACGGGTTTCGATACGCCGCCTCCGGCGGCTACTCAACCAGCGGGGATGAGTGGGGCGCGGGTATGGGTTGCGGGTGCGTCCACTCCCGCTGGTCGAGTGCTCGCGGCGGAGCCGCGAGTGTATCGAGACCCTACCCACGGACCGTTAGATGGGTTTCGATACGCCGCCTCCGGCGGCTACTCAACCAGCGGGGTGAGGTGTGCGGACCGGTTGCGAGGGTGCGGGCGATGTCGTCAGCGTGAGTGCCCGAGCGGTGCGCCGTCGGCGTCGAACTCGAACCGTTCGAGCGAGCCCGGGCCTTCGAGGAGGACGGTCGCCGCGGCATCCCGGGAGCGCGGGAGGAAGCGGATCGTCGCCTTCGTGACGTCCTCCCGCCCGAGGAGGCCGACGAGCGGGTCCGCCAGCCCGTCGAGCATGACGGCGGCGACCGGCTCGCCCGAGCCGATCACACGGACGTTCACGCCGCGCCGCCGGGCTTCCGCGACGGCGGCGCGGAAGCCCGGATGACGGGGCATGTCGCCGCGGATGAGCTCCCGCACCTCCTCCTCCGTGCGCGCCGCCTCCGCGCGCAGCGCGGCGGTGATCCCCTCCCCCGCGACGATGCGCTGGAGCAGCGGCTCGACGCGCTGGGCGACCTCCCTCGCCGTGCGACGCTCCTCGGCGAGCGCGGCGCGCTCCGCGTCGGCGGCGGCGAGGGCGCCCAGCTCTCGAACGAGCGTCCGTGAGCGACGCGACGCGATGAATCGGGTCACCAGGAAGAGGAACCAGCAGGCGACGAGCGCGGCGAGCGGTTGGAGGACGTGATCGGCGGGGCTGAGCGCCCATCCCGCGAGCATCGAGAACCGGAGCAGGCCCGCCGCGAGCGCGCCCGCGGTCGCGAGCGTGCCGATGACGGGGTGCCCCCTCGGAACGAGCAGCGACAGGGTGAGACAGATCTGCCCGATCGCGCCGCCGCGGATCAGCACGGTCTCGCGCTCGGCGACGATGAGAGCGACCGTGACGGCGGACAGCCCGAGCACGAGCGACAGGCGAGGCGCGGAGAGCCGCCCCGGCCGGCGCGTCGTGACCACGACGCAGTTGGTCATGAGCGTCACGAGGATGAGCCAGTGGGCGGGCCGCCAGTCGGCCAGCGGAGGTGCCAGGCCGGTCACCACCGCCCCGACGAGCACCGCCGTCATCCCGAAGACGAACGTCGGGCGGGCCAGGGGGCGGGAGAGCCCGGCGTCTACGCGTCCGGCCGTGTCCACAGCATCACCACCGCCGTGCCCGTCCTGCCGCTGTCGATCTGCACGCGGCCGCCGTCGAGGTCGCTCATCCGTCCGATGATGCTCTCGCGGACGCCGAAGTGATCGGGCGAGATCGCCTCGAGCCTCAGGCCGGGCCCCTGATCGGCGATGACGACGCGGATCGCACCGCCCGTCACCGTGACGGCACCGCTGCCGCCGCCGGCGTGCCGCACCGCGTTGCGTCCGGCCTCGGCCGCCGCGAGGCCGATCGCGCCGACGGCGTCGGAGGGCACCGTCCCGGGGCCGACGTCGGACGTGACCTTGAGGCCCGGGGCCGCCGTCTCGATCGACCCGAGGATGAGCCGAGCCGCCTCCTCGGCGACGAACTCGGTCATCGCACGCTGTTCGACGGGCGCCTCGCTCTGCCGCAGGCGCTCGAGCGCGGTGCCGGCCATGCCGCGCAGGGCCGCCGACGGCCGGCCGTCGGCACGGATCACGGCGACGAGCGTGGAGATCACGTCGTCGTGCACGATGCGCTTGAACTCGGACAGGCTGTCCCTCGCCTCCCGCACGCTCCGCTCCTCCACGTGCAGGCTCTCGACGACGGTGTGCGCACGACTGAGCGCCTGCAGCTGCGGCCGCAGCACGAGGCAGAGCATGACGTAGATGACGTTCGACGCGTGCACGAACCCGTGGCCGAGGACGAGCAGCGGGATCTCGCCGAGGAAGACGAGCGCGGACAGCGCGGGCGCCGCGGCGAGCAGCAGGGTCATGCCGACGACGAAGGGCAGCCGGACGACGAGCGCCATCGTGCTGAGCACGGGGGCGTCGAGGAGCCAGGGAAGGATGAAGGGCGCGTCCGCGGGCGAGCCGCGCCAGGCGGCGTAGGCGGACACGAGCGCGAGGAGCAGGACGAACGGCTGGATCGCCCAGAAGCCGCGGAGCGTCGCGGGCGGCAGTCCCGACCAGCCGGCGATGCTGGTCAGCTGCAGCACGAGCAGGCCCAGGACCAGCGCGACCCACCACTCGTCGAACGACGGCGCCTCGGCGAGGAAGAGATTCGCGTTGACCAGCGCGATCACGACCGCGCAGACGGTGATGCCGGCGCCGAGCACCCGGTCGACGGGATGCCAGGCGATCGTGAGCACGCGCCGCGCCGCCATCAGGGCTCGACGAGGCCGTCCTCGACCGCGCGACGGTAGAGGTCGACCTTCGTCGGCGCCGCGCGGTCCACGGCGGCGTACTTCGCCCGGATGCGGCGGACGTGCTGGTAGACCGTCTGCACCGAGATGAACAGGGCCTCGGCGACGCGCTCGGACGTCTCCCCCGAGGCGTAGAGCGTCAGCACCTCGCGCTCCCGCGCCGAGAGCCTCGCGCTGACGAACTCCGCGTCGGAGTCGAGCGCGACCGCCCAGTCGATCGACACGGGGACCTGACCGTTCCGCACCGCACGGATCGCGTCGCACAGCCCTCGGAGTTCCTCGGTCTTCATGACGATGCCGTCGACGCCCGCCTGCGCCGCGTCTCGAAGCTGCAGCGGCGACACGGCTGCGGTGTACGCCAGCACGGCGGGCACGACGGGCCGGAGGGTCCGCACGTTCTCCGCGATCGAGGATCCGTCGGCGAGCGAGAGGTCGAGGAGCACGACGTCGATCGACACACCCCACTCGAGCAGCCCGGAGACGGTGGACGCGCTCGCGACGACCTGCATGTCGGGCTGCGTGCTGATCATGTTGGATGTGCCGACGAGGATCGCCGGGTGGTCGTCGACGATGCCGATGCGAATACGCATGAGTCATTCCCGCGCAGAGGATCGAGACGGGCGCGTCGGATCCCCGACGGCTCAGCCGTCCCGCCGGCGCTCGGCGACCTTCTTCTTGAGGAAGACGGCCGGCAGCAGCCAGGTCGCGAGGGCCGTCACGATCCACACGATCACGGGAGCCACGACCCAGTTCCACCACGGGGCGCCGATCGACAGCCCGGCGCTCGGGATGAGCACGACGACGAGCAGCGCGACGAAGGACGACACGATGCCGATGCCGCCGAGCAGTGCCGGCGCGTTGCGCTGGGCGACGCGCGCGAGCCACGGCGCGAGCACGCTCTGCAGCACCGCGAAGATGACGATCGCGAGGACGAACCCCCACGGGTTGCGCCACGAGATCTCGAATCCCGGAAGGATGAGATCGGCCGCGATGAGGCCCACCGCCGCCGACACGATGAAGATCAGGGCGCGGATGAGGAATGTGATCATGCGTGTCTCCTAGTGTCGGGTCTCAGGCTGAGAGCGTATCGCTCCGCGCGTGCCCGCGGAGCGATCTTATGCCCACCCGACAATTCGAATGCGACCGCCGTACGAGCGGGGTACGGGAACTGGTTAACGCGGGGACCCGGATATCGGCGCGACCGCCGGAAATCCGGGGGCGGCGGCATCCGGATCGCCCTGCGAACGTACTGGTCTTGGGAATATCCCGGCCGAAGGGCGAAGCCTAGGCTGGTCGATCGTGCGCGGCCTTTCGGAGCGCTTTTGGGGGCATTTTCCGGTGCGCATCGTGCACGGCGTTTTGGGGACGCCGTGACGCGAATGCGTGCCGTCTTCACGTTCTGTCCTGCCGTGCACAGCACACGCAATATTTCTTACGGATCTGGGGAGAGTCCGCCTGTTCAGGGGTTGGCTGACTTCACGTCGGTAGAGGAAAACGGAGAAATGGGGCAAGATCAATGACTTCAACGCGACCGACAGAACCGAGCTCGGCGCCCGACCCGCGGCGCGAGGTCGCACGACGCACTCTCGTCAAGGGGGCGGCATGGTCCGTCCCCGTGATCATGGCCGCGACGGCCGCGCCGCTGGCCGCGGCGACCGGCCTGGTGACCTACACCAGGACGTGGACGGCCGTCGACACCGAGCCGACGACGTGCAGCTTCGTCCTGCCCGCGGGCGCGAAGGGCATCACCTACGTCGTCCAGGGCGGCGGCGGCGGCATGGGCGGCCTCTCCGACAGGGCAAGGGGCGCCCAGCTCTCCGGCACATTCTCAGACGTGAGCGTGCCGACCGCGATCGCCGTGGTCGCGGGCGGCGGCGGCCGCTGGGGAGGCAACACCGATCCTGCGGCCACGCGGCCGGCCCAGGTCGGCACGGGCGGCAAGGGCTTCGGCAACGGCGGCGACGCCCCGTTGCCCGCCGCGGGAAGCGGCACTCATCCGAACAACCAGGTGTACCCCGGCGGCGGAGGCGGCGCGGGCAGCGCGATCCTGATCAACGGTGCCCCGGCCGTCGTCGCCGGCGGCGGCGGAGGCGGAGGCTCAGCGGGCTCGGGCTACGTGGTCGGACAGGTCAGCCCGCCGAACAGCAATCCCATCAACGGGAACGGGAATGCGGAGAACACCGGCGCCGACTACGAGTGGCGGGTCAAAGCGCTGGACGGCACGACGGTCATCCGCACTCTTACCGGACACGGCGGCACGGGCGGATCCGCCTCCGCGGCGGGCCTCGGCGGAAGCTTCTCGTCCACCGGCTCCGGGTACACCGTCGGTCCCGCCGGCATCTCCGGCAACCCCGGCGGGGGTCCCTCCGCTGGAACCGGCGGAAACGGCGCGAACGGCGTGATCAGCGACCTCACGTCGCTCTTGTCGAACGCGACCCCCAGGCGCAATGCCATCTCCAGCGGCGGCGGGGGCGGCGGTTACTACGGCGGCGGCAGCGGCGGGGCGGTGAAGGGCGCCAAGGACGGATCGGACAGGGGGAACTCCGCCGGCGGCGGGGGCGGCGGCGGCAACTACGTCGCATCCTCGGCCGGAGGCGTTGTCGTCGTCCCGGGCGCCAGCGGATTGGGCCCCAGCGGCTACCCCGATGGGGCCCCGGGCAGCGTCACGATCACGTTCCAGGCCGCCCCCGGCTTCACCTGGACCTGCTGACCGGACCACATCGTCACCCCGCAGCACGGCCGCATGCAGCAGGGGCCTTCGTGCGTGACACGCACGAAGGCCCCTGCTGCATGCGGCCGACGGACGTCCGACGCGCAGGCCGCCGTCAGTCGTCCGCGCCGAGCGCGGCCAGGCGGGCCTCCTCGTCGGCGGAGATGCACGACGCGATGACGGGCTCGAGCGCGCCGTCCATCACCTGGTCGAGGTTGTAGGCCTTGTAGCCCGTGCGGTGGTCGGCGATGCGGTTCTCGGGGAAGTTGTAGGTGCGGATGCGCTCCGAGCGGTCCATGCCGCGGATCTGCGAGCGCCGGGCGTCGGATGCCGCGGCGTCCCGCTCCTCCTGCTGCTTGGCGAGCAGGCGCGCACGCAGCACGCGCATGCCGGCCTCGCGGTTCTGCAGCTGCGACTTCTCGTTCTGCATCGACACCACGATCCCGGTGGGGAGGTGCGTGATGCGCACCGCCGAGTCGGTCGTGTTCACCGACTGCCCGCCGGGGCCCGACGAGCGGAAGACGTCGATCTTCAGGTCGTTCGGGTCGATGTGGATCTCGTCGGGCTCGTCGACCTCGGGGAAGACGAGCACGCCCGTGGTGGAGGTGTGGATGCGGCCCTGCGACTCGGTCGCGGGCACGCGCTGCACACGGTGCACGCCGCCCTCGTACTTGAGGTGCGCCCACACGCCCTGCGCCGGGTCGGACGACGAGCCCTTGATCGCGACCTGCACGTCCTTGTAGCCGCCCAGGTCGCTCTCGCCCCGCTCGAGCAGCTCGGTCTTCCAGCCCTTCGACGCGGCGTACTGCAGGTACATCCGCAGCAGGTCGGCGGCGAACAGCGCCGACTCGGCGCCGCCCTCCCCCGCCTTGATCTCCATGATCACGTCGCGCGCGTCGTCGGGGTCGCGCGGGATGAGCAGGCGCCGCAGCCGCTCCTCGGCCTCGGCGAGCCCCGCCTCGAGCGCCGGCACCTCGTCGGCGAACGCCTCGTCCTCGCGGGCGAGCTCGCGCGCCGCATCCAGATCGTCGCGTGCGGCGGCCCAGGCCTCGTGCGCCGCGACGATGCGCGACAGCTCCGCGTAGCGCCGGTTGACGCGCTTGGCGCGCGCCGCGTCGGCGTGCACCGCGGGATCGGACAGCTCGGCCTGGACCGCGCGGTGCTCGTCGATCAGTCCCTGGACCGACTCGAACACGATGATCAGCGGATGCCGTTGTCGTGGCCGCCGTCGCGCGACGGCGTCGGGATCGACTTCTGCATCTGCACGAGGAACTCGACGTTCGACTGCGTCTCCTTGAGCTTGCCGAGCACGACCTCGAGCGCCTGCTGCGGGTCGAGGCCCGCGAGCGCGCGGCGCAGCTTCCAGGTGATCTTGACCTCGTCGGGCGAGAGCAGCATCTCCTCGCGGCGGGTGCTCGACGCGTTGACGTCGACGGCCGGGAAGATGCGCTTGTCGGCGAGCTGGCGCGACAGGCGCAGCTCGCTGTTGCCGGTGCCCTTGAACTCCTCGAAGATGACCTCGTCCATCTTCGACCCGGTCTCGACGAGCGCGGTGGCGAGGATGGTGAGCGAGCCGCCGTTCTCGATGTTGCGCGCGGCGCCGAAGAAGCGCTTGGGCGGGTAGAGCGCCGAGGCGTCGACGCCGCCGGTCAGCACGCGGCCCGAGGTGGGCGCCGAGATGTTGTAGGCGCGGCCCAGGCGCGTGATCGAGTCGAGCAGCACGACGACGTCGCGGTCGAGCTCGACGAGGCGCTTGGCGCGCTCGATGGCGAGCTCGGCGACGGTCGTGTGGTCCTCGGCCGGACGGTCGAACGTCGACGCGATGACCTCGCCCTTGACGGTGCGCTGCATGTCGGTGACCTCTTCGGGGCGCTCGTCGACGAGCACGACCATGAGGTGCACCTCGGGGTTGTTGATCGCGATCGCGTTCGCGATCTGCTGCAGCACGATCGTCTTGCCGGCCTTGGGCGGCGCGACGATGAGGCCGCGCTGGCCCTTGCCGATGGGCGCGACGAGGTCGATGATGCGCTGCGTGAGCTTCTCGGGCGCGGTCTCCAGGCGCAGGCGCTCCTGCGGGTAGAGGGGCGTGAGCGAGCTGAACTCCACGCGGTTCGCGGCGTCGTCGACGCTCAGGCCGTTGATCGCGTCGACCTTGACGAGCGCGTTGTACTTCTGGCGGCTCGACTGCTCGCCCTCGCGCGGCTGCTTGATGGCGCCGACGACCGCGTCGCCCTTGCGCAGGTTGTACTTCTTCACCTGGCCGAGCGAGACGTAGACGTCCTGCGGCCCGGGCAGGTAGCCGGTCGTGCGCACGAAGGCGTAGTTGTCGAGCACGTCGAGGATGCCGGCGATCGGGATCAGCACGTCGTCGGCGCCGATCTCGGTCTCGAACTCGTCGGCCGTGCCGCCGCCGCGGCGCTTGTTGCGCTGGCGGCTGCGGCCGTTCTGCTGCTGCGCGGGCTGCTGCTCGGCGCCGCGGTCGGCCGTCCTGTCGGCCTGCCGGTCGCCCTGCCTGTCGTCGGCGGGCTGCTCGGCGGGCGCCTCCTCGGCCGGCTTGTCGCCGTTGGTCTCGGGGGCGGCGTCGGCCTTGGCACGACTGCGGCTGCGGCTGCGGCTGCGGCCACGGCCGCGTGCGGGGGCCTCGGCCTCGGCGGGCTGCGCGTCGGCCTGCGGCTCGGCGCCGTCGGCCGCGGGGGCGGCGGCATCCGCGAGCGCGGCGTCCGCGGGCGCGGCGGGGGCGGCCGCGGCCTGCTCCTCGGTCGCGACGGCGGGCTCGACCACGGGGGCCTGCGCCGCGTCGGCGGCCGCGGGCTCGGCGGCGCTCTCCGCGGCCTCGGGGGCGGGGGCGGCCTCGGCCGCAGGGGCGTCCTCGGTCTTGGGCGCGTCGGTGCTCTTCGCCCGGCGCGGCGCGCGCTTGCGCGGCGCCTTGACGGGGGCGGCGGGAGCCTCCTCGACCGGCGCGGCCTCGGCGGGCTGCTCCGCGGCGGGAGCCTGCTCGGCGGCGACCGTGTCGGCCTGCGGCTCCGCGGCTACCGCATCGGCCTGCGGCTCCGCGGCGACGGCGTCGGCCTGCGGCTCGGCGGCCTCGGCGGGCACCTCAGCGGCCTCGGCGGGCGCCTCCACGGCGGGCTCCTCGGCGACGGGCGCCTCGACGGCAGCGGCCTCGTCAGCCGGCGCCTCCTCCTCGGCCACCGGCGCGGCCTCGGCCGCGGGCTCCTCGGCGGCGACGTCCTCAGCGGCCGGCTCGTCGGCGGGCGCCTCCTCGACGGCCGGCTCCTCGACGGCTACGTCCGTCGCGGCGTCGTCGGCACTCGCGTCGACGATGTCGAGCGTCTCGCTCTCGGCGGCCGGAGGGTTCTCGACGCTCTCGGCGTCGGCGTTCTCGATCTGGATCTCGGAGATGGACTCCACGAGTTCTCCCTTGTACACAGGTGGAAAAAGATGCATCCGCACGAGCGCCGTCCACGGCGGGCGCCGGTCTCCCGCTGTGCGCGCGACGTGGCGCGGCGGTGCGGGGCGACTGTGCGAGATCTTGCGAGGTTTCGCAGAATTGCGACGGAGGCCAGACTCACGTGCTCGACGTGGAACCCTCCGGATACTCCCTGACTCTACCACCCTTGACGTCCACGGCGACCATGAGCGGCTCCCACGCCGTGTCGCGCACCGTCGCGGCGAGCTCGACGGCGGCGAGCCGCTGCCCCGGACCGTCGGCGAGCACGAGCACGCTCGGGCCGGCGCCCGAGACGACGGCCGCGAAGCCGTGCGCGCGCAGCAGCCGGATGAGCTCGTCGGTCGCGGGCATGGCCTGCGCGCGGTACGACTGGTGCAGCTTGTCCTCGGTCGCCGCCATCAGCAGCTCGGGGCTCTGGGTCAGGGCCGCGATGAGCAGCGCCGACCGCGACACGTTGAACACGGCGTCCTCGCGGGTCACCTGCAGCGGCGCGAGGGCGCGCGCCTCCGACGTCGACATCGTGAAGTCGGGCACGAATACGAGCGGCGAGACGCCGCGGTGCACGAGCAGCTTCTTGTGCCGCGGCCCCGTGTCCTCCATCCACGCGATCGTGAGCCCGCCGAACAGCGCGGGGGCGACGTTGTCGGGGTGCCCCTCCAGCTCGGTCGCGAGCCGCAGCAGCGTCGACGGGCCGAGCTCGACGTCGCCGGCCAGCAGGCCCTTCGCGGCGAGCAGGCCGGCCGTCACGGCGGCGCCCGACGACCCCATGCCGCGGCCGTGCGGGATGACGTTGTGCGCCTCCAGGTGGATGCCGGGCATCGTGCGGCCGCACGCCTCGAAGGCGTAGGCCATCGAGCGCACGACGAGGTGCGAGGCGTCCCGCGGCACGTCGTCGGCGCCCTCGCCCGTCGCGTGGATCTCGATGCGGTCGTCGCCGAGCGTCGTGACCGACAGCTCGTCGTACACGCTGAGCGCGAGGCCGAGCGTGTCGAAGCCGGGGCCGAGGTTCGCGCTGGTGGCCGGGACGCGCACGGCGACCGTGCGGCCCGGGGCGGGGCGTGCGTGCACGGTCAGTCCCCCTCGACGCGCAGCACCGAGACCACGCGCTCCACGACGTCGCTCGCCTGAAGCCGGTCGACGGTCTCGCTGAGGTCGCGCTCGACGGCGGTGTGCGTGCCGATCACGATGCGCGCGAGGCCGCCCTGGCCGTTCGCCTCGCGCACGACGGTCTGCTCCATCGTCGCGATCGAGACGCGGCCCTCGGCGAGGATGCCGGCGACGATCGCGAGCACACCCGGCTCGTCGGCGACCTCGAGGGTGATCTGGTAGCGCGTCGTGACGACGCCGATCTCGACGACGGGCAGGTTCGCGCGCGTCGACTCGCCGACGCCGACGCCGCCGGCGATGTGCCGGCGCGCGGCCGACACGACGTCGCCGAGCACGGCCGACGCGGTCTGGACGCCGCCGGCGCCCGCGCCGTAGAACATGAGGTTGCCCGCGGCCTCGGCCTGCACGAACACGGCGTTGTTCGCGCCGTGCACGCTCGCGAGCGGGTGCTCGCGCGGCACGAGCGCGGGGTACACGCGCGCCGACACGGCCTCGCCCGCCGGCGACAGCTCGTCGCGGCCGGTGAGCCGCTCGCACACCGCGAGCAGCTTGATGACGTAGCCGGCGTGCCTGGCGGCATCCATGACGCCCTTGTCGATCGCCGTGATGCCCTCGCGGTGCACGGCCTCGATCGGCACGGAGGTGTGGAACGCGAGCGATGCGAGGATCGCGGCCTTCTGCGCCGCGTCGTAGCCCTCGACGTCGGCCGTGGGGTCGGCCTCGGCGTAGCCCAGGCGCTGCGCGTCGGCGAGCACGTCGGCGAAGTCGGATCCCTCGCGGTCCATGCGGTCGAGGATGTAGTTGGTCGTGCCGTTCACGATGCCCATGATGCGGTGCACGCGGTCGCCCGCGAGCGAGTCGCGCAGCGGGCGGATGATGGGGATCGCGCCCGCGACGGCCGCCTCGTAGTGCACCGACGCGCCCACCTGGTCGGCGGCCTCGAACAGCTCGGGGCCGTGCGTGGCGAGCAGCGCCTTGTTGGCGGTGACGACGTCGGCGCCCGCGCCGATGGCCTGCAGGATGAGCGAGCGCGCCGGCTCGATGCCGCCCATGAGCTCGATGACGATGTCGGCGCCCACGACGAGCTTCTCGGCGTCGGCCGTGAGCAGCTCCCGCGGCAGGTCGACGTCGCGCGGCGCGTCGACGTCGCGCACCGCGATGCCCACGAGATCGAGGGCGGCGCCCGCCCGGTCGGCCAGCTCGTCGGCGTGCGTGCGCAGCAGGTTCGCCACCTGCGCTCCCACGGCCCCCGCTCCCAGCAGCGCGACGCGCAGGCGGCGGTAGTCGGCGGTCATCGGTCTCCCTCCGTCGTCTCTGTCGCCGGCGCCGTGCGGGCGCCCGCGACCCCGGCATCCCGGGCCAGCAGATCGTCGATCGTCTCGCCCCGTACGATCACGCGCGCCTCGCCGGCGCGCACGGCGACGACGGGCGGGCGGGGGACGTAGTTGTAGTTGCTCGCGAGCGAGAAGCAGTAGGCCCCGGTCGCGGCGACGGCGACGAGGTCGCCGGGCGTGACGTCGGCGGGCAGGTGGTCGGCGTCGACGACGACATCGCCCGACTCGCAGTGCTTGCCGACCACGCGCGCGAGCGCGGGCGCGGCGGCGCTCGTGCGCGAGACGACGCGGGCCGTGTACTGCGCGCCGTAGAGGGCGGGGCGGGCGTTGTCGCTCATGCCGCCGTCGACGCTCACGTAGAGGCGGGTCAGCTCGTCGCCGACGCGCACGGGCTTGACGGTGCCCACCTCGTACAGCGTGATGCCCGCGCGGCCGACGATCGCGCGGCCGGGCTCGAAGGCGAGGTTCGGCACGGGGATGCCGCGCACCTCGCACTCGCGCGCGACGGCGTCGACGATGGCGGCGGCCAGCTCGGCGATCGGGGTGGGGTCGTCGGCCTCGGTGTAGGCGATGCCGAAGCCGCCGCCCAGGTTGAGCACCGGCACGTCGCCGCCGGCGATCAGCTCGGCGTGCACCTCGACGAGGCGCGAGGCCGACTCGGCGAACCCGGCGGCGCCGAAGATCTGCGAGCCGATGTGGCAGTGCAGGCCGACGAACGCGAGCGACGGCAGCTCGCGGATGCGGGCGACGACGGCGGGCGCGTCGGCGAGCGCGAAGCCGAACTTCTGGTCCTCGTGCGCCGTGGCGAGGAAGTCGTGCGTCTCGGCGTGCACGCCGCTGTTGACCCGCACGAGCACGGGCTGCACGACGCCGCGCCGGTCGGCGATCGCCGCGAGGCGCTCGAGCTCGATGCGGCTGTCGAGCACGATCGAGCCGACGCCGGCATCCACCGCACGCTCCAGCTCGGCGACCGACTTGTTATTGCCGTGCACGCCGATGCGGGCGGGATCGGCGCCCGCCGCGAGCGCGACGGCGAGCTCTCCGCCCGTCGCGACGTCGACGGCGAGCCCCTCGTCCGTGACCCAGCGCACGACCTCGGTGCTGAGGAACGCCTTGCCTGCGTAGTAGACGCGCGCCTGCACGCCGTGGCGCGCCGCGGCGTCGCGGAACGCCGTGAGCACCTCGCGGGCGCGGGCGCGCACGGCCTCCTCGTCGAGCACGTACAGAGGAGTGCCGAAGCGCTCCCGCAGCTCCGTGACGGCGACGCCGGCGACGTGCAGCACGCCGTTGTCGTCGCGGGCGGCGCCCTCCGGCCACACCTGCGGCGCGAGGGCGTTCACGTCGTCCGGAACGGCGCGTGCGGCGGGCGGGGCGTCGGAGGAGACGGACACGGCGGAGCACCAATCGAGCGGAGGCGGGGAACGGGGCGGATCGGACACGCCCCGGCGATCCTCAAAGTCTAGGGCACGGGCTCGCGGGGGCCGTGTCGGCGTGCACGCCGTACAGGATCGTGCGGATGAGCTCGGGCACGTGATGGCGGCGGCGCGTGTCGCCCGTCATCAGCGCGTAGACGAGGGCGCCGATGAGGAGGTCCGCGACCGCGTCGGCGTCGGCGTCGGCGCGCACCTCCGCGCGCGCGGCGGCCGCCGCGATCGTCTGCGCGACGCTCGCGCGCAGCGGGGCGATGAAGCGCTCCTCCGCGCGCGCCGCGGCGGACGCGTCGGATGCCGCGGTCATCGTCAGCGCGCGCAGCAGCGGCGCGATCGCGGGCGCGCTGACCGCGGCGTAGGACGCGTCGAGCCAGATCGTGAGGTCCGCGACGAGATCGCCGCTCGCGACCGCGATGACGAAGGGGATCTCGACGAGCCCGTCGATCACGCAGTCGGCCACGAGCACCGGCTTCGACCCCCACCAGCGGTAGACGGTCTGCTTCCCCACGCCCGCGCGCTGCGCGACGTCGCCGATCGTCAGCCCCTCGTAGCCGACCTCGCGCAGCAGATCGCGCGTCGACGTCAGGATCGCCGTCCGCGACGCCTCGCTGCGCGGACGGCCGCGCCCCGTCTTGACTCCGTCCATCGCGCCCACCCTAGCCGCATCGGCCTCCGCGGCCGGAAGGACCCGCGCTTTTTCGAACCGATACGTCTCGAAAATCGATAGACTGACCGCGACCGAAGGAGATCACCCATGCGTACACTCACGGTGACGGCGCCGGACCGCGCCGAGCTCATCGAGACCGAGCTGCCGGCCGCCGGCCCGCGCGACCTGACCGTCAAGATCAGGGCCTGCGGGATCTGCGGCTCCGACGTGCTCTACGCCCACCTCGGCGGCGTCCCCTCGCGCCCCATGACGACGCCGCTCGGGCACGAGCCCGCGGGCGAGGTCGTCGCCGTCGGCGCCGAGGTCGAGGGCGTGCAGGTCGGCGACCACGTCGTCGTCAACCCGATGGCCAATCGCGACGGGATCATCGGCAACGGCGGCGCGCAGGGCGCGCTCTCCGACGCGATCGTGCTCTTCGACGCGCGGCCCGGAGTGCACTTCCGCGTGATCCCGAAGGACATCCCCTGGGAGGTCGCCGCGCTCAACGAGCCGATGGCGGTCGCCTACCACGGCGTGAACCGATCCGGAGACGTCGCGGGCAAGAAGGTCGTCGTCTTCGGCGCGGGGCCCGTGGGGCTCGGCGCCGCGATCGGCTTCCAGAGCAAGGGGGCGGCGCACGTGACCGTCGTCGACGTCGTGCCGAACCGGCTCGAGAAGGCGCTGCTGGTGGGCGCCGACGCGGTCATCGACTCCTCCCGCGAAGACGTCGCCGAGCGCCTCCGGGAGCTGCACGGCGAGGTGCCCGGCTTCATGGGACAGGGCACGAAGCCCGACACCGACGTCTACTACGACGCCGCCGGCGTCGCGCCGGTCGTGCACACGGCGCTGAGGGCGATGAAGAGCCGCGCCGTGCTCACGATCGTCGCGGTGCACAAGAAGCCGATCGAGATCGACTTCCAGGAGGTGCTCACGACCGAGCCGGACATCCGCTGGTCGATGGGCTACCCCACCGAGATCTTCGAGGTGACCGACTCGATCATCGCCCACGCCGACCGGTACCGGCACATCATCAGCGACCTCGTCCCCTTCGACGACGCCGAGCGCGCGCTCGCGCTGGCCGGCACGCCCGGGGCGACCGACAAGGTCGTCGTCACGTTCGACTGAGCACGCGGCGTTCGCCGAGCCCGCGACCGCCGGCGGCGACGCGCAGACCCCCACAGAAAGCAGGATCACGCATGAGAATCGCATTCATCGGCACCGGTCACGTCGCGGCGGCGCTCGCGCCGCCGCTCGCGGCCGCGGGCCACTCCGTGGTGTTCGGGTCGCGGGACCCCGAGGGCAAGCCCGACCTCGGCCACCCCGTGCTGACCTACGCGGACGCCGTCGCAGGCGCCGACGTGGTCGTCAACGCGAGCCTCGGCCGCGCGTCGCTCGACGTCTTCCGCGCCATCGGCGACGCGCCGCTCGCGGGCAAGGTCCTGCTCGACCTCGGCAACGCGGCCACGGCCGAGTACGACCTCGTCTACCCGGACTCGAGCCTGGCCGAGGCGCTGCAGGAGCTGCTGCCGTCGGCCCGCGTCGTGAAGACGGCGAACACCGCGTTCATCAACCTGATCGCGGACCCGTCGCTCATGCAGGAGAAGGGGCATCTGTTCGTCTCCGGCGACGACGACGCGGCGAAGGAGACCGCGCGCGGGCTGCTCGCCGACCTGGGCTGGACGGGCGACGCGGTCATCGACCTCGGCGGCATCCAGAGCGCGCGCGGCGTCGAGCACTACCACCTGATGATGCTCGCCCTCATCCGGGCGACGGGGAACCCGATGGTGAACATCAAGGTCGTGCACTGACCCGGATCCCTCTCCGTCGCCGACAGCCGTCCGGCGCACCGCGGCACCTTGAAACGCGGTGCGCCGGACGGCTGTTCGGCCCGGGTCAGCCCCGGGCGGTGGCGAGGGCGATGCCCTCGTCGGCGCTCACGCCGACCGGCAGCGAGATCGCCTTGAGATTGCAGAACTCGCGCACGCCCACCTCTCCGAGCTCGTGTCCGAACCCGGAGTTCTTCACGCCGCCGACGGGGATCGCGCTCGATCCGCCCTGCCCCTGGTTCACCGAGACGGCGCCGGTGTCGAGGCGCGCCGCGACCGCGATCGCGCGCTCCACGTCGCGGCCCCACACCGAGCCCGCGAGGCCGTACGGCGAGTCGTTCGCCAGCTCGACCGCGGCGTCGACGTCGGGCACCGAGAAGAACATCGGCACGGGGCCGAAGAACTCCTCGTGGAACACCGGGTTGTCGGGCGTCACGCCGGTGAGGATGGTCGGCTGCACGAACGCGCCGCTCTGCGGCACCGGCTCCCCCACCTCGATCGCCGTGGCACCGTGCGCGACGGCGCGCGCGATCTGCTCCTTGACCGTCTCCGCCTGCGCGATCGACGCCATCGGCGCGATCGTCGTCTCGGCGTCGAAGGGGTCGCCGGGGCGGAGCCCGCTCACGGCCGCCGTGAACTTCTCGAGAAACTCGTCGTAGTTCGGCTCCACGACGATGAACCGCTTCGCCGAGACGCAGATCTGGCCGCCGTTCGAGAAGCGCGCGGGCACGCCCACGGCGACGGCCATGTCGATGTCGGCATCCGGCAGCACGACGAACGGGTCGGATCCGCCGAGCTCCATGACCGACTTGCGCAGCGCCCCGCCCGCGAGCGCCGCGATCCGGGCGCCCGACGCGGCGGAGCCGGTCAGCGTCACGCCGCGCACGCGCGGATCGGCGATGATGCGGCCGACCTGCTCGTGCGTCGCGTACACGTTCTGCCACACGCCCTCGGGCAGGCCCGCCTCGTGCAGCAGGTTCACGATCGCCGCGGCGCACTGCGGCACCGACGAGGCGTGCTTGAGGATGACGACGTTGCCGGCGATCGCGTTGGGCGCGAACCCGCGGATCGCCTGCGAGTACGGCACGTTCCACGGCTCGATCGACATGATGATGCCCTGCGGCTGCGGCACGAGCAGCACCTCGCGGTCGGGCATCGCGCCCTCGATCGGCTGCGCCCGCAGCAGCTCCTCGCCGTGCTCGGCGAGGTACTTCAGGATGCCGCCGGCGCGGTAGACGAGGATGCCGAGCGCCTCGCGGTAGAGCTTGCCCGTCTCGAGGGTGTCGAGACGCGCGAGCTCGTCCTTGCGCTCCATGATGAGGTCCGCGGCGCGGGCGAAGACCGCCGCGCGCTCGCTCACGGGCGTCGCGCTCCACGAGGCGAACGCCTGCTGCGCCCGATCGAGCACCGCGTCGATCTCCTGGTCGGTCGTATAGGGGAACGTCGCGAGCCGCTCGTTGGTGTAGGGGTTGATGGATTCGTAGGCCATCGTGGGTTCTCCTTCAGGTCTGGGTGTGCGGTGACGGGTCTCGCCCGGTGCTCAGAACGTGATCACCGAGCGGGCCACCTCGCCCTTCTTGAGCTCCTCGTAGCCGTCGTTGATCTCCTCGAGGCTGATGGTGCGCGAGACCAGGTCGTCGAGGTTGTAGCGCCCCTGCAGGTAGAGGTCGGCGTAGTAGGGCACGTCGACCTTGAAGTTGGTCGACCCCATCGACACGCCGCGGATGCCCTTCTGGCCGCCGTTGAAGGTCATCAGCGGGTCGATCTCGAGCACCGTGCCCGGCTTCTGCACGCCGATCAGGTAGGCGGTGCCATCCTTCGTGAGCATGTCGAGCGCCTGCTTGGCCGTCGGGGCCAGGCCGATGACCTCGAACGCGGCGTCGACGCCGCCGCCCGTCAGCTCGCGCACCCTCTCGACGGGGTCGCCGTCGGCGGGGTTCACCAGATCGGTGGCGCCGAACCTCTTCGCGAGCTCCAGCTTGGCGGGCTGCAGGTCGATCGCGATGATGCGCCGCGCACCGGCCAGCACGGCGCCCTGGATGACGCTGAGGCCCACGCCGCCGCAGCCGATGACGGCGACGTTGTCGCCCGCCTGCAGCGCGGCGCTCTTGAGAGCGGCGCCGGCGCCGGTCACGACGCCGCAGCCGAGCAGCGCGGCGCGGTCGAACGGGATCTCGGGGCTCACCGCGACGAGGTTGTTCTCGTGCGTGATCGAGAACTCCGCGAAGCCGCCGAGGTCGAAGAACTGCGTGACCGGCTGGCCCTCGGGCGTCGTGATGCGCGGCGCCTGGTCGCGGCCGCGACGCGCCTCCTCGGGGTGCCGGCAGGCGTACAGCTTGCCCTTGCGGCAGCGGTCGCAGTGACCGCAGTGCGTGACGAGGCAGCCGACCACGTGGTCGCCCACCGCGAACTCGGTGACGTCGGGGCCGACGGCGGCGACGACGCCGGCCACCTCGTGTCCCAGCACCGCGGGCATCGGCGCCTGGTGCGCGCTCTGCGCGATGCTCATGTCGGTCTGGCACAGACCCACGGCCTTGACCTGCACGAGCACCTCGCGGCCGGCGGGCTCGGCGAGCTCGATCTCCCGGATGACGAAGGGCTCTCCGACCTTCTCGAGAACTGCTGCTTTCGACTTCATTGTCAGGATTCCCCGTTCTGTGTGGCGGCGGTCAGGCCGATCTTTCGCTTCAGCCAGTCGCGTCGAGCGCTGACCATGGAGGCCGTCAGCTTCGCTGCCGGCACGTGCAGGTCGAAGGCGTGGTAGCCGCCGGGCCACACGTGCAGCTCGCAGTCACCGCCGTCGGACCAGAGCTGGGTCGCATAGGCGACGTCCTCGTCGCGGAACACCTCCGCGCTCCCGACCTCCAGGTACGTCGGGGGCAGTCCCGAGAGGTCGGTCGCGCGCGCCGGCGCCGCGTAGGCGGGCAGGTCGGGGCTGCGGCGCAGCTCGCCGAGGTAGGCGTCCCAGCCGGTGTCGTTGCTGCCGCGGTCCCACCGGCCGTAGCCCTCGTACTGGTAGCTCGAGACCGTGTCGTTGCGGTCGTCGAGCATCGGGTAGATGAGCAGCTGGCCGGCGAGCGCCGGGCCGCCCTCGTCGCGGGCGCGGAGGGCCGCCGCCGCCGCGAGCCCGCCGCCGGCGCTCGCGCCGGCGAGCACGAGCCGCGCCGCGTCGAAGCCCAGCTCCTCGGCGTGCGCGGCCGTCCAGGCCAGGCCGGCCGAGACGTCGTCGAGGGCGGCGGGGTAGCGCTCGTCGGGCGCGAGCCGGTACTCCGGCGTCACGAAGACGACGTCGAACGTCTCGATCCAGTCGAGCACCGGCGCGATGCCGAAGAACCGGTCGCCGAGGATCAGGCCGCCGCCGTGGACGAAGTAGATCGCCCCGCCGCCCGGCACGTGGTCGGTGCGGCGGAGGATCGACAGCGTCACGTCCGGCGCGCCGTCCCGGCCGGGGACCGTCCGGTCGACGAGCTCGATCGGACGGTCGCCGATGACGGCGGCGGGGTCGGCGGCCATGTACGGCCGGATCATCCCGATCATCTCGGGGGTGATGGTGGTCGGTCCCGCGGGCGCCGCTTCGAGCGCCGCGGCCAGCTCCGGGTCGAATGCCGGAGACGAAATGTGCGAGGTCATCTCTGTGGACCTCTCCTTTCAGCGATCAAGGGGATGTCAGCGGACGACGAGATCGGCGCCGTGCCGCGGCTCGAGCACGCGGTAGGCGTCGGCGAGCTCGGGGGCGAGCGAGACGGGCGCGTCGCTCTTCAGGCGGCCCGCGGGGTCGCGCAGCCAGTTCCAGAGCACGCGCGTGTCGAGCGGGTTGTTCGACGACGAGCGGCCGTGCTTGTTGATGTAGTAGTTGCGCGCCCGCTGATCCGTGTAGATCATGTCGGGCTCCTGGCGGTCGATCTCGTCGTTGTAGCGCCAGTAGGCGTCCTCGGTGACCTCGACCGATCGCTTGCCCTGCTCGATCAGCGCGCCGATGTTCTCCAGCGCGAAGCGCGCGGTGAGCTCGATCATGTCGAGGATCTGGAACCCGACCGTCAGGTTCGTGTTGGGCCCGTAGATCATGAAGAGGTTGGGGAAGCCGGGAACGAGCGACCCGAGATAGGCGCGCGCGCCGTCCTTCGACCACGCCTCCTCGAGCGTGATGCCGCCGCGGCCGCGCACCTCCATCGGCCACAGGTAGTCGTTGGCCCGGAACCCGGTCGCGAGCACGATCGTGTCGAGCTCGTGCAGCACGCCGTCCTTCGTCTCGATGCCGTTCTCCCGCACGCGCTCGATGCCCTCGCTGACGAGGGAGACGTCGTCGTGGAGCAGCACGTCGAGCACGCTGTACTCGGGGTCGAAGAGCACGGGACGGGCGGCCATCGGCGGCGCCGTCGGCGTCATCTTCTCGATCAGGTCGGGGTGGCCGGCGAGCTTGCGCTCGAGCGAGGCGATCAGGTTGTCGCGCGTGATCCTGTTGGTCTCGCTCACGGCGTGCTCGTCCTGGTAGCCCGCGTCGCGCTTGAGACGGCGGCCGGTCATGTCGGCGCGCTGCAGGAACGCGAGCTGGAACCGCTCGAAGTTCGTGAGGAACGGGAAGTTGCGGTCGAGCCACTTCACCTGCTCGGGGAACGGCTTCAGGTAGCCGGGCGCCTCGAAGAGCCAGTTGGGCGTGCGCTGGAAGATCGAGAGGTGCGCCGCCTCCCTGGCGATCTCGGGGATCATCTGGTAGCCCGTGCAGCCCGTGCCGATGACGGCGACGCGCTTGCCCTGCAGGCTGTACCCCTCGGGCCACCGCGCCGTGTGGAACGCGTCGCCCGCGAAGTCCTCCAGACCGGGGATGCGGGGGATGCTGGGCTGCGAGAGGAAGCCGACCGCGCTCACGACCGCGTTCGCGCGCAGCACCTGCGGCCGGCCGTTCTGCGTGACCGAGACGACCCACTCCGAGGTCGCGTCGTCCCACGCGAGCGACGTGACCTCGCTGTGCAGCTCGACGGAGCCGCGCAGATCGAACTCGTCGGCGATCCACTCCAGGTAGCCCTGGTTGGTCTCGCCCGGCGTGTACAGGTTGGGGTACGGGTAGCCGACGCCGAACACGTGCGTGTAGAGACGGCTGGGCGAGTCGAGCCGGGCGCCCGGGTAGCGGTTGTCGCGCCACGTGCCGCCGACGTTGTCGCCCTTCTCCAGCACGCGGAACGACACGCCCGCGTTCTTCAGGTGCAGAGCGGCGTTGAGCCCGCCCATCCCCGCGCCGATGACGATGACCGAGAAGTCGGCCGCCGCCTCGGGCGCCGCGTCCCCCGACCAGGACAGGCCGCGCGCCCACGGGTCGATGCCCAGGGTCTCCAGCCACATCGGCAGCTCGGTCGGCGTCACCGGGACGCCCGCGGTGAGACTGAGGCTCTCCAGCAGCCGCTCCCGCGGGCCGATGTCGATCGGGCCCGCGCCCGCGTCGCGGTACTGCTTCAGGAACGCCGCGGCCTTGCCGCGGATCATCGCGGCGTCCTCCGGCTTCGCGACCTGATACACGTCGAGGTAGCCGCTGATCAGGTGGTGGCCGAGCTCGATGTCGCGCAGTTCCTCGTCGCCGGTGAGCTGGAACAGCAGCCCCCTCAGGACGATCGGATCCGCGTGCTGGAGAGCCTCCTCGATCTCGACGTCAGAGGCGTCGAGCAGCTCGGAGCTCTCCGTGACCATGTGCTTCATTGCTGTGCTCCCTCTCCTGCGTCCTTGCAGGCACGGTGTTGTGCGATGCGGAACTCTGATGTGAGAACCGGTTACAGAAACTCACTGTACTAGCAGTTCAGTCAATGGACTAGTAGTTCAGTGAAATTTCTCGCGGCATGCCCGCGCGGATAGAGTCGAGGCATGACGACAGGGCGTCCGCCGGCATCGACCGGGATCCGGCAAGAGCAGCGCGAGGCCACGCGACGACGGATCGTGGAGGCCGCGCAGCGGGAGTTCATCCGCAGCGGCTACCAGCGGGCGACGATCGACGAGATCGTCGCGGCGGCCCAGGTGAGCCGCGCGACCCTGTACCTGCACTTCTCGTCGAAGAGCGAGCTCATGAGCGCCGCGAACGAGGAGATGGTCGAGCACTGGCGGCAGGCGGTGTCGCGGCTGATCCCGATCCTCATCGCCGCCGACCGCGCGGGGCTGCGCGACTGGCTCGAGGACTCCCTCGCCTGGTTCAACGAGAACCGGCCCATGGCGCTCGCGATCCTGGAGGTCGAGCACAGCCAGGGCGATCAGAGCGGCGTGCGCCGCTCCTTCCTCGACTTCACCGAGCCGTGGGTCCGCACGTGGCCGGAGGACCGCCACGACGAGGCCCGCCTGCGCTTCGAGCTGTGCCGCGTGCAGATCCACAACTACATGTGGAGCTCGTACCCGCCGATGTTCGGCTCCGACGAGAAGGTGCTCGACGTCTTCACCGATCTCTGGTGGAACACCCTCGTCGTCCCCACCCAGGCCATCGCGGAATAGCAGCGGAATAGCAGGTGGCCGCCGCTGCGGCCGGCGGCCACCTGGTCTGTGAGGCCTAGTGCCCGCCCATCGCGCTCAGGCTCTCGCGCCCGACGCGCAGCGCCCCCACCATGCCGCCGTCGACGAGCAGGTCGTTGCCGGTGATGAAGCCGGCCGCGGGGCTGACGAGGAAGTCGATCGCGCCCGCGACGTCCTCGGGCGTGCCGATGCGCGTGATCGCCCCCATCGCCATCAGCGCGCGCATGTTGGCGCCCGTGTCGCTCGCGAGCTCGAGCTGGCCGAGCGGCGTGGAGATCAGGCCGGGGCTGATCGAGTTCAGCCGTGCGCCGCGGGCCGCCCACGCCTTGGCGTCGGCCGCCACGCGCAGGCGGTTGGCCTGCTTCGCGAACGCGTAGGCCATCGAGGGGTGCGGAAAGTTCTCCGGCGCCGCCTCCGGCACGCCGAGCAGCTCGTCGGCGGGCGTGAGCGCGACGCTGCGCGCGAGCTCGGGACTGAACGCGGGACCGACGTGGCCGGCGATGCTCGACATCACCACGCCCGCGCCGCCGCGGGCCACGATGCCGCCGAAGGCGTCGGTGACGAGCGCCGTGCCCAGGTAGTCGACCTTGAGCATCATCTCGGCCGTGCCCATCGCGGGCGAGACGCCGGCGGTGTGCACGAGGGCCATGACGGGCCCGAGCCCGTCGGCCGTGCGGGCGAAGTCGTCGACCGACGCGCGGTCGGAGACGTCGACCACCTGCGTCGTGACGTCGTGCCCGCTGCCGCGCAGGCGCTCGGCGGTCGACGCCAGGGACTCCTCGCTGACATCCCCGACGAGCACCCGGCGACCGATGCTCAGACGGCTCAGCGCCGCCTGCCCGATGCCACCCGTTCCCGTGACGACAAGCACTCCTGTGTGCATGCTCCCACTTCCTCTTCTCGATTTTTCCAGAGTACGTTCTGTAAATCTATCGGGGTCCCGGCTCGCCGGTCCCCACGTGCGGCAGAGCCGCCCAGTCCGCGCCCAGCGCGAAGGACCGGTGCATCTCCGTCTGCGTCAGCGCAGACATGAGCAGGAACCCGCGCATCGACTCCCACCCGGCCGTCCACGGCAGCCGGGCGGCGAGCTCCCACGTCGTGATCTCGGGCTCCCGCGCCAGCACCGCGGAGACCTCCCGCGTGCGCCGCAGATGGTGGTCGCGGTGCTTCTCGATCCGCTCGCGCAGGCCGTAGAACCGGTAGCCGTGGCCGGGGAACACCTCGAGCGGGTCGTAGGCCTCGATCTTCTGCAGCGAGGCGAGATAGTCCACGAGCGGGTTCGACGACGTCGGGCCGCCGAGGCCCAGTCCCCCGTGGATCGTCGGCAGGACGTGGTCGCCCGTCAGGATGAACCTGCGCTCCCAGTCGACGATGACCATGTGGCCCGGCGTGTGGCCGGGCGTCGCGACGGCGAACGCCGCCGAGCCGTCCCAGGGCAGCACCTCGTCGTCGCGCAGCAGGATGTCGGCGGCCAGCAGCGGCTGCTGCGCCGTCAGCAGCGGCTCGCGCTCCTGCGGCGGGCCGAGCAGCTCGGGCCGGCGCTCGCTCGGCACGCCCCACTGCTCCAGGAGCAGGATGCGAGACCCGTCGGAGACCGGCGTCCCCGCGCCCTCGAGGCGATGGGATGCCGCGTGCTCGGCGCCCAGGCCGACCACGGGGGCGCCGGCGCGACGCGCGATCACCGGCGCCAGGCCGGCGTGGTCGGGATGGAGATGGGTCGCGACGACCGTCGCGACGTCGGAGATCGAGAGCCCCTCGCCGTGCAGGGCGTCGACGATGCGCTGCTCGTTCTCCGGAGACGACCACCCGGGGTCGATGACGTGCGCCCGCCGGCGACGGTCGATCACGATGTAGGACAGCGAATAGGGCACGTAGCCCGATCCGCCGGGGATGTCCTGCGCGAGCACGAGCACGTCGGGCCGGGCGTGCTCCGGTTCCGGCCTGGTACGCGCCCGGCTGGCGTCGTACTGTGCTCTGCTCGTGGGCCTCATGCGAGGCCAGCGCTCTCGTGGTCGTCCGTGCCGGCGGGCCGCATGGCTCAGCCCGCCAGGTCGCCGTCGGCGGTCGCGACGATCATCGCGTCGACGAACGTGACGCCGTCGGACGAGACGATGACGGGGTTGATGTCGAGCTCGTGGATCCTCTCCGACCGCGCGACGACCCACTCCGACAGCGCCACCACGAAGTCGGTGAACGCCGCGAGATCGAAGTCGGGCAGCGCACCGAGCGGCTCGAGCAGGAGGGCGCCGTGCCGGGTCTCGGCGAGCATGTCGCGCACGTCGTCCGCCGAGAGCGGCGCCGCGCGCATCGCCGTGTCGGCGAGGTGCTCCACGCCGCTGCCGCCGAAGCCGACCAGCATCATGGGCCCGAAGCCCGACGTGTTCGACACGCCGACCAGCATCTCCAGGCCCGCGCTGACCATCTCCTGCACGAGGACGCCCTCGACGTCCGCGAAGGCGGCCGTGCGCGCGCGCAGCTCGTCGTAGACGCGGCGCGCATCGGCCTCGCCCGCGACGTTCAGCTCGACGCCGCCGGCATCCTTCTTGTGCGGCATGCTCGGCGCCTGCACCTTCATCGCCACGGACTTGCCGATGCGGGCGACCGCGTCGGCGGCCTCGTCGGCCGACGTGGCGAGGTACTGCGGGGCCGCGGGCAGGCCCGCGGCGCTGAGCAGCTGCGTCGCCTCGCGCTCGCTGAGCACGCGGCGCCCGGCGTCGGCGGCGGGGCCGCGCAGGGCCGGGATCGCGGGCCGCTCGCCCGAGATCGCGCTCAGGTACCCGATCGCCCGCGCCGCGCGCGTCGAGCTCTCGAAGCTCGGCACGCCGATGCGCGCGAGCTTCGCGGCGTTGTCGGGGTGGATGCGCGTGTACGAGTAGGCGACGACGGGCTTGCCGGCCTGGACGACGGCCTGGATCGGCTCGAGGTCGCGATCGAGGATCTGCGGGTGCGACATGGGCGCGATCAGGATGAGGCTGTCCAGGTACTCGGCCGTGCTGACCGTCTGCAGGACCTGTCCCGGCGTGAGCTTGGCCGCAGCCGTGATGTCGATCGGGTTGCGGATGCCGGCGAACTCCGGCAGGCCGGCGGCGAGCTCCTGCTCGAGCGCGGGGTCGATCTGCGGCAGGACGAGGCCCTCGCGCTCGCACGCGTCGGCCGTCCAGACCGCCGATCCGCCCGACCAGCTCACGATGCCGACGCGGTTGCCGGCGGCCGGGGGCAGCACGGAGAGCGTCGCGCACGCGTCGAGGAACTCGTCCTGGTCGCGCACGCCGATGATGCCGAGGCGGTCGAAGATCGCGTCGTTGACGCGCGCCTCGCCGGCCAGGTGGCCCGTGTGCGACAGCGCCGCGGCGCCGCCCGCCTCCGACGACCCCGCCTTGCCGATCACGAACGCCTTGCCGGCCGCCCGCGCGGCCTCGGCGACGATACGGAGCCGCTCGGGGTTGTGGAAGCCCTCGACGTACATGCCGACGACGCGCACCTCGGGCTGCGCGAAGAGGTACTCGGCGCACTCCAGGACGTCGACGTCGAGCTCGTTGCCGACCGAGATCACGTGCGAGAAGCAGATGCCGCGCTCGATGCCGCGCCCGAAGAGCGAGAAGCCGAGGCCGCCGCTCTGGGCGACGATGGCGACGCCGCCCTTGATCTCGTCGACGGGGTCGTGCTCCTCGTCGGCGACGATCGCGGTGCTCGCGATGGAGCGGCGCGTCACGCTCTGGCTGAACGTCAGCGGGATGCGGTCGGTGACGTTGTAGAACCCCTCGGTGTTGGGGCCGCTGATGACGATGCCGCTTCCGGCCACCGCCTCCAGCAGCAGCCGCTCGCGCTCCTTGCCGCCGCCGCGCTCGTCCTCGCTGAAGCCGGCCGACATGATCAGCAGCGACTTGGCGCCCATCTCCACCGCCTCGCGGGCCGCCGCGGGCACGGCGTCGGCGGGCACGAGCAGCACGACGGTGTCGAGCGGCTCGTCGATGGCGGTCACCGACGGGTAGCAGCGCAGCCCGTCGATCTCCTCGTACTTCGGGTTCACCGGGTAGACCTTGCCGGCGTAGCCGAAGTCACGGAAGTTCTGCAGGATCGTGTGACTCATGTGGCTGCGCGGCGAGGCGCCGACGAGCGCGACGCTCGCGGGCTTGAGGAGGCTGTCGAGTCGGTGACGGCTCGGCACGGTGTCAGTCATTGCTGGGGTCCTTCTTCTTCGACGCCTTACCGGCGAAAAACTTGCGAAGCTCCTTCTCGCGGTCGGGCGACTGCCCGGCGAGACGGCTGTATGCGGTGATCGTTCCCACGGCGTCGCGCAGGGTCTCGCGCTCCGACGCGTAGACCGCGCGCTTGACGGCGCGCACGGCCAGGCGCGGGCGGTCGGCCAGGCGGTGGGCGAACTCGTAGGTGGCGGGCATGAGCTCGTCGGGCTCGTACACGCGGTTGGCGAGCCCGATGCGCAGGGCCTCCTGCGCATCGATGGGATCGCCCGTCCACATCATCTCGAGCGCCTTGCTCGTGCCGACCAGGCGCGGCAGGTAGTGCGTGTCGCCGTCGCCCGGGAAGCTGCCCCAGTTGATGTAGGCCTCCGACACGCGTGCCGTCGAGCTGAAGAAGCGCAGATCGGGCTGCAGCGCCAGGCCCAGCCCCGCGCCCACGGCCGCGCCGTTGATGGCGGCGATCACGGGCTTGTCGAGCTCCTCCATCGTCAGCGCGAGCCGGAGCACGTGCGACTGCAGGCTGTTGAGGTCGTCGTTGCCAAACTTCTCGCCCGTGAGGGCCGAGGTGTCCACGCCCGCGCAGAACGTGTCGCCCGCCCCCGTGAGGACCACGACGTGGACGTCGTGGTCCTCACGGGCCTGATCGACGAGTCGCACCCACTCCTCGATCATGTCGTGCGTG
Organism: Microbacterium sp. No. 7; assembly: GCF_001314225.1. Taxonomy (NCBI): domain Bacteria; kingdom Bacillati; phylum Actinomycetota; class Actinomycetes; order Micrococcales; family Microbacteriaceae; genus Microbacterium; species Microbacterium sp. No. 7. The sequence goes on from NZ_CP012697.1 coordinate 3,236,120, forward strand.
AAGGCGTTCTTCCGCTCGGGCCGATTGAGCAGGATCGTGAGGACGTTGCCGTCCTTCTGCCCGACGATGTCCGCCATCGTCACCACCCCATCGCTTCGGCGAACTGCTCGCGGTGCTGCGCGGGGCTGCCCAGCAGGTGCAGCAGCGAGTGCGACAGGTAGGTGTGCTTCGCGAGGCCGTACTGCATGTCGGCGCCGACGCCCGCGTGCGTCTCGTGGCTGAAGATGCACGCGGTCCAGTGCGACTCCGCCGTGACCCACTTCGTCACGTGCTGCGCGGCACGGATGCCGGGCTTGTCGTTCTCCATGCGCCACACCAGCTCGTAGGTGAGCCAGCGCGCGGAGTCGACGGCGTTGATCGCCTCGATGACGTGGTCCTGCACGCGCTGGAAGCGCCCGATCAGCTGCCCGAACTGCACACGCGTGCGGCTGTACTCGAGGGCCAGCTTGTACGCCGCGTGGGCGCTGCCCACCTGGTACGACGCGATGAGCGGGACGGCCTGCAGCGTCGCGCGGTCGAAGCCCTCGCGGGCGTCGCCCTCGCCGAGGACGGCCGAGGCGTCGATCGCCACGCCGTCGAGGACGAGGCGGTTCTCCCAGCTGGTGAAGCCGTCGAGCCGCTCGGCCTGCACGCCCGGCGCCGACAGGTCGACGAGCACGATGGCGAGCTCGCCCGTGTCGGCGCGGCGGGCGGCGACGAACGCGTGCGTCGCGCCGAGCGCGTCGAGCACGTTCATCTTCTCGCCGCTCAGCGTGAAGCCGCCCGCGGTCGGCGTGAGCACCGTCTGCAGGTCGCGCGCGGCCCAGCTCGAGCCGCGCTCGTTCACGGCGACCGTCGCCCTGATCTCGCCCTCGACCATGCGGCCGAGCAGGTCGGCCTTCTGCTCGTCGGTGCCCAGCTCGAGCACGAGCAGCGGGCTGATGCTCAGCGCGACGGCGAAGATCTGCGGCAGCGGGCCGGCGCCGAACTCCTCGAAGACGACGGCCGCCTCGGAGAGCGAGGCGCCCGTGCCGCCGAACTCGTCGGGCACGGCGATGCCGGTCCAGCCGCCCTCGATGAGCGCCTCCCAGATCTCCGGCACGAAGCCGGTCTCGTTGAACTGGATGCGGATGAGCGTCTCTTGCGACGCCGGTCCCTCCATGATCTGCTGAACGGCCTCGCGAACCGCCTCTTGCTCTTCGGTGAATCCGAGATCCATCGGGTGTTCTCCTCTCTGATCTCAGGCGAGCTTCGCGCCGGCCTGGCCCTGCGCCCGACCGATGCCCAGGCGCCGTGCGATGACGGTGCGCTGGATGTCGATGGTCGAGCCGGCGTGACTGGTGGTGAGGTTGGACGCCGCGGTGTGCGCGAGGCGGCCTTCGGCGATCGGCGACGGACCGCCCCAGATGAGGCCGCCGGGGCCGACGGCCTCCGAGATCAGTCGGATCATGTCGATTCCCGCGACCTTGTCGTAGTAGAAGGTCTGCGCGCCCTCGTAGGTCTGCGTGCGGTTGCCCGCGACCCAGTAGTTGCGCAGGCCCCAGAGCCGCATGATCTCGAAGCGCGCGTACGCCCGCGTGAGCAGGTCGCGCACCTCGGGGTTGTCGATGAGGCGCTTGCCGTCGACCGTCGTGCTGCTGCAGTGGTCGACGAGCTGCTTCATCGTGCGCTGGCCCGACTTGTTGAGGATGGCGTCGGCGCGGAAGCCGTGCTCCAGCTCCAGGTGGGTCGTGGCGACCTCCCATCCCCGGTTCTCGCCGCCCACGAGGGCGCTGGCGGGAACGCGCACGTTGTCGAAGAACACCGTGTTCTTCTCCGTGCTGCCGACGAGGTCCATCGGCTGGATGCTGATGCCGGGGGTGTCCGCGTCGATCCAGAACCAGCTGAGGTTCTTGTGACGGTCCTCCGCGGGGCCCGTGCGCACGATCGTCCAGTGCGCGTCGGTGCCGTTCTCGCTGCCGATGTAGATCTTCTGGCCGTTGATGACGTAGTCGTCGCCGTCGCGCACGGCGGTGGTCTGCACGCCGGCGAGGTCGGAGCCCGCGGAGGGCTCGCTCAGCAGCTGCCACGCGCGCACCTTGCCCGAGTAGATCTGTGGCAGGAAGTGCTCGCGCTGCTCGTCGGTGCCCCAGACGAGGATGGCCATGCCGCCGAGCACCCCGCCCGAGTCGTAGTACGGGGGCAGGCCGAGGCTGCGCTTGTCCATCTCCTCCATGATGACCAGGGTCTGGTCGGAGTCGAGCCCGCCGCCGCCGTACTGCACGGGGGACGACGGGTAGAGCCATCCCTTGGCGCCGAGCAGCCGGCCGAGGGCACGCTGGGCGGCGTACTCCTCGGGGGTCGCGTGCATCGTGTTGGCGGTGCTGCCGATGAGGATCTCGGGGATGTTCTCATCGAGCCACGCCGACACCTCCTCCCGGAAGCGTTCCTGCTCGGGCGTGTAGTGGACCTCGAAGTCCATACGCTGTCTCCTATCCCTCTCGCGTGTCGGGAGAGAGGGCGAGGCGACCGCGGTCGATCGCCACCTCTCCCTGGCCGTTAAGTGTTCTGAACCGGGCATGCCCGTCTTCGCGCCAGATCTGCACGGTCAGCTGCTCGCCCGGCATCACCGGCCGGGAGAAGCGCGCCGACATCCCGGCGAAGCGTGACGGGTCCGAGCCGCACACGCTGTGCAGCAGCGCGCGACCGGTGAAGCCGTAGGTGCACATGCCGTGCAGGATCGGGCGGGGGAACCCGCCGCGCGCGGCGAACCGCGGATCCGAGTGCAACGGGTTGCGATCGCCGCTCAGCCGGTAGAGCAGGGCCTGCTCGGGCCGCGTCTGGTAGACGACGGTGTCGTCGGGCTCGCGATCGGGCTGCTCCCAGTCGTCGGCGGGCGCCGGCTCGCCGCCGAAGCCGCCCTCGCCGCGGATGAACAGCGACATCCGCGACGTCGCCAGGGGCTCGCCCGTCGCGGCGTCGACCGAGCGGCTCTCCGCGACGACGAGCGCGGCGGAGCCCTTGTCGTACATGCCGGTCACGGTCGTCGTCGTGCGCGCCGCGCCCTGCGCGGGGATCGGCCGGTGCAGCTCGAACGCCTGCTCGCCGTGCAGCAGCTGCGACACGTCGAACGTGCCGAACCGCAGCTGCGGCGCGCCCGCCACCATCGGAAGCATGTTCGCGAAGGTCGGGAGCACGAGGGTGTCGACCCCCGCGGTGTTCTCGGTCGTGAACGCGAGCTCCTCCGTCGGGTCGGGCTGGCCCGCGCCGACGCCGAGGGCGTAGAGGATCGTGTCCGCAGACGTCCACGAGCGCTCGACGGCGGGGCCTTCGACCCCGATGACGTTCAGATCCAGTGGCATGGTTCCTCCTATCCGCGATCCCGCGAGAGCACGAGGCTGCCCGCGGCCGAGAAGTAGACGCCGACGCCCTGCACGAAGCTGATCCGTGCGTCGGGCACCGGCACGACGGCCTCGCCGCGAAGCTGGCGGACGGCCTCGGTGATGGCGAACATCCCGTACATTCCGGTGTGGGTATATGACAGTCCGCCGCCGTTCGTGTTCATCGGGAGCGACCCGCCGGGCCGCGTGTGTCCCTCGCGGATGAACGCGCCCGACTCGCCGCGGCCGACGAAGCCCAGGTCTTCGAGGATGTACAGCGGCAGGTGCGCGAACGCGTCGTAGCCCATCAGGTGGTCGACGTCGGCGTGCTCGATCCCGGCCGTCGCGAACGCCTCGGCGCTGGCGCGGCGGAACGCCTGCGAGCTGCCAGGGTCGGACATCCGCGAGACCATCGACGACTCCGCCGACTCGCCCGAGCCGAGCAGGTACACGGCCCGGTCGGCCGACGGGAGGTCGGCCGCGCGCTCGGCGGACGTGAGCACGAGCGCGCCGCCGCCGTCGGTCACGAGGCAGCACATGTCCTTCGTGAAGGGGTAGGCGATGAGGCCGCGATCGTCGAGCACCTGCTCGACCGTCGTCGGCGTGCGCTTCATGGCGCGCGGGTTCGGCGCCGCCCACTCGCGCTGCGCGACGACGACCTCGGCGAGGTCCTCCCGCGTCATGTCGCGATCGTGCAGGAAGCGGAGCGCGGGCACCGTGAAGGCGGCCGGCGGCATCATGGCCCCGTAGGTCCATTCGAACTGCGCGACGGGATCGATCTCGCTGCGCGGCGCGTAGGACGTGCCGAATCGGGAGCGGCCCGATTCGCCGTGCGTGATGAGCACGACGCTCGCCGCGCCCGACGCGATGGCCGCGGCGGCGTGGCGCACGTGCAGCATGAAGCTGCACCCGCCGACCATCGTGCCGTCGATCCAGCGCGGCGTGATGCCGAGCCGGTCGGCGATCTCATAGGGGAAGGGACCGACGTTCGCGATGCCGTCGACGTCGGCCGGGGTCAGTCCCGCGTCGGCGAGCGCGCGCCGCGCCGCCTCGGTGTGCAGCCGCAGCGTGCTGGTCTCGGGAAGGACGCCGATGGACTCCGTCTCCGCGGCGCCGACGATGGCGACGTTGCCGCCGTGCATGGATGTCATTGCTCCTCCACAATCCGAAAGACGGGCACCGACAGGGCCTTGTCGCCCTCGCCGCGCACCTCGAAGCAGACGCGCAGCGCCGCGTCCAGCGGGAGCCGGGCGGGCACGGGGTCGTCGATCAGGACGTTGCTCAGCATCCGCACGCCCTCGGCCAGCTCGACGAGCGCGATCACCTGGGGGACCGGCTCGGCCGGCGGCAGCGGCCGGTAGTTGATCACGTACGACACGAGCCGTGCGTCACCCGAGAGGGCGCGCCACTCGCGGTCGGGCTCACCGCAGCGCTCGCAGTCGCCCGTGGGCGGAAAACTGAAGCGCGCACAGGCCTCGCAGTACGGAAGCTCCAGCCGCCCCTCGGCGGCGGCTGTCCAGTATCGCGCGGTCTCGGGGCTGGGCTTCGGCGTCAAGCCTCCCGGCATCTCTCTCACCTCTCACGGCCGTCTACATCGATCGGCACGCTCCAAGAATTGCAGAATCTGTTTCAGTTCACAAGTGGCAATCGTGAGCAAGTTCCTTGATTCTGCAAGCAACGTGGGAATCTCAGGGAACAGGAATCAGATTCCAGTTTTTGTGGCAGACTGGCCTCGTCTGGCATCTGTCTCACTACACGAAGGAGTGCGCACAATGGGAACTCTCGAAGGCCGGGTGGCGATCGTCACCGGCGGCGGGAACGGCATCGGCGCGGCGGTCGCACGCCGCTTCGCCGCGGAAGGGGCGCGCGTCGTCATCAACGACCTCGGCGCATCGCGCGAGGGCGAGGGCAGCGACGCGACCCCCGGTCAGAGGATCGTCGAGGAGATCGCCGCGGCGGGCGGCGAGGCCGTCGTCGACGGCGGCGACATCGCCGACCTCGCGACGGGCGAGCGCCTCGTCGAGCTGGCCGTGAGCCGCTTCGGCCGCCTCGACATCGTGGTGAACGCCGCCGGCTTCCTGCGCGACCGCATGATCTTCAACATGACCGAGGACGACTGGGACTCGGTCATCCGCGTGCACCTGAAGGGCCACTTCAGCACGGCGCGGCCCGCCTCGGCCTACTTCCGCGAGCAGCGCAACCCCGACGGCCACTACCGCATCATCAACTTCACGTCGGCGTCGGGCCTGCACGGCTCCCCCGGCCAGGCCAACTACGCGGCCGCGAAGCTGGGGATCTACGGCCTGACCCTCTCGCTCGCGCAGGGCCTCGCCCGCTACGGCGTCACCGCGAACGCCATCTCCCCCGTCGCCGCCACCCGCATGACGGCGGAGCAGGGCGCGACCGGCACGCCCGAGGACGTCGCGCACGTCATCGAGTACATCGCCAGCGAGCGCGCCGACTGGCTGACCGGGCGGGCGATCTCGGCGATGGGGCCGCAGATCGGCCTGTACAACATCCCCGAGCAGATCGCGAGCATGCGCCGCGACACGGAGGCCGGCTCGAGCACGTTCGCGACCGATTTCGAGAACGCGTTCCGCCCGCTCGCCGACGGCCTGCCGCCGTCGCCGTTCAACCCGCAGCGCTAGCATTTTCCGTGTGCGCCCGGCCCGGCGGGCGCACACGGGACGAACACGTACCTAGAATGGCATACAGAAACCGTCCTGGGCGCGCCGTGATCGGCGACGCCCCGGACACATCGAAGGCAACGCCGCTGATTGATATTCTTCGCGAGCCCGCCATTGCCATGTAGGAAGGATCGCGAATGCGACCGCAACCGCGAACGACCGGGTCGGCCATCCCCGCGACTCCGAGCACCCCCGCCCAGCGCGAACGCTGGCGGCGCATCGTGGACGAGACGCTGGGGCTGCTGCGCGAGGGCGGCAAGGACGCCGTCCAGATGAAGGAGCTCTCGGTGCGCTCCGGCGTCGCGCTCGCGACGCTCTACCGCTACTTCCCCTCCAAGCAGCATCTGCTGCTGGGCGTGCTGCTGCACAACTACCGCCTCTCCCAGGAGAAGTTCCGCAAGCAGCCGCCGCTGCAGGGCACGCCGCGCGAACGCGTCGCGACCTATCTGCTGCGCGCGTTCAACTACGACATGCGGCATCCCGAGTTCAACGCGGCGATCCAGAGCGTGTACTTCGAGGCGACCTCGGGCGCCGCCCAGATCGTCGAGGAGATCAGCACGGCGCAGCTGCGCACGATCCTCGCCGCCGTCGGCCCGCTCTCCGACGCGCAGATGCAGGTGCTGCCCGCCGTCCTGGCCCTCGCCCGCGCCGCGGGCGCGCAGTGGGTCGTCGGCACGCTGTCGCAGTCGGAGGTCCGCTTCCAGATCCTGTCGGCCTGCCGACTGCTGGAGATCCCCGAGGAGGCGGTCTTCGAGGACCTTCGCGCCGCCCAGACCAACTCGATGCCGTCGGACGTCGAGGCCGCGCGTGCGGACCGGCCGCGCACCGACGCCTCGCCCGCCGAGGCGTCGCACGCCGACGCCTGATCCGCACGACCCGCACGCGAATCGGCCGGTGCCCCGAGGGGCACCGGCCGATTCGCGTCGAACGGCGGCGTCAGACGCCCGCCATCCAGGCCGGCAGGATGATCAGCAGCCACGCCACGCCGGGCGCGAGCACCACGATGCCTCCCGCGTAGCCGAGGAACTGACGGTTCAGCACCTTGTGGTCGAGGTTCTTGTCGGCCGCGAACGGCGCGAGCGCCAGGGCGCCGAAGATCGAGAACGGGCTCACGTCGACGACCGTCGCCGAGAGTCCGATCGCCGCGACGACGAGCAGGACCATGGTCGTCGAGGCGCCCTCGGCGCCGAGCACCGCGAACGCGATCGGGAACATGATCGTCATCGTCGCGAGCGACGACGCGAACGCCGAGAGGATCGCGGCGATGTAGCAGATGATCAGGATCGCGACCAGGCCGCCCGCGCCGCCGAGCAGGCCCGCGGCCCACTGCACCGCACCCGCGGCCTCCATGACGCCGACGTAGACGATCATTCCCGAGAGCAGCAGCAGCACGTGCCACGGCACGTCGGTGAACGGCTTGCCGCGCAGCTTCGACGGCAGGAGCAGCAGCAGCGGCAGCGTCACGAGCGTGCCCGCGAGGGCGAGGTCGAGACGGAGGATGCCGGCGAGCACGAGCAGCACGGCGAACGCGACGAGCGACGCGTAGCGCGCGAGCTGCATGCGGCTGACCGACTTCGCGGGGGCGTCGAGCCCCAGGTCGAGCGCGGGCAGCGTCGTGACCGGCTGCGCTCCCGAGCCGCCCTGGCCGTCGGCGGGCCTCGGCGCGGTGCCCGACGTCCCGGGGAGCGCTCCGCCGGCGAGCTCCGCCTCGGCGGCCTCCTCGTCGAGCACGGGGCGGCGACGGATCGCGCTCAGGCCGCCGAAGAGGATGAAGCCCACGGCGGCGACGAGCGTGTTGAAGACGAAGACCACGACGAACGGGATCCACGGGTCGTATTCGAAGCCCGCCTGCTCGACGATGCCCCGCGCGATGATGTTGTAGCCGGCGATCGGGAAGAACGCGGCCGTCTGCGTGCCGTGCACGACCGCGAGCCCGGTGAGCAGCGGGTTGGCGCCGTAGCGCACGGTGTACCGGGCGCCGATCCCGGCGAGGATCGGGATCGCCGCGATGTTCGCGATGGGCGCGAGGATGGCGGCGGCGAGGAAGAGCACGATGGGCATGAGCCCGTGGCGGCCGCGGGTCAGCGCGACGACCTTCTCCATGAGCCAGTCGATCGTCCCGTTGGTTCCCATGATGGCGAGCAGGACCATCAGCACGGTCATCTGCAGGAACGTGCTCGCGGGGAACATCGCGAACACCTCGGCGCTCGGCAGCTGCATCACGAGGAAGCCCAGGACGAACGCCGCGAGGAGCGCGAGGAATCCCAGGTTGATGTTCAGCGTCGTGCCGACGACGAAGATCAGGAGGAGGATGACGACGGACCAGACCTCAAGACTCATGGCGGCCACCACCCTCGCGCGTCGTCGGTGGGGTGGTCTTCTTGCGGTGCCGAGCTCGCGCTCGGCCGGCGGCGTGCCTCATCGGCCGGATCTCCTTCGATCGTCCTCACGGGCCGTGGCGACGGCTCCGTGACTTTCGTCATTGAATCGCTTCGTGAGCTGATTCAGATACTAGAACGCTTTCTAGTTTTTGTCACGCGAAAGTCAGGACATCGGATTTTTCACGGTGCAGGGCGCCGGATGACGGAGAATACAACCAGAACGCGTTCTCGTTGTCGTAATCTCCGGCGGAGCGGCGTCAGGCCGGGCCCGCGCGCTCCCAGCGCAGATCGTGCTGCCGGCCGTCCGGCTGCCGCGGAGGCAGCAGCGACAGCTCGCCGTCGTGCAGCTCGAGCCGTCGCACGGCGATCGTGCCGACCATGCTCGGCAGATGCGCGGCGTCGACGAGGGTCTTCAGCGTGGCGTCCTCGACGACGTAGTTGCCGCAGTACGAGGCGTAGGCGCGGACGGCGCCCGGCGGCAGCGCCGTCCGCCCGTCGCTCACCATCGCGATCATGCGGCCGTCGGGGCGCAGGACCAGCCGCCCCATCGGAACGGGACCGTAGGGATCGGGCAGCGGCGCGCCCGACGCGTCCACGGCGCGCACCGCCGTCAGCCGCCACGTTCCGTGCACGTCCTCCGCGGTGATCATGCCGCCCCTCCCCTGCTCTCCCGGCCGCCCGTCTCCCCGCCGTCCGTCTTCCCGCCATCCAGGGACTGCGCCCTCATCGCCGCGAGCTGGGCGGCGAAGCCCGGCGACGACGGCCACGACGACGGCGCGACCTCGCCCTGCCCGCGGATCACGAGGGAGACCAACGCGGGACCGGCATCCGCGAACACCTCGGCGACGCCCTCCAGCTCGGCGGCGGTGCGGTAGCGGACCACCCGCCGGTACCCGGCGGCGCGGGCCAGGTCGCAGAGGTCGGCCGCGCCGCGACCCGGCACCGGCTGCGCCCCGGAGGTCTGGTAGACGCCGTTCTCGAAGACGACGTGGAAGAGGTTCCGGGGCGCGAGGCCGCCGATCGACACGAGCGTGCCGAGCTGCATCAGCAGGCTCCCGTCGCCGTCGAGCACGAGGACGCCCGCATCGGGACGTCCGAGGGCGAGGCCCAGGCCGAGCGCGGCGGCGCTGCCCATGCTGCCCGCGAGGTCGATGTTGCGCTCGTGCCCCTGCCCGGCGGCGGCCCAGGGGGCGATCGCCTGCATCGTCACGACCGAGAGCATCGTGCCGCGGTGCCGTGCCAGCACGTCGACCGCCTCGGTGCGCAGCATCCCCTCGCCCGCGTGGACGCCGCCGCCCGCGTGCACGCCGCCGCCCGCGCTCACGGCTCCCCCGTCTCTGCGCCCACGAGGAGCGCGACGGGACCGCGCTCCTCGTGGGCTCGGGCGACCGCGGCACCGATGTGCACGAGGTCCCCGGGCTGCTCGAGCCGGTGGTGGGGGACACCCCACAGCTCGAGCGTCGGCTCCGTGAGCCCGACGACCCTCACGGCGTGGTCGCGCGAGGGGACGGCGGGGTCGCGGAGGAACTCGCCGACGAGCATCGGCGTCGGCACGCGGGCGTCGAGCGCGATCCCGCGGAGGCTGTTCATGGCCGCGAACAGCCCCGCGTTCTGGATCAGCAGGAGGGGCGCGTGCCCGCCCGCCCACAGCCCGGCCGCCACGGCGAAGGCCTCGTCCTCGGTGCACACCGTGACGAGCACGGGCGACTCCTCCTCGGCGAGCACCGCGAGCAGCGTGCGCTGATGCGTGTCGGGCACGGTCACGACGTGCGTCACCCCGGCGTCGCGCAGGGCGTCGTGAAGCGCGCGGGGGTCGAGACGGCGGGCGGGCACGGCCGGCCTCCTACGCCACGGCGGCGGGCGCGTCGCCGCCGTCCGCGCCGCTCATCTCGTCGACGAGCGGGAAGTGGCAGGCCGCGTACTGACCGGGCCGCACCTCGCGCATCCGGGGCTCCTCGACGGCGCACCGCTCCTGGGCGATGGGGCACCGCGTGCGGAACCGGCATCCGGTCGGCGGGCTGAGCGGCGACGGCAGGTCTCCGCCGAGCGCGGGGCCGGCGAACCCCTTCTCCGGATCGGTGAGGGGCACCGAGTCGAGCAGTCCCCGCGTGTAGGGGTGCGCCGGGTTGTCGTAGACCTCCACGGCGTCGCCGAACTCGCAGGTCTTGCCCAGATACATGACGAGGACGTTGTCGCTCACCCCGCGCACGACGCCGAGGTCGTGCGCGATGAACACGATCGTGAGGTCGAACTGCCGCTTCAGGTCCTCGAGCAGGTTGAGGATCTGCGCCTGCACCGACACGTCGAGCGCCGACACGGGCTCGTCGCAGATGAGCAGGCGCGGGCTCAGCGCCAGCGCGCGGCCGATCGCGACGCGCTGCGCCTGCCCGCCCGACAGCTGCCGCGGCAGCATGGTGGCGAAGCGCTCGCCCGGCAGGCCCACCTGCTCGAGCATCTCCTTCGACTTCGCCTCGCGCTCCGCGGCGGGCCGCTGGGCGATCGTGAGGCCCTCGACGATGAGGTCCTTGACGTCGCGCCGCGGGTTGAGCGACGAGACGGGGTCCTGGAAGATCATCTGGATCTCGCGGCGCAGCTCGCGCATGCGCCCCTCGGAGAGCTGCTCGATCGCCTCGTCGCCGAAGCGGATGCGGCCGCCCGCGATGGGGTCGAGCCGCAGCACGGCGCGCCCCGTCGTGGACTTGCCGCAGCCCGACTCGCCCACGATGCCGAGGGTCTCCCCCTGCAGCAGGTCGAAGCTGATGTCGGCGACGGCTTTGAAGCTGCCGCCCTTCGTGTGGTATTCGACCTCCAGGCCGTCTACCGACAGGAGGGCCTTGTCCCCCCGGAGATGCGCGTTCCCGCTACCGGCCAACGAGCTCACCTTCCTTCGCGTCCGCCCGCAGCACGGGCACTGGGTTCACGCATGCCACCGCGTGGTCGGAGCCGACGGCGTCCATCGGCGGCTGGCCCGTCTTGCACGCGTCGAGCGCGAAGTCGCAGCGCGGCGCGAAACGGCATCCGGCCGGCGGATCGGTCGGCGACGGCAGCGAGCCGCGGATCAGCTGCAGCGGCGAATGCCGCTCGTGGTCGATCGTCGGCGTGGCGCCGAGCAGCGCGTGCGTGTAGCGGTGCCGCGGCGCGTCGAAGACCTGCCGCGTCGAGCCGATCTCCGCGAGCCGGCCCGCGTACATCACCGACACCCGGTCGGTGCGGCCGGCCACGACGGCGAGGTCGTGGCTGATGAGCATGAGCGACATGCCGCGCTGCGTCTGCACCTTGCGCAGCAGGTCGAGCACCTGGCGCTGGATGGTCACGTCGAGCGCCGTCGTGGGCTCGTCGGCGATGAGCAGGTCGGGCTCGCACGCCAGCGCCACGGCGAGCATGACGCGCTGCCGCATGCCGCCCGACAGCTCGTGGGGGTACGCACGCAGGCGCCGCTCGGGATCGGGCACGCCGACCTCCTTCAGCAGGTCGAGCGCGCGCGAGTTCGCCTCCGACCGCGAGACGCCGAGATGCTTGCGCATGCCCTCCGTCAACTGGCGATCCACCCGCACCACCGGATTGAGCGACCGCCCCGGATCCTGGAACACCATCGCGATCTGCTTGCCCCAGACCTCCTCCTGCTCCTTCCGCCTCAGCGAGAGCAGGTCGCGGCCCTGGAAGATCACCTCCCCCGTGCGACCCGACCAGTGGGGCATGAGGCCCATGATGGCGCGCGCCATCACCGACTTGCCGGAGCCCGACTCCCCCACGACGCCGAGGGCCTGGCCCTCGGCGACATCGAGGGAGACGCCGTCCACGGCTTTCACGACACCGCGCGGGGTGCCGATGTACGCGTGCAGGTCACGGACCTGCAGCAGCGGCTGTGTGGTGCTCAATCTCGTCGTTCCTCTCCTCGGCCGGGGCGCCCTGTGCGGGGCGCCCCGGCGCATGGTCCTGTCAGGGCTCGATCCACATGTCGGCGGGCGACAGCGAGCCGATGCCGTACATGCTCATCCCGTGGATGTTGTCGTTCGCCATGTACCCGGCCACCGGGCGTCCGGTGAGCAGGTAGGGGACGAGCTCCGCGAAGCGCTCCTGCACGATGCGGTAGGCCTCGACCCGCTCCTCCGTGTCGGTCGACGTGCTCGCGCGGTCGAGTGCGGCATCCATCTCGGGGTCCGAGATGCGCGAGTAGTTCAGCTCGCCCCGGCTGTGCAGGTTCACCCAGATGCGCGGCCCGGGGTCGGCGCCGAAGAGGACCGATCCCGAGAGCAGCTGGAAGTCGCCGCTCAGCGGCAGCAGACCGACCTCCGAGAGGTCGCGGACGTCGGCCGTGACGGTCACGTTGTCGTACTGCGAGAGCTGCGCCTGCAGCGACTCGAACGTCGCCGTGCCCGTCGCGTAGAACGTCGCGGCGAAGTCGACGGGCTTGCCCTCGGCCGCCAGCTCGTCGAACAGCCGCTGCGCCAGCTCGGGGTCGTAGCCCGGCAGCGGGACGTCGCTGAAGAACGGCGTGCCCTCCACGAACAGCGTCTCCGGCACGATCGCGTAGCCGCCCTGCGACGCCACGTTCATCGCGTCGAGGTCGATCGCGCTGATCAGCGCCTGGCGGGCGCGCACGTCGTCGAACGGCGGCTTGCTCGTGTTGATGGTCCACCCGCCTCCGCCGCCCACGGGGTGCATCACGGCCGTCAGGCCGCCCTCCTCCGCGCGGCCGATGTTCTCGGCGCCCGTCTCGGTCGCAAGATCCGCCTGGCCGCTCAGCACCGCGTTGTAGCGCTGGGAGAGGTCGACGATGCCGCGCAGCTCGATGCGGTCGAGGTACGGGCGCGGCGCGTCCCAGTACTGCTCGTTGCGCTCGAGCACGACGACGTCCTGCCGCGACCAGCTGTCGAGCACGAACGGTCCCGCGCCGATCGGGGCGGCGTCGAACGCCTCCGTGCCCGCCTCGAGCGCCTCGGGCTGGGCGATCCAGTTCAGGTGCGTCCCGAGCACGGCGTGCGGGAAGCTCGGCATCGGATCGGTCATCGTGATCCTCAGCGTGCGGTCGTCGACGACCTCGTAGGCCTCGACGAGCCTCGCCACGCCCACGTCGCCCGACCGGGTCTCGGGGTCGAGCAGGCGCTCCCAGCCGTACTGGATCGCCGCCGCGGTGAACGGCGAGCCGTCGGAGAAGGTGACCCCGTCGCGGATCGTCAGGGTGAAGGTCTTGCCCTCGTCGTCCGTGGCGAAGTCCTCCAGGAGCGAGAACTGCAGCTCCGCGGTCTCGGCGTCGTCGGTCAGCAGCTGCCCGTACAGGGCGTTGCCGAGGACGGTGTTGCCGACGTAGATGTTCCGGATGCGGGCCGGGTCCATGCTCGTCGGGCTCGACACCTCGACGATCTGGGCGACGCCGCCGGCGACCGGCTCCGACGACACCTCCTCCGAGGGCTTCGTCCCTCCTCCCCCGTCGGCGGGGGCGCATCCGCCGAGGAGCAGCGCTGCTCCGGCGAGTGCCGCGACCCAGATCCTCATCGATCTGCGCTTCACAGTCATGTGTTGCCCTTCCTTTCCTCAGTCGTGCATCGTGCGATCGAACTTGATCCGCAGATGGTCGCCCGCGTGGTTGAGCGAGAACACCGTCAGGAAGATCGCCGCGGCGGGGACCATCGTGATGTGCGGGGCGGTGCCCAGGGTGTCGCGGCCGGCGTTGATCATCCCGCCCCAGCTCGGCGTGGGCGGCGGGACGCCCAGTCCGAGGAAGCTCAGCGAGCCCTCCGCGACGATGAGCGCGGCGATCACGAGCGGCAGGTACGCGGTGAGCGCGGGGATCACGTTCGGCAGGATCTCCTTGATCAGGATGCGCGTGTTCCCGGCGCCCATGTTCTTGGCGGCGCGCACGAACTCCCGGTTCGACCACGCGATCGTGTTCGCGCGGGAGAGGCGCGTGAACGTCGGCACCGCCAGCAGCGAGAGGCCCACGAGGAGCGTCGGCACGCTCGGCGTGAAGATCGCCGTGAGCGCGAGCAGCAGGACCATGCCCGGGAAGGCCAGCAGCACGTCCGCGACGAGCGTCACGACGTTGTCGACGCGCTTGCCGAGGTAGCCGCCCAGGAGGCCCAGGGTCGTGCCGATCGTGAATCCCGCGAGGCCGGCGACCGCGCCGATGACGAGCGAGACCTGCGCGCCGAAGATCGTGCGCGACAGCAGCGAGCGCCCGATGCCGTCGGTGCCGAGCAGCAGGTTGATGTCGCCGCCCAGCTGCGGGCTCAGTCGCGGCGGCCCGACCGCCTCGTCGAACGAGGCGATGGGCAGCACGTTGGCGAAGATCGCCAGGAGCACGATCAGCGCGAGCCACGCGTACGAGAGCATCACGATGATGGAGCGCTTCTTCTTGGGAGGCGCGACGTAGGGGACGCGCGCCTCGCTCGTCCGGGCCGACCGCCTCTCGGACACGCTGCTCACGGTCATGCCGCCACCGCCTTCTGTGCGTGCGGTGCGCTCACCGCGGGCTTCTTCTTGCGTGCGCGCGTCGCGGTGCGCACGCGTGGATCGAGGAGTCCGTAGGCGACGTCGACGAGCATGTTGATGCCGACGTAGACCACGGCGATGAAGGTCACGACGCCCTGCACCGTGATCACGTCGCGCGTCTGGATCGACGTCGCGATCAGCAGGCCGAGGCCGGGCAGGCCGAACAGGGTCTCGATCACGATGGTCCCGCCGATGAGGCGGCCCAGGTTGATCCCCGCGATCGTCACGAGCGAGAACGACGAGGGACGGAAGGCGTGCCGGAACAGCACGTAGCTGCGGCTCATGCCCTTCGCGCGCGCCGCGGCGATGAAGTCCTCGCGCAGGGTCGTGATGAGGTCGGCCCTCAGCACGCGGTGGAACGCGGCGATCTCGTTGATCGCGACGGCGACCGCCGGCAGGAACGCGCTGCGCAGGTTCATGGCGACGTCGTCGGCCAGCGGCACCCACCCGAAGACCGGGAAGGCCCGCAGCGTCAGCGCGAAGACGAGGATGAGGATGGGCCCGGCCACGAACGCCGGGGTGGCCAGGAAGACCGAGGTGAGCGCGACGATGCCGCGGTCGATCGGGTTGTTGGGGAACGACGCCGAGAGTACCGCGAGCAGGATCGACGTCGCCAGGGCGATCGCCAGGCCGAGCACCGCGAGCTCCAGCGTGACCGGGAGCCGGCTCATGATGGCATCCATCACGGGCACGCCCGTGACGGGGGACGTGCCGAGGTCTCCCTGCAGGGCGTTGAGCAGCCACGTGCCGTACTGCTCCCAGAGCGGCCGGTCGAGGCCGAGCTCGGCGTTGAGGGCGGCGATGCGCTCGGGCGTCGCGCTCTCGCCCAGGATGACGGCGGCGACCGATCCCGGGGTGAGGCTGAGCAGCGCGACCGTCAGCATCGTGACGAGCAGCACCACCAGCAGGGCGTAGCCGGCACGTCGTGCGATCGTGATCATCATGAGCGGCACCGCGCCTTCTGCATCGGCCGCCGCTCGCGCCGTGCCGCCGTCGCCGCTGTCAAGCTCCGGACTCGGCCGGATCGGGCAGATCTCATCATGGGAACGACTCCCTCGTCGTGGTTGTCACGGTGCATCGGCGCGCCGTCTTCGTCTTCCTCCCCGCGGGGCGGCCTGCACCGGCCGCCCCGCGGAAAGGTCCTTGTCTCCTGGGCTCAGCCGCGTGTCACGGGGCGAGCCACAGGGTGGCGGGCCACATCGAGCCGATGCCGTACCGCGTGATGCCGTTGATCTCGTCGTTGGCCATGACGCCCGCGCTGATGCGCGAGGTGAACACGTACGGGGTCAGCTCGACGACGCGCTCCTGCACGGTCTCGTAGGCCTCGATGCGCTCGTCGAGGTCGGTCGCGTGGCGGCCGGCCTCCAGCGCCGCGTCCAGCTCGGCGTCGCTGATCCGCGTGTAGTTCTGCCGGCCGTCGCTGTGCAGGAACAGGCCCAGGCGCGGGTCGGGCTCGGCGCCGACGAGGATCGAGGTCGTCGTGATCTGGAAGTCGCCGGCGAGCGTCACGAGCCCGGCCTCGGAGGGATCGCGCTGGTCCGCGCCGATCGTGACGTTGTCGTACTCGTTGAGCTGCGCCTGCAGCGCCTCGTACTGGGTGCTCGATCCGGCGAAGAACGTGACCTTGAAGTCGACGGGCTTGCCCTCGGCCGCCAGCTCGTCGAAGAGCTCCTGCGCCTTCTCGGGGTCGTACGTGTGCAGCGGGATGTCGCTGTGGAACGGCGACGCGTCGACGAACAGCGTCTCGGGGATCACGCCGTATCCGCCGAGCGAGGCGAGGTTGAACGCCTCGAGGTCGAGCGCGTACGAGAGCGCCTGCCGGGCGCGCACGTCGTCGAAGGGCGCCTTGGTCGTGTTGAGGCCGAAGCCGGAGCCCGCGTTGAGCGGCAGCGTCTCGTTGAAGAAGCCGCTGTCCTCGGCCTTGGCGAGGTTCTCGGCGCCCGACTCCATGACGAGGTCGGCCTGTCCGCCGATGAGGGCGTTGAAGCGCTGCGAGGTGTCCCACATGCCGCGCACCTCGATGCCGTCGAGGTAGGGGTACGGGTCGTTCCAGTAGTTCTCGTTGCGCTCCAGCGAGACGACGTCCTGACGCGCCCAGTTCTTCAGCACGAAGGGGCCCGCGCCGATGGGGTTGGCGTCGAAGGCCGCCTGCCCCGCCTCGAGCGCCTCGGGCTTGGCGATCCAGTTCATCGTCGTCGGGATGACCGCGCTCGGGAAGTTCGGGATGGGCGTGACGAGGGTCACGGTGAGCGTCAGGTCGTCGACGACCTCCGTGCTCTCGACCAGGGCGGACGTGCCGATGTCGGCGGAGCCCGTCTCGGGCGCCCGCAGGCGGTCCCAGCCGTACTTGACGGCCTCGGCGGTGAACGGCGTGCCGTCGGAGAACGTGACGCCCTCGCGCACCTTCACGGTGAAGGTCTTGCCGCCGTCGTCGGTCGTCATGTCCTCGAGCAGCTCGTAGGTGAGGTCGCCGGTCACCGGGTCGTCGCGCAGCAGCGCGCCGTAGAGCGCGTTGCCGATCGTCGACGCGTTGTACCAGAGGTTCTGCATCCGCGCGGGATCGAGGCTCGTCGGCGTCGCCGGCTCGATGATCTGGGCGATGCCGCCGGCGACGGGCTCGCCCTCGGACGTGGCTCCGCCGTTGGCGCTCTCGCTGCCCTGGGGGGTGCCCCCGTTCCCCGCGCACGCGGTGAGCGTGAGAGCCGCGACGGTCAGCGCCGCGAAGGCGGTGGCGACGGATCTCTTCCTTGAAATCACGGTGTTCCTCTTTTCCTGCTGTGTTCGGACTCTTGCCGGATCGGGCCAGGTCCCGTGGAGCCACGAGGAGAGCTGTCGCGGGCGCGAGCGCGCAGCGACGGACATCTGACTCCCTTGTCGTAGATGCATCGGGTGAGACCACTCACCGTTCGTCACTCGCGGTTGCAGCTGTGCCCCGCGAGGTACCTCGATTGTGCGCCACCGCATCGGGCAAAGTCAAGAATCAGATTCTTGTTTTTATCGTTTCGAGATCTATGATGCGCCCGCGCGCAGGCATCAGGTATCGCAGAATCACAGGCATCCACACGGTGTCGTGTGAACAATCGTGATTCTGTCGAAAAGAAAGAATTGGTTCTGTCTTGCCTGCGGGTCAGCGGCGGTCGATCTCGCGCGCCAGCGGTCTGTGCGACACCAGGCCCGACGCGATCGCGGCGAGCACGCCCAGTGGCGCCATCCATGCGAAGACCGGCGTCAGGGCCTCGTTGTAGAGCCCGGCGACGGCGGTCTGGACCTGTTCGGGGAGGGCGCGCAGCGCCTCGGGCGACGGCAGCACCACGCCCGGCAGTCTCGTGGACATCAGGTTCGCCAGGGTCGCCGTGAACAGGGAGCCGACGACCGCCGTGCCCAGCAGCGCGCCGATCTGGCGGATCAGGGAGTGGGCGCCCGTCGCGGTGCCGACGATCGAGTGCGGGAAGGCGTTCTGCACGACGAGCAGCAGCACCTGCGTCGAGAGGCCGAGCCCCAGCCCGACGATGCCGACGTGCAGCGACACCCACCACACCGACGCGTCGGGGCCGAGCAGGGCGAGCAGCAGCATGCCGACCGCGACGAGGACGCCGCCCGCCACGGGGTACAGCCGGTACCGGCCGGTGCGCGAGATCAGCATGCCCGAGACGGTCGTGCCGACGAGCATGACGACGGCCATCGGGACCATGTGCAGCCCCGCCGAGACGGCGCTGATGCGTCCGACCATCTGCAGGTACGTGGGCACGTAGCCGAGCACGCCGAACATCACCGCGAACAGCAGCAGCGCCGCGACGGTCGACAGCAGGAAGTCGCGGTCGCGGAACACCAGCGGCGGCATCACGGGACTGCTCACGCGCCGCTCGACCAGCACGAGCGCCGCGATCGCGACCAGGCCGATCGCCGCGAGCACGAGGATCTCCGGCGAGGCCCACGCGAGCGCCGTGCCGCCCCACGAGGCGATCAGCGAGACGACGGTGGCGACGACCGCCATGAGCAGCATCCCGCCGAAGTCCAGTCGCGTGCCCTCGGGCCGCGACGGCACCGGGAGCCGGAGCAGGACGATCACGCCGACCGCCGCGATGACCGACAGCGGCACGTTGATCCAGAACGCCCAGCGCCAGCCGGGGCCCTCGGCGAACCAGCCGCCCAGCAGCGGCCCGCCGACGGATGCGGCGGCGAACACGCCGCCGAGGATGCCCGCGTACCGGCCGCGCTCGCGCGCCGGCACGACGTCGGCGACCGCGGCCTGCGAGAGGAGCACCAGTCCCCCGCCGCCCAGGCCCTGCACCGCGCGCCCGACGATGACCGTCTCCATGTCCTGCGCCAGGGCGCCGATGAGCGAGCCGATGGCGAAGGCGATGATCGCCGCGAGCAGCACGGGCTTGCGCCCGTAGGCGTCGCTGACCCGGCCGCACACCGGCATGACCGCGACGCTCGCGAGCAGGTAGGCCGCGAGCACCCAGGGCATCATGTCGAGGCCCTGCAGGCTCGCGACGAGCGACGGCAGCACGGGCGCGAACACCGTCGAGTTGAGCGACGCCAGCAGCATCACGAGCGCCAGCGAGCTGAACAGCAGCACGATGCCGCGGCGCTGGCCGCCGCTCTCCGCCGCTTGCGCGTCGCCGCGCCCCGCCCTGCTCACAGACAGGCCTGCAGCGCGAGCCGGTGCACGCCGAACGCCTCCGAGACCGCCGTCAGGTCGTCGTCCTCGAGCGTGTCGGGCGAGATCCGGTAGGCGAGGCGCACGATGCTGCGCGCGTTGACGAGGAGGATGCGCGCGACGGTCGCCGCGTCGGCGGCCGCCACGATGTCCGTGCCGGCGAGCTCCTCGACGAGGAACGGCACGACGGTCTCGTCGACCTGCACCTCGGTGCGCGCCAGCAGCCGGTCCTCCAGCTCGGGGAACGAGGCGAGCACGTCGCGGCGCCGGCGGTAGACCTTGGCGTCGCCGAGCATCGTGCGCACGACCGCGACGCGCAGCAGTGCGACGCGGTGCAGCAGCGGCTCGTCGCCCGCGCGGAACTCGCGCATGGCATCCTCGTTCAGCGACGGGGTCGACATCCCGAGGATCGCGTCCTCCTTGGCGGCGAAGTAGTTGAAGAAGGTGCGCCGCGACACGCCCGCGCGCTCCGCGATCGCCTCGATGGTCGTCGCGCCCGGCCCCTTCTCCAGCGCCAGCTCGGCGGCCGCGTCATGGATCGCGGACCAGGCCATCAACTTCGTGCGCTCGCGCAAACTTTGCATTAGTGCAGACTACGGACACACGGCACCTCTGTCCAGCCCCGCCCCGCATCGCCCCACGCCCGTCGATCAGCACGACGGCGCCTGTCTCCTGCTCGGGCGCCGATTGCCTTACAGCGCGAGCAGGAGGATGGCGCCCTCTCGGCCCGCGACGCCGCTCGACGAGGCGGGCGTCAGGGCCTGCGCCCGCGCACGGCACTGAACGCCACGCCGTTGATACCACTCCCCGTCGATCAGCACATACGCTCTCGACGCGGCCTCGCTGCACCGCTTCGTCTCGCCGTCGTGCACAACCGTCGCGGGGAGCCTCACGCCGTCGAACGACAGCAGGTCGGCCCACGATTCGTCAAGCACGATCGTCGCAGGCACGAGCGGGGCATCACCGGAGCTCACGCACGAGACCGACTCGACACCGATGACCGCGCGGGCCCTGTCCAGGGTCAGCGGCCGAGCCGAGCCCGCAACACGATCGCACGGCGCGACCGACGGCCCCTCACTTGCCGGGGCAGTCGCGGGCGCACTCGGCTGCGAGGACACGGACAGCGATGGAGACGATCCGTCGTCGCCTACGACAAGATCACAACCCGCGAGAAGAGAACCGCCGACAGCGATGGCCACGACCACCGACCATCTGTACCCGCCCTGCGCCTCATCCACCATAATAAGGCGATCCACTCCATGCACGAACGCCGCTGAGTTGCGTGCAGTAGAAGTTCCTATACACGACAGGACTACTGCCGAGATCACCGCTGAGCGCCGTAACGATCCCCGCCGCGATGACTCCGCCATTTCCGTCAGAGTAGTAGCAAGGGCCACCCGAATCGCCCGGCCGTAGGCCCACAGTATCGGGAATACCATCGAGATTCCCAAAATGGCGCATCATTACCATGTGCCCGGTTACAACAGAACCCACGACCTCACGCACCATCGAGGCCTGAACCTTATAGCGACAGACTTGGGCCGTTGTCGTCCCAGACGTGCATACGTCCTTGCCCGCAGACATCGAGCCCCAGAAAGCACCAGAGATACGCAACACTGAACTGCTCGACAAGGAGCCATTGTAGACGTACCCGCTGTAGGTCGCCCCTCCGAGCAGCATCCAATCGCCATACCTGTACGCATTGCCCGGGTAAGATGTCGTATATTTCCGCCCGACAACATACCCGTTGTTGGTGAAGGAATCTGATTGACAGTGCCCGGCGGTAAGAAGGTATCTCGAGCCAGCATAGACGAGTGGGACACCTGCAGAACACGCTCGTCCGGATCCATAGTTCAATCTCGAGCCCATCCGAAATGGCGGCAGATCTGCAGCCCGAGTCGCGGCAGGCTCAACCCACGCCTCAGCGATTCGCACAGTCACAGGAATATCAGCCGACCGCCCACGATCTCTCGACCAGGACTCGACCATCTGAGAGATCTGAGACTCGCGTTCTTCCAGCGCCCTCTCCTCTTGCGGGCTGAGCTCAACCGAGAGGCCTCCTGAATAGATGTCAGGTGCGATAGAAGTCAGAGCCTGAACTCCCAGCTCGTCAAACAGATAGGTCGCCAAGTCCTGAATCTCAGACATCGAGGCCGCAACACCCGTCACATACACGTCCAGATCTGGATAACTCGCAGATACCCGCTCAATCTCTTTGTCGAGCCGAGATCGCGCCGACGATTCGGAATGAGATGACACGAACAGCATTAAGCCATCATAATTGGAACAGAATGCAATACCGGTGGCAATCTCCGGGTAGCTGGCCAGCATCGCGTTCAACTCAGAATCCAGCCGCGACACGTCACCCTGCTCTGGCCCGAACCAGATTTGAGATCCATACTCGTCACGCTGTATGCATTTCGCCACGACGGCCACATCATTGGGCTCAGAATCGAAGGTGATTCCCGGACCGGAACTAAGAATTGCCCCCAGCACCATTGACGCGAAAAACTTCGTGTGCATTTATACCCCCCGATACTTGCACTCTGCATAACCCGCTCGTTTGCGCCATAACCATCAACACTCCGCAGGTCTGCATGGAATTTAGCACAACTATGCCACCCGTACAACAGACGCACGCATATACAATGTGCTGTCGAAGATCACACGGCCCGAGCCAAGATCAGACAAGATCAGAACAGAAGTTTTTCAAGCGAGTGCCGTGGCGCTCAGTCGCAGACGCCGTTGTCCTGCAGGGTCGGATCGGAGACGATGCGGCCGTCGATCACGGCATCCGCGACGATCTCCTTGCCCTTCACCTCGACGCGGTCGAGCGTGACGCCCGCCGGGAGGTACTGGGCGATGCAGACGTCCCAGTCGCGCACGACCGTGCGCGCGATCGCGCCGAACTGGTCGACCAGCGCCTGCGCCGGGATGTCGGCGCCGCCGACCCGCAGCGAGTCGGGGGTCAGCACGAGGTCTCCGCCCACGGCGCTCGGACGCAGGCTCACGCCCACCGGCACGGTCACGAGCACCTGCAGCTCGGTCTCGAACCGCACGACGGGCTCGTCGAGGGTCACGGTCGCCGCGGGCAGCCCCTCGACGGTCGCGAGCAGGTCGCGCACCTGCTGCTCGTTCAGCCGGAGGGTCGCGGATGCCGTGTCGGCCGCGCCCCCGCCGCGGATCGGGATGCCGGTGCCGTGCACGACGACGGCCCCGGTGAGCGGTCCGAGCGTCACCTCGTCGGAGCTGACGGTGAGCGCGTCGAGGCGCCCCATGATCAGCTGCGGCAGCACCTGCCCCTCGAGCTCGACGTCGAGCTGCTGGTCGGCGGGCAGGTCGAGGGCCTTGATGGTCTCGGTGCGCACGGTGTCCACGACCATGCCGCGCACGATGGGCTCCGCGATGAACCACCCCGCGACGAGCAGCAGCAGCACCAGGACGACCGCGACCCACGGCCAGAGCCGCCTGCGCCGCCGGCGGCGCCGCAGGGCCGCCGAGGACGACCTCGCCGACGGCACTGCCGCGGGCGGCAGCGGCTGCGTGGGGTGCGCGTCGCTCATGCCGTCATCCCCCCGTCCGCATCACCGGCGCAGGAGAAATCACGAGCACAGGAGGATTCCGCGGGAATCGTCCTGTGCCGGTGATATCTCCTGTGCTCATGAGGTGCCTGGGAGGCCGTCGCCGTCACATGCGCTCGGGCGCGCTGACGCCGAGCAGGTCGAGGCCGTTGCGGAGCACCTGACCCGTGGCGTCGTTGAGCCACAGGCGCGTGCGATGCAGGTCGGTGACCTCCTCGTCGCCGAGCGGGGTGACCCGGCAGTTGTCGTACCAGCGGTGGTACAGGCCCGCGAGCTCCTCGAGGTAGCGGGCGACGCGGTGCGGCTCGCGCACGTCGGCGGCGAAGGCCACGATGCGCGGGAACTCCTGCAGCGCGCCCAGCAGCGCCGACTCGGTCTCGTGCGTCAGCAGCTCGGGCGCGAACGCATCGCGCGTCACGCCGCTGTCGGCCGCGTTGCGGGCCACGTTGTGGGTGCGGGCGTGCGCGTACTGCACGTAGAACACGGGGTTGTCGTTCGTGCGCTTCGTGAGCACGTCGGGGTCGAGCGTGAGCGGCGAGTCGGCGGGGTAGCGCGCAAGCGAGTAGCGCAGGGCGTCGGTGCCGAGCCAGTCGCGCAGGTCGTCGAGCTCGATGATGTTGCCCGCGCGCTTGCTGAGACGGGCGCCGTTGACCGACACGAGCTGCCCGATGAGCACCTCGATGTCCTTCTCGGGGTCGTCGCCCGCCGCGCCGGCGAGCGCCTTGAGGCGGTGCACGTAGCCGTGGTGGTCGGCGCCGAGCAGGTAGATCTTGTGCGCGAACCCGCGGTCGCCCTTGTTCAGGTAGTACGCGGCATCCGCGGCGAAGTAGGTGTACTCGCCGTTGGAGCGGCGGATCACGCGGTCCTTGTCGTCGCCGAAGTCGGTCGTGCGCACCCACACGGCGCCTTCGGCGTCGAAGACGTGCCCCTGTGCGCGCAGCCGGTCGACCGCCTCGTCGACGAGGCTCGGGCCGCCGTCCTCGCCGCGGGCGTGCAGCGTGCGCTCGCTGAACCACACGTCGAAGTGCACGTTGAACTTCTCCAGCGAGGCCTGCAGGTCGCCGAGCTGGAGCTCGTACGCGAGGTCGCGCGCGACGGTCTCGGGATCGGGCAGCCCGAGCAGATCGGGCTGCAGTGCGAGCACGCGCCGGCCGAGGTCGTCGATGTAGGAGCCCGGGTAGCCGTCCTCGGGCGTGGGCTCGCCCTTGACGGATGCCAGCACCGAGCGCCCGAAGCGATCCATCTGCGCGCCCGCGTCGTTGATGTAGAACTCGCGCACGAGCGTCGCGCCGCTCGCGAGCAGCACGCGCGCGATCGCGTCGCCCAGCGCCGCCCAGCGCGTGTGGCCGATGTGCATGGGGCCCGTGGGGTTGGCGCTGACGAACTCGAGGTTGATCGTGGCGCCGCGCTGCGTGTCGTTGGTGCCGTACGCGGCGCCCTGCTCGACGATCGTCCTCGCGAGCGCGCCGGCGGCCGCGGCATCCAGGCGGATGTTGATGAAGCCGGGTCCCGCGACCTCGACGCTCGCGACGCCGTCGACGCCCTCGAGCGCCGTCGCGATCTCGGCCGCGAGCTCGCGCGGGTTCGCGCCGACGGCCTTCGCGAGCTTGAGCGCCGCGTTCGACGCCCAGTCGCCGTGATCGCGGTTCTTGGGCCGCTCGAGCGGCAGGTCGGCGGCCGTCAGGCCCTCCACCGCTCCGGGTCGTCGCGCCTCGGCGAGGGGGACGATGACGGTGAGCAGCGCGGCGGAGAGGGCATCGGGGTTCATAGCCCGTCAAGTCTACGGGCGCGGCGTCGGCGCACGTTCCGCGGCGCCGGCGCGGGTCACGACATGACGACGGGCTCCCGGTGGTCGTCGGGCGTCGCCGCGACGCCGCCGCCCGCGGCGAGGTGCGCGTCCACGCGCAGCGAGCGCAGCCACACCGATCCGCCGTAGCTGCTCACGAATGCGCAGTCCGCGGCGTCGCGGCCGGTGGCGATGCGCACGAGCGTCCGGCGGTCGGCGAGGCGCGTGGCGTCGAGGGCGTACCACTCCCCCTCGACGTAGGCCTCGGCGACGGCGTGGAAGTCCATCGGCACGAGGCCGGGCGCGTAGCACGAGGCGTAGCGCGCGGGCACGTCGCGCGCCCGCAGCAGGGCGATGACGAGGTGCGCGTAGTCGCGGCACACGCCGCGGCCCGTGCGCAGCGTCGTAAGGGCGGAGTCGGAGCCGAAGCTCTCGCCCGGCGCGTACCGCGTGGTCTCGGCGACGAAGTCCTCCACGGCATGCAGCAGGTCGAATCCGCGCAGTTGCGCGAACGGTCGCGTCTCGAGGTACAGCTCGTCGGCCTGGCAGTACCGGCTCGGACGCAGGTAGGCGAGCGTCTCGGCGACGCTCGTCGCGGGGGCGGGCGCGCATCCCTCGACGGCCCCCGCGTAGCGCAGCGTGAGGCGGCCGGGCCCGCCGGCCACGCGGTGCAGCCGGCTGCCGCAGCGGTCGACGATCTCGGTCACGGCGGCCCGTTCGCCCCCGATCGCGACCTCCAGCGACTCGCTCGCGAGGGTCGCCGGACGCGCGGCCGAGACCTGCAGGATCAGGTCGGCGCGGCCCTCGATGTCGAGGTCGATGTCGGCGGTCAGCGAGCGTTGCACCGCAGTATCTTCGCACCTCCCGGAGGGCCCGCGAACCACGTGTCGCGGACGCCCGGCGACACGCCGCACGCGCGCCGCACGGCTCAGCCGTCGGCGGCCCCGGCGTCGCCCGTCGCGATCTGATCGGCGAGCTCCCCGACCTCGTCGCCGGAGACCTCGACACCCGCATCCGCGAGCCGCTCGGCGAGCACCCGCACGAGGCGATCGCGGGGCGCCATCGCCGTGTCGTCGCGCGTCTGCACGAGGATGCCGGCGATGGTCTCGACCTCGCCCGCGTCGCGCCGCGGCATCGACGGCAGCCGCCGCTCCTGCTCGCCGGAGAGGGCGTCGGGCGCCTCGTCGACCCGCCGTGGGGCGTCGGCCGTGGGGCCGTCGTCGGCAGGCGCGTTCTCGGCGGCCGGGTCGTCGTCGGGCGGCGCCTCCTCGGCGGGACCGTTGCCGGCCGGGTCGTCGTCGGCCGGGTCGTCGAGCGGCGGCTCCTGCGGAAGACCCGTGTCGGGGTCGGTCGGGCGGTCGCGGGCGGGGTCGTCGATGCTCATCTCGCTCTCCTCTCCGCCGGTGCTCCCGGCGTCCTCCCACCCTTGTCGCGCCCGCCCGCGGAGCCGAGGGGGTTGACAGCCGTCGTCGCCATGACTACCCGGCCAGCACGGTGGGCGGTCGCCTGTCAAGCCCCCTGGCGCTGCGCCGCACCGCGCGTAGGTTGTCGGCCACGACCCCGAAGTGAGGAGCACGATCATGACCCTGGTCCGAGACGTGATGACCCCCGGCCCGCGCTGCGTGGACGAGCACAAGACGCTCGTCGAGGCCGCGCAGCTGCTGGAGTCGCTCGACGTCGGCGCGCTGCCGATCCGTGGCGATGACAACCGGCTGATCGGGATGCTGACCGACCGCGACATCGTCGTGAAGTGCCTCGCGCGCGGCGGCGACCCGGCCACGACGCGGGCCGGCGAGCTCGCCGAGGGCGTGCCCGTGACGGTCGGCGCCGACGACGACGTCTTCGCGGTGCTGGAGACCATGAAGCGGCACAAGGTGCGGCGCGTGCCGATCGTCGAGGGGCACGACCTCGTCGGCATCGTCAGCCAGGCCGACATCGCCGTGGCCCTCGCCCCGCAGCTCGCGGGCGAGACGGTCGCCGAGATCTCGGAGTGAGCCCGGCCCGCACCCCGCGGTCGATGAGCGGGAGCACTCGGTGATACCCTCGATCGGTACGCCTCCGTAGCTCAGGGGATAGAGCGCCGGTTTCCGGTACCGTAGGTCGCAGGTTCGATTCCTGTCGGGGGCACAAGCGAGGAACGGCGATTCCCGCGCTCGGCGCGACGGATCACCCGTGATCCTCCGCGTCGGCTCGCGTGCACGGCGGCGTCGCGCATCCGCGAGCGGGTCGTGGCGTCGGCGCAGGCACGAGGCGACGACGCCCGGATGCGCTAGGGCCAGCTGCCCGACGAGTCGTGCTGCGTCAGCTGGGTGCTCAGCTCGTTCGAGCTGTTGTCGGCGCTGGGGCGCGACGGCAGCTTCGAGGCCACCCGCAGCATGAGCGCGATGAACCCGATGAGCACGCCGATCGAGACCACGACGATGATCACGATGATGGCCTCGGGGGACATGAGCACCTCCGGCGTCGCGCGAGCGGGATGACGCCAGGGTACGCCGCCCCGGCGGCGGGCGGCAAGGAGACGACCGGCGACGGGCCGCGCCGGATCAGTAGGCTGTGGCCCATGAGCCGTCGTGCGCGCGTCGTCGTGAGAGGCCGCTGATGGCGGCGCTGGGCAATCCCGTCTCGCGGGCGTTCGCGCGGGTGCTGGCCGACGTGCGGGCGGGCGACCATCCGGGGCGGCTCGCCGACTACATCCCCGAGCTGGCGAAGGCCGATCCCGACGCGTTCGCGCTCTCCGCGGCATCCGTGTCGGGGCACACGTACGCCGCGGGCGACAGCACCGTGCCGTTCACGATCCAGTCGATCTCGAAGGCGTTCGTGTACGCCCTCGCGCTCGCCGAGCACGGCGTCGCCGCCGTGACGGCGCGCGTGGGCGTCGAGCCGAGCGGCGAGGCGTTCAACGCGATCAGCTTCGACGCGCAGGGCCGGCCCGCGAACCCGATGATCAACGCCGGCGCCATCGTGACGACGTCGCTCATCGCCGGCGCGACCGCCGACGAGCGGTTCGAGCGCATCCGGCGCGGGCTCTCGGCGTTCGCAGGCCGTGAGCTGCGCTGCGACGAGGCGGTCGCGGCGTCGGAGTCGGCGACGGGCGACCGCAACCGGGCGCTGGCGATGCTCGCGCGGTCGTCGGGCGCCCTCGACGGCACGGTCGACGACGCCGTCGAGGCGTACTTCCGCCAGTGCGCGCTGCTCGTCGACACGACCGATCTCGCGGTGATGGGCGCGACCCTCGCGAACGACGGCGTCAACCCGGTGACCGACCGCCGCATCGTGCCGTCGATCGTCGCCCGCGACACGCTGTCCCTCATGTCGAGCTGCGGCATGTACGACCGCTCCGGTCAGTGGCTCTTCGACGTCGGCCTCCCCGCGAAGTCGGGCGTCGGCGGCGGCATCGTCGCGGTCGCCCCCGGCGAGTACGGCATCGGCGTGTTCAGCGCGCCGCTCGACGCGGTCGGCAACAGCGCTCGCGGCGTCGCCGCGCTGCGCATGCTGTCGGAGGGGTTCGGGCTGCACCTCTTCCGGCATCCCGACCGCCCCGTCTCCCCCGTGCAGGCGGTCGAGATCGACGCGCGCACCGAGACCGTCACGATGCGGCTGCGCGGCGTGGTCGACTTCGTCGCGGCCGAGCAGATCGCCTACCAGGCGGCAGAGACGATGGATGCCACGGGCTCGCGCACGCTCGTGCTCGACGCCGCCGACGTCGCCGCGTCCACTCGCGTCGCCGCGCTGCTGCTGGGCGATCTGTTCGCGCACGTGCGCGAGGCCGGCGCCGACATCGTGGTCGTCGACCCTGAGGGCACGCTCGACCCCTCGTGACCGGAGGGTGACCGACGGGTGACGGGACCGGTGAGCGGCGTCGCGCGCCCCCGCGCGGTGCCACACTGATCGCATGGCAAGCTACCGCTGCACCGCGTGCGGCTCCTTCCTCATCCTCGAGAGCCTCACCTGTCCCCGCTGCGGCGTCGCCGTCGGCTTCCACCGCCCGTCGCTGACGTTCGCCGTGCTCGCAGACGACCTCGCCGTCGTCATCGACGGCGAGGAGTTCCACGCGTGCTCGCAGCGCGGCTGGCAGTGCAACTGGCTCGTGGGCGAGAGCGAGCGGTCGGGCCGCTGCTTCTCGTGCCGGCTCACGCGCCGCGCGCCGGCGCTCGACGACACGATCGCGCTCGAGAAGCTCGCCGACACCAAGATCGCCAAGCGCCGCCTGCTCGTGCAGCTCTTCCAGCTCGGCCTGCCGGTCACGCCGTACCACGAGAAGGAGGGCGGGCTCGCGTTCGACCTGCTGTCGAGCCGGTCGACGGGCGAGCGCGTCACGATCGGCCACGCGAACGGCGTCATCACGATCGACCTCGCCGAGACGCTCGACGCGCACCGGGAGCGACTGCGCGTGCAGCTGGGCGAGCCGTACCGCACGATGCTCGGCCACCTGCGCCACGAGGTCGGCCACTACTACCAGAACGTGCTCGTCTCCGACTGGGACGAGTGCCGTGCGCTGTTCGGGGACGAGCGGGCGAGCTATCGCGACGCGATCGACCGCCACTACCGCACGGGCGCGCCGGACGACTGGCGCGAGAGCTTCATCTCCGAGTACGCGACGATGCACCCGTGGGAGGACTTCGCCGAGTGCTTCGCCCACTACCTGCACATCACGGGCACGCTGCACACGTCGGCGCGGGCGGGCCTCGAGCTCGTGGCGAGCCACGCCGAGGAGGTCATGGCGAGCGTCGTCCCGCGCCTCGACTACGCCGATGCCGACATGCGCACCGTGCTCGACGACTGGGACCTGATCGCCACGTTCTTCAACCAGGTCAACCGCTCGATGGGACATCGCCCGCTGTATCCGTTCGTGATCAACGACGTCGTCGCGACGAAGCTCACCTACATCCACCGGCTCATCACCGGCCACGCGTAGCCCGCGGCGGCGGCCCGGTACCGTTCACGATTCAGGAGAACCGGGCGCCTGCGCGGCCCACCCGGCGTCTGGCCGCGTTTCCTCCTGAATTGTGAACGGCAGTCGGGGAGCCTCCGAGGCTCCGGGATGCCGGCACCGGGCGTTCCGGCATCCGGCCCGTTCGGCGTGCGCGTTGTCCCCGGTGGCGGCGATCAGGAAAAAAGTGCGTGCGAACGTACGATTCGCGCACGCGCGGAATCGTTGCGACGTCGTTCCCCGAAAGTCGGCTTCATCGTCTCGACACGAACGGGAGAAGCAGCAATGGGCGGCGAGAGCGGCAGGACCTCGTCTGACGAGATCGTTCCGATCGCGACGTCGCGTCGTCGTCCGATCGCCGCGGGCGCGGCCCGTTCGCGCGGCGACGGGGTCCGGGCCCCGCGGGGCATCGCCGCATGACCCGCGAAGCCGAGGTGCGGTGAAGGCCGCGCCCTCCGCAGGCCGTGGGACGGATGCCGATCACGGGCCGACGAGCGTCCCTCCGATCGAGCCCGCGCGACCGGTGTCCGACGCGGCGCCGCGGCGCGAGCACCCCATGGTGATCCTCGACCAGCGGCTGCACCGCCACGGACGGAGCGAGGCCCGTCTCGACGCCCACGACGCCGACGCCTTCGACGACCTCCGCCGAGGCGGCCTGTCGCTGCGGCCCCGGAACGCGCACGAGCCGGTCGTCGTGCGGTGGCGGCTCTTCGGCGAGTCGCTGGTGATGCGCATCGCGGGCGCGACCGTCGGCGTCCGGCCGCCGCCCGAGAGCAGCGAGGTGCCCTTCTACCTCGCCTACACGCCGGCCATGACGCCGGCCGCCGGTCTCGGTCCGCAACGACGGGCGATGCTCGTCGACGGCGAGCTCCCCTGCGACATCCCCGGGAGCGCCGGCGCCCCGACGACGCTCGTCGGCATCGCACGCTCCCCGTTCGGGGCGCCGCTCACCGTGTGGCAGGGCCGATCGATCACCCCCGTGTCCGCGGAGCGCACCGTGACGCTTCGGCCCGTGACGCAGTTCGTCGACGCTCTCGTCAAGCTCCGGCAGGCACCGGGCCGGCGCGAGATGGCGAGGATCGGCGACATCCTCGTGCAGATGGTCACGCACGCCGCGCTCTCGACCTGGGACGAGCATGCGGCCGCGATCGCCGGCGCGGACTCATACCTCGCGACCGCGGCGCTCAGCTACATCGCCCAGTACTACACCGATCCCGCGCTCTCGCCGCAGAGCGTCGCGCATGCACTCGGCGTCGGCCTGCGCACCCTTCAGTCGGCGCTCGCGACCGTGGGAACCACCCCGGCGCAGAGGATCGCGTCGCACCGGCTCGGGCATGCCGCGCACTGCCTGAGCGATCCCGCGTACGACGGGATGAGCGTCGCCCACCTCGCCCGGCTCACGGGCTTCCTCAACGCCGACACGTTCCGCCGTGCGTTCGCGCGGCAGTTCGGGGTCTCGCCCGTCGCCTACCGGCGCGGCCGGTCTGCGCAGCTCGCGCGCGCATAGCCGGTCCGGCGGGCGCGGATGCCAAAGCGCGGATGCCAAAGGGCGGATGCCGGGGCCCGGCGCCACACGCCGTCACACGCGGGCGGGGCCGTTTACCTCGCACGGTGCCGCGGGTAGCGTCGGGACCATGAGCACCCCCGACATCGACACCGCAGACAAGGCCGACACCGCTGACAAGGCACAGACGCTGAAGCGGCTGCACGAGGCGCCGGAGATCCTCCGCGTCGTCAACGTGTGGGACGCGATCACCGCGAAGGTCGTGACCGAGACGCCCGGCACGCGCGCGATCGCGACCGCAGGGCACTCGATCGCCGCGAGCCACGGCTTCGCCGACGGCGAGATCCCGCTCGACCTGTCGCTCGCCGCGATCGAGCGCATCGTGCAGGCGACCCCGCTGCCGGTCACCGCCGACCTCGACGCCGGCTACGGCGACCCCGCCGAGACCGTGCGGCGCGCGATCGGCGTCGGCGCGGTCGGCGCGA
The DNA here is from genome assembly GCF_001314225.1 of Microbacterium sp. No. 7. NCBI lineage: Bacteria > Bacillati > Actinomycetota > Actinomycetes > Micrococcales > Microbacteriaceae > Microbacterium > Microbacterium sp. No. 7. The sequence goes on from NZ_CP012697.1 coordinate 3,267,967, forward strand.
ACGTCGAGGACCGGCTCGTGCCGCTGGCCGAGGCCGCGGCGAACGTCGCCGCGATCGTGGCGGCCGCCGAGGCCGAGGGCGTCGCGTTCCAGCTCAACGCCCGCACCGACGCGTTCGTGCGCGGCGGCGACCGCCCGCTCGACGAGAAGATCGACGACGCGATCGCCCGCGGCCGGGCGTTCCTCGAGGCCGGCGCGGCGCTGGTCTTCGTGCCGGGCGTGCTCGACCGCGAGGTCACCGAACGCCTCGTCGCCGGGCTCGGCGCGGGACGCCTCAGCGTGATCGGGCTGCCCGGCGCCCTGTCCGCCGCGGAGTACGAGGCGCTCGGCGTCGCCCGCATCTCGTACGGCCCCACGACGCAGCGCGTCGCCCTGCGCGCGCTGCGCGACCTCGCGGCCGATCTCTACGCCGACGGCGTCATCCCCGCCGACACGCCCGCGCTCAACTGAGCCGGCCGGCCGGCGTCGTGGGGCTCACTCGTCGCCGACGAGCTTGAGCCCCACGATGCAGCCGACCAGGCCGAGGATCAGCAGCATGCGCACGAGCGAGAACCGCTCGTCGCCCGTGATCATCGCGTAGCCGACGGTGAGCGACGCGCCGACGCCCACCCACACCGCGTAGGCGGTGCCGGTGGGGATCTCGCGCATGGCCCACGCGAGGCCGCCCATGCTGACGGCGAGCGCGGCGAGGAAGACGACCGAGGGCCAGAGCCTGGTCAGGCCCTCCGACTTGCCCAGCGCGGTGGCCCAGACGGCTTCGAGCACCCCGGAGAGGATGAGAACGATCCACGACACGACGTGACCTCCTGGCCAGTCTTGTCGCGTGCCGGGTACTGAACCGTCGTCCGGGGATGCTGCCGGCATCCGCCCCCAGGATATCAACGCTCGCAGTCGCCGTCAGCAGCCACCGCCCGGTCGTCCTCACGGCCGCGGGCGCGGCCCCCGGCCTCGGCCGACGCCCGCGAGCAGGGCGTGCGCCAGCGGGACCGCCGAGGCGACCATGAGCGCGACGCCCCACGCGGGCGCGGGGGTGAGCAGCACCGCGCCGCCGACGAGCAGCGCCAGGAACAGCACCGCCGAGATCACGCGCCGCCCGATCAGCAGCGCATCGTCGAGACGTCGTTCCAGCCGCGCCGTGTCGAAGCTGACCTCGCCGCGATCGAGGCGCGTGATGAGCGCGTCGACGCGTTGCGGCATCCGCCACAGCATGCCCGCGCCCTGCACCGCCCGCCCGGCGAGGTCCTGCGCGAGCCCGGCGCTCTCGTCGCGGAGCAGGCGCGCGGCGTAGGGTTCGACGGCATCCCAGATGTTGAACGCCGGATCGAGCGTGCTGCACACGCCCGAGGTGAGCGAGACGGCGCGCACGAGCAGCAGCAGCTTCTCGGGCAGCTGCAGCGGCAGCGACCGCACGGTGTCGCCGAACTCGCTCGCGAAGTCCTGCAGCTCGCGCGGGTCGACGTCGCGCAGCTCGGCGAAGCCCATGCCGCCGAACCGGGCGAACAGCGCCGCCAGCGCGCGCTCGAGCTCCGAGGTGTCGGCCGAGGGCAGCAGCACCCCGATCCGTCGCGCGGCGTCGACGAGACCCTCGCTGTCGCGGGCGGCGACCGCGATGACGAGTGCGCGCAGGCCGTCGCGCATCGCCGCGGGGATCTCGCCCATCATCCCGAAGTCGATGAAGGTGAGGCGCCAGGCGACGCCGCCGGCATCCTCGACGGGGGTCACGAAGACGTTGCCGGGGTGCGGGTCGGCGTGGAAGAAGCCGTGCGTGAAGATCTGGTCGAGCATGACCTCGGCGAACACGGGGGCGACCTCGGCGGGATCGATGCCGGCGGCGCGCAGGGCGTCGGTGTCGCTGATCTTGATCGCGGTCACGTCGGCCAGGGTGAGCACGCGGCGGGTGCTGCGCTCCCACGCGACGGCGGGGACGGCCACGCGGTCGTCGCCCGCGAACGCGTCGGCGAAGCGCTCCGCGCTCGCGGCCTCGTGCAGGTAGTCGATCTCCTCGTGGCACACCTGCGCGAACTCCTCGACGAGCGCCGGCGCGTCGACCCGGTCGGCGACGATGCGCACGCGGCGCAGCCAGCCGCCCACGCGCCGCAGCGCGGCCAGGTCGACGGCGATGACCTCGTCGATGCCCGGGCGCTGCACCTTGACGACGACCTCGGCGAACCCGGCGTCGGCGGCGTCCTGCGGCGACAGCCGGGCGCGGTGCGCCTGACCGAGGGATGCCGCGGCCACGGGCGTCGCGTCGAAGAACGCGAAGGCGCGGTCCAGCGGCACGCCCAGCTCCGCCTCGGCGTGCCGGGCGATCGCGGCGAACGGCACGGCCGGCACCTCGTCCTGCAGGCCCTCGAGCTCCGAGGTGACCTCGGGAGGCAGCACGTCGAGCCGCGACGAGAGGAACTGCCCGACCTTGATCATCAGGCCGCCCAGGCCGATCGCGAGCACGCGGAAGCGCTGCGCGACGCGACGCATCCGGCGCTCGCGCGTGCGGTCGGCGACACCGCGCAGGCCGAGGCGCGGCAGCAGCAGCTCGAACCACCACGTCTGCACGAAGACGCGCGCGGCGAAGGCCAGGATGCGCCGGTAGCGGGCGCGCCCCGTGACCGCCGCGGCCGTCTCGGAACGCGGCGCCGGCGGGACGGTCACGCCTCGGCGAGGATGGCGTAGAGCTTGCGCCGCGCGTCGTCGAGCACCGCGACGGCCTGCTCGACCTGCTCGGGCGTGCCGGTGCGGGCGACCTGCGCCGCGGCCCCGGCGAGGTCGACGCCCGCCTTCGGCAGCGCGCCGAAGGGCACTCCGCCGGCCCTGCCGCCCGGGCCCTCCCACGGCGCCGGCCGCTCGGCGGACTCCTCGGCGAACGCCCGGCCCGCGTCGGTGAGCGCGTACGTCTTGCGTCCGCCCTGCTCCTCGGCCGCGATCAGGCCCTCGTCGGCGAGCAGCTGCAGGGTCGGGTACACCGATCCGGCGCTGGGCTTCCAGGTGCCGCCGCTGCGCTCGGCGATCTCGTTGATGATCTGGTAGCCGTGCATCGGCTGCTCGGCGAGCAGGGCGATGACGGCCGCGCGCACGTCGCCGCGCGCCATGCGCGTGGAGCCCGTGCGCTGCTCGAACGAGCCGCGCAGCTGCTCCACGGCATCCCAGATCATCGCGGCCGGGTTCGCGCCCGGCCCGAAGCCGCCGCGGCCGAAGCCGCCGCCACCGAAACCGCCGCCGCCGAAACCACCCGGGGGAAAGGAACCGTTCATGATGACCTCCTCGGTACGACGCGTGAACGATACTCAACGATATATCGCTGAGTATCGCGGGGGAAGAGGGGTCACACGAAGAACAGCGCGTCCAGCAGCCCGGGATTGTGCGCGTGCACGAGCACCGCGAAGACGACGGCGTCGAAGAGCAGGTGCACGGTCACGACATATCCCAGCGAGCGCGTCTTCAGGAAGATGACGGCCTGCAGCAGGGCGAACGGGATCGTCAGCACCGGCCCCCACGCCCGGTAGCCGAGCTCCCAGAGGAACGACACGAACACGATCGCCTGCAGCACGTTCGCCGACGCGTCGGCGAAGTGGCGGCGCAGCAGCACGAAGCACGTGCAGATGAAGAACAGCTCGTCCCAGATGCCGACGGCGCCGACGCCGACGAACAGGCGGGCGATGAGCTCGGGGGTGTCGACGACGGGCCAGTTGCGGTACACGCCCGAGGAGATGAAGTAGAACGGCAGGATCAGCCAGCCGAGCAGCAGCACGCCGACGAGCCACGCCCACTGCCACGGCTTCCAGCGCCCGCCGCCGCGCCACGGAAAGCCGATGGCCCGGTCGCGGTAGACGTAGCGCGACACGAGGTAGGGCACGACCACGGCGCCGCCGAGCGCGAGCGTGAACCGCAGCATCGCGAGGTCGTCGAGCTGCGCCCGCAGATCGATGAGGCTCACGATCACGAGGCCCATCGCGATGAGCGACAGGTCGCGCGTCAACGAGGGGACGGATGCCGCGGTGCCCGCGGTCGCGCCCTCGGCGGGGCGTCGCCGTTCGACGACCGCGGCGGAGACGAGGCCCGCGACGAGCAGCGTCCAGCCGAGCCAGGGCAGCAGCAGCACGAAGAACGCGGGCGCCGCGAGGCACACGAGCAGCGCGGGCACCGTGCCGGACGAGACCAGGGGCCTGCCGGCGAGCGCGGCGTGCGTCGGCGCGCTCACGTCCGGCCTGCGCCGCTCGTCGGCTCTGCGCGGCGGTAGGCGAGGTCGCGGATCTCGCGTCCCTTCGCGATCCCCTTGCGCTCGAACGCGGTCATGACGCGCCCCTCGAAGCGCGGCGCCCACTCCCCCTCGAAGTCCCGCGAGAACAGCGGGGCCTCGTCGAGCACGTCGCGCATCTGCAGCGCGTAGTCCTCCCAGTCGGTCGCGAGCCGCAGCACGCCGCCGTCCCGCAGCGCGCGGGCCGCGACGGCGGGGAACGGCGGGGCGACGAGCCGCCGCTTGGTGTGCTTCTTCTTGTGCCACGGGTCGGGGAAGAACACCCACAGCTCGTCGACGGAGCCCTCGGGCAGCAGGTGCTCCAGCACCTCGGGCGCGTTCGCCTCGACGAGGCGCAGGTTGCGCGCGCCGGCGCGGTCGGCGTCGAGCATCGTGCGGGCGAGCCCCGCGCGGAACACCTCGACGGCGAGGAAGTCGGTGCCGGGCGTCGTCGACGAGGCGTGCACGATCGCGTGGCCCTGTCCCGAGCCGATCTCCACGACGAGCGGGGCGGTGCGTCCGTAGACGGCGGCCGGGTCGACCGGGGAGCCGGGACGGATGCTCGTCGCCGCGGCGTCGCGCTCGACCGTCAGCAGGTACCGGGGCGACAGCTCGTCCCAGGCGCGCTCCTGCCCCTCCGACATCCGCCCGCTGCGACGCACGAACGACACGGGCCGATCCCGGAACCGCTTCTCAGGACCGACGGCAGAGCTCTCCGGCATCCCCCCAGGCTACCCGCCGCACCCGCACCCCACCCCCGCTGCCCCCGCCCCCGCTGGTTGAGTAGCCCGCGCAGCGGGCGTATCGAAACCCATGTAACGGTCCACTACACGGATCTCGATACACCCGCGGCTCCGCCGCGGGCACTCGATCAGCAGGAGCGAGAGCACAGGCCGCGGGCACTCGATCAGCGGGAGCCAGACCACAAGCCACACGCCACCGAACCCCCGCCCACCGCACCCACACCCCACCCCGCTGGTTGAGTAGCCCGCGCAGCGGGCGTATCGAAACCCATCCCACGGACCGTTACACGGGTTTCGATACGCCGCCAGCGGGGGCGGCGGGCGGGGTCACGGGGCGGTGACGAAGTCGATGAGCTCTTCGACGCGGCCGAGCAGGGCGGGGTCGAGGTCGCGGTAGCTGCGCACGGCGCCGAGGATGCGCTGCCACGTGCGCGCGATGTCGGCCTGGTCGCGCGCGGGCCAGCCGAGCGCGCGGCTGACGCCGACCTTCCACTCGATGCCGCGCGGCACGTCGGGCCAGGCGCGGATGCCGAGCGTCTCGGCCCGCACGCACTGCCACACGTCGATGTGCGGATGGCCCACGATCCGCAGGTGCGCGCCGTGCGGGCCGCGCGCCACGGCATCCGCGATGCGCGACTCCTTCGATCCGGGCACGAGGTGGTCGACGAGCACGCCGTAGCGCCGGCCCGGCCCGGGCGGCTCGTCGCGCAGCACCTGCTCGAGCAGGTCGACGCCCTGCAGGTACTCGACGACGACGCCCTCGATGCGCAGATCGTCGCCCCACACCTTCTCCACGAGCTCGGCGTCGTGCCGGCCCTCGACGAGGATGCGCGAGGCCCGCGCGACGCGCGCCCGCGCCTCCGGCGCGGCGAACGAGCCGGATGCCGTGCGGGCCCGCCCGGCGGGCGCCGCGGCCGCCGGGCGCACGAGCTGCACGGCCTCGCCGTCGATGAGGAACCCGCCGCCGAGAGGGAACAGCCGGCGTCGCCCGCGCCGGTCCTCGAGCTCGACGTTGCCGCCCGCGACGCCCACGACGGCGCCGCAGAACCCGTCGGCCGCGACCTCCACCACGAGGTCGCGCTCCGCCGCGATCTCGGGGATCCGCCGCCTGCCCGCCTCGCGCCACCCGGGCGCGAGCACATCGCCGCCGTACCTGTCGTCCATAACGCGGGCGAGCCTAGCCCGCCCCGGCGCCCGACCGCTGCAGCGACCCGCGGACGCTACCGTGCATGCTCAGGCGGGCATAGAGTGGCAGATGCATGCATCGAGGCCTCGAGGAGACACTGTGACGCGATCGCGTTGGGGATTCGCTCTTGCCGTGGTGGCCGCCCTCGCGTTCGGCGGCGCCGCGCTCGGCGGCACCGCCATCGCGTCGGCCACGCCGCCCGTCCCCCTCGGCGACTCGCGCGTGGTCGACGGCGCCGACGTGCTCACCCCGACGCAGGAGTCGGCCGTGAACGATCACCTCGTCGCCGTGTCGGATGCGGCGGACCTCGACCTGTGGGTCGTCTACGTCGACCACTTCACGAACCCCTCGAACGCCGAGGACTGGGCGAACCAGGTCGCCTACGACAACAGCCTCGGCCCCGATCAGTACGTGCTCGCGGTCGCGACCGAGGGCGGCGCGTTCTATCTCTCCGGCGACCCGCAGTACGGGCCCGTGAGCGACGCGAAGCTCGGCGACATCGAGGACACGCGCATCGGCCCGCGGCTCTCCGCCGGCGACTGGGCGGGCGCCGCGACCGCGGCCGCCGACGGCCTCGCCGCCGCGGTCGGCGTGTCGATGGGCGGATCGTCGGACGGGGGCAGCGGTGCGCCGGGCATCGGCGGCATCCTCCTGATCGTCCTCGCGATCGCCGTCGTCGGCGTGATCGTCTGGCTCGTCGTGCGCTCCCGGCGCAAGGCCGCCCCCGCCCCGGCCGGCGAGGTCCCGCTCGAGGAGCTCGCGAAGCAGGCCGCGTCGGCCCTCGTGCAGACCGACGACGCCGTCAAGACGAGCGAGCAGGAGCTCGGCTTCGCGACCGCGCAGTTCGGCGACGCGGCGACCGCGGAGTTCACGCGCGTGCTCGGCGAGGCGAAGACCGGCCTCGACGAGGCCTTCCACCTCAAGCAGCAGCTCGACGACGACGAGCCCGACACCCCCGAGCAGACCCGGGCCTGGAACACGCGCATCCTCGAGCTGTGCACCGCGGCCAACGCCGCCCTCGACGCCAAGGCGGCCGAGTTCGACGAGCTGCGCAAGCTCGAGCAGAACGCCCCCGAGGCCCTCGCGCGCGTGCAGGAGCGCCGCATCGCCGTCGCGGGCGATCCGGCCGACGTCGCCCAGCGGCTGGCCGGGCTGCGCGCGACGTACGCCCCCGACGAGCTCGCCTCGATCGCCGACAACCCCGAGCAGGCCGCACAGCGCCTCGCCTTCGCCGACGAGAGCCTCGCGACCGCCGAGCACGCCATCGGCGCGGGCGACGGCGCCGCGGCCGCGGTGAGCATCCGGGCCGCCGAGGTGGCCGTCGCGCAGGTGCGCGCGCTGAAGGACGCCGTCGCCAGCCGCGCCGACGAGCTCGCGCGGGCGGAGTCGGGCGCCCGGGCGCTCATCGCCGACCTCGAGGGCGACTTCGTCGCCGCCGCGGGCCTTCCCGACGCCGACGGCGGCCTCGCGGCGATCATCGCCGCCGCGCGGCAGACCGTTGACGCGGCGAAGGCGCACCTCGGCGGCGGCCAGCGGCGCCCGCTCGCGACGCTGGAGCAGCTCGAACGGGCGAACGCCGACGTCGACGCGCGCATCGCGCACGTGCGGGGCGTCGAGGAGCAGCGGCGCCGCGCCGCGCAGCAGCTGGAGCAGGTGATCATGCAGGCCCAGGGCCAGGTCACCGCCGCCGAGGACTTCGTCGCCGCGCGCCGCGGCGCGGTCGGCGCGACGGCGCGCACGCGCCTCGCCGAGGCGGGCTCCACGCTCGTGCACGCCCGTCAGCTCGCCGCCTCCGACCCGCAGCAGGCCGTGCAGCTCGCGCAGCGCGCCAACGAGCTGGCCCGCCAGGCCATGCAGCACGCGCAGCGCGACGTGAGCACGTTCTCGTCGGGAGGCGGAGGCAGCGACCTGGGCGGCGCGATCCTCGGCGGCATCCTCGTCAACTCCCTGCTGGGCGGCGGCTCCCGCGGCTCCAGCGTTCCCCGCAGCGGCGGCTTCGGCGGCGGCTCCCGTTCGAGCGGCGGCTTCGGCGGCTCGCGCTCCGGCGGCTCCCGCTCCAGCGGCGGCTCCCGCGGCGGAAGCTTCTCGGCGGGCAGCTTCGGCGGCTCCGGCACCCGCAGCCGACGCGGAGGAGGCCGCTTCTGACTGCTGTCCGTTCACCCGGCGTTCGTCCTCCCGGGGCACATTCACGACCGACCGTTCCCACAGACCTCTCACACACTTCCCGCTAGGAAAGGAAAACCGATGGCAAAGCAGTCCATCTTCGGCCGCATCTCGACCCTGGTGCGTGCCAACATCAACGCACTCCTCGACTCCGCCGAAGACCCGCAGAAGATGCTCGACCAGCTCGTGCGGGACTACACGAACAACATCGCCGACGCCGAGGCAGCCATCGCCGAGACGATCGGCAACCTGCGCCTGCTCGAGCGCGACCACCAGGAGGACGTCAAGGCCGCCGCCGAGTGGGGCAACAAGGCGCTCGCCGCGAGCCGCAAGGCCGACCAGCTGCGCACCGCGGGCAACGCGGTGGATGCCGACAAGTTCGACAACCTCGCCAAGATCGCGCTGCAGCGCCAGATCACCGAGGAGAACGAGGCCGCCGCGATCGCGCCGAGCATCGCCGCGCAGACCGAGGTCGTCGACAAGCTCAAGGACGGCCTCAACGGCATGAAGCAGAAGCTCGAGCAGCTCAAGTCGAAGCGCTCCGAGCTGCTCGCCCGCGCGAAGGTCGCCGAGGCGCAGAACAAGGTGCACGACGCCGTCAAGTCGATCGACGTGCTCGACCCGACGAGCGAGCTGGGCCGCTTCGAGGACAAGGTGCGCCGTCAGGAGGCCCTCGCCACGGGCAAGGCCGAGATCGCGGCGTCGAGCCTCGACGCGCAGTTCAACCAGCTCGAGGACATGGGCGAGCTCACCGAGGTGGAGGCGCGCCTGGCCGCGCTGAAGTCCGGCGCCCCCACGCCCGCGATCGAGCAGTAGGTCCGTCCCGCCGAGCCGCCCCTCTGCGTCGACCCCGCCCTGGTCCCCCGGGGCGGGGTCGCGCGCCGGGGCGGGCCCGGCGATCACGAGAGAGACGGTGGGCAGGTGACCCGGTTCGTCGTCGTCCCGCAGTGGCAGGGCTCGCCCGCCGCGCGCGCGATGCTGCTCGCCGACGGCGCCGAAGCGATCGCGGGCGACCTGCCGCGCGCGGCGTGCGTGCGCGTCGACGTGCCGGCCGAGGCCGGCGAGACGCTGGGCACCGGCATCCGCCGCTACAGCTCGCTCGCCCGCATCCGCACGCTCGTCGACGAGGCACTCGACCGGGCGCTGGACGGCGCCGGCGACCACGCGGTCGTCGTGGGCGGCGACTGCGGCGTCGCGGTGCCGGCGATCGCGCACGCCGCCGCCCGGCATCCGCGCCTCGCCGTCGTGTGGTTCGACGCGCACGGCGACCTGCACGACGAGGAGTCGTCGCCCTCGGGCGCGTTCGCGGGCATGGCGCTGCGCGCCGCGACCGGCGCGACCCCCCTCGCCGCGGCCGCGGCCGTGCCGCCGCAGCGCGTCGTGCTCGCCGGCGCGCGGAGCTTCGACGGCGACGACGGGGACGGCGAGCTGCAGACGGCGCGCGCCCTCGGCATCCGCTCGCTGTCGCCCGGCGCCCTCGCCGACCCCGCCGCGCTCGTGGCGGCGCTCGACGAGACGGATGCCACTGCCGTCTACGTGCACGTCGACCTCGACGTGCTCGATCCCGCGGCCATCTCGGGCGTCGCCGACACCGTGCCGTTCGGGCTCGACGTGCCGGCCCTCACCGCCGCGATCGCCGCGGTCCGCGGGCGGATGCCGCTGGCCGGCGCCTCGATCGCCGGCTTCGCGCCCGCCACGCCCGACGCGGCGGTCGACGACCTCGGCGCGATCCTGCGCATCGTCGGAGCGCTCGCATGAGGCGACCGCCGCCCGACTGGGAGCAGCGCGCGGCGCGTGCGCTCGCGCGCGGCCGGCGCTGCGACCGGCTGATCCCCGGCTTCCTGCTCGACTCCCCCGTGAGCAGGCTGGGCTACTGGTGGGGCACCGCCGTCGGCTGGACCTGGGGGCTGATCTGGTCGACCGGCCGCATCGAACGGCGCGAGGGCCTGTGGGTGTTCCGCGGGCTCCCCGAGTGGGCCTTCGGCCGCGGCGGCGTGTGCGTCGGCGGCTGCTATCTCACGGGCGACGCCGTCGTGACCGACGCGGTGCTGCGGCACGAGGCCGTGCACGCGCGGCAGTGGCGCCGCTACGGGTTCCTGATGCCCGTGCTCTACCTGCTCGCGGGCCGCAACCCGTTCGCCAACCGCTTCGAGATCGAGGCCGGGCTCGAAGACGGCAACTACCTGCGGCGGCGCGCCGCCGGGTGAGAGCCGAACCGACCGGGATGCCGGCGATCAGGCCGTCAGGCCGAAGCGCGCGGGCACCTCGATGCGCCCCGCGTCGAGGTGCAGCGTGCCCGTGAGGTAGTCGAAGATGTCGGCCGTGCCGAGGTAGCCGCCCAGCAGGTGCACGTGCGTCGGGTCGCCCTCGGCGCACAGCATCTCGCCGGCCCACGCGGTCGCGGCGCGCACCAGCGCCTGGCCGGGGGCGCAGGCGCGGCCCGTGCCGGGGTCGCCCGTGCGGCGCGAGCGGTCGAGCCACGTGACGACCATGCGCGGCGGCACGTCGATCACACCGATCCAGCCGGCATCCGGCACCTCGATGAACACGCGCCCCGTCGAGCAGATCGGCAGCGTCGCCACGAGGGCCTGCAGCTCGACGAGCGACGTCTCGTCGGCGGTGATGAGATGCTGCACCCGCGCGTGCTTCATCGCCCGGCGTGTCTTGACCTGCGTGTCGGTGCCGGTGCCTGAGCCAGTGCCGGTGGCGGAGCGGGGAGCGGTGCGCGTCGTCATGTCACGTCCATTGTATCGGATAGTTAAGGCGAGGCTTACCTGTGGGCCGCAACTCCCCGCCCGTCGGGCACAATGGCGGGCATGGATGAGTTCTCGTTCCTCCCCGCGCAGGCGGCGCCGCTCGGCGTCGCGGTCCCCCCGGCCCGCCGGCTCACGCACACGCTCGACGACGGCCGCACGGTCAGCGCGCTGCGCTTCGGCGACGCCGAGCCCGTCGTCACCCTCCTGCACGGCGCGGGCCTCAACGCGCACACCTGGGACACGACGATCCTCGCCCTCGGCCTGCCCGCGATCGCCGTCGACCTCCCCGGTCACGGCGACTCCTCGTGGCGCGACGACGCCGACTACAGCGGCACGACGAACGCGGCATCCGTCGCCCCGGCGATCGCCGCGTGGACCTCGGCGCCGCAGGTGCTCGTCGGCCAGTCCCTCGGCGGCCTCACCGCCGCGGCCGTCGCCGACACGCACCCGGAGCTCGTGCGCGAGCTCGTCGTGATCGACGTCACCCCCGGCATCTCCAGCGACGGCGGCGCCCGCCAGATCCGGGACTTCTTCTCCGGGCCGACCGACTGGGCCTCGCGCGAGGAGCTCGTCGAGCGCGCCCTGTCGTTCGGGTTCGGCGGCAGCCCCGAGGCCGCCGCGCGCGGCGTGTTCCACAACTCGCGCGTGCGCGACGACGGCCGCGTCGAGTGGAAGCACCACTTCGCCCGCATCGCCAACCGGCTCGCCGCCGACCCGGACGCCGCCGCCGAGGCGGCGCGCCGGCAGGCCGCCTCGACCGAGACGCTCACCGCGGGCGGCTGGGAGCACCTCGCGGGCGTGCGCGCGCCGATCACGCTCGTGCGCGGCGAGCGCGGCTACGTCACCGAGGCCGACCTGGAGGAGTTCCGCACGCGGGTCCCCGCCGCGACCGTCGTCGAGGTCGCCGCGGGCCACAACGTGCAGGAGGACATCCCCGTCGAGCTCGCCGCCCTCGTCCGCGGGATCGCCGCCCGCTGACGTCCGGCGGGCACGCGGCGGACGCCCGGCCGGCGCCCGCGACCGTGGCTCATTTGTGACGCGTGCGGCGCAACCCTTGACGCGGATGGGCCTAGGCTGTACGCGCACCTGAGTAGCAGTCCGCGCCGCTGCGGCGCGCTGCCCACCCGAAAGGACCTCACATGCTCCGCCGTACGACCCTGGCCGTCGCCGCGCTGCTCACCGCCGGCGCGCTCGCCCTGTCCGCCTGCACCAGCGGCGGCGGCACCCCCGGCCCCTCCGTCAGCGCGTCGGCGGCCGCTCCCGACACCGACGCGAGCGTCACGATCCGCCTGACGCTCGGCCCGAGCAACCTCGACGTCCGCGAGACCGCGGGCTCGGCCCTCGACCAGATCCTGATCGACAACGTCTACCAGGGCCTGGTCGCGCGCACGCCCGACCAGCAGATCGTGCCCGCGCTCGCGAGCGAGTACGACGTCTCGGCCGACGGCCTCACGTACACGTTCACGGTGCGCGAGGGCGTCACCTTCCACGACGGCCAGGAGCTCACGCCGGCCGACGTCGTGTGGTCGCTGCAGACGGCGAAGGACACCCCCACGTACCGCGACTCGAAGCGCCTCGCCGGCATCACCTCGATCGCCGCCAACGGGCAGGACGTCGTGCTGACGCTCGCGCAGCCCGACTCCACGCTGCTGTGGAACCTCACCGGTCGCGCCGGCCTGATCTTCAAGACCGACGACGCGATCGACCGCAAGACGCAGGCCAACGGCACGGGCCCGTTCGTGCTCGACACGTGGAAGCAGGGCGACTCGATCACGTTCGTGCGCAACGAGGACTACTGGGGCGAGAAGGCCCAGGTGGCCGAGGTCGTCTTCGCCTACGTCCCCGACACGCAGGCGGCGCTCAACGGCGCGCTGACCGGCGAGTTCGACGTCGTCGCGGGCTTCGACGCGACTCTGACGAACGAGATCGAGGCGAACGGCGACTTCGAGGTCGTCGTCGGCGCGTCGACCGACAAGGGCACGCTCGCGATCAACAGCGCCAAGGCGCCGCTCAGCGACATCCGCGTGCGCCAGGCGCTGCGCCAGGCGATCGACAAGGAGGCCATCGTCGAGGCGCTCGCAGCCGGCACGACGATGTACGGCCCGATCCCCGAGCTCGACCCCGGCTACGAGGACCTCGGCGAGGTCGCGCCGTTCGACCCCGAGGCCGCCAAGAAGCTGCTCGAGGAGGCGGGCGTCAAGGATGCCACGCTCACGCTGACCATCCCGTCGCACTACCCCACGACGGTGTCGCAGATCCTCGTGTCGAACCTGCGCGAGGTCGGCATCACCCTCAAGGTCAACCAGGTCGAGTTCCCGACGTGGCTGCAGGACGTGTACACGAACAAGAGCTACGAGCTGAGCTTCGTGCTGCACACCGAGGCCCGCGACTTCGAGAACTGGGCCAACCCCGACTACTACTTCAACTACGACAACCCCGAGGTGCAGCGCCTCTACGCCGAGTCGCTCACCGCGACCGACGCCGACGCGGCCGCCGATCTGCTGAAGCAGGCCGCGCGCATCGTGTCGGAGGACCACGCCGCCGACTGGCTGTTCAACGGCGCGTCGGTCGTCGCGGTGGGCACGCACATCAGCGGCGTGCCGTCGGTGAACGTGAACGAGCGCCTCAACCTCGCCGAGCTGGCCAAGAGCTCGGAGTGATCAGATACGCGCTGACCCGGGCGGCCCTGCTCGTGCTGGGGCTGCTCGTGGCCAGCGCGCTGATCTTCTTCACCCTGCGTGTCCTGCCCGGCGACGTCGCCCAGCTCGTCGCCGGGCTCGACGCGCCCCCCGAGCAGGTCGCGGCGGTCCGCGAGCGGCTCGGGCTCGACGAGCCCGTGTGGACGCAGTACCTGACGTGGCTCGGCGGGATCGTCACGGGCGATCTCGGCGCCTCGCAGCTCACGGGCACGCCCGTGGCGTCCGAGCTGATGCAGAAGGCGCAGGTCACGGTGCCGCTCGGCGTGATGTCGCTGGTCATCGCGGTGCTCATCGCCCTGCCCTTCGGCGTGTACTCGGCGATCCGCCGCGGCCGGGCCGACGGCACGGCGCTGAGCGTGGGCGCCCAGGCGATCGCCGCGGTGCCCGTCGTGTGGGCGGGCATGATGCTCGTCGTCGTCTTCGCGGTGTGGCTCGGCTGGCTGCCCGCGCAGGGCTTTCCGCGCGCCGGCTGGTCGAACCCCGGCGCCGCGTTCCGCTCGCTGCTCCTTCCGGCGCTCACGATCGGCGTCGTCGAGGGCGCCATGCTCATGCGCTTCGTGCGCTCGGCCACGCTGCAGGCCGCGGGGCAGGACTACGTGCGCACCGCCGCGGCCAAGGGCCTCACGCGGTCGCAGGCGCTGCTGCGCCACGGCCTCCCCGGCGCCGGGCTGTCGATCATCACCGTGCTCGGGCTGCAGGTCGCCGGCATCCTGGTGGGCGCCGTCGTGATCGAGCAGCTGTTCAGCCTCCCCGGCATCGGCCGCATGCTCGTCACCGACGTCGGCAACCGCGAGCTGCTGAAGGTGCAGGGCGAGCTGCTCGTGCTCACCGGCTTCGTGCTCGTCGTGGGGTTCGTCGTCGACCTGCTGCACCGCGTCATCGACCCCCGGCAGCGGGAGGCCGCATGAGGCTCGCGTGGCTGCGGCGCCTGTGGGCGCTGCCGGAGGGACGCTTCGGCGTCGCCGTCGTGATCGTCGTCGGCCTCGTCGCCGCCGTGTCGGTCGTGTGGATGCCGTTCGATCCGCAGCGCGTCGACATCCGCGGCGCGTGGGCGCCGCCCGGCTGGCCGCACCTGCTCGGCACCGACCAGACCGGCCGCGACATCGCCAGCCTGCTCATGGCGGGCGCCCGCACGACCGTGTGGGTCGCCCTCGGCGCGGGGCTGGTCGCGACCGTCGTGGGCCTCGCGCTCGCCTCGCTCGGCGCGCTCACGGCCCGCTGGGTGCGGGAGTCGGTCGCCGTGCTCGTCGACGTGCTCATCGCCTTTCCCGTGCTGCTCATCGCCATGATGATCTCGGCCGTGTGGGGCGGGTCGCTGTGGGTCGTGATCGTCTCGGTCGGCATCGGCTTCGGCGTGAACATCGCGCGCGTCACGCGCCCCGAGCTGCGGCGCGTGCTGCAGAGCGACTTCGTGCTCGCGGGGCGCGCGGCAGGGCTCACGCCGTTGCAGAACCTCGTGCGCCACCTGCTGCCCAACGTCGCGCCGGTGTTCATCGTGCAGCTGTCGTGGGGCATGGCCGTCGCGGTGCTCGCCGAGGCCGGCCTCAGCTACCTGGGCTTCGGCGCCCCCGTGACGCAGCCCTCGTGGGGCCTGCTGCTCGACCAGCTGCAGCCGTACCTGTCGGCGCATCCGCTCAGCGTCGTGTGGCCGGGCCTCGCGATCAGCCTCACCGTGCTCGGGCTCAACCTGCTCGGCGACGCCCTGCGCGAGGCGACCGATCCCACGCTCTCGCACAAGACCGCCGAGGCCAAGATCCCCCCGCCGGCGGTGGTCGCGTGAGCCTCGTGGTGCAGGACCTCGTCGTCGAGCTCGGCGGCCGCCGCGTCGTCGACGGCGTCTCGTTCGAGGTGCCCGACGGCGCACGCGTCGGCCTGATCGGCGAGTCGGGCTCGGGCAAGTCGCTCACGGCGCTCGCGATCCTGGGGCTCCTCCCCGTGGGCGCCGTCGTCTCGGGCAGCATCCGGTGGCAGGGCCGCGAGCTGGCCGGCCTCTCCGACCGCGAGCTGGCGACCCTGCGCGGAGACGAGATCGGCATCGTCTTCCAGGAGCCGCAGACCGCGCTCAACCCCATCCGCACCGTCGGCCGGCAGATCGCCGAGTCGGTGCGCATCCACGAGGGGCTCGGGCGCCGGGCCGCGCTGGAGCGCGCCGTCGCCGAGGCCGAGCGGGTGCGCCTGCCCGACCCCGATCGCATCGTGCGCCGCTACCCCCATCAGCTGTCGGGCGGGCAGCGTCAGCGCGTCGCGATCGCGATGGCGCTCGCCTGCCGCCCCCGTCTGCTCATCGCCGACGAGCCCACGACGGCGCTCGACGTCACGATCCAGGCCGACATCCTCGAGCTGCTCCAGGCGCTCGTCGCCCGCGACGGCATGTCGCTCGTGTTCATCACGCACGATCTCGCGGTGCTCTCCCAGATCGCGACGCACGCCGTCGTGCTCGAGCGCGGTCGGGTCGTCGAGTCGGGGCCGCTGTCGACGCTGCTGACGGCTCCGGCATCCGCCGTCACGCAGGGCCTGCTGCGCAACGCGACCGCCACGCTGTGGCGACCGGGAGGGGGCGACGGATGACCGAGGTGCATCCCCTGCTGCAGGCGCGCGCGCTCACGCGCCGCTTCGTGCTGCCGCGCACGACGCCGTTCGAGCGCAAGAAGTGGATGACGGCGCTCGAAGACGCCGACGTCTCGGTCGACGAGGGGCGCGCCGTCGGCATCATCGGCGAGTCGGGATCGGGCAAGTCGACGCTCATCCGGCTGCTGCTGGGGCTCGACGCCCCCACGTCGGGCGAGGTGCGGTTCGACGGCCGCGCCGTGGACGCGCGCGCGGGGGCCCGGTCGCTGCACTGGCTGCGCCGGCAGACGGGCATCGTCTTCCAGGACCCCTACGCCTCGCTCGACCCGCGCATGAGCGTCGGCCGCATCGTCGGCGAGCCGCTGTGGGCGCTCGGCATCGACGGCGACCGCCGCGCGCGCGTGCGCGAGGTGCTCGCCGACGTGGGGCTCGAGGCCGACATGGCCGACCGCTTTCCGCACGAGTTCTCGGGCGGTCAGCGCCAGCGCATCGCGCTCGCGCGGGCCATCGTGCACCGGCCGCGGCTGCTCGTCGGCGACGAGCCGCTGTCGGCCCTCGACGTCACGGTGCGGGCGCAGATCCTCGAGCTGCTGCGCGAGCTGCGCACGCGCGAACGCCTCACCTTCGTGATGGTCTCGCACGACATCGGCGTCGTGCAGAACCTCTGCGACGACGTGATCGTCATGAAGGACGGCCGCATCGTCGAGGAGGGGCCGACCGAGGGCGTGCTGCTCGCGCCGCAGGTCGCCTACACGCGGCGGCTGCTGGCATCCATCCCCGTCATCGACCCGAACCGCTGAGCGGGGCGGCGGCGCGCGGCGTCAGCGCGAGAACAGCCCGCGCCTCTTCTTGGGCTTCAGGTGCTTCTGCAGGTAGATCGTGCCGAGCCAGCGCCCGAACTTGAAGCCGACGCGCCCCATGCGGCCCACCTCGACGAAGCCGAGCCTCTCGTGCAGCGCGACCGACGCCTCGGCGCCCTTGTCGCTGATCACGGCGACCATCTCACGGATGCCCCTGTCCTCGCACGCCGCGATCAGCGCCTCCAGCAGCGCGCGGCCGAGGCCCTTGCCCGCGGCGGCCTGACCGAGGTAGATCGAGTTCTCGACCGTGTACCGGTACGACGACTTGCCGCCCGACCACGGGGCGACGAGCGCGTACCCGAGCACCTGGCCCGTCGGCGAGACGGCGACGAGGAACGGCAGGTCGAGCTTCTGCAGGTAGTCGAACTTGTCGAGCCACTTCGCGTGCGACCACTTCTTCTCGTCGAAGGTCACGACCGAGTTGGTGACGTAGTAGTTGTAGATCTCGCGCACGTCGGGCATGTCGGTGCGCTCGGCGGGCCGGATCTCGTACGAGAACGGCGGCTCGGGGGTGCTCCGACGGCGCAGATGACGCGGCGGACGCCGACGTCGGTTGTATTCCTCTTCGAGCACGGTGCCAGCCTAGGCCGGTCGCGTCACGAAAGTGTTACGGCACGAGCGCGCGACGCTATGCCACGCGCCAGTCGACGGGGGCGGCGCCCTGCTGCTCGAGCATCGCGTTGGCGCGCGAGAACGGCCGCGAGCCGAAGAAGCCGCGGCTCGCCGACAGCGGCGACGGATGCGGCGATGTGATGCGCGGGGTGCCGCCGAGCAGCGGGGCGAGGTTCGCGGCATCCCTCCCCCACAGGATCGCGACGAGCGGGCGCTGCCGCGCGACGAGCACGCGGATGGCGTGCTCGGTCACCTTCTCCCAGCCCCAGCCGCGGTGGGATGCCGGCGCGCCGGGGCGCACGGTGAGCACCCTGTTGAGCAGCATGACGCCCTGATCGCTCCATGCGGAGAGGTCGCCGTGCGGTGCGGGCGCGATGCCCAGATCGGCGTGCAGCTCCTGGTAGATGTTGGCGAGGCTGCGCGGCAGGGGGCGCACGTGCGCGTCGACCGCGAACGATAGGCCGATGGGGTGCCCCGGCGTCGGGTACGGGTCCTGCCCGACGATGAGCACCTTGACCTCGGCGAGCGGGCGCGCGAAGGCGCGCAGCACGTTGTTGCCCGCGGGCAGGTAGCCGTGGCCGGCGGCCTTCTCGGCGCGCAGCCGGTCGCCGAGCGCGGCGATGTCGGCCGCGACGGGGGCGAGCGCCTCGGCCCACTCGGCGTCGATCAGCCCGTTCTCGGCGAGCTCCGGCAGCGACATGGCCATCAGGCGCTGCCCTCGCGGCCGGCGTCCTCCTCGAGCACGGAGCCGCGCGCCGACCACGGGAAGTCGATCCAGCGGTCGGTGTCGAGGAACACGTAGTCGGGGCGAACGATCGAGGCGGGCTTGCCGTAGATCGTGACCGACCGCACGTCGGCGCCCTGCGACCGCAGCAGCTCGACGGCGAGCGCGAGCGTGCGGCCGCTGTCGGCGACGTCGTCGACGAGCAGCACGCGCCGGCCGCCGAGATAGCTCATGTCGAGCTCGGGCGGCAGCACCTCGGGACGGTCGAGCACGGTGCCGATGCCGGTGTAGAACTCGACGTTGAGCGCGCCGCAGTTCTTCACGCCGAGGCCGTAGGCGATGGCGCCCGCGGGCAGGAGCCCGCCGCGGGCGATCGCGACGACGACCTCGGGCAGGAAGCCGTCGGCGACGATGCGTCGCGACAGCGCCCGCGTCGCCTCGCCGAAGCCGTCCCAGGTCAGAATCTCGCGCTCGTCCGTCACGGCACCAGACTACGCGCTGCCGCCCGCCCCATCCCCACAGCACGGCCCCAGCCCCAGCGAGACGGTGGGTTTCTCGCCGAGACGGTGTCCAGCCGCTGCCGAGATGGTGGACTTCTCGGCGAGAAGCCCACCATCTCGGCGGCGCGGGGGGCGAGCGGCGCGGGACGGGCTGGGACGCGGGGCCGGGACGGGACCGCGGGATCAGGGGGTGCGGGGGCGAAGGGGGCCGCGGGCGAGCAGGTGCTGGGCCGACTGGGCGACGGGGCGCATCGTGACGAGGTCGAGGTTGACGTGACCCGGGGCGTTCAGCGCGTAGGCGATGACGTCGGCGACGTCGCCCGCCACCAGGGGCTGCTCGACGCCGTCGTACACCTGTGCAGTGCCCGCCGCGTCGCCGCGCAGGCGGTTGAGCGTGAACTCCTCGGTGTAGACCATGCCCGGCGCGATCTCGGTCACGCGGATCGGCTCGCCGTTGAGCTCCAGCCGCAGCGCGTGCACGAGCATCGCCTCGCCGGCCTTGGCCGCGTTGTAGCCCGCGCCGCCGGGATACGCCGTCTGCGCGGCCGTCGACGTGACGTACAGGGTGTCGGCATGGCCGTCGCGGGCCGCGGCCGCGCGCAGCAGCGGCAGCAGCGCCGCCGTGAGCAGCTGCGCCGACAGCACGTTCGCCTCGAACATCCATCGCCAGTCGTCGGCGCGCCCGTCCTCGACGCGGTCCGACCCGCGCGCGCCGCCCGCGACGTGCACGAGCGCGTGCGCCCCGCCCGTGGATGCCAGGTGCTCCGCGAGCGCCGCGACGTCGGCCTCGCGGGTGAGGTCGGCGGCGAACGACGCCGACCCGGCCTCGCGGTCGAGCGCGTCGAGCCGGTCGGCGCGGCGGGCGACGCCCACGACGTCCCATCCCGTCGCGCGCAGCGCGCGCACCGTCGCCTCTCCGATCCCCGAGCTCGCTCCCGTCACCACTGCACGCCGTGTCGTCATGACCCCACGCTATCGAGCCGTTCCGCCCGCCGGCGCGCGGGCCGGTTGATGACGTCACATTTCCCCGGCCTTGTTGACAGAACGGCCTCTTGCCTACTCTCAATGCTGTGGCCGCGGCATCCGCCGTCGGCCTTGAGCATGAACGATGGAGTCCTCCGTTATGTCCGCACCCGAGAACTGGCGTTTCGAGACCACGCAGATCCACGCCGGCGCACAGCCCGACCCGGTGACCAAGGCGCGGGCGACCCCGATCTATCAGACGACGTCGTACGTCTTCGACAACGCCGACCACGCGGCCAACCTCTTCGCGCTCGCCGAGTTCGGCAACATCTACACCCGCATCCAGAACCCCACGCAGGACGTCGTCGAGCAGCGCATCGCGGCGCTCGAGGGCGGCACGGGCGCCCTGCTCGTGTCGTCGGGCCAGGCGGCCGAGACGTTCGCCGTGCTGAACATCGCCGAGGCCGGCGACCACATCGTGTCGTCGAGCTCGATCTACGGCGGCACGTACAACCTGTTCAAGTACACGCTCGCGAAGCTCGGCATCGAGGTCACGTTCGTCGAGAACCAGGACGACCCCGAGGAGTGGCGCCGCGCCGTGCGCCCCAACACGAAGCTCTTCTTCGCCGAGACGATCGGCAACCCGAAGATCAACGTGCTCGACATCAAGACGGTGGCCGACGTCGCGCACGAGGCGGGCCTGCCGCTCATCGTCGACAACACGATCGCCACGCCGTACCTCATCCGTCCCTTCGAGCACGGCGCCGACATCGTCATCCACTCCGCCACGAAGTTCCTCGGCGGCCACGGCACGGTCATCGGCGGCGTCATCGTCGACGGCGGCAGGTTCGAGTGGTCGAAGCACGTCGACCGCTTCCCCGGCCTCACCGAGCCCGACCCGTCGTACCACGGCGCCTCGTACACGACCGCGGTCGGCGACGGCCTCGCCTACATCATCAAGGCGCGCGTGCAGCTGCTGCGCGACCTGGGCTCGGCGATCTCGCCCAACAGCGCCTGGCTGCTGCTGCAGGGCATCGAGACGCTGTCGCTGCGCATCGAGCGTCACGTGCAGAACGCCCAGGAGATCGCGGAGTGGCTGGAGAGCCACGCCGACATCGCCTCGGTCAACTACTCGGGCCTGCCCACGTCGCCGTGGTACGCCGCCGCGAACGCCTACGCGCCCCGCGGCGTCGGCGCCGTGCTGTCGTTCGAGCTGAAGGGCGGCGTCGAGGCGGGCCGCGAGTTCGTGAACTCGCTCACGCTGTTCAGCCACCTCGCGAACATCGGCGACGTGCGCTCGCTCGTGATCCACCCGGCCTCGACGACGCACTCGCAGCTCACCCCCGAACAGCAGCTGAGCGCCGGCGTCACGCCGGGCCTCGTGCGCCTCTCGGTGGGCCTGGAGAACATCGACGACCTCAAGGCCGACCTCGAGCAGGCGTTCGCCGCCGCGCGCAAGGTCGCCGAGGCCGCGCGCGTCTGACCTCCTCCTCACAGGGCACGGTGCCCCCGCCCCTCCGGGCGGGGGCACCGTCGCATCCTCCCCCTTACTTCCTCACCGCGAGTCTTCCCCACCGCGAGAGTGCATCTGGCGGCCGAGGGTGCAGCGGCGCCCCTCATCCTCGGCCGCCAGATGCACTCTCGGCGGCCGGATGCATTCTCGGCGAGGGGCGCCTGGGCGGCGGGGCGTGTAATACGGCGAGGGGGGTGCGCGGGGGCGGGGGAGAATGGATGCCATGGACTGGCAGACCTCCGAAGACACGGTGCCGAGCGCGCCGATCACCGAGGCCGATGCCCGGCTCCTGCGCGCCCGGCCGCCGGCGACCGGCGCCTGGCGCGACGGCGACCCGCCCGGCGACCGCCGGTTCGCGTGGCTGGGCGCCTTCACGACCGAGGGCGGGCGTGAGCTGCCCGCGATCCGCCTCGCCTACGAGACGTGGGGCGAGCTGAGCCCCGCGCGCGACAACGCCGTGCTCATCGCGCACGCGCTCACGGGCGACAGCCACGTGCGCGGCGCGGCCGGTCCCGGTCACGCGACCGAGGGCTGGTGGGGCGACGTCGTCGGCCCCGGCTGCGCGATCGACACCGATCGCTGGTTCGTCGTCGCCCCCAACATCCTCGGCGGATGCCAGGGCTCGACCGGCCCGTCGAGCATCGGCCCCGACGGCGCCGAGTGGGCCGGACGCTTCCCGTACCTCACGATCCGCGACCAGGTCGCCGCCCAGGCCCTGCTGGCGGACCACCTCGGCATCCCCTCGTGGGCCGCCGTCGTCGGCGGCTCGATGGGCGGCATGCACGCCCTCGAGTGGGCGATCACGCACCCCGAGCGCGTGCAGCGCCTCGCGGTGCTCGCGGCTCCCCCGTTCAGCACCGCCGACCAGGTGACCCTCAACTCCGTGCAGGTCGAGGCGATCCAGATCGACCCGCGCTTCCAGCACGGCGAGTACTACGACGCCCCCGACGGCGAGGGCCCGCACCGCGGCCTCGCGCTCGCCCGCCGCATGGCGCTGCTGAACTACCGCACCGCCACCGAGCTCAACCAGCGGTTCGGGCGGTCGTGGCAGTCGGGCAAGAGCCCCCTCGGCCACGGCGGCCGCTTCGCGGTCGAGAGCTACCTCGACTTCCACGGCAACAAGTTCACGCGCCGGTTCGACGCCAACAGCTACATCACGCTCGTCGAGGCGATGAGCTCGCACGACATCGGCCGCGATCGTGGCGGCATCGAGGCCGCCCTCGCACGCGTCACCGCCCGCACCCTCGTGCTCGGCATCGACAGCGACCGGCTGTTCCCGCTCGACGGGCAGCAGCGCATCTCCCGCGGCATCCGCTCCACGATCGACGACGAGACCGTCGTGATCACGAGCGACTTCGGCCACGACGGCTTCCTCATCGAGACGCCGGCCGTCGGACACCACCTGCAACGACTGCTCGAGAGCTGACCGCGGCGGGGCGGGGGCTCCGCACCGCACGACGCCGCACCACACGGCGCCGCACCGCACGACGCCCTGTCCGTCGTCCCTCACCCGCGCCTCCCTTCCCCGTCTCCCCCATCACCGGGACAGGAGATATCACGGGGGCAGGACGATGCGCGCGGAATCGTCCTGCCCCCGTGATATCTCCTGTCCTCGCGCAGCCGCGCGTGCGCCGGAGCACGCGCGGCCCGCACCGGCCGACGACTGACCGTCGTCGACCACCGCGCCCGCCGCCGGGGCATCCGCTGATGCCCGCTGAATCGACGGATGGAATGAGACGCTGTTCAACGGTCGAAACCGGACGGCGACGGTCCCGCCGGCGAGAGCTGAGAGCCATCCGCGCGATCAGGGACGACGCAGCCGCGCGCCGCGATCCTCCGCCCGGTACGACGCGACGGCGAACGCGAGGCCGAGGAGCGCCAGCACGACGCCCGTCCACGCGGGCGCCGTGAACCCCCAGCCCCAGGCGATGACGACGCCGCCGAGGAACGCGCCCAGGCTGTTGCCGATGTTGAGCGCGGAGTGGTTGAGGGCGGCGGCGATCGACTGGTTGTCGCCCGCGACGTCCATGAGCCGGGTCTGGATCGCGGGGGCGAGCACCGATCCCAGCGCTCCCGTCAGGAAGACGAACACGATGAGGCACACGATCCAGCCGGCCGTCAGGGCGAGCAGCACGAGCACGGCGGCGAGCGCGACGAGGCTGCGCAGCAGCGTGCGCCGCAGGTCGATGTCGGCGTAGCGGCCGCCGAGCAGGTTGCCGACCGTCATGCCCACGCCCATGATCACGAGGATGACCGGCACGACCCACTGCGGTGAGCCCGCCACGTCGGTCACGACGGGGGCGATGTAGCTGTAGATCGCGAAGAACCCGCCGAACCCGATCGCCCCGACCGCGAGCGTCGCCCACACCTGTCCGATGCGGAAGACGCCGAGCTCGGCGCGCAGCGTGCGCCCGGGCTCGCCGCGGCTCGGCGGCACGAACAGCGCGATGGCGATCGTGGACGCCACGAACACGACGGCGACGCACGCGAACGCCGCACGCCACCCCGCGTGCTGCCCGAGCAGCGTGCCGAGGGGCACGCCCACGATGTTGGCCAGCGTGAGGCCGGTGAGGATGAACGCGGCGCCCTTCGCGCGGTTGCCGGGTCCCATCATGTCGGCGGCGACGAGCGCGCCGATGCCGAAGTAGGCGCCGTGCGGCAGCCCCGCGAGGAACCGCGCGACGCAGACGAGCTCGAAGGTCGGCGCGAAGACGATGAGGCCGTTGAAGACCGTGAGGGCGACGGCGAGCGCGAGCATGACGCGGTGCCGCGGGAAGCGCGCGACGGAGCCGGCGATCGTGGGGGCGCCCACGACGACGCCGAGGGCGTACAGGGAGATGAGCCAGCCCGCCTGGCTGAGCGCGATCTCGGGGGATGCCGTCCACTGCGCGGCCAGCAGGTCGCGCGCGATCTCGGGCAGCAGGCCCATCGCGACGAACTCGGTCATGCCGATGCCGAAGCTGCCGATGGCGAGGGAGATGAGCGCCCTCTTCGCCGCGCCCCTCGAAGGAGTCGAGGACGTCACCGTGCGATCCTATCGCCCCTGCCGCCTCGGGATCGAATCGTTACGACCCTGGTCGGCGCGCGTGCCGATCAGTCGTCGGCGATGTACGCCCACGGCAGCGACGAGCGGTCGAACCGGTGCCGACGGGGACCGCCGTCGCCGCCCGGATACTCGCCGTCGCCCTCCCACAGCAGGATCTGGCCGTGCAGGTGCGTGTCGAAGTGCCGTACCCCGCGCGCCCGCGTCGCCTCGAGCAGATCGTCGATGTCGTCGTGCCGTGCCAGCGTGTGCAGGGTCACCCACGTCGGCGGCGCCAGCAGCAGGCCGCCGGCCGCGTGCCGCTCGAGCGCGTCGGCGGGGCGCAGCCATGCGGCATCCACGACCTCGCCGGGGTCGGTCGCGATCGGCCCGCCCGGATCGCGCGCGAGGAAGAACCACGTGCGGAAGCGCAGCGGACGGTCGGCCGCGGGCGTCCAGCGCGCCTGCAGCAGCAGCTCGTCGGGGTCGAGCTCCAGCGCGACCTCCTCGCGCGTCTCGCGCACGGCCGCCGAACGCGCCCTCTCGACGAGGTCGTCGCCGGCGTCCTCGGCGTCGATCTTGCCGCCCGGGAAGACCCACATCCCCGCGAAGTTCCCGCGATCGGGCCGCTCGAGCATGAGCGTCTCGATCCGGCCGCGCGACGCGCGGAGCAGCACCGCCGTGGCGGCGTACCGCAGGTCGCCCTCGGTCATCCGTCCGCGTCCGCGTGGTCCTCGGCCGTGCGCTCGTCCAGCGCGCGCTCCAGGCGCTCGACCTTCGCGTCGATCTCGCCGCTGTATCCGGGACGGATGTCGGCCTTGAGCACGAGGGACACGCGCGACCCGAACGGCTGCACGGCGTCGACGGCGCCCTTGACGACGGCCATCACCTCGTCCCACTCCCCCTCGACCTCGGTGAACATCGACGTCGTGCGATGGGGCAGGCCGCTCGCGCGGACGACCTCGACGGCGGCGGCGACGGCGTCGTGCACCGAGCCGTCGGATCGGCCGGTGCCGCTCGGAGCGACGGAGAAGGCGATGAGCATGGGAACCTCCGGGAGTAGACGACTCCACCGTACCCGCGGGCCGTTCCCGCCCGCGACCATCTGCCGCGCCCGCGCGAGCGGGTCCCGCACGCGGCCGTGCGGGACCCGCTCGACGGCTCACACGGTCTGCGCGACGCGCCCCAGCACGACGTCGACCACCGCGGGGTCGCCGTCGCCGGGCTCGCCGGAGACCCACGCGACGTGCGCGTCGGGACGCAGGATGAGCGCGCGGCGGGCGCCCGGCGCGCCCAGCAGCCCGGCCATCGTCTCGTCGTCGAGCGCGACCGCGCTCACGGCCACCCCCGCGCCGCCGCCCGCGTCGAGGAACCACGACGGATCGTGCGCGGAGCCGTGCAGCAGCGCGAGCCCTTCGCCGGGCGTGTCGACGAGGGCGCGACCGTCCGGCAGCCACCGGTGCGGCACCTGCTTGCCGACCTCGGCGAGCGGGGACGCCGAGAACCGCGCGCCCGTCGCGACCCGCGGGCCGGACAGCACGGGCGAGCCGCCGTAGACGTAGCCGTGCGCGGCGATGCCGAGCGACAGCCGGCTCAGGTCGCGGCGGGCGATGTCCTCGAGGATCGCGGCGTCGCGCTCCTCGCCCTCGTACGCGGCATAGGCGGCGAGGCGATGCGGGCCGCGCACGTCCACCTCCTCCACGAGCGCACGGCTGATGCTCCACCGCTCCGCCTCGTACGAGTCCAGCAGCGCCTCGCCGCCCCAGCCCTGCAGCCGCGCCGCGAGCTTCCAGCCGAGGTCGGCGCCGTCCGCGATGCCCTGCTGCAGGCCGAGGGCGCCCGGCGGCGTCGCGTGCGCGGCGTCGCCGGCGAGGAACACGCGGCCGGCGCGCTGCCGCGAGGCGTAGAACGCGTTGGCCCGCCAACGGCGCACGCTCGCCCACTCGATCTCCACGTCGCCGCGGACCGCGAGCCGCACGAGCGCGGCCGCATCGGTCAGGAGGGGCTCGACGTGCGGTGCGACCTCCTCGATCTGCAGCGTCCACCGCCGTCCGGCATCCTGATGCAGCACGTAGGCGATGAGGTCCTCGTTGATGACCCAGTACTGGTTGTGGTCGCCGAGGCCGTGCAGCGCCCCGAGCCCCGGGGCGACGAACTCGACGGTGTGCCGCGTCGTGAAGTGCGGATGCCCCTCGATGCCGATGCCGACCGCGGCGCGCGTGGGGCTGTTCGCCCCCTCGGCGCCCACCGCGTACTGCGCGCGGACGGTGACCGGCACGCCCGCATCGTCCTGGACGACGACGGTGACGCCCTGCTCGTCCTGCACGAGGTCGCCGCCGAACGTGCAGCCGTAGAGCGTGGTCACCGACGGCTGCCGGGCGATCTCCTCGCGCAGCACGGTCTCCAGCACCGACGAGGGCACGTTCTGCATGATCGCCGGCGCGGTGGTCGCCTCGTCGGCCCGGCTGCGCGGACCGCGCACGTCGAGCACGCGATCACACAGGCCCGTCGTGATGACGCTGGTGCGGGGCCAGCCCGGCGGGACGGGGGCGCGCGCGCGGATCTCCTCCTCGACGCCCAGCGTCCGCATGATCGTCATGACGAGCGACGAGGCGCCGCCGGCGCGCACGCCGGGGAGCGGCTCGTGCCCCTTGTCGACGAGCACGGTGCGGATGCCGCGGCGTCCGAGCGCGAGGGCGAGCGTCGCGCCCGACGGGCCGCCGCCCAGGATGACGACGTCGGTATCGATGCGGTCAGCCACCGTAGACCTCCGTCAGGATCGAGGTGTCGAAGAGGGACTCGTCGGCGTCGATGCCGCGCTTGTCCAGGGTCGCGAGCGTGCGCTCCATGCCGGCGTCGGAGAGCCAGAAGATCCCCGGCGCGTCGTCGTCGGTCTGGAACAGCGACACCTGCGCCGTCGCCTGCGCGACCTGCTGGGCGCGGTCGAGCCCGTTGTCCTTGCCGTAGACGTCCACGGCCAGGTCGGCGGCCGCCTCGGGATCGGCGAGCGCGTCGTTCCAGCCGGCGATCTCGGCGCGCAGGAAGCGCACCACGGCGGCGCGCTTGGCGGGGTCGGCGAGCGTGCGCTCCGTGACGATGTAGGTGAAGTCGAGCTCGTCGAAGTTGTTCTCCGCCATCGGGATCAGCACCGGCTCGATGCCCTGCGCCTCCAGCACGAGGGGCTGGCTCGTGGCGATCGTCATCATCGCGTCGACCTGACCGGACAGGAGCGGCGCGGCGTCTCCCTGGATCGAGACCAGCTCCACCTCGTCCTCCGCGATGCCGTTCGCCTCCAGGAACGCGATGACCATGGCGAAGTTGCTCGACACCGCGCCGAGCTTCCTGCCCTTCAGCTCCGCGAGCGTCTCGATCGGGTTCTCGGGCAGCGACATGACGACCGTCGCGCTGTGCTGGTAGCCGGCGCCGATGATCTTGAGGTCGGCGCCCTCGGCGCGGGCCATCGCCACGTTGGCCGCCGACGAGATCCCGATGTCGGCGGTGCCCTGCGCGACGAGCGGGTCGATCGCGATGCCGACGCCGCCGGGCGTCATGGAGACGGTGAGGTCCTCGTCGTCGTAGTGGCCGTTCTCCTGCGCCATGTAGCTGCCCGCGAACTGGGCGTTGGCGATGAACCGCAGCTGCAGGCTCAGGTCGGCGTGCTCCACGGCGGCATCGGTCTCGGTGCTCGCGGCGGGCTCGGCGGGGGTCGTGGCGGCGCAGCCGGTGAGGGCGAGGGCCACGGCGAGCGAGGCCGCGGCGGCGCGCACGAGGCGCGAGGCGGTGCGGGGCATGGTGTCTCCTTCGGGGCGGGACGGGCAGGGCGGATGACGCCGCCGCGACGCGGCGGCGTGCGGGGAGGGGCGGATCAGAGGATGCGGCGGCGCACGGCGGTCTCGACGGCGACGACGATCACGTACAGGACCATCGACACGAGCGTCACGACCACGACGGCCGACCACAGGGCGACGAACTTGGACTCGGAGGCGGAGCGCAGCACGAAGTAGCCGATGCCGCCCGGGCTGGCCAGCCACTCCGCGACGATGGCCCCGAGCAGCGCGCCGGTCGCGGTGATGCGCAGCGACTGGAACACCGCGGGCACGGCGTACACCGCGCGGATGCGGAAGGTGACGTCCGCGCGGCTCGCGTTGTAGGCACGGGCGAGATCGGAGATGTCGCGCGGCACCGCGTCCAGCGCGTTCATGACGGTGATCAGCGTCGGGAAGAACGAGAGCAGCGCGGTGAGCGCGACGACCGTCAGCAGGCCGGAGCCGAGCGCCAGTGCGATGGCGGGGATCATCGCCAGGAGCGGCACGCTGCGCGCCAGCAGCACGGTCGGCATCGCCGCCTCGCGGAGCGCGGGGACGGCGCAGAAGGCGGCCGCGAGGACGACCGCGACGAGCGTGCCCAGCGCCAGGCCCAGCGCCGCGTTGCCGAGCGTCGTGCCGAGATAGCCGAGCAGCTCGGCGGTGTGCGCGAGCGCGGCGGGTCCGACGACGAGGTACTCGAGCACGTCGAGCGGGGTCTTGCCCAGGTAGGGAGAGATGCCGAAGACCTGCAGGGCGCCCCACCACAGCGTGCACGCCACGCTCAGGAACACGAGCAGGCCGAGCACGGTGTCGCGCACGGGGTGCGCGGAGGCGCCGCGGGCACCCGCGGCCGCGTACGACACGGAGGTCTCCGCGAGCCACGGGAGCACGGCGCGCTGCAGCGCGCCGACGGCCGCGAACGCGAGCGCCGAGACGAGCGCGCAGGTCAGGCAGAGCGCCCACACCCGGGCCGCGTCGAGCTGCTCCTGCGCCGCCGTGATCGCGCCGCCCATGCCGCGCCCGACCATGAGGTACTCGCTCATCAGCGCGCCGACGATGGCGCCGGGCACGCCCAGCAGCAGGCCGGAGAACATGCCGGGCATGCCGTACGGCAGCTTCACCTTGACGAGCTCGGTGAGCCGCCGCCCGCCGAAGGCGTGGTGCGCCTCGACGGCGCGGCCGTCGGGGTACCGCATGCCGGTCAGCATGCCGACGAGGGTCGCGAAGAACACCCCGAGGGCGGCCAGGATGATGCCGGGCAGCTCGCCGGGGGCGACGACCAGCAGGATGGGCGCCAGCGCGATCGTCGGGATGCAGTGCGCGGCGATCGCGAGCCGCGACACGAGTCCTTCCGCGGGGCTCCACAGCCCGGCGAGCGCGGCGAGGGCGATCGCCACCGCGTTGCCGGCGAGGTAGCCGAGGCCCGCCGTGCGCAGCGTCGCGGGGAGGTTGACGGCGATGAGGTCGAGGGCGCCGACCCAGGCGTCCACGATCTGGAGGGGTGTGGGCAGCACGTAGGAGGGCACGACGCCGGCGCCGACGACGAGCTGCCAGACGGCGATGACGGCGAGCGTGCCGACGGTGCCCCAGCCGATGCGGCCGTCCAGCCGCGCGGGCAGGCGCAGGCGCCATCCGCGGGGCTGGGTGAGCGCGACGGTCACGCCGCCGCCTCGAGCGCGGCACGGTGGGCGTGCTGGCTGGCGAACAGGATACGGGAGACGCGGTCGACGAGGCGGTGGAACGCGTCGGTCGTCATCATCTCCGTCGTCCGAGGCCGCGGCAGGTCGACCTCGACGATCTCCGCGACCCGGCCGGGACGCGCCGACATGACGACGACCTCGTCCGCGAGGAACACGGCCTCGGTGATGGAGTGGGTGACGAGGAGGGTCGTGACCCGCCGCGCGGTCCAGATGCGCTGCAGCTCGAGGTTCATCCGCTGGCGCGTGAACTCGTCCAGCGCGCCGAACGGCTCGTCGAGCAGCAGCACGTCGGGGTGCACCGACAGCGCGCGGGCGATCGCGACGCGCTGGCGCATGCCGCCCGAGAGCTGCCCGGGCCGCGAACGCTCGAACCCGCTGAGGCCCACGAGGTCCACGAGCGCCTGGAGCTCCGCGCGGTCGACCGTGGACCGGCCGCCGAGCTCGGAGGGGAACCGTATGTTGCCCAGCACGGAGCGCCAGGGCAGCAGGGCGGGCTCCTGGAAGGCGATGCCGAGGCGGCTGCTGGTCCGGATCTGCGCGGGCGTGCGGCCTCCGATCGCGATGGAGCCGTCGGTGGGCGACTCGATGTCGGCGATCATGCGCAGCACCGTGGACTTGCCGCATCCGGACGGCCCGATGAGGGACACGAACGAGCCCGCATCGATGGTCAGCGAGAAGCCCGACACGGCGTCCACGCCGGTGCCGCGGGCCGATCCGAAACGCTTGCCGAGCTCCGAGATCTCGATGCCGAGGCCGGCGGGGGCCTGGCGACGATCGTCGTACATGTGCGTCCTTCCTCCTGTCATGGCTTGACAGTAGAAGCGGGTCCGCATCTTTTGCAACAGGCTGTTGCTTATTTAATCGACGCGAAACGAAGGCGCAATCCTGCCGCGTGCTTTCGCGCCTCCCGGCGACATCCGGGTTACGCGGAGCCGGGAACGGGACCGCTGCCGGCGGCGGTGCGCTCAGCGCTCGAAGCCGCGGATGATGTGCTCGAGCTTGACGTCGAAGTTGTGCCGCGAGTCGGCGGCGGTGAACGCGACCAGCGCCTCGCGCACCCGCTCGTCGGCGCCGCGCGTGACGTCGTCGAGGCGGCCGCGCATCTCGCGGCGGACCTCCTCCTCGCTCAGCGGGGAGCCGTCGTCGGCGCGGCGGAAGTCGTAGGCCTGCCGCGCGAGCTGCATGACGAGGTCGCTGAGCACGATGGTGTCGTCCGGCGAGAGGCCGTAGTCCACGAGCGCCGACCGGAAGTCGTTGAGGGCACGCAACAGCCCGTCGGGGGCCCGCCGCAGCCGGCCGACCTCGGCCGCGAGGCCGGGATCGGCCTCGTAGAGGTCCATGAGGGTCCGCGCGTAGTCGCGCACGTGCTGACGCCAGTCGTCGCAGGGCACCGGCCACGGCGCCGCGTCGAAGACCCGGTCGGCCGCCGCGGTGACGATGTCGTCGCGGCCGCCCACGTGCCGGTAGAGCGTGGAGTGCCGCACGCCGAGCGTCTCGGCCAGCGCGGTCATGGTGAGCTTCGACAGCCCGAGCGCGACCGCCGCGTCGATGACCGCCTCGCGATCCACGAGGCGCGGACGCCCGCGCTCCCGTCGCTGAGCCGCAGCCGTCACGGCGTCGGCCTCCCCGCGCCCTCGGCGGACCCCGTCAGCAGGCCGCCGACGACGGATGCCACGTGCTCGGCGACCTCGAGGGCGACGAGCGGCCCGCCGCCGCGGGCGGCCGAGGCGGCGGCGCCCGCGCGGCCGTGGATCCATGCGGCGGTCGCGGCGGCGCCCGGCAGGTCGCCGCCCGCCGCGACGAGGGCGCCCAGCACGCCCGCGAGCACGTCCCCCGTGCCGGCGGTCGCGAGCCACGAGGTCGGCGCCGTCACGGTGCGCACGCGCCCGTCGGGCGAGGCGACGACGGTCGTGGCGCCCTTCAGCAGCACCGTCGCGCCGAGCGCGCGGGCGGTGCCGAGGGCGGCCTCCGCGCGGTCGGCCTCGGCCTGGGCGACCTCCACCCGGTCAGCGCCACCGCCGTCGGACTCCGCCCGGTCGGTGCCGCCGCGCGCCGCCCCGCCGGGCACGCCCGGCGACACCGGCAGCCCGAGCCGTTCCCGCAGCAGGCGGTGCTCGCCCGCGTGCGGAGTCACGACGATCGGCGCGGCGGCCGCGGACGCGAGATCGAGGGCGCCCGCGTCGACGACCACGGGGACCTCCCCCGCCAGCAGCGCGCGGAGCGCCTCGGTCTCGGCGGGGGCGCGCACCGCGGCATCCGTCCCCGACCCGATCACCCAGGCCTGCACGCGCCCGTCGACGGCGACCGTCTCGGGGCGCCGGGCGAGCACGAGATCGCGCGCGGGACCCACGTAGCGCACCATGCCGGCGCCGGCGCGCCACGCGCCCTCGACCCCCAGCACGGCCGCGCCCGGGTAGCGCTCCGAGCCGGTGCGCAGCCCGACGACACCGCGGGAATACTTGTCGTCCCGTGATGTTGGCACACGCAGGAACGCCGCGGCGTCGGCCCGCGACCATTCCGTTCCCTCGACCATGGCGCCACCCTACCGGCGCCCGCACGACCAGGAGCACCATGACCTCGCTGTTCTCGCCGTTCGATCTGGGCGGCCTCGCCGTGCGCAATCGCCTGTGGGTCGCGCCCATGTGCCAGTACTCCGCCGTCGACGGCGTGCCGAACGACTGGCACCACGTGCACCTGGCGCAGTTCGCGTCCGGCGGGGCGGGCGTCGTGATCGCCGAGGCGACGGCGGTCGTGCCCGAGGGGCGCATCTCGCCCGAGGACGCGGGGCTCTGGAACGACGAGCAGCGCGACGCGTGGGCGCCCATCGCCGCCGCGATCCGCGCCCGCGGCGCGGTCGCCGCCATCCAGCTCGCGCACGCGGGGCGCAAGGCCTCGACCTTCGCGCCGTGGCGCGGACGCGCGTCGATCCCGCACGACGCGGGCGGCTGGCAGACCGTCGCGCCCTCGGCGATCGCCTTCGACGGCTTCGACGAGCCCGCCGAGCTCGACGAGGCCGGCATCGACCGGGTCGTCGAGGGGTTCGCGGCCGCCGCGGCACGCGCGGTCGCCGCGGGCTTCCAGGCGATCGAGGTCCACGCGGCGCACGGCTACCTGCTGCACCAGTTCCTCTCGCCGCTCAGCAACACCCGCGCCGACGCCTACGGCGGCTCGCTGGAGAACCGCGCCCGCCTGCTGCTGCGCGTCGTGGACGCCGTGCGCGACACCGCGCCGGATGCGGCGCTGCTGGTGCGCTTCTCGGCGACGGATGCCGCCGAGGGCGGCTGGGACGTCGACGAGACCGCCACGGTCGCGCAGTGGGCGGCCGAGCGCGGCGTGGCGTTCTTCGACATCTCCAGCGGCGGCCTCGTCGCGCACCAGCGGATCACCGTCGGTCCCGGCTACCAGGTGCCGCTCGCGGCCGAGATCCGTCGCCGCACGGGGCTGCGCGTGGGCGCCGTCGGCGAGATCACGTCGGGCCCGCAGGCCGAGCGGATCCTCGCCGACGGCGACGCCGACGTGGTCCTCGCGGGCCGCGAGTGGCTGCGCGACCCGCACTTCGCGCTGCGCGCCGCGGGCGAGCTCGGCGACTCCGACCTCGCCCCCTGGCCGAACCAGTACCTGCGCGCCCGCCCGCGCCCCTGAGCACCGTCACGAGCACAGGAGAAATCACGGGGACAGGACGATTCCTGACGGATCGTCCTGTCCCCGTGATTTCTCCTGTCGTGCGAACGACGGATGCCGGCGTCAGCGGCCGTGGCCGCGGCGCGTGGCGTCGCGCACCTCGCCGACCAGCTCCTCCAGGATGTCCTCGAGGAACAGCACCGCGGTCAGCTCGCCCTCGGCGTCGCGCACCTGCGCGACGTGGCGGCTCGAGCGGCGCATCAGCGTGAGCGCGTCCTCGAGGTCGGTCGTCTCCTCCACCGACACCATGCGGTGGATGCGCTTCGGGTTCAGCGGAGCGGTCGCCTTCGCCGCATCGCTGCCCTCCGCCTCGCGCAGGATGTCCTTGAGGTGCACGTAGCCGAGCGGGGCGCCCGCGCCGTCGACGATGATGTACCGCGAGAAGCCGTAGCGCGCGACGGCGCGCTCCACCTCGTCGGGGGTCGTCGTGTCGGGCAGCGTCACGAGATCGGCCAGCGGCACGGCCACGTCGCGTGCCTTCTTGTCGGTGAACTCGACGGCCGCGGCGACCGCGCCCGTCGTGTCGTCGAGCACGCCCTCGATGCGCGACTGGTTGACGATCGTCGCGACCTCCTCGAGCGTGTAGGTCGAGGTGGCCTCGTCCTTCGGCTCCACGCGGAACAGGCGCACGATGTGGTTCGCGAGCCAGTTCAGCACGACGATGATCGGGTGGAACAGGCGCGAGAACCACACGAGCGGCGTCGCGAGCAGCAGCACCGCGCGATCGGGCACCGAGAACGCGAGGTTCTTGGGCACCATCTCGCCGAACACGACATGCAGGTACGACACCACCACGAGCGCGATCACGAACGCCACGACGTCGACGACCGCCTCGCCCCAGCCCGTGAGCCCGAGCGGCACCGCCAGCAGATGGTGGATGGCCGGCTCCGAGACGTTCAGGATCAGCAGCGAGCAGATCGTGATGCCCAGCTGACAGGTCGCGAGCATGAGCGTCGCGTGCTCCATGGCCCACAGCGCGGTCTTCGCGGAACGGGAGCCGCGCTCGGCGATCGGCTCGATCTGCGAGCGGCGCGCGGAGATGACGGCGAACTCCGCGGCGACGAAGAACGCGTTGAAGACCAGCAGCACGACCAGCCATGCGATACCCGCCCAGTCGCTCATCGCTCGTCACCGCCCTGCGTCTTCTCGCCCTGGGTCTTCTGGCCCTGCGTCTTCTGGCCCTGGGTCTTCTCGCCGTGGGCGTCGTCGGCATCCGGGTGCACGGGCTTCGGCACGAAGCGCACCCGGTCGACGCGGCGTCCGTCCATCCGGTGCACCGCGAGGGTGCCGTCCTCGATCTCGACGGTGTCACCGACCGACGGCACGCGCTCGAGCGCCGCCATGAGGAATCCGCCCACGGTGTCGTACACGTCGCCCTCGGGCACGCGGATGCCGGTGCGGTCGAGCACCTCGTCGGGGCGCAGCTCGCCGGGGAAGATCACGGCGCCCTCGGCGCGCACCACGCCCGCACGGCTGCGGTCGTGCTCGTCGAGCACCTCGCCGACGATCTCCTCGACGAGGTCCTCGAGGGTCACGATGCCGGCCGTGCCGCCGTACTCGTCGACGACGACGGCCATCTGGTAGCCCCGGCCGCGCAGCTCGGCCAGCAGCACGTCGAGGTGCACGGCCTCGGGAACGCGCAGCGGCTCCTCGGCGATCGCCTTCGCGGGCACGTCGGCGCGCCGCTCCCGCGGCACCGACACGGCCTGCTTGACGTGCACGATGCCGACGATGTCGTCCATCGACTCGTCGTACACCGGGAAGCGGCTGTGGCCCGTGCGGCGGGACAGCTGCACGACGTCCTCGACGCTGTCGCCGGCGGCGATCGCGTGCAGGCTCGGTCGCGGCGTCATGACGTCGGCGGCCGAGAGCCGCGAGAAGGTCAGCGTGCGGTCGAGCAGCGACGCGGTGTCCTGCTCCAGCACGCCCGCGCTCGCGGAGCGGCGCACGAGGCTGGAGAGCTCCTCGGCCGTGCGGGCACCCGACAGCTCCTCCTTCGGCTCGATGCCCATCGCGCGCAGCACGCCGTTGGCGCTGCCGTTGAGCACCGTGACGGCGGGGCGGAACACGGTCGTGAAGGCCACCTGGAACGGCATCACGAGCTTCGCCGTCTGACGCGGCACGGCGAGGGCGAAGTTCTTGGGCACCAGCTCGCCGATGAGCATCGAGAACACGGTCGCGATCGCCATGCCCACGGTCGCCGAGACGGGCCGGACGGCCGCCTCGGGGATGCCCCAGGTGATCAGCACGGGACCGAGCAGGTTCGAGATCGCGGGCTCCATCGTGTAGCCCGTGAGCAGGGTCGTGAGCGTGATGCCCAGCTGCGCGCTCGACAGGTGCGTCGAGGTGATCCGCAGCGCGCTGATCGTGAGTGCGAGCCGCGACTCTCCCGCGGCCTGCCGTGCTTCGAGATCGGCGCGGTCGAGGTTGACGAGTGCGAACTCGCTGGCGACGAAGAGGCCCGTGCCGACTGTGAGGATGAGCCCCACCCCCAACATGATGAAGTCCATCACACATCACCTCCAGGGCGGAGGCGGCAGGGTCGGTGGGGCGAGGGTCTACTACTGGGAGGGTCGTCCATCGTGGCAGAGAGTTTACGGCATCCGCCCGCACACTGCGCACACCCGCTCCACGTTCCCCGAACCGGCCTCCACCCCGCCGCCGAGTCAATCCTCGCTCGCCGAATCAAGCGAGGAAACGCGCTGCTCGGCCATTGACTCGGCGAGCGAGGATTGACTCGCGGGAGGGACGGAGGGGGTGGCGGGCTACCAGCTGACGGGGAGCGCCTTGCCTTCCTCGTAGCCGGCGGCGGACTGCAGGCCGACGAGGGCGCGGTCGTGGAACTCGGCGACCGACGCGGCGCCGGCGTAGGTGAACGACGAGCGCACGCCCGAGGTGATCATGTCGACGAGGTCCTCGACCGAGGGGCGCAGCGGGTCGAGGTAGATCTTCGACGACGAGATGCCCTCGGCGAACAGCTCCTTGCGGGCGCGCTCGTACGGGTCGAGACGGCCGAAGCGGCCGTGCACGGCCTTCGTGGACGCCATCCCCCACGACTCCTTGTACGCGCGGCCGTCCGCGTCGAGCTGCAGCTGGCCCGGCGCCTCGATCGTGCCGGCGAACCACGAGCCGATCATGACGGATGCCGCGCCCGCCGCCAGCGCGAGCGCGACGTCGCGGGGGTACCGCACGCCGCCGTCGGCCCACACGTGCGCGCCGACCTCGGCCGCCGCCTGCGCGGTCTCGAGCACGGCGGAGAACTGCGGCCGCCCGACCGCGGTCATCATGCGGGTCGTGCACATGGCGCCGGGGCCGACGCCGACCTTGAGGATCGTGGCGCCCGCCGCGACGAGGTCGCGCACGCCGTCGGCCGTGACGATGTTGCCCGCGACGATCGGCAGGCCCAGGCTCAGGCCCGACACCGTGCGCAGCGCGCGCAGCATGCCGTCCTGGTGGCCGTGCGCGGTGTCGACGACGAGCACGTCGACGCCCGCGGCGGCCAGCGCCGTCGCCTTCGCGGCGACGTCGCCGTTGATGCCCACGGCGGCGGCGACCGCGAGGCGGCCGTCCGCGTCGAGCGCGGGGCGGTAGAGCGTGCCGCGCAGCGCCGTGCGCTGCGAGAGCGTTCCCACGAGGTGGCCGTGCTGCAGCACGCACACCGTCTCGGCCTCGGCCGCGACGAGCAGGTCGAACGCCTGGCGCGCGTCGGTGACGTCGTCGGCGTCGATCGACACCATCCGTGCGCGCACCAGGTCGCCCAGGCGGGCGTCGCTCAGCGCGGTGCCCAGCCGCGTGGCCGGCACGATGCCCACGATGTCGTCGACGTGCACGCGCCCGCCGTCGGACGCCGACGCCACGACGATCCCGCGCCCCTCCAGCGGCGGCAGCAGCAGCGCGGCGTCGGCGACGGTCGCGTCGGGGCTCAGCACGAGGGGCGTGTCCCACGGCACCGGCTGCCGCTTGACCCAGCGGATCGCGGCGTCGAGGTCCTGCAGGGCCATGTCCTGCGGCAGCACGCCGAGGCCGCCGCGGCGCGCGAGCGTGGCGGCCAGGCGCGGACCGGTCACGGAGTTCATGTTGGAGGCGACCAGCGGGACCGTCGCGGTCGTGCCGTCGCCGGGCGCCAGGTCGACGTCGAGACGGCTCGTCACGCCGGAGCGGCGCGGAACGAGGAACACGTCGGAGTAGGTGAGGTCGACGGTGGGCTGGGCGCCGGAAAATCGCATACGACAACGCTACCGACCCCCGTCCGCATCGCGGCCGACCGGCGCTGCCGGGCATCGATCTGGGCTACCCTTGAAAGCACGTATGCGCGGGCACACCGGCGCTCGCGCGCCATCGGTACTTCATCGACGAAAGCAGGCACATTCGTGTCCAATCAGGCGACCGGAACAGGAACGAGCAACGACAACGGATTCGGCGCCAACGAGTGGCTCGTTGCGGAGTTGTACGAGCAGTTCCTGACGGATCGAAACTCCGTGGACCGCTCGTGGTGGCCGGTGCTGGAGGCCTACCAGCCCGAGGGCTCCGCCCCCGAGGCCGCCGCTCCCGCCGCGCCGCCGGCGACGACGACGCAGGCGGCCCCGGCATCCGAGACCCACCCGCCGACGGCTCCGGTCCCCGTCGTCGGCGCGCCGCCCGTGGCCCGCACGACCGCGCGGCCCGCCGCGCCGCAGCCGGTCCCCGCGCAGGCGCCGCAGAACGCCCCGAGCAACGCCGCCGAGGACAGCGCCTCGGAGGACGTCGTCACGCCGCTGCGCGGCATGCCCAAGACCCTCGCGGCCAACATGGACGACTCGCTCACGGTGCCCACGGCGACGAGCGTGCGCACCGTGCCCGCGAAGCTCATGATCGACAACCGCATCGTGATCAACAACCACATGTCGCGCACGCGCGGCGGCAAGGTGAGCTTCACGCACCTCATCGGCTGGGCGCTCATCCAGGCGCTCAAGGCGTTCCCGAGCCAGAACGTCTACTACGCCGAGATCGACGGCAAGCCGTCGGTCGTCTCCCCCGCGCACATCGGCCTCGGCATCGCGATCGACCTGCCCAAGCCCGACGGCACGCGCGCCCTCATGGTGCCCAGCATCAAGCGCGCCGACACGCTCACGTTCGGCGAGTTCCTCGCCGCCTACGAGGACCTCGTCAAGCGCGCCCGGGCGAACAAGCTCACGGCGGCCGACTTCCAGGGCACGACGATCTCGCTCACCAACCCGGGCGGCATCGGCACCGTGCACTCCGTGCCGCGTCTCATGAAGGGCCAGGGCGCGATCATCGGCGCGGGCGCCCTCGAGTACCCCGCGGAGTTCCAGGGCTCGAGCGAGCGCACCCTCGTCGAGCTCGGCATCGGCAAGACGATCACCCTCACGAGCACCTACGACCACCGCGTCATCCAGGGCGCCGGCTCGGGCGAGTTCCTGAAGATCGTGCACGAGCTGCTGATCGGCAAGAACCGCTTCTACGAGAACATCTTCGCCGCGCTGCGCATCCCCTACGCCCCCATCCACTGGAACAGCGACATCAACGTCGACCTGGCCGAGCGCGTCGACAAGACGGCGCGCGTGCAGGAGCTCATCAACTCCTACCGCGTGCGCGGCCACCTCATGGCCGACGTCGACCCGCTCGAGTACGTGCAGCACACGCACCCCGACCTGGAGATCGAGTCGCACGGCCTCACGTTCTGGGACCTCGACCGCGAGTTCGTCACGGGCGGGTTCGGCGGCCGGCGCACGCTCAAGCTGCGCGACATCCTCGGCATCCTGCGCGACTCGTACTGCCGCACGATCGGCATCGAGTACATGCACATCCAGGACCCCGCGCAGCGCGCGTGGTTCCAGGAGAACGTCGAGGTGAAGTACCAGAAGCCCGGCCACGACGAGCAGCTGCGCATCCTGAGCAAGCTCAACGAGGCCGAGGCGTTCGAGACTTTCCTGCAGACGAAGTACGTCGGCCAGAAGCGGTTCAGCCTCGAGGGCGGCGAGTCACTCATCCCCCTGCTCGACCAGATCCTGCAGGGCGCGGCCGACGCGAACCTCGACGGCGCCGCGATCGGCATGGCCCACCGCGGGCGCCTCAACGTGCTCACCAACATCGCCGGCAAGACCTACGGCCAGGTGTTCCGCGAGTTCGAGGGGTCGGTCGCGATCGGCTCGAAGCGCGGCTCGGGCGACGTGAAGTACCACCTGGGCACCGAGGGCACGTTCGTCGCCGACTCGGGCAAGGAGGTCCCCGTCTACCTCGCGGCGAACCCCTCGCACCTGGAGACCGTCGACGGCGTGCTCGAGGGCATCGTGCGGGCCAAGCAGGACCGCATGCCGATCGGCTCGTTCTCGTGGCTGCCGATCCTCGTGCACGGCGACGCCGCGTTCGCCGGCCAGGGCGTCGTGGTCGAGACGCTGCAGATGTCCCAGCTGCGCGCGTACCGCACGGGCGGCA
This sequence comes from Microbacterium sp. No. 7, assembly GCF_001314225.1. Lineage (NCBI taxonomy): Bacteria > Bacillati > Actinomycetota > Actinomycetes > Micrococcales > Microbacteriaceae > Microbacterium > Microbacterium sp. No. 7. The sequence continues at coordinate 3,308,128 of NZ_CP012697.1, forward strand.
CGATCCACGTGGTCGTCAACAACCAGGTCGGCTTCACGACGCTGCCGCAGGACGGCCGCTCCTCCGTGTACGCGACGGATGTCGCCAAGACCATCCAGGCGCCCGTGTTCCACGTGAACGGCGACGACCCCGAGGCCGTCGTGCACGTCGCGGAGCTCGCCTTCCGCTACCGCCAGGAGTTCAAGCGCGACGTCGTGATCGACATCGTCTGCTACCGCCGCCGCGGTCACAACGAGGGCGACGACCCGTCGATGACGCAGCCGCTCATGACGAACCTCATCGAGGCCAAGCGCTCGGTGCGCCACCTCTACACCGAGGCGCTCGTCGGCCGCGGCGACATCACCGAGGAGGAGTACGAGCAGGCCAAGCGCGACTTCCAGGACCGCCTCGAGGTCGCCTTCGCCGAGACGCACGCCGCGCAGACCGGCACGACCGGCATCGCCACCACCACGGCGACCAACGACGTCGTCGCGGGCGAGCCCGAGGTCACGGGCGTCTCGCTCGACGTCGTGCACCAGATCGGCGACGCGTTCGTGAACCGCCCCGAGGGCTTCACCGTGCACGGCAAGCTGCAACAGCTGCTCACCAAGCGCCACGACATGAGCCGCAAGGGCGGCGTGGACTGGGCCTTCGGCGAGCTGCTCGCGTTCGGCTCGCTGCTCATGGAGGGCACGAACGTGCGTCTCGCGGGCCAAGACGCCCGGCGCGGCACGTTCGTGCAGCGTCACGCCGTGCTGCACGACCGCGAGAACGGCCAGGAGTGGCTGCCGCTCGCGAACCTGTCGCAGTCGCAGGGACGCTTCTACGTGTACGACTCGCTGCTCAGCGAGTACGCCGCGATGGGCTTCGAGTACGGCTACTCGGTCGAGCGCGCCGACACCCTCACGCTGTGGGAGGCGCAGTTCGGCGACTTCGCCAACACGGCGCAGGCGCTCATCGACGAGTACGTGACGGCTGCAGACCAGAAGTGGGGCCAGCAGTCGGGCCTCGTGCTGCTGCTGCCGCACGGCTACGAGGGCCAGGGCCCCGACCACTCGTCGGCGCGCATCGAGCGCTACCTGCAGATGTGCGCGCAGGACAACATGACCGTGGCGCGCCCGTCGACGCCGGCGTCGTACTTCCACCTGCTGCGCCGCCAGGCGTACTCGCGCCCGCGCCGCCCGCTCATCGTGTTCAGCCCGAAGGCGATGCTGCGTCTGCGCGGCGCGACGAGCCCCGTCGAGGACTTCACGACCGGCCGCTTCGAGCCCGTGCTCGACGACAACCGCGGCCTGGACAAGAACGCCGTCACGCGCGTGCTGCTGCACAGCGGCAAGATCCACTGGGATCTGCGCAGCGAGCTGGAGAAGAACCCGAATCCCGAGATCGCCCTCGTGCGCCTCGAGCAGTTCTACCCGGCGCCCGTCGACGAGCTGAACGCGGTGATCGCGCAGTACCCGAACGCGGAGATCGTGTGGGTGCAGGACGAGCCCGAGAACCAGGGCGCCTGGCCGTTCATCGCCTTCAACGTCGTGCCGCAGCTGAACGGCCGCCCCGTGCGCGGCGTGACGCGTGCCGCCGCGGCCTCGACGGCTGCCGGCTCCGCGAAGGTCCACGCCGCCGAGCAGACCGCCCTCATGGAGGAGGCGCTCGCGCGCTGATCCCCGACCGCACGACGAGACGCCGCCCGGCACGCGCCGGCGGCGTCTCGTCGTCTCCGGGGCGCCTGCGCGCCGAGTCTCCGGGGCGCCTCCGCACCAGGTCTTCCGGGCCCTGCGCGCCGGCGGACCGGCCGGCGCGGATCAGTTCGCGGTGACGTGGGCGGCGCGGAGCCGCGCGATCACCATGTCGCGCAGCTCCTCGGGCGCCGCCTCCTTGCACGAGCGGGCCAGCACCTCCGTCAGCGTGCGGGACACGAGGGCCTCGTCGCGGCATCCGGGGCAGCCCTCCAGATGCTCGCGGATATCGGCCTCGGCCGTCTTGCAGACCTCCTTGCGCAGGTACTCCTCCAAGTCCCGGCGCGCCTTCTCACAACCGCAGTCGCTCATTTCCTGCTCCTTGCGGCGGGGACGGTGATGCCCCGCTCCCGTGCGTAGTCACTCAGCAGGTCACGCAGCATGCGCCTGCCACGGTGCAGGCGGCTCATGACCGTGCCGATCGGTGTCTTCATGATGTCCGCGATCTCCTGATACGCGAAGCCCTCCACGTCCGCGAGATACACCGCGAGACGGAAGTCCTCGGGCAGCGACTGCAGGGCGTCCTTGACGACGGATGCCGGCATGTGGTCGATCGCCTCGGCCTCCGCCGAGCGCGTGCTCGTCGCCGTCGTCGACTCCGCACCGCCCAGCTGCCAGTCCTCGAGGTCGTCGATCGTGCCCTGATAGGGCTCCCGCTGCCGCTTGCGATAGGTGTTGATGTAGGTGTTCGTGAGGATGCGGTACAGCCACGCCTTCAGGTTCGTGCCCTGCGTGAACGACGACCACGACGCGAACGCCTTGACGAAGGTCTCCTGCACGAGGTCGGCGGCGTCCGCGGGATTGCGCGTCATGCGCATGGCGGCCGCGTAGAGCGGGTCCATGAAGGGGAGCGCCTGCTCCTCGAACTGCGTGCGCGGATCGGTCTCCGCCTGCTCTTCCATCACCGGCCAGTCTATTCCGGTGTCCGTGCGGCATGTCGGGTCGTGCGTCAGCGTCGCTGTCACGAGCGTGGTCCTCCACCCTGTCGTCCCCCGGCCGGCCATTCTGCGTGCCATGTCAGAGGGGTTCGTTAGGGTAGAAACCGATGACTTCACTCGGGTATTCCCCTCGCCTCGACGGATGGCCTGCGCCCGTTCACGACGACGCCGTGCGTGCGAGCGTGAACGTGCCCGGCTCCAAGTCGCTGACCAATCGCAAGCTCGTGCTCGCGGCCCTCGCCGACGGGCCCAGCACGCTGCACGCGCCCCTGCACTCCGACGACTCCGACCGCATGGTCGGCGCCCTGCGCGCCCTCGGCGTGCAGGTCGACGCCGTGCCGGGCACCGGCGCGTTCGGGCCCGACCTGCAGGTGACGCCGCCGGCCGCCTTCGCGGGCGGCACCGTCATCGACTGCGGGCAGGCGGGCACCGTGATGCGGTTCGTCGCCCCCGTCGCGGGGCTCGCCGACGGCGACGTGGAGATCACCGCGCATCCCACGGCCCTGCACCGCCCCATGGGCACGATGATCAAGGCGCTCCGCGAGATCGGCGTCGACATCGACGACGGCGGCCGCTGGGCGCTGCCGTTCACGGTGCGCGGGCACGGACACATCCGCGGCGGCGAGGTCGCGATCGACGCCAGCAGCTCCAGCCAGTTCGTCTCCGGGCTGCTCCTGGCCGCGCCGCGGTTCGACGTCGGGCTGCACCTCGTCCACACGGGCGACCGGCTGCCGAGCGTGCCGCACATCGACATGACCGTCGAGACGCTCGCGCGCCGCGGCGTGCACGTCGAGCGACCCACGCCGGGCGAGTGGGTCGTGCCCGCCGGCACGCCCCGCGGCCGCGACGCGACGATCGAGCCCGATCTGTCCAACGCCGCCCCGTTCCTGGCCGCGGCGCTCGTCACGGGCGGCAGCGTCACGATCCCCGGCTGGCCCGCCAGCTCGACGCAGCCCGGGTTCCTGCTCACCGAGATCCTGGCCGTGCTCGGCGCGCGGGTCAGCCGTCGCGGCGGGGCCCTCACGGTCACCGGCACGGGCCGCATCGCCGGCGTCGATCTCGACCTGACGGCGGCGAGCGAGCTCACGCCCACCCTCTTCGCGCTCGCGGCGCTCGCCGACGGCCCGACCACGCTGCACGGCATCGGCCACATCCGCGGCCACGAGACCGATCGCATCGCCGCGCTCGTCGGCAACCTCCGCGCGCTCGGAGGCGACGCCGAGGAGCTCCCCGACGGCATCCGCATCACCCCTCGCCCCCTCGAAGGCGGCCTGTGGCGCGCGCACCACGACCACCGCATCGCGACGGCGGGCGCCATCCTCGGCCTGCGCGTGCCCGGCGTCGTCGTCGACGACATCGGCACGACGGCGAAGACGATGCCCGAGTTCCCCGAGCTGTGGCACGGCATGCTCGCCCCCGCGCAGGAGTCGTAGGCACCCCGTGAGCTGGCTCGACGACCTCGACGACGAGGAGCCCGAATTCGACGAAGCCGATGTGCGCTCGCGCCCGAACCCCAAGGCGAACCGCCCCCGCACCAAGCGCCGTCCCGCGCACGCCGACGCGGTGATCGCGCGCGTCCTCGGCGTCGATCGCGGCCGCTACACCGTCCTCGTCGACGAGGACGGGCCCGAGGAGCACGAGGTGCTCGCGGTGCGCGCGAGGGAGCTGCGCCGGCAGCCCATCGTCACGGGCGACCGGGCGCGCGTCGTGGGCGACGTCTCGGGCGACGCGGGGACCCTCGCCCGCATCGTCGGCATCGAGGAGCGCACCTCGCTGCTGCGCCGCAGCGCCGACGACACCGACCAGGTCGAGCGCGTCATCGTCGCGGGCGCCGATCAGATGCTCGTCGTCGTGGCCGCCGCCGACCCGGAGCCGCGTCCCCGCCTCGTCGACCGCTATCTGATCGCGGCGCTGGATGCCGGCATCCATCCGCTTCTCGTCGTCACGAAGACCGACCTCGCCGACCCCGCCGGGTTCCTCGCCCACTTCGAGGGTCTCGACGACCTCGAGGTGTTCACGAGCGGTCGCGGGCGGATGCCGGTCGAGGAGATCGGCGCACGCCTCGTCGGGCACTCCACGGTGTTCGTGGGTCACTCCGGCGTCGGCAAGTCGACGCTCGTCAACGCGCTCGTGCAGGGCGCCGACCGCGCGACCGGCCACGTCAACGAGGTCACGGGCCGCGGTCGCCACACGTCGAGCTCCACCGTGTCGCTGCGCTACCGCGGCCCCGGCGGCACCGGCTGGGTCATCGACACGCCCGGGGTGCGGTCGTTCGGGCTCGGGCACGTCGACACCGCGAACATCCTGCGCGCCTTCTCCGACCTCGCGGCGGTCGCCGAGGAGTGCCCGCGCGGGTGCACGCACCTGCCCGACGCCCCCGACTGCGCGATCGTCGAGGCCGTGCACGAGGGCCGTCTGGGCGAGCGCGGCGCCGCACGGCTCGACTCCCTGCAGCGGCTGCTGACGACGTTCGCGTAGTGGCCCGAGGGCGGCGCGGGCCCTCATAGACTCGAATGATGCCCCGTCTTGAGCCCGGTACCGTCGCGCCCGCCTTCACCCTCCTCGACCAGGACGAGCACCCCGTCTCCTCCGCCGACCTGCGCGGACGCAAGACGATCCTGTTCTTCTACCCGGCCGCGATGACGCCGGGGTGCGCGAAGCAGGCGTGCGACTTCCGCGACAGCGCCGCGGCGCTCGCCGACGCCGGCTACGCCGTGTACGGCATCTCCCGTGACGAGCCCGCCAAGCTGCGGCAGTTCCGCGAGCGGGACGCGCTCCCCTACCCGCTCTTGAGCGACCCCGACCACGCCGTGCACGACGCCTACGGCGCGTGGGGCGACAAGATGAACTACGGCAAGGTCATCCAGGGCGTCATCCGCTCGACCTTCGTCCTCGACGAGGACGGCCGCATCGACCAGGCGCTCTACAACGTGCGCGCCACGGGGCACGTCGCGCGGCTACGGCGCATCCTCGGCATCGGCTGACGCGGCACGCGCGTCGGCGCCGGCACGGCGCACCGCGGCGATGAGCAGCACGAAGCCCGCCACGGCGGGAACCGCGAGCACGAGCGCGACCTGGGGTCGCGCCCCGGGCCCGGTGAGCATGCCCAGGGCGACCGACGCGAGCAGCAGCTGGGCGACGATGCCGCCGGAACGCCCCCACGAGTGGCCGCGCCACACGGCGACCGCGAACGCGACGAGGGCCGCCGCACCGACGAGCGTCAGGGCGAACAGGGCGATCGAGCTCTCCACGGAGGTCGTGTCCCCGCTGACCAGGGCGACGAGCTCCCAGGCCGCCAGCACCGTCAGCGCGGCGCCCTCGGCCGCCAGCAGCAGCGCGGCGAGCCGGGCGGGCGTCGATGCGGTCACCGTGATCCTCTTCTCTCGGCTTCTCCGGGCGCGTGTCTCGGCGCGTGCCGTCCGCCGCCAGGCGAACACAAGGTTTCTCAGAAAAAAACGTCCTGTTAACTCTTGATTCACCCGCCGCCGCGTGCAACGATGTCTGTTGCAGTGTGCTCCCACAAAGCAGTGGGGCGAGCTCCGCTCGCACACCCACAAGAGTAGACGACGCCCTGCATCGGCGTCGCCATCGACACGTCTCACCCGCATCAAGGAGCACAAGAGTATGGATTGGCGCGACAAGGCTGCCTGCCTGACGGTAGACCCCGAGTTGTTCTTCCCCGTCGGCAACACCGGGCCGGCCGTCGACCAGATCGAGAAGGCCAAGACGGTGTGCGCGCGCTGCACCGTGACCGAGGTCTGCCTGCAGTACGCCCTCGAGACCGGTCAGGACTCGGGCGTGTGGGGCGGTCTCTCCGAGGACGAGCGCCGCGCCCTCAAGCGCCGCGCCGCGCGCGCCCGTCGCGCGAGCTGAACGCCGCCGCCTCTCAACCCCCTCTCGTCAACCGGATGCCGGATCCCGGCATCCGGTCTTCGTGCTGCCCACGGGCCGTCGATCGCCGTCGTCCGGCATCGCCCGCGGCGCCCGGAGACACGAAAGGGGCAGAGCACGCCGCATCCCCCAGCGCGTGCCCTGCCCCGTCGGCCGTGATGCTCAGCAGAGCGAGACCACGGCTGCGTGCGAGTCCCACCACGAGCTCGCGATCGAGATCGCCGGCCCCGGCAGGCTCGTCGCCTTCGTCGGCGTCAGGTACTGCTGGCCGTTCACGCCGTTTCCGCTCTGACCGCGATCGCTGACGCCCGCGAAGAAGACCTCGCCGGAGCCCGTGCGGAAGAGCGTGCCATCGCCGCCGGAGGCGATCTCCACCACGTCGTCGAGCAGCACCTTGCGCCACGCGTTCGAGTTCCCGGCGGCGCCGACGCCGAACTTGCCACCCATGTTGTCGCCGACCGCATAGGCGCTGCCGTCGGAGGTGATCGCGTAGTACGAGAACTGCCCGGCCGCGATGATGTCGGTCACCGTCTTGCCCTCGGGCTTCGGGTAGCTCTGCACGTAGCCGTTGTTCGAATAGCCGGCCGCCGCCGTGAAGCCGTCATAGCCCGCATACCAGAGGTTGCCCGCGGCATCCAGCAGCATGATCGACGACTGGTACACGCCCTCGGCCTTGACCATCCCCGTCACGGGAGCGCCCGCCGCCGTCTGGAGCTGGAACACGCCCGAGACGATGCCGGTCACCCCGTTCCCGATGCCGACGCCGCTGCCGCCGCGGGACCAGCCCTCGCCGGCGGTCCAGACGGTGCCGTCGGACAGCGTGTAGATCGCCATCGTCGTGCTCGCGCGGCCGGTGCACGCGCTGATGTCGACCCATGAGATCGACGCGCCCGCATTGCCCGGCTGCGCCAGGACGTCGAGGCCCATCTGCACGAAGCCCGTGAACGTCGGCTCGCCCGAGTACGGCTGCCCGATCCTCGCCATGGAGTTCGAGTTGTTCTCGCCCGCGCCCCACCACGTGCCGTCGCCACGGCGCACGTAGACGATGGCCTCGTCGTTCGACGTGTTCGACACGTGCACCACGTTGTCGATCGGCGTCGACGTGCCGTGCAGCAGCGCGGCGGCGGGCGTGTTGTTGTCGGAGGTCGAGCCGTTCGCGAGGTCGCCGTAGCCGTTGTAGCCGACCGTGTAGAGAAGGCCGTCGGCGGTGACCGCCGCCAGTCCGGAATAGGTCGAGCCGACCGCGACGGTCTCGGCCGGCAGCTGCCAGGCGACCGCCGTGCTGTACGTCTCGCCGGTGGTGCCGTTGCCGATCTGCCCCTGCGCGCCGTATCCCCAGCCGTAGGTCGGGGCGCCGACCGCGGGCAGGGTCGCCGTCGTCGTCACCGACGAGTCGGCGACCGCCGTCGCGGTGATCGTGCCCGCGGCGCCGACCCCCGACGGGGCGACGACGTCATCGATGTCGTAGTGGCCGCTCGCGTCCGTCGTGACGGTGGCGACGGCGGTTCCCGTGGACGCGAACGTGTATCCGCCGGTCAGGGTGAGCGTGACCGCGGCCGCGGCGGCGGGGGTGACGTTCATCCCGATGGCCGGGATGGTCGCACCCGGCGCGACGAGCGCGCAGCTGCCGGGCGCGAGCGCGATGCCCGTGATCGTGGTGGTCGCCGCCGCGTAGGGGGCGGCGACCACCACCGCGACGACGGGAGCCGACCATGCGGCCGCCTTGACCACGCGGCGCCGGCTGACACCCGCTCCGTCCGCGGACGCCTGCGGCACGAGCGGCGTGTTCTCATCGATGGTCATAGTCGTGTGATCTCCCCTGCGTTGACGGGCGGCACGCTCGCGCGTGCCGCCCGTTGGACTGTTCCGATGTGCCCGGGATCCAGCGGATGTCCATCCCCCGGCCGCGTGCGAATCCGCCCGCGCCCCCCCAGCGGCGTCTTCACGATACGAGCCGCGCCGTACGCCGCCCGGGCGATCGGCTACCCGACAGACACGCGAGTTCCCGCCCGACTACGCATCCGCTACGCATCACACGCCGGGCACTACGGCTTCCGTACGGCGGCCGCTCCGCCCGCTCCGGTGCCGCTCCTATGCTGTGTGCATCCCCGGCGGCGCGGACGAGGAGTCCGGCGCGGCATGCGCGATCGCATGAGGCGTGCCGCCGAGGACGACCGGCGAGGAGGTGTGCGGCATCGTGATCCGTTTGCCCTGGGCCCGCTTCACCGGGTCGTTCGTCGGACGTGAGCCCGAGACAGCGCTGCTCGCCGAGCGGATGCGGCTGAGCCGGCTCGTCACGCTTCACGGGCCCGCCGGCATCGGCAAGTCCCGTCTCGCCGTCGAGGCCGTCCGGCGCCACGTCGCCGAAGGCGGCGCCGCCTGGTACGTGGACGCCGACTCGCTCGAGCGCCCCGGGCTGCTGGCCTCGTCCCTGGCCGCCGCAGCCGGCATCACGAGCTACCCGGGCGATGCGCTGACGGCGCTGTGCGCCTACCTCGCGGAGCGCCGCGGCCTCGTCGTCATCGACAACTGCGAGCACGTCATCGACGAATGCGCGGACGTCGCCGCCACGCTCCTCCGCCACACCTCGCGCTGCCAGGTCGTCGTCGTGAGCAGGACCGTGCTGGGCCTCCAGATCGAGCACATCGTCCCGGTCGGCCCGCTTCCCGTCGGCCCCGCGCCCGCCGCCGACGGCGTCGGGACCGCGGAACGGCTCTTCCTGGACCGAGCGTCGGCGATCACGCCCGAGATCCACGGCCGCGAGTGCCTCGCGATGGTGCGGGAGATCTGCCGGCGCGTCGGCGGCAATCCGCTCGGCATCGAGCTGGCCGCGTCGCGGCTGCGGACGCTCTCGCTCGAAGAGCTCATGCAGAGCATCGCGCGTCCGTTCACCGTGCTGCGTCCCGGCACGCGCACGAGAGTGGGCCGGCACGGCGGGCTGCTGGAGTCGATCCAGTGGAGCTACGGCCTCTGCCTGCCCGGCCAGCGCGAGGCGTGGCGCGCCCTCTCGATCTGCCAGGGCGACTTCGGCGCGGACCTCGCGTCGTCGCTGCTGCCGGGGCTCGCGCGCGATGAGGTGCTCGACGTCCTGCAGTCCCTCGTCGAGCAGGCGGTGCTCGCGCCCGTCACGTCCGAGGGCAGGCGCCGCTTCCACATGCCCGAGCTCGTGCGCGAGTTCGGGCGCGACGAGCTGTACGCCGAGGAGGAGGACGACCGCGTGTGCGATCGCTACCTGGACTGGTACGCGACGCTCGGGCGCGAGCTCGAGAGCGGATGGCTCGGGCCCCGGCAGCGCGAGCTCCATGCCCAGGCGGTGACCGAGCTGCCCAACATCCGCTCCGCGATCGAGCTCGCCCTCGGCCGCGCCGATCAGCACGAGAGGCTGCTCGACATCATGGTGCGTCCCAATCCGTACCTCTGGTGGTGCGCGGGCATGCTCGAGGAGGGCCTGCACTGGTTCACCCGCATCGAGGAGTACGGCACCGCGGTGTCGGAGCTCGCCTACCGCTGCCGGGGCGGCACGGCCACCTATCTCGCCGCGATCGGCGCCTTCGACCGGGCGCAGGACATCGCCGACGAGCTGACCGCGGTCGCCGCGACGGCCTCCGATCCGAGGGAGAAGGCAGGCTCGTGCTTCGTCTCGGGGTTCCTCGCCGTCATGCGACGGCAGTGGGACCGCGCGGAGGCGCAGATCGCGCAGGGCCGGGGGCTGATGGGAGCCGAGGCCGTCGCCGACCCGCTGTGGTTCCAGCTGAAGCAGATCGAGATGTATCTGCTGCACGCGACGCAGCGCTACGACCGGGCCGCGGCATCCTGTCACGAGATGATCGACGCGAGCGACCGGTTCGCCGAGACCTACTACCGTTCGTACGCGCTCCACGGTCTGGCCTTCCACGCGTGGGCCTCCTCCGACGTCGCCACGGCCGACGACCGGCTGCGTCGCGCGCTGACCCTCGTGCGCCCCTTTCCGAACCGGCCGGAGAATCCCGCCATGCTGTTCCTCGCGGGGCTCATCGAGCTGGAGCGGGGGGACGACAAGCGGGCGACGGTGCTCATCTCGGCGGCGCACGGCACGGCGCGGACGGCGGTGTCGGTGTGGCATCCGCTCAGCAGCCCGCGGGCGGAGCGCACCGGTCTGCACGGACGCCTCGAGCTGCTGCGCGCCGAGCGCCCCGCCGAGTGGCGCTTCGGCAACGCCATGAACCCCGAGGCGGCGATCGACTTCGCCCTCGACCGGTCGGGGGAACGGCTGACGGCCGATCTCGACGCGCTCCTCACCGAGCGCGAGCTCCAGGTCGCGCAGCTGATCGCGCTGCGCCGGACCAACCGGCAGATCGCCGACGAGCTCGTGATCTCGGTGCGCACGGCGGAGGGGCATGTCGAGCACATCCGCCGCAAGCTCGGCGTGCATTCGCGCAAGGAGGTGCGCGAGCTCGTCGCCCCGGCGATGATCGGCGGCGTCCGCGGCGACGCGACGAGACGCTAGGTCGCGCTGCGGAAGTAGCGCAGCGGGATCTCGATCGTGACCTCGGTGCCGCTGCCCATCACGGTGTGCCAGTCGATCGTGCCGCTCAGCTCGCCCTGGATGAGCGTGCGCACGATCTGCGTGCCCAGCCCGCGGCCGACCTGACCCTCGGGAAGGCCGACGCCCGTGTCGCGCACGCGCACCGACAGCTCCTCCTCCGTGCGCTGCGCGATGATCTCGACCTCGCCCTCCTGGCCCGCGAGGCCGTGCTCGACCGCGTTGGTCACGAGCTCCGTGAGCGCCAGCGCGAGCGGCGTCGCGTACTCGCTCGGCAGCCGGCCGAACGATCCGGTCTTCCGCGTCTGCGCGCGCGTGTTCGGCGCGGCGGCCACCTCGGCGACGAGCTTGAGCACGCGGTCGAACACGACGTCGAAGTCGACGTTCTGCGTCAGCCCCTCCGACAGCGTGTCGTGCACGACGGCGATCGCCGCCACGCGGCGCATCGCGTGGGTCAGGGCGTCACGGGCCTCGTCGGAGTGCGTGCGCCGCGCCTGGATGCGCAGCAGCGAGGCCACGGTCTGCAGGTTGTTCTTGACGCGGTGATGGATCTCGCGGATCGTCGCGTCCTTGGTGATCAGCTCCTGCTCCTGATGGCGGATCTCGGTGACATCGCGGCACAGCACGATGGCGCCGATGCGAGTGCCGTGATCGCGCAGCGGGATCGTCCGCAGCGACACCGTGACGCCGCGCAGCTCGATGTCGGCGCGCCACGGGGCGCGGCCGGCCATCACGATCGGCAGCGACTCGTCGACCTCGCGGCTCGCGGGCAGGATGCGGGTCGCGACGTCGAGCAGGGCCTCGCCCTCCAGCTCGTCGTCGAAGCCCAGCCGGTTGAAGGCCGACAGCGCGTTGGGGCTCGCGAACGTCGTGACCCCGTCGACGTCGAGCCGGATCAGGCCGTCCGACGCGCGGGGCGCTCCGCGACGCGGCGCGGTGGGCGCGTCGAGGTCGGGGAACTCCGCCGAGGCGACCATGCGGAACACGTCGTCGGCGCAGTCGTTGAACGTGATCTGCTGCCGCGAGGGCGTGCGGGCCTCGCCGAGGTTGGTGTGGCGCGTGAGCACCCCCAGCACGACGGCCGGCTGGTCGCCCTGCGCGCGCCGCCGCACGATCGGCACGGCGCGCACGCGCGTCGGCGTCTCCTCGAACCAGTCCGGCGACGCCGAGTCGACGATGCGCGCCTGCGTGAACGCGTCGCGCACCTGCGTGTGCCACTGCGGCCGCACCCGGTCGCCGACGATGTCGCGGTAGAACAGGGTCGCCGCGCCCGAGGGCCGCGTGTGCGCGACGGCGACGAAGGAGTCGTCGAGCGTCGGCACCCAGATGACGATGTCGGCGAAGGCGAGGTCGGCGAGCAGCTGGCCGTCACCGGCCAGCCGGTGCAGCCATTCGACGTCGGCATCGCTCGCGCGCCCTTGGGCGTAGACGAGATCGCTGAGGGTGGACACCCGTCAAGGGTACCGACTCTCTCCCGCGCTCTCTCTCATGCGCTCCGAGCAGCGGCGGGGCCGCGTCGCGCGGGCGCCGGCGACGCGATCGCCTCGCCCGCGAACCGGCGCAGCGCCGTGGCGAAGGAGGAGCGCGCCGCGGCGTGCGCGATGGGCTGCGCGGAGAGGATCGCGGCGTCGGCCGCCCTCGCGTCCCACGGGGCGAACCAGACGTCGGAGACGCCCGTGAACCGCTCCAGCGCACGCCGCACCTGCGCGCGGGCGTCGATGCCGAGGACACCGGGACGGAGCTTGTTGGCGAGCACGCGCACGGGCGTCGTGCCGATCGTCGCCCGCAGGTCGGGGTAGGCCCGCACGAACCGGGAGACGCCGACGGGATCGCAGCCGACCACCGCGACCACGAGGTCCGCGGCGGCCAGCGCGGCGAGCGTGGCCGCGTTGCGCCGGGGGCCGTCGAGGTCGCTGACGATCTCCTCGTCGCGCTCGAGCGGCGACGCGACGTCGACGACCACGGCGTCCGCCCACGCGCGGCACGCCGCGAGCGCCGCTCCGACGCGCGACGCGCTCAGCTCGGGCCAGCGGGACGGCCGGTTGAGGCCCGTGAGCACGTCGACCGCGCCGAGCCTGCTCGCGATGCGGGTGAGCTCGGTGCGGCTGAGCGCGCCCCGCTCGGCCCGCCGGCACGCGGCGGCGAAGCCCGGCCCCTCGTCGCTGAGCCCCGTGGCGAGTGCGAGCGACGGGGCGTGGCTGTCGGCGTCCACGAGCGCGACGCGACGCCCGTCGCGGGCCAGATCGCACGCCAGCTCGATCGCGACGGTCGTGCGCCCGGGCGCCCCCGCGGCGCCCCACACGACGATCGTGCGCCCGCGTGCATCCGGCTCGACGCGCGGTGCCGAGGGATGCAGGATGTCCTGGGCGTCCGTCTCGTCGTCCACGGCCGACAGGCCGAACAGCGCCGCACGGCGCCGGTCGTCGTCGCGCCCGCACAGCGGGGCGATGCGGACGCCGAGCTCGTCGCACGCGGCGACGAGTTCGGCCGTGAGCGTGCGGCGATCGGCCGCGATCACGAGCAGGTCGGCGTGCGCGAGCGCCTCGTGCGCGCCGCCGGCGACATCGCGCGGCTCGACGAGCGCGACGACCTCGGCATCCGCCTGCGTCAGGGACTCCCCCAGCCGGCGCCCGCGCTCGCCCGGCACCGCGACGACGACCCTCACGGCGTCGGTCCGGTCGTCGGTCCCGTCGTCGGCACGACCGAGACGCTCGCCTCGCCCGTGACGGCGGCGAGCACCGCCGCCACGTCGGCCTGCGGGATCACCACCTCGACCGACGTCCCCGGCGAGCCGAGCGCCGACGACCGCCGGTCGACGCTCGCGACCGTCACGGCCGCGACGAGGATGCGCGGGGTCACGGGCTCACCGCGCTCGACCCGGTCGGCGGCCCACACGTCGACGACGCTGCCGCGCTCGACGACCGCGGGCACGTCGACCGCGCTGCTGAGCACGACCGTCGTCGTCTGCGCCTGCCCGGCGGAGCCGAGGGCGCCCGTCGGCACCAGCTCGCCGCGCGAGATCGTGCGCGTCGCGATCGCGCCGGGCGCGAGCGTCGCGGGGCGTGCATAGGCGTCGCTCGCCGGCCCGAGGGCGACGTCGACGACGCGCAGGTCGCTCGAGGCGACGCTCTCGCCGGCGACGATCGTGCGCGTCGCGGCGAGCACGGGCTCGGTGTGGCGTGCGGCGGCGACGACGAGCCAGACACCGGCGATGGATGCCGCGATCAGCGCGATCCCCAGGAGGAACCGCAGGTCGGACCAGAAGGCGCGCGGCCTCGGCCGGGGTGCATCGAGGGAGGTCATGGCGTCCATCGTGTCGCGGCGCCCGAGCCGCCCGCGGAAGTTATCCACAGTCTGGCATCGTGTCGGGAGGCGGGCTCATAATGGCCTCATGTCTTCGCCCACTCCGTCCGGCGCGCGCCTGTTCACGCCCGCGCAGGTGGCGGAGATGCTCGCGATCGAGGTCGACGAGGTGATCGCGCTCGTGCTCGACGGACAGCTCCGCGGGGCGCGGGTGGGCTCGCCCGGACAGTGGCGCGTCGAGGCCGACAGCGTCGAGGCGTACCTCGACGACCAGGCGGAGGAGGCGCGTCGCATGGCGCTGTGGCGCGAGTCGAACGCCGCGAGCTTCCCCGAGCTGTGGGGTCGCGGGCCGGTGCGGCACCCGGACTGACGTCAGAGCGCGACCGGCGCGCCCAGGCGCACGGCGGCGATCGCGGCGAACGGGATCATCCGGTGGCCGTTCACCGCGTCGCCCCGTCGCGGCGCGTCGACGTCGTGCAGCGCGACGTCGAGGTGATCGGCGCCGGCGCGGTCGATCGTGCCGGTCAGGGTGCGTCCCGACGTCAGCACGATCGCCACGGGAACGCGCTTTCGCACCAGGTCGCGCGCGACGAAGCCGAAGGTCATCCGCTGCGAGAGCATCGACCCCGCGGAGGCGGCGCGCGCGGATCGCAGCAGCGACTCGTGCGTGAGCGTCAGCGCGACGATCGCGCCGAGGGGGACGAGCGTCGCGTGGGCGTTCGCGCCGTCGAGCGCGCACCAGTCGGCACCGACCGCGCTCACGCGGCCCGACACCGACTCCGCGCCGACGAGGTCGGCGCCCGCGTCCGCCCCGACGGCGGCGACGAGCCGCTCGCGCAGCGGCAGCTTGGCGAGGCGCAGGCGCTCCGACTCGCTGTCGAGCGCGGCGCGCTCGGCCTCCCACTCGGAGTCGAGCTGAGTCTCCAGGTCTTCGAAGAAGCGATCCCACCGCACGAGCCGAGGCTAGAGCACGCGCTCCGGCGCGGTGGCGAGTTGTCCACAGGTTGGAGCATTCTCATCCCGCGGCCCGGACGCCTGTGGTCTACTCAAGACGACGATCATCGTCTTCGTTCCGGGGGGAAACGCGTATGACCGCTCATCGCAGCATGAGACGACGCCTCAGCAGCGCACGTGCCGTGTCCGAGTACTTCGCCGCGCAGCCGGCCACCGCCGCGCAGCTGCCCGATCCGGAGCCGCTGCTGCGGAACCTCACGATCGGCGTCCTCGAGGTGCTCGCGGGCGTGCGCGAGGTCGATCAGCTCGCCAGATGGATGAGCGAGGACGCGTTCCGCGCGCTCGTGACGCGCGCCAACCTCACGGCCCGCGCCCGCAGCGCGCGCGGTCAGACGGCGGCCCGGCCCGCGCACCGCATCGTGTCCGTGCGGCACTGCAGCCCCAAGGACGCCGTCATCGAGGCGACCGTCGTCGTCGCGGGCCCCGTGCGCGTGCGCGCCGTCGCCATCCGCCTCGAGGGCTGGGACGATCGCTGGCGCGCGATGAGCGTCGGCATCCTCTGACGACGGACGCCGCCAGGCTACTGCCGGTAGCTCGACAGGAAGTTGCCCAGCCGCTCGATCGCCTCGGTCAGCACGCGCGCCTCCGGCAGCGTGACGATGCGCAGGTGGTCGGGCGTCGGCCAGTTGAAGCCCGTGCCCTGCACGAGCAGCACGTGCTCGGCGACGAGGAAGTCGTAGACGAGCTTCGCGTCGTCGTGGATGTCGTGGACGTTCGGGTCGAGGCGGGGGAACGCGTAGAGGGCGCCCTCGGGCTTGCTGCAGGTGACGCCGGGGATCTTGGTGAGGCCCTCCCACGCGGCGTCGCGCTGCTCGTGCAGCCGCCCCGACGGCGCGATGAGCGCGTCGATCGACTGCACGCCCGACAGCGCCGCCTGCACGGCGTGCTGCGCGGGAACGTTGGGGCACAGGCGCGTGGACGCCAGCAGCTGGATGCCCTCGAGGAATCCGGCGGCGTGACGCTTCGGTCCCGTGATCACCAGCCAGCCGGACCGGTAGCCCGCGACGCGGTAGGTCTTGCTCAGGCCGTTGAAGGTGAGGCACAGCAGATCGGGCGCGAGCGTCGCGAGCGGGATGTGCTGCGCGTCGTCGAAGAGGATGCGGTCGTAGATCTCGTCGCTCAGCAGCAGCAGCTCGTGCTCGCGTGCGATCTCGACGATGCCCTCCAGCACCTCGCGGGTGTAGACGGCGCCGGTCGGGTTGTTGGGGTTGATCACGACGATCGCCTTCGTGCGCGGCGTGATCTTGGCACGGATGTCGTCGAGGTCGGGCTGCCAGCCGTTCTCGTTGTCGCACAGGTAGTGCACGGGAGTGCCGTCGGCGAGGCTCGTCATCGCCGTCCAGAGCGGATAGTCCGGCGCCGGGATGAGCA
This sequence comes from Microbacterium sp. No. 7, assembly GCF_001314225.1. Taxonomy (NCBI): domain Bacteria; kingdom Bacillati; phylum Actinomycetota; class Actinomycetes; order Micrococcales; family Microbacteriaceae; genus Microbacterium; species Microbacterium sp. No. 7. The sequence goes on from NZ_CP012697.1 coordinate 3,324,882, forward strand.
CCTCGTCGCCCTCGTCGAGGAGGGCCTGCATCGTCATCGTGATGAGCTCGGAGACGCCGTTGCCGAGGTAGACGTCGTCGGGATCGAACTGCGGGAAGCCCGCGACCTCCTCGTAGCGGGAGACCACGGCGCGCCGCGCCGGCATGATGCCGCGGCTGTCGCTGTAGCCGTGCGCGTGCGGGATGGCCTCGATCATGTCGCGCACGATCTGGTAGGGCGCCTCGAAGCCGAAGACGGCCGGATTGCCCGTGTTCAGCTTGAGGATGCGATGGCCGTCGGCCTCGAGTCGGTCGGCCTCGGCCAGTGCTGCCCCGCGGATCTCGTAGAGGACGTCTTTGAGCTTGGACGACTGATCGAAGGTGCGCGGGGTCATTGGAACAGCGTACTCCTGCGCGACGGAGGATTCCCCCGCGGCGGGGCGTTCACGACCAATCACCGGTCCTGAAATGCGAAATGGCCACCCGTCAGTGGGTGGCCATTTCGTGTAAAAGAAGTCCGGCGGTGTCCTACTCTCCCACAGGGTCCCCCCTGCAGTACCATCGGCGCTGAGAGGCTTAGCTTCCGGGTTCGGAATGGGACCGGGCGTTTCCCTCTCGCTATGGCCGCCGAAACACTATAGATGTGTCACAAAAACCAAGCACACACCCCAAGGAAGGGTGCGGGCGGGTTCTCGACCGTACATCGAGAACCACTCAGTGGACGCGAACCATCACAGATTCGAAAAAATGTTATCAAGTCATCGGCTTATTAGTACCGGTCAGCTGCACACGTTACCGTGCTTCCACACCCGGCCTATCAACCCAGTAGTCTAGCTGGGAGCCTCTCCCCCAAACGGGGATGGAAGTCTCATCTTGAGGCCGGCTTCCCGCTTAGATGCTTTCAGCGGTTATCCATCCCGAACGTAGCTAACCAGCGGTGCTCCTGGCGGAACAACTGGCACACCAGAGGTTCGTCCAACCCGGTCCTCTCGTACTAGGGTCAGATCCTCTCAAACTTCCTACGCGCGCAGCGGATAGGGACCGAACTGTCTCACGACGTTCTAAACCCAGCTCGCGTACCGCTTTAATGGGCGAACAGCCCAACCCTTGGGACCTACTCCAGCCCCAGGATGCGACGAGCCGACATCGAGGTGCCAAACCATGCCGTCGATATGGACTCTTGGGCAAGATCAGCCTGTTATCCCCGAGGTACCTTTTATCCGTTGAGCGACAGCGCTTCCACAAGCCACTGCCGGATCACTAGTCCCGACTTTCGTCCCTGCTCGACCTGTCAGTCTCACAGTCAAGCTCCCTTGTGCACTTACACTCGCCACCTGATTGCCAACCAGGTTGAGGGAACCTTTGGGCGCCTCCGTTACTCTTTGGGAGGCAACCGCCCCAGTTAAACTACCCACCAGGCACTGTCCCTGAACCGGATCACGGTCCGAAGTTAGATATCCAGAGTGACCAGAGTGGTATTTCAACAACGACTCCACACCCACTAGCGTGAATGCTTCACAGTCTCCCACCTATCCTACACAAGCCACACCGAACACCAATACCAAGCTGTAGTAAAGGTCACGGGGTCTTTCCGTCCTGCTGCGCGTAACGAGCATCTTTACTCGTAATGCAATTTCGCCGAGTTCGCGGTTGAGACAGTTGGGAAGTCGTTACGCCATTCGTGCAGGTCGGAACTTACCCGACAAGGAATTTCGCTACCTTAGGATGGTTATAGTTACCACCGCCGTTTACTGGGGCTTAAATTCTCAGCTTCGCCTTACGGCTAACCGGTCCTCTTAACCTTCCAGCACCGGGCAGGCGTCAGTCCGTATACATCGACTTGCGTCTTCGCACGGACCTGTGTTTTTAGTAAACAGTCGCTACCCACTAGTCTCTGCGGCCACCACACCCTTTTCCAGGCAAGCTGGTATAAGCGGATGGCCCCCCTTCTCCCGAAGTTACGGGGGCATTTTGCCGAGTTCCTTAACCACGATTCTCTCGATCTCCTCGGTATTCTCTACCTGACCACCTGAGTCGGTTTGGGGTACGGGCGGCTAGAACCTCGCGTCGATGCTTTTCTTGGCAGCAGAGGATCACCCACTTTTCATCCGCATCGTGTCTCAGCCTGTAAGGGTCACGGATTTGCCTATGACCCGGCCTACGCACTTGCCCCGGGAACAACCATCGCCCGGGATGGGCTACCTTCCTGCGTCACACCTGTTAACACGCTAACCGCACCAGCATGGGGTCACGCGCTCCCCTGAACGGTGCACCCCGAAGGGTACGATGCTCAGGCTCGGGCGTTTAGCACCACTGGATTAGCTTGGGCGGTTCTTCGCCGGTACGGGAATATCAACCCGTTGTCCATCGACTACGCCTGTCGGCCTCGCCTTAGGTCCCGACTTACCCAGGGAAGATTAGCTTGACCCTGGAACCCTTGGTCTTTCGGAGGACGTGTTTCTCACACGTCTTTCGCTACTCATGCCTGCATTCTCACTCGTGTAGCCTCCACGGCTGGGTCACCCCGCCGCTTCACCGGCCACACGACGCTCTCCTACCCATCAACACGGCTGGACCACGAAGGCCTACCAAAAATGTCAATGCCACAACTTCGGTGACGTGCTTGAGCCCCGCTACATTGTCGGCGCGGAATCACTTGACCAGTGAGCTATTACGCACTCTTTCAAGGGTGGCTGCTTCTAAGCCAACCTCCTGGTTGTCACAGCAACTCCACATCCTTTCCCACTTAGCACGCGCTTAGGGACCTTAGTTGGTGGTCTGGGTTGTTTCCCTCTCGACTATGAAGCTTATCCCCCACAGTCTCACTGCTGCGCTCTCACTTACCGGCATTCGGAGTTTGGCTGACGTCAGTAACCTGGTAGGGCCCATCGGCCATCCAGTAGCTCTACCTCCGGCAAGAAACACGCAACGCTGCACCTAAATGCATTTCGGAGAGAACCAGCTATCACGAAGTTTGATTGGCCTTTCACCCCTATCCACAGCTCATCCCCTCAGTTTTCAACCTAAGTGGGTTCGGCCCTCCACGACGTCTTACCGTCGCTTCAGCCTGGCCATGGATAGATCACTTCGCTTCGGGTCTAGGACACGCGACTCACTCGCCCTATTCAGACTCGCTTTCGCTACGGCTACCCCACACGGGTTAACCTCGCCACGTATCGCTAACTCGCAGGCTCATTCTTCAAAAGGCACGCTGTCACACCTACCAAGGGTGCTCCAACGGTTTGTAAGCAAACGGTTTCAGGTACTATTTCACTCCCCTCCCGGGGTACTTTTCACCTTTCCCTCACGGTACTTGTCCGCTATCGGTCATCTGGGAGTATTTAGGCTTATCAGGTGGTCCTGACAGATTCACACGGGATTTCTCGGGCCCCGTGCTACTTGGGATACTTCACCACGCCAAGAGAAGCATTTCGACTACGGGGTTCACACCCTCTCTGACCCGCCTTTCAATGCGGTTCGTCTATACCTTCTTGTAACGCTCACAGCTCGGCAGAACTGTATGGAAAGTCCCACAACCCCGAACACGCAACTCCTGCCGGATATCACACGCACTCGGTTTAGCCTCATCCGCTTTCGCTCGCCACTACTCACGGAATCACGGTTGTTTTCTCTTCCTGTGGGTACTGAGATGTTTCACTTCCCCACGTTCCCTCTACCCGCCCTATATATTCAGACGAGAGTCACTAGGTCGGCACGCCGCCCAGCGGGGTTTCCCCATTCGGACACCCTCGGATCACAGTGTGCTTATCCACTCCCCGAGGCTTATCGCAGATTGCTACGTCCTTCTTCGGCTCCAGATGCCAAGGCATCCACCGTTTGCTCTTAAAGACTTGAAACATGAGTTCGAATCGTCAATCTCAAAACAAAATTGACTAATGATCTTTAAGATCATCAAAAGAACACCCGGAAAAAATCCAGGCATTCAAAGATGCTCGCGTCCACTGTGTAGTTCTCAAAGTACGGGCGGTACCCCCTCCCCCACCAGCAAACCAGCCGGCAACAGAAGAAGGCCCAGAAGCAACGAACCCCCACCCCCCACAAAGGAAGGCAAGCGCCCGGTCCCTCAGGACCCAACAGCGTGCAGCCACCACCAACCCGCGACACCACCTTCCAATCCCCCCCCGAAGAGAAGACGTACTAGCAGCACCACGCATCAGCAATGGCATGTCAAATGTTCCACCCATGAGCCCCAGCCACACACATTCGGCATGGTACTGAGTTCTGGAACCCCCGAAGAGGCTCAGATGCTCCTTAGAAAGGAGGTGATCCAGCCGCACCTTCCGGTACGGCTACCTTGTTACGACTTAGTCCTAATTACCGATCCCACCTTCGACGGCTCCCTCCACAAGGGTTAGGCCACCGGCTTCAGGTGTTACCGACTTTCATGACTTGACGGGCGGTGTGTACAAGACCCGGGAACGTATTCACCGCAGCGTTGCTGATCTGCGATTACTAGCGACTCCGACTTCATGAGGTCGAGTTGCAGACCTCAATCCGAACTGGGACCGGCTTTTTGGGATTCGCTCCACCTCACGGTATTGCAGCCCTTTGTACCGGCCATTGTAGCATGCGTGAAGCCCAAGACATAAGGGGCATGATGATTTGACGTCATCCCCACCTTCCTCCGAGTTGACCCCGGCAGTATCCCATGAGTTCCCACCATAACGTGCTGGCAACATAGAACGAGGGTTGCGCTCGTTGCGGGACTTAACCCAACATCTCACGACACGAGCTGACGACAACCATGCACCACCTGTATAGAGACCTTGCGGGGCGACTATCTCTAGCCGTTTCCTCTATATGTCAAGCCTTGGTAAGGTTCTTCGCGTTGCATCGAATTAATCCGCATGCTCCGCCGCTTGTGCGGGTCCCCGTCAATTCCTTTGAGTTTTAGCCTTGCGGCCGTACTCCCCAGGCGGGGAACTTAATGCGTTAGCTGCGTCACGGAATCCGTGGAATGGACCCCACAACTAGTTCCCAACGTTTACGGGGTGGACTACCAGGGTATCTAAGCCTGTTTGCTCCCCACCCTTTCGCTCCTCAGCGTCAGTTACGGCCCAGAGATCTGCCTTCGCCATCGGTGTTCCTCCTGATATCTGCGCATTCCACCGCTACACCAGGAATTCCAATCTCCCCTACCGCACTCTAGTCTGCCCGTACCCACTGCAGGCCCGAGGTTGAGCCTCGGGATTTCACAGCAGACGCGACAAACCGCCTACGAGCTCTTTACGCCCAATAATTCCGGATAACGCTTGCACCCTACGTATTACCGCGGCTGCTGGCACGTAGTTAGCCGGTGCTTTTTCTGCAGGTACCGTCACTCACGCTTCTTCCCTGCTAAAAGAGGTTTACAACCCGAAGGCCGTCATCCCTCACGCGGCGTTGCTGCATCAGGCTTCCGCCCATTGTGCAATATTCCCCACTGCTGCCTCCCGTAGGAGTCTGGGCCGTGTCTCAGTCCCAGTGTGGCCGGTCACCCTCTCAGGCCGGCTACCCGTCGACGCCTTGGTGAGCCATTACCTCACCAACAAGCTGATAGGCCGCGAGCCCATCCCCAACCGAAAAATCTTTCCAACCACAACCATGCGGTCATAGCTCATATCCAGTATTAGACACCGTTTCCAGCGCTTATCCCAGAGTCAGGGGCAGATTGCTCACGTGTTACTCACCCGTTCGCCACTGATCCACCAGAGCAAGCTCCAGCTTCACCGTTCGACTTGCATGTGTTAAGCACGCCGCCAGCGTTCATCCTGAGCCAGGATCAAACTCTCCGTAAAAGAAAAAAGCCAAACATGACCGGAAAAAAGCCATGCCAGCGAGTTCGAACTGACCAAAAAGGATGCCATCACTGACATATCCATACGCCAACCCCCGAAAGGATTGGACTTTGATCCAAAGGAATCTCAACCCGATCAAAAAGACCGGACGAGGTAAAATTTGGCATTTGACAAGTGCACGCTGTTGAGTTCTCAAAGATCGGATGCTCCGACGTTCCAGCCTCTCGGCCTTCGTCGCTGGGCAACTTCACTATCTTATCCCTCCCTCTCCGGCTGTCAAATCGGCGCCCGACCCGAAGGCGGCATCCGAAAGCTCCGGAGAGTTTCTTGAGGGAAGGTGTTCTGCTACTTGAGGGGAGTGAGGCCTTCCGGCTCTCTCTCAACCCTTTGGGGCGAACAAGGAATAACTTACGCGGATCCGGGAGGCGGCGCAAATCCGGTTCGCATCCCGGGCGTGTCGCGCCGCTCTCCCCTAGCCGCGACGGCCGGCCGCGCGCCGCTGCTGACGGTTGAGCGGCGCGTCCGGGGCGCCGTCGGCGGGCTGCCCGAAGGCACCCCGGGCGCCCTCCTGCTGCGGCGCGGCCGCGACCTGCGCGGCGCGCGCGCGTCCCGTGGCCGCCTGCTGCACCTGGCCGCGCTCGTTGCGCACCTCGACCTCGCCGTCGGCGCCGGGCGCCGAGTACTGCAGCCGCTGCGCCTCGACGGCGGGGGCGTCGAGGCCCTTGGCCTCCACCTTGCCCTCGACCGCGCCGTCGGCGCCCTGGCGCACCTCGACCTCGAGGTTGAAGAGGAACCCGACGGTCTCCTCCTTGATCTGCGCCATCATCGTCTGGAACATCTGATAGCCCTCGCGCTGATACTCGATCAGCGGATCGCGCTGCGCCATCGCGCGCAGGCCGATGCCGTCCTTGAGGTAGTCCATCTCGTACAGGTGGTCGCGCCAGCGGCGATCGAGCACCTGCAGCACGACGCGGCGCTCGAGCTCGCGCGTCGCGCTGGTCCCCAGCTGCTGCTCGCGGCGACGGTAGGCGAGCTTGGCGTCGGAGAGCAGCTCGCGGCGGAGCCCCTCCGCCGTCACGCGCCCCTTCGACCCCGCCTCGGCGGCGACCTCGTCGATCGTCACCCCCACGGGATAGAGCGTCTTGAGCTCCGTCCACATGGCGTCGAAGTCCCAGCTCTCGGTGTGGCCGGCGCCCGTGTGGTCGTCGACGATCGCACCGATGGCATCCTCGATGAAGTGCTCGACGCGCTCGGCGATGTCGTCGCCCTCGAGGATGTGCCGGCGGTCCGAGTAGATCGCCTCGCGCTGCCGGTTGAGCACGTCGTCGTACTTGAGCACGTTCTTGCGCACCTCGGCGTTGCGGCTCTCGACCTGCGCCTGCGCGCTCTTGATCGCGCGGCTCACCATGCCCGACTCGATCGCGACGTCGTCGGGGAAGTTCGTGCGCGCGAGGATCGCCTCGGCCGCACCCGACTGGAACAGCCGCATGAGGTCGTCGGTGAGCGACAGGTAGAAGCGGCTCTCGCCCGGGTCGCCCTGACGGCCCGACCGTCCGCGCAGCTGGTTGTCGATGCGCCGCGACTCGTGCCGCTCGGTGCCGAGCACGTAGAGGCCGCCCGCCGCGGTGACCTTCGCCGCCTCCTCGGCGACGGTGTCGCGCGTGGCGGAGTAGACGGCATCCCACTCCGCCTCGTACTCCTCCGGGGTCTCGACGGGGTCGAGGCCCTTCGCCTTCAACTCCTGCACCGCGAGGAACTCGGCGTTGCCGCCGAGCATGATGTCGGTGCCGCGGCCGGCCATGTTGGTCGCGACGGTCACGGCGCCGAGCCGGCCCGCACGGGCGACGATCTCGGCCTCGCGTGCGTGGTTCTTCGCGTTCAGCACCTCGTGCCTGATGCCGCGCTTGGCGAGCAGGCGGGAGAGGTGCTCGCTCTTCTCGACGCTCACGGTGCCGACGAGCACCGGCTGGCCCTTCTCGTGGCGGCCGGCGATGTCCTCGACCACCTGCGCGAACTTCGCCTGCTCGTTCTTGTAGACGAGGTCGGGCATGTCCTTGCGGATGAGCGGCCGGTTGGTCGGGATCGGCACGACGCCGAGCTTGTAGGTCGACATGAACTCGGCCGCCTCGGTCTCGGCGGTGCCCGTCATGCCCGCGAGCTTCTCGTACAGGCGGAAGTAGTTCTGCAGCGTGACGGTCGCGAGCGTCTGGTTCTCGGCCTTGACGGGCACGCCCTCCTTGGCCTCGATGGCCTGGTGGATGCCCTCGTTGTACCGCCGTCCCGCGAGGATGCGTCCCGTGTGCTCGTCGACGATCATGACCTCGTCGTTCATGACGACGTAGTCGGTGTCGCGCTTGAAGAGCGCGAGCGCCTTGATGGAGTTGTTGAGGAACGAGATGAGCGGCGTGTTGACCGACTCGTAGAGGTTGTCGATGCCGAGGTAGTCCTCGACCTTCTCGATGCCCGGCTCGAGCACGCCGATCGTGCGCTTCTTCTCGTCAACCTCGTAGTCAACACCCGCCTCCAGCGTGCGCGCGACCTTCGCGAACTCGAGGAACCAGCGGTTGGCCTCGCCCGACGACGGGCCCGAGATGATGAGCGGCGTGCGCGCCTCGTCGATGAGGATCGAGTCGACCTCGTCGACGATCGCGAAGCAGTGCCCGCGCTGCACGAGGTCTTCCTTGCGCCACGCCATGTTGTCGCGCAGGTAGTCGAAGCCGAACTCGTTGTTCGTGCCGTAGGTGATGTCGCACGCGTACTGCTCGCGGCGCACCTCGGGCGTCTGGCCCGCGACGATCGTCCCCGTCGTCATGCCGAGCGTGCGGTAGACGCGACCCATGAGCTCGGACTGGTAGGAGGCGAGGAAGTCGTTGACCGTGATGACGTGCACGCCCTTGCCCGCGATGGCGTTGAGGTAGACGGCGAAGGTCGCCGTGAGCGTCTTGCCCTCACCGGTCTTCATCTCGGCGATGTTGCCCAGGTGCAGCGCCGCACCGCCCATGATCTGCACGTCGTACGGGCGCTGGCCCAGCGTGCGCTTGGCGGCCTCGCGCACCGCGGCGAAGGCCTCGGGCATCAGCTTGTCGAGCGACTCGCCCGCCTCGTGGCGCGCACGGAACTCGGCGGTCTCGGCGCGGAGCTCGTCGTCGGTGAGGTGCGCGTACTCCTCTTCGAGGGCGCCGACCGCCTTGACGACCTGCTGAAGGCGACGCAGGAGGCGTCCTTCGCCGGCACGCAGAAGTTTCTCGAGAGGGTTGGCCACGGAGGATCTCCATCTATCAGTAGGCAAGAGCGCCCAGGCATACCCCGCCATGTTACCCGTCCGTGATTCTTCCGACGCCCTGCCCGGGACGATACCCAGGGTCCCCTAAGGGTGTGCCCCCAGCTCACCCGGGGCTTTCCGCCGGCGTCACCCGCGCGTCTTCCGCGGCTGATAGCCAGGTACCAGCAGGCGGCGACCGTCGCCGCAGAGCGAGGAGGATGCCGTGCTCGTCTGGCGCCGGTGGGTGTTTCCCATTCTCATGGTCGTGATCTTCGGCGTGATCGCCGCCGGCCTCACCAAGATCGCGTTCTTCCCCGATCCGGCCGCGCCTCCCGCCCTGCCGAGCGCCGAGATCGCGGACCCCGTCTTCGAGGTCGCCCGCGGCGACGTCTCCAACGCGCTGACGCTGACCGGCACGATCGCCCGCGACGAGGCGTACGCCGTGCGCAGCACGCGAGACGGCGAGATCGACGAGGTGCACGTCGCCGACGGCCAGGCCGTCGAGGCGGGCCAGGTGCTCGTGACGATCGTGTACGACCAGTGGCGCTACGAGGACATCGTCGCGCCCGAGGCCGGAGACATCTCGGAGCTCACGGTCATGGAGGGCCAGCCCGTGAGCCTCGGCGGCGACATCGCCACGCTCACCCCCGCGCGCTACCACGTGCACGGCGACGTGCAGGCCGCTCAGCTCTACCGGCTCGTCGGCGCGCCCACCGAGGGCACCGTCACGATCCCCGACGGCCCCGCGCCGTTCGTCTGCACGGGGCTGACGACCGCCGTCTCCCCCGACGGCACGACGAGCGTGCGCTGCGCCGTGCCGGCCGACCAGATCGTGTTCGCCGGCCTGCCGGTCACGCTCGACGTGCGGATCGGCACGGCATCCGGCGTTCTCGTCGTGCCGTTGACCGCCGTCAAGGGCGGCGCGCGCTCGGGCGTCGTGTGGGTCGACGACGGTGCGGACGGCCTCGAGGAGCGCACGGTCGCGCTCGGCGTCAACGACGGCACGCGGGTCGAGGTGACCGAGGGGCTCGCGGAGGGCGACCGCGTGCGCGAGTTCGTGCCGGGCACCACCGAGAGCGCCGAGCCCGTCTGCTACGACGACGGTCGCGGCGGGCAGTACTGCGAGGAGCCGGGGTGGAACTGGTGAGCACCCCGGCATCCGCTCCCGATCTCGTGAGCCCCTCCCGCGTCAGCCCCACCCTCGTCAGTCTCAGGGGCGTCATGCGGCACGTCGTCCTGCCCGACGAGAGCCGCCTCGACATCCTGCGCGGCGTCGACCTCGACGTCGCGGCGGGAGACCACGTCGCGATCGTCGGCCGCAGCGGCTCGGGGAAGTCGACGCTGCTGAACATCCTCGGGATGCTCGACGAGCCGTCGAGCGGCACGGTCGCGTTCCGGGGCCGCGAGGTGCGCCGCATCCGCCGCGGACCGCTCGACCGGCTGCGCGGGCGCGAGGTGGGGTTCGTCTTCCAGCAGTTCAACCTGCTGGCCGGGCGCACCGCGACCGAGAACGTCGTGATGCCGCTCGGCTACACGAAGGGGCGCACGTTCTGGCAGCGCGCACGCATCGCCCGCGACATGCTCGAGCGCGTGGGTCTCGGCCATCGGCTCGACACCCCGCCCGAGCGCCTCTCGGGCGGGGAGCAGCAGCGCGTCGCGATCGCCCGCGCGCTCGTGCGCCGGCCGGCGCTCATCCTGGCCGACGAGCCGACGGGCGCCCTCGACGTCGACACGGGCGCGGCCGTGATGGCGCTGCTCGACGCCGTCGCCGCCGAGACGGATGCCGCGCTCGTGACGATCACGCACGATCTGCACGTGGCGGCGCGCGCCCGCCGGCACTACCGGCTCGTGGACGGGCGGCTCGAGTCGTTCGAGCTCGAGACCGCGATCGCCGCCTCTCCCCTCGCGGCGGTGACCCGGTGAGCGCGATCGTCGGGGCGCTCGCCGAGGCGTGGGCGGAGGTGCGGCACCATCGGCTGCGGGTGCTGCTGAGCCTCGTCGCGATCGCCGTGTCGGTCGGGGCGATCACCGCCGTCGTCGCGCTCAACGAGTACGCCTGGCAGCAGAACGCGGAGTACTCCGACCGCAACGGCGGGCGCCCCGCGACGCTCTCGGTGTCGGCGGGACGCGAGGGCGGCGGCGCGGTCGACCTCTCCGCGATGCAGCAGCGCTTCGATCGCGTGTCGGAGCGGTTCGGCTTCTCGCACGTGTCGCGGCGCGCGACCGGCTTCACGGTGCCGATCCAGACGAGCGACTACCTGCGGCCGGCGCAGGTCGAGCTCGTCGACCCCGACTACGCGACCATGCACCGCGTCGTGGTCGCCGAGGGCCGCTGGTTCCGCGACGGCGACGAGGAGCTCGCGGCTCCCCCGATCATCGTCAGCGAGGCGCTGTGGGAGGTGCTGGGGAGCCGGCCCGTGGCGACGCATCCCACGGTGACGCTCGGCGGCGACGTCGCGGGCACCTACCAGGTGGTCGGCGTGCGCCCGCGGGAGGGGATGTGGGACACGCAGAAGACGGTGACGCTGCTCTTCGACACGTACGTCGCGCGCGCGGGCGGCCTGCCGGAGGGAACGGCGCCCACGTGGGAGGTGTGGGTCGGCACCGATCAGGCGTCCGAGATCGGGCCCGTGCTCGCGGCCGACCTGCGGCAGGGGATCACCGACGGGACGACGATCGGCGTGTCGCGCACCGACTGGGCGTCGCGCCCCGATCCGGGACGCGCGATGGCGGAGCTGGCGATGGTCGGCGGCGTCTCGCTCGTGCTGCTGCTGGGCGGGCTGAGCCTCGTGAACGTGCAGCTCGTCGCGATGCGGCAGCGCATCCGCGAGATCGGCGTGCGACGCAGCTTCGGCGCCACGGCGGGACGCGTCTTCACCGTCGTGATGCTGGAGAACGTGGTCGCGACGGCCGTGGCCGGCGTCATCGGCATCCTGATCGTCGTGGCCGTGCTGCGCACGCCCCTGACGACCGAGATCATGTTCTCGGGGCTGCAGGACGTGCCGCCGTTCCCGATGCGCGCGGCGCTCACGGGCCTCGTGGCCGCCGTCGGCATCGGCGCGCTCGCCGGCATCCTCCCCGCCCTCGTCGCGATGCGCGTCAAGGTGATCGACGCGCTGCGGTTCTAGCCACGGCGTGCGCGGTGCAGGACTTTCCCGTCCGACGGGCCGGGACGCCGCGCGACACGCCCGGCATCCCGAATCCGTCCTGCACCACGCACGGGTCGGCGGGCGAGGCGGACGAGACGGGACGACGAGGGGCTGCTGCACATGTCGCGAACGTAGGATCGATGCATGGCCGGATTCTGGGGCAGTCGCAAGAGGGAGCGCGAGCAGCTCGCGGCGCAGGACGTCGAACAGGGCAAGCGCGCCGACGCGGCCCTCGTGGCCGCCGACGAGCGGCTGCGGCTGACGACCGACGAGCTCGCCTACGCCGAGATCGAGCTCGGCGCCGACGCCACGCGCGATCTGCGCGAGGCGCTCGACGCCGTGCGGCACCACCTGGGCGAGGCCTTCCACCTGAACCAGCTCAACCACGACGACATCCCCGACACCCCCGAGGAGCTGCGCACGCGCAACGCGCGCATCATCCAGCTGTGCGAGTGGGCGGGCGAGCTGCTCGACGACCGCACCGAGGCGCTCGCGGGCGCCGTCGAGCGGGCGCGCCGGGCCCCCGAGATCATCGCCGGCATCCGCAGCGACCTCGTGCGCCTCGCCGAGCGCGTCCCGGGTGCGGAGGCGACGGCGGCGCGGCTGACCGAGCGGTACGCGCCCGCGGCCGTGCACAAGGTCGCCGGCAACGCCGCCGAGACGCGGCAGCTGCTCGCGTTCGCCGAGCACAGCGCCGACATCTCCACGGCCCGCCGCGAGAGCGGGCAGCGCGAGCAGGCCAACCTGGCGCTGGAGACCGCGATCGAGGCGGTGCGGCGCGCGCGCACGCTGCTGGATGCCGTGGACACGTACGAGATCGAGGCGCTGCGCGCCGAGTCGACGCTCGCCGCGATCATCGAGGACTCGCGCGAGGACATCGTCGCGGCCCGCCCCTTCCTGCGGCACGCCCCCGTCGCCGCGGCCGTCACCGCACTCGAGCGCGAGCTCGGCGCCCTCACGCCCGCGGGACAGAAGCCCGACCCGTTCGGCGAGCTCACGCGCCTGCGCGAGGCGAACGCGGCGCTCGACGCCGCCGTCGGCAAGGCGCGGGAGCGCGAGGCGCGGCCCGTGCCCTCCGAGGCGCACGTGCGGCACGCGATCGACGACGCCGACCGCCAGCTCGGGGTCGCCCGCAGCGTGATCTCCGGTCACCGCGGCTGGATCGGCGCCGATGCGCGCACGCGCCTCGCCGAGGCTGAGCGCATCCGCATCGATCTGGCCGCCGTCGCGGCCGGCCCGATCGACGAGGACGATCGCGAGCGCGCCATGGCCGACGCGCGCCGCTGCGGCATGCTCGCCGCCGAGGCGCTGCAGCTCGCGCAGCGCGACATCGACCAGTCGCGTCCGGGCAACGACCAGGGCGGCTGGGGCGGCGGACGGCGCGGCAGCGGCGGCGGCGATCTCGCCAGCGGCATCCTCGGCGGCCTCGTGATCGGCTCGCTGCTCGACGGCTTCTTCGACTGAGCCCGCCCCGCGAGGGTGCCCGCTGTCTCCGCGAGGGTGCTGGTTGTCTCCCCGAGGGTGCCTGTTGTCTCCACGAGGGTGCTGGGTATCTCCACGAGGGTGCTTTCGGAGGCACCCTCGCGAGAACAACCAGCACCCTCGCGAGAACAACAGGCACCCTCGCGAGAACAACAGGCACCCTCGCGAGAACAACAGGCACCCTCGCGAGGATAACCAGCACCCTCGGGGCGGCATGACGGAGGGGCGGATGCCGTGGCATCCGCCCCTCCGTGTTCGGGGTCCTGGGATCAGGGCCCCGCGCTCAGGCTCCTGCGGTCAGGACGCGAGCTCCGCCGCGGGCGGCGCGACCGCGCTGAGCGCGATGTGGCCGTAGTCCCAGCCCTTGCGGCGGTAGACGACGCTGGGGAAGTCGGTGCGGGCGTCGATGAAGAGGAAGAAGTCGTGCCCGACCAGCTCCATGCGGTCGACGGCCTCCTCGACGGTCATCCACTCCGCGTCGAACTCCTTCGTGCGGATGACGACGGGCGTGTAGTCCTCGTCGTCCTCGGCCTGCGAGACGATCGGGATCGTGCCGGTCGCGACGGCCTGCACGACGTCGAGCGGGGCGGGCTGCACGTCGATGCCGGCGAGCGATCCCGTGCCCTTCTCGAACTTGGCGCCGCGCGGGTTGTTGCGGGCGTCGACGCGCTTCTCCTTCGCGCGACGGATCTGCTCCGACAGCTTGTCGACGGCCTGGTCGAGAGCGGCGAACTTGTCGTGATCGGTGGCCTCGGCCCGGATCACGGGCCCCTTGCCGGTGAGGGTGAGCTCGACCGTCTCTTCCTCACGACTGCCATTGCGGTACGCACGGTGCGTCACCTTGATGTCGAGCCGCTGCGCGCGGGGCGCGAGGTGCTCGACACGGGTGGACTTCTCTTCTGCAACCGTGCGGAAGCGGTCGGAGATGCTCACTCCGACGCCGACGATGCTGGTTTCCATCCGTGACCTCCTTGTTCCGGGTCCTCCCCGTCACGGGCGGACCCTGGGTTCGCCTTGCACGTTCCACGCTATCGGCGCGGGGGCGCCCTGTCACGCATCATCTGCCGTGACTAAGGCAGTTCATAGAGCGCGGCGCGGAGTGGCCGCGACGGTGGCCGCGCCGACGACGATCGCCCCCGCGGCACGCAGCGCCCGCGCGGCCTCGACGAGGGTCGCACCCGTCGTCACGACGTCGTCGACGAGCACCACGCGCACCCCCGCGCAAGGCCGCGCGCGCAGCGTCCCCTCGACGTTGCGGCGGCGCTCCTCGCGCGACAGCCCGCGCTGGTCGCCGGCCCGGCCGGCGACGCGCAGCAGCCCGAGCGGGCGGCGGCCCGCGGCGCGGGCGATCAGCGCGGCGGGCGCGTATCCGCGGCGGCGCATGCCCGCGCGCGACGAGGGCACCGCGACGACCGCGACGTCGCCCGCGGGCGCGATCGTGCGGAGCGCCGCGTCGAGCGCCGTTCCGAGCGGCCGAGCGAGCTCCGTGCGCCCCTCCTCCTTCAGCGCGCGCACGGCGCGGGCGACGGCCCCGTCGAACGGCAGCGCGCTCGCGACCACGAGGCCGCCGGCGAGCTCGCGACGCCTCGGGCGCGGCGCGAGGGCGGCACGGCACGCGTCGCACACGGCCGCGCCGGGCGCATCGCACCCCGCGCACCAGGAGGGGAGGACGAGCGACAGGGCCTCGGCGAGCGCCGCGGCGACGGAGGGAGGCATCGGCATGTCCCGAGTCTGCCGCGGCGGGCCACGCCGCCGGCGGCGTGGCCCGGGATCGGTGGACAGCCGCGGCATCCGCTCGGCTGGGGACGAGGCGGCGCGCCGCCGCTACTCCGGCGTGCCCTGCTGGATCGCGACGCCGAGCACGTCGGTCGCGACGTTCTGCCAGGTGCCGCCGCGCTGCAGGTAGAGGATGCCGGCGGCGTCGAGCACGCGCAGCCCGCCCGACTGGCTGCTGCCCGTGACCAGCACGGCGTCGGCGGGCGCCGGGCGCACGGTCAGCCCGCCGCCGATGCGCTGCTCGTGCACGTGCGTCTCGCCCTCGCCCGCCGTGAGCACGGCGACGGTCTCGGCGTCGAGCCACGTGAGCGACATCCCCCTGCTGCCGAGCGTCGCGAGGATCCTCCGCTCGCCGCCCAGGCGCACGGGCGTGCCGTCGCGGTCGCGCACGATGCCGGCGACCCAGAGCGTGGGCACCGTGCCGTCGCGACCGACGACGGCGAGGCGCGTGCCGTCGCGGGAGACCTGCAGCGCGTCGATGCGCGTGACGCCGGGCAGCGACACGGTCAGCTCGACGAGGTCGCCGTCGGCGGCGAACACCGTCGGCACGGCGGCCTCGGTCGCGTCGACGGTCCACGCGAAGCCGAACGGGTCGACCGACGGCGCGACCGTGCTGCCCGGCCCGCCGAGCGGCACGACGTCGCCCTCGGCGCTCACGAGCGCGGTGCTGCCGTCGACGAACCGCACGGCCGCGGACGTGCGGTCGGCGTCGACCTCGATCGCGACGGGCGGCTCCTCGAGCGCGGTGATCGCCGAGCTCAGGCCCGGGATGACCTCCAGGCTCTCGCCCATCGGAAAGCCGAAGCCCTCGGCGGTGAGCAGGAGGGGCCGCGGGTCGATGCGGGTGGAGCGCTCGTGCACGGCGGTCGCGGACAGGGTCTGGTCGCCGACCATCATCGCGACGGAGCGGATGCCGGCGCCCGCGAGGCTGTGCTGCAGCTGCGTCTGCATGCGGTCGAGCACCGTCTGCTCGAGCGAGCGGGCGGCCGGTCCGAGCGAGACCTGCGCGACGCCCTGCCGCACGGGCACGGCGCGCTGCTCGACGCGCGACGACTCCGTGAACGCGGTGACGACGGCGTCGGTGAGCCACGGGCTCGGACTGCCGCCGACGAGCGCCTCGGCGATGTACGTCGCCGCGAACTCGCGCGGGAACCAGCGCTCGTCGGGGACGAGGTAGGTCCAGGTGGGGTCGAAGAACATCACGGGATAGTTGCGGAACACCGTCGCGAAGCGGCCCTCGTCGATCACGATGCCGCTCGGCGCCTGCACGATGCGCCACTGGCCGTCGGCGTTCTGCGCGAGCCGGAACTCGAGCGTGACGTCGCCGCCGACCTCGGAGGTGTAGGCGCCGGTGTGGTCGACGGCGCCCGTGGGGTGCACGCTCACCTGCACCGTGCCGTCGCCCGTGAGCACGGGCACGGGGCGGCCGGGGCGGTGGATCGTGACGCCCGCGCGCGGGTCCCACTGGTCGCGGTAGGACGGGGCGAGGAACTCGCGCGCGATCGACCAGTTGCCGCGCGGGCCCGACCCCGCGGCGAGGAAGCCGTCGACGATCTGCTCGGGCGTGGCATCCTCGACCGGCCGGTCGGGCAGGTACGCGAAGTCGGCCTCGCGGTCGACCTCGGCCGAGACGCCCCCCGCGTTGACCGGCCCGCGCGTCGGCAGGCCCGCGCACGCGGCGAGCGCCACCACGAGCAGGCACACGGCGAGCGCGCGCAGCGACCGCGCCGTCATCTCGCCACCCCCATCGGCCCGGCCGGGCCCGCCGTGCCGATCGCCCCCGTCGCGCCGGGCACGACGTCGATCGGGCGGGTCGCGCCGAGCGCGTCGTACGGGGCGATGTCGTCGTCGCCGGGGTCGAGGGCGATCGGCGACGTGTCGCCGATGTCGGCGCCGTCGCGCGGCAGCGTGAGCACGAAGTGCGTGCCGCGCCCGGGCGCCGACCACACCGCGAGGGTGCCGCCGTGCAGGCGCGCGTCGCCGAGGGCGATCGACAGCCCCAGCCCCGTGCCGCCGATCGTGCGCTTGCGCGAGGGGTCGGCGCGCCAGAACCGGTCGAAGACGCGTTCCGCGTCGGCGGCCGACATCCCCATGCCGAAGTCGCGCACGCCCACCGCGACGGCGCGCTGGTCGCTGTCGACCGTCACGACGATCGGCCGGCCCTCGCCGTGCTCGATCGCGTTGCCGAGCAGGTTGCGCAGGATGCGGCGGATGCGGCGCGGGTCCATCTCGACGGGGGCGTACCCGCCGGGGGCGACGAGCCGCACGTCGGAGCCGTGCTGCTCGGCGAGCTGCTGCATCGAGGCGATGACGTCCTCGGCGAGGTGGGCGAGGCTCGTCGCCTCGAGCTCCAGCTGCACCGAGCCGGCGTCGTAGCGGCTGATCTCCAGCAGGTCGCCGAGCAGGGTCTCGAACCGCTGCACCTGCGCGTGCAGCAGCTCGGCCGCCCGCCCCGTGGCGGCGTCGAACGCGTCGCGCTGGTCGAAGATCATGTCGGCGGCGAGCCGGATGGTCGTGAGCGGCGTGCGCAGCTCGTGCGACACGTCGGAGACGAAGCGCTGCTGCACGAGCGACAGGTCGGCGAGCTCCTTGATCTGCGCCTCGATGCTGTCGGCCATCGCGTTGAACGAGCGCCCGAGCACCGCGAACTCGTCCTGGCCGCGCACGGGCAGGCGCACGCTGAGCTCGCCGGCCGCGAGCGTCGCGCTCGTCTCGGCGGCCTGGGCGATCGGCACCGTGACCGAGCGCAGCACGATCCACGAGATGGCGCCGATGAGCACGACGAGCACCGAGCCGACGCCCCAGAGCGTGAGCTGCACGAACTGCAGCGTGCGCGCCTCGCCCGCGAGGTCGTAGGCGAAGTACAGCTCGTAGGCGCCCGCCTCGGGCAGGACCAGCTGCTGCCCCACGACGACGCCCGGCACGGTGCCGCCGTCCTCGGCAGCGAGCCCGATCGACTGCCACCACTGCAGGCTGGAGTCGCGGCGCACCGTGTCGCGCAGCCCGTCGGTGAGCAGCGCCTCGGTGAGACCGCCCTGCTCGAAGCTCTGCGGCGCGCCGGGCAGGGGCTCGGGATCGACGCGGTACATCGCGAGCATGCTCGTCGCGGCCTGCCGGAACTCGACGTCGCGCAGGTCGGTCACGACGTCCTGCAGCACGGCCGGGTCGTTCGAGACCACCGTGGCGTCGAGCCGCACCTGCGCCGATCGGGTCGCGTCCCACGCGGCCTCGCGGGCCTGCTGCACGCGCGACTCGAAGAGCTCGTTCTGGATGGCGAGGGCCATCCAGACCATCGAGACGAGGATCGTGAGGGCGGTGAGGCCGAGCGTGAGGGCGAGCGTGCGGAAGCGCAGCGAGCGCGTCCACAGGTGCCCGAAGCGCCGCGGCCACGAGCGCCAGTCGCGCACGCCGGCCGAGACGGGGATCGCGTCGGGGCTCACGGCCGGCGCCGCATCGTCAGTCGGCCGCGCCCGCACGATAGCCGACGCCGCGCACGGTCATCACGATGCGCGGGTTGTCGGGATCGAGCTCGACCTTGGCTCGCAGGCGCTGCACGTGCACGTTGACGAGACGCGTGTCGGCCTTGTAGTGGTAGCCCCACACCTGCTCGAGCAGCATCTCGCGCGAGAACACCTGCTGCGGCTTGGACGCCAGCGCCACGAGCAGCTCGAACTCGAGCGGGGTGAGCGTGATGACCTCGTCGCCGCGGCGCACCTCGTGCCCGGCGACGTCGACGGTGAGGTCGCCGATGCGCAGCACGCCGCTCGTGGGCTGCGTGACGGGCCGCAGTCGCGTGCGGATGCGGGCGACGAGCTCCTTCGGGTTGAACGGCTTGACGATGTAGTCGTCGGCGCCCGACTCCAGGCCGCGCACGACGTCGGCCGTGTCGGTGCGCGCCGTGAGCATGATGATCGGCACCCCCGACTCCGAGCGGATGCGGGTGCAGACCTCGATGCCGTCCATGCCGGGCAGCATGAGGTCGAGCAGCACGAGGTCGGGCCGCTGCGCCCGCCACTCGTCGACCGCGATGCCGCCGTCGGCGCAGAACAGGGGCTCGAACCCCTCGGTGCGCAGGACGATGCCGATCATCTCCGCCAGGGCGGTGTCGTCGTCGACGACGAGGATGCGGGCTGTCATGGAACCGGGAAGTCCTTCTGCTGCGAGATCGGGCGCTCTCTCACAGTATCCGACGGTGACGGGAAGGTCACGGAACAGCGCCGGGGACCGCTGTCGGAGGGGTGTGAAACGATAGGGAGGACCGCGACGGCTCGTTCGAGGAGGCTCCATGACCGTCTACCCGGCCTGGACGCCGGCGTCGCGTCCCGGGATCGTGCCGCTGCGTCCGCTGACCTTCGGGACGATCCTCGGCCGCTCGTTCACGGCGCTGCGCCAGAACCCGCGCGTGCTCCTGGGGTTCGCGCTCGTCGTGCAGGCGATCGTGACGCTCGTCGCGAGCACCGCGCTGGCCGCCGTGGGCGTCTGGGCCGTGCTGCGCATCGTGAACGTGCCGACGACGAGCGACGACTTCGAGGCCATCCTGATCGGGTCGACGGCGCTCGTGGCCGTCGTGGGCGTCGTCATCGGCATCGCGTCGACGGCGTTCTCGGCCGTCGTGCAGGGCGTCGTCGTCGTGGAGGTCTCGCGCGAGGTGCTCGCCGAGAAGCTCACGCTGCGCGAGCTGTGGGCCCGCGTGCGGCCCGTGTTCTGGCGCCTCGTCGGCTACATGCTCCTCCTCATGCTCGCCGTCGTGCTCGCGACGGGCGCGATCGTCGGCGCGCTCATCGGACTGTCGGTCGTGATCGGCTTCGCCGCGCTGTTCCTCGGCATCCTCGCCGCGGTCGCGGCGCTGCCGCTGTATCTCTGGCTCACGGTCAAGCTGCTGCTCGTGCCGGCCGCGATCGTCATCGAGCACGCGACGATCCGCGGCGCGATCGCCCGCTCGTGGCGGCTCACGCGGGGCCGGTTCTGGTCGACGCTCGGCATCGTCGTCATCATCTCGCTGGCGTTCGGCTTCCTCGCCCAGCTGGTCTCGACGCCGCTGTCGCTGCTGTCGATCGGGATGGAGCAGATCTTCGCGCCCACGGGCGACCCCGAGGCCGGGGCGATCATCTCGCTGCTCGTCGGCTCGATCGTCACCCAGGTGATCGTCGTGCTCATCCAGGCGGTCGGCATGGTCGTGCAGGCGACGGCGACGAGCCTCGTCTACGTCGACTGCCGCATGCGGCACGAGGGGCTCGACATCGACCTGCTCTCCTACGTCGAGCGGCGGGATGCCGGTGAGGCCGGCCTCGCCGATCCGTACACGGCCCACATCGGCCGCGTCGTCGCCCCGCGCCCCGCCGCCCCGCCGTTCGTGCCCGGCTACGGGTATCCGACGGCGCCGGGGCATGCGCCGGCGCCCGGCTATGCGCCCCCGCCGTCGGCGGGGCCCCCGCCGGGTCCCGGCTACGCGCCTCCGGCACCGGCGGGACCCCCGCCGGTCGCGGCGCCGGCCGCCCCTCCCCCCTCTCCCGTCGCCCCGTCCGCCCCGGCGCCGCCCGGGGGCCCCGCGGCGGACGCGCCGGCGGGCTCCGACGGGCCGCCGTCGCCGACGCAGTGGGCGCCGCCCGGCGGCGGGGTGCCGTGACGGCCGGGCCGCCGCTCATCCCGGGCGGCGACGAGGCGCGCGAGTGGGCCGAGCGCGAGCTTGCCGACCCGATCTACCAGGCGGCCGAGCCGTCGGCCTTCGACCGCCTCGCCCAGGCCGTCTTCCGGTTCTTCGCCGACCTGCTCTCGGGGTTGAACCCGGGCTCGCTCGGGCCGTGGCTGTCGACCCTCGTCGTCGGCGTCGTCGTCGTGCTGCTCGTCGTCGCGATCCTCATCTGGGGGCTCCCGCGCCTGACCGCCCGGTCGGCCGGCCGCGCGGCACTGTTCGACGACGGCGACACGCTCACGGCGGCCGAGCTGCGGCGCGCGGCGGAGGCCGCGGCCGCCGGCGGCGACTGGGGCGGCGCGACCGTGCTGCGCACGCGGGCCGTCGCACGCTCCCTCGCCGAGCGCACGATCGTCGAGATCGAGCCCGGCGCGACCGTGCACCGCTTCGCCGCCGCCGCGACGGCCGCGTTCCCCGGCGAGCACGCGGCGCTGAACGCGATCGCCGACGACTTCGACGACGTGCGCTACCTGGAGCGGCCCGGCACCGCCGACGCCTATGCCCGCGTCGCCGAGCTCGACGCGCGGCTGCAGGCGGCGACGCCCGTGCTCGACGAGGCCCTCGCATGACCGCCGTCGCCGCTCCCCCGCGCCGCCGCGCCGCGACGGGCTGGATCCTCATCGCCGTCGCCGTCGTCGTGCTGGGCATCGTCGCCGCCGCGATCGGCTCGATCGTGCGGCAGCCGGCGCTGGGGCTGCTCGAGCCCGACGCCGCGAGCCCCTCGGGCACCCGCGCGCTCGTGCGCGTGCTCGAGTCGCAGGGCGTGCGCGTCGTCGTGGCGCGCTCCCTCGCCGAGGCCGAGGCGGCGGCCGTCGCCGGCACGACCCTCGCGCTCGGCGCCACGTCGCCGCTCTCCGACGAGACCGTGCAGCGCCTCGCGGCGGGCGCCTCCGACGTCGTGCTGCTCGAGCCCGCGACGCGCGATCTGCGCCTGCTGCTCGACGCGGCCCCCGCGGGCATCGGCGGCGAGACCGCCGAGCCGCGGTGCGAGCTCGCCGAGGCGCAGCGCGCCGGCGCGGTCACGCCGTGGCAGGTGTTCTCCCCGGCATCCGGGACGGTCGCGTGCTATCCCGCCGGCGACGGCCACGGCCTGCTCGTCTCCGACCGCGACGGCACCCGCGTCGCGGCGGTCGACGCCGCCGGCCTCTTCACCAACGAGCACCTCGCGACCGAGGGCAACGCGGCCCTCGCGGCGGGCTTGCTCGGACGGCACGCCACGCTCGTGTGGTACCTGCCCGCGCTCGCCGACAGCGATCTGGAGGGCGACGCGAGCATCGGCGAGCTCAGCCCCGACTGGGTGACCCCGGCGATCACGATGCTCGTGCTCGCGACGATCGCCGCGGGCGTCTGGCGCGGGCGCCGCTTCGGGCCGCTCGTCTTCGAGACGCTGCCCGTGACGGTGCGCGCCGACGAGACCACCCGCGGCCGCGCACGGCTGTACCAGCGCACGGGCGACCGCACGCACGCGCTCGACCGGCTGCGCCTCGCGACGCTCGACCGGCTCGCGACGCGCCTCGGCCTCGGCCCGGCCGCGACCGTCGACGAGATCGCGGATGCCGCGGCCGCCCGTCTCGGCGCCGACCGCGGGCGCGTGCGGTACATTCTGCGCGACGGCGTGGCCGGCACCGACCGCGAGCTGGTCGACCTCGCCGAGGCCCTGCGCGGCCTCGACGACGCGGTCGCCCAGGCGCTCCACCCCGAGAGGAAGAATCCATGAGTCAGACCGACCCGCAGCTGCGCGAGGCGATGAACCGGGTGCGCATCGAGGTGGGCAAGGCCGTCGTCGGCCAGGACGGCGCCGTGACGGGCCTGCTGATCGCCCTGCTCGCGCGCGGGCACGTGCTGCTGGAGGGCGTGCCCGGCGTCGCGAAGACCCTGCTCGTGCGCAGCTTCAGCCGCGCGATCGGGCTGGACACGACCCGCATCCAGTTCACGCCCGACCTCATGCCCGGCGACGTGACCGGCTCGCTCGTCTACGACGCGCACGCGGGCGGTTTCGAGTTCCGCGCGGGGCCGGTGTTCACGAACGTGCTGCTCGCCGACGAGATCAACCGCACCCCGCCGAAGACGCAGGCGGCGCTGCTGGAGGCGATGGAGGAGCGGCAGGTGTCGGCCGACGGCGTCTCGCGCCCGCTGCCCGATCCGTTCCTCGTCGCGGCGACGCAGAACCCCGTCGAGCATGAGGGCACGTACACGCTGCCCGAGGCGCAGCTCGACCGCTTCCTGCTCAAGCTCGTGATCGGCATGCCCGCGCGCACCGACGAGATCGCGGTGCTGCGCCGGCACGCCGACGGGTTCTCGCCGCGCGATCTCGCCCGGGTCGAGCCGGTGACGGGCGCCGCGGAGATCCACGAGGCGCAGCGCGCCGTGGCATCCGTCGAGGTGTCCGACGACGTGCTCGGCTACGTGGTCGACCTCGCGCGCGCGACCCGCGACTCGCCGTCGGTGCAGCTGGGCGCGAGCCCGCGCGCCGCGACGGCGCTGCTGGCGACCGCGAAGGCGTGGGCGTGGCTGGGCGGCTTCCCCGCCATCACGCCCGATCACGTGCAGACGATGCTCGTGCCCACGTGGCGGCACCGTCTGCGGCTGCGGCCTGAGGCGGAGATCGAGGCGGTGTCGGTCGACGCGATCCTCTCCTCCGTCGTCCGCCAGACCCCGGTGCCGCTATGAGAAGACGACGTTCGACCGCGGCAGAGTGCGGGTCTGAGCGCGCGACACCCGCACTCTGCCGCGGTCGAGACCCAGTGGGACGGGTAGGGCGCACGCCGTGTTCGTGACCGGTCGGCTCGCGCTCGCCCTCGCGGTGGGCGTGATCCCCGTCGTCGTCCTGTCGGCGGCGGGCATGCCCGCGTGGGGCGTCGCGGGGCTGTGGACGGCGCTGTGCGCCGTGCTCACGGCGGTCGACGTCGTGCTCGCCGCCGATCCGCGGCGGGTGACCGTCATGCGGCGCCTGCCCGCGCGGGTGCTGCGCTTCGCCCCGGTCGCCACGACGGTGCTGCTGCGCAACGGGGGCCCGCGTCCCGTGCGCGGCGAGCTGCGGGACGCGTGGCAGCCCACCGCCGGAGCGCCCGCGACGCGGTTCCGCGTCGACGTGCCGCCCGGCGAGCGCCGCGCGATCGACGTGCCGCTGCGCCCCCGCCGGCGCGGTGAGCTGCGCACGGGCTTCGTCGTGCTGCGCACGCGCGGGCCGCTGGGGTTCGCGGGGCGCCAGGGCCGCATCGACGCGCCCGGGGCGATCCGCGTGCTGCCGCCGTTCACGGCGCGCCGGCACCTCGCCTCGCGCCTCGTGCGGCTGCGCGAGCTCGACGGCAGCACGAGCGTGCAGGTGCGCGGCCAGGGCACCGAGTTCGACAGCCTGCGCGAGTACGTGCGCGGCGACGACGTGCGCTCGATCGACTGGCGCGCGACGGCGCGGGCCGGAACGACCATGCTGCGCACGTGGCGTCCCGAGCGCGACCGCCACGTCGTGATCGTGATCGACACGGGGCGCACGGCCGCGGCGCGCGTCGGCGACGGCGTGCGGATGGATGCCGCGATGGAGGCCGCCCTGCTGCTCGCGGCCCTCGCGCAGCGCGCGGGCGACCACGTGCACCTCGTGATGTTCGACCGTGTCGTGCGGGCGCGCGTGACCCGCGTCGACGGGCCGGGCCTGCTGCCGGCGCTCGTCGACGCGATGGCGCCGGTCGAGCCGCAGCTCATCGACACCGACTGGGATGCCGCGTTCGCGGCCGTGCGCACGCTCACGACGCGGCCGTCGCTCATGGTGCTGCTCACGGCGCAGGACGCGCCGGAGACCGCGCGCGGCTTCCTCGCGGCGCTGCCCGCGGCGACGCGACGGTGCCCCGTGCTCGTCGGGAGCGTGACGGACGACGATCCGCCCGCGCCCGACCGCCTCACGCCCGACGACGTGTACGAGCTCGCGTCGCGCGCCCAGGCCACCCGCGACGCCGAGCGCGTCGGCCGCGCCGTGCGCCGCGCCGGCGGCGAGGCGATCGCCCGCGGACCCGAGGACCTTCCCCCGGCCATCGCCGACCGCTACCTCACCCTCAAGGCCGCCGCGCGCCTGTAGCCGTGCCGGCCGCGCACGCGGCGCGCACGGCGGTGCGCGGCGTGTCGTGGAGCGCGCGCCGTGCGCCGCGGGGACAATCGGGCGCAACAACGGTACCGAAGAACGATGCCGAAACGAGGGAGCACGCCATGTCTCGCAGGTCCTCCGCCGGGCGCACGCCGCCGCCCGCGCCCGTCACGACGACCGCGCCGGAGCCGGTCGCCACCACCGCCCAGAAGCTGCTCGCCGAAGCGCTCGGGACCTTCCTGCTCGTCTTCGGCGGCGTCGGCACCGCACTGTTCGCGGCGAACTTCGGCGCGAGCGACAACGGCACCTCGCTCGGCGTGGGCTTCGTGGGCGTCGCGCTCGCGTTCGGCCTCACGGTCGTCGCGGGCGCCTACGCGTGGGGTCCCATCTCGGGCGGCCACTTCAACCCCGCCGTCACGCTCGGCGTCGCCGCCGCGGGCCGGTTCGCGTGGAAGGACACGCCGGGCTACATCGTCGCGCAGATCGTCGGCGGCGCCGTCGCGTCGAGCCTGCTGTTCCTCATCGGCTCGTTCGGTCCCGCGGGCTGGCTCGACGCCGCGCAGTCCGGCGGCTTCGCGAGCAACGGCTTCGGCGACCTCTCGCCCGGCGGGTTCGGCCTCGGCGCCGCCGCCGTGATCGAGATCGTGCTGACCGCCGTCTTCCTGTTCGTGATCCTCGGCGTCACGCACGCGCGCCTCGGCACGGCGTTCGCGGGCCTCGCGATCGGCCTCACGCTGACCCTCATCCACCTCATCTCCATCCCGGTGACCAACACGTCGGTCAACCCGGCGCGCTCTATCGCCGCGGCGATCTACGGCGGCACGGGACCGCTCGGCCAGCTGTGGGCGTTCATCGTGTTCCCGATCGTGGGCGCACTGATCGCGGGCTTCGTCTACCGCGCCGTCTTCGAGGCGAAGAAGGCGTAGGCGCCGCACACGCTGAAGGCCCGCTCCCCCAAGACGAGGAAGCGGGCCTTCAGCGTGTCTACGGCCGATGCCGACGCGCCCTGCACCCCCGCCGGATGCCGGCGCGCTTTCACCCCCGCTGGTCGAGTGCTCGCGGCGGAGCCGCGAGTGTATCGAGACCCATGTAACGGACCGCTACACGGGTCTCGATACGCGCGCTCCGCGCGCTACTCGACCAGCGGAGTTGAAGCTCTCGCACCACCCGGCCGGCGAGGCCAGGGCTCAGGCACCGCGGAGACGCAGAAGGCCCGCTCCCCCGAGGCGAGAAAGCGGGCCTTCTGTGTGTCTGCGCCGGATGCCGGCGCGCTTTCACCCCCCGCCGGATGCCGGCGTGCTTTGACCCCGCTGGTCGAGTGCTCGCGGCAAAGCCGCGAGTGTATCGAGACCCGTGTAACGGACCGCTACACGGGTCTCGATACGCGCGCTCCGCGCGCTACTCGACCAGCGGGGTTGAGGCAAGGCTCCCCCGCCACCCGGCCGGGCCTCAGGCGTGGAGGTCGAAGCGGTCGAGCTCGGTGACCTTGCCCCATGCGGCGACGAAGTCGCGCACGAACTTCTCGCGGGCGTCGTCGGAGGCGTAGACCTCGGCGAGGGCGCGCAGCTCGGAGTTCGAGCCGAACAGCAGGTCGACGCGCGTGCCGCGGCCGACGAGCTCGCCCGAGCCGTCCTTGCGGCCCTCGAAGGCGTGCTTGCCGGGGTCGAGCGGCGTCCACGTCGTGCCGAGGTCGAGCAGGTTCACGAAGAAGTCGTTCGTGAGCACGCCGACGCGGTCGGTGAACACGCCGTACTCCGAGCCGTCCCAGTTCGTGCCGAGCACCCGCAGGCCGCCGACGAGCACGGTCAGCTCGGGGGCGCTCAGGGTCAGCAGGTTGGCGCGGTCGATGAGCATGTGCTCGGCGGGCAGGCCCCACGCGGCGGCGACGGGTCCGTAGTAGTTGCGGAAGCCGTCGGCGGCCGGCTCGAGGTAGCCGAACGACTCGACGTCGGTCTGCTCCTGCGAGGCGTCGGTGCGGCCGGGGTGGAAGGGCACCACGGCATCCACGCCGGCGTCGCTCGCGGCCTTCTCGACCGCGGCGTTGCCCGCGAGCACGATGAGGTCGGCGAGCGAGACGCGCGTGCCGTCGGTGCGGCTCTCGTTGAACGCCGACTGGATGCCGCTGAGCACGCCCAGCACCTTCTGCACCTGCGCGGGGGCGTTGACCTCCCAGTCCTTCTGCGGCGCGAGGCGGATGCGGGCGCCGTTGACGCCGCCGCGCTTGTCGCTGCCGCGGAAGGTCGAGGCGGCGGCCCACGTCACCGAGACGAGCTCGCTCACGGTGAGACCGGAGTCGAGCACCTGCTGCTTGAGCGCGGCGGCGTCGGCGGCGGCGATCAGCTCGTGGTCGACGGCGGGGACACGGTCCTGCCAGAGCAGCTCCTCGGCGGGCACCTCGGGGCCGAGGTAGCGCTCGACGGGGCCCATGTCGCGGTGCGTCAGCTTGAACCAGGCGCGTGCGAACGCGTCGGCGAACGCCTCGGGGTCGTCCTTGAAGCGGCGCGAGATCCTGTCGTACTCGGGGTCGAAGCGCAGCGCCAGGTCGGTCGTGAGCATGCGGGGCTCGCGACGGCCGTTCGAGTGCGCGAGCGGCACCATGTCGGCGCCACCGCCGTTGATCGGACGCCACTGCTGCGCGCCGGCCGGGCTGTGGAACAGCTCCCAGTCGTAGGCGTAGAGGATGTGGAAGAACTCGTTGTCCCAGCGCGTGGGGTGGTAGGTCCAGGTGACCTCCAGGCCCGACGTGATCTGGTCGTCGCCCTTGCCCGTGCCGTGGTTGTTCTTCCAGCCGAGGCCCTGCATCTCCAGGCCGGCCGCCTCGGGGTTGTCCTCGAGGTTGCTGTCGTGCGCCGCACCATGGGTCTTGCCGAACGTGTGGCCGCCCGCGATGAGCGCGACGGTCTCCTCGTCGTTCATCGCCATGCGGCCGAAGGTCTCGCGGATGTCGCGCGCCGCCGCCACGGGGTCGGGGTTGGCGTTCGGGCCCTCCGGGTTGACGTAGATGAGGCCCATCTGCACGGCGGCGAGCGGACGCTCCAGCTCGCGGTCGCCCGAGTAGCGCTCGTCGCCGAGCCACGTCGTCTCGGGGCCCCAGTACACGTCGTCGTCCGGCTCCCACACGTCGGCGCGGCCGCCGGCGAAGCCGAAGGTGCGGAAGCCCATCGTCTCCAGCGCGACGTTGCCCGCGAGGATCATCAGGTCGCCCCACGAGATCGACTGCCCGTACTTCTTCTTGACGGGCCAGAGGATGCGGCGGGCCTTGTCGAGGCCCACGTTGTCGGGCCAGCTGTTCAGCGGTGCGAAGCGCTGCTGGCCCGCACCGCCGCCGCCGCGGCCGTCGGTGACGCGGTAGGTGCCCGCCGAGTGCCACGCCATGCGCACGATGAGGGGGCCGTAGTGCCCGAAGTCGGCGGGCCACCAGTCCTGCGAGGTCGTGAGGGTCTCGGCGATGTCGGCCTTGACGGCCGCGAGGTCGAGGGAATCGAACGCGGCGCGGTAGTCGAAGTCCTCGCCGAGGGGGTTGCCCACGGCGGGGTTCTTCTTGAGGATGCGGAGGTTCAGCTGGTTGGGCCACCACACGTTGTTCGCCGAGCCCGAGGTGGGGTGCGGCTGCGCGTGGATGACGGGGCAGGTCGCGGCCTGCTCGGCCTGGGCCTCGTCGGTGTCGGTGACGGTCACGGACTGGTCGATGCCGGTGACGTCCTCGCCGACGGGCGCGACGGCGTCGTGCTGCTCGGTCATGGTGTTCCTTCCTCGGGAGTGTCGGGTGTCGTGGGGGGATCGGATGTCAGGGCGCGGGCGGCCGCACCGCGCGACGGGTCGGCCTGGCACGCGGGGCACACGCCCCAGAACGTGACCTCGGCGACCGAGACGGCGAAGCCGTGCGTGTCGGAGGGGGCGAGGCACGGCGCGTGCCCGACGACGCAGTCGACGTCTTCGACGGCGCCGCACGACGTGCACACGATGTGGTGGTGGTTGTCGGCGACGCGCAGCTCGAACATCATGGCGTGCCCGGCCGGCTCGATGCGGCGCACGAGTCCCGCATCGGCGAAGTCGCCGAGCGCGTTGTAGACCGACTGCCGGCTCGTGCTGGGCAGGTGCGGGCGCACGGCGGCGTAGATCTCGTCGGCCGTGGCGTGCGGGTGGGCTCCGAGCGCCGCGTAGACGGCGCTGCGCGACTCGGTGACCCGCAGTCCGGCGGCGCGGATGGCGTCGGCGGATGTCGTGGTCATGACATCCAGGGTAGGACTTTTTTTGACTCAGTAAAAGGAAGGGGAGCCTAACCCCCCCTGCCGTTCGGATAGTCGTCCGAGCGGGCGTGTCGGATCGATGATCTCTCCCGTCACAGGATCGATCATCTCGATGGTCTGGCTCATCGCCCTTCCCTTCGGCCAGGCCGGTCCCAGATCCACCGTTCTCCTGACGGTCCCGAGCACGGATCAGCGAGTTGCAGGAGGAAGGTCTGCGGTCGTGATCGCTCCTGCGGGATCACGGTAGATGCCCGAGACACGAGGGTAGGAGCCGCCGTTCGTCTGGCCGAGAAGCACCCACGTCTCGCCCGAGACGAGCGGAATGT
Organism: Microbacterium sp. No. 7; assembly: GCF_001314225.1. Classification (NCBI taxonomy): domain Bacteria; kingdom Bacillati; phylum Actinomycetota; class Actinomycetes; order Micrococcales; family Microbacteriaceae; genus Microbacterium; species Microbacterium sp. No. 7. The sequence continues at coordinate 3,354,670 of NZ_CP012697.1, forward strand.
TCCGGTAGGGCTCGTAATGGGGCACCGACGCATCACGGGCAGGAGTGAGCGAGTCGCTTTCACCGGTTCTCAGGCTCACGATCTCCAGACCGTCCTTCGTGTAGAACCAGAGCCGCTCATCGAACGCACCGAGCGGAGTAAGTCCCTGCAGCGCTTCGACCTGCGATGTGGAGACGCGAAGCAGAACTTCTCCGGTCGCCGTGTCTGTGACGCGAAGGGATTCGTCCCCTCCTCCGCGCTGACCATCCGGTCGGGTGAGAAGCAGACCGGATACAGGATCGTAGAGCGGTTCGAGAAGACCAAGCGCGACGGGCTCACCGGTTGATATGTCATACACATCGACCTGACTCGACGCCGCGCTCTGATCATAGGCGAAACGTTCCGCGTCTCCCGGAAGCACACGGGCGGTGCCACCTGTCGTCAGCTGCGATCGCTCCGGGGTGTAGGACCAGATCTGGTCGCCATTCGGCGCGACCCCGATGAGATCATCCCCGCACTCGACGACACGTGTTCCATCCGCCCCGAGAATCACATGATGCGTCGCTCGCGAGAACCAGAAGTAGTTGCCGAGCGGGACCGAGCAGATCATCTGCCATATCACGTCTCCGCTCGACGCCGAGACGGCCAGGAAGATGTCTTCTCGAGTGGATTCGTCCGACATAGCGATATGGACGGTATCGCCGAAGAGCGCTGTTCCGCTGATCTGCTCGCCCCCGAAAGCAGACACCCAAGCGTCAGACACCGTCGTCCCGCTGTCATCGTACACGCGCATCGTGACGACCTGCTCTCCAGCCTGCAGTCCCGTCGAGCGCTTCCGCTCCATCGAAGTCACGATCAGCGCGGAGTCCGCGCCGGGTCTCTGCTGCACACCGAACGCACGGCCGAGGACCTCACGATCCGCGTCGACGGGAGGAGAGACCGTCACGGGCAACGGGTTCTCCGCGCCATACACCTGCACGATCCCTTCGCGTGCCTTCTCGATGAGCGCAACGGTACGAGGCCCCATGAAGATGTCGCCGTCGTCGTACTCGAAGGGCGACCATCGGAATGCCTCGAGCTCGTCGACCCGAGGGAACACTGCTGCCGGCGACGTCTCGCCGTCGTCCGAGGCCGCCGCAAGGTCGTCCTCCGAGTCGCCGACAGCCACGAATGCGGCGCCGATTCCCGGACAGTTCGCCGCCGTGTACTGATCCACACGCGAGATGGCGGCGGCATTGGTGATGCCGCTCATCAATCCGGCGGTCAATCCGGCCAGGGGATCACTCGCCGCCTTCTCCGCGGCTTTCAGCTGCGCATCCCATGCTGCTGCCGTCGCCTCGACGTCAGCTGAGATCTCTTCGGGAGCGACCTTTGCCGCTTCCTTCCACATCTGCCCGATATCGCCGATCGCCGAGACTGCCTGCATGATCCCGCCGATGAGGTCCTCTCCGCCCGTGGCTGCAGCCATGGCATTGATGTATCTCTCCTTGTGCTCCTCGATGACGCTGCAGTACGCCTCGAGCGAGCGCGAAGGAGAGCAGGCGGTGAGGGTGGCCAGAAGTGTCGTACCCACCAGACCGAGCGCGAATGCACGGCGGATCGCACCCGAGTGCGTGGCTCCGGTGGATTCGATCTCCATAGCCATGTCGTCCTTTCGTCCGATTGTGAGGGCGTACTCGCCCGGACCTTGACCCCGGATCTTGGACGCGATGTCATTTCAGCTATGCCGCTTCCGTGAGCGTAGCGGACGCGTGATCTCCAGGTACCGCGCCGAAGGAGGCGACACCGATCACCGCACCCATCCCGCGAGACTCCGCACCAGGATCTTGACCCCCGACCCCGACGACCAGCCGAACGGCGTTGAGCCTCACCCCGCGCCGCTATCCGGCGACGAGACGCTGCGCGCCCGCCTCGTACTCCGTGAGGTCGCCCGTCTCCCCCGCTCGCGCGGCGCGGCGGCCGACGACGAGCATGTAGAACAGGAAGACGCCGAGCGCGAGCGTGCCGATGCCGATCTTCAGCGCCCACGGCCACGGCTGGCGCGTGACGAACCCCTCGACCAGGCCCGACAGCGCGAGCGCGAGCACGAGGCCGATCACGACCGTCGCGAGCGAGCGGCCTGCGGCGGCGAGCGCCTCCCCGCGGCTGCGGGGACCGGGGACGACCCAGGCCCAGAAGATGTGCAGGCCCGCCGCCGCCGCGACGAAGATCGCCGTCAGCTCGAGCTGGCCGTGCGGGGCGATGTGCAGCAGGAACTGATCGCCGCGGTCATAGGCGAACATGACCGCGGCGGCCGTGCCGAGGCCCGTCGCGTTCTGCATGACGACCATGACCGGCCAGAACCCCGTGATGCCGAACATGATGCACTGCGCGGCGATCCAGGCGTTGTTCGTCCACACCATCGTCGCGAACACGCCCTCGGCGTGCTCGCTGTAGTACTGGGTGAAGTCCTCCTCGGCGTACTGCGCGAGCTGCGCCTCGCTGCCGAGCGCCGCGATCGCCGCGGGGTCGCGGGCGATCCACACGGCGACGAGCGCGCCGATCGCGAAGAACGCCACGGCCACGGCGAGGGTCGTCCAGCGCAGGCGGTAGAGCGCCGCGGGCAGCTGGTGCACGAAGAAGCGCGGCAGCTGCCGCAGCATGTTGTCGGGCGTGCCGGTCAGCCGCAGGCGCGCCCGCGCGATGAGCGTGGACAGGTGGTCGCCCCAGGCGCTGCGCCCCGCCGACGTCTTGATGTCGGCCAGGTCGGCGGACGCCGCGCGATACCGTTCCACGAGCTCGTCGACCTCGACGCCAGTGAGCCGCCGCGTGCGGCCCAGCTCGTCGAGCCGCGACCACTCGTGCTCCCGGGCGGCCGAGAGCGCGTCGAGGTCCATGTGATTCACTGTATCCGTGTCCGCCGTGCCCCAGCTTGTCGAGATCGATCAGGACGAGGTGCTCACGGGCGAGGCCGTCGCCCTCGACGTGCAGCCGCTCGGCCTGTTCCTGCGCGCGCTCGGGGCGCTCATCGACGTCGTCGCGTCGGCGATCCTGCTCGTCGTGTTCTGGATCGTCGTGAGCTGGGTCGCCGGGGTCACGATCATGGCGCTCGCGCCCGCGCTGCTGATCGGCTCGATCGTCGTCGTGCTCGTCGTCCTGCCGGCCGCCGTCGAGACCGCGACGCGGGGACGCAGCCTCGGCAAGCTCGCGGTGGGCGGCCGCATCGTGCGCGCCGACGGCGGCGCCGCCGGGTTCCGGCACGCGCTCATCCGGTCGCTCGCGGGCGTGCTGGAGGTCTGGTTCACGCTCGGCGCCGTCGCCGGCATCGTCGGCGCGTTCACGCCGCGGGCGCAACGGCTCGGCGACCTGCTCGCGGGGACCTACAGCGAGCGCACGCGCCCGCCGCGTCTGCCCGCCCCCGCGCCGGGCGTGCCCCCCGTGCTCGCCGCATGGGCGCAGATCGCCGACGTCGCGCGGCTGCCCGACCGCATCGCCCGTCGCGCCGCCCAGTTCGTGCGCGGCGCCGACGCGCTCGCCCCCGCCGCGCGCATGCGGCTCGCCGCGACGCTCGCCGACGACATGCGGCCGTTCGTCGCGCCCCTGCCGCCGTGCGACCCCGAGACGCTCGTGCGCGCCGTCGTCGCCGTGCGCCGCGACCGCGAGTACGCCGCGCTGCAGGGCCAGAACGAGCGCGTCGCCCGCCTCACCGCCGGTGACGACACCCGCGCGCTGCCGCCGCGCTGAGCCGCGCGCCCCGGCATCCGGCCGGGCCCATCGGATCCGTCCAGGCCGCCGGCATCCGGCCGGGCCTGCACCGGCATCCGCCCGGCGACCGCCCGGCCCCGATGCCGTTCACAACTCAGGAAGAACGGCCGCCGGGCGGCCGATCCGCCCCTCCCGGCGCGGAGTCTCCTGAATTGTGCAACCCCGTCGGGCGGGGCGGCACGTCGGGCCGGCGCGTCAGCGGCGGCGGCCGGTGCCGAAGACGCCGCGGATGACCGTGTTCAGCACGGTCTGCGTGGCCTTCGAGCCGAGCAGGTCTTCGAGCGGGCTCTTCGCCGGGGAGCGCGACGTGCGGGTGCGCCCGCCTCCGGCGGCCTTGAGCAGCCGGTCGTACTCCTTCTGGCGCTCGCGCGCCTCCCTGTCGAGCTGCTTCTGGATCGCCGCCTGCTGCTTCGCGAGCTCGGCCTCGACCTTCGCCTTCTCGGCGGCGGCCTGCGCCGCGGCGTCGGCGGCGGCCGCGGCATCCATCTTCGCGGTCAGGATCTCGCGCGCCGACTCGCGGTCGATGGGCGTGCCGTAGGACGCCAGCAGAGGGGATGCCGCGACGAGGCGCTCCACTTCGGCCTCCGGCGCGGGCGACATGAGCCCCTGCGGCGCCCGCAGCCGGGTCCACGCGACCGGCGTGGGCGCGCCCTTCTCGCTCATGACGGTGACGATCGCCTCGCCCGTGCCGAGCTCCTGCAGCACCCGCTCGAGGTCGTATCCGCTCGTCGGGTACGTGCCGACGGCCTGCCGCAGCGCCTTCGCGTCGTCGGGGGTGAAGGCGCGCAGCGCGTGCTGCACGCGCGAGCCGAGCTGGCCGAGCACGTCGGCGGGCAGGTCCTTGGGGTTCTGCGTGACGAAGAACACGCCCACCCCCTTCGAGCGGATGAGCCGCACCGTCTGCACGATCGACGCCAGGAAGGCCTTGGACGCGTCGCGGAACAGCAGGTGCGCCTCGTCGAAGAAGAACACGAGCTTCGGCCTGTCGGCATCGCCGACCTCGGGCAGCGTCTCGAACAGTTCCGCGAGCAGGTACATCAGGAAGGTCGAGAACAGCTCCGGCCGGTCGATGACGCCCGGCACCTCCAGCAGACTGATGACGCCGCGCCCGTCGGGGGCGAGCCGCAGGAAGTCGCGCACGTCGAACTCGGGCTCGCCGAAGAACACGTCGGCGCCGCCGTCGGCGAAGGTGATGAGCTCGCGCAGGATGACGCCGGCGGTCGCCGCCGACAGGCCGCCCAGTCCCTTGAGCTCGGGCTTGCCCTCGTCGCTCGTGAGGTACGTGAGCACGGCGCGCAGGTCGGAGAGGTCGACGAGCGCGAGACCGTGCGCATCGGCGTAGTGGAAGACGAGCCCGAGGCTCGACTCCTGCGTCTGGTTGAGGCCGAGCACCTTGCTGAGCAGCAGCGGCCCGAAGCCCGACACCGTCGCGCGCACGGGCACGCCGCGTCCGACGCCGCCGAGCGCGAGGAACTCGGTCGCCGAGGCCTGCGGCCGCCACGGCTGCCCGATGCCGTCGGTGCGCTGCCGCAGCTTCTCGCTCGGCTCGCCCGGCACCGCGACGCCCGTCAGGTCGCCCTTGACGTCGGCCGCGAACACGGGCACGCCGTGCGCGGCGAGCTGCTCGGCGAGCACCTGCAGCGTGCGCGTCTTGCCCGTGCCGGTCGCGCCCGCGACGAGCCCGTGCCGGTTGGTCATGGCGAGCGGGATGCGCACCTGCGCCTCGGGCACCGGCTCGCCGTTGACGAGCGCGCCGAGCTCGAGCGCCGCGTGCTCGAACGCGTAGCCCCGCGCGATCGTGGCGACCTGGTGCGCCGTGAGCGGGCCGGCGTTCACGGCATCCGTCCGCGCCGTCTCGGCCGGAGCAGAAGTTTCCGGAACAGGAGTTTCCGGGACCGGAGCTCCGGGAACAGGAGATCCGGCTGAGACAGCCGGCTCGGGCGGCAGATCGTCCCGTTCCGACGGAGCGGGCGGGGTGGATGCCGCGGGACCCGCGGCGGCGGCGCGGGCGGCCTCGGCTTCCGCGGCGGCGAGCGCCGCACGGGCCTGCGCGAGGGCGAGGGCCGCCTCGGCGGCCTCGGCCTCGGCGCGCAGACGCACCAGCTCGGCCGCGGCGACGGATGCCGCGGAATCGGGCGCAGCGGCGGCGGGCGGCTCGGGAACGGCGGGCGGCTCGGGCGCGGTCATGGCGCTCAGCCTAGCGACGCCGCCGCAGCGGCGCCGCGAACACGGCCGCGACGAGCAGCGCGGCGCCCGTCCCGACGAGCACGCCGCCGATCGTGTCGGTGAGCCAGTGCGCGTGCACCTGCGTGCGGGCGAACGCCATGAGCGCCGTCCAGGCGATGCCGACGACGGCGACCCACAGCCTCGAGAAGAGCACGATCGCGACGACCGCGACCGTCGCCGCATTGGCCGTGTGCCCCGACGGGAACGACCCGAAGTCGGAGATCACGAACATGTCCTCCGGGCGGGCGCGGCCGAAGACGTTCTTCAGCACCTGCACGACGAGGGCGCTCACGACGGATGCCACGACGAAGAACCCCGCCGCCCACGGCCGCCGGGCGGCGAGCAGCGCCGCCGTGATCACCGCCGGCACGAGCAGCACGCCGACCCAGCCGCCGCCGATCCCGTCCAGCGCGAGCGAGACGGGCACGAGCCCCGGGGCGAGGGAGCCGACGGTCGTGTCCCACCAGCGGTCGAGGGGCGGGGCGTCCGTGCCCGCGACGATCGCGCCCAGCACGGCTCCGGCGACCAGCAGCGCGACGCCCACGACGCCGAGGCGCAGCCCGCGCTCGACGTCGGCCTCGGCGATGCTCATCGCATCATTGTGGCGCGACGCGCGATCACGGGGTGAGCTTCTCGACCGTGCGGGGCCGCACGACGAGCCACAGCGAGAGCGCGCCGACGACCGCGCATCCCATCATCACGATCGCCATCGTGGTCGCGGTGATCGCGGCGCCGCCCGAGATCCATCCCGCGAGCGGCGTGATGAGCCCCGCGACGCCGCTGTTGACGGCGCCGAGCACGCTCGCGGCGGTGCCCGCGGCGTTGCCATGGCGGTCGAGCGCGAGCACCTGCACGCACGGGAACGTGAACCCGGCCGCCGTCATGAACACGAACAGCGGCACGATCGTGCCCCACAGGCCGAGGCTCAGCTGGTCGGCGGCGATGATGCCGCCCGAGGCGAGGATGAGCACCGCGGTCGACCAGGCGAGCACCCACTGCGGGCCGAACCGCGCGGCGAGGCGCGCCGCGACCTGGATGCCGATCACGAGGCCGATCGAGTTGGCGGCGAACAGCATGCCGTACTGCTGCGCGTCGAACCCGTACGTCTCCTGGAACAGGAACGAGGAGGCCGACAGATACGAGAACAGCCCGCTGAACGTCGTGCCGCCGATCACGAGCACGCCCAGGAAGACGCGGTCGCCGAACACGCTCGCGTAGCGCTGCAGCACCGTCGTGCTTCCGCGCTCCTGGCGGCGCGCGGGCGGCAGCGTCTCGCGCACGAGCACGATCGAGGCGACGAGCATCACCACGCCGTACACGGCGAGCACCACGAAGATGCCGCGCCACGGCATGACGAGCAGCAGCTGCGAGCCGATGAGCGGCGCGACCACGGGCGCGACGCCCGACACGAGCGCGAGACGGCTCAGCATGACCACGAGCCGGCGTCCGCCGAACAGGTCGCGCACGATCGCCATCGCCACGACGCTGCCCGCGGCGGCGCCCATGCCCATGACGACGCGCGAGACGCCGAGCAGGATCAGCTCCGGCGCGAGCGCCGCGGCGATGCTCGCGAGCACGTGCAGCGCCGTCACGACGAGCAGCGGCACGCGACGGCCCACCTTGTCGCTGAGCGGTCCCACGATGAGCTGCCCGAGGGCGAAGCCGATCATCGTGCCCGTCAGGGTGAGCTGGATCGCCGCCGCGGTCGTGTCGAAGTCGCGCTGCAGCAGCGGGAACGCCGGCAGGTACAGATCGATCGTGAACGGGCCGAGCGCCGTGAGCGCACCGAGCAGCAGCACGAGCACGACGCGGCGGGGCGTCGGCATCGCATCGCCGGGGTGCAGCACGACGGGCGCCGTCGCGGGGTCGGCGCCGAGGGTGCGGATGGCGCCCGTGGCACGCGGTTCCTGCGTGGGGATGGAGGCGGTGTCGTACAACGGAGTCCCAGGGGGTGAGAGGGCGGACGCGCGGGCGCGAGAGACGGTCGCGAAACGATTCGCGCGCTCCATCGATGATAGCCCCTCCCGGTGACGCGGGGCTGAGCGCGCGGACCCCGGGACCGAACGCACGGAAAGAACGCACGAAAAAGAGGGGCGATGCACGCCGTCGTGCACCGCCCCTCCGGCATCCGCCCGATCAGCCCTTCGTAGAGCCCGCCAGCAGGCCGCGCACGAAGAACCGCTGCAGCGCCAGGAACACGATGAGCGGCACCGCGAGGGCGATGAACGCGCCCGCCGTGAGAAGGTGCCAGTCCTGTCCGCGGCTTCCCGTCATCTCCGCGAGCAGCTTGGTGATCGGCGCGACGTTGCCGTCGGCGAAGATCAGCGCCACGAGCAGGTCGTTCCAGACCCACAGGAACTGGAAGATCGCGACCGACGCGATCGCCGGCGCCGTGAGCGGCAGCACGATGCGGAAGAAGATCTGCCCGTGCCCCGCACCGTCGACGCGCGCCGCCTCGATGACCTCGCCCGGGATCTCCGAGACGAAGTTGTGCAGCAGGTAGATCACCAGCGGCAGGCCGAACATCGTGTGCGCGATCCACACCTGCGCGTAGCCGACCGAGCCGAACGCCTCGATCACCGGGAACCCGAAGATCGTGCCCTGCGCGAACAGCTGCAGCACCGGGATGAGCGCCATCTGCAGCGGCACGATCTGCAGCGCGAACACGCAGATGAACAGGATCGTCTTGCCGCGGAAGTCGATCCATGCGAACGCGTACGCCGCCAGCAGCGCCACCGTGATCGGCAGCAGCGTCGCCGGGATCGTGATCGCGATCGAGTTCATGAACGCGCCCGCCATGTTGAGCTGGCCCGTTCCGCTCTGCAGCGCCGTCGCGTAGTTGTCGAGCGTCCAGCCCCAGTTCTGGAACACCGTCCACCAGCCGGTGGTGCCGATCAGCTCCTTCGGCCGGAACGACGTGAGGAACAGGCCGAACGTCGGCACCGTCCAGATCGCGGCGATCACGAGCGCCGCGGCGGTCGCCCACGGCGATGTCAGCCGGCGCTTCGCGGTCGCGCCGAGCGGCTTGCGGGGGGCCTTCGGGCCCGTGGCCACGGCCTGTGTCGTGGTCATCAGCGGACCTCCCTCTGACGCTTGAGCTGAACGGCGTTGTAGATCACGATCGGCATGACCAGCAGGAACAGGATCACGGCGAACGCAGCCGACCGGCCCGCCTCGAAGCTGCGGAACTGCGTGTACATCTCGTTCGCGAGCACCGACGTGTTGTTGGCTCCGGCCGTCATCGTGCGCACGATGTCGAACACCTTCAGCGAGCCGATCGAGATCGTCGTGAGCACGACGATGAGAGCGGGACGGATGCCGGGGACCGTGACGTTCATGAACCGCTGCCACGCGTTGGTGCCGTCGAGCTCGGCGGCCTCCAGCTGCTCGGTCGGAACGCCCTTGATCGCGGCCGAGAGCACCACCATCGCGAAACCGGTCTGGATCCAGATGAACACGACGATGAGCCACAGCGTGTTCCACGGATCGTCGGCGAGGAAGTTGTACGGCTGCCCGCCGAACCACACGATCACCTGGTTCAGGAAGCCGATCTGGTCCTGGCCCGCCGGTCGCGGCGTGTACATGAAGCGCCAGATGATCGAGGCGCCGACGAACGAGATCGCCATCGGCATGAACACGAGGATCTTGTAGTACTTCTCACCGCGCGTCTTGTCGATGAAGTACGCGTACGCGAGTCCCGCGATCGTCGACACGACGGGTGCGATGAGCACCCACAGGATCGTGTTGCCGATGATGCGCAGGTTCTGCGGCTGCGTGAAGATCCACTCGAAGTTCGCGAGCCCGATGAACTCGGTGCCGCGCGAGTTCATGAACGCCTGCCCGACGGTCTGCACCGTCGGCACGACGAGGCCCACCGCGAGCAGGGCGAGCGCGGGCGTCAGGAAGCCCACGAGCTGGAACATCGACCCCGCGCCGCCTTTGGCGCGCTTGTCGAGGAAGAAGAACAGCAGGCCGAGCACGGCCGCTGCGGCCATGGCCTCGTACCAGGACTGCAGCACGAACAGCACGAGCACGGGGCCGAGCACGCACGCCGCGAGGCGGATGATCGTGTACGTGCGGCCGGGCTTCGGGGCGATCTCGATGAAGAAGAGGATGAGCGCCACGACGGCGACGAACACCCCCACCACGACGACGATCTCCAGAAGAGGATGCAGGTGGGACAACCACCGGAAGAAATCTTGAACGGACATGAGAGCCTTTCGAGTACGACGTCGGACCCAGCGGCAGAGGTGGAAGCCACTCTGCCGGAAAGAAGGGCCGCGGGGCCACCCCCTCAGGAGCGGCCCCGCGGCTCATCGGGTCAGGACGAGGGCCAGCCGCCCTCGATCTGCTGGAGGACGGACGCCGTGTCGGTGCCGTTCACCCAGTCGACCATGCCCTTCCAGAACGTGCCCGCGCCGACGGCCGACGGCATGAGGTCGGAGGCGTCGAAGCGGAACGTCGTGGTGTCGGCCTGCAGGATCTCGATCGCGGCCTTCAGGATGTTGCTCGAGGCGTTCGCGGGGTCGAGGCCCTTGTTCGCGCTGATCACGCCGCCGAGCTCCACACGGCTGTTGGCCCACTCGGGGCTGGAGAGGTACTCCTGCACCTTCTGCGTGGCCTCCGAGTCGGAGAACGCCGCGACGATCTCGCCGCCGCCGGTGACGACCGCGCCGTCGCTCGAGCCGCCCGCCTCGTAGGGGGGCATCAGGAAGGCCCAGATGTCGCCGTCCTCGGCGACGTCGCCGCCGGCATCCGCGATGAAGCCGTCGAAGAACGATGCCTGGTGGTGCAGCGCGCACGTGCCGTCGACGAGCGCCTGCGCGGCGTCGCCGAACGGGGTCGTCACGATCGACTTGACGTCACCGAAGCCCGCGTTGACGTACTGCGGGTTGCGCGCGATCTTGTCGAACTCGTCGAACGCCGACTGGATCTTCGGGTCGGTGAAGGGCACCTCGTTGGCGACCCACTGGTCGTAGACCTCGGGGCCGGACTGACGCAGGACGAGATCCTCGATCCAGTCGGTGCCGGGCCAGCCGGTCGCGGCGTCGGAGCCGAAGCCGATGCACCACGGCGGGTTGCCGGTGTCGGCCTGGATCTTCGCCGTCAGGTCGAGCAGCCCCTGCCAATCAGTGGGGACCTCGTAGCCCTTCTCGGTGAAGAACGACGGCGAGTACCAGATCCAGCCCTTGACGCTCGCCATGAGCGGGGCGCCGTAGAGCGTGCCGTCGACCGTGCCGTAGGCGGCCCAGTCCTCGGTCCAGCCCGACTCGACGTTGCTCTTGACCGCGTCCGGCGCCTCCTTGAGGAAGCCGCGCGTCGCCATGTCGGCCATCAGGCCGGGCTGCGGGAAGATCGCGAGGTCGGGGGCGTTGCCGCCCTGCGCGCGGACCGCGATCTGGGCCTCGAACTCCTTCGACGACTCGTACTGGATGTCGATGTTGTTCTCTTCCTCCCAGTCGGCCCACGACTGTTCGAGAAGCTCGGCCTCGGTGTCGGCGATGGTGCCGTAGATGGTCACGACGGCCTTCTCGTCACCCCCTCCGGTCGAGCCGGAGCCCCCGTTTCCGGTGGTGCCGCCGGAGCCCGGGCCGCCACTGCAGGCGGTCAGCACAAGGCCGGCAGCGCCGACGAGTGCGAGCGGAGCGATCCAGCGGCGCTGTGACATCCCCATAAGTTTCCTCCTCATCGAGTGCACGGAATGAGATGGTGCACACGGCTCCCCTCCGTGGGGAACCGATTCCACTCAAACCTAGGGGAGCGCCCCCTCGGCAACAACGAGGCGACGGTCACAACCGGATAACGACAGGGATGATCCGTGACTCCGCGTTACTGGAACCGGTTCCATTGGTGCGCCTCGTTCGCTAGAGTGTGCGAAGGGACAGGAGGTCGATGCCACCATGGTCGGCATTGCGGACGTCGCCGCGCGGGCGGGGGTCTCGAAGGCCACCGCCAGCCGCGCGCTGAGCGGCGGCGGCTCCGTCGCCGCCGCCACGCGGGAGCGCGTGCGCCGGGTCGCCGAGGAGCTCGGCTACGCGCCGTCGACGAGCGCCGTCTCGCTCGCGACGGGGCGCACGCAGAACATCGGCGTGATCATGCCCTACCTCACCCGGTGGTTCTTCGCCGAGGTGCTCGAGGGCGTGCAGACCGCGCTGCTCGACCGGGGGCTCGACCTCACGCTCTACGACGCACGACCGGGGTCGGCCGCGCGCGCGCGGATCTTCCGCGACTTCCTCACGCGCAAGCGGTTCGACGGGCTGATCGCCGTGGGCCTCGAGCCCGACGTCGCCGAGATCCGTCAGCTCGCCAAGGTGGGCCGCCCCGTCGTCGGCGTCGTCACGCCGGCCGGCGAGACGAGCTGCGTCACGGTCGACGACGACTACGCGCTGCGCCGCGCGACGGAGCACCTGCTCACGCTGGGCCATCGCACGATCACGTTCCTCGGCGGCGGCGTCGACGAGCAGGGGCGGGAGCAGTGGACGCACGTCGACCGTCGCCGGTTCGAGGGCTACGCGGCGGCGATGACGGATGCCGGGCTGTCCGGCGAGATCCGCCACATCCGCTCCCCCACGAGCATGCCGGGGGGCTACGCCGCCGCGGTCGACCTGTTCGGCGACGCCCGCCAGCGACCGACCGGGGTCGTCGCGACGTGCGACGAGGTGGCGGTCGGCGCCATCATCGCGGCGCGGCGCCTCGGCATCCAGGTCCCCCTCGGACTCAGCGTCATCGGTGTCGACGACCACGAGCTCGCGGAGATGTTCTCGCTCACGACGCTGCAGCAGGACCCGCGCGAGCAGGGCGCGGCCGCCGTGGCGCTGCTGCTCGCGCACATCGAGGATCCGGCACGCACGCCCACGGTCGTGCGCATGCAGTCGCGGCTCGTCGTGCGGGGGACGACGGGTCCCGCCGACCCCGCTCGCGCGCCGGCCGTGCTCGACAGCGACCGCACGGAGAAGCAGTGAGGGCCCGGATGCCGTGGCATCCGGGCCCTCACTGAGGGTCCCCCGCGGGGGAACGGGATTACTTCAGCGTCACCGAAGCGCCGGCCTCCTCCAGGGCGGCCTTGGCCTTCTCGGCGGCCTCCTTGTTGGCGCCCTCGATGACGGCCTTGGGGGCACCGTCGACGACGGCCTTGGCCTCGCCGAGGCCGAGCGAGGTGAGCTCGCGGACGACCTTGATGACCTGGATCTTCTTGTCGCCGGCAGCCTCGAGGATGACGTCGAACGAGTCCTTCTCCTCGGCCTCCTCGGCGGGAGCGCCACCGGCGGGGGCGCCGGCAGCGGCGACCGCGACGGGGGCGGCGGCGGTGACGTCGAAGGCCTCCTCGAAGGCCTTGACGAACTCGCTGAGCTCGATGAGCGTCAGCTCCTTGAACGCGTCGAGCAGCTCTTCAGTGCTGAGCTTTGCCATGATGATTCTCCTTGAATTGGGGGTGAACTACGCCGAGACCCGATGTCAGGCCGCGGACTCCTGCTTCTCACGCAGCGCGTCGACCGTGCGGACGGCCTTCGACAGCGGAGCGTTGAACAGATATGCCGCCTTGGTCAGCGAGGCCTTCATCGCGCCGGCGAGCTTCGCCAGCAGGACTTCACGGCTCTCGAGGTCGGCGAGCTTGTTGACCTCTTCCGCGGTCAGAGGGGCACCGTCGAAGTACCCGCCCTTGACGACGAGAAGAGGGTTAGCCTTGGCGAAGGCACGCAGACCCTTGGCGACGGCGACCGGGTCACCGTGCACGAAGGCGATGGCCGACGGACCCTTGAGGTCGTCGTCCAGGCCCGTGACCCCCGCGTTGCTCGCGGCGATCTTGGTCAGCGTGTTCTTCACCACGGCGTATTCCGCGTCCTGACGAATGCTGTTGCGCAGCTCCTTGAGCTGGGCGACCGTCAGACCGCGGTACTCGGTCAGCAGAACGGCAGTCGAGTCCTCGAAGTTCTTCGTGAGCTCGGCGACCGTTGCGTCCTTCTGCGCCATGGCCACTCCTTGTGTGTATGAGACGCCCCGCGGCAGCGGGACATCGGCCGCCGATCCGCGGGGGCACGCCCCGGCAACGAGAAAGGCTCCGGCGCAAGCGCACGGAGCCTCGAATCCGGATTCCCGGGAAGTATCAGTGTCACCTGCGCGGGCCCCTGCATCGCAGAGCTTCGTCGGCATCCGCTCACGCGCACGCCGAGACCAGCGGTCTTTGGCTTCGTCCACTGTACCCTCCCCCGCGCCCATCCCCAAATCCCGCACCGCCCGCTTCCTCGCGGCATCCCTTGCACCACCCCCTCATCCCTCCCACGTCACCTTCCACATCCCTTCAACCGCGGCAGACTGCGGGTGCAGGGCGCCGCGACCCGCAATCTGCCGCGGTCGGGCACGGGTCCCCTCCGCTCAAACTCCCTCAACCGCGGCGAAAGGTGGATGCCGCGGGCGAGCACCCGCAGGGTGCCGCGGTCGAAGGGCGGGTGCCGGGCGGGCGGGTCGGGGAACGGGCGGGGTGGCGGGCGGGTCGGGGAACGGGCGGGGTGTCGGGCGGGGGATGACGGGGGTCGGGGTTAGCCTCGAGCGCGTGACTCCCGAACTGGCCGCGCGCATCGTCGCCGACTCGCGCGACCGGGTGGCGTGGCTGCGGGCCCGGTCACGGGGCATCACGGCGACCGACGTCGCGCAGCTCACGACGCACAACGCCATCCCGCGCGTCGCGGAGGCGAAGCTGCGCGGGTCGGGCTTCTCGGGCAACGCCTACACGGAGCACGGGCGCCGGCGCGAGCCGGAGATCGCGGCGTGGGTCGCGGCGACGCACGGCATCCAGCCGTCGTCGGCGCTGTTCCACGCGGTCGTCGAGAAGCGGCACCTCGCGACGCCCGACGGCATCGCGGTCGACGCCGGCGGGCGCGTGACGCTCGCCGAGATCAAGACGACCAACAAGACCTGGCGCTCGATCCCCCGCACCTACCTGCGCCAGGTCTGGTGGCAGCAGCACGTGCTCGGCGCCGAGCGCACGCTCGTCGTCTGGGAGGAGCACGACGGCTTCGTGCCGATCGGCGACGAGCCCAAGTGCGCGTGGGTCGACCGCGACGAGCGCGAGATCGGCAACCTCGTGCGGCTCGCGACCGAGCTCATCGACGAGCTCTATCTCCGCACCCAGTCCCAGCGCACCTCCCCCGCACCCCCTTCCGCACGCACCCCCTACCGCGCCCTCGCCCTCAGCGACTGACGCCCCCACGCGCGCTCACCCACCCGGCATCCCCCACCCGGCATCCCCCACCCCGCGAGACGGCATCCGCGCGACGAGACTGCCGTTCTGGCGGGCAGTCTCGTCGCGCCCGTGCCGTCTCGCGGAGAAGACGGCGGGGTGGTTGACGGAGCGCAAGCATGGGGTTATGGTTGACGATTGTCAATATTTGACGTTGCTCAATCAGTTGGGATCGAGGGGTTCCGTGACTTCATCCGCTTCTTCCGAGACCGCCGCGCCGGCGGCCTCGCCCATGACGCGCCGCCGGGTGCTCGAGGCCCTCTCGGGTCTCATCCTCGGCATGTTCGTGTCGATGCTCGCCTCCACCGTCGTGTCGTCGTCGCTGCCGGTGATCGTGCACGACCTGGGCGGCGACCAGACCGCGTTCACGTGGGTCGTCACGTCCACGCTGCTCACCACGGCGATCTCCACCCCGATCTGGGGCAAGCTCGCCGACCTCACGAACCGCAAGCTGCTGTACCAGCTCGCGATCGTCATCTTCATCGCCGCGACCGCCGCGGCGGGCTTCGCGCAGGACCCCGCGACGCTCATCGCGTTCCGCGCGGTGCAGGGCATCGGCGCGGGCGGCCTCGCCGCGCTGAGCCAGGTGATCATGGCCGACATCATCAGCCCCCGCGAGCGCGGCCGCTACATGGGACTGTTCGGCGCGGTCATGGCGCTCGCGACGATCGGCGGGCCGCTGCTGGGCGGCGTCATCACCGACGCGTTCGGCTGGCGCTGGAACTTCTTCGTCGCGCTGCCCGTCGCGATCGCCGCGCTCATCCTCGTGCAGACGACCCTGCGCCTGTCCACCGTGCCGAAGAAGAAGGTCAGCATCGACTACCTCGGCATCGTGCTGCTCGCCGTCTCGGTCTCGCTGCTGCTCATCTGGGTGACCAGCGCCGGCACCGACTTCGACTGGTGGAGCGTGCAGACGGTGCTCATGGTCGGCATCGCCCTCGTGAGCGCCGTGCTGTTCATCGTCGTCGAGCTCCGCTCGCGCGAGCCGCTCATCCCGCTCTCGCTCTTCCGCGACCGCACCTTCACGCTCTCGGTCGTCGCCTCGATCGCGACGGGCATCGCGATGTTCGGCGCCTCGGTCTTCCTCAGCCAGTACATGCAGCTCGCCCGCGGCGCGACGCCCACGCAGGCGGGTCTCATGACGATCCCCATGATCGGCGGGCTGCTCGTCGCGTCGATCGGCGTCGGCGCCCTCGTCACGCGGTTCGGCCGCTGGAAGCCGTACCTCGTCGTCGGCGCGATCCTGCTCACGGCGGGCTCGGCGCTGCTCTCGACGATCCGCTACGACACCGACTTCGTGCTCGTCTCCGTCTACATGTTCCTGCTCGGCGCCGGCGTCGGCATGACGATGCAGAACCTCGTGCTCGTCGTGCAGAACACCGCCAAGCCCACCGAGATCGGCGTCGCGAGCTCGGGCGTGACCTTCTTCCGCAGCCTCGGCGGCACGATCGGCGTCTCGGTCATGGGCGCCGCGCTCGCCGCGCGTGTCATCGAGCTCATGGCCGGCGCGAAGGAGAAGCTGGCGACGACGATCGCCGGACTCGGCGACGAGGCGGCCTACTGGGCGCAGCAGCTGGAGTCGGGCGCCATGCCCAAGGTCTCGGACATGCCCGAGACGCTGCGCGTGCTCATCGAGGACATCTACGCCCAGGGCATCTCGCACTCGTTCCTCATCGCCGTGCCGTTCGCGGTGCTGAGCCTCGTGGCGATCGTCTTCCTGCCCAACATCCCCCTGGGACGCATGACGACGACCGAGCGGATGCACGCGGGCGAGGCCGACCTCGCGACCGTCTCCGCACCGGCCGCGATGGGCACGCTCACCGCCACGGGTAGCATCGACACGACGACCACCGGGGCGGGGCGGGACAAGGACGCGGAATGAACGAGAGCGCTCGGGCCGCGCAGACCCACGCGCGCGGCCCCGGATCGGCCGACGCATCCCGCACCGCGCCGGCCGATCCGGATGCCGCCCGCACCGAGGCCGTCAGGGCGCTGGAGGTCGAGTTCGGCGAGCTCGCCAACCGGTTCCGCCGCTATCTCGCCCTCAACGCGCAGCGGCTGGCCCCCGGCATGCTCCCCGGCGCCTACAAGCTCTTCACGACGATCGCGCGCCGCGGGCCCATCACGCCGTCGGCGCTCGCGGAGCTGCTCATCATCGATCGCGGGCAGGTGAGCCGCGCGGTGCGCGAGCTGGAGCGGCACGGGCTCGTGCAGCGCGAGCCCGACCCCGAGGACGGGCGGTCGAGCCTGCTCTCGGCCACGCCCGAGGGGCTCGAGCGGCTCGCGGCGGCGCGCGCACCGCAGGAGGGCACGCTGCTCCGGGCGCTGGAGGACTGGCCCGTGCACGACATCCAGCAGCTCGCGCGGCTGCTGCACACGCTGCTCAACGAACTCTGACGCGCGCCGCGGGATTCACCCGTCGGCTTGGGCGTCGCTCACCCGTCGATCTGCGCGCGACGATCACCCGTCGGCTTGCGCAACGCTCACCCGTCGATCTGCGCGCGACGCGCGGCGGCGAGCGCACGGAGCACGTCGTCGGGCACGACGGCATCCCGCGTGAAGCGGATGGTCCCCTTGACGTGCTGGATGCCGTCGAGCAGCGGCAGGATGTCGATGAGCGCGGCCGGGCTGAACGGGAAGACGCCGAAGTGATGTCGCGCGCGCATGACCGAGATGAGCGACTGGCCGCGGTAGAGGAGCGCGGGCATGCCGTAGCCGAGGCCCTGCTCGGTGTCGGGCACCGCGTCTCGCACGACGTCGTACGCGTGGGCGATGATCGCCGCATCGGCCGGCTCGAGTCCCGCTAGATAGTCGTCGACGGTTCCCATGTCGGCATCCTGTCACCAATCTCGCCGAGATGGTGGGTTTCTCGCGGAGACCGCCCCACCGTCTCGGCGAGAAACCCACCATCTCGGCGGAGACGAGACCGGGGCGGGGCGGGAGGGGCGCGGGGGCGCAGGAGCGCTCGGGGCGCAGGGTGGTCAGGGCGCGGCGGGATCAGGGCGCGGGCGGGATCAGGGCGCGGCGGGCCTCGGCAACGATCTCGGCGGCGACGTCGTCGAGCAGCGGCGAGCGCAGGTTCCACTGCTGCCAGTGGAGCGGCACGTCGACGGGCGCACCGCCCAGCAGCACCAGCTCCCCCGCGTCGAGCGCCGGCTGCGCCTGCAGGCGCGGCAGCATCGCCCAGCCGAGCCCCAGCCGCACCGCGGTGACGAAGTCGTGCGACGCGGGCACGCGGTGCCGCGGCGGTGCCGCGAGGTCGGCGTCCTGCTGTGCGAGCCACTGCGACTGCAGGTCGTCGCGCGCGTCGAAGTCGACGACCGGGGCCGCCGCGAGCGCCGCGGGGGTCGGCCCGTCGGGGAACCAGCGGTCGACCACCGCAGGCGCGGCCATGGCCTCGTAGCGCAGCACGCCCAGCGCGGTGACGCGGCAGCCCGCGACGGGCTCGGCGCGCGAGGTGACCGCCGCCGTCACGGTGCCCGCCTCGAGGAGCGTCGCGGTGAAGTCCTGGTCGTCCCGATGCAGGTCGAACACGACCTCGTGCCGGGCGCCCGCACGCGCGAGCGCGGGCAGGAACCACGTCGCGAGCGAGTCGGCGTTGACGGCGATCGGCAGCGTCGCCGTGCGGCCCTCGCCGAGCTCGGCGAGGGCGTCGTTGTGCAGCAGTGCGAGCTGCCGCGCGTAGCGCAGGATCGGATGCGCGGCCGACGTGGGCCGCGCGGGCCTCGAGCGCACGAGCAGCACACGGCCCGCCTGCTCCTCGAGCGCGCGGATGCGCTGGCTCACGGCCGACGGCGTGATGTGCAGGCGGCGCGCGGCGGCATCCATGCTGCCCTCGTCGACGACCGCCGCGAGGGTCATCGCGAGCTCCGGGACGAGCTGCATCTTCAGCACTCCTTATGCAGGTGAAGAATCATGAACTGGACTGTCGCTGCTGCCGACCCTACCGTCGATGGCGTGCTCACCTCTGCTCTCGCGGGCCTCGGCCTCGGCCTGTCCCTCATCGTCGCGATCGGCGCGCAGAACCTGTTCGTGCTGCGGCAGGGGATGCGCCGCGAGCACGCCCTCACGGTCGCGGCCGTCTGCGCTCTCTCCGACGCCGCGCTCATCGTCGCGGGCGTCTCGGGGCTCGGGGCGCTGCTGCAGGCCGTGCCGTGGCTCGTCGACGCCGTGCGCTGGGCGGGCGCGGCGTTCCTCACGGGATACGCCGTGCTCGCCGCGCGCCGCGCGCTGCGGCCCACGGGCGAGAGCCTGCGCGTCGCCGACGAGGACCAGCGAGGCGACGGCGAGGGACGAAGCAGCGGCGCGGACCCGCGCACCGCCGGCGTGCACGCCCCGACGAGGGATGCCGTCGTGCTGCCCGCCCGCACCCCGGATGCCGGCACCGCCCCGGCGGTCCCCACCACACCCACCGCCGTCCCCACCACACCCGCCACCGCGACGACCGCCCCGCGCTCGCGGCGCGCCGCGGTCGTGCTCACGTGCCTCGCGCTGACGTGGCTCAATCCGCACGTCTACCTCGACACGGTGTTCCTGCTCGGCTCGGTCGCGAGCACACACGGCGACGGGCGCTGGTGGTTCGCCGCGGGAGCCGTCGTGGCCTCCGTCGCATGGTTCTTCTCGCTCGCGGTCGGCGCGCGGTTCCTCGGGCGCTGGCTCGGCACGCCGCGCGCCTGGCGCGTGCTCGACGGCGTCATCGCGGTCGTGATGCTCGCGATCGCGGTCTCGCTCGTGCTGCCGCACTGACGCATCGCGCCGCCGCGCTCCGTGCCCCGGCCCGCAGCCCCCGGCCCAGCGCTCGCAGCGCCTCCTCCCCCGGCCGCGATCCCGCACCCCGGCATCCCCCTCGGGCATCCTCATCCCGTCATCTCGGATACTCTCTTCCGTATCGTGGACATCGCACGGACATCCAGGCGCGAGGGAGGCGGCATGACCGACACGGGGGCCCAGCAGACGTCGCGCGCATCGACCGTGCAGTCGGTGGCGCGATCGTTCGAGCTGCTGGAGTGCATCGCCGCGCAGGGCGGCGACGCGCCGATCTCGGACCTCGCGGAGGCCACCCGGCTCCCCCTGCCCACGATCCATCGCCTGCTGCACACGCTCATGGCCTCGGGGCACGTGCGCCAGCTGCCCAACCGACGCTACGGGCTGGGCCCGCGTCTCATCCGCCTCGGCGAGGTCGCGAGCCGGCAGGTCGGCGCGTGGGCGCGCCCGCACCTCGCGGGCCTCGTCGAGGAGCTCGGCGAGACCGCGAACATGGCGATCCTCGACGGCGACATGGCGACCTACGTCGCGCAGGTGCCGTCGACGCACACCATGCGGATGTTCACGGAGGTCGGCCGGCGCGTGCACACGCACGCCTCGGGCGTCGGCAAGGCGATCCTGTCGCAGCTCGACGACGCCGACGTGCGCGCCCTGACCGAGCGCGCGGGGATGCCGACGCCCACCGTGCACACGATCAGCGACGTCGACGCCCTGCTCGCCGACCTCGCGACGACCCGCACCCGCGGATACGCGATCGATGACAACGAGCAGGAGCTCGGCGTGCGCTGCTTCGCCGTGCCGGTGCGCGGGATGCCGGCGCCGACGGCGATCTCGGTGTCGGGACCCGTCATGCGCGTCGACGAGGCGTTCGCGCGGCGCGCCATCCCGATCCTCACGGTGACGGCCAAGCGCATCGCGTCCGAGACGCGCGCCGAGAGCCGTCTCACCGATGCGCCACGCGGGTGACCCCCGCACGGTTTTCACGATGCGGAAACCAGGTTTCATTGTCGGCGCGCCGCCGTTAATCTGACCGCACGGCGCACCGCGCCCCGACCAGAGAGGACATCGTCATGGCTCACGACCCCGCGACCACCACGTCAGCCCCCGCTGCGAGCGACGCCGTCGAGCGCGCCGGCCTGCTCGTCGCACAGCCTCTCGTCGACTTCATCGAGGGCGAGGCGCTTCCGGCCGCGGGCCTGGAGCCCGACGCCTTCTGGCAGGGCGTCGCCGGCATCTTCGGCGACCTCGCGCCGCGCAACCGCGAGCTGCTGGCCGTGCGCGACGACCTGCAGGCCCGCATCGACGCGTACCACCGCGCGAACCCCGGCCAGCCCGAGCCGACGGCCTACCGCGCGTTCCTCGAGGAGATCGGCTATCTCGTGCCCGAGCCCGCCTCGCTGACGATCACGACCGAGAACGTCGACAGCGAGATCGCCGAGCAGGCGGGTCCGCAGCTCGTGGTGCCCGTGTCGAACGCGCGCTTCGCGATCAACGCCGCGAACGCCCGCTGGGGCTCGCTGTACGACGCCTTCTACGGCACCGACGCGATCGACCAGACCGGCGACCTCGCGCCGGGCAGCGGCTACAACCCCGCGCGCGGTGCCGAGGTCATCGCCCGCGGCCGGGCGCTGCTCGACCTCGCCGCTCCCCTGGCATCCGGCTCGCACGTCGACGCGACGTCGTACGCGGTCGCCGACGGCGCGCTGCGGGTGACGCTGGGCGACGGCACGACGACGGGCCTGCAGGACGCGGCCGCCTTCGCGGGCTTCACGGGCGACGCGGCGGCGCCGGCCGGCATCCTGCTGCAGCACAACGGGCTGCACCTGGAGATCGTGATCGACCGCGAGGGCGCCATCGGCCGCACCGACGCCGCGGGCGTGCAGGACATCGTGCTCGAGTCGGCCGTCACGACGATCATCGACCTCGAGGACTCCGTCGCCGCCGTGGACGCCGAGGACAAGGCGCTCTGCTACCGCAACTGGCGCGGGCTCATCGACGGCACGCTGCAGGAGCAGGTGACCAAGGGCGGCCGCACGTTCACGCGCGCCCTCAACCCCGACCGCGCCTACACCGCGCCCGACGGCGGCTCGTTCGCGCTGCCCGGCCGCTCGCTGCTGTTCGTGCGCAACGTGGGCCACCTCATGACGACGGACGCCGTGCGCGACGCCGACGGCTACGAGCTGCCCGAGGGCATCCTCGACGCCGTCCTCACGACGCTCGGCGCGCTGCCGAGCCTGCGCGGCGAAGGCCCGCAGAACTCGCGCACCCGCTCGATGTACATCGTGAAGCCCAAGATGCACGGTCCCGACGAGGTCGCCTTCGCGGTCGAGACGCTCGGGCGCGTGGAGGAGCTCTACGGCCTGCCGGCGCGGACGCTGAAGATCGGCATCATGGACGAGGAGCGTCGCACGACGGTGAACCTCAAGGCCTGCGTGGCCGCGGCGAGCGACCGCGTCGTGTTCATCAACACCGGCTTCCTCGACCGCACGGGCGATGAGATCCACACGTCGCTGCACGCGGGCCCGATGGTGCGCAAGGCCGACATGAAGAAGCAGCCGTTCCTGCTCGCCTACGAGAACGCGAACGTCGACACCGGCCTCGCCGCGGGCTTCCCGGGACGCGCGCAGATCGGCAAGGGGATGTGGGCCATGCCCGACCTCATGCACGACATGCTCGAGCAGAAGATCGGCCACGTGCGCTCGGGCGCGACGGCCGCGTGGGTGCCGTCGCCGACCGCCGCGACGCTGCACGCCCTGCACTACCACGAGGTCGACGCGCGCGCGGTGCAGAAGGAGATCGCGACGCGCGCGCCGCAGAGCATCGACCCGATCCTCGTGCCCCCGCTCGGCGACGCGTCGGCGCTGACCGACGACGAGAAGCAGGCCGAGGTCGACACGAACGTGCAGTCGATCCTGGGCTACGTGGTGCGCTGGATCGACCAGGGCGTCGGCTGCTCGAAGGTGCCCGACATCCTCGACGTCGGCCTGATGGAGGACCGGGCGACCCTGCGCATCTCCAGCCAGCTGCTGGCCAACTGGCTCGCGCACGAGGTGATCAGCGAGGAGCAGGTCGACGACGCGCTGCGCCGCCTGTCGTCGGTGGTCGACGCGCAGAACGCCGGCGACCCGCTGTACGAGCCGCTCCTCCGCGACGGCGTGCCGGGCATCGCCTTCGAGGCCGCCCGCAGCCTCATCGTCGACGGCGCGGTGCAGCCGAACGGCTACACCGAGCCGATCCTGCACCGCATGCGCCGCGCGAAGAAGGCCCGGGCGTAACAGCCCCCCGGCCCCCGAGCCCCTCGAGTCAATCCCCGCCCGCCGAGTCAATACTCCTTCCGCGCTTGCGGGGTATTGACTCGGCGACGGAGGATTGACTCGGCGACGGGGGGAGGGCTCGGCGAGGGAGGGTTGACTGGGCGCATGACCGCATCGGCCGCCGACTATCGTTGGCTCCTCGGCAACCTCCGCTACGAGAACTGGGTCGACGTCGCGTGACACCTGAGCTCCTGGAGGGCGAGTTCCTCGTCGCCGAGGTTCCCCCGCCCGCCGCCCCCGGCGCATGATGGATGCCATGAAACGGGTTCACGTCACGGTCGAAGGCAGGGTGCAGGGCGTCGGATACCGCTATGCCACCAGGTCAGAGGCGCTCCGCATCGGCGTCACCGGCTGGGTGCGCAATCTCGCCGACGGCCGCGTCGAGGCGGAGATCGAGGGCACCGACGCGCAGGTCGATGAGCTCCTCACCTGGATGCGCACGGGTCCTGCGTGGGCACGCGTGCACGCCATCCGCGAGACCGAGACGGCACCGACCGGCGCGACGGGGTTCGAGGTGCGGGCGGACGGGTGAAGCGAGGTCCGCACCGTCGCCGCCGGGCCGGATGAGTCAACGGGTGCTGCGCCCTCACACCACTCGGTCGCCGCGCGTGTACACGTTCATCGTGTCGCCGCGCACGAAGCCGACGAGGGTGAGCCCCGACCGCTCGGCGAGCTCGACGGCGAGCGACGACGGGGCCGACACGGCGGACAGGATCGGGATGCCGGCCATCACCGCCTTCTGCACGAGCTCGAAGCTCGCGCGGCCCGACACCTGCAGCACCGTGCCCGACAGCGGCAGTCGCCCGCCGAGCAGCGCCCAGCCCACGGCCTTGTCGAGCGCGTTGTGGCGCCCGACGTCCTCGCGCACCACGAGGGGCGCCGCGTCGTCGGCATCCGGAGCCCCGGCATCCGCCTCGCCGGCCCGGAACAGCGCCGCGGCGTGCAGCCCGCCGGTCTTGTCGAAGGCCGCCTGGTGCGCCCGCAGCACGCCCGGCAGCTGTGCGAGGCGTTCCGCCGGCACCGTCGCCGCGTCGGTCGCGACGTCGTACGACGACACCGTCTCGACGGCGTCGATCGAGGCCTTGCCGCACACGCCGCACGAGCTCGTCGTGTAGAAGCTGCGCGCGAGGTCGGGCGACGGCGGGGCGACGTGCGGCGCGAGCGCGACGTCGAGCACGTTGTACGTGTTGCCCTCGCCGCCGGCGCCCGGTCCCCCGCAGTGGATGGCGCCGCGGAAGTCCTCGCCGCGCGCGATGACGCCCTCCGAGACGAGGAAGCCGGCGGCGAGCTCGACGTCGTGTCCGGGCGTGCGCATCGTGACGGCGAGCGGCCGGCCCGCGAGCCGGATCTCGAGCGGCTCCTCGACCGCGAGCGTGTCGACGCGCCGCGCGCTGCCGCGGCCGACGGTGATCCGCTCGATCGGGCGGCGTGCGGTGATCCGGCCCATCGCGCGGCCTACGCGGGGCGCCGCTCGAGCCGCACGACGACCGACTTCGAGGTCGGCGTGCCGCTCACGTCGGCGACGGAGTCGAGGGGCACGAGCACGTTCGTCTCGGGATAGTACGCCGCCGCGTTGCCGCGCGGGGTGGCGTAGGGCACGACGCGGAAGCGCTCGGTGCGCCGCTCCTGCACGGCACCGCCGGCATCCGTCCATTCCGACACGAGGTCGACGATCTCGCCCTCGGCGAGCCCGTGCGCGGCGATGTCGTCGGGGTGCACGAGCACGACGCGGCGGCCGCCGTAGACGCCGCGGTACCGG
Organism: Microbacterium sp. No. 7; assembly: GCF_001314225.1. NCBI lineage: Bacteria > Bacillati > Actinomycetota > Actinomycetes > Micrococcales > Microbacteriaceae > Microbacterium > Microbacterium sp. No. 7. Next base: position 3,379,694 of record NZ_CP012697.1, read on the forward strand.
TCGTCCTTGCCGTAGATCGTCGTGTTGTACTGGTCGTGCGAGCGCAGCGTCTGCAGCAGCAGCCGCCCCTCGGGGATGCGCGGGTACTCCAGCGGGTTCGCGGTGAACCGCGCCCGGCCGTCGGCGGTCGCGAAGCGCCGCGCATCGCGGGGGCCGTTGGGCAGGTGCAGCGTCGCGCCCTTGTCGATGCGCCGCTCGTAGTCGTCGAAGCCGGGCACGACGCGCTCGATGTGCGCGCGGATGCCGGCGTAGTCGGCCTCCAGCGCGGCCCAGTCGGCGCGCGGCGCGTTGTCGCGCGCCGCGAACAGCCGCGCGCAGATGCGGGCGACGATCGCGACCTCGCTGAGCAGGTCGTCGGCGGGCGGGGCGAGCCGGCCGCGCGAGGCGTGCACGGCGCCCATGGAGTCCTCGACCGTCACGCGCTGCTCGCGTCCGCCGCGCCGGTCGCGATCGGTGCGACCGAGCGTGGGCAGGATGATCGCGCGACGCCCCGTGACGACGTGCGAGCGGTTGAGCTTGGTGGAGACCTGCACCGTGAGGTCGACGTTCGCCATCGCCGTCTCGACCACGCCCGTGTCGGGGGTCGCCGAGACGAAGTTGCCGCCCATCGCCATGAAGAGCCGCACCCGCCCGTCGCGCATCGCGCGGATCGCCTCGACCGTGTCGTAGCCGTGCCGGCGCGGCGCGGTGAACGAGAACTCGGCGTCGAGGGCGGAGAGGAAGGCCTCCGATGGCTTCTCGTAGATGCCGACGGTGCGGTCGCCCTGCACGTTCGAGTGCCCGCGCACGGGGCAGACGCCCGCGCCGGGCCGCCCGATGTCGCCGCGCAGCAGCAGCACGTTGACGACGTCGCGCAGCGTCGGCACGGAGTGCTTGTGCTGCGTCAGGCCCATCGCCCAGCACACGATCGTCGCCGCCGAGCCGCGCACGAGCTCGGCGATGCGGCGCAGCTCCGGCTCCGGGACGCCGGTGGCATCCACGAGCTCGGTCCATGCGGCATCCCCCAGCTGCCGCCGGTACGCCTCGAAGCCGCTCGTGTGCGCGGCGATGAAGTCGTGGTCGAGCACGCCGCCCGATCGCTCCTCGGCCTCGAGCAGGTGCTTGCCGATCGCCTGGAACAGCGCCTGGTCGCCGCCGAGCCGGATCTGCACGAACTCGTCGGCGAGCGGCGTGCCGCCGAGCACGACGCCGCGCACGGTCTGCGGGTTCTCGAAGCGCAGCAGCCCCGCCTCGGGCAGGGGATTCACGGCCACGATCGTCGCGCCGCGCTGCTTCGCCTTCTCCAGCGCGCTCAGCATGCGCGGATGGTTGGTGCCCGGGTTCTGGCCGGCGACGATGATGAGGTCGGCGCCGTGGATGTCGTCGATCGTGACGGTGCCCTTGCCGATGCCGATCGTCTCGGTGAGGGCCGAGCCGCTGGACTCGTGGCACATGTTGGAGCAGTCGGGCAGGTTGTTGGTGCCGTGGCCGCGCACGAGCAGCTGGTAGAGGAAGGCGGCCTCGTTCGAGGTGCGGCCCGACGTGTAGAAGACGGCCTCGTCGGGAGCGGTCGCCGCGAGCGCGTCGGCGATCTCGGCGAGGGCCTCGTCCCAGCCGATCGGCCGGTAGTGCGTCGCGCCCTCGTCGAGGATCATCGGATGCGTGAGGCGCCCCTGCTGACCGAGCCACCAGTCGTCGTGGCCGCGCAGCTCGTCGATCGCGTGCGCGGCGAAGAAGTCGGGGCCGACGCGGCGCAGCGTCGCCTCCTCGGCGACGGCCTTCGCGCCGTTCTCGCAGAACTCCGCGATGTGCCGCTTGTCCTCCTCGGGCCACGCGCAGCCGGGGCAGTCGAAGCCGTCCTTCTGGTTGACGCGCAGCAGCGTCTCGATGCTGCGCCGCACGCCCATCTGCTCGTTCGAGATCTTCAGGGCGTGCAGCACCGCGGGCACGCCCACCGCCACCTGCTTGGGCTTCGCCACGCGCACGCGCGTCTCGTCGATGTCCTCCGTCGGGGGCTTCGTCGCCATACCCTCCAGGGTACGGCCCCGGGCCGGCGACGGGCCGGTTCGGAACAGGATGCCGCGAGAACGCCCGTTCCGGGAGGCAGGACGCCGGGGAGCACAGGGGCCGGCGGCGGACACGACGATGGGCCCCGCCCGGAGGCGAGGCCCATCGTGATGCGCGTGTCTCAGACGAGCGAGGCGACGTCCAGCGGGATGCCGGGGCCGAACGTGGTCGACACGGCGCCCTTCTGGATGTAGCGACCCTTCGAGCTCGAGGGCTTCAGACGCACGATCTCCTCGACCGCGGCCTTGAAGTTCTCGTCGAGCTGCTCGGCCGTGAACGAGGCCTTGCCGACGACGAAGTGCACGTTGGCGTGCTTGTCGACGCGGAACTCGATCTTGCCGCCCTTGATCTCCTCCACGGCCTTGGCCGGGTTGGGGGTCACGGTGCCGGTCTTGGGGTTCGGCATGAGGCCGCGGGGACCGAGGACCTTGCCGAGGCGTCCGACCTGACCCATGAGCTCGGGCGTCGAGACGGCCGAGTCGAAGTCGGTCCAGCCGCCGGCGACCTTCTCGATGAGCTCGGCGCCGCCGACCTCGTCGGCGCCCGCGGCGATCGCGGCCTCGGCGGCCGGGCCCGTCGCGAAGACGATGACGCGGGCGGTCTTGCCCGTGCCGTGCGGCAGCATGACGGTGCCGCGCACCATCTGGTCGGCCTTGCGGGGGTCGACCGAGAGCTTGAGGGCGACCTCGACGGTCGAGTCGAACTTCTTCGAGCCCGTCTCCTTCGCGAGGTTCACGGCCTCGGTGGACGTGTAGAACTTGTCGCGGTCGATCTTGGCCGCGGCTGCTGCGTAAACCTTGGACTTAGCCATGTGTCTCTCCCCCTCAGTCCTCGACCGTGATGCCCATGGAACGGGCAGTGCCGGCGATGATCAGCGAGGCGGCCTCGATGTCGTTCGCGTTCAGGTCGGGCATCTTGGTCTCGGCGATCTGGCGCACCTGGTCCTTGGTCAGCTTGGCGACCTTGACCGTGTGCGGCGTCTTCGAGCCCTTCTGCACGCCGGCGGCCTTCTTGATGAGCTCGGCGGCCGGCGGGGTCTTCAGGATGAAGGTGAAGCTGCGGTCCTCGTAGACGGTGATCTCCACGGGGATGACGTTGCCGCGCTGCGACTCGGTCGCGGCGTTGTACGCCTTGCAGAACTCCATGATGTTGACGCCATGCTGACCGAGCGCGGGGCCGATCGGCGGCGCCGGGTTGGCGGCGCCGGCGTTGATCTGGAGCTTGATCAGGCCGGTCACCTTCTTCTTCGGTGCCATTCGTTTTCCTTTCGTCGAGCGGATGCCACGGCATCCCTCTCCCGCCTCTCCAGACTCTCCGGAGCGCGGTGGCCGTTCGCGGCGCGCCGGAGCGCGCACGCAAACCACACAATTCTACCTCAGGCGGCGAGCCGGCCGCTCACCACGAGGATCACGCCGCCCGCGCCGACGGCGGTCGCGAACAGCGCCAGCAGCAGCATCGGCACGGCCCCCGGCATCCGGCCGGTCCGGGCGAGCGCCGCGGCGGCCGAGTGGTACCGGCGGCGCGCGGCGATCCACAGCGCCGCGGCGACGAGCAGCCCGACCACGCCGCACAGCGCCCACGCCGCGCCGCCGAGCGCCTCGGGCAGGATGCGCAGGGCCAGGAGCGAGCCGATGCCGATCGCGAGGGCCGTGCGCCGCCACGCGAGCTCGGTGCGCTCCGGCTGCAGGCCCGGGTCGACGGGGCCCGTCATGGCAGCACGAGCGCCAGCACGATCAGCACGCCCGCGAGCGTGACGAGGACGCCGAGCACGGGCCCGAGGATCGACGCGGGCAGGGGCTGCCCGAGCCGCAGCGCGCGCTCCGTCCTCGACCATCCGATCCAGGCGAGCGCGGGCAGCACCACGCCCGACACGACGAGCACGAGCGACGCGGCGTGCCGCAGCCCCGGCGAGAGGTCGCCGCCGAGCAGCTCGAGCGCCACGCCGCCGGCGAACAGGGCGAGCGCCGTGCGGATCCACGCGAGGTACGTGCGCTCGTTGGCCAGGGAGAACCGGACGTCCGGCTCGTCGCCGCGGCCGTACACCGATGCCGGGAACCGCCGCCCGCCGCTCATCGGGCCACCGTCCGGAACCCCGCGTTGCCCATCGACGAGTCGGGCGTGTTCTGCGAGCGCGCCGAGTTGCGGTAGCGATTGCAGTACGAGACGTGGCAGAGATAGCTGCCCCCGCGCAGGACCTTCGTCTCGCCGGTCGCGGGCCCCCGCGGATCGGACGCCGGCGATGACGCGTAGTAGCGCGCGTCGAACCAGTCGGCGCACCACTCCCACACGTTGCCGACGCACTGCCAGAGCCCGTAGCCGTTGGGCTCGTAGCTGCGCACCGGCGCGGTCGTCAGATGGCCGTCCTCGGCCGTGTTGCGCACGGGGAAGTCGCCCTGCCAGATGTTCGCGCGCCAGCCGCCGTCGTCGACCTCGGCGTCGCCCCACGGATACGTCGCCCGGGCGATCCCGCCGCGCGCCGCGTACTCCCACTCGGCCTCGGTGGGAAGGCGCCGCCCGGCCCAGGCGCAGTAGGCGATCGCGTCGTTCCAGCTGACGTGCACGACGGGGTGGTCGTCCAGGCCGTCGATCGTCGAGCCGCGGCCGTGCGGATGCCGCCAGTCGGCGCCGCGCACGCCGAGCCACCAGGGCGTGCCGGCGGCGGGTCCCATGACGTCGTCGCTGGGCGCGTCCACGGCGAGGTGGAACACGGCGGAGTATCCGAACGACTCCGCCTCGGTCGCGTATCCGGTGTCCTCCGCGAACCGGGCGAAGTCGGCGTTCGTCACGCTCGTCGCGTCGATCGCGAACGCGCCGAGCTCGACGGCGTGCAGCGGCACCTCGCCGTCGCCGGGGTTGCGGTCTCCCGACGAGTCGCCCATCACGAAGGAGCCGGCCGCGATCCCGATCTGCTCGATCGCGTGACGGCCGTCGCCGGTCCCGACGACGGGCCGGCCGATCGAGACGGGTGCCGCACCGCTCTGCCGAGCGGGTGCGGCGCATCCGCATCCGCATCCGGGCGACGTGTGCGACATGCCCGCCCCGGCGAACCGCTAGGCCTTGGTGACCTGGTCGAACGAGAGCTCGACGGGCGTCTCGCGCTCGAAGAGCGACACGAGCACGGTGAGCTTTCCGCTCTCGGGCTTGATCTCGCTGATCGAGCCCGGCAGGCCCGCGAACGAGCCCTCCTTGATCGTGATGGTCTCGCCGATCTCGAAGTCGACCTCGGTGACGACGGTGCGGGCCGCCGCGGGCGCGCCCTTGGCGGCGGCGCCCTTCGCGGGTGCGACCTCCTTGGCCTCCACGAGCGACTTGAGCATGTTGAACGCCTCTTCGAAGCGCAGCGGCGTCGGGTTATGCGCGTTGCCGACGAAGCCCGTGACGCCCGGCGTGTGACGCACGACCGACCAGGTGTCCTCGTTGAGCTCCATGCGCACCAGCACGTAGCCGGGGATGCGCACGCGGTTGACCATCTTGCGCTGGCCGTTCTTGATCTCGACGACGTCCTCCATCGGGACCTCGATCTGGTAGATGTCGTCCTCGACCTCGAGCGTCGACTTGCGCTGCTCCAGGTTGGCCTTCACCTTGCGCTCGAAGCCCGCGTACGAGTGGATGACGTACCACTTGCCGGGCAGCTCGCGCAGCTCCTGACGGAACGCCTCGTAGGGGTCCTCGGGCTCCGCGTCGTCGTCCTCGGCGTCGCCCGCCTCGTCCTCGGCGTCGTCGTCCAGCTCGGGCCCGTCGTAGGGGGCCACGCGGTCGGCCTCGGCGGCCTCGCGGGCCGCGATCTCGTCGGCGATCGACTCGTTGAGCGCCTCGGCGGCGGCCTCCGCCTCGTCGGCCTGGTCGATCTCGAGTGCGTCGTTCACGATGGCATCCGCCTCCGGGTCGTCGATGTCGATGTCGTCCAGCTCGTCGTCGCTGTCGTCGGCGTCGTCCTCGTCGACGATGTGGATCGCCACGTGCTCCGCCGGCTCGGCCGCGCGCTGCTCCTCGGCGAGCACGTTGCCCTCCTGGGCCTCGTCGTCCTCGCTGGACTGCTCGGCAGCGGTCGCCCAATCGGCGTCGTCGACATATCTTTCAGACACTTACTTCTCTTCCATCGGGATCTGGGGGTGAGCCGGGCGGCACGAGCCCGCGATCACGCGCCGGGAGCGCCGAAGACGATCTCGACGATCCACGTGAAGACGAGGTCGAGTCCGTACACGACCCCCATCATGACGACCACGAATCCGAGCACGACGCCGGTGAACTTCGCGAGCTCCTGGCGGGTCGGCGTGACGACCTTGCGGAGTTCGGCGATCACCTGCCGGATGAATGTCGCGCTCCGTGCGAAGATGTTCGGCTTCTTCGCGCGGGCGCCGTCGGCCACGACGATCTCGTCGCCGAACTCCTCCGGAACCATGTACCCACCCGTGTCGTGTGAATTCGTGCCAGCTGATGCTGACGCGCAGGGCGGACAGGAATCGAACCTGCAACCTGCGGTTTTGGAGACCGCTGCTCTGCCAATTGAGCTACCGCCCTAGAGACCTGACGGCCTCGGGATGCCGGCATCCCCGCCCCGCTCGTGTTCCCACGGCACGGCAAAAGAATGCAGGCGATTGCGTCGTCCAGTGTACGTCATGCACACGGGCGGCGCGAACCGCGACGACGTCAGTACGACTGGATGCCGTAGCGATCGGGCTCCTCGCCGCGGCGGAAGGCACGGCCCGACACCGCGTCGGGGGTGACGCGCACGTAGTTGTACTTGAGCGTGGGGATCCACGGCGTGAGCGGCAGCCGGTCGGCGGCCTCGACCTCGGCGGCCGTGTCGAGCCGCGCGGCGGCGCCCCGCACGACGACGCTCCACGCGTCGGCGTCGGTGAAGCTGTCGACCTCGAAGAGCACCTGGTCGTTGATGGTCAGCTCGGTGAGCTTGCTGCCCTCCGCGGTGCGGAAGACGATCGTCTGCCCGTCGAGCACGTAGTTGACGGGGAAGATGTCGAGCACCGCGCCCACGCTCGTCACGAGGCGGCCCAGCTCGTGCTGGGCGAGGCGCTCGAAGCACTCGGCGTCGGTGAGGTGGGTGACGGCGTCGGCGTTGTCGGTCATACCCCCATCCTGCCGCGTCGCGCCGACATCCGCGAGTGTCCGCCGATCGCGGGGCCGGCCTCAGACGCGCGGCGCGTGCTCGTCGAGGAACTCGTAGAGGTCGGTCGTGTCGACGCCCGGGAACGACCCCGAGGGCAGCGTCGCGAGCAGCGTGCGCGGCGTGCGCACGTTCGGCCAGGCCTGGTCGCGCCACTGCCCCTCCAGATCGGCGGGCGGGCGACGGCAGCAGACCTCCACGGCGTGCCGCGACGTGCCGCGGTTCGTGGTCTCGCGCCCGATGAACCACTTCGTGTCGTCGAAGCGCACGCCCACGCTCACCGAGTGCGCGCCGTCGCTCAGGTGCTCCACGCGCGCCGTGCACCAGTAGGTGCCGTTGCCCGTGTCGGTGTACTGGTAGTACGGGTTGAACTTGTCGGGGATGTCGAAGACGACCCGGCTCGTCCACTTGCGGCAGCACAGCTGCCCCTCGATCGAGCCGAAGCGGTCGGAGGGGAAGTTGACGTCGTCGTTCTCGTAGGCCTTCGTGATCGTGCCCGACTCGTGCACCTTGAGGAAGTGCACGGGGATGCCGAGGTGCTGCGTCGCGAGGTTCGTGAACCGGTGCGCGGCGGTCTCGTACGAGACCGAGTACGCGTCGCGCAGGTCTTCGATCGAGATGGCGCGCCGCGACTTGGCGTCGTGCAGGAAGACCACGGCATCCGACTCGGGCACCATGAGCGCGCCGGTGAGGTAGTTGGTCTCGACGCGCTGCCGCAGGAACTCCGCGTACGACGTGGGCTCGCTGTGCCCGAGGATGCGGCTCGACAGCGCCTGCAGCACGGGCGTGCGCGAGTCGCCCTTGCCGGGCACCGAGTTCGACAGGTAGAGCCGGCCGTTGCGCAGGTCGGCGACCGATCGCGTGGACGCCGGGAGGTCGGACACGTAGTGCAGCGTGAACCCGAGGTGGGCCGCGATCTCGCTCGCCGCACGCTGCGTGAGGGGTCCGCCGGGGTGCCCGATGACGTCGAGCATGCGCCGCGCCTCGGCCTCCAGCTCGGGGAAGTAGTTGTCCTGCCGGCGCATGAGGCGGCGCAGCTCGACGTTCGCACGGCGCGCCTCCTCGGGCGTGGCCGAGCGCTCGTCGTTGAGCCGGGCGATCTCGCCCTGCAGCGCGAGCAGGGCGCGCAGCGCCTCGTCGGGGATCGTCTTGCCGATGCGGAACGGCGAGATGCCGAGCGAGCGGAACGTCTGCCCCTTCATGGCGCGCTCGAGCGCGATCTCCATCGTGGCGCGCTCGTCGAGCGGCTCGGCCTCGAGCAGGGTGTCGAGCGACGTGCCCAGCGCGCGGGCGATCGCCTGCAGCAGCGTGAGCTTCGGCTCGCGCTTGCCCGTCTCGATCATCGACAGCTGGCTCGGGGCGCGCTCGACGGCCGTCGCCAGCTCGTCGAGGGTCATCCCGCGCGCCGTGCGCAGCTGGCGGATGCGGCGGCCGATGGTGAGCGCGTCGGTCTCGTCGACATCGTCGGCGACCGGGACATCGAGGTTCGTCATAACCGCAAGTGTGTCACAGAACGTGAAGATCAACAAAAATTCACCGCACTTTTCGCCAAGTGGCCGAAAAATTTCACGCATAGTGGTCTTATCAACACCAGCCGGATCGGCGGATGCCGCGTCCCGAACGAGAGATCGGGTCGCGGCATCCGCCTTATCCCCCTCCGAGAAAGCCAGGGCCATGACACCGACCGACGCGGGCATCGCGCCCACGACCCAGATCACCATCACCGGACCGCTGCGTCCCCGCTACGACGAGATCCTCACGCCCGAGGCGATCGCGTTCCTCACCGAGCTGCACGACCGCTTCGCCGGGCGTCGCCACGACCGGCTCGCCGACCGCCTGCGCCGCCGCTTCGACATCGGCACGGGACGCGACCCCCAGTTCCGCGACGACACGGCGCACATCCGCGAGGACGCCGACTGGAAGGTCGCCGGAGCCGGGCCGGGCCTCGAGGACCGCCGCGTCGAGATCACGGGCGCGCCGCAGCCGAAGCTGGCGATCAACGCGCTCAACTCGGGCGCCCGGGTCTGGCTGGCCGACCTGGAGGACGCGACGAGCCCCACGTGGACGAACGTCATCGAGGGGCAGCTGACGCTGTTCGACGCGGTGCGCGGCACGCTGGAGCACACGAGCGCGTCGGGCAAGGAGTACCGCGTGACCGCCGAGCGCACGCCGACGATCACGATGCGCCCGCGCGGCCTGCACCTGACCGAGCAGCACCTGAAGTTCAGCGACCGCGCGGGACGCACGATGGCGACCTCGGCCTCGCTCGTCGACTTCGGCCTGTACTTCTTCCACAACGCGCAGGCTCTGATCGCGCGCGGCCAGGGCCCGTACTTCTACATCCCGAAGATCGAGAGCGCCGAAGAGGCCAAGCTCTGGGACGACGTGTTCAGCTTCAGCGAGCGCCGCCTGGGCCTGCCGCACGGCAGCATCCGCGCGACCGTGCACATCGAGACGCTGCCCGCGGCGTTCGAGATGGAGGAGATCCTGTTCGAGCTGCGCGACCACTGCGCCGGCCTGAACGCGGGCCGCTGGGACTACGTGTTCTCGATCATCAAGAACTACCGCGGCCGCGGCGCCCGGTTCGTGCTGCCCGACCGCAACGAGGTGACGACGTCGGTGGGCTTCCTGCGCACCTACACGCAGCTGCTCGTGAAGACGGCGCACAAGCGCGGCGCCTACGCGATCGGCGGCATGAGCGCCGTGCTGCCGTACGCGGGCGACCCCGAGGCGACGGCGGCGCTGCTGGAGGGCGTCGCGAGCGACAAGCGGGCCGAGGCCGAGGCGGGCTTCGACGGCACGTGGGTGGCCCACCCGGGCCTGCTCGGCATCGCCGAGGACGCGTTCGCCGCCGTGCTCGGCGACCGGCCCAACCAGCTCGACCGTCAGCGCGACGACGTCGAGGTGACGGCGACGCAGCTGCTCGACCTGCGCATGGGCCGTCCCATCACGGCGCAGGGCGTGCACGACAACGTGCTGACCGCCATCCGCTACTTCGAGTCGTGGCTGCGCGGCGTGGGCGTGGTCTCGCACGGCAACCTGGTCGAGGACGCGTCGCTCGCCGAGATCAGCCGCAGCCAGGTGTGGCAGTGGGTCCACCAGGACCGCTCGACCGCCGACGGCACGCGCATCACCCGCGAGTACGTCGAGGGGATCATCGCGCAGGTGCTGGGCGAGGCCCCGCGCACCGAGGGCGACCGCTTCGACGACGCCGCCACGGTCTTCCGCGAGGTGGCGCTGGAGCCCGACTTCCCCGCCTTCTTCACGACGGGCGCCTACACGAAGTACCTCGTCGAGACCGACTGACCGTCGGGATGGTGTGGGGGCGGATGCCGCGGCATCCGCCCCCACACCCGTTCCCGGCGGCCTTGCTCGCGTCCGCGGATGCCGCGGCGGCGGCCCTCACCCGAGCAGGCCGCGCTCCATCGCGAGGGTCACGGCGCGCGTGCGGTCGGCGACGCCGAGCTTGTCGAAGACCTTCAGCAGGTGCGTCTTGACGGTCGACTCGCGGATGCCGAGGGCGGCCGCGACCTGCTTGTTGCTGTGCCCCGCGGCGACGAGCCGCAGCACGTCGGTCTCGCGCTCCGTGAGCGTCGTGGCCGGCTCGGGGCGCCGGGCGCGCTCGACGAGGCGCACCGCGACCTGCGGCGACAGCGCCGACTGTCCCGCCGCGACCGAGCGGATGCCCGCGACGATCTCCCGCTGCGGCGCCGCCTTGAGCAGATAGCCCGCGGCGCCCGCCTCGATCGCCGCGAGGATGTTGTCGTCGGACTCGTACGTCGTGAGGATCAGCACCTTCGGCGCCGCCGGCGATCCCGCGCCCGCGGCGACGATGCGCGCCGTCGCGGCGACGCCGTCGACCCCCGGCATCCGCAGGTCCATGAGCACGACGTCCGGGCGCAGCGCGGCGGCCATCCGCACGGCCTGCTCGCCGTCGGCGGCCTCGCCGACCACGTCGAGGCCCGGCTCGTCGCCGAGCAGGCCCGCGAGGCCGGCGCGCACGATGGGATGGTCGTCGACCACGAGCACGCGGATCACGAGGGCACCCCCGGCAGCGCGACCCGCAGCACGGTGCCGCGGCCCGGCGCCGTGTCGATCTCCAGCGAGCCCCCGGCGAGCGCGACGCGCTCGGCCATGCCGTCGAGCCCGAACCCGTCGCGGGGCGCCGCGGGGTCGAAGCCGCGGCCGTCGTCGTGCACGGCGAGCTGCACCGCCCCGTCGGCGTCGGCGTGCACCTCCACGCGGGCCCGCGTCGCCCCCGCGTGCTTGCGCACGTTCGCGAGCGCCTCCTGCAGGCAGCGCAGCAGCACGACCTCGGCATCCCGGCCGCGTGGGGACGCGTCGCCGCCGCGGTCCAGCTCGATCTCCAGGCCCGCCTCGGCGCGGAACCGCTCGACGAGGCGCTCGACCGCGCGGCCGAACGCGGGCGCCTCGGGCACCGCCGCGGTGCGCACGACCAGGGCCCGCGCCTCGGCGAGCGCGTCACGGGCGACGTCCTCGACCGTCGCGATCGACGCGGCCGCCGCCTGCGCGTCGCCCGACCGGGCCTGCCGGCCGGCGCGCTCGGCGAGGATCACGAGGCCCGCGAGGCTCTGCGCGAGCGTGTCGTGCACGTCGCGGGCGAGCCGCTCGCGCTCCCGTGCCGCGCCGCGGTCGCGGCTGAGCGCCTCGACCTGGCCCTGTGCGGCGGTGAGCTCGGCGAGCAGCGCCGCCCGCTGCTCGCCGTACTCGACGATGCTCGAGATCCACAGGCCCATCGCGAGCGCGAACGAGAACGAGAGCACCGCCGTGATCACGGCCCTCAGCACGCCGTCGAGGCCCGGCACCGCGAGCGCCGTGCCGACGAGCACCGCGCCGGCGATGCAGGCGGATGCCGCGATCGCCGACCGCCTGCCCGCGCTGATGAGCCAGGTGAGCGGGTACGCCACGGCCTGCAGCGTCGCGACCTGCGGGGCCACGGCGGTGCCGAGCAGCAGCGCGACGCACGCCAGCGCGACGAAGACCGGCGCCCGCCACGTGCCCCCGCCGCCGAAGCCGCGACCGAGCTCGGGGCGGGCGCACACGGCGTAGGCGACGGCGAACAGCAGCAGCACGAAGCCGCAGAGGGCGTGGTCGAGGGGCGTCTCGAGCTGGAGGCTCGCGAGCGCCCCGACCACGAGCACGACGCCGACGACGGTCACGTCCCACCAGTACCGCCTGCCGGTCATCCCGCCTCCGCTCCGGCTCTCCGCGCCGCGCCCGCCCGTCGTGCGCCCGCACATGCCGTGTCCGTCCCCGCCGGGATGATCCCAGCCTGGCCTACGCGTCGCGCCGGGTCCACCGGAAGGTGAGCCGCGCGAGCACGAGCCCGACGACGAGCCACACGCCCAGGGCGATCGCCACGCCCGCGAGGTTCCACTCACCGCCCTGCTCCATCACCCGGTACCCGTCGGGCAGGAAGACCGATCGCATGCCCTGCGCCATCCACTTCAGCGGGAACGCGGATGCCGCGTTCTGCAGCCACTCGGGCAGCAGGAAGAAGGCGAGGTACACGCCCGAGACGAACTGCAGCACGAGCACGATCGGGATGACGACCGCGCTCGCGCTGCGGCCCGAGCGCGGCACCGCCGACAGCGCGATGCCGAGGAGCGCCGAGGTCGCGAGCCCGAGCACGAACACCCACGCGAACACGAGCCAGCGCTCGCCGTCGGCCGGTAGCTCGACGTCGAACGCGAGCACGCTCACGACCAGGAGCAGCCCGACCTGCAGCGTGCCGGTGACCGCGACCTGCGCGAACTTGCCGATGAAGTAGCTCACGGCCGGCAGCGGCGTGCCGCCGAGGCGCTTGAGCGTGCCGTCGCTGCGCTCCATCGCGATGTCGATCGCGAGGTTCTGCACGCCCGACAGCAGCAGCCCCGCGGCGATCATCCCGGGCAGGTAGTACTGGCCGGCCGAGACGGCCGGGAGACCGGCATCCCCTCCCGGCCCGACCTCGGAGAAGATCGTCGCGAACAGCGACAGCATGAGCACGGGGAACAGGAACGTGAAGAACACCTGGTCGGGCGAGCGGAAGTAGCCGCGGATCTCATAGCCGGCGCGGTGCACGCCGAGGCGGACGGCGTTCATCGTGCCGCCTCCTCGGCCTGCGGGGCGTCGTCGGCCACGAGCGTGAGGTAGATGTCCTCGAGCGACGGACGCACGATCTCCAGCCCCAGCGGCTCATCGCCCAGCCGTTCGCCGAGCGCGCGGGCGAGCGCGAGCGGGGTCGTCGTGCGCTCCTCGCGCGGACGGCCGTCCTCGATCCAGCGCACGATCGGGACGCGCGCCTCGGCGCTGCCGAGCCCGGCGACGGGCCCGATCGCGCGCAGCCGCCCGCGGGCGATGACGGCCACCCGGTCGGCGAGCTGGGCCGCCTCGTCGAGGTAGTGCGTCGTGAGCACGATCGTCGTGCCGCCGGTCTGCAGGCGCCGGATCAGCTCCCAGAACTCGCGGCGCGCGTGCGGGTCGAAGCCCGTCGTCGGCTCGTCGAGGAACAGCAGCTCGGGGTTGCCGACGATGCCGAGCGCCACGTCGACGCGTCGCTGCTGGCCGCCGCTGAGCTTCGCGATGCGCGTCGAGGCGCGGTCTTCGAGCCCGACGGCGGCGATGACCTCGTCCACGTCGCGCGGGTTCGGGAAGAACCCGGCGAACTGGCGCAGCTGCTCGCGCACGGTCGCCGTGCCCGCCTGCCCCGCCGTCTGCAGCACGATGCCGAGCCGCGCCTTCCAGTCCAGCCCGCCGCCCTCGGGGTCGACCCCGAGCACGTGCACGTCGCCGCCGCTGCGGCGCCGGTATCCCTCCAGGATCTCGACGGTCGTCGACTTGCCCGCGCCGTTCGGCCCGAGCAGGGCGAACGTCTCGCCCCGCGCGATGTCGAACGTCACGCCGTCGACGACCGCGCGGTCGCCGTATGTCTTGCGCAGGCTCTGCACCCGCACCGCTGTCTCTGCCATGTCTCCAGGCTCCTCGCCGCCGCGGCCCCCCGGCAGCCGTCATCCGTGGGAGGCGGCATCCCTCGTTCGGTGGATGCCGCGGTCCGCGGCGTCACGGCCTCGGCGACCCGGCCCGCGATGTGCACCGTGCAGGACAGATCGGCCGAGCGCCCCCGCGAGCCCGCCGAACCGGCCGGGATCCACCATCCGTCCTGCACTGCGCACCGGGCGCCTCGGCCACGCCGGCACCGGCCCGGCGGCGTTTTTACACCGCACCCAGAAAGCGGTACCCTGTGTGCCTAGTGCGCCGCCCCCGCACGCAGGAGCCATGACCTCCCCCTCTCTTTCCGCGCGTTCTCCGCATCCCTCCGTCAGCGTCGTCGGCGCCGGACGGCTCGGGACCGTCATCGCGCGCGCCCTGCGCGCGGCGGGCCTCACGACGCACGGACCGACCCGACGCGGCGAGCCCGTGCCGGCCGCCGACGTCACGCTGCTGTGCGTGCCCGACGGCGAGATCGCGGCGATGGTCGCCACCCTGCGCGGCCCGGCCACGCTCATCGGGCACACGTCGGGCGCGACGCCGCTCGGCGCGGCCGACTTCGCGCTGCACCCGCTGCAGACGTTCCTCGGCGACGAGCGGCCCGGCATCCTGCACGGCATCGGATGCGCCGTCGCGGGCCGCGCCCCCGACGCGCTCGCCACGGCCACCGGGCTCGCCGATACGCTCGGCATGCGGCCGTTCGCCGTCGCCGACGAGCACCGCGCGACGTACCACGCCGCGGCATCCGTCGCCTCGAACTATCTCGTGACGCTGCAGGATGCCGCGGAGCGGCTGCTCGCCCCCCTCGGGCTCGCGGGCGACGAGGCGCGCGCGATCCTGGCCCCGCTCGTGCGCAGCACCGTCGACAACTGGGCCGCACGCGGCCCCGAGGCCGCTCTCACGGGCCCCATCGCGCGCGGTGACGAGGCGACCGTGCGGCGCCAGCGCGACGCCGTGCGCGCCCACGCCGCCGAGCTGCTGCCGCTGTTCGACGCGCTCGCCGACCGCACGCGCGCGCTCGCCGCACGGACCGCCATCCCCACGCAGGCCGCCGCCCCCGTACAGGCCCCCGCCCCCGCACAGGGGAGACGCGCGTCATGAGGATCGTCCGCACGGTCGCCGAGGTGCGCGCCGCCGTGGCCGAGGCACGGCGGGACGGACGGACCGTCGGGCTCGTCCCGACGATGGGCGCCTTCCACGAGGGGCACCTGTCGCTGATCCGCCGCGCGCGCGAGACGACGGGCCTCGTGGTCGTGTCGCTCTTCGTCAACCCCACGCAGTTCGCGCCGGGCGAGGACCTCAGCACGTACCCGCGCGACGAGGCGCGGGACGCCGCGCTGGCCGAGCGGTCCGGCGCCGACGTCCTCTTCGCCCCCGAGCCGGCCGAGGTCTACCCCGACGGCTTCGCGACCACCGTCCACGTCTCGGGCGTCACCGAGGTGCTGTGCGGCGCCGCGCGCGGCGCGCACCACTTCGACGGCGTCGCGACCGTCGTCGCCAAGCTCTTCGGCATGGTCGCGCCCGACGTCGCGTTCTTCGGTCAGAAGGACGCACAGCAGGTGCTCGTCGTGCGCCGCCTCGTGCGCGACCTCGACATGCCCGTGCGCATCGAGGCCTGTCCCATCGTGCGCGAGGCCGACGGCCTGGCGATGAGCTCGCGCAACGTCTACCTCACCGACGACGACCGCCGTCGCGCCACGGCCCTGAACCGCGCCCTCGCGGCGGCCGAGCGCGTCGTCGAGAGCGGCGAGACCGGCGCGGACGCCGTGCTCGCCGCGGCCCGGGCCGAGCTGGCCGCCGCGGGCGTCGACCCCGAATACCTCGAGCTGCGCGACCCCGACGACCTGCACGAGGTCGATCGGATCGCGCCGGCCGCCCTGCTCGCCGTCGCGGCGCGCGTCGGGGCGGCACGACTCATCGACAACCGAATCCTGAAGGAGAGGCGCTGATGCGGCGCACGATGCTGAAGTCGAAGATCCACCGCGCGACCATCACCGGGAGCGACCTGAACTACGTGGGCTCGATCACGATCGACCCCGACCTGCTGGAGCGCGCCGACATCCGCGAGCACGAGCAGGTGCACGTGGTCGACGTGAACAACGGCTCGCGCTTCGAGACCTACACGATCGCGGGCGTGCGCGGCTCGGGCACCGTGCAGGTCAACGGCGCCGCGGCGCGCCTCGTGCACGCGGGCGACACCGTCATCGTGATCTCCTACGCCGACTACGACGAGGCCGAGCTCGACGCGTACGAGCCGGTCGTCGTGCACGTCGACCGCGACAACGCGATCATCACGGTCGACGACGCCGTCGCCGAGCTGCGCACGCCGCCCGCGCAGCACGACCTCGCGGGTCTGCGCGCCAGGGACGTGTTCGCGTGAGCGTGCAGCCCGCGGCATCCGCGCGCCGCCCGGTCACCCTGCCGGAGCTCGCCGAGCGCAAGGCGCTCGGTCAGCCGATCGCGATGATCACCGCCTACGACTACGCGAGCGCGCGGGTCGCCGAGGCCGCGGGCGCCGACATGGTGCTCGTGGGCGACTCGGCCGCGATGACGGTGCTCGGCTATCCCAGCACCGTGCCCGTCTCGGTCGACGAGATGATCATGCTCACCGCCGCCGTGCGCCGCGGCCTCTCGGTGCCGCTGCTCGTCGCCGACCTGCCGTTCGGCTCGTACGAGCGCTCCGACGAGCAGGCGGTCGAGACCGCGCAGCGGTTCGTGAAGGAGACCGGCTGCGACGCCGTGAAGATCGAGCGCGGCGGCACGACGGTCGACCGGGCGCGCGCGATCGTGGCCGCCGGCATCGCCGTCGTGGGGCACGTGGGCCTCACGCCGCAGACGGCCGTGCTCGCCGGCGGGTTCCGCGCGCAGGGACGCACCGCGGAGGCCGCCCTCGAGGTGTGCCGCGCCGCCGTCGCCCTGCAGGACGCGGGATGCTCGGCGATCGTCTTCGAGGCGATCCCGAGCGACGTGACCGAGGTCGTCATGCCGCTCATGCGCATCCCGGTGATCGGCATCGGCGCGGGCCCTGCCACCGACGGGCAGGTGCTCGTGTTCCACGACGTGCTGGGGATGCACGACGGCCATCAGCCGCGGTTCGTGAAGCGCTACGCGAGCCTGCTGGAGAGCATGACCGCCGCGGTCACCGACTACGTCGCCGAGGTGCACGCGGGCGCCTTCCCCACGGCCGCGCACGGCTACGGCATGGCCGCCGGCGAGGCCGAGCGGCTGCGCGAGCTGATCGCCCTGTCGGAGATCGGCCTGCGGCATCCCGTGACCGACCCGTCGCCGACTACGCTCGTATCGTGACTGAACGCGCCCCGCTCTCCCGCAAGCCCCGTGTGTCCCGGAAGCTCAGTGCCATCGCCGAGTCGGCCACCCTCAAGGTCGACGCCAAGGCCAAGGCGCTGAAGGCCGAAGGCAAGCCCGTCATCTCCTACGCCGCCGGCGAGCCCGACTTCCCCACCCCGGCGTTCGTCGTGGATGCCGCCGCCGAGGCGCTGCACGACCCCGCGAACTTCCGCTACACGCCGGCGGCGGGCCTGCCGGTGCTGCGCGAGGCGATCGCCGCCAAGACGCTGCGCGACTCGGGGCTCGAGGTCTCGCCGAGCCAGGTCGTCGTCACCAACGGCGGCAAGCAGGCCGTGTACCAGGCCTTCCAGGCGGTCGTGAACCCGGGCGACGAGGTGCTGCTGCCGGCGCCGTACTGGACGACCTACCCCGAGGCGATCCGCCTGGCCGACGGCGTGCCCGTCGAGGTGTTCGCGGGCGCCGACCAGGAGTACAAGGTCACGGTCGCGCAGCTCGAGGCCGCGCGCACCGACCGCACGACCGTGCTCGTGTTCGTGTCGCCCTCGAACCCCACGGGCTCCGTGTACACCCCCGAGGAGACCGCCGCGATCGGCCAGTGGGCCCTCGAGCACGGCATCTGGGTCATCACCGACGAGATCTACCAGAACCTCGTCTACGACGGCGTGCGCGCCATGTCGATCGTCGAGGCCGTGCCGGAGCTGGCCGGCCAGACCCTGCTGCTCAACGGCGTCGCCAAGACGTATGCGATGACGGGCTGGCGCGTGGGCTGGATGGTGGGCCCCGCCGACGCCATCAAGCTCGCCGCGAACCTGCAGTCGCACCTCAGCTCCAACGTCAACAACGTCGCTCAGCGCGCCGCCGCGGCCGCGCTCACGGGATCGCAGGACGACGCCGAGCAGATGCGCCTGGCGTTCGACCGCCGCCGCCGCCTGATCGTCGACGAGCTGTCGAAGATCCCCGGCGTCACGGTGCCGACGCCGCTCGGCGCCTTCTACGTCTACCCCGACGTGACGGGGCTGCTCGGCAAGACCTGGCGCGGCGTCACCCCGACCACGACGCTGGAGCTCGCCGACCTCATCCTCGACGAGGCCGAGGTCGCCGTCGTGCCCGGCGAGGCCTTCGGCCCCAGCGGCTACCTGCGCCTGTCGTACGCCCTCGGCGACGACCAGCTGCTCGAGGGCGCCCAGCGCCTCCAGCGCCTGTTCACCTGACCCACCGGGATGCCGCCCCTCCGGCATCCATCCGTCGAGAGTGCATCCGGCGGCCGAGGATGCACGTCGGCGCCGCACTCTGGGCCGCCAGATGCATTCTCGGCGCCCGGATGCACTCTCGGGGATCACGGGGGCGCGAGATCACGGGGGCGCGGGGTCAGCGGGGCGCGGTGGTGGGGTGGCGGGAGTGAGCCGGGCCCGCGTCAGAGCGCGGGGATGTCGATGCGGGTGACGGGGGTCGGGTTGCCGGCGCTGTCGGTCTGGTAGAGGCAGTAGGTGGCGGGCAGGTCGGTGGCCTCGATCATGAGCGGGACGATGCGGAAGCCCTCGAACGAGGCGGTGTCGTCGCAGTCGGCCTCGCCGAGCGGGCCCCAGGTGTAGCGCGAGTTCGCGAGCTCCGGCGACCGCACGAACGGCTGCACGACGACCACGTCGTCGATCCGCTCGACCGTCGCGCCCGCGGGCCACACGGGCGGCGTGCGGTCGACCGTGAAGACGATCGTCGCGGCGCCCGCGTAGTTCTCGCCCTGCACGGCGCACAGCGCGTACCGGCCCTCGGTCTCGGGCAGCACGGGCTCGACGACGAGCCCCTCGCCCCAGCCGACGCCCTCTCCCCCGGGCAGCGGCTGCGCGTCGGCGCCCGCGTAGGTCGCGGCATCCCCGCACGCCGTCGCATCGCCGAGCGGCACGAGCGCCGTGCGCACGGTGCCCGGGCGGGCGCCGACGAGCTCGGCCTGCGGCGTGCGGCCGAAGCCGTCGAGCAGGCCGCCGCCGCGGAAGGCGCCGCCGCCGGCGAGCGCCGTGAGGTCCGACACGGGCAGGGGGCACGCGTCGCCGAGCGCGAACACGCCCGTGACGGCGTCGAAGCAACGGCCGACGCCCGCGACCGACTGCGCATAGCTGGTGCGCGGCGCCATCGCGACGCCGTCGGCCGTGACCTCGCACGGCCCGTTCAGCTCGCACGCCTCCTCGGCGAGGGCGCCCCACGAGGTCGTGTTGATCATCGCGACGATCTCGGTCGGCGCGCCGTCGGCATCGACCGCGAACACGCCCGACCCGCTCGAGCCCTGCTGGATCCCCTCGCAGTCGTTCGACCATGCGCCGGACCACAGCCAGTGGCTCTCCAGCAGCGTGTGCTGCGCACCGAGCGTGCATTCGCCGCGGCGCAGCACGATGTCGGCGGGGTCGGCGATGTCCTGCACCGGCACGCCGACGTTGACGGCGGTGCTGCCCTTCGCGGGCTCCGCGGCGGCGATGGGCACGGCGCGCAGGCCGAGGTCCTGCAGCTCGCCCAGGGTGCGGTCGAGGCGCACGATCGCGGTGTCGGTGTGGCGCATGGTCGAGTACGCGAGCTCGACGACCTCGGCCGTGAACGTGCCGTCGAGGTTCCCCTCGGCGCGCAGGAACTCCGCGGTGCCGAACCAGTCCTCGTCGATCGTCGTCTGCTGCGGCGGACGGCCGACGTCGCCGACGCAGTGGCCGTTGGTGAGCACGTAGCCCGGGCCGGCCGGCACGCCCGTGTCGATGAGCGTGCCGCTGCACGACGAGCCCGCGTTGAGCGCCACGACACCGCTGAACGCCACGAGCGCCTCGAGGGACAGCGGGGATGCCAGGGGCTCCTTCGCCTCGTCGGTCCACGGCACGGTCGGCTCGGGCCACGGCAGCGCCTCGTCCGTCGTGCCCGTCGCGGTGCAGCCCGCCAGCAGCAGCGCCGCCGCGATCGTCGCCGCGGCCGACACCGCTCCGTTCCTCGTGCGCGCCATCGCGACCCCCCTCGTCGCTCACACCCTATCGGCGGTCGCGAGCGGCGCGACGACGGGCGACCGGGAGAAATCCCGTGTCAGAGCTCGACGCCGACGAGCACGGGCTCGGGCTGCAGGATGATGCCGAAGTCCGACTGCACGCGCTGCACCGCGAGGCGGGCGAGCTCGGCGACCTCCCCGGCGGTCGCGCCGCCGCGGTTGGTGAGCGCGAGCGCGTGCTTGGTCGAGAGCCCCGCGCGCGAGCGCGGCAGCCGGAAGCCCTTGCGCAGCCCGACGTGCTCGATGAGCCACGCGGCCGACAGCTTGACGTCGGGCACCGCGGGCCGCCGCACGGGGACCTGCCCGTCCCAGCTGCCGAGCGGGATCACGGTGACGGGATCGGCGTCGGGCGCCATCGGCCAGCGCGGGCAGTCGTCGGGCAGGGTGCGCGCGAACGACGCCGAGACGACCGGGTTCTGGAAGAACGACCCGGCGCTATGCGTGTCGGCATCCGTCTCGTCGAGCACCATGCCCTTGCCGGCGCGGATGCGCAGCACGGTCTCGCGGATCCACGCGAGCGACACCGCCGCCGACGCGTCGAGCCCCAGCGCCTGGCGCAGCTGCGCGCCGCGCACGGGCACGTCGCCGCGCCCCACGCGCTCGAGCTCGAGCGTGATCGAGAGCACGACGGCGGGGCGGACGGGCACGGAGCCGTAGTGCTGCTTGAGCACCGACGTGCGCAGCCCCAGGCCGAGCTCGGCGGCGGGGACGACGGAGACCTCGCCCGTCGACTCGTCGAGCAGCTCGACCTCGACGAGGGTCTGCACGACCTCCTGCCCGTAGGCGCCGATGTTCTGGATCGGGGCCGCGCCGGCGGTGCCCGGGATGCCGCTCATCGCGGCGATGCCCGCGAGCCCCTCGTCGACCGTGAACGCGACGAGGCGGTCCCACTCGTGGCCGGCCTGCACCCGCAGCCGTTCGAAGCCCTCGCGGGGCGACGGCAGCCGCTTGACACCCTGCGTGCGGATCAGCACCACGGTGCCGTCGAAGGGCTCGTCGGCGACGAGCACGTTCGATCCGCCGCCGAGCACGAGCCACGGCTCGCGGTCGTCCCAGAGGGCGCGCAGCGTCTCGACCAGCTCGTCGCGCGTCGTCGCCTCGACCATGCGGGCGGGCGTGCCGCCGACGCGCAGCGTCGTGAGCTCGGAGAGCGGGATCGGCGCGATCTTGGGCATGGACGTCACGCCGGCAGGCTCACGCGCACCTGCGCCTTGCCGAGCACCGTCGTGTCGCCGTGCGTGACCGTCAGGTCGATGCGGGCGCCGGTCTCGTCGACCGCCCCGACCTTGGCGGTCACGGTCACGTCGGCGCCGGCCTCGGCATCCACGACCACGGGGCGCGTGAAGCGCACCCCGTACTCCTGCACCCGGCCGGTGTCGCCCAGCCACTCGCCGATCGTGGCGACGGCGAGGCCCATCGTGAGCATGCCGTGCGCCAGCACGCCGGGCAGGCCGACGCGCTCGGCGACGTCGTCGCGGTAGTGGATGGGGTTGAAGTCGCCCGACGCGCCCGCGTAGCGCACGAGCGACTCGCGGGTGAGGTGCACGGTGCGCTCGGCGACCACGGCGCCGACCTCGAGGGGGCTCATTCCTCGCCTCCGATCAGCAGCACCGACGTCGCGGTGACGACGTGCGCCCCCGCGGTGTCGGCGATCTCGGCCTCGCTGGTGACCATGGCGCCCTTTCCGAAGGGACGGATGCCGGTGACGCGCAGCTGTGCGACGAGCTCGTCGCCCGCGACGATCGGCCGCGTGTAGCGGAAGCGCTGCTCGGCGTGCACCGTGCGCTCCAGCGCGATGCCGGAGTCGGGCTCGGCGAGCAGCTGCTGCAGCGTGAGGTCCTGGACCACCATCGCGAACGTCGGCGGGGCGACCACGTCGGCGTAGCCGAGCGCGCGCGCCGCCTCGGGGTCGTGGTGCTGCGGATCGGTCGCGAACACGGCGCGCGCGAACTCGCGCACCTTCTCTCGGCCGACGAGGTAGGCGGGCGTCGGCGCGAACGAGCGGCCGACGAGTTCGGGATTGACACTCACCCGTCGATCCTATCGAGAGGCGTCCCGGGCGCCGGGGCCTACGCCCCGCGGCCCTTCCGGCGGTCGGCGATCGCCTTCTGCGCCATCTGGTAGCCGATGTACACGAGGTAGGCGGCGAAGACGACGTTGGCCCAGAACGGGTCGAGCAGCGTCGCGACCCACGCGCCGAGCGCCGTCGTCGTGCACGCGGCGACGCCGATGACGGCGGCGGCGGGCAGGTCGACGTTGCCGCGGCGCATGTTGCCGAACGTGCCCGAGATCGCCGTGGGGATCATCATGAGCAGCGACGTGCCCTTGGCGATGAGGTCGCTCGTGCCGAAGACGATGATGAGCGCGGGCACGACGACGATGCCGCCGCCGACGCCGAGCAGTCCGGCCACGACGCCCGTGATCAGGCCGAGCACCACGAGGCCGGTGATCGAGAGCGGCGTGAGCGGCAGTCCGGCATCCCTCGACGGGATCACGACGAACAGCATCGCGATGACCACGACGAGGAAGCCGACGAAGCACCAGCGCAGCACGTGCTGCGGCAGCCGGGCGAGCAGCCACGTGCCGATCTGGGCGCCCACGACGGCGCCGGCCGCGAGGATGAGCGCGGGGATCCACGCCACCGAGCCGTGCAGCGCGTAGCTGACGACGCCGACGACGGCGATCGGCACGATCGCCGCGAGCGAGGTGCCCGCGGCGCGGCGCTGGTCGAAGCCGAGCAGCAGCACGAGCATCGGCACGATGATGGTGCCGCCGCCCACGCCGAACAGGCCCGACATGAAGCCGCCGAGCAGGCCGATGGCCACGCAGATGAGCACGAATCGCGGCGCGCGCGCCGCCTGTTGTCCGGTGGGCATCAGTATCCCGACAGGTAGTCGATGAGCAGCACGCCGTCCTGCTCGACGAGCTCGTAGAAGAAGCCGTACTCGACGGGCTCGGGCTCCGCGAGCGGCTCGCCGTCGTCGCCGACGAGCAGCGTGCCCGTCTCGGTGGTCACGACGAGCACGTAGTCGCCGTCGCGATACGCGTCGTCGATCACGATCACGTAGTCGGTCAGCATCTGCCGCGAGTTCGCCGCGTCGGCGCGGAACGCCTCGCACTCGTCGCCCTCGACGTCCCAGCGGAAGTCCTCGGTCGTGACGGCCAGGTACTCCGCGCAGTCCGCGTTGAGCCAGGCGGCGTCGTAGCGGTGCACGACGCGCTCGGCCTCGGCGCGCTCCGCCTCGGTGAGCTCGAGGAAGACGGGACCGTCCTCGCTCGTCTCCTCGTCCGGCGCCTCGGTCGGCACCGTGATGGGCGCGTCGGGCCCGGGCTGCGAGAAGGGGCTCTCGTCCTGGATCGTCGTCGCCACGATCGTGCTGACGATGAAGAACAGCGCGCCTCCGACGATCATGAGCGCGACGATGCCGCCGACGACCCAGAGCACCCAGCGGTTCGACGCCGGGGCGGGGGCGGGCGGCGCGGCCGCGTACGCGGGAGCCGTCTGGTACGACGGGGCGTACGGCGCCGTGGCCGCGTAGGGCGGTGTGGCCGCAGCGGCATAGGGAGGCGTGGACGCGGCCGGTGCGACGGGCTCCGCGGGCGTCGGGGCCGCGGGCGCGGGAGGCGTCGGGGCGGCGGCCGGCTGCACGTGCTCCGTCCACTGCGTGCCGTCCCACCAGCGCTGGGTTCCGTGTCCGTCGTCATACCAACCGGCGGGGGTACTCATTCGCGCTCCTTCTGCGGCCCCTGTGGGCGCACCGCCTCCGACCCTACGCGGTTTCACCCCGCCGCGCGTGCGCGAGCGGGCCCGCCGAGCCTCGATTCGTGTAAACATCAGCGAACATCACGGCGACGACGGGATGTCGCGGGGCCGGGCGGGGTGGAGCGGCGGGTCGCGGCCGGGGTCGGCCCCCGGGGCCCGCCGGCGACTCCCGCCGGCGACTCGTGGGCAGTCGTTGCCGGATGCCGGAGCCCGAGACGACCACGACCGCCCACCACCCGCACCGGGCCGCAAGCGGTGGGCAGTCGTTGCCGGATGCTGGAACCCGAGACGACCACGACCGCCCACCATCCGCACCGGGCCGCAAGCGGTGGACGGTCGTTGCCGGGCGCAGCGCCGCGAGGCGGCGACGGGTGCCCACGACATCCGAGCGGGGTGCCGGCCCGCCGCAGGGACCGGGCGGGCGGCTACCGGTGGGCCTTGTCGAGGGCGGTGGCCACGGTGTTCTGGAGGTCGTGCCAGGAGGCGATGAACTTGTCGACGCCCTCGTCTTCGAGCACCTGGGTCACGTCGGCGAAGTCGACGCCCGCACGGGTGAGGGCATCGAACACGCCGTGCGCGGCAGCGTACCCGCCCGTGATCGTGTCGCCGGTGACCACGGCGTGATCGAACGTGGCGTCCAGGGTCTTCTCGGGCATCGTGTTCACGGTGCCGGGAGCGACCAGCTCGGTCACGTACAGCGTGTCCGGCAGCGCAGGATCCTTCACCCCGGTGGAGGCCCACAGCGGGCGCTGCACGTTCGCGCCAACGGCGACCAGGTCGCGGGCGCGCTTCCCGGCGAACTTCTGCTCGTACAGCTCATACGCGAGGCGGGCGTTGGCGATGCCGGCCTTGCCCTTCAGCGCGAGCGCCTCGGGTGTGCCGATCGCGGCCAGGCGCTTGTCGACCTCGGTGTCCACCCGGGAGACGAAGAACGAGGCGACCGAGTGGATGCTCGCGAGGTCAAAGTCGCCGCTGTGGGCACGCTCCAGTCCGGCGAGGTACGCGTCGATGACCTCGGCGTAACGCTCCAGCGAGAAGATCAGCGTCACGTTCACGCTGATACCGGCCGCGATCACCTCGGTGATCGCGGGCAGGCCCGCCTTGGTGGCCGGGATCTTGATCAGCGTGTTCGGACGATCCACCGCCTTCCACAACCGCTTCGCCTCCGTCACCGTCGCGGCCGTGTCGTGCGCCAGGTCGGGAGACACCTCGATCGACACCCGCCCGTCCACACCGCGCGTGGCATCGTAGACGGGGCGGAAGACATCGGCCGCGTCACGCACGTCCGCGGTCGTCAGCGCGAAGATCGCCGCATCCGCGTCCGCGCCCTCCGCGGCCAACCGGGACAGCGCCTCCCGGTACGAGTCGTCCGACGCGTTCCCGATCGCGCCCTGGAAGATCGTCGGGTTCGTGGTCACACCCGTGACATCACGCGTGGCGACCAGATCGGCCAGATTCCCGGACGAGATCCGGGAACGCGACAGATCATCGAGCCAGATACTCACACCGGCAACGGACAAAGCCTGAGTAGGGGAGGTCATGCGTTCTCCTCGGGTGCGATGGCGAAGATCCGCCAGGATGCCTCGGCGGTCTCGCCGGGCCCGAGGACGAGAAGGCCGGTGTCGAAATCGTATCGGTCGTCGTTGAACGCGTCGGGCGCGCACGTCATGGGCTCGACGGCGAGACCGGCACGATGGCCGGGCCGGCCGGCGCCGCCGGGCAGGTCCGCGGTGTGGACCTGCACCCAGGGGCATGCGGCGTCCCAGCTCATGCCGACGCCGGATCCCGCGGCATCGGTCACCCGCACCGTCGTGATCCCGCCGCCGTCTCGCGTCAGCCCCGTGAACGCGTGATCGATCCGGGTCGAGCCCACACGCCGCGGGCTCCGGAAGTCGAACGCCGCGGTCACCGGATCGAGCGTCGTGGGGACGAGACGATCCGGGGTGACCGAGAGCACCCGCTCGGCCGGGAGCTCGAGCGTCCAGTCGTCCACGAGCCCCTCCCCCGCGACCAGATACGGGTGCGGGCCCGCACCGAACGGAGCCGGGGTGTCGGAGGCGTTCTCGGCGCGCACGGTCTGGGTCAGGCCGCCCGGCGCCAGCGCAAAGGTCGTTCGCACGATCACACGCCACGGATAGCCGGCCTGCGGCTCGACGACGGCCTGCAGGGTCACATG
The DNA here is from genome assembly GCF_001314225.1 of Microbacterium sp. No. 7. NCBI lineage: Bacteria > Bacillati > Actinomycetota > Actinomycetes > Micrococcales > Microbacteriaceae > Microbacterium > Microbacterium sp. No. 7. Next base: position 3,406,116 of record NZ_CP012697.1, read on the forward strand.
GTCGGACCCCTTGTCCACGGCGTGGAAGTCGAGCCACGCCGCCAGCCCGTGCAGGGCATGGCCTCGTGCGGGCTCGGTCAGCGACAGCTGACGATCGACCCCGTCGAAGGAGTATCCGCCGTCGACGACGCGATTGGGCCACGGGGCCAGGGTCGCGCCGCGATAGAAAGGCCGCACCTCGTCGGCGTCGAACGGCACCACCAGATCGCGCTCTGCACGCGTGAACGATCGCAGCGATGCGCCGATGCTCGCGATCGTCGCGACGTCGTCGCCGTGGCGGAGGGTGTGCTGGACGCCCGACGCGGGAAGCGCCCCCATCACAGCCCCTGCGCGAGCCGGTAGTAGGCCTGGTTCCAGCGCAGCTCGTGCTGGAACCCGCGCACCGTCGTCTCCTCGTCGATGACCACGAGCTCGGTGCGGGCGATCTCCGCGAAGTCGCGGAACACGTCGATGCCGACGGCCGTGGTCATCACCGTGTGATGCGCGGCGCCGGCCGCGAGCCAGCACGCCGCGCTGGTCGCGAAGTCGGGCGCGGGCTTCCAGACCGCGCGCCCCACGGGCAGCCTCGGCAGATCGGGGGCCACGACGTTCTCGACGACGTTCGCGGTGAGCCGGAACCTGTCGCGCAGGTCGCTGAGCGCGACGACGAGGGCGGGCCCCGGGTCGGCCGTGAACACGAGCCGCACGGGATCGGCCTTGCCGCCGATGCCGAGCGGGTGGGCCTCCAGCCGCGGCCTGGCGGTCGTCAACGACGGGGCGACCTCGAGCATGTGCGCGCCGAGGATCCTCTCGTCGCCCGGCGTGAGGTCGTACGTGTAGTCCTCCATGAGGCTCGCCCCGCCGGGCAGCCCCGTGCCCATGACGTTCGCGACGCGGACGAGGATCGCGGTCTTCCAGTCGCCCTCCGCGCCGAATCCGTACCCCTCGGCCATGAGCCGCTGCACGGCGAGCCCGGGCAGCTGCGTCAGCGCGCCGAGATCCTCGAACGACGTCGTGAACGCGCCGAACCCGCCCGCCTCGAGGAAGGAGCGCAGACCGGCCTCGATCGCGGCGCCGTCGCGCAGCGCGCCGTGACGATCGCCGCCGGGCAGCAGCTCGGACGCGACGTCGTAGGACGCCGCGTACTCGTCCACGAGGGCGTCGATCTCGGCATCCGTCGCCTGCGCGACCGCCTCGGCGAGCTCGTTCACGCCCCACGTGTTGACCTGCACGCCGAATCGCAGCTCGGCCTCGGTCTTGTCGCCCTCGGTGACGGCGACGTAGCGCATGTTGTCGCCGAAGCGCGCGAGCTTCAGCGTGCGGACGGCGTGCCAGCCGGCGGCCGCACGCTGCCAGTCGTCGATCTGCCGTCGCACGGCGGGGTTCGAGACGTGGCCGACGACCGTCTTGCGGGCCACGCCCAGCCGCGTCTGGATGTAGCCGAACTCGCGATCGCCGTGCGCGGCCTGGTTGAGGTTCATGAAGTCGAAGTCGATCTCGTCCCACGGCAGCTCGACGTTCGCCTGCGTGTGCAGGTGCAGCAGCGGCTTGCGCAGTGCGTCGAGCCCCGCGATCCACATCTTGGCGGGGCTGAACGTGTGCATCCACGCGATGACGCCGATGACCGAGTCGTCGGCGTTCGCGTCGAGCGCGAGCCGGCGGATGCCGTCGGGCTCGATGAGCACGGGCTTCCACTCGACCCGCACGGGCAGTCCCGACAGTCCCTCGGCGACGGCGCGCGACTGCTCGGCGACCTGTCGCAGCGTCTCCTCGCCGTAGAGCGACTGGCTGCCGGTGACGAACCAGACGGTGAGGCCGTCGAACGAGGTGGAGAGGGGTGTGCGCGTCATGAAGGGGTCCTTGTGTTGAGGGAGTCCACCGCCGCCGCCTCGATGGCGAGCGCGGCGCGGTAGCGGTCGAGATAGGCGGCGAAGCCGGCGACGTCCTCGGGCTCGGGCTCGATGACCGAGAGGGATGCCGCGGCGAAGACGTGCGCGTCGAGGTACTCCCCCAGCCCGCGTTCGCCCGCGTGACGCAGGTAGGAGGCGAGCACCGCGATGCCCCATGCGCCGCCCTCGGCGGCCAGGTCGCCGACGGCGACCGGGGCGCCCAGCGCGGCGGCGAGGAAGCGCTGGGCGACGCCGGCCGTGCGGAACATGCCTCCGTGCGCGAACATCCGGTCGAGCGACACGCCCTCGTCGTGCAGCACACGCATGCCGAGCGCGAGGGTGCCGAACACGCCGTACAGCTGCGCCCGCATGACGTTCGCGAGCGTGAAGGAGCTCCCGGGCAGACGCACGAGGAGCGGACGCCCTTCGACGAGACACGCGATCGGCTCGCCCGCGAGATGGTTGAAGGCGACCACGCCGCCGGCATCCGCCTCTCCCTCGATCGCCTCGCGGAACAGCACCTCGAACGCGGCATCGGGCTCGATCGGCCGGTGCGAGGCCTCCGCAAACCGCACGAACAGCGCGGCCCACGCGGCGAGCTCGCTCGCGCCGTTGTTGCAGTGCACCATCGCGACGGGGTCGCCGGCGGGCGTCGTGACGAGGTCGATCTCGTCGTGCGCCTCGGCGAGCGCTCGTTCGAGCACGACCATCGCGAAGATGCTCGTGCCGGCCGACACGTTGCCGGTACGGGGCGACACGGAGTTCGTCGCGACCATCCCCGTTCCCGCATCGCCCTCGGGCGGACACAGCGGCACGCCGGGACGCAGTCCGCCGGCCGGATCGAGGTATGCCGCGCCGTCGGCGGTCAGCGCACCGGCAGGCGCCCCCGCGGGCAGCACCGCGGGCAGCAGCGCGCGCAACGTCGTCGGCAGCCGGCCATCGGCCAGAGCGTCATAGGCCGCGAGCATCCGCTCGTCGTAGTCGCCCGTCGCGGCGTCGATCGGGAACATCCCCGACGCATCGCCCACCCCGAGCACGCTCTCGCCCGTCAGCCGCCGGTGCACGTGGCCCGCGAGCGTCGTGAGCGAGGCGATCCGCGGCACATGCGGCTCCGCGTCGACGACGGCCTGATGCAGATGCGCGATCGACCAGCGCAGCGGGATGTTCACGCCGAAAAGTGCGGTGAGCTCCGCGGCGGCGACGCCGGTCGTCGTATCGCGCCACGTGCGGAACGGCACGAGCAGTTCGCCGTTCGCGTCGAACGCGAGATAGCCGTGCATCATCGCGGACACCCCGATCGCGCCGAACGTCTCCGGCCGCACGCCGTAACGGTCGTGCGCGTCGGCGACGACGGCCGCGTACGCCGCCTGCACGCCCCGCTCGACGTCGTCGAGGCCGTAGGTCCAGTGCCCGTTCTCGAGCCGGCTCTCCCAGTCGTGCGCGCCGACGGCCAGCACGGTCGTGGCGTCCTCGCCGACGAGGCAGGCCTTGATGCGCGTGGACCCCAGCTCGATGCCGAGGCTCGTGCGTCCCGCGAGGATGTCGTCGCGGGCGGTCATCGCCGGGCGTCCGTGGTCTGCCCGTACACGTTCTGGTAGCGGTCGTAGAGCCGGTCGATCGCCTCCTGCGGGATCGGGGTCAGCTCGCCCGCCTGCCGCGCGTGGTGCACCGTGCGGGCGACGTCCTCGACCATGACCGCCGCCTTGACGGCGTCCTTCGCGTCGACGCCGATCGTGAACGGCCCGTGGTTGCGCATCAGCACCGCGCGCGAGCGGTGGACGGCGAGCGTGTCGACGATCCCGCGGCCGATCGAGTCGTCGCCGATGATCGCGAACGGCCCCACCGGGATGGGCCCGCCGAACTCGTCGGCCATCGCGGTGATGACGCACGGGATCTCCTCGCCCCGCGCGGCCCACGCCACGGCATAGGTGGAGTGCGTGTGCACGACGCCGCCGACGTGCGGCATGTGCCGGTACACGTATGCGTGCGCGGCGGTGTCGGACGAGGGCGACCGCTCGCTGCCGGGGGTTCCCGGCAGCACGTTGCCGTCGAGGTCGCAGAGGATCATGTTCTCGGGCGCGAGATCGTCGTAGGGCACTCCCGACGGCTTGATCACGAACAGGTCGGTGCCCGGCACGCGGCCCGAGACGTTGCCGCCCGTCCACACCACCAGGCCGTATCGCACCAGTTCGCCGTGGAGCCGCGCGACGTCGGCGCGGACCGCATCGATGGCCGCCTGTGCCTCGGCGTGGGGATTCATCTTCTGCTCCTGCTCGTGAGCACGCGCTGCAGCAGCACGAAGGCCAGCAGCACGGCTCCGGTGATGATGGTCAGGTACTCCGGGTTGATCGTGCCGTCCTTCGTGATGATCAGACGGAGGGCCGCGATCACGAAGACGCCGATGACGGATCCCAGGACGTAGCCGACGCCGCCGGTCAGCAGCGTGCCGCCGATGACGACCGCCGCGATGGCGTCGAGCTCCCATCCCAGTCCCGTGACGTTCTGCGCCTTGCCGCCGACCTCGGCCGTGTAGACGACACCGGCGAGGCCCGCGAGCGCCCCGGAGACGATGTAGATCCACACGCGCGTGCGCGCGACCGGCAGGCCCATCAGCTGCGCCGACGCCTCGTTGCCGCCGATGCCGTAGACGGTGCGGCCCATGCGGGTGCGGTGCAGGAAGAACACGGCGGCGATCACGACGAGCACCGCGATCAGCAGCCCGGGCGTGACGGTGAAGTCGTTCACCTTGGGGCCGTCGACGATCTTCCAGTCGGTGGCCAGGAGCAGCAGCGGCGAGTCGGCGGGCGCGACGACCGGCGTGGTGGACAGGATCGAGGCCAGCCCCCGCGCCAGGAACATCATCGCGAGGGTCGCGATGAACGGCTGCACGGAGAAGTACTGCACCATGACGCCGGCCACCAGGCCGAACAGCGCGCCGAACAGGATCATGAGCACGATCCCGATCCAGCCGTTCACGCCGATGTTCATGAGCATGACGCCCGCGACCGAGCTGAACGCCACGACGGCGCCGACGGAGAGATCGATGCCGGCCGTGAGGATCAAGATCGTCATGCCGACGGCGAGGATGATCGTCGGCGCGAAGCTGACCAGCAGGCTCGAGATCGTGCCCGCGTGGAACACGCGACCGTAGGCGGCCTCGGCATAGACGAGCATGGCGAACAGCAGCACGAGCGCCACGAGGGTCGGCAGCAGCGTCTGGCTGCGCTCCCACATCCGCCCCCAGCCGGCGGTCCGCACCGCCTCGCCGCCCTTGGGCAGATCGTCGGCGGGGGGAACGGCCTCTGCGAGGGTCTTCGCGTCGCTCATCCGACGGCCTCCTTCGTGACGGGGACTCCCTGCCCGGCCGACGGCGACGGCGGGCCGCTCGGGATGCGCGGCGTCGTGCGGCCGCCGAAGGCGAGCGACCGGATCCGCTCGGACTGCAGCAGCACCAGCGCGATGATCACGAGCGCCTTGAAGGCCGGGGTCGCGGCCGCGGGCACGCCCAGGAACAGCACCGTCTTGTTCAGCGTCGCGATCAGCAACGCCCCCACCGTGGACCCGAGGATGGAGAACTTGCCGCCCGCGAGCGACGTGCCGCCGATCACGACGGCGAGGATGGCGTCCATCTCCATGAGGTTGCCGGTGCCCGAGACGCTCACCGTCATCACCTCCGAGACGCTGAACAGGCCGCCGACCGCTGCCAGAGCGGCCGACAGCGCATAGACCGCGATCAGCAGCGGGCGGGGACGGATGCCGGCCAGCCGGCTGGCGCGGGGGTTGATGCCGATCGACTCGATCATCAGCCCCAGGGCCGTGCGGCGCATGAGCAGCGCGATCAGCACGACGATCACGATCGCCAGGACGAAGCTGGTGGGGATGCCGAGGAGCTGTCCGTTGGCGAGCTGGCGGAACGGCTCGTTGGTCGCATTGGTGTTCTGCCCGCCCGTGATGACGCGCGCGATGCCGCGACCAGCGAGCATCATGATCAGGGTGCTGATGAACGGCTGCAGGCCGACCACGGCGACCAGGACGCCGTTGAGCACGCCGAGCACGATCGCCAGCAGCACCGCCAGGCCGATCGCCGCGAGCATCGCACCGACCGAGTCCGGCTCGCGCAGCGTGCTCAGGGTCTGCATCGCGACGGCGCCGCCGACGGCCATCATCGAGCCGACCGAGAGATCGATGCCCTCCGTGGCGATGACGAACGTCATGCCCAGCGCGATCATGATGATCGGAGCGGCGACGCGCAGGATGTCGAGCAGGTTCCCGGTCAGCAGCCCCGTCGTCGGGTTGACGCCGATCGCGAGATAGGCGGGATCCTTGACCGTGTTGACGGCCAGCAGCAGGACGATGCCCGCGATGGCCCAGAACCACGGTGTGCGCAGGGCTGCCTTGACCCGGCTCATGGCCGGTCTCCTTCCTCGTGTGCGAGACGGTCCCCGGCGGTGACCTCCGCGGCGAGCGCGCCGGCCTCTTCCCCGGCGCGCTCCTCGGACTCGGCCGCGATGACCGCGACGATGCTCTCGGCGGTCACCTCGGGTCCATTGACGACCTCGCCGACCTTCTCGTGGTCCTTGAGGATGACGATCCGCTCCGACAGGCGCACGACCTCCTCCAGCTCGGAGGAGATGAAGACGACGCCCATGCCGCCGGCGGCGAGCTCGGCGACCGTCTCCTGGATGTCGGCCTTCGCGCCGACGTCGATGCCGCGCGTGGGCTCGTCCAGCAGCAGCAGGTCGGGGTCGGTGGCCAGCCACCGGCCCAGCAGCACCTTCTGCTGATTGCCGCCGGACAGCAGCCGGATGGGCCGGTCGGGGTCGTTCGGCCGCACGCTGAAGCGCTCCATGTAGGTCGTGACGAGCTCGTCGATCTGCCGGGCGGGCACGCGCCGCAGCCAGCCGCGCCGGGCCTGGACGGCGAGCAGGATGTTCTCGCGCACGCTCAGGTCGCCGACGATCCCGTCCTCACGGCGGTTCTCGGTCGAGTAGGCGATGCCGTGCGCGAGCCCGGCGACCGGCGAGCTCAGCGTCTGCCTGCGTCCCTTGACGCGCACGGTGCCGGAGTCGGCCTTGTCCGCGCCCGCGATGAGGCGCGCGAGCTCGGTGCGACCGGCGCCCAGCAGGCCCGCGAACCCGACGACCTCGCCGGCGTGGATCTCGACGTCGGTGGGGTTGACAGCGCCCTTGCGGCCGAGCCCCTCGGCCGCGAAGACGGGCGTCGCCGAGCGGTCGCGCACCTCGGTCTGCCGGTTGGAGCCGAGCGCGCGCAGCGACGCGAAGTCCTTGCCGATCATCTGCGAGATCAGCTGAGCGCGGTCGAGCTCGTGCGTCAGGTACTCGCCGACGAACCGGCCGTTCCGCAGCACCGTGATGCGGTCGCTGATCGCATAGACCTGGTCGAGGAAGTGCGAGACGAAGAGGATGGCCACCCCTTGCTCGCGCAGCCGGCGGATGACGCCGAAGAGCACCTCGACCTCGTTCGCATCGAGGCTCGACGTCGGCTCGTCGAGGATCAGCACCTTCGAGTCCGTCACCATCGCACGGCTGATGGCCACCAGCTGCTGCAGCGCGATCGACACCGACGACAGCGGCGCGCGCGGGTCCAGATGGCCGAGGCCCATCCGCGCCAGGGCGTCGCTCGCCCGCGCATGCGTCTTGCGCCAGTTGATGCCGACGGGCCCGCGCACCTCGTGGCCGAGCATGACGTTCTCGCCGATCGTCAGGTTCGTGCAGAGGTTGACCTCCTGGTACACGGTGGAGATGCCGGCGGCCTGCGCCGACGCCGTGCCGGTGAGGCGGCGGGCCTCGCCGTCGACGACGATCTCACCGGAGTCCAGCGGGTAGACGCCCGTCAGCGCCTTGATGAGCGTCGACTTGCCGGCGCCGTTCTCCCCCATCAGGGTGTGCACCTCGCCGGGGAGCAGCCGGAAGCTGACGTCGTCGAGCGCCTTGACCCCAGGAAAGGCGATGGAGGCGCCGCGGACCTCGACGATCGCGGTGGGTTCGGACATGACAGAGTGGCTCCTTGCAGCGATGATCACGCGGGTCGACCGGAGCGCAGGAGCGGGAACAGCCGTGGCCGGCAGCTCCCGCTCACCGCCTCCTGTCGTCTGACGCAGGGCGCGGTCAGAAGCCCTTGCCCGCGTCGATCGCGGCCTGGGCGGCCTCGGGAGAGTCGAACGTCTCGCCCTCGACGATGATCGTCTTCTCGAGCGTCTCGCCGTTCAGGGCCGACTTCACGGCCGAGATCGCGATGTCGCCGAAGAACGGGTTGTACTGCGCGACGAAGCTCAGCTCGCCGGCCGCGAGGGCTTCGAGCGCGCCCTGGGTGCCGTCGATCGTGGCGATCTTGACGTCGGTGCCGGGGGTCAGGCCGGCATCCTTCACCGCCTGTGCCGCGCCGATTCCCATCTCGTCGTTCTGAGCGAAGATGAACTGGATGTCGTTGTTGTTCGCCTTCAGCACCGTCTCGGTGACCGACTTGCCCTCGTCGGGGCTCCAGTTGGCGGTCTGGGCGCCGACCTTGTTCCAGCCGGCCGCGCCGGCGATGGCGTCCTCGAAGCCCTCGTTGCGCTCGTTGACGACCGACAGGCCGGGAACGCCCTCGAGCACGTAGTAGTTGGCCCCGTCGGGGAAGGCCGTGAGCGCCCATTCCCCCACCGCGGCGGCGACGGTGACGTTGTCGGGCGCGATGCGGGTGGCGTAGAGGTCGTCGCCGGCATCGACGCCGCGGTCGAGCAGGATGACGGGGATCTCCGCCTCCTGCGCCAGCGCGAGCGAGTCCTCCCAGCCCGACGCCTCGGTCGCGGTCAGCAGGATCGCGTCGACCTCGTCGTTGACGAACGTGGCGAACGCGTCGAGCTGCGACTTCTGGTCGGTCGGGCTTGCCGCCGGCGCGTACTTCAGCTCGAAGCCGGCCTCGGCCGAAAACGCGTCCTTGACCGCCTGCTCGTGCGCGTTGCGCCAGCCGCCCTCGGGGCCGACGGCGACGTAGCCGACCGTGATGACCTCGCCGCCGCCTGTGGTGTCGTCGCCCGTGGCGGCCGGGTCGGAGCCGCCCGAGCAGCCCACGAGTCCGAGCACGAGGACGCCTGTCGCAACGAGGCCGACGAGGCCTCTTCCGCGCTGTGTGATTCGCATGTGATCTCCTCCTTGAGACTCCGCGACCGTTCGCCGGGGAGTGGACCGCCACCATCCCGATCGGGACGCTCGTGGACCGCGCCTCAATTGTGAGCGCTAACAATCACGTCACACAAGAGCATATCGGGCGAATACGCGGTTCGTTATCGTTCTGTGATAATTGCGGCGCTCAGGACGCCAGGGCCGCCGTCGAGGCCCGCACCTTGAGCGTCGGCGGGATCATCTCGTGCTGCTCGGCGTCGGCGCCGTCGATCGCCGCGACGAGCGATCGCACCGCCAGGGCGCCCAGAGCCGCGAAGTCCTGACGCACGGTCGTGAGCGGCGGGAGGAAGTGCCTCGCGTCGGGAAGATCGTCGAAGCCGACGACGCTGATGTCCTGCGGCACGCGCAGTCCTCGCTCGCTGAGGCCGTGGATGACGCCGAGCGCCATCTGGTCGTTGGCCGCGAAGATCGCCGTGCCCGCCGACGCGTCGACGTCGCGAGCGAACGCGTAGCCGAAGTCTGAGGTCCAGTCGCCGACGACCGGCTCCGACAGGTCGAGGCCGGCCGCCGTCAGCGCATCGCGCCAGCCCCGCTGACGCACTCGCGCGTCGTACCAGTCCTGCGGGCCGGCGAGGTGCACGATCGAGCGGTGCCCGATCTCGATGAGATGGTCGACCGCCAGCATCGCGCCCTCGTGCTGATCGACGCCGACGGTGTGCATGCCCGGATGCGGCTCCGACTTGACGACCAGCAGGGGCAACGAGAGGTTCAGGCCGCCGAGCAGGTCGAGAGACGAGGCGCGCGGTGCGATGACGCACAGCGCGTCGACGCCCTCGGTCACGAGCTCGACGACGCCCGCGTCGAGCCGCTGCCCGTCGCCGTCGGTGATCGAGAACGCGCTGATCGCGTAGCCGGCGTCGCGCGCCGCGCTCTCCAGCGCACGCAGCGTGCTGTTGGGACCGTACTGCACGGGCGAGTCGACGATGACGCCGATGCGCATGGCACGCTGCGTCGCGAGCGCGCGCGCGATCGAGCTCGGCGTGTAGTTCGTGTCGGCGATCGCCTTGAGCACCCGCTCCCGCGTGGACGGGCGGATGTTGGGGTGGTCGTTGAGCACACGCGACACCGTCATGTGCGAGACGCCCGCGAGCCTGGCCACGTCGTAGATGCTCGGCCGGCGCGACGCACCGCGCCCAGTCGTGTCCGTCATGATTCCTTCCGCCGGGGTCGCGGCCATCGTACTCGCGATTCGCACGACGCCGACAAGGCGGCACGCCCGCCCCGCGGCGCCCGCGCTACGACCCCGGCTGCGCGACGATCGCGACCTCGCCGGGGCCGATCCGCCAGACCGGCTCCGTCCCCGCGCGCTCCGCACCGGCCCCACCGGCCCCGACCCGCTCGCCGGTCACGGGCACGTCGACGGCCTCGTCGGTGCGGTTGGCGAGGAACACGAACCGCGTCCCGCCCTTGGCGCGCACGATCGTCTCGAGGCGTCCGTCCGCCGCGAGCGGCTCGCCCCTCAGCGCGTCGACCTCGGCGGCCCACGCCCGCAGCAGGTCGACGGCGCCTGCGCGCGCGACGTCGGCCGACACGTAGGTCGCGGAACCGCCGCCCACCCGCCTTCGCGTGACGGCGGGGCCGCCAGCCAGATCGCCGTCGGCGTACGTGTCGATCACCTCGACGTCGGCGCCGACGCGCGTGATCCGCTCGGTCCAGGTCGTCGCGACCGCGCCCGAGGAGAGCCGCACGCGCGTGCCCGGCAGCAGCGGGACGAACTCCTCGACGGTCACGCCGAGCAGGTCGCGCAGCCCGCCGGGATAGCCGCCGAGCCACACGCGGTCGTGCTCGTCGACCACGCCCGAGAAGTACGTCGCGAGCACGTGCCGCCCGTCGAGGACGACCTCCTCCAGACGACGCCGCAGCCCGTCGGGCACGACGTGCAGCATGGGTGCGATGACGACCTCGTAGCCCTCGAACGCGGCGTGCACGGGCAGCACGTCGACGCGGACGCCGCGGTCGAGCAGCGCCCGGTACCACGTCAGGGTCTCGGCGTCGTAGCGCAGCGCGTCGCTCGGATGCGAGTCGCGCCCGCTCACCCACCAGGACTCGTAGTCGAAGAGCAGGGCGACGCGCGCCCGCTCGCGGTGCGAGCCGGCGACCGGCGCGAGCGCGCGCAGCTCGGCGCCCAGCGCGACGACGTCGCGGAACACCCGACTGTCGGCTCCGGCGTGCGGCACCATCGCGGAATGGTAGCGCTCGCCGCCGGCGCGCGACTGGCGCCACTGGAAGTAGCAGACGGCGTCCGCGCCGTGCCCCACGTGCGTGAGGGCGTCGCGCCTCAGCTCGCCCGCGCGCTTCGGCGGGTTGACCTCACGCCAGTTGACGGCGCTGGTCGCGTGCTCCATGAGGAACCAGGGATGCCCCTCCGCCAGGTTGCCGGTCAGGTTCGCCCAGAACGAGAGGTCGTCGCGCCCGAGCTCGCCGGGACGCAGGTAGTGGTCGTTCGAGACGAAGTCGACGTCGCCCGCCCACGTGGCGTAGTCGATGTCGCGGATGTTCTGGCACACCATGAAGTTGGTCGTGCGCGGCACGTCGGGCGTCACCTCGGCGAGCACCGCCGCCTCGGCGCGGAGGTGCTCGCGCAGGGCGTCGGAGGAGAACCGCTCGAAGTCGAGCTGTCGTCCGGGGTTGCGCTGCGCGGCCGCGATGCGAGGCGGCAGGATCTCGTCCCAGGCACCGTAGTGCTGCGACCAGAAGGCGGTCCCCCACGCGTCGTTGAGGGCGTCGAGCGTGCCGTATCGCCCCCGCAGCCACACGCGGAACGCCGCGGCCGCGTCGTCGGAGTAGTCGAACGCGTTGTGGCATCCCAGCTCGTTGGAGATGTGCCACGCGACGAGCGCCGGGTGGTCGCGATACCTCTCCGCGAGCGCGCGCACGAGCCGCAGAGCGTAGCGTCGGAAGACGGGCGAGGTGGGGCGCCAGTGCTGCCGCCCGCCCGGGTAGAGCACCGTCTCGTCGGCGGTCACGGGCAGCACCTCCGGGTGCAGGCGCGTCAGCCAGGGCGGCGGGGAGGCCGTGGCGGTGGCGAGGTCGACGTCGATGCCGTTGTCGTGCAGCAGGTCCATGACCTCGTCGAGCCAGCCGAAGTCCCACTCCCCCGGCCGCGGCTCCAGGAGCGCCCACGAGAAGATCCCGAGCGAGACGATGTTCACGCCGGCCTCGCGCATGAGGCGCATGTCCTCGTGCCACACGTCGCGCGGCCACTGCTCGGGGTTGTAGTCGGCGCCGTAGCGCAACCCGCCCGCGCCGAGGGCGCCGGGCCTCACCCAGCGGTGCGCCGCCGCACGGGCGGTCACGACGCGATCCTCAGGGCGGCCCACGAGACCGGCGGCAGCGTGAACCTCATCATTCCCCCGTCGAGCCGGGCGTCATCGATCGGTCGGGGCCTCACGCGCTCCGGATCGTCGAGGGTGTTCGCCGCGGAGGCGTCGCGCTCGTGCAGCAGGTGCGTCTCGACGATGGCGGGCCGCGGGCCGAGAGCCGTGACGTCGACGGCCACCTCGACGGCATCGGCGGTCGAGCGGTTCACGACGAACAGGCTCACGCCGTCCGTGTCGGCCGTCGCGACCGCGTTGACGCTCGGCACGTCGCCGAAGCGCGCGCTCGTGAACGCGCGCGCCTCGACCGGCACCCGCAGGACGCGATCGCCCGCGAGCCGCGACGTGATCGCGAACGGGAAGAAGATCGTCTGCCGCCACGCGGGACCACCGGGCTCGGTCATGATCGGCGCGATGACGTTCACGAGCTGGGCGAGCGACGCGGAGCGCACGCGATCGGCGTGCTGGAGCAGCGTGATGAGGAGGTCGCCGGACACGACGGCGTCGAGCGCGGTGTAGCGGTCTTCGAGCAGCCGCGGCGCGACGGGCCAGTCGTCCGCCGGCTGCGTGCCCTCGATCGCGTTCCAGCGCGACTGGTACCAGACGTTCCACTCGTCGAACGAGATCATGATGCGCTTGTCGCTGCCGCGCGCCGCGGCGACGTCGTCGGCGATGCCGACGACGGTCTCGATGAACAGGTGCATGTCGACGGCGGATGCCAGGAACTCCTGCGCGTCGTCGTCGCGTGCCTCGTAGTAGGCGTGGCACGAGAGGAAGTCGACGTCGTCGAAGACGTGCTCGAGCACCTCGCGCTCCCACGCGCCGAACGTCGGCATGGTGCGCGACGACGACCCGCACGCGACGAGCTGCAGCCCGGGGTCGAAGCGGCGCATGGCCCGGGCCGTGCGGGCGGCGAGCCGGCCGTAGTCCGCGGCGTCGCGGCCGCCGAGCTGCCAGGGACCGTCCATCTCGTTCCCGAGGCACCACATGCGCACGCCGAACGGCCGCTCCCGCCCGTTCGCGGCGCGCTCGCGCGTCCGCGCGGTGTCGGCCGACGCGTTCGCGTACTCGAGCAGGTCGAGCGCCTCGGCGATGCCGCGGGTGCCGAGGTTGACGGCGAGCATCAGCTCGGAGCCGACCTCGTCGAGCCAGTCGGCGAACTCGTGCAGGCCGACCTCGTTGGTCTCCGTCGTGTGCCATGCGAGGTCGAGCCGGCGCGGTCGCTGCTCCCTCGGCCCGATCCCGTCCTCCCAGCGGTAGCCCGACACGAAGTTGCCGCCCGGGTAGCGGACGACCGAGATGCCGAGCTCGCGGACGAGATCGATCACGTCGGTGCGGAACCCCCGCTCGTCCGCGGACGGATGCGAGGGCTCGTGGATGCCGTCGTAGACGTGTCTCCCGAGGTGCTCCACGAATCCGCCGAACAGGCGGCGGTCGAGGTCGGCGACGACGGCGCGGGGATCGAGGATCGTGGTGGCGGTGGTCATGTCAGCTCTCCGTGTGTCCGAGACGCAGGTCGTCGGCGAAGCCGATCTCCGTCGCCGTGAGCGTCTCCAGCTCGAGGATGGTGATCTCGTTCTCGCCGGCGCGCGTGGCCGGCGCCGGGACGAACAGCGATGCCTGCGGTCCCTTCCGCCAGTAGCGGCCGAGGCAGAACCCGTTGATCCACGCGATGCCCTTGCCGAGGCCGTCGGTCGACATCGCGAGGTCGGCCGGGCCGGACAGTGCGACGGTCGCGCGCCACACCGAGGCGCCCGCACGGCGAGGGGCGCCGGCGGCCTGCGTCTGCGGCAGCAGGTCGATCGGAACGGGCGCGATCCGCCACCCCGTCAGCGGCACGCCGTCGACGGTGGCGGGGCCGATGAGCCCCTTCCGCTCGCCGATGCGCACGCCGTAGTTGACGCGGCCCTCGTCCTCGACGAGGATCTCGAGCCTCCCGGTCCCGGTGGGCAGGGTCACGGCGCGCTCGTGCGCCTCGCGGGAGAGCGACGCGACCGGCGTCCCGTCCAGCGACACCCATGCGCGGTCGCGCACGCCGGCGAAGGCGAGCACGACGGGATCGGCGCCGACGTCGAGACGCGCCGTGTAGCGGGCGAGGCCGCGCGCGATGCCGACGTCGTCCATCGTCGGCACGTCGGCGTGCGCGCTCCAGCGCGCCTCGAGCAGGTCGGCGAGCGCGCCGACGTGCCGCAGGCGGGCAGGGGGCGGCACGGCGAACGGCTCGGCGGGCGCCGGCGCGAACGCGGGCACGGGCGCGTGGCGCGAGATGACCTCGCGGAACGCCCAGAACTTCGGCGTCGGGCGTCCGGCCTCGTCGAGCGGGGCGTCGTAGTCGTAGCTCGTGACGGTCGGCTGGTAGACGCCCTTGTGGTTGGCGCCGTTCGTGAGACCGAAGTTCGTGCCCCCGTGCAGCATGTAGACGTTGACGGAGGCGCCCGCGGCCAGCAGCGCATCGAGCTCGCGGGCCGAGTCTCCGGGCTCGGTGGTGTGGTGGTGCGCTCCCCAGTGGTCGAACCAGCCGCACCAGAACTCGCTGCACATCAGCGGCCCCGTCGGCTGCTGAGCGCGCAGCACGTCGAGCCGCTCCGCCGCTCGCGAGCCGAACGAGCCGGTCTTGTGCAGTTCGGGGATGCCGCCCGCCTCGAGCATGCGCGCCTCGGGCTGGTCGACCGTCGTCAGCGGCACCGAGGCGCCGTACTCGCGGAACAGCGCCGCGAGGGCACGGAGGTAGTCGTGGTCATCGCCGTAGGCCCCGTACTCGTTCTCGACCTGGAGCAGGATGACGGGGCCTCCGCGATCGACCTGCAGCGGGGCGACGATCGCCATCACGTCCCGCAGGTAGGCGGACACATCGGCGAGGAAGCGCGGGTCGGTGCTGCGGATGGCGACATCGCCGTCCCGGAAGAGCCAGGCGGGCAGGCCGCCGCCGTCGAACTCGGCGCAGATGTAGGGGCCGGGGCGCACGATCGCGTGCATCCCCTCGTCGTGCACCTCCTGGAGGAAGCGCGCGAGGTCGAGTCGGCCGGCCGTGTCGAACACGCCGCGCTCGGGGGAATGCTCGTTCCACGCGACGTAGGTCTCGATCGTGTTGAGTCCCATCATCCGGCCCATCCGGATGCGGTCGCGCCACTGGTCGGGGTGCACCCGAAAGTAGTGCAGGGCGCCGGAGATGACGCGAAAGGGCTCTCCGTCGAGGAGGAAGTCGCGATCGCCGATCCGGAAGCTGCGGGCTGTCATGGGGTCTGCTCCTGAGGACGTGGACGCGGGGCGGCGGGCGCTGGCCCGGCCGCCCCGCGGGTGAGACGGCTATTCCGCGATGGTGAAGCCCTGCTCGGTGCCGTAGGAGACGTTCTGCTCCTGCCAGGCGGCGAGCCCGTCGGCGATCGGCGTCTTGGTGAGGTACGCCTTGCCGACCGTGTCGGCGTAGATGCTGTTGGCGTACGACTGCCACGGCAGGTACTGCCAGCCGCCGGTCACCGCGTTCGCGGCGTCGACGAGCACCTGGTTGATCTTCTGACCGCCGAAGTAGTCCGACTCGTAGTCCAGGAACTCGTCGGAGGTCAGCTCGGCGACCGTCGCGGGGAAGCCGCCCTTGCTGAGGAAGACCTCGATCGAGGACGGCGAGGAGTTGAGCCACTTGAGGAAGCCAGCGGCGAGCGCCGGGTTCTTCGACTGCTTCGTGACGGCCTCCGAGCTGCCGCCGTTCTCGGAGTTGACCGCCGTGCCGCCGTCATAGGTCGGCATGGGCGCGACGCGCCAGTCGCCGGCGCCGGCCGCGGCGCCCGACTCGAACACGCCCGGCATCCACGCGCCGATCGGCAACGTCGCGATCTTGCCGCTGGACAGGCCCGCGAACCACTCGTCGGTCCACCCCGAGATCTGGCTGATGAGCCCTTCCTGCACCAGGGTGTCCCACGTGCTCGCCCACGTCAGCGTGCCCTCGTCGGCGAGATCGATCGTGATCGTCTCGCCGTCGGCCTGGAACGGGCGCCCGCCCGCCTGCCAGATCATCGACGTGCCGAAGCCCGCGTCGGTGCCCGAGTCGTTCGTGATGAAGTAGCTCGGGTCGGCGGCGTGCAGCTTGCGCCCCGCCTCGACGTACTCGTCCCAGGTCGCCGGCACCTCGAGGCCGAACTCGTCGAAGACGCGCTTGTTGTAGAAGAGCGCCATGGGGCCCGAGTCCTGCGGCAGGCCCCAGATGCCGCCCTGCTGCGACACGGCGCTCCACGGTCCGGGCGTGTACAGGTCCTCCAGCTCGGCGAAGCCGTATTCGGTCAGATCGAGCAGCGCGTCCGAGAGGATGAACTGCGGCAGCGACTGGTATTCGAGCTGCACGACGTCGGGCGCTCCCGAGCCGGCTGCGATCGCGTTCTGCAGTTTGAGGTTGTTGTCGTTCGCGCTCGCCGTGTTGACGACGGTCACCTTCACGTTCGGGTACTCGTCCTCGAACGCCGCGACCTGAGCCTCGGCCGACGGCGTCCACGTCCAGTACGTGAGCTCGCCGCCCTCTTCGAGGGCCTTCTCGATGGCGTCGGCGCTGCCCGGGTCGGCACCTCCGCCGGGTGTGCCGCCGCCGTCGGAGGCGCAGGCCGCCAGGCCCGCGCCGACCAGGAGCGCGGCCGCGCCCGCGGCGATGCCGCGGATCAGTGTGTGCTTTCTCATTGCTGTGTTGTCCTTCCGCTTCTTCGGAGTCGGATCGTGGATGGGGTGGATGGAGGGTTGGCTCGCCGTCGCGCAGGCCCCTACTGCTTGACGCTTCCCGCGCTGAGCCCCGACTGCCAGAACCGCTGCAACAGGAGGAACGCGATCACGATCGGGACGATCGTGAGGAAGGCTCCCGTGATCACGAGGTGGAAGATCGGGTCGGATCCGACGCCGGTCGCCTGCTGGTTCCACTGCTGCAGACCGATGGTCAGCGGGAACAGGCCGGGGTCGTTCAGCATGATCAGCGGGAGGAAGTAGTTGTTCCACGTCGCGACGATCGCGAACATGGCGACCGTCACGATGCCGGGCGCCAGCAGCTTGACGGAGATCGTGAAGAACGTGCGCAGCTCGCCGGCACCGTCGACGCGGGCGGCCTCGAGGAGCTCGGTCGGCACGGAGTCGACGGCGTAGACCCAGATGAGGTAGAGGCCGAAGGGCGAGATGAGCGACGGGATGATGATCGCCCAGACGGTGTTCGTCAGGCCCATCTGGCTGAACATGAGGAAGGTCGGCACCGCGAGCGCCGTGCCCGGCACCGCGATCGCGCCGAGCACGATCGCGAAGATCGCCTTCTTGCCGGGGAACGTGAACTTGGCCAGGCCGTAGCCGGCGAGGGTCGCGAGGATGGTCGCCCCGCCGGCGCCGGCGACGACGTACAGCAGCGTGTTGCCGAGCCAGCGCACGAAGATGCCGTCGTCGTACGTGAGCGTCTGCACGATGTTGTCGACGAACGCGAAGGGTCCGGAGAACCACAGGCCGAACGAGCTGAACAGCGCCTCCTGCGTCTTCGTCGAGCTGATCACCAGCCAGGCGAGCGGCAGGAACGAGTAGATCAGGAACACCGACATCACGATCGTGAGGGTGATCGACCGCCGCGGGCGCTCGATGACGCCGGCGGCGCGATCGAGGGTGCGCGCCCGTCGGCGCGTGGTCGTCGTTGTCGTGGCGCTCATCGCAGCTCCTGCCTGTTGCCGCGCAGCTGGACGACGTAGGCGATCACGGCGGTGACGACGCCCATGATGATCGCGACGGTCGCCGCGTAGTTGACCTGCTGCCCGAAGAAGCTCAGGTTGTACGCGTACATGTTCGGGGTGAAGTAGGTGGTGATGAGGCTGGGCGCGAGCGGCCTGAGGATGTTGGGCTCGTTGAACAGCTGGAAGCTGCCGATGATCGAGAAGATCGTCGCGATCACGATCGCGCCGCGCAGGGCGGGCAGCTTGATGCTCCACACGACCCGGAACTGTCCCGCGCCGTCCAGGGCCGCGGCCTCGTAGAGGTCGCCGGGGATCGCCCGCAGCGCGGAGTAGAAGATCAGCATGTTGTAGCCGACGAACTCCCACGTGACGATGTTTCCGATCGCGACGAGGATCCACTCCTGCGTGAACGGCGTGATCAGGTCGAACCCGAGCAGGGCGTTGACGTTGCCCGCCAGGCCCATCCGCTCGGAGTACATGAAGCCCCACATGAGCACGGCGACGACGCCGGGCACGGCATAGGGCAGGAAGAGGCCGATGCGGAACAGCGACGACCCTGCGAGCCGACGCGAGTCGATCGCGAGAGCGGCGACGAGGGCGAGGGCGAGCATGATCGGCACCTGCACGGCGAGGAACAGTGCGACGCGCAGCCCGCCCTCGAGGAACTTCGGGTCGGCGAAGGCCTGCAGGTAGTTCTCCAGACCGACGAAGGCGTTGCCGCCGATGAGCCGCTGGCGGAACAGGCTGAGGTAGATCGAGTAGGCGACCGGCGCGAGGAACGTGAGCGCGAAGACGACGAGGAACGGCGAGACGAAGCCCAGCCCCGCCCACTGCCGGGATGCGGAGTGCACGCGGCGTCGACCCCGCGGAGCGCTCGTGCGTGGCGGGGCCGCAGCGTGGATCGATGACATCTTCGTCACACCTCGTCCTTCGAGTCACCGAATTGTTTACGTCAACAATTCTTGCGCCGACTGTAGCATGTACCCATTCACCCTCGTCAAGTTAACGTCAACATTTTCTGGGCTCGGATGTCCGGCGAAAGCCCGTCGAAGGATCAGGTGCCAGCGATGACCTCCCTCTCCGACCGCGGTCGAGCGGTCTCACAGCGCGACGTCGCCGAGCTCGCGGGCGTCTCGGGACAGACCGTCTCGAGGGTCGCCAGCGGCGTCGGCGCGGTGTCGGAGAAGACCCGCAGGCGCGTCGAGGCCGCGATGGCGGAGCTCGGATACCGCCCGAACGTCGCCGCCCGCGCGCTGCGGCTCGGCACCTTCCGCTCCATCGGCGTCGTGGTCTTCAACCTCGAGACGCTGGGCAACATCCGCACGATCGGCGCGATCGCCGGCGAGGCCGCCGCGCGCGGCTACGCGCTCGAGATCATCCAGGTGCAGCCCGCGCACGCCGAGAGCTCCGACGCGGGCGTCTCGTCGGCCCTGCGGCGGCTCGGCGAGGACGCCGTCGACGGGATCATCATCATCATCGAGTCGCACATCATCTCGGAGGCCTCGCTGGAGTTCCCCCCGGGCATGCCCAGCGTCGTGGTCGAGTCGGGAGCCCGCCCCGACCGCCCTTCGGTCAACGCCGACCAGACGCAGGGCGCACAGCTCGCCGTCGAGCACCTGCTCGACCTCGGCCACCCCACCGTGTGGCACGTGTCGGGGCCGTCGGCGTCGAACTCGGCATCCGAGCGCGCCGCCGCCTGGCGCGGCACGCTCGAGGAGCGCGGATGCCGCGTGCCCGACGTCATCGTCGGCGACTGGACCTCGGAGTTCGGCTACCACGCCGGGCTCGTGCTCGCGCGCAACCCCGAGGTCTCCGCCGTCTTCGCCGCCAACGACCAGATGGCGCTCGGCGCCATGCACGCCTTCCACCGATCCGGAGTGCGCGTCCCCGAGGACATCAGCATCGTCGGCTTCGACGACATGGCCGAGTCCGCGCAGTTCTGGCCGCCGCTCACCACGATCCATCAGGACTTCGAGGCCGCAGGCTCGCTCGCCGTCTCGCTCATCATCGACGAGATCGAGCGCGGCACGATCGAACCGGGCGTGCGCCGCATCGGCACGCGGCTCGTCGTACGGGACTCGACCGGTCCCTACCGGGGCCCGCGCTCCCCCGCCCCCGGAGCGTGACGGGGCGCGGGGCGTAGCGGGGTGGGGGCGGGCGGCGAATCGTGGGCAGTCGTTGCCGGATGCCGGAGCCCGAGACGACCACGACCGCCCACCATCCGCACCGGGCCGCAAGTCGTGGGCAGTCGTTGCCGGGTGCAGCGCCGCGAGGCGGCGACGAGTGCCCACGACATCCGAGCCGCGCGCCGACGGGTCGGCATCCCGGCATCCGCCGCACGCGAGACTGTCGCCGGCCTCCCCGCCGGCGACAGTCGTTCGCGCCCGTCCGACCGCTCAGGCCGATGCAGGGAGCTTCCAGAACACCGAGCCGACCTGCCAGCCCGTGTCCGCGCCGGGGCTCCATGCGACACCGTCAGGCGTGGCCGTGCTGGTCGCCGACGAGTTGCTCGACTGCGGCCACACGAGCAGCCTCCAGTATCCGGGCTTGTCGAACGCGATGGATGCGCCGAGTGCCGGGTCGCCCCAGCGGAGCAGGACTCCGCTCACGTTCGTGTAGCCCGTGTTGTTCGGGATGCTGACGATCCTCGGCGTCGGGGTGATCGACGCGACGGTGCCGTCCTCGTGCACGAACTGGTAGTAGACCTCGGTCGTGCGGTCATTGCCCTGCGCCGCGGTGCGTCCCGAGACCAGCGCGTCGATGTGGAACAGGTTCGGGTTCAGGCCGCCGGCGCTGCTCGCATCGACGACGTTTCCCCAACCCGCTTGGGCGTTGGGCCCGACGTAGCCGTTCAGGCCGCTCGTCGTGTGGTCCCAGGCGTTGATGGCGACCGGACGCCCCGTGGCGCCCCGGTACTGCTGGCGCAGCGGGAACGTCAGCGTCGTGTCGGCATGCGCGGGCCAGGTCGCCCGCACGACCCACTCCAGATCGGCCGTCGGGACGTTGCCGATGTCGGAGTCGCCGCGCGCGTGGATGAACAGCCGCTCGACGTCGTTGCCCAGGTCCTGCACGTGCACGATGCCGTAGGCCTGATCGACGGAGTTGCGCACGGCCGTGCTGTTGTCCCCGCCGTGCTTGGTCAGCTCGAGGGTCGCGTTCGCGGTCGTCGGGTAGTAGTTGTAGAAGATCTTCGACGGCCTCACGCCCCGGGGCACGATGATGGTGAAGTCGGCGCGGAACTCGTCGGGCCCGTCGGCGATGATGTTCATGTGGCCGAGGGCCTGCATCGCGTAGGACGAGACCACCGTCGTCGTCGCGGTCGTCGAGGCGCTCGATGTCACGGCGGTGATCGTCGCCGACGGGGCGGCTGCGGTGGCACGGAACGCCGGAACGGGATGGTCGCCGGCGCCCTGGCCGATCGTGCGGGTGAGCGAGGGATGTCCGTCAGCCCAGACGAAGCCGGCCGGGAGCGTGAGGTCGATGTCGGCGGTCGCGTTGCCGCTCGCGACGACCACGACGGTCGTGACGTCGACGCCGACGATCGTGGTCGGCCCGAGCCCGGCGATCGCCACGATCGGTCCGGCCGTCGCTGCGGCCATCGGAGCCGCGATCGCCGTCGCGATGACCGGGAGCGACCATGCGGCGCCCTTGACGATCGTGCGGCGCCCGACCGCTCCGACACCGTCGTGGTGGGCGCTCTCACTCTCGTTGCTGCTCATGCGAGTGTTCCTTTCGGTCAGTTCGTGCGGGGCGTGCGCCGGGCACGAGGTCCACTCTCCCGACGGCGAACGCGCCCGTTCGGTCGTGCGCCGGAAACGGGGCGTGGATGCCCGGAACCGGTGGTCACACCGACTCGGGGTGCCGCCTGCGACGCGAGCGTTGCGCTGCGGATGCGCGATGGTATGCCTTGAGGTTCGTGAACCCCGCGAGTCGCACGTGCGTCGAGAGGTCGAGATCGCGGAAAGCGGCTCGAGACCTCTCGACCGCCCGCAGGCGCTCTCGTCTGATGGCCTCGAACGGCGTCGAGTCGATCGCGCGGAACGTCTTGCGCAGGTGCTCTGTCGAGATGCCCAGCCGCGTCGCGATGACCTGCGGGGTGAGCCCGGGATCCCCGTACTCGCTCGCGATGATCTCGTTGGCCCGCTCGATGATGTCACGGGCGCGGCCGGCGGGTAGCGAGCCGCGGTAGTGGGGGACGACGCCTCCGGCGATGAGGCACAGCGCACGCTCGAGCGCGATGCGGGAGGCTCCGGAGACCAGCCCGCGGTTGACGAAGAGCGTGTTGACGACGGCCACGACCAGCGCGAACCCGTCGCCGCTGTCGTCGACGGGCGACTGGAACGAGATGCTGGGCTCGAGCTCCGCGCGGAAGAGCCCCGACAGCTCGACGCTGATCAACGCGACGCTGCCGCTCGCCCGGTACCGCACCTCGCCACCGGGCGGGACATACGCGAACCGGCGAGGTCCGACCTCGTTCGACGGCTCCAGCAGCAGAGTTCCCTCGGCCACCAGGATCAGCCGTCCGCCGCCCGACCGAGCGGTCGACATGGTCATCTCGGGCACGCCCCGGACGTAGACACGGGCGAGCGCCGTCTCTCCCCACGCGAGCGTCTCGACGCTCGCGACGGCATCGTGCCCGCCGTGAGCCCGAACGCGGATCGCGGCGAGCGCGTCGCCGACGGCGCCGCCGCGGAACACCGGGACGTTCTCCTGACGGGACCCGCCTGGACCGGTTCGCTGGCGCATCCCCGTCACTGATCGTTCTCCCCCGTCCTGCCGCGCTGTCACCGGAGACGGGCAAGACACGGCCCAGGTGGGAGCGGACGTGCCCAGCTTGCACGCGCAAGCGAAGACGAGGCCCGCCGTACGCCGCAAACGGGGCACGACTGGCCGCATCCGGGGCATCCGCGGACGACGGGCCGTTCGGGTCGTGCGCCAACGGCGAACGCCCCGGCGCACGACCGGGATACTGGTTGTATCGACGGACGACGACGGGGAGCGGGCATGTCCGAGACGACGAGCGCGAGCGCCTCGGAGCGGGCCTACGCGTCCATCCGGGATCGCATCCTCGAGGGCGAGCTCCTGCCGGGGACGATGCTGGGCGAGGCACAGCTCGCCGCGGAGATCGGGGTCAGCCGCACACCCGTGCGCGCGGCGCTGGCCCGCCTGCAAGACGAGGGATGGATCGTCATCTACCCCCAGCGCGGCGCGCTCGTGCAGGGGCTCGGCGAGCGCGCGCTCGTGGAGCTCGCCGACGCGCGCCTCGTGCTGGAGTCGACGGGCGCCGGCCGCCTCGGCGAGGATGCGCGCGAGCGCCTCGCCGATCGGCTCGACGGCTCGATCGAGGCGCAGCGCGCGGCGTTCGCCGATCGCGACGTCCGCCGCTTCATCGAGCTCACGATCGCCTTCCACCGCAGCTTCGTCGAGGCCAGCGGAAACAGCGTGCTCCTCGAGCTCAACGATCGCCTCGCCGACCGGCAGCGGTTCGTGCTGTTCGCGTCGGGCGAGCGGCTCCTCGCCCGCTGCGAGGACATCATCGCCGAGCACGAGGATCTCACGCGGCGGCTGCGCACGGGCGACGTCACGGGCTTCACCGCGACCCTGCGCCTGCACGTCTCCGACGCCTACGAGCTGCCCGTCCCCGAGCATCCGCTGGAGACGCTCGCGCGCGATCGCGCGCGCTGACGGGGCGTGCACGGCGAGTCACCGAACCCGTCATCGCACTAGGATACAAGTTGTGTCCCAGCGCGATGCCCGTCGGCGAAGCCGGCGACATCACGGAGACACGCGTCAGCCGTCGCGTCACGAAAGGATGCGCATGACCGGCATCCCCTCCCCCCTCCCGGGCGCCGCGCCCGAGGCGTCCGTCGCTCGCGCGACGATCCAGCGCCGCACGATGATCGTGCTCATCGTCATGCAGGTCATCGGCACGATCGGCGTGGGCGTCGCCCCCTCGATCGGCGTGCTCCTCGCGGGACAGGTCACCGACAGCGAGGCGTGGGCGGGTCTCGCCCGCACCGCGAGCACGCTGGGCGCCGCGGTCTTCGGCCTGCCGCTGGGCACGATCGCGGCCCGCTACGGACGACGCGTCGCGCTCTCGGGCGGATGGTGGGTCGCGGCGGCGGGCAGCGCGCTGCTGGTCGCGGCGGCGCAATGGAGCCTCGTCATCCCGCTGTTCATCGGCCTGTTCCTCATCGGCGTCGGCACGGCTGTGAGCCTGCAGGCACGGTTCGCCGCGACCGACCTCGCCGAGCCGCAGCACCGGGGCCGATCGCTGGCCCTCGTCGTGTGGGTGGGCACGCTCGGCACCGTGATCGGCCCCAACCTCGGCATCCCCGGCGAGCTCGTCGGCGGCGTCACCGGCCTCACGGTGTTCGCCGCCGCGTTCCTCATCGCGGCCGTGTGCCTGGCGCTCGCGGGCGTGATCGTCTCGGTCTGGCTGCGCCCCGACCCGCTGCTCACACTCGCGGCGGCACAGGAGGTCGCGGCGCCGCGGAGCGACGCGGCGACGCGGAATGCGCCCGCGGACAAGACGCGCCGGCGCGGCGGGCGCATCGGCGCGGTGCTCACCGAGATGCGCACGAACCGGGCGGCCCGCTACGCGCTCATCGCGATCGTCACGGCGCAGATCGTGATGGTGGCGATCATGACCATGACGCCCGTGCACATCGAGCACCAGGGCGGCTCGGTCACGATCGTCGGCGTCACGATCAGCCTGCACATCATCGGGATGTACGCGCTCGCTCCGCTCGTCGGCTGGATCGCCGACCGCTTCGGCCATCGCGTCACGATCGCGACCGGCATCCTGATCTTCCTCGCCTCGCTGTTGATCGGCGCGATCCGCCCCGACGGCATCCCGTGGATCATCGCGTCGCTCATCCTGCTCGGCGTCGGCTGGTCGTTCGTGAACGTCGCCGGATCCGCCCTGTTCAGCGCCGCCGTCACCGACGAGGCGCGCGCCTCGTCCCAGGGCGGCGCCGACGCCCTCTCGAACCTGCTCGGCGCCACCGCCGCGTTCGCCGCCGGCCCGCTGCTCGCCGCCAGCAGCTTCTCGGTGCTCTCCGTCGCCGCGATCGCCGCGCTGACGCCGCTCGCGATACTGACCGCATGGCGGCGCCCGCCGGCCGGATGAGATCGCCGGGCGGGTCGGCTCGGCGGCATCCGCTGGGCAGTCGTCGCCGAATCCCACGACTCGAGGCGACCACGAGTGCCCAGCACTTTCGGCAAACCCGCACTCATGGGCAGTGGATGCCGCCATCGCGGGGCCGAGGCGGCCACGTGTGCCCAGGAGTTCCACGGGGTGACCACCGCCGAGGCCCGCGCCGCAACGAATCAGACGTGGTCTTCTCGATCCAGGCTTCCCGCGCCAGGCGGATCTTGTCGGTGACCGTGCGGTCGTCGAGCTCGGCGGCGATGCCCAGCTGCGCGCGGGTCGACTCGTTCATCCTGACGGCGAGCGTCTTCATCGAGCGGTAGCCCAGGCCGTTCGCGGATACGGGTGCTGACTCGTCCATGAGAGGGCGCGCTCTGACACCAGGCCTCCGGAACCGCCCCCAGCCGGGGGGAAGCTGGGGGCGGTCGACCGAACGGCCGCCCATCTGGGGAATGGGCGCGAGCCACGGTAGCGCAGCACGGTTTCCAGGCGGTTTCCTCCGCCTGAACCGCCCCCGCCCTTCGCGATAGCGGTGCAGGCTGCGCCCGAGCGCTCGCTGGAGCTGACCTTCCACGCGATCGAGCCCTTGGCAGTGGTGCGTGCGCCTTGAAGCAGGTCTCCGCGCCCATCCGGGGTCGCATCCACGAAGGCGACCGTCCGCTGGACAAGGCTCAGGCTCGTCGCGATCACTCATCCGTGCGCAAGCAGCGCTGGAACTGCTTTACGGTCTCGTGGCCTGCTCCGTCGATGTAAGACCTCGCATCCATGTCGATGGTCGCGACCGCCATGAGATCCACGTCGTCGAAGCTGCACTCGAAGGCGTATCGAGGTTCGCGACGATGCGGATCGGCACGAGACTACGTCTTCCCTGCCCGATGCCCAGAACCGAGACGCGTCAGAAGGATGCGCTGGATCCGCCGGGCCACGCCTTGAGACCAGAGACTTGTGTGCAGTGGAAGAGGTAGCCCCCGCCGCTCCCGTTCTCCGCAGTCATGGTTCCGGCACCGATCATTCCGCCGGAGCCGTTGTTGTAGTAGCACGGTCCACCGGAGTCACCAGGCCGGAATCCGTCAGAATCCTCGCCATCGTACGGAGCGGTCCCATCATGCCTCAGCCACACGAGGTGACGGATCCAGTAGCCTTCGATTTTCCTCCGCAGAGTGGTGCCCTTCACCCAGTACCGACAGATCTGGCCTGTAGTCCGACCGGAGGTGCATAGGCCTGAGCCGATAGCCAACGGATTCCAGTTGATTCCAACAATCGGGAGCGAACTGCTCATCGTTGGCCCTGAGATCGCACCGCTGAAGACGTGGTTGGCGTAGGTCGAACCATAGAGCAGCTTCCAGTCTCCGTACGCGTCGAGAGACCCGGTCCACGTCGTCGTATATTGATTTCCGACACTCGCCTCCGACGCAGGATGCACACCAGAGCCTCCGAAACAGTGCGCGGCCGTCATATTCATGCGTTGACCCGCGACAGTCACCGGTAGCCCGAGCGAGCATACCCCGCCGCCCGACGGCTTCCACTCCGTGCTGGAGTTCTACGGCGCGACATCGTTCCGGCGATCCACGGAGAACCGCACCGGGGCTGTGTCGATCTCCTTCTCGATTCTCACGAGAGCGCCCGGGACGATCGATTCGATCTCAGCCAGCACCCTGGACATCGCATCCGACGCAGAGGCGCTCGTCGGATCGATCCCCAAGGTCACTCCGCCGACGAGAACATCGACGCCAAGGCTGACAATGCCGGCTTCATCGAGCAGATCCGACGGCACAGTGTCGACGGCCTCCTGAAGCGGTGCGAGCGGTGCGGCGACGAGCACGACATCGACGGTCTCCGTCTCGTCATTCACCTCACGCTGCGCCCGATGGACGGCCTGATCAACGACGCTCGACACTTCCGGCACGAATATCAGCACCCCCGACCGGTCACTGCAGTACGCCACGCCGGTGGCGGCATCGGGATTCTCATGTACGAAGGCCGACAATACCTCCGCGGCACGCAGCAGTCCGGGCGACGCGTCGCCGTGCCAATAGGGTTCGCCACGCTCGTTCTTCTTGATGCAATCGACCGCCCGCGGATCGGGCGTGACCAACGGAGAATCGGCACTGCCCACCAGAGGCGACGCGACTGTCGTCGCACCCGCCGAGAACGACATTCCCACTCCGGCAACGGCGACAGCAAGAACAGCACCGGCGGCAATCCACCTGTTTCGCACTCGCCGTTGCCTCGAATGTCCAGCTCGCCCCCACCGCACCATGAGAAAATCATGCTCCTGTTATCGATTGTTCGTCAACCAAACATCATCGAGCTTCATCATCTGCCGCTCACCGCCCAGCGGATGGACGAAGCCATCCAACTGCGCGGCTACGGCTCCTCGATCACCGCCTCGCCGAGCACCTGAATCAGCCCATTCCCGAAAACCCCATCAGGAGACTGCGTTCGGGCAGAGCAGAGACCCCGATGAAGCAACTGATCGCGACCACCATGCCGAGCACAACAGCAGCGTGCACGCGGAGGCGAACGCGAAACGCAAAGGGGGCCAGCGCACAAGGCGCTGGCCCCCTTCGACGCTGACGCGTTACTCCGCGCTCACCTCGGTGTTTCCGCGGCGGCGACGTGCCACCATGAATCCACCGACGAGGAGGAGGAGCGCACCCGCTCCGGCGGCGAACCAGGGAATCTGGCCACCCGTCGCCGCGAGTCCTCCGTTCGCCCCCGGATCTGCCGGCGGGCTCACCGGGTTGCCGGGCGTCACCGTCGGGGTCGGGTCCGTCGGCTTCGGCTCGACCGGCGTCGGCGTCGGGTCTGTCGGCGTCGGCTCAATCGGCGTCTCAATCGGCGTCGGCGTCGGCTCAATCGGCGTAGGCGTCGGCTCCGTCGGCGTAGGCTCGACCGGCGTCGGGGTCGGCGTCGGCTCAATCGGCGTCGGCGTCGGCTCAATCGGCGTAGGCGTCGGCTCCGTCGGCGTAGGCTCGACCGGCGTCGGCGTAGGCGTCGGCTCGACCGGCGTCGGCGTAGGCGTCGGCTCCGTCGGCGTAGGCGTCGGGTCCGTAGGCGTAGGCGTCGGGTCCGTAGGCGTAGGCGTCGGCTCGACCGGCGTCGGCGTCGGCGTCGGCTGGACGACACCGGACAGGGCGAAGCCGGCGTCGACCGTCGGGTTGTCGGCCTTGCCCGGCTCAGCCGAGTTGTCGCCCTCCGTCGGAGTCGTCACCGTCACGCGTCCTGTGACCGGGTCGGCGTCGGAGTCACGAGCGTCGTCCGATCCGGCGTTCGGCTGCGTCAGGGTCAGCGGAACCCCGCCGATGTTCGTCGTCGTGGGGAACTCGATGATGTACTCCGTCGAGTTCACCAGGTCGGTGAACACGTAGTAGCCGTTCTCGTCGGTCACGGTCTCCTTGATGAGGTTGCCGTCCTTGTCGTACAGCCTGACCGTGATGCCCTCGAGCGGAGGCTCGTCGGCATCCTGGATGCCGTCGCCGTCGGCATCGATCCACACGTAGTCGCCGACCGACACCAGCTCCGGCACGAAACCGGCGTCGACGGTCGGCACGTCGGCCTGTCCCGGCGCGGTGCTGTTCGAGCCCGACCCGGGCGTGGTCACCGGCGCACGACCGGTGGCGACGTCCGGATTCGAGTCGAGCGCCTCGTCGCCGCCCTGGCCCGGCCGGGTCAGAGTGTGCTTCACGCCGTCCACCGTCACCGCGACCGGAAACTCGACGATGAAGTCGGTGTTCACCGGCAGATCGGAGAACACGTAGTACCCGTTCTCGTCGGTCACCGTCTCCTGGACGACATTGCCGTCCGCATCCAGCAACTTCACCGTGACACCGGCAGCCGGCTTCTCACCATCGTCCTGGATGCCGTCGCGGTCGGCGTCGATCCACACGTAGTCGCCGACCGACACCAGCGGCGTCGGCGGAACCGGCACGAAACCGGCGTCGACGGTCGGCACGTCGGCCTGTCCCGGCGCGGTGCTGTTCGAGCCCGACGCAGGCGTGGTCACCGGCGCACGACCGGTGGCGACGTCCGGATTCGAGTCGAGCGCCTCGTCGCCGCCCTGGCCGGGCGCGGTGAGGGTGTGCTCCACGCCGCCCAGGGTGACCGTGGTCGGGAACTCGACGATGAAGTCGGTCTCCACCGGCAGGTTGGCGAACACGTAGTAGCCGTTCGCGTCGGTCGTCGTGGTCGCGACCACGTTGCCGTCCGCGTCGAGCAGCTTCACGACCGCACCGGGAACGGGATTCTCATCGCCGTCCTGGATCCCATCGCCGTCGGCGTCGATCCACACGTAGTCGCCGATCGAGACCAGCGGCGCCGACGACTCGACGTAGCCGGCGTCGATGGTCGGGTCGTCGGTCTCACCGGGCAGGCCCGAGTTGTCGCCCGAGTCCGGAGTGGTCACCGGTGCACGGCCGGTGACCTTCGCCGGGTTCGAGTCGGCCGTCTCGTCGCCGCCCCGACCGGGCTCGGTCAGCACGAACTGCGAGCCGCCCACCGTGACCGACGTCGGGAACTCGACGATGTAGTCGGTCGACGGACGCAGGTCGGTGAAGGCGTAGAAGCCGTTGCCGTCGGTCGTGGTCTCCTTCACGAGGTTGCCATCGGCGTCGAGCAGGCGCACGGTCGCGCCGCCCACCGGATACTCACCGGCATCCTGAACACCGTTGCCGTCGACGTCGACCCAGAGGTAGTCGCCGATGGAGACGGGTGCTGCCGGAGGCCGTGCGTAGCCCGCGTCGATGGTGGGGTCGTCGACCTCACCGGGCACGGCGGAGTTGTTTCCGGTCGCCGGCGTCGTCACCGGGGCGCGCCCCGTGTCGGGCGCCGGGTTCGAGTCGGCAGCCGTGTCGGAGCCCGCCCTCTGGCTCGTCAGCGACAGGTCCTCGCCGCCGACGGTGACCGTCGTCGGGAACTCCACGATGTAGTCCGTCGACCCCTCGAGGTCGGTGAACACGTAGAAGCCGTTCTCGTCGGTCACGGTCTCCTTGATGAAGATGCCGTTCTCGTCGAGCAGGCGCACGGTGGCACCGGCGACCGGGGCCTCGCCCGGGTCCTGGATGCCGTCGCCGTCGGCGTCGACCCACAGGAAGTTCCCGATCGAGACGAGCGGCGCCGCCGGAGCGAGCACGTAGCCGGCGTCGACGGTGGGGTCGTCGGCCTCACCCGGCCCGGACGAGTTGAGTCCGCTGTCGGGCGTCCTGACCGGCGCCTGACCCGTCGCCGGGTCGGCGTTCGAGTCGTTCGCAGCCGCGGTGTCCGCGCCCTGGGCGGTCAGCGTGTAGCGCTGGCCGTCGACACGCACCGTGGTCGGGAACTGGACGACGAACTCGGTGTCACCCGGAAGATCGGCGAACACGTAGTAGCCGTCGTCGTCAGTGGTGGTCTCGGCGATGACGGTGCCGTCCTTGTCGAGCAGCTTCACCACGGCACCCGGAACCGGCTTCTCGCCGGCGTCCTGGAAGCCATCGCCGTTCTCGTCGATCCACAGGTAGTCGCCGATCGAGACGAGCTCTCCCGGCAGGAAGCCGAAGTCGATCGAGTGATCGTTCACCCCGTCGGCCCCCGTGATCACCTCGGCGACGACGACGCCGTCGACCAGCTTGCCGTTGCTGTCGATCCCGCGGTCTCCGCCGCGGTTGTCGCGCGTGGGCTCGAGGCCGGCGAGCGGGCCGCCCGCCTCGAAGTCGGCGGCGCGGTCGAGGCGCACCTCGTACGTCACGCCCGGCTGCACACCGTCGCTGGTCGAGAAGTAGTACTCGCCCTTCGCGTCGGTCTCGGTCGTGGCGATCAGGGTGCCGTCCTCGTCGTACAGCGACACCTGCACGCCCGCGACGGCCGGCTCGCCGGCGTCCTGGATGCCATCGGCGTCGGTGTCGATCCAGATGCGGTTTCCGATCTGCTGGTCGACCAGCCGGTAATACGCCTCCATGTCGGCCAGCCCCTGGCCCTTGCGGAAGTGCGTGCCGACGAGTTGGTTCGGCGTGCCGGTCTTCGATGCCGCGTAGTCACCGGTCAGGGGGTCCCAGGCGCGCAGACCCTGCTGATAGATGCCCAGAACGTCCATCTGGTTGCCGACGATGCGCTCGGTGCCCGGCACGTACACGATGCCGCCGAAGGCGGCCTCGTTGTGGCTGAAGCCGATGTCATA
Organism: Microbacterium sp. No. 7; assembly: GCF_001314225.1. Classification (NCBI taxonomy): domain Bacteria; kingdom Bacillati; phylum Actinomycetota; class Actinomycetes; order Micrococcales; family Microbacteriaceae; genus Microbacterium; species Microbacterium sp. No. 7. The sequence goes on from NZ_CP012697.1 coordinate 3,437,467, forward strand.
GAAGTCACCGCCACGGGGAGCATCGGGGCGGGCGTCGAAGTCGATCGTCGATCCCTCGATGCTCACCGCGTGCACGTTGCCGGCGACGATGTAGTCCATGTACGAGCCGTAGCCGTTGGTCTTCTCGCCTGCGTACAGGATCGGGCCGTTCTGGTCGCCACCGCGGTCGCGGAAGGCCAGCACCAGCTCGCCGGTCTCGAGGAACTCGATGTCGGAGAGCATCGGCTGCGGAACCGAGTACTGCACGTGAACGCCGGCCGGATTCGGCGGAGTGCTCCAGTTGGCCGACGCATCCACGCAGGCCTGCGGGATCTCGTCGGTCCACACCCGCCAGTCGACGGGCCAGCACTCGGCGGCGCCGCTGCCTGCGGAGTTCACGCCGCTGGAGCCCGGCGCCGTGGTCGGGTCGCCCGTCCACACCGTGCCGGTCGGCGACAGCTCGCCGCCCGCCGAGATCTCGTACTCGATGATCGAGGCCTGCATGGTGGCGCCACAGGTGGCGCCGATGTAGATCTTCCCCTCGTTCGGGTCGCCGTCGAGGATGTTCTCGGTGATGGCCATCGGTGCCCAGTCGGCCGAGCAGTCGATCGCGGGGATCGCGAGCGTCTGGATCGGCGCCGGGTCGACGGCATCCTGCACGGGGTAGACGACGACCGAGTCGGTGTGCATGTTGATGGCGAGGAGGAACGCGGCGTCCTCCGTCACCTCGACATCGCCCAGCGACTCGCGACCGACGGCCGAGCGGAACGAGAAGTCCTGCGCCTGGTGCTCGCCGATCATCTCATCGAAGTCGTGCGCGGTGGTGCCGGCGTCGGCGACGGTGACGTACTGCTCCCACGCGCCGGAGGCCGGGTCGACGCGGTAGATCGCGCCGGCGCCGCCGGGACCGTAGTCCGAGCCGCGCTTCGCGTACGCACCCGCGTAGATCTCGTTCTCGTCACGATCGAGCCCGATGCCGTAGAGGGCGCCGAGGGTGAAGTCGGTCGTGATCGCGGTCGGAGCGCTGTCGAGCCTGTAGGGCGTCTGGTAGACCTCGAGCGCGTCAGCCTTGCCCGACGGCCAGATGCTGTCGGGCTGGGTGGCCGAGTAGATGGTCGCGTTCGCGTAGCCGACCTTGGTGACGTCGATGTAGCCGACGGAGACACCGATGTCGGTGCCACCCGAGAGGTCGACGAACGACGTCGCCGGGGAGAACTGCGGCTCGGCATAGCCGTCGATCAGATACGACTCCGAGTACGTGTTCGCCTTCGGGTTCGTCACGGCGACGCGGTACGTGCCGCCGACCAGGTCGTTGCCCGAGTCACCGGGCGCCAGAACGATGGACCCGTCGGCGCCGGTCTGCTTCTCGACCCAGTTGCCCTGAGCGTCGGTGATGCGCACCTTCACGCTTTCGAGCGCGATGTCACCCGCATCCCGGGTGTGGTCGTGGTTGACGTCCTCGACGACGGTGACCGTCAGCGTGCCGTCACCGGCGTCGGCGAACGCGGCCGGAGCGGTGGTCAGCACCGACGTGCCGGCGAGGATCGCCGTCGTCGCCAGCGCGAGCCCTCTGCCCCGCCGCGGAGGCGGCTGCTTCGATAGGGGGGTTGTCATTCGTTCTCCTCGATCAGAGCTTTCACAAGGCGCGGGTGAGACAGCAGAGGCCCGCATGGAGAAGAAAGCGCTGTCGCCGGACGAAGTGACGCGACGTCTGAGAAAAATCTGAGAAGAAGTCCGAGAGCTCGCCGGGGAACGTCTACATCGTGCGCTCTGAGAGCTCCTCCGGCACGAAGAAGCAGTCGCCGGCGGTGGTCGTCGTATGGCGGAGGAGGTCGTCGTGCGCGTCGAGACGGCGCTGGGTGAGCACGAAGGTCTCGGCGTCGGCGAGGGCTGCGACGAAGAGCAGCCCCGAGCCGTCGTCGGCGTCGAAGCTGTAGCTGCGGCGCAGCATGAGGGCACGCCCGATGTTGGCCGGGTGGGCACGGCGCGCGTGAGCGCCGGCGGGGATGAGCGTGCGCCCGTCGTCGCGTTTCGCGAACAGGTCGATGTCGTCGAGGGGGCCGCCTCCCGAGAGCGGGGCGCCCGTGTCTCGGCTCCGGCCCACCGCCGCTTCCTGCTCAGGCACGCCGAGGCTGCCGAACGAGCGGGCCACCAGCATCCGGCGCACCACGAGGAAGGTGTCGCGCTTCGCCTCGCCTGCCCAGACCCCGGCCCGCAGCTCCACCTCGGTGCGCGGGTTCACGATGCCGTCGATGAAGCCGATGCCGGAGCGCGTGGTGCCCGCGGGGGTCGGCGCGTCGCGGTATCCCTTCTGCGCCCACAGCACACGGTGCGCGCCGAGGGGCTTCAGCGCGCCGGCCAGTGCGTCCGACGCGCCGGCAGCGGTCTCGGAGGCCGCCGTCACGAGCAGGTCGCCGCCGCGCACGATCGCGGGCGCATCGCTGTCGAAACCGGGAAGGCCCTCTGCGCGGCCACACCGTTCCGGCATGAGAGAGCGTGCGTGCCGGATGCCGAGGGCGGTGAGCACGGTGACGTCGCCGGCGTCGGCGGGGTGCGCGCCGGCCGACGCCGAGGCGGCACGGGCGAGCTCGATGACGTGCTGCGCCGAACGCCGCTCCAGCGTGATCACCGCGACGGCGGTGTGCCGCTGGGGAACGACCGGCCAGGTGATGCCGGCGCGCAGGTCGGCGCCCGTCGGCGCCGGGCCCGCCTCCGGGTCGGTGTCGGGCGTCGGCGCGGCCTGCGCCTCCTCACCGCCACGCCGGGAGGATGCGAGGGCGCCCGCCCATCCGAGCGTGCCCCCGGCGAGCGCCGCCCCGGTGGCGGTCAGCAGGTGCCGGCGGGTCGGGCGTGGAGGCGCCGCCGACGACGACGCGGTGTCCGGCGATGCATCGCTGATCGCCGGTCCACGGTCGTCGACGCCGGCGTCCGCGGCGTCGTTCGCGCCGGATGCCGCACCGTCAGCCGCCGATCGCACGCCAGACCTCTTCCGCACCGCGGGGCGCCTCGACGGGCTCGTCGCCGGTCAGCACGATCTCGAGCGCGCCGCCCTCCCCCGAGTCGACGCGGCGCATCTCGCCGTCGGCCGTCAGCCAGATGCGCGACTGCGCTCCCGTCCACGATGCGCCGGCGTCGTCGGCGGACGACGGCAGCCGGTAGACGTCCAGCGTCTCGCCGTTCTCGTCGGCGGAGCCGAGGTGGACCGCGTCGGACTGCCGGAGCAGCTGAGCGTTCTCCGGCCGGTCGGCGACGAGCAGGAAGACCCCCTGCACGGCCAGACGCGCCCCGGCCTGCGCGTCGGCGGGGCGCCACGCTCCGCCCTGATCGACCGCCAGTCCGCCCGGGGCGACGAGCACCGGGGTGCTGACGGCGAGCCCTTCGGGCCCTCGCTCGAGCGTTCCCCAGGCGCGGTGGGTCTCGGGATCGACCGTGAGACGGGCGGCGATGTGATCGACGTCGTCGTCGGGCAGATACGAGACCACGGCGGTGAACGGCCCCTTCGCATACAGCGCGAAGCGACTGCCGGCGAGCTGCTCGGCCTGGGCGATCGTGAGCGGTGCGCCGGTGTCCGACAGCCCGGCGGAGCAGCCTGCCAGCATCGGCGTCACGGCGAGACCGAGCAGGAGTGCGACGATGATGCGCCGCGTTCGAAGCGCAGCCCGCCGGGATGCGCCCGTGCCCGTCATTCGTCGTCCAGCAGGTCGGCGTCGGGCACGGTGATCTCGGCGACGCTCGGGAGTGCGATGGCATCCGGCACGATACGCGGAGACTCGTCGACCTCCGCGAGACCCGCGCGCTCAGACGGGAACGGCACGCGTGAGAAGACGATGCCCGGCGGTGCGGTCGGCGGCGAGAAGACGCCGATCTCTGTCGCACAGCCCTCGGCGGGAAGCCCGACCGGCTCGGTGAGCGTCCCGGGCTGCAGCCGGAAGCAGTTGCTGCCGCCCGCCGCCTCGCGCGCGGGCGCGAAGACCACGTCACGGCGGTTCCCGGCGAGGGAGTTGTCTTCGACCGTGTTTCCCGCGGGGGCGAAGTCCTCCGACGAGGTGATCCACACCCCGGCGGTCGTGTTTCCCTCGATGCGATTGGCCGAGACCACGGCATCCACGGTGCCGGAAAGGCCGATGCCGACGCCGAACGCCCCGCCGGCCTGCTCGGGGGTCCGCTCCTCGTTGTTGCCGGAGATCACGTTGCCCACCACCTGCACACCGCGGCTCGGACCGTGCGCCTCGAGGTAGTTGCTGAGCACCGAGACGCCGATCCGGTTGCCCACGATGCGGTTGCCGGTGACGATCACATCGGAGGCGTTCGCGAACTCGAGTCCCACCGCGTTGGAGACCAGGACGTTGCCCTCGACCAGGGCGCCGCACGATGCGCACTGGCCGATGTAGATCCCCGAATCCGAGCCGCCGCTGGCGAGGTTCTGCCGAATGGCGCCGCCCGTGCGGTTGAACGCGTAGATGCCGTAGAGGCCGTTGTTGGTCGCTGTGACGTGCTGCACGAGGTAGCCGGGCACGGGTGGCGGCGCGGCCTCCGGAAGGTAGCCGTCGGGGCCGCGCGCGACGCCGGCGCCCGATTCGTCGGTGACCCCGGTGATCAGCACGCCGTTCTGCAGATGGTTGCGAACGGTGAGGTTCTCGACCGCGATGCGCTCGCCGGTCGCGACGACGCCGTTCTGACGGGTCAGCTCACCGTCGATGACGACCCCGTTGCGGTCGAGTCCGCGCACCGTCACATCGTCGGCGCGCACTTCGAGGCTCTCGTGGTACAGGCCGGGAGAGATCAGGATGACACCGCCGTCGGCCACGAGGGTGCCGGCATCCGCCAAGGAGGCGTCCTCCGGCACGCGCACGAGCGCTGAGCCGCCGCCCGGCTCATCACCGGATGCGCCACCGGGAGCCGACGAGCAGCCGGATGAGACGAGCACCGCGAGCGCTGCGGTGAGGGCGAGCGAGCGCGACAGGCGCACCCGTCGATGACAAATGCCCGATGCCATAGGAGAACTCCACCCTTTGGAAGACATGAGGAAGACCATTCTGAGGAAGCTCGTTCGATGGCGAAGGTGACGCGGAACGAGATTTCTTTCAGCGGATTCATAGACACTCCGGACGCACGACCGTTCGCCGACCACGGAGGTCCTTCGATGAGGTCGCGAGCCCAGGCGTCGGCCCCGCTCAGGGGTCGACGAGCTCGAAGACCGTTGTGGCCGGGTCCGGTCCCAGGGGGCTGAACTCCTCGCCCTCGACGTCGACGAACACCTCCGTGGCGGGGCCCCGGTATTCGCCCTCGCAGCCGCGGAACACGAGATAGTAGGTTCCCCCGGCGAGGAACCGCATCCGCTTGGTCGCGGTTCCGGTGTCGTCGAGGCCGATCTGCTGCGCCTGGCCGGAGTAGACCGAGGTGAGGCAGACGGATCCGTTCGGCGGGCCGGTGACCTGGAAGACGATCCCCGTCGTGCTGGCCTCCGCCAAGGGCAGCATCTCGAACGGATCGAGACTCTCGAAGCCGGTGACCGTGGGCGACATGAGCACGAACCGGCCCGTGTCGGCCGTCGAAGTCTCCTCGCCCACCACTGTCCACACCCGGTAGTCGTAGGTCCCCGGGTAGTCCGAAAGCTCGGGACTCAGGTTGAAGCTCCACGCGCCGTCGGAGTCGGCGGTGGTGAGGAACTGGCCCGTCGGCGTCGCGCTCGAGAACTCGTCGGGCTGCCGTTCGTATTCCACCGCGACCGACACGCCGGGCTCGGTGCGCCCGGCGAGCGTCGGCGCGAGGTATCCGCTCGACTCGGCCGGAGTCTCGATACCGGAGCGCGGCGGGGGGTCCGCCCCTTCGTCGGGAGTCTCGCCTCCGTCGCCGCCCGGCGTCCCGGCGCCGGGATCGACCGGGGTCTCACCGCCGTCGCCGCCCGGCGTCCCGGCGCCGGGATCGACCGGATCCTCGGGCGCCGGACGCGGGAGGGGAGTGTCCGGCTGGCTGGGCCGGGCAGGCGGCTCGTAGAAGTCGGTGGGCGGCTCGTCGCGCGAGAAGTCGATCGGCTCGATGGACGGGTCGAGGTTGCCCCGCCCGACCGCGTCCGTCGGCGTCGAGGGAGCCCTCGGCGACTCGACGTCGTTCTCCGAGCCCTGGTCGGCGGGCGGTCGATCCCAGAGATCCGGCCACCGGTCGTAGACATCGATCGGGGCCGGGGACTCCGGCTCGCCTCCGACATCGGTGCGCCGGTCCCCGACGCCCGGGACCGGTCCCGCCATCGGCACGTCCGCCGTCGGGGCCAGGAGCGGAGCCGGGCTGGGCGCGGTCTGCTGTTCGACCGGCCGAACGGTGTACGGAGGCGCGGGGGCGGTGACGACCGACGCGGCGGGAGGGGTGCCGTAGATGACGGAGCCGGCGACCACGACCACCGCCGTGCTGGCGGCCACCGCCGCCAGCACGGCGAGCGTCAGAGTCGCGGCCGAGGCCCCCAGCGTCATCGGCGAGGCGGCCTGGAGCGCGACGCCGAGAGCCGCGAATCCGGCGGTCGCGAGCGTCTTGCCGCGTATCTGCCGGTGGCTGGCGAGCAGCTCCAGCCATACGTCCGCGCACGCTCCGCAGGCCGCGACGTGAGAGCGCGCGGCGACCGTCGGCAGCACCCGCACATTCCGGACGATCAGTTCGGGGAGCAGCCGCGCCACGTGCGTCTCGTCGTCGCGAAGCGACTCGGGCACGTGCTGCCGCAGCCAGGACTCCTGCAGGCCGGTGCGCGCACGCCGGAGCAGCGCCGAGACGGCGTTCGGCTTGATGCCCAGGTCGGCGGCGATCTCTCCTCGGCTCGTCTCCTCCACCTCGGAGAGCCAGAGCACCCGCTGCCAGCGTTGCGGCAGCCCCTGGAACGCGGCCAGCAGCATGGCCGCGTCTTCGCGATCCTCGATCCCCGTGAAGCCGTCGTCGAGATCGAGCGCCTCGATCTCCGGTTCCAGGTCCGTGAGCCGATCCGCCTTCTGCCACCGGATCGCGGTGTTGCGCATCGTCGCAAGGATGTAGGCGCGGAAGCCGTCGCGGGGTCCGTTGCCGCGCACGGTGAGCTGCTGATAGGTCGCCAGGAACGCCTCCGACACCAGATCCTCCGCTCGCCCAGGGGCGATCCGGCGTCCCAGTCGCAGCGCGGCGCCGACATGGCGCTGCCATAGCTCGGCCCATGCCTCGGCGTCACCGTCGCGAACGCGCGACAGCAGCTCACTCTCGCTGCTCGCGGACATGCCCGCCTCGGCGCCCATGCCTGCCTCGCTCGAATCTTCGACCAATGCCGTCCCGTTCTCTCAGCTCACCCTTTGACTAGTAAGTCATGGAGGGGCGAATAGTGACGCGAGAGGCGCAAATCGTGTCCGAGGGCAGGCGAAGACGGGGCTGCGCGCAGCGGACGTGCGCCGATCCGCGCAAAGGCGCGGACCCCTGAACAGGTCAACACCTGGATCCCTTCGGCGACCTCACGGACCCGACGTCGAAAGGCCGCAGCCTTCGATTCTACGGCCTGCGCACCACCGCGGGCGCGACGAACCTGCCGTAGCCGGGCACTGTGATCGTCGCTCCGACGGTCAACGGCAGCGCGGCCGCGAGCGAGACGAGAAGAGTCTCCTCGCCGCCGAAGGCCTCGAAGGTGCGCTCGCCGCCCTCACCGACGTACTCGCCGCCGAAGAGCGGCACGCCATCGGCGCGCCACGACAGCGCGGGTCCCCGCACATCGTGCAACGTCACCGTCGTCCCCTCTTCGAACGGGAACAGCGCACCCGCCGCGTCCCGCAACGAGATCTCGGCTCCCCACGGGCTGTCGGGATCGTGCACGGGGGCGTGCCTGCGGAGGTCGACGATGCGCAGGCGTGCGCGCACCGGGTGCGGCGGCGACCCCGGCTCGTCCGACTCGCCCCGCCCCCAGGCCGGTCCTGCCGCGATGAACGGCAACGGCACCGTGCGGCGCATCGTCGGCACGTGCCGGGAGCCCGTGGCCGCTCCCACGCCCGCACGCGACGGAAGCCCGGCTTCAGCCTGTCCGCTGCCGTGCAACATGATCGCGCTGCCCTTCTCGGATGGCTGGAGTGCTGAAGGGCAGGAGTGCCGTGCGGCACGACGTGGGGGTGCCCTTCCACCAGTGAGAAAGCCCGCGAGACCGATACGGTGACGCAGGCCCGGGAAACACCCCGGCCTACGCGCGATTCGGCTCGCGTGCACGGTCGGCGGGCAGTGTGCAGGCAGAAGGCACCCGCGAGTCGCCGACGTCCTCGAAGCCGCCGACGCCTCGGCATCCGGCGCTCCTGCACCCAGCCCCGACGCAAAGAGCGCCGAACCGGAGAACCCCTGTCTCAAGGGTCATTCGTTCGAGGAGAACCTACGTGGTAGCGGAGGCGGGACTCGAACCCGCGACCTCACGATTATGAGTCGTGCGCTCTCACCAACTGAGCTACCCCGCCGCATCGGGAGCGGACTCCCAGAAAAGCTCTGACCAGACCGAGTTTCTTCGATCCAGTGTTCGTGCTTGCACCTCCCATCATAGCCGACATCTCGGGAGGCCTGGAATCGCGTCGAGGCAACTGTGCGCCGACTTTTCGCCGACACATCAAGTGTCCCCGGGTAACCATCGCCGCCCGCAGCATGCCCCCGGTCGCCAACCCGACGTGCACCCGAGCACGCGAGAAGTCATCTGCTGACTCGTTGACGACGCCACGACCGTCTGGCTGGACCTGCTCTCGACTCCGACGCGCCAGATGTCGGAAGCAGACCAGAGGAAGCGCGTCCGGGCGATCCTCGCCGACAGCCGACAACGTGTTCCTGCCGAGTCAGGCTATAGCGCGTCACACGCAGGACCGGATCGCGGCATCCTGCTCAAACGGTAGGTAGCCGACCTCGTCGACGATGATCAGCCCGTAACGACGCAGCCGGGTGAGCTCTCGGGGCAGGTTCCCTTGCCGGTGCGCGTCGGTGAGCCGGGTGACCCAGTCCGTCGCGGTCGCGAACAGCACCCGGTGCCCATGCCGGGCGGCGACGATCCCGAGCGCGGTCGCCAGATGCGTCTTCCCGGTTCCCGGAGGACCGAGCAGGACCACGTTCTGCGCTTCCAGGAGGAACCCGCCGGAAGCGAGTGCCGCGACCTGCTGCCGGGCGGTGGGCTGCGCGTCCCAGTCGAAGTCCTCCAGGGTCTTGCGAGCCGGGAACCCGGCGGCCTTGATCCGCAGCTCAGCGCCGGAGGCATTGCGGGCGGACACTTCGCGTTCGAGGACGGCCGCGAGGTAGTCCTCGAACGACCAGCCGGCGTCCCGGGCTTGGTCGGCCATCCGGGCGGCGGCCTCGGTGATCCGAGGTGCTTTCAGTGCGCCGGCGAGATAGGTGATCTGCTTGACCGACTCGGTGCTCTTTGCGCTGGCCATCACGCCACCCCGCTGATTCCGAACGCGCGGTCGTATTCCGCGAGATCGCGAGTCAGGTCGTCAACGATGGTTGGGCGGGGTTGTTGGAACTGCTGTCGCAGCAACCCCGCGGTCTCCCGGTGGGCAGGGGCGGTCACGACAGCGCCGCGCGCCCAGATCCGTCGGTGGTCAGCGACGATCCGTCCCTCCAGCCGAACTCGGACCCGGTCAAGATCCGCGGTGACGTCGACCATCCGGCCGATCGCGGTCGGGTCGACGGAGTAGTCGCTCGCATCGAGGCGAACGTAGTAGTCGCGGCCGAGGCGGACCCGTTCTCGCCAGCCCAGCTGTAGCGGAACCGGCGGCAACGGCAGCATCCGAGACCGGTCGTGCTCGATCAGATCCACCGGCCGCGCCTTGATCGTCCGCACCACCCGGGCGTTCGCCCGCTCCAGCCAGTTCGCCAGCTGCGTGTTGAAGTCGGCGGGTGAGGTGAACGTGCGGCCGGGCATGAACGAGGTCTCCATCCACCCGTTGCGGCGCTCCACGATGCCCTTCGATTCCGGATCGTAGGGGCGCAGCTGCACGACCTTCGTCGCGAGGGTGCCGGCGAACGCGGCGACGCCCTGCGCGAGCCGCCCCTTCTGGCCGATGCCCGGCTCGTTGTCCCAGATCAGCCGCCGCGGCACCCGACCGAACTGCTGGATCAGCTCCCACGACCCGAGCAGCAGGTCCTCGGTCTTGCGGGTCGGGATCATCCGCGCGGTCACGAACCGGGAATGCGCGGCGACGATCACCAGCACCGGCAACAGCGCGCTCGAGCCGTCCTCCAGCGGGATCTTCCGCGGCGGGAACCACAGATCACACTGCGCCGCATCCCCGGCCGCCCACGTCAGCCGATCGGCCGGATCGACCGGGCGATGCTCCGGCCTGAGCCGACGAACGTTCTCCCGGAACCAGGTGATTGACCCAGCCCACTCGACCCGTTCCGCGATCACCGTCGCCGGCATATCCGGATGCTCGGCGAGGATCGACCGCACCCGCGCCTCAAACGGCGAGAACGATGTCTCCTGCGCCGGCCGCTCATACTTCGGCGGCCGGTCCGACGCCAACGCCCTATCGACCGTCGACCGCCCGATCCCCAGCTGCCTCGCAACCTGCCGCCTCGGAACTCCGTCCGCGACCAGCCGCCTGATCAACGCCCAATCTTCCACCGAGATCACCCACCCAATCTGTCTGGGTGGCCTCGTTTTCGCCCGTCGTTAACACGTCAGATTGGAGCGTCGCCGACACATGATCCCGAACGTCAGGGAGACGATCATGCGGGCTTCCTCTGAGGCACGTGCGTCCGGTTTTCGATGAGAGCGAGTTCGCGCGGCGCAAGTTCCGTTCACTTCGAGCAAGCGGCTCGACACTAACAAAGCCAGCATCGTACCCCGAGTGCTCACCCGGACGCGGAGGGGCGGGTCAAGCCCCAGGAAGTGGTGTAGCTCGGTTTCCTTCGAATTGTTGAGGGGTTAGGCGCTGAGTTCGAGGACGATGTCGGTGCTCACCTCCTCGGTTCCGGTGTCGGTGACGAGGGTGAGGCGGGATTTGGCGAGGATGTCGAGGCCGAGGTAGCGGCGGCCTTCGGCCCATTCGTCGGTCTGCTCGGCGAGCACGGCGCCGACGAGGCGGATGATCGCGTCGCGATTCGGGAAGATGCCGACCGAGTCGGTGCGTCGGCGGATCTCTCGGTTGAGACGTTCATTCGGGTTGTTGGACCAGATCTGCTGCCAGAGGCCCTCGGGGAACCCGGTGAACGCGAGGATGTCCGCTCGGGCGGTGTCGAGGTGCTCGAACGCGTCGGGGAGCTTGCCGTCGACGTAGTCCAGCAGCCGGTCGAACTGGGCGTGCACGGCGTCGGCGTCGGGCTGGTCGTAGACGGAGTGCAGCATCGCTTTCACCGCCGGCCACATCGTCTTCGGCGTCACCGACATCAGGTTGGCCGCGTAATGGGTGCGGCACCTTTGCCAGACTGCGCCGGGCAGGTTCGCCGCGATCGCTTCCACCAGCCCGGCGTGGGCGTCGCTGGTGACGAGGCGGACGCCGCCCAGGCCGCGGGCGACGAGGTCAGCGAAGAAGCTGTTCCATGCCGCTCCGGTCTCGGATGTCGCGACCCGCAGGCCGAGCACCTCCCGGCGGCCGTCGGCGTTGACGCCGGTGGCGATCAGCACGACCGCGTTGATGACGCGGCCGCCCTCGCGGACCTTCATGGTGAGCGCGTCGGCGGCGACGAACGTGAACGGGCCAGCGTCGCCGAGCGGCCGGTGCCGGAACTGGTCGACGTGCTCGTCGAGTTCCGCCGCCATCCGGGAGACCTGTGACTTGGACAGCGAGTGGATCCCGAGGGTCTTCACCAGCTTGTCCATCAGGCGGGTGGAGACGCCGGCGAGGTAGCAGTCCGCGACCACGGTGATCAGCGCGGTCTCGGCGCGTTTGCGGCGCTCCAGCAGCCATTCCGGGAAGTAGGTGCCGGTGCGCAGCTTCGGGATCGCGACGTCGATGGTCCCGACGCGGGTGTCGAGGTTGCGGTGCCGGTAGCCGTTGCGCTGCGCGGTGCGGTCGTCGGAGCGCTGGCCCCATTCCGCTCCGACCACGGCGTCCGCGTCGGCGGACAGCAGCGCGTTGATCATGGTCTGCAGCAGGCTGCGCATCAGATCCGGCGACGCGTCCGCGAGGGCTTCGCCGAGCAGGCCGGCAGGGTCGACAATATGAGGTGCGGTCATCGTGAAGATGCCTTTCGAGTGGGTTGTAGGAGATTCCTCGAAGGGACTACACGGTGACCGCGCCCACGTCTACGACGAAACCGGCCACCGCGAACTACACCACGTTAAGGGGCACTACTGAGGGGCGATCCACCTTCATCCAAGACGTACGCGACCCGGACGTCCTCGCCCGGCATTGGAGGCTCGATGCCGAGCACTGCCCGCCCCCTGGAGCTTGCGTAGTGGAAGGACGTCCCGAAGTCCACCAACCTCTCCGAGCAAACCCGACACGAACTCGCGGGAGTCGAGGACGAACTCAACCGTCGACCCCGATTTCGATCGAGCACGCGTACCACAGCGTCACCGCCGACGTGATCTGCGACGCCCCAACGCTCTCGGAGCGCCACCGTGGCGGAGCTGGGCAGTCTCGAGACCGGGGTTGGCGATTCGTGCAGTTATGCAATAATGCATAACTGAACTTCGCGGCGGCTCCGCCCCGCGACCATCCCGTATCGTCACCAAGGAGCCCCCCGTGACCGCTGCCGCTGCCCCTGTTGGGGGCCATGCACCACTGCTGCTCACCAAGCGGCGGATCTGGATCATATTCTCAGCGCTGATCGCGGGGATGCTGCTGTCCAGCCTCGATCAGACCATCGTCTCCACCGCCATGCCGACGATCGTCGGGCAGCTCGGCGGCGTTGAGCACCAGGTGTGGATCACGACCGCTTACCTGCTGGCAACGACGATCGTGATGCCGGTGTATGGCAAGTTCGGCGACATCCTGGGTCGTCGCAACCTCTTCCTCATCGCAATCGCGATCTTCACTCTCGCCTCGGTTGGCTGCGCGTTCGCGACAGACTTCTGGATGTTCGTCGTCTTTCGCGCCATCCAGGGCCTCGGCGGCGGTGGCCTGATGATTCTCTCGCAGGCGATCATCGCCGACATCGTCCCGGCATCTGAGCGCGGCAAGTACTTGGGCCCGCTCGGCGGGATCTTCGGTCTCGCCGCGGTCGCCGGTCCACTCCTGGGCGGCTACTTCGTCGATCACCTCACGTGGCAGTGGGCGTTCTACATCAACATCCCCGTCGGCATCGCCGCATTCGTGATCGCGCTCGTCGCCCTCCGGCTCCCCAGCAAGAAGGCAACCAAGCCGATCGACTGGCTCGGTGTGCTGCTGCTGTCGGCGGCGACGACATGTCTCATCTTCTTCTCCGACTTCGGCGGCGATGCCGACTTCGGCTGGGGTTCGATGGCGACCTGGGCGTGGGGTCTCGGGCTGCTGGTCGCGGCATCCCTTTTCGTCTTCGTCGAATCGCGCGCCGCCGACCCGATCATCCCCTTGTCGCTGTTCCGCAACCCGGTCTTCATCAACGCGACCGCCATCGGCATGACGCTCGGTATCGGCATGTTCGCTGCCATCGGTTTCGTGCCGACGTTCCTGCAGATGTCCTCGGGCACCTCAGCTGCGGCATCCGGCCTCCTCATGCTCCCGATGATGGTGGGCCTCATGGGCACGTCGATAGCCTCCGGTCTGCTGATCACCAAGACCGGCCGGTACCGCATCTTCCCGATCATCGGCACGCTGGTCACGGGTGTCGCGATGGTGCTCATGACCACACTGACTGCGGCGACCCCGATCTGGCTGATCTGCGTGTACCTGTTCATCTTCGGCGCGGGCCTGGGTCTGATCATGCAGGTCGTAGTCCTCGTGGTGCAGAACGCGGTGCCAGCAACCGAGGTCGGTACCGCGACCAGCACGAACAACTACTTCCGCGAGGTAGGTGCTTCGCTCGGCGTCGCCGTGTTCGGCACGCTGTTCACGACGCGGCTTACCGAGAACCTCATGGCCGTGTTCACGGACGCTGGCGCTACCCCCGACCAAGCTGGTGAAGCCACCGCGAGCATCGACCCCTCCGTGCTCGCGCAACTCCCCGACACGGTGCGCGAGGGAGTCGTGACCGCCTACGCGGACGCCCTCGCTCCGGTGTTCTGGTACCTCTTGCCGTTCATCGGGCTCGCGTTCGTGCTCGCGCTCTTCCTCAAGCAGATCCCGCTCTCCGATGTCGCCGGGCTCGTCGCGCGCGGCGAGGCAGTCGGCGGCGACGAGGCCGAACGGCTGGAGGCTGCGGAACGCGGGCACCACCACGTAAGCAGCAGTGCCGGCGAAGCCAGCGCCGAAGGCGAACGCAGTCCCGCGAGCGAGACCGTCGAGGGGCAGCGATGACCGCGCCTGCCGTGCAGTCAGGCGGAGGGGTAGCCGCATCCGGCACCCTGCTCGCCGCATCAGACATCCACAAGTCGTACGGGAGCGGCTCCAGTCGCTTCGACGCTCTGAAGGGTGTCTCGCTCCGCCTCGCCGAGGGCGAGTCGGTGGCGATCGTCGGCAAGAGCGGCTCAGGCAAGTCGACGCTGATGCATATCCTTGCCCTCCTGGACGAACCCGACGACGGCAGCATCCAGATTGAAGGCAAGGATGCCGCCCGTCTGCGCGCGCGGGAGCTCAATGGCCTGCGCAACCGGGAGTTCGGCTTCGTGTTCCAGCAGTTCTTCCTCATTCCGAACGCGACGGTGCTCGACAACGTCGTACTGCCCCTCAAGATCGCCGGCGTGGGTGCTCGCGAACGCAACGAACGAGGTTTGGCCGCACTGCGGTCGCTGGAGCTCGATGACAAGGCGAAGAACAAGGCGACCGCGCTTTCGGGCGGCCAGAAGCAGCGTGCGGTCATCGCCCGCGCCCTCGTCAACAATCCGAAGGTCATCTTCGCCGACGAGCCCACTGGCAACCTCGACACTGCCACGGGCGCGATCGTCGAAGACATTCTCTTCCAGCTCAACCGCGAGTGGGGCATCACACTCGTCATCGTGACCCACGACGCCGAACTAGCCGCGCGCTGCGACCGGCAGATCTACCTGCGCGATGGGCTCGAGGTCGACTCTCCCCCGCCGCCCAACCCGCACGGGCACACCGGCCCGATCGACACGAAGGGCGCGGAAGCGTGAGAACCGGAGACCTGCTCCGTACGGCGATGCAGAACACATTCCGCAGCAAGCTGCGCACATCGCTCACGATCATCGCGATCTTCATCGGTGCGTTCACGCTGACGATTACCAGTGCCATCGGGGCGGGCATCTCGGACTACATCGGCAACCAGCTGGGCGCGATCGGCGCGCAGGGCGTGTTGACCGTCACCGCGGCGCCCGATGACGAGCTCGGAGCCGAAGACGGCCCCGCCCGCTACGACCCGGACCGCGCGAGCGCCGGCGGCGGTTTGCCCGGCGGTGGACTCGGGATCACGACGCTGACAGCCGACGACGTCGAGGCGATCGAGGCGACGGACGGCATCACTCGGGTCGAGCCCACCGTCATGGTGAATGCCGAATTCATCACCGCGCCCGGCGCCGACAAGTATGAGATCAGCCTCAACCCCGCCGCGGCGGCCACCGTCCCCGACCTCGCCGCGGGCGAGCCGTTGTCAGACTCTGATGAGAGCGAGATCCTGCTCCCCGACGAGTTCCTCGACGTCCTCGGCTTCGCCGACGCCGAAGATGCGATCGGCGCCGACGTGACCCTGGGTGTGACGGACGCGCTGGGTGAGCAGCACGAAGTGCCCGCCACCGTCGTCGGTGTGACGAACACGTCGCTGCTCTCCCTGGGCGCGAGCATCAATCAGCACCTCACCGAGCAGATCGTCCAGACCCAGGAGACGGGCCGCACCGTCGAGGGGCCGACGGGCTACATCTCAGTGACCGCATTCATCGACCCCGACGCGTCTGACGATGAGATCGCAGCCATCAAGGCCGACCTCGCCGATCAGGGGTTCCAAGCGCAGACCACCGCCGACCAGATCGGCGCGTTCCAGACCGTCATCAACGGCATCGTCGGCGTCCTCAATGCGTTCGCCGTCATCGCCCTCATCGCGGCCGGGTTCGGCATCGTCAATACGCTGCTGATGAGCGTGCAGGAGCGCACGCGCGAGATCGGACTCATGAAGGCTATGGGCATGGGTAGCGGGAAGGTCTTCGCACTGTTCAGCGCCGAGGCCGTCTTCATCGGCTTCCTCGGCAGTGCCATCGGCGCAGGGATCGCCATCCTGGCTGGATCAGCGATCAGCAGCGTGCTCGCGACATCCGTTCTCTCCGGCCTTCCCGGACTGCAGATTATGCTCTTCCAGCCGCTGTCCATCGCTACCGTCATCCTCGTGGTCATGGCGATCGCGTTTCTGGCCGGAACCCTGCCCGCCCGGCGCGCCGCCGTGCAGAACCCGATCGACGCGCTGCGTTATGAGTGACGATGGACACTATGAGCGAGACCAGCGGCGAGGGACTGCGCGAACGCAAGCGTCGGGCGACCCGTGACGCGATCGAGCGCCACGCCCTCGAGTTGGTGATCACGCACGGCTACGACAACGTCACCGTCGAGATGATCTGCGACGCGGCGATGATCTCACAGCGGACGTTCTTCAACTATGCCGGGTCTAAGGAGCGGGCAGTGCTCGGCATCGAGCCTCCCCTGCCCAGCCCGCAGCAGCAAGACGAGTACGTCACGGGACTCGGCGGATCTCCGCTACGAGACCTGCTCGCAACGATGGTTGCCGCTTTCGCCGGGGCAGGTCCCGACCATGCCGATCTCACACGTAAGCGCCAGCAGGTCATGATGCAGAACCCCGCGCTCGCTCTCGGTGAGTTCGCGCGCATGCAGGATGCTCAACAGGTGGTCGTCGCGCTGATCCGACGGCGACTGCAGGCGGATCGACCGGGCGCCGATCCGTCGGACACCGAAGCCGACGCGGCGATGACGTTCTCGCTCGCGTTCGGCATCATGCACAACCTCGCCCACAACTGGATCGGCAAGGTCGATGAACTCTCCCGCCCCGATCAGCTCGTCGACGACGCGCTGGCCCGCGCCGCACGGGCTCTGACTGCGAGACCGGCGGAATGAAGAGACGCCATCCTCATCCGACCGGGACTGCGAACGCGGCGAGCGCGGCGACGACAGCAATTCCCAGCGCTAGGCCCGTGATCTGAAGCGCCTTGCGCTGATCCTTCCGGCGGAACTCCGCGTCCTGCACCGACTCTACTGATCCGAGCGCCCCGAAGTTATAGAGCCCGCGGCTCGCGAAGCCGACGCAGAAGTGGAACGCAGCTTGCAGGAACCCTTGCGCCGACAGGAAGACGGGTAGCGCCACGAGGAGACGCCACGGCGCGGCCCAGCCGAACGCGAATGCGAGGACGAGGAAGACCAGCGCCACACCCAGGCCCAACCACCCCGAGACCCGGCGCCTGCGGATCTCCGCCGGCCCGATATTGCATACCCCCGGCTGATATGCGGTTGCATGAGTCATGACGCAATTGTGCGCTCTGATGCTGCGTGATGCGACGGGTGGCAATGCGCACGCGCACGGATGAAGAACCGGCCACCGACGCTTCGATCTTCGAGAACATCACCAGAATGACAACGAGGGGCGAGGTTGCAGGACCTCGCCCCTCGCTGGTCAGCGTTTCAGAAGGCTGCGGCGCCGGCCTCGGCGACGGTCTGGTCCTGCTCGCCCGAGCCGCCGCTGACGCCGACCGCGCCCACGACCTTGCCGTCGCGCGACAGGGGCACGCCGCCGGCGAAGATCGCGACCTTGCCGCCGTTGGTGGCGTGGATGCCGTAGAACTGCTGGTTCGGCTGCGCGTTGTCGCCGAGGTCCTTGGTCTGGATGTCGAAGGCCTTGGACGTCCACGCCTTGTTGATCGAGATGTTGACGCTGCCGATCCACGCGCCGTCCTGGCGGACGTGGGCGACGAGGTTGCCGCCGGCGTCCACGACGGCGATGTTCATGGGCTGGCCGATCTCGTCGGCCCGCTTCTCGGCGGCGGCGATGACGCGGCGGGCGTCTTCGAGGTTCACGGACATGGTGGTTCCTTACTCTGTGGGGTGTGGATCGGGAGCGGATGCCTCGGACCGAGGCATCCGCTCGCCGTCTGTGGGTCTTCGTCAGGCGGCCTTGATGTAGCCGTTGGGGTTGAGGACGTACTTCTTGGCGGCGCCGAGGTCGAACTCGGCGTACCCCTGCGGGGCGTCCTCGAGCGAGATGGGGGTGGCGCCGACGGCGTCGGCGATGTGCACCTTGTCGTGCAGGATCGCCATCATGAGCTGCCGGTTGTAGCGCATCACCGGGCATTGACCGGTCGTGAACGACAGCGACTTCGCCCAGCCGAGACCCAGGCGCAGCGACAGCGAACCGACCTTCGCGGCCTCGTCGATGCCGCCCGGGTCGCCCGTGACGTACAGGCCCGGGATGCCGAGCGCCCCGCCGGCGGCGGTGAGATCCATGAGGGAGTTCAGCACCGTCGCGGGCGCTTCGTGGCCGGCGTCGGAGCCGTGACCGCGTGCCTCGAAGCCCACCGCGTCCACGCCGGCGTCGACCTCGGGTACGCCGAGGATCTGCTCGATCTGATCCTTCGGGTCGCCCTTCGACACGTCGACGGTCTCGCAGCCGAACGAGCGGGCGCGGGCGAGGCGGTCCTCGTTGAGGTCGCCCACGATGACCGCGGCGGCGCCCAGCAACTGCGCGCCGACGGCGGCGGCCAGGCCCACCGGGCCCGCGCCGGCGATGTAGACCGTCGAGCCCGGGCCGACCCCCGCGGTCACGGCGCCGTGGAAGCCCGTGGGGAAGATGTCGGAGAGCATCGTCAGGTCGAGGATCTTCTCGAGCGCTTGGTCGCGGTCGGGGAACTTCAGGAGGTTCCAGTCGGCGTACGGCACCAGCACGTACTCCGCCTGGCCGCCGACCCAGCCGCCCATGTCGACGTACCCGTAGGCGCTGCCCGGCCGGTCGGGGTTGACGTTCAGGCAGATGCCCGTCTTTCCCTCCTTGCAGTTGCGGCAGCGGCCGCACGCGATGTTGAACGGCACCGACACGATGTCGCCCACCTTGATGAACTCCACGTCGGGGCCGACCTCGACGACCTCGCCGGTGATCTCGTGCCCCAGCACAAGTCCGGCCGGTGCGGTCGTGCGCCCGCGCACCATGTGCTGATCCGACCCGCAGATGTTCGTGGACACCGTCCGCAGGATCGCGCCGTGCGGCACCTTGCGGCCCACGTTCGCCGGGTTCACGCCGGGGCCGTCCTTGAGCTCGAAGGTGGGGTAGTCGGTGTCGATAACCTCGACCTCGCCCGGTCCCTTGTACGCGACAGCTCTGTTGCCTGACATCTTTGTCCTCTCGTTCACGCGCGACGGGAACGCGCGTCATACTTCTCGCTTCGAGCATGCCCTGCGCAATCGGGTAGCGGAATCCCTCCAGAGGACCGTATCCACTACCCATATTGGTAGGCGTGCGGGCGTAGCATGAGGGCATGCCCGATGGCGGACACCTCTGTACGGAATACACCCTGCGCGACCTCGTCGAGGTCGTGACTGCTCCCGCTCCAGCCCTGCCGAATCTGTTGTCGCAGCTTCTGTCCACGTTCGCACCCCACGACGCCGTGGTGACGCTGGTGGCGGACACGACAGGAGCCAGCCGGTACGGCGCCGGTGATGCAGGCATCATCAGAGGCATCTCGCATTTCGACCTCGACGAGATCGGCAGGAGAACGCCACCCGGCTCGATTCTCACTGGCGCGCTGGAACTCGACGGCGAGAGCGTCTCCACGCTCGACGTGGTGGCCCGCAACGGCGCCCTCCTCGTCATGGTGAACGCTCGTCCGATTCCGGGCGCAGAAGCGACCATCCTGCAGATCTGGAACATCGTCGCGCTACGCGTGCAGGAGCTCGCCGACGAGGCAACTCCTGACTATCTGCAGCTCGCACGCGCAACGTCGGGAGTGCGCATGGGCGCGCTAACCGAGTTGGCGGACCAGTATTCGACGACCCTCGAATCGGTGCTCGCCGCGCTGCGGTCAACCGCCCTCGACGACAAGTCCGCGCGAAGCACAGCGACCGGTATCGCCGCGGAAGCGCTCGTGCTGCTGCGCACGGCGAGCGACCGCGCGCTCACATTCACGGAGGAACCCGTGACCACGGCTTTCGCACGGTTGCGTGACGACCTGCGGCCGCTGGTGCGATTCCGCGATCTCGACGTGCAGTTCGTCGAGCCGCCGAGCGATGGCCGCCCCTTGCCGAGCGAGGTGGCACACGGCGCCCGGGCAGTCGTGCGCGGATCGATCCTCGCCCTCATCGACCGTGCCGATGTCAGTCGAGTACGCGTGAAATGGGGGTGCGACGGGACGAACCTTCTCATCGATATTCGCGACGACGGAGCAGCCGAACTGTCCGATTCCTCCACACAGCTGCACCTTGTCCGACAGCGCATCCATGCACTGGGAGGACGCATGTCAATGGAGACGACGCCGGGATGGGGCACGGAACTGTCCATGATCATCCCCCTTGATCCGCCGCACGCGACCGCCGAGACAGCCGCTCGATGGGACCTGCGTCCCCGGGAACTGGAGGTACTCCACCGCCTCATCAGCGGTCGCCGCAACCGTGCAATCGCTGAGGAGCTCAAGATCAGCGAGAACACCGTCAAGTTTCACGTGACGAGCATCTTCCGCAAGCTCGGCGTGTCATCCCGATCGGAAGCCACCGCGGTATTCCTCGCGCACCCGCTACCTACCGGTTAGAAGGGGGCACCTGCTCGCGCACCGCGACGATCCGCATCGACGGAGTCGTTCTAGTGCGCGACTTGCGCGGCGTCTTGCGGCGTCGCGATCCCATCGAAGATAACGTTGAGCTGAGCGCGGATGGCCTCGGGGGTGAGCTCTCCCTCCTGGAAGAGCAGACGGAAATAGATCGGGGCATAGATGGCGTCCGCCAGCAGACTCGCCTCGATTCCCGTGCGGATGGAGCCCTCCGCCTGACCACGCGCGATCACCCGTCCCACTGCATCGCGACGCGGCTGCCAGAAGTGACGCTTGAACTCATCGAGAGTAGCCGGGTCGTACTGACTCTCGGCGATGAGCTGGGCCATCAAGCGACCCTCATGCCCCGAGTAGAGCGAGGCGAGCGCGACGGCGTGCTCCCGAAGCGCATCGATCGCGGGGAGATCCTCCCGAACTGGCGTCGAGAGGATGTGGCTCTCTAGGAAGGTGTCGATGATGACGGCAGCTTTGTTGGTCCACCAGCGGTAGATCGTGGTCTTGCTGACGCCAGCCTCACGGGCGATGCGCTCGATGGAGAGCTGCTGGACCGTGACCGAGTCGGGCTCACGCCCGTCGAGCAACTTCATCGTTGCGTCCAGAATCGCCTGCCGACTGTGTTCACTGCGAATTGCCACGCAACGACCCTAGCCATTCTCCGAGCGATACGAAACGTTCACTATGGCGATTCTCCAACCTACCTGGCCGCAAGCGCCGGCCTCTTCGCTACGGCGAAGTCCGCATATTCCTGCAGCAGCGCGGAATCATCGATCGCCCCAAGATCGGCCACTTCGGCCAGCGGGACCCCCTGGATCAGGCGCTTCACCGGTACCTCTAGCTTCTTTCCCGTCTTCGTGTGCGGGATGGCCCGCATGACGATCATCTCGTCGGGAAGGTAGCGCGCCGAGAGGTTGGCGCGGATCGCTTTCGCCACGGCCGCTTGTGCGACCGCTTCGTCGGTACCGGGCACCACCCGCAGGAACAGCGGCATGTAGTAGCCCTCGTCCCCGATCTCAGCACCAATGACCATCGCCTCCGCGATCTCGGGAAGGGCCTCGACGACCGAGTAAATGTCGGCCGACCCGAGTCGGATGCCGTTGCGGTTCAGGGTGGAATCCGAACGCCCGAGGATGAGAATGCCCTTGTCGGAGATCTCGATGAAGTCGCCGTGCCGCCACACGCCTGGGTACGTGTCGAAGTAGCTGGAGCGGTATCGGGAGCCGTCTTCGTCGCCCCAGAAGAACAGTGGCATCGATGGCATCGGAGCCGTGACCACGAGTTCGCCCTTGCTGCGGGTCGGCTTGCCGTGCTCATCCCAGCACTCCACGCGGACGCCGAGCGCAGGTGCCTGGATGTATCCGACTCGAACCGGCTCGGTCGGCGCGCCGCCGACGAAACATCCTGCGATATCCGTGCCCCCGCTCATGGAGACGAGCCAGATATCGCCGACATTGCGATAGACCCAGCGAAAACCGTCTGCGGATAGCGGCGACCCAGTCACCTGAATCTCACGTAGCGCGGCGAGGTCGTGATCGCGGCTCGGGACGAGGTCGGTCTTCGCGCAGGCGTGAACGAAGCCTGCGCCGACGCCGAGCACGGCCGCTCCGGTCGCTGCCGTGACCTCCCACACCCGGTCGATGGAGGGATAGGTCGGATTGCCGTCGAGCAATACCGGCACCGCCCCGATCCCGATCGATGAGATCAGTGAGTTCCACACGACCCAGCTGGTGGAGGCGACGTTGAACAGCCGGTCCCCGGCGCGAAGGTCGCCGCCGAAGTACAGCATTTGCAGCTCCTCCAGGAGCGCGCCCCCGTGCCCATGCACGATGCCCTTGGGAACCCCCGTGGTGCCTGATGAGAACAACACCCAGAGCGGATGGCTGAACTCCACGTCGAGAAACTCGGGCTCTGAGGGGGTGTCCGTCACGCTATCCCACTCCGCCGTGGGCAGCCCGGCGGCGGGCACGGGTATCGTCGTGTGGCGGGTGAGCCAGACGACGCCAAGAAGACTTGGCAGTTGCGCGAGAAGCTCCTCCACCTCCGCCCTGCGGTCACGGTCGCTGCCGGAGAGCTTGTAGCCCGGCACAGCCAGAATTGCCTTCGGCTCGAGCTGCCGGAAGCGCGAAGCAAGCGCGCCGGGACCGAACTCCGGGGAGCACACCGACCACACGGCCCCGATGGACGCCGCGGCCAGCAGCCCCACCACGGCTTCCGGGACGTTGGGCAGTACCGCGACTACCCGATCTCCGACCGTCACGCCGAGCGATCGGAGGTGTCGGGCCAGCGCGCCCACCTCGCCTCGGAGCCGGTCGAACGTCCATTCCTCGGTGGTGCCGTCCTCGGCGACGGCGATCAGCGCGGTGCCTTCGCGGTTCTCGAGGAGATGCCGGCCGAAGTTGAGGGTTCGCCCGGGGAACCACCGGGTCTCGGGCATCGCGGTTCCGTCTCGAACGGGACCCGGTTGGCCGCCGATCTGGATGCCGGCAAACTCGATGAAAGCTGACCAGAACGCGTCCGGATCGTCGACGCTCCACTGCCAGAGCGACGGGTAGCCTTCACCGACGTCGACGCCGCGGTCGCGGAGGAACGAGGCGAAGCGCTCCGTCTGGGCGACATCGGTCGTCTCAGGATCGGGCCGCCAGATGATCTCGCCGTCCGCGGCCGCGGCGTCGACGATCACACCCGCTCCGCCGTCTTGGCCTCCGCGCGCTTTTCCGCGATCTCGGCCGTGGTGATCGGCGGGGTCCCGATCAGGACGAACGCCACCCGGGCGATCTTGTCCGTCCGGTTCGACCATGCGTGCGCGGTGGCGCGCTGGATCGCCACGTCCCCGGGCTTGAGCGTCACTTCCCCGTCGTCGACGAGAAGGGTGATCTCGCCGTCGATCACGATGGCGTAATCAATCGAGTCGGTGCGGTGGAACCAGAAGTGCTTGTCGCTGCTGTGTTCGCTGCCCGCCTCGCGCTCGTCCTGCCCGTTGATCTCCTCGAAGACCGCGTCGCCGGCGTTCTGCGGATAGACAGCGTCCGGTGGGAAGTCAGCGATTCGGAAGACCGTCTGGCCGGTGAGTGGGAAGCCGATCCGGTCGATGGATTCGACGGGGGCCGGGTCGCGATCGGTCACCATGTCCACGTCAGGCGAATCCGTGAACCACGCAACAGACGCACCGAAGCCGGTGATGGTGTCGGAGCGGAACGTGTTCGGCGCTGGCCCGTCGCTCAGAATGATGGCGCGACCCTCGTCATCGTGCCCGGTGACAACGCGGCGGACTGGGGGCCGGGGAGTGATCTCGGTCATAGTCAGTTCTCCTCGAAGGGGAAAGGCTGCGGCGTGGGCCACCAGGACGCAGATTCCTTCGTCGCTGAGATGGGGCTGCGGAGCACGCCCACCCCTTCGAGCTCGAGTTCCAGCACGTCGCCGGGCTGGAGGAACTTCTGAAGCTCGGCGCCGGCGCCGAACGCCATCGTGCCGGATCCGATGAGGTCACCCGGCTGTAGCCCGTCGAACTGCGAGACGTATGACACGGTCTCCTCGGGCTTCCAGATGAAGTCCTCCACCTTGGTGTTCGACCACACCTCGCCGTTCACGCGGACCTGGCCAGCGAGCCCGATGATCGACGGAATCTCGTCGAGAGTCGTGATCCAAGGACCGATGCCGTAGGCAAAGTCCTTGGAGTGCTGGGCGCCCATACCGATGGGGCTTTCGAGCACCTGCACGTCGCGCATCGACCAGTCGTTGAAGATCGTGATTCCGAACACGTGGCCGAAAGCATCCTCCGGAGTCACGTTGCGCCCGGGCTTGCCGATGATGTAGCCGATCTCAAGCTCATAGTCGAGCTGTTCCGTGATGTCCGGGTAGGGAATCGTCTCGTTCGTGCCATAGATGGTCGCCGTGGATCCCTTGAAGAAGCCCGGGCGCTCGTAGACCGCGCGGGTCGGCGTCGACTTCATCACGTTGCCAAAGAAGTTCTTGATGTGCCCGTTGAAGGTGAGGCTGTCTCGAATCACCGGGGGCTTGATCGCTGCCTTCCAGACAACCTCGTCGATCGCAAGCGCAGCGTCATCGGCTGCGTCCAGCGCCTTGTGGGCCGCGTCGAGGAAGAAGTCCCCGGCGGAGATGCCCTGCGTGAGATCCCGGAACGTCGCGTGCGCGAGATGCCGGGAGCCCTCAACGGATGCGCCACCCTTCTGCAGCGCGAGCGCGTATGCCTTCTTCAGGTCGATGACCCGGCCTTGCTCCGGCTGGGCGGCGACGACACGGAGCTCTGCTCCGTCCGGCCCCTGGACTTCGATTCGTCCCAACTTCATTGGTGGACCCTTCCTTTGATTGTCCTACACTCACTATACGGTACGAGTCGTATCGCATGGCAAGTGGGCGCTGTCGATCGATGTCACACGGTGGCGTTCACACCGCCGTCGACGACGAGGTGGGCGCCAGTCACCCAGCGAGCCTCAGCGGAAGCCAGGTACAGACCCGCGTAGGCCACCTCGATTGGATCGCCTGCCTTCCCACCGAGCGAGCGCTTGACGATCGGCGCCACGGGGTTGTCGTCCCCGAACTGTTCGAACATCGCAAGGATCGGCGGCGTGGCCATGACACCGGGACTTACGGTGTTGACGCGAATGCCGAGAGGAATCCCCTCTGCGGCCAGTTGTCGCGTCAGCGAGACGATGGCGCCCTTCGTCGCTGCATGCGCGGCTTGGGGCAACGAAACGGTACCGAGAATTGCCGCGCCGGAGCCGATCATGACGATGCTCCCCTGCGAGTTCGCCAGGTGCGGCCATGCGAACTGGGTCACGTGCCAGACCACATCGAGCTCATTGCGGATCGTATAGCGGTAGTCGTCCTCCGACTGCTCGGCGAAGGGTGCGAACTTCGGGTGGCTCGCATTGTTGTAGAGCACGTCGATCCGTCCATGCCTGGCGACGGCGCCCTCGACCCACGCCTGCACCTCAGTGCGGTCTGCGAGGTCTACCGGCGCGGTCGAATCGATCGTGTACCCCTCACCTGCGAGCAACCGGACCGTCTCAGCGGCAGCATCAGGATTGCGATCGCTTCCGACGACGACCGCGCCCTCCTGAGCGAACAAGCGCGCGGTCGCGCGGCCCATGCCGCCGCCGATGCCCGTGAGCAGCACCACTTTGTCTTGCAGTCGATTCATGTCTTGCCTCCTAAGGCGATCGAGCCGTGGTGGCATCGAATCACGGCAGGGCGCCGTCGGGGCGCGATCGTGCTTTCCGCGCACGAGGCTGTGCACGGAATGCACCGCACGCGATTGCTTCGCGGACGTGGAGGTACGACGGATCCAACCACTCACTCACCGACGAGACGAGGAAGAAATGCTCGCGAACCACCCGACACCCCCTGGGGTTACACAGACCCAGCTCGCCGCCGCCCTCGCGGCGTTCGCGTCCTCCATCGGCGACGACAAGGTAGCAACGGATGCTCAGGCGCTCGCCGATTTCCAGGATCCGTATCAGGTTCCCGGCGAAGCCATGAACGTGCCGTCCGCTGTGGTCAGTGTCTCGTCCGTCGAGGACGTCCAGGCGATCGTCCGAATCGCGGGCGAGCATCAGATCCCGCTCTGGCCGATCAGCCGAGGCAAGAACAACGGCTACGGTGGCGCCGCCCCTTGGGTGCGGGGTGCCGTCATGGTCTCGTTCAGGAACATGAAGGGCATCGAGATCGACGAAGAGCTCGGCTACGCACTCGTTGAGCCCGGGGTCAGCTGGTTCGACCTCCATGACGCCATCGAAGCCGGCGGTCACAACCTCGTCGCTTCGATCGTTGACATTGGCTGGGGCGGCGTCGTCTCCAATACGCTCGAGCACGGCCTCACCTATATGCCGTACTCGATCGACCAGGCGTCGCACTGCGGCTTCGAAGTCGTGCTGCCGGACGGCGACCTCTACCGGACCGGATCCGGCGGCATGACGAACAATCCGGTCTGGCCGCTGTATAAGCGGGGTCTGGGTCCGACCACGACCGAGTTGTTCATGCAGTCGAACTTCGGCATCGTCACGAAAATGGGCTACTGGCTGATGCCGAAGCCCGAGATCTATATGCCGCTCTGGCTCACGATGTGGGACGACGCGCAGATGCCGACAGTCGTCGACGCGCTTCGCGAGCTCATGCTGAACGGAACGATCGACATGCGTCCGCAGTTCGCGAACACGCTGATCATGGCCTCGATGCTCAGCGCGCGTTCCGACTGGTACGACGGCGACGGGCCGATCCCCGAGGAGGTCATCGACCACATCGCCGAGGAACTCGGCATCGGCCGCTGGAACATGCGCTTCGCTCTCTACGGCGACGAGGCAGTGGTTGACCACAACTTCGCGAAACTCAAGGCACGCTTCGAGCAGATCCCGAGTGTCGAGATCGTTGGCGCCAAGCACACGAAGGATGAGTGGGAATCCCTCCCCAACCCGCACGAGCGAGTGCAGATCGGAGTTCCGAGCCTCGATCTCTACAAGATGGCGGGATGGTCAGGCGGCGACGAGGGCGGCCATGTCGACTTCTCGCCGGTCATTCCGTTGTCCGCGGCCCATGCGAAGAAGGCGCAGGATCTCTTCAAGTCGATGTGCGCGGATGCTGGGCTGGACTACCTGGGCGGGATGCTTCCCATCAACGCTCGGTCGACGACGTTCATCAATGTCATCCCGTTCGACACGAAGAATCCCGATCAAGTGCACGCCGCGTACGAGCACGCGAGGGCTATGGTCATCCGCGCCGGCAAGCTTGGCTACGGCGAGTACCGCGCACATCCGTACTTCGCGGATGCCGCAGCGGACCAGTTCGACTTCAACGACCACGCGCAGCGCCGGCTCAATGAAACCCTCAAGGACGCGCTCGATCCGAACGGGATCATCGCCCCAGGCAAGTCGGGTATCTGGGGTAGGCGACTGCGCGAGGCCGGCTACCCATTGACCTGATCGACCGGCTCGGCGGCGTCGACTACGGCGCCGCCGAGAGCCCGGGCATCACTGGGCGTGCAGTCGAACTGCTCACGGAAGGCCCGCGCGAAGCTCGCCGCGTCTCGGTAGCCCCAGCGCGCGGCCACCTCGGCAACTCGGGCATCGCGGGTTGTTTGCAACTCCACGCGGGCGCCGTCGAGCCGCTGCCGTCGAATCCAGGCCGATACCCCGACCCCTGTCGGTGCGAACAACTTATGGACGTAGCGGGTGGACACGTAGTGTGCGCGGGCAAGCTGTTCAGGTCCTAGATCCGGGTCGTGGAGGTGCGCTGCCACATAACCCCGCATGCGCGTGAGCAAGTCTTCCGCGGGGGTCGGGACCGGGCCTGAGTCGCCGTAGAGCGTGCGCAGCATGGTGATGAGCATCTCGGCAGCGCCGTCCCCTTCCGGACCGGCCACCCCTCCCCCATCCGCAGCGCAGGCAAGCTTCGCGACGAACGGAGTGACCAGACGTGCGAACGCGGCCTCTCGACCAGCCATCCTTGTACCGCCGCGCCGGGCAATAGCACCTGCGCGCGGACCGATGAGCCATTTCGGGTAGCTCAGCACTAGCACATCGAACCCCGTCGTCGCCTCGAAGACAGACGGTCGCGACGAGTCCTGGATAGCGATGTCGCCAGGGAGTAGCAGCGAGGACGTCTCGTCCTGGGCGATGCGACAGAGGCCGTCCCGGACGAGGTACAGGATGATGCACTCCGGATCGGAGCTGGCGATCATCGGCAGGGTGCGTCC
This sequence comes from Microbacterium sp. No. 7, assembly GCF_001314225.1. Taxonomy (NCBI): domain Bacteria; kingdom Bacillati; phylum Actinomycetota; class Actinomycetes; order Micrococcales; family Microbacteriaceae; genus Microbacterium; species Microbacterium sp. No. 7. The sequence continues at coordinate 3,465,897 of NZ_CP012697.1, forward strand.
GACTCGATGCGGCAATCCGGTGATCGAGCGCACAGCGACAGGCCCAACTTGACCTCCGGTGAGCCGCGCATCGAATGAATCCGCGCTGACTGATTCCACGCGGATCGGAAAGAAGTGCTGGGCGATTCCCTCTGCCCAGTATTCGGATCGATCGGGGGCGGGAACGACACGGGTATCGATGAGGGTGGTCATACCTGCGCACACCAAGCCCTTCTTGGTTGAGGATGCGGCAGTTCGCTACGGCCGAAGCCAAACGGATCGTGCAAGAAGTTCGTATGTCCGGCCGAAGCGAGCAGGCGGGTGCCGAGTCCGGCCGCGTTGTCGCCGCGCGAACGAAGTCGGCACCCGCCGCACGATGATCGAGGCCTCAACCCTCTCGATCGAGACCGACGCCGACGATGAACTGGTGCACGTCCAGAAGGAAAGGCACCGAACGGCTTCCAGGGCAGATGAATGCTGTACGGGTCCCGATCGGCCGCCGAGGCGGCAGCTTGATCGTCTAGAAGCCGGGCAGGCGCTCGGTGCCGGGATCGGGACGGAAGGCGTCCCAGTGCTCCTTGACCACGCCGTCCTCGAAGCGGAATACGTCGAGAAGCACACCGTGGGTGCGAATCTCCTGCCGGACGACAAAGTCGCCTTCGGCGATGAGGTGTACTGCGACTGTCCCCGACGCATCCAGCCACTCCGGCAGCGGCACGATCTCGCGGAACCACTTGATCAGTCCGTCGCGTCCCTGTCCGGCACTTGGGTTGTGCTGGATGTAGTCCTCCGGGACGATCTCGTCCAAGATCTCGAAGTTGGTACCGTCGCCGTAGACGACCTCGAACATCCTCTCGACGACCTGCTTGTTGCGTTCTTGCTGGGTGATGTCCTGCTGCGTGGCTGCCATCCGTCATCTCCTTCGATTGCGCGGTTCGCGGCAACTGATGTGTACGATACGAGCCGTACAGCACTGAACGTAGCGCGATGGCTCTTGAACATCAATAGCGATACAGTACGTTCAGTATCGGTGACGGAGCGTCACTGACTCAAAGCTGAGATGAACGAGGTGCGTATCAATGGCGAGCGAACAGGTCGAAGCGAACAAGAAGCTGGTGGAGCGGTTCTTCCGGGAAGTTCCTTATGGACCGGGCGACAATCTCGAGGTACTCGACGAATTGCTAGCCGATGACTACATCCAGCACAACCCCGACGCAGGCCAGGGCCGCGAGGGGGTGCGGGACTTCTTCACGAACGTCATCCCTCTCCCGCTGACGGGCGATCTCGCGGCTGATGGAACGCTCGAAGTGAACATCATCGGGGACGGTGACTTCGTCGTCCGACAGGAGACGCGCACCAACGGGATGCTCGTCGACATCTTTCGGGTGAAGGACGGCCGTCTCGCCGAGCATTGGGATGCGTGGCGTCCGGCGAAGGGATTCGAGCGGCCGCCGTCGTTCTGAACGGTCGATGCGTTGGCCCCGACCGGGGGCTATCGGAGTGCATCAGGTTGCCGGACGCTGAGTGGACGGCTGCCCGGGCACCTTGACGCAGCACAGCATCCGCTCGCTGCACGTGCTCGATCTGTGCTGAGTGCTACGACAACGTGCGGCCGTACCTCCCCATGCACTAGCACCTGGGACGTTGCTGCTTGGGCGCGGCGCTCAGTACGAGGGACGCTCGCCTGGGGAAGCGGATGCCGGAGCCCAGCGTGCGGCGAGGGCTTCCGAGCCTCGTGCGAGCAGCGCCACGTCGGCCCCGACGAGCACGAACGACGCGCCGGCCTCGAGGTACGCCTGGGCAGCGGCCGGATCGATGGCGTTGACGCCGACCGGCTTGCCGGCGGCCCGCACAGCATCGAACCCGCTCAGCGCGGCGGCCACGACATCGGGGTGCGTCTGCTGGCCGAGGAGGCCCATCGACGCCGCGAGGTCGCTCGGCCCGACGAACACGCCGTCGATCCCGTCGACCGCGGCGATCTCTGCTGCGGCCTCGACTCCCGCCGCCGTCTCGATCTGCACGAACACCGAGACGTGGTCGTCGGCGTTCTCGAGGTAGCCGTCGACGCGGTTCCACCGCGCCGACCGTGCCAGCGCCGAGCCCACCCCGCGTGTGCCCCGCGGTGGATAGCGCACGGCCGCGACGGCGGCCGCGGCATCCGCCGCCGACGACACCATGGGCACGAGCAGGTTCTGGGCTCCGAGGTCGAGCACCTGCTTGATCGTCACCACGTCGCCGATCGGCACGCGCACGACGGGCGTGACGGGGTAGGCCGCGACGGCCTGCAGCTGCGCGAGCACGGACTCCAGGCCGTTCGGCGAATGCTCCATGTCGATGAGCAGCCAGTCCAGGCCCGAACCCGCGCAGATCTCGGCGACGAGGGGCGAGCCCGAGCACACCCACATGCCCGCGAGGGGCCGGGACGTCTCGGCGAGGGCGGCTCTGAAGGTCGGCGTCAGACGAAGCGGCATTCGATGACTCCCATCGGTCCGTAGTCGCACCTGACGCTATCGCCCCGCTGCACCCACATGGGGCGCGTGAACGACCCGGCGAGGATGATCTCGCCTGCCTCGAGGCGCGCGCCGTGCTGCGCGAACTTGTTCGCGAGCCACGCCACGCCGGTCGCGGGGTGGCCGAGCACGCCCGCGGCGACGCCGGTCTCTTCGATCTCGCCGTTGCGGCTCAGGATGCCCGGAACCCAGCGCAGGTCGATCTCGTCGGGGCGCTTTCGCACGTCGCCGAGCACCATCGCGCCGTACGCGGCGTTGTCGCTGATCGTGTCGACGATCGTGCGGCGCTCGAGTTCGATGTGCGAGTTGAGGATCTCGAGCGCCGGCACGGCGTAGTCGATCGCCGCGAGGGCGTCGTCGAGCGTGCAGTCGGGGCCCTCGAGCGGATGCCTCAGTATGAACGCGAGCTCGACCTCGATGCGCACGTTCGAGAAGAGGTCGACCGGGATCTCGGCGCCGGTCTCGTACACGGTGTCGTCGAACATGACGCCGTAGTCGGGCTCGGTGATGCCGGTGGCCTGCTGCATCGCCTTCGAGGTGAGGCCGATCTTGCGGCCGACGAGCCGGCGGCCCGATGCGATCATCCGATCGCGCCACAGGCCCTGGATCGCATATGAATCCTCGACGGTCGCCTCCGGGTGGCGCGCGGTGATCCGCGGGATCACGCTGTGCGCGCGGTCGGCCTCGGCCAGCTCATCCGCGATCGTCTCGATGTCGTCGGGCTGCAGCATCCGGTTCTCCTCCGTGGTGTCGCCTCCGAGCGCGTGCTCATCGCTCCTGGGAGGCTTCGAAGCGGGCGCGCCACTCGGCATTCATCGGAAACAGTCCTTCCAGAGGATGGCCCTCGTCGACGCGGGCGGCAACCCACTCGTCTTCGGCCTCTTGCGCGAGGCAGGCGTCGGCGACCTCAGCCGCGACGGCGGGAGGGATGACGATGAGGCCGTCGTCGTCGCCGACGATGATGTCGCCGGGCTGCACTGTGGCACCGCCACATGCGATCGTGACGTCGTGCTCCCATGGCACATGGACGCGGCCGAGCACCGCTGGATGCCCGCCGAGCGAGAACACCGGCAGATCAATCCCGGCGACTGTCGCATAGTCACGCACGCCGCCGTCGGTCACGATGCCCGCGGCTCCGCGAGCCTTGGCCCGGAGCGCAAGGATGTCGCCGAGGGTCCCCGAAGAAGCATCGCCGCGGGCCTCGATCACGAGGACCTCGCCCGGCTCGACTGCGTCGAACGCACGCTTCTGCGCGTTGTAGGCGCCGCCGTGGGCCTGGAACAGGTCCTCACGCAGCGGCACGAACCGCAGCGTCTTCGCCGTTCCGACGAGCTTTGCACCTGGGGTGTCGGACTTGGGTCCGTCGATGAAGACCTGGCGGATGCCACGTACACGCAGCTGCTGCGACAGGCCGGCGACGGGTGCGGCGACGAGTTTCGCGTGAAGCTCATCCGAAAGCACAGTGCTCATGTTTCCTCCTGAAATGTTGCTCGAGCCGATCGACAAGGTCGATGCGGGAGCGGGCGAAACGGGCGTTGACGAACCGACACCAACGGATCCTTGCGCGCAGCGGAATCACGGGCAGCGCTCACCACGCGAGTGCCCACCCGACAGCGATGGTGTGCCGCTCCGCTGTCAGCGGATGGTGGCCGCTCAGAAGCGGTCTCGCACGTGCCGCTCGCGACCGTAGATCGTCAGCATCGCGATGATGATGACGCCGTACAGGATGAGGCCCTGTTCCTCATTGAGTCGGTAGCCGAGGATGATCGTGGACAGCAGTGTGAGGATGAGCGCGCCCAACACCGTCCGCGTGAAGGTTCCGCGAGGCGATCCGAAGGTCGTTCCGCCGATCAACACTGCCGCGAGGCCCGTGAACAGATAGGGGTCACCGAGACCCTGGGTCCATCCCCCGCCAAAGCCTGCGATGAGCATGCCTGCGACGCCCGTGACAGCCCCGGAGAGAGCGAAGACTACTGTCCACGTCAGCGAGGAGTTGACGCGCGTGAGGTTGGCAGCCCGCATGTTCATGCCGGTCGCATAGAACCGGCGACCGACGGCGGTGCGACTGAGCACGAGCCACAGAATGATGGCGCAACCGATGACGATGAGGATGATCGGCGGCACCGGCAGTCCGAACGTGGTGCTGCCTGCCGACGCGAGGCCGCGAAGTTCCTCCGGCGGCGCTCCGTTGAAGTCCCCCGCTGTCATCACGAGGGCCGTCCCGGATAGGGCCGCGCCCGCGCCGAGTGTGACGATCAGTGAGGGAATGTTCCATCGGTGACAGATGAAGCCGATCAGGGCCCCGATCGCGCCGCAGATGACGATCGTGGCGAGCAGGGCGACTGGAAGGGGAAGACCGAGCTTCACCGTGCCGTCCACGGCGAGCCACGCCCCAATCATGATGTAGCCGGGGATCGTGAGATCCACGCCACCCACGATGACCACGAGCGTCTGGCCCAACGAGGCAAGCGCGAGCAGTGATGCGATGACGAGGATCGACGTGATCGCCCGCCAGTTGGTCGCGACGGAAGGGATGAGGACGATCAGCCAAGTCGCCATCGCCACGAGGATGACGATCTGAAGAACCGGCCGTTCGAGCGCGTACTCGCGGAAACGCGACCATGCCCCGGGGCGAGCACCAGGCGCGGTCAGCGAAGCGGTGACTGAGGAGTTGTCGGACATGCGATCTCCTATCTCTTCCTCGAGGTGAGCAGAGTCGCCCCGAGAACCACGGCGATGATGAGGATGAGACCATAGCTCACTTGAATGAGACTGGGGTTGACGCCCGCCGCCGTGAGCAGTTGCTGCAACAGGTAAATCGCGAGACCGCCGAGGAAGGCGCCGAACAGCCCACCGCGGCCGCCGGCCAGACTGGTGCCTCCGAGGACGGCAGCGGCGATTCCGAGCAGCGCGTAGGTCGAGGCGAGGTTCGCGAGCGAGGTCTGCAGGAACGCCGAGAGCGCAATGCCGCCGATCCCGGCGAACAGGCCGCCAAGCGTGTAGGACAGCAACCGCACGACGGTGACATTCACTCCTGAGCCATACGCGGAGACGTCGCTCTCACCGGTCGCGAGCAGGTTGCGAACGTACGCCGTACGAGTCAGGCCGAACCAGATCAAGGCGGCTGCCCCCATCGTGACGACCGCTCCCGGCACGAAGCCGATGGCTCCGGCGAGGGCCCCTGTCCAGTTCGGCGGGGCGGAGGCGGGCCGGCCAGCGATCGTCTGTGCGAGGCCTAGGACCACGAACAGCATCGCGGTCGTGGCGATCAGCGGGTTGAGCCTCAAGATCGTGACAAGGACGCCGCTGATCGTGCCCACGCCCGCGGCCACGAGTAGCAGGATAGGCAACGAGATCCAGAGGTCGCCGAGCCCCGCGGGGAGAAGTACGGCGACGAAGATGCAGTTGACCAGCACCATCAACGGGCCGACAGAGATATCGGCGCCTCCCCCCAGGATCTGGGGGGTTGAGGCGAAGCTCACCAGCACGAACGGCGCCAGTGTGGCAAGCGTGGCGGGCAATCTCTGGACCGAGAAGACGCTCGGCGAGATGACGAGATTGAGGATGAGCAGCACGATGACGAGGAGTAGCACGAAAGCCCACGTGTGCTCTCGGAAGAAGGCAAGTCCGCGGTTCATGCTGCAGCCTCAGTTCCGTGGCCGAAGTATGCCGCGACAATCGCCTCAGCACTGAGGTCGGTTCGAGGGATCTCGGTGAACAGCGTTTGATTGCGGAAGACGAGCACCCGGTCGACAAGTTCGACGAGCTCCTCGACTTCGCTCGAAAGCATGACCACGCTCATCCCCTGTGCGCAGAGACGCTCGAGAGTGGCATAGATCTCGCGCTTGGTCATGATGTCGACTCCTCGGGTGGGGTCGTTGAGCAGAAGCACGTTCGGCTTGGTCGCGAGCCAGCGCGCAAGCAAGACCTTCTGCTGACTGCCACCTGAGAGGCTGGAGATGGGATCAGTGTCCTTGCCCAAGCGGATCTTGAGTGAATCGACGTACTCCTGGAAGCGTGCCGACATTCGCTTCCAGCTGAGGACTGGACCGGCTGAATCCTCGCGCATCGTCGGCAGCGCGAAGTTCTCGCGGATCGCCAGCGATTCAAAGAGCGACTCCCCGCGACGCTCGCGTGGCAGGTAGGCGATCCCCAGGCTGGCGTCTCCGACTCGATGTACAGGCAGCTCGCCGTCGGGCCGGACCCGGCGCACGGCATCGTCGCCGGCGACAACGCCCGCCAGACGCTTGATGAACCGGTCTTGCCCGTGCCCTTCCAGCCCGGCCAAACCCACCAGCTCCCCCGCTCGCAGTTCGAAGTCGATCGGCTCCGCGTCTGGGGCAAGCCGGAGTGCCTCGGCGCGCAGCGTGATGGGTCCGAGCTCGCGCTCGCGATTGCCTGACCCAGCCGTATGGGCGACCCCGCTCATGTCGAGGATGAGCTGATCAATCGACATCTCCGCGCGGTCGCGTACCGAGACCGTGCGACCAGAGCGCAACACAGTCACCCGGTCGGAGACTTCCTCCACCTCGTCCATCCGATGTGTGATGAAGAGGATGCTGCACCCCTCCGCGGTGCGACGACGCATTTCTGCGAACAGCCGATCTCGGGTCTGAACATCGAGTGCGGCGGTGGACTCGTCGAGGACGAGCACTCGCGGATCGCGGACGAGTGCTCTCGCGATGCACACCACTTGGCGTTCGGAGAGCGAGAGCTGCCCAGCGGGCGCACTAAGCGGGAGGCCGCCAACGAGCCGCTCCAGGACCTCAGCCGCGCGGTCGCGCCGCTGCGCTCGTGTGTACCTGCGACGGAACACCCCGTCGGTGCCGAGCCAGATGTTGTCCAGTACCGACTGGCTAGGAGCGGTGAGCACCTCCTGGAACACGGCCGCGATGCCCAGCTCGCTGGCTTGCGCAGGGTTGGCGTGGGTCACGGGCTTTCCATCGAGTGTGAACTCGCCCGTGTCAGGCCTGTGGACACCACCGATGATCTTCACCAGCGTGCTCTTCCCCGAACCGTTCTCGCCGAGAAGCGAGTGCACCTCCCCCGGAGCGAGATGCAGCTCGCCGTCCACGAGGGCGCGGGTCGCGCCGAAGCGCTTGCCGATCCCGGACAGACGTAAACCACGGGCGCCCTCGTTCACATCCACACTCCTCGTCGAGTTGTCAATACGGGGATGAAAGCAGCATCACCATAACAGATACTAGACGGATCGTATCGAACGTGTGTAGCTTGTGCTCGAGAGGCGCGAAATGCACATCGCGCAGATGAACTCAAGGAAGAGGTCCTCGAATCATGGCAACCAAGAAACGCGCAACCGGCTGGGCCCGCACCGGTGCTGCGCTGATCGCTGCGGGCGTTCTCGCCCTCGCGGGATGCTCGGCCCCCGCAACGGGAGGCGGCGGTGGCAGCACAGGTGATGCCGCCGCAGACGAATGCGGCACGATCCCCGATCTCGGCGCGACCGATCCCGGCAACCTGCTAGCTGACTTCTCTGAGGACGCGCAAGCAGCGTTCAACGCCTATCCGCTCGCAGTGGAGGAGTCGGCGTGGATCGACTACAAGGCCTGAGTCCCGTTGAGTGGTGGACTTTCCGGTCTTGAGCGTCGTGTCATTGACGTGGGGGGCCACCGTGCGATGGTCAGTGAGAACGACCAAGTTACTCACGACAGGAGATCGCACGATGGCCCTCAATCAGTCTGCCCTGCTCGAGCTGCTCGCCGAGCTGAAACTCACCGACACCACCGACCGGATCCGTCAGATGACCGAACGGCTCTACCAAGAACTCATCGACGCTGAAGCCGCGTCGGTGATCGGTGCCGGACCCTACGAGCGCACCGTCGAGCGCACCGCTACCCGCAACGGGGCGAGGCTGCGCACCCTGTCGACCACTGCGGGAGATCTGGAGTTACGAATCCCGAAGCTACGGGCCGGCAGTTTCTTCCCGTCGCTGTTGGAGAGGCGCCGTCGGGTTGATCAGGCGCTGTTCGCCGTCGTGATGGAGGCCTACCTGCACGGCGTGTCCACCCGCAAAGTCGACGACCTGGTCAAAGCGCTCGGCGCCGACACCGGCATCTCGAAGTCCGAGGTGTCGCGCATCTGCGAAGGCCTTGACGCGACGGTTGCGGCATTCCGCGACCGCTCCCTGTCCCAGATCGCCTACCCCTACGTCTTCCTGGACGCCACCTACTGCAAGGTTCGCATCGACGGTCGGGTGGTGTCCCAAGCGGTTGTCGTCGCGATCGGGATAACCGCTGACGGGCACCGTCAGGTGCTCGGCTTCGACGTGGGCGACAGCGAAACCGAGGAGTTCTGGAAAGCATTCTTACGGTCCCTGAAAGCCCGAGGCCTTGGCGGGGTGAAGCTGGTGATCTCCGACGCACACGCTGGCTTGAAAGCAGCCGCCGCAGTGGTGTTGCAGGGAGCCAGTTGGCAGCGGTGTCGCGTGCACTTCATGCGCAACGTGCTCACCGCCTTACCCAAGGGTCGGCAGGAGATGGTCGCCTCGATCATCCGCACGATCTTCGCCCAACCCGACGCTGAGCACATTGATGCACAGTTCGATGAGGTTGCACGCATGATCGACCGCGTTCACCCCAAGGCGGCTGAGATGCTCCACGATGCCCGAGCCGACGTGCTGGCGTTCAAGCACTTCCCAGCCCGGCATTGGCGGCAGATCTGGTCGACGAACCCGCTGGAACGGCTGAACCGGGAGATCAAACGTCGCACCGACGTCGTCGGAGTGTTCCCGAACGCTGCCAGCCTGCTGCGCCTGACCGGCGCCGTTCTGATCGAGCAGCACGACGAATGGGAAGCCGGCGACCGCCGCTACTTCTCCGAAGCGTCTATGGCCGAACTCGCCGCCACCAACTCGGTCGAGGACGCGGTGATGCTGCCCGAGATCACGGCCGCCTAAACTGCAACCAGCTGATCATCGAGTGGAAACGAAAGACCACCACTCAGCGGGACGTGGCCGACTACAAGTCCAGCAAGACCGAGGGATGGACAGCAGCCTACGTCGGACACCCCCCGGCAAACCCCTTCATCGCGACCCTCCAGGAGAACCTGATCAACGACCTCGAGGCTGAAGGCATCGAGGTCATCGCGAACCTCGCCCCCGACGTCACGAGCAACGTGCCACTGCAGATCCAGCAGCTGCAGGAGGCCATCGCACTCAAGCCCGACATCATCTTCTACCTGCCGGCGGCGCCCGAAGCCGCGATCGAGACGATCAAGTCGGCGTACGACGCCGGTATTCCGGTGGTCACCGTGCAGCTTCCGGTCGACTCTCCCTACGCGGTGAATGTCGCGATGAACGGCGTGCTCCAGTCGATGATCGCGGGTGCCGGCGTGCTCAGCAGCATCGGCGAAGGCGACCTGCTGCGCGTCGTTGGCGTTCCCGGCATCGGATCGACTCTGGACGCCAACACGGGCATCGAGAATGTGCTCGAGTTCTGCCCCGACATCAACGTCGTGGGCGAGGTTGCCGGCCTGTTCAACCCCGCCACTACACAGGCCGAGGTGCTGAAGTACCTCGCGACAAACCCGGCTGGTGTTGACGCGGTACTGCAAGACGGCACCATGGGCCTGCCTACCTTCACCGCCTTCCAGGAGTCCGGTATCGACCCGATTCCCCCGATCAACGACATCGGAGGCAGCCAAGGCTTCGCGAACTGGGCGCTGGACAACCCGGACTACCCGTACTACGGAAGCACGACCTCCGCTACCCAGCAGGCCGCAGCGACCGTTTCCGTCGGCAAGAGAATCCTCGCCGGAGGCGGGCCGAAGGTGAACCAGATCGTCTACGCTCCGGTGATCGTCGACCGGGACAACCTCGCTGAGATCGCCGACCCGTCGGCGGACTACACCGACCCGACCGGCCTCGAGAACCCGCCGGGAACACTGCTTCCTGAGGCACTGCTCGACGAGTTCTTTACCGATCCGTCCGCGGGGAAGTAGGCCCAGACGATCAACGAAAGTGCGCACCCGGGACCCCCGGGTGCGCACTTTCGTCATGCTCCCCGTTAGGGCGCCGTGAGACGGGGTGGCCCTACGCATCGATGTACGCGCACGAGGGACCGCGGTCGACCGCGCCCACGCTGGCCCCGGTTCCTCATTCGTCCTGGCCTTTGCCCTCGCTCCCGCGGCTCAACCTTGCGCGACCACCGAAGAGCGCGCATAGAAGACGGGTCCGGAATGTCGGCACACGACCGCCCGGTCGAGACTTTCGCCACGCCGGGAACGCCTGCGCCGAACGCTGTGAAGGACACAGCTAATCCGGATGAAGTGACGCCAGAAACCCAGTTATCCGGGACCGACGATCGCGACGTCAGGGTGCTCTCGATAGCGTGTGCAGTTTGAGACGTCGTCATCGAACTCGTGCAGTCCCCATGGAAGACCGTTCGAGCGTGCGTTGCGGAGACATCATTTCGCAAAGAGGACGCCCGCGAAGCAGCGCCCAGCGCACGGGACGCCCACGCGAAAGGGGACGGAGGGCGCCGATTCCGCCCTTCCGTCCCCTCGACGACCCACCGCTACGGGCCGTCATCCGCCCGACCGCTGACGTGGCCGGGTGCTCTCTTGCTCAGTTCACGTGCAGATCCACCTGAAGGCTGCGCGGCGCGCGGAAGACCCAGCCGTTGACCGGGGTCGGGGCGCCAGGCTTCTGGGTGATGTCCTTGGTGGCTGCGAGCAGCTCCTCGAACATGATCCGCTGCACCTGACGGCCGAAGAAGTGACCGGCACAGAAGTGCTGGCCGCCACCGAACGCCTGGTGCTGGTCCTTCTCGTTGCGCTCGATGTCGAACACGTTGGGCTCGCGGAAGACCCGCTCGTCGCGGTTCGCTGACGCGAGGATCACCTCGACGGGCGCGCCCTTTGCGAGCGGAACGCCCCGGAACTCGAAGTCACGGCTCGGGGTGCGTCCGGTGGTTCCGATGGGGGCAATCCAGCGCAGCCCCTCGAGCACGGCCTGCGGAATCCACTTTCCGCCGTCTTCGCGCAGCAGTCCCCACTGGTCCGACTCGAAGAGGCCCAACGAGGTCGAGGATGCCGCGTGCCCGGGCTCCTGCATGCCGCCCAGAAGGATGATCTTGACGGTCGAGAGGATGTGGTTCTTGTCGCGGGGGGTTCCATCGGTGCGACCTGCCCAAAGCATGTGGGAGAGCATCGTCTCCTCTTCCGGCTTGGAGGCGAGATCGTCGAGGACCGGCAGCAGCAGATCCTCGATCTCACGAGCTGCGGCGTCGTTGGCTTCCCAGACCGCCGGGTCGTTCGTGAGATTGCCGGCACCGCCGGCCAGCTGCTTGAACCAGCGGATCAGCGTGTCAGAGTCGACATACGGGTCCAGGCCCATCACATGACGTAGCGCCTCGACGCTGACCGGCTCGAAGTACTCCGAGACGAGGTCGGCCTCGCCCCGGGCTGCCAGCTCCTGTGCGCGGGATCGTGCGATCGGGCGGATGGACTGCTCCACAACCCTCGTGATCGGGCGAGGCTGCAGGGTTCGGTCGACACCGGACCGCAGTTCATCGTGCACCTCTCCACCGACCAGAGTGATCACCGGCTTGCCGAGACTGCGCTCCATGCGCTCGCTCGTGTTGCCACCGCCGGAGACCCACGGCTCCTTCTCCGAGACGACTTCGGCGACGTCCTCGTGCTTGGTGATCCAGTACAGGTGCAATTGCGGGATATACGCGACGGGGGCATCCCTTCGCAGCTGCTCATAGATCGGGTACGGGTCTTCGAAGAGCTGCTGCGGGCTGATCGACTCAAGGAAGCTAGCGACGGCGGACATTAATCGTCTCCTTCGACGAGGGTTGGTGGCAACGGGTTTGGTGCGGGGTCGCACCCATGGACGGTTGGTGGTTCGGGATTCGTTCAGCGCGGCACACGCAGCAGGCCCCTCAGCGACACAGACGGATCCATGAGGTCGACTCGCGAGACGGGGATCCGCTGATCGATGAGCCGGCGCGCCGCGCGAACTGTCATGGTGTCGTTGATTGAGACTGCGCCGACGAGCAGGTCGCCGTCGACATGGAATGCGACGGTCTCTCCTCGCAACACGGTCTCGCCAGGCCCGGTCATCCGCCCGACGCCCTCGACGTGCACGTCGTAGCGGTCAGACCACCACCACGGCGCGCTTCGCGGTTCGGGCTCCTCGCCGACCAGAAGGGCGGCGAGTTCCTGCGCGTCATGCTGAGCGGCCTCCCAGTGCTCTTCGCGTCGATGCAGGACACCGTCCGCGTCACGGACGCGCGCGACGTCTCCGATCGCGTAGATGCCGTCGGACACCCGGTGTCGCTCGTCGACGACGATGCCGTCTTCGACCTCTAGGCCCGCTGCCTCGGCAAGCTCGACGTTCGGAACGAGTCCGGCGCCAACGACCACCGCATCCACGGCGAGGCGCGTGTCGTCCGCGAGAATCGCGGTCCACCCCTCCCCCTCGCGCACGACCTCGCTGATGAGGCCGATTCTCACGTCGGCGCCACGCATGGCGTGCATGGCGTGAAGGCGCTGCGCGATCGCCACGCCTGCGGCAGGAACAATCGGCACTTCGACGGGGTCGACGAGGGTGACGTCGACTCCGAGAGTCAGCAGCGAGGAGGTGAGCTCAGCGCCGATCAGTCCCGCCCCGGCGACGAGGATTCGGGCTCCCGGCCGTGCCGCAGCCCGGATCCGAGACGCGTCATCGAACGTTCGCAACGTGTGAACGATCGGAGCATCGTGCCCGGGGAAGCGGATCTGTCGCGCGCTGCCGCCGGTGGCGAGCACCAGTGCGTCGCCCGCGATCAGACGACCGTCGTCCAGCTGAGCGCCCCCGTCTTCGAGCGCGACCACGCTTCGACCGGAGATGACCTCGATACCGCGCTCCTCAAGGTGAGGGTCGGTCGAGAAGGCCAGATCGTGCAGACCGATGTCGTCGATGAAGGCCGCCTTCGAAAGGGGCGGACGATCGTAGAGGGCGGGTTCGCGGTCAATGATCGTGACACGTCCGGCGAAACCGCGGGCGCGCAGGGCGTCGGCCAGGGTGTAGCCGGCAACTCCGCCGCCTACGATGACGACCGACTCCGGGTGGCCAGTCACGGCTCGGCGATTCGTTCGGGGTTGGGGAGGATGACGATGTCATCGCCATCCACCTCCACCCCGTGCGAAGCGACGTCCTCCGTAGCAGGTGCGGACTGCACTTTGCCGTCTCGGAGGCAGAACCTGCCCGTGTGCATCGGGCACTCCACCACGCCGCCTTCGATCCATCCCTCGGCGAGGGACGCGAGCTCGTGCGAGCAGGTGTTGTCCAACGCGAAGTACTCTCCGCTGTCGTGGAAGAGCGCGATGTCGTCGACTGTTCCGGTCAGGGCCCGCGGAATGACGATGGCCTCGCCGTCAGGGACGTCGCTGACCTTGGCGGCCAGGATTCGTGCCGGCATGTGTGGTGCTCCTTTGCATCCGGTCGGACCTAAAGCGTCCGATACGTATCGTACAGCAAATTGCGGAATGTGTTCAGTTGAATCTCGTGGGAAGGCTGGAGAGGACGCGGGCGCCGTTCAGCGGGTGCCACGCCGGCTCATCGACCTCGATCTCGGAGACCGTGGGAATCATCGCCTTGAGCAGCGTCTGGATCTCGTGCTTCGCGAGTCCCTGACCGACGCAGGCGTGCTCCCCGAGGCCGAATGCCAGATGCTCGGTGGCGTCGGGACGCGTGATGTCGAACTGGTCCGCCCGCTCCCAGCGCTCTTCGTCGCGGTTGACGCAACCGAAGATCACTACGACGCGCGAGCCCTCCGCCAGCTCGACGCCGCCGAGCTCGACGTCGCGTGTCGTCACGCGGGACATCGCCTGGAGCGGGCTCTCGAGCCGCACAGCCTCGCCGATGGCCGACTGGATCAGTCCAGGGTTCTCCCGGAGCAGATTCCACTGCTCGGGGTGTCGGCCGAGCTGGTAGAGAAGGCTGCTGGTTGCACTGATCGTCGTGTCAAGACCCGCGATGATGTAGTCGATCGTGAGCCGGACGATCCACTCCTGGTCGAGTCCGCCCGCTTCGTGAGCCTCGATCAGCTGGTGTGCCCACCCGCCCTTCGACACCCGCTCGGGCGTGATGTTCTCCGTGGCCCACTGGATCATCTCCATCGCGCGAGGTGCCGCCGCGCGGCCACGATCGTTGTCGCCACCCGCCATCTCGATGAAGGCCGTGCCCCAGTCCAGCAGGTGCTCTCGGCCCTCCTCCGGGACGCCGATGAGACGGGAAACGATGGTCAGCGGCAGGTGGCAGGCGAAGTCGTTGACGCCTTCGAAGGTCCCGCTACCGGTGAGTCGGTCGACGAGCGAGGTCGCCTCCTCAGTGAGCCGTCCAGTGATTTCCTGCAGCGCCTTGGGGCGCAAGGGCTTGCGAAAGACCTCGCGAAGCTCCCGGTGCTGTGCGCCGTCAGTCGTGATGAGCATCGCTCCGCCGCTCTGCTCGTTCAGCCCCGGGTTCGTCGAGACTCCCTTTGCCGACGAATAGATCGCCGGGTTCGAGAGAACCTCGCGTGCGAGCACGTCACGGGTGACGGCGTACATCCCCAAGCTCTCGAGCCAGACGACCGGGCCGAGCCCGCGAAGCTCCGTGTACACCGGATAGGGGTCGGTCGCGACCTCGAGGGAGATGAAGTCGGCGTCGAACGACGGGACAGCGGTCTTTGTAGCCATGGAAACGCTCCTTTGCGCCACGATCGGTAGTTCGGTGGCCTGACACTTCAACGGTAAGAAGGCGGCAGGGATTTGGGAAATTGATAGTTGAATGCGCAGCTATCGTCTGTACCGATGCCTCAATCGGCGTTTGGAGCCGTCATGTCTCGACCCCACCGCCCACGGCCGTACTGCTCGACAGCGTCCACAATGGTCCTGCGGAGCCATTCATGGGCGGGATCGCGCGTGTATCGCGGCAACCACACCATGGACTCCGTCATGGGAGCCAACTCGACGGGCAGATCCAGCACGCGAAGCGTCCCGGTCTCCTCCGCAGCGAAACGGGCCAGCGACTCATGGGTGATTGTGATGACATCGGTGCCCCGGATGAGAAAGGGCCCTAGCGCGCCCGCAGCCACCACGAGGCGGTTGGTCTGTATGCCGAGCTCCTGGAGCTGGATGTCGACGTAAGAAGGCCGGCCATCAAAGGTCATCGCGAGGTAGGGCAACGTGCTGAGCTGTTCAACTGTGGCCTTGTCTTTGACGGCCTCGTTGGCTTCGTCTGCGAGCAGGACGTACCGGTCGCGAAACAGCGCGGCGTTCTCGAACCGGTCGGAATCCTGCAGCGACTCGAGCGGGTAGACGAGAAGGTCCACCTCGCCGCGGCGCATCTGGTCTGCGTAGTCCTGGCTCAGCGTAGAGAAACGCAGTTCGACATGAGGCGCCTCGTGCGCGAATCGGGTGAGGAGCGGTTGCAGGAAGATCGTCGTCGAGTACTCCGTCGCCATGATCCGGAACGCACGACTGGAGGTCTTCTCATCGAACCCCGGACGCTGGGAGACGAGCTGCGACAGCTGCGCCAGGACCTCGCCCAACGGTGCGGCCAGCGACTCGGCGAATGGAGTTGCGACCAGTTCCCGGCCTTCGCGAACGAGGATTGGGTCGCCCAAGAGCTGCCGCAGCCGACCGAGGGTGGCGCTCATGGTGGACTGCCCGACGTACAGTCGGGATGCCGCCCGAGTAACGTTGCGCTCGGCCAGCAGTGCATCAAGCGCGACCAGCAGATTCAAGTCGATCCGGCTGAGATCCATTGCCCCGTCCACTCAATCTTCCAAAGCCGCGTCAAGCGCGCGCAGTGCAATGAGGGCGGCATGGAGATGGGTTTCCGGAATCAGCGAGCCGAGCAGACCCTCCCAGTATCGGCTGACGTCTCCCACCATCCGGCCAGTCGCCTCGGTCGGAATCACTCTCACGATGCGGCGATCGGACGAGTCGGTCGTGCGCGCGACGAGTCCGTGATGTTCCAGTGAGCGCAAGACAGCACTGGTGTTGCTGCTCTTGAGGCTGAGCTGTCGGGCGAGCGCCGTCGGCGTCACGCCTGGCTGTCGCGCCACGTGCCGGAGCACCAGCACTTCAAGGTGAGTGAGCACGGCAGGACCCACTTCTGCAACGGTCCGAGCCTGGATCTTGCGTCCGACATTGAGGACGAGGTCGGCAAGAACCTCCACTCCTTCTGCCTCCGGATCTAGGACGGCCTCGACCTCCGGAAGCATCACGACACCATTAGCGTGCATACATCTATGAGAACATAGCTATTTCCAAATAGCTAGGCCTTCGATTTCGTGATGGACCTCACGGAACGCTTCCTCACAGGAGTGCGACGGGCCGGGTCACCAGGACGGTCGAGAAGACCGGATCGCTGAATCGCGACTCGTCGGGGGCAAGGGTGTTGCGGTAGTAGTCCGAGTCGAACTCCGCGGCCAGCGCCGCCTCCGACGAGAAGGTGATCGCCCCTACGCCGTCATATCGGTTCTTTGTGAAAGGGCTCGGCGTCGGCTGGGCAGGCGTATCCTCAAGCCGGACGAGCCGCTCCTTGGTGCCGGGGCCTTGCAGAGCGAGTTCGGCGTGCGTGCCGGTCCAGTACTCGGAGAACTCTCCGACGGTGAGGCTACGCCGGGCTACCGGGACCGTGATCACCTTCACGGTCTCGCCGGGTTCCTCCTCTGCCTGCTCCCAGATCACGTTCGGCTGGCCGCCGACAGCATCCGGCCGTGCGGCTAGCAGCGGGGTGCGCAGAGCCAACCACGCGGGGAAGGCGCGAGACACGAACCAATCGGCTGCGTCGTTCTTCCTCTCCCACCAGGTCTCCTGTGCTGCGTCGTACACCCCGCTGGATGCGTTGACGATTGGCGCGACGCCCAGAAGCGGGCGATTGAACACGTGGCCCACCAGGCCAGGCGCCGTCAGAGGGTCCGCCGCCTCAAGCTTCAGCCATCGGTCGGCGAAGACGTCCGGATCGAGCCCTTCGCGAGCCTTGAGCAGCAGGGTGAGTTTGTAGGCAGGACTCGACATCGTGGACTCCAATCAGTGCGCGCCAGCCCGCGCCGGCTTGATCTTCTGCGCAGTACGCGCGGCCTTATCGGCGATGAACATGAGCAACGGGTTACCTGCGGCCCAGATGAACAGGTCCTGTCCCGCGTTCGATCGGCGCGCCGAGGGACTCTCGCGGCCCATGTCGGGGTTCTTGTGACACTGCACCGGTACCTGGGTCATCAGCCGACGCATGCACGAGTTCGCGTGGTCGCACCAGACCATTTCCGCGACACGACCTTCGAGCACCTTTGCGGCGTAGTCGGGATCGGCAAGCATCTGCCGCGCGAGCATCGTGGCGTCCACGGTGCCGTCCGCGATCGCGGCAGCAGCCTGCTCCGGATCGGGGGTGCTGCTGAGGAGGATGGTGATGTCCGGACCGAGAGCCCTGCGGAACTCCTGCGGCTCGCCCTCTCGGAGCATCTTTCCGGACTCGCTGGTGACGTTGTCCTTCATCGACTCGTAGTTGCCGTCTGTCAGCGCGACGAAGTCGAGGCCGGCCTTCGCAATCTCGGCGGTGACCGCAGCGAAGCCGTCCGGTCCCTGGCCACCGGGCATGTGGTCGTTCGCGCTCAAACGCAAGCCGAGCGCGACATCGGGGCCGATTTCTGCACGCACCGCGGCTACAACATCCCTGAGGATGCGCGCACGATTCTCCACGGATCCGCCGTACTCATCGGTTCGGAAGTTGGACAGCGTCGACAGGAACGATGAGTAGAAATAGCACATGTGCGCTGCGATCTCGATGGCGTCGAAGCCGGCCGTCGTGGCACGGCGCGCGGCATCCACCACCGCCTGCTGGAGCTCCGCGATCTCTTCGTGCGTCGCCTCGTGAGGCAGCGGTGTCACACGGCCGCCGGGGATGTACACGTGATCGGGAAGGCCTGCCGCGCCGAACTCCACTGACTTGGGCGACGCCGAGGTGATCCAGTTGCCCTCGCGCGGAACGCCCATACGCCCGAACGCGGGGAACAGCTGAGCGAAGACCTTCACATCGGTGCCTGTCGCGTGCAGTTCGTCGACGAGACGCTTCAGGTCGGGAATGAACTCATCCTCGTCGTAGCGAATGTTGGGAGCGAAGGGAGATTCGCGGAAGGCGCGTGCCGTGGCGACGGACCCGCCGACGAAAACGGCACCAGCGCCGCCTTCCGCGCGTCGCTTCAGGAACGCGATCGACTGGTCGCTCGGCCGACCATCTTCGGTGGGCTGGAGCACCGCCATCGGTCCGAGAAAGATGCGGTTCTTGATCGCCAGCTTGTTGATCGTCAGCGGCTGACCAAGAACCTCGGCGGCTGTGGTGCTGGTCGACATGAATCTCCTCATCGAATCGCGGGCCTCATCACCCGCATCTGCAATCTATCACGCGTGCGGTACGGTGCGTATCGTATTAGAAAGTTGAATCAACTGAGCTTGCACCGACTCCTACGCGACGAGTGACCTGAGCTCCACTCCCTCAGGTAGCACACCAAGCTTGCGGCGGATGTCGGTCAACAGCTCAAGCCCGGCAAGGTCGACGTTCAGCGCACCGCCACGACGTAGGGCGTCGAGGAGTGCCACCACGTCCGCCGAAGCAAGCAACTCTCGTCGGACGATGACACCTTGACCTGGAAACGCCGAAAACTCCTCTTGAATGCTGCAGATCTGGTTCTGGCCCGCCGCTAGCGCACGCGCGTCGAACGGAGGACCCAGAAGTGTGGCGTCTACCTCACCCGCGAGCAAAGCCTCCAAGCGCTGCTTCACGCCGCCGACCTCGACGTACTCGACCTCCGCGTCCGCATCGGCGAGGAGGCAGCGCGCGACGAGCGCGAAGCCGTTCGCGAACGCATCCACCCCGAAACGTTTGCCGGCCAGCTCAGCGATCGTGTCAATGTCCGGCCGCGCGAAGATCGCGAGCGGAGTCGTCGATTCGACTTGTGCGACCAGTCGAACATCTGCTCCCGCCCGGACCCATTCGAAGAGGTTGTCGATCGCGGTCACCACGACGTCGATCGTGCCGTCGAGAAGACCGGCGAGCTGGGCGGGACTGCCGGTGGTCACCTCCTCCGACAAGTCCGACACACCTGCAAGGGAGAGTTCCTGGGCCACGACGAGCGGCGCGGGTGGAACGAAGTACGAAAGCCGCAGCGTCATGCCCCGACCTTGCTGGGACGCGAGGCCTGCCATGGCGGAAGTATTCCGCTTGGGCCCCGCACAGCGGTTCGCTGCGTGCCGAGTCCGGTGATCGTCACCTCCATGACGTCGCCGTCCTGGAGAAACCGATTCCAGTGCGATCCGTTGCCTGCCGGCGAGCCGGTGATAAGCAGGTCGCCCGGGTCGACGATCGCTACCGATGAAACGTAGGAGATCAGCTCGCTCACACCGAACGCCATGTTGGACGTCGAAGAATCCTGCATGAGCTCGCCGTTGAGGCGGAGCTGAATGCTGAGGTCGGAAGGGTCCGGTACGAAGCGGGCGGGCACCACCACCGGCCCGACAGGGAAGAACGTGGGCTGGTTCTTCGCCCGGAACCAGTCCGTGCCTATCTTCGCAATATCCTCACGAGGGACGAGGCTCCGGGCCGAGATGTCATTGACGATGACGTATCCGGCGACGTAGTTGAGCGCGTCCTCGGTTGCGACGCGGTGTGCTCGTCTGCCGATGACAACGCCGAGCTCCGCCTCCCAGTCGACGTCCGTGCCGAAGTCGGGAAGCTGGACGTCGTCGCGGGCGCCGGACACGGCAGAGGGGATCCCGACCCAGACGTACGGGTCACCCTCCGCGACACGAACATCGATGTCGGCTGCGGCATCGGCGCGCAACTGCTCGTCGGACGCGCCGGTCTTCCCGAGCTTGTGCGCCACCGCCATCTCGATGATGTGTTCGCGATAGTTCACACCCGCCGCGAAGATCGTGCCCATCGGTTGGAGCGGCGGCAAGATCCGCAGTCGCCCGGCGCGCGTCAGCGCGCTGAGCGACTGCGGTGCGGCGACTGGACTTTCCAGATGTGCCGCGATCGCGTCAAGGTTGACATCCCACTCCGCGAAGAGTTGCCGAGTGCTAGAGATGCCGGGAAGCACCTGGCGCACATCGTAGAGATCATCGCCGCGGAAGACAGCAGGGAACGCAGAGCCGTCAACCTCTACGGCCCCGATCGAGAAGGAGTCCACGGATCAGACCGGCGGAGCGACGAAGAGGTGGTCGTTGTCGGAGTCGTTGAACATCTCCTTGGTAATGAACTCGTCCATGTCTCCGCCGGTCCCCCACTGGTCGCTCGTCTCGGGCTCCTGCACGTCGTAGATGTGCGGGTGCCAGGAGTCCTCGTCGAGGATCTCGAGTTCGGTAGTCATCTCCATCGTGTTGCCATTGGGGTCGATGAAGTAGGTGAAGGTGTTGTCGCCCGCGCGGTGCCGGCCCGGACCCCAGATCTTCCGGTAGCCCGCGCGAATGACTCGCCCACTGCCGTACATGTAGTCGTCGAGGCTGCGCAGTTCGAACGACGCGTGCTGCAGGGAGGCATGCGGGCCTCGCGCGATCGCCATCGAGTGGTGCTGCGAGTTGCAGCGCATGAAGTAGAAGAGGTCACCTGCATGAGGGTGGTTCAACGTGTCCGACAGGCGGAACCCGAGGTGCTTCTCGTACCACGCCCGCATCTTCTCCGGCTCGCTCGAGTTGAGGACGACGTGCGAGAGGCGGACGGGGATAGCCTCTTTCGCTTCCACCTTGCGGTGCTTGCGGTGCTCGACCTCGGTCGACACCTCGACAGTGCGGCCTTCGAGGTCGAAGAAGCGGAACCCGTAGCCGCCGCCCAGCGTCTGCAGGTCGGTCGGCTCGAAGACCAGCGGAACGCCGGAAGTCGCCAACTGCTGAGCGAGCGTGTCGACGGACTCCCGATCGGCTGCACCGAAGGCGACCAGGTCGAGACGCTTGTCCTGCGCCCGGCGCACTCGCGTGATGTACTGCTCGGGCGAGCCCTCGGCGGCGAAGTAGACGACGTCACCATCGTCGTGCTGCACCGTGAGGCCCCAATGGTTCTTGTAGAACTCGATCTGCTTGTCGAAGTCCGGAACGGCGATGTCGAAGTGCCGGATGTGGGTGATTGGGCTGAATGTCATGGGATTCTCCTTTGCGGTTCAGCTGGTCACAGGCGCAGTCAGGTGCGCGATGGAGGGGATGCCCCGGACGAGGCGCTCCAGGTCAGCGGCGGTGTCGCCGACACCGAGGATGTACCGATCGGGCCGGATGACGAGGGCCCTGGCGTTGACGGAGGACAGCAGCTCGCCAACCTTGAGCGGGTCGAGCAGCGTCACCGTGTCGCCATCCTCGTCCAGAGCGTTCTTGATCGCCTCGGGAAGCTGTTCGTAAACGGCGCGCTCGGCAGCAACGACGAAGTGCAGGCCCACCATGTCGTCCAGACGAGTGCCATCGGCGAGAACGGGTTGGATTGAGAGCTTGCCGGCCCGCTCATCCTTGTCGCCCTCGTGAAGCCCCGGCCCCAACGCCGGCGATGTCGGCACGGCGGACGCCTCGGGGTGGGATCGGATGAACTCGTCGCGTGCCTTGGCGATCTCGGGATCGAGCGTCTGGATCGCGACGGCCTGATTCGCCGCGGTCTCGACCCAGAAGGTCGCGTGCGGCTTTCGCTCGCTCTCATAGGTTTCCAGCAGCGAGTCGTCGGCCAGTCCGCGGTTGACGAAGTCGAGCTTCCAGACGAGGTTTGCCACATCACGCAGACCGGCGCAGAGTCCCTGTCCATACAAGGGAGGTGCCTGGTGGGCAGCATCGCCTGCGAGGAAGATCCGTCCGCTGCGCCAGCGCTGTGCAATCCGCCCGCGGAAGGTGTAGATCGCCTGGCGGTCGGGGGCGAACCTGTCCTGAGGCAGGATGCCGTCGCTGAGCTTCTCGACGGCAGCAGGGGTCACGATCTCCTGCGGATCGTCGCCGGGGACGAGCATGAACTCCATGCGCACCCGCGTGCCGGGCAGTCGCAACCAGAGAGCGGGGCGCAGGTGGCTCGCGAACTGGATCATGTCGACGTCATAACCCGGTGCGTCGGTGAGGTGACCGTCGACAACCAGCCACTGCTCGTCCTCGCCGTACTTGTCTGTCTCGATCCCGAGGGCCCGTCGGACCTCGCTGCGGCCACCGTCAGCAGCGATGACCCACTTCGCGCGAAGCACACTGAGGGCGCCCGCGTCGTCGATCGACGTGACGACGACCCCGTCGCCGACGTCCTCGACCTTTTTGACGGTGACCCCAGTGCGCAGGGTCACACCGGACGTGTCGTCCAGCACGTCATGGATGAGTCCCTCGATGTCGGGCTGATGGAAGCTGATGTGCTCGTTCCATGCCTGGTCGCCGATCCGATCCGTCGCGGCGTGCACGAGGACCTCGCCGGCGGCGTTGATGATGTCCACGTCCTTCATCGGGATGGTGACCTCGCGGAACTCGTCTGCGACACCCAGCGCCTGGAGCGTGCGAAATGACTCGCCATCGAAATGCACGGCCCGTGCGGTGGGCCACATCTCGTGGTCCTTCTCCAGTCCGATCGCGCTCACGCCGAGGCGGCCGAGCAGGGCGAGGGCGGTCGTGCCGACGGGGCCGGCTCCGATGACAATGACGTCGGCGTCGTAGCTCACGTCACACTCCTTCGTGTTCGGTTCGTTCCGTATCGGAACGCCCTTAGTCTACCCCGCGGTGGACATTCCTAATCTGCACCCGCCCGGGTGATCAGGCAATTGCGATTGAGGTATCTCCGTTATCGGATTCTTTGATGACGTCGTCGCGTACTCGTGCCAGCACGCCGCGCAGCCAGATGTGCTCGGCGTCGTGCTCGCGATCCGGGTGCCACCAGAACGCGTCGCGGACGGGGTCGAGGTCAAATGGCGTAGGAACGAGCCGGAGACGCGGCTCCTGACGGACGACCATCCGCCCGAATCCGGCCGGGACGAGCGCCACTCGCTCTGTGCCCAGTATCAACGAAGGCACGACGAAGAAGTTCGGCGTCGCGGCGACGATCGCGATCTCGATGCCGCGGAACTGGAGCTGTTGCCGCGCCGGCGTCATGCCCTCCCGCGCCGGAAGCGTGTAGACCCATGGACGGGTAAGCAACTCATCCGCGGCCGGCTGCACTCCGAGACCCGATGCGCCGTCGGCGAGGCACATCCATGGTTCGGGCGCGAAGTCCAGGTGCGGCAGATCGCCCGTATAGCCATGCGGGAGGATGACCGCGTCGACGGTCCGCAGAGAGTCGGGCAGGGCGTGTACGAGTCGCCCGTCCGCGGCGGGGAACTCGAAGCGGACATTGGGTGCTTCCCGTTCGAGGATGCGATTGAGTGCGGGCGCGATCCGGGCAATCATGTAGTCGACGCCGGCAATCGTGAACGCTCGCGCACTCGAGACGGGGTCGAAGCGGGATTGCAACCCGAATACCTGCTCGACCTCCCCCACTGCACGCGGAAGCGCCGCTAGGAGCCGCTCCCCCAAGGGGGTGAGGTCATGTCTGTTGCCGCGCCGAACGAGCAGTGGGTCATCGAAGTGAGCACGTAGTCGCGCAAGGGCGAGTGACATGGACGGCTGGGACACATGCATCCGCTCCGCCGCGCGGGTCACATTGCGCTCCTCGAGCAGGATCCGGAGCGGACGGAGGAGGTTGTAGTCGATCGGCGCCATCTCAGCCTCGGCCATCTCGGTGAACTGATGGTGCCAGCATCACATACGACTGCCCAGACGGTGCTGCAGGCCGACCACGCCCGCCAGGGGTAGCCAACTGAGAGACCGTGAAGGTGGCGCCCGTGCCGGACGTGGAGCATCCCGCGCGCGGGCGAAGACGCTCCGCGCGCGGGAGCTGGTATCGTGCGGGCGGGCAAGTCGCCGATGCCCGCCCGTTGGGCATCAGGCTCGCGTGCGACCCTTCACGAACTCGCTGTCCGGCAGGTCGGTCACGGGCAGCCCCGAGGCGATGAGCGCCTGCCGGGCCTGCTTCATGAGGCGGTCGGGGATGCGGGGCGCCGGGGCGCGAAGTGCGCCGCCGTTGAACCCCGCAAGCCATTCCTGGTACTTCCAGCCGGTCCGGTTGATGACCGTGGTTCCGATTGCGGAGCCAGTCAGGATCGCGTTGTTGGCTGCTCGGGCCGGGGCCACCTGCCACCAGAGCTTCATGGCGGCTTCGTAGTCGCCACCGCGGGCGAGCTCGAACGCCTTCGGGAAGTAGTCGCTCATCCAGTTGGTGTTGCTGGTGCCGGAGAACTGGAAGTCGAGCACGGACATCAGCGGGATGGTCTCGCCCTCGATGGGGCAGGAGATGACGACCTCATCGTGGAAGTGGTGGTACATCTCCATAACCCCGGGAATGCCGGGGTTGCCTTGCTCGGCCTTGATCGCGACGATGTTGGGGATCGTGTCGAGCACGTGGCGCACCCACGGCACCGGCATGCCGGCGTTGTCGATCCGCTCGAACCCCCAGGCCGGAAGGCCGAAGAGCATGACCCCAAGGTCAGTGGAGTCGGCAAGCGTCTTGGTGTAGTCGTACACCTCCTCGAGCGTCGTCGGCCAGAACGCGGTCGGGTACGAGAGCAGAACGCTGTCCACGCCCTCCTTCTCCGCGAGCTTCAGGGCTGCGATGTTCTCCTCGAGCGTGTTGAACGCCGCGTGGAAGAACAGCTGGAAGTCCGGCCCGGCGGCCTCCCGGGCCACCGCCGTGACCCGCGCGTTCTCCTCAGGCGTGATCGCGACCTCGGTGACCAGCAGTGTGCCGGCGAAGCCGAGTTCCTTGAGCTTGAGGATGTCGTGGCGGATCGCGTTCTCGTTGATGGCTGAGAAGTCGGGGGTGTACGACGGGATCGTCACCGCAATCGCGCCCTGCCAGTGCTGCTTCGCCCAGGCCCGTGCCTGGTCCTTCGTGTAATCGACCATGGATTTCCTTTACTTTCGGGCGGTTACGATGCCGACGGGGAGAACGGTTCCGATCCCCTGTTGGCGCGCGAGATCGACGAGCGCCTCGGCGACGACGATGTCCTGCAGGCCAGAGCCCGTCGATTTGTAGATGCGGATGCCGTGTTCGCGGTCGACAGGTGTGTTGCCGAGCAGCACGGAGTTGAGGGACACGGTGATGCCGTCGACGTCGATCCCCGCAGCTCGGGCGGCGATCATGTCGCCGCTGCCATGCACGACCTCGTCGACACCGTCTGCGACTACCAGTGATGCGCGGGCGATGAGGTCGGCGGGCAGTTCACGCTGCCCGGGCGTGGTCGATCCGATCGAGACGATCGTCGCGTCTGCGCCGACCCACTCCGCTTGAATCGTCGGAGACTCGTCTCGGGATCGCGCCGCGCACAGGATCAGGTCCGCGCCGGTCGCTGCGGCCTCGGCAGAGTCGACGGGAACCACGGGAACGCCGAGGCTCTCAGCGAACTTCGCGGCAAACGCATCCCGGTTCGTCTTGGTGGGGCTGAACACGCTGACCAAGGCGAAATCGGCCACCAGGGAGAGCGCGCTCGTGTGCGACTGCGCCTCGAAGCCGGATCCGATCACCCCCACTCGCAGCGGACGCCGCGGGATGATCGTCTCCGCCCCGACGGCACTGGTGGCTGCCGTGCGCAGTCCGGTGATGCGGTTGCCGTCCACCAGGGCGACCAGCGCCGCGGTGTCCTTGTCGAAGAGCGAGATGAGATAACTCACCTGCAGGCCATCGGCAAAGGAGCCGTTGATCGACTTCGCGCCGAACAGGCGACCGCTCGAGGGCACGGACGGCATGACGCGCATCCACTCACGCTTGCTGTCTGCGAAGATGCGACCAGGATTGCGATGCTCGTCCTCGACGGCGGTGTAGGCGCTGCGGATCGCGGCGATGGCACTGGGCAGGTCCGACAAGGACTCGACATCCGCGTCGGTGAGGAACACTGGCAAGAGAGCCGGGGTTTCGCCGTGGGCGCTCACAGGGTCACTCCTTCGTGCCGTCTTCGTTGAGGTCCAGCATGCCTTCCCATCAGGTTAGCACACGATACGTATCGTACCGCATTCGCGTACACTCATCATGACACGAACGTCTCGAGGAGGAGAACGCAATGGCGATCGCCACGATAAACCCCACCACCGGATCGACCGAGATGGTCATCGAGCCGCACGATCCGAGCGAGGTCGAGTCGCGGATCGCCGAGGCGGCCTCCGCAGCCGAAGCGCTGCGTGCGACCAGCTACGCCGAGCGGGCTAGCTGGATGCATGCTGCCGCCGACATCCTCGAAGACCAGGCGGAAGGCATCGGCGAGCTCATCACGGTCGAAATGGGCAAGCCCGTCCTACAGTCCGTGGCCGAGGTGCACAAATCGGTCAAGGCGATGCGCTTCTACGCGGACAACGCCGAGACCTTCCTCGCCGACGTGCCGCTCGATGACCCGTCCACGGTCGGCGCATCGCGGGCGTGGACCCGATACGAGCCCCTCGGCGTCGTACTCGCCGTCATGCCTTGGAACTATCCGCTGTGGCAGGTCATCCGCTTTGCCGCTCCCGCCCTCATGGCGGGCAACGCCGGCCTGCTCAAGCACGCCTCGAACGTGCCGCAATCGGCCTTGTTCCTCGACACCCTCTTCGAACGCGGTGGCTTCCCCAAGGGCTCATTCCGCGCCTTGCTGATCGGCGGTGGCGAAGTAGCCTCCGTGATCGCCGATCCGCGCGTCAAGGCCGTGACTCTCACCGGGTCCGAGCCGGCCGGACGCTCGGTCGCAGCGATCGCCGGCGACCACGTCAAGAAGTCGGTGCTCGAGCTCGGCGGCAGCGACCCGTTCATCGTGCTGGCCTCGGCCGACGTCCGCACGGCAGCTGCGACCGCGGTGAAGGCGCGCATCAACAACAATGGGCAGTCATGCATCGCTGGGAAGCGGTTCATCGTCCACACCGACGTCTACGACGAGTTTGCCGCCGAGTTTGCGAAGCTGATGTCGGAGCTCAGGGTCGGCGACCCGCTGCTTCGCGACACGGAAGTCGGCCCGGTGGCCACCGCATCCGGTCGCGACGACCTCGCGGAACTCGTCGACGATGCCCGGGCCAAGGGCGCGACCGTGCTCACCGGCGGATCCGCGCTGGACATGCCGGGCTGGTTCTACGCACCGACCGTCATCGCCGACCTTCCCGACGACGCCCGCCTGGTACAGGAGGAGGCGTTCGGTCCCGTCGCCTCCCTGTACCGCGCGAAGGACAACGACGACGCGCTGCGCATCGCCAACCAGACCACATTCGGCCTGTCCAGCGCCGTGTGGACGAACGATCCCGACGAAGAGGCCTACTTCGTGTCACACCTCGACGCGGGTGCGGTGTTCATCAACGGCATGACCGTCTCCTACCAGGAGCTGCCCTTCGGGGGCATCAAGCGCTCTGGATTCGGACGCGAGCTCGCCGCGGTCGGGCAGCGGGAGTTCTGCAACCTCAAGACCGTGTGGAAGGCGTAGTCGCCACCGCAAGCCGCATGCCTCCCGCGAGCCGTTGGCTCACGGGAGGCATGCGCTCTTTGGTCGAGGTCAGCTGAAAGCTGGTCGCTCGCCGCGCGTCAGACCGATGACGCTCCGGCGGGTTCCTCAATCACTCGCAGCTTGTCAAGCCGCCCGCCGACCAGCCACTCGGCCAAGTACAGATTGCCCTCCGAGTCGAAGGCAGCGGCGTGCGGCGTATGGAACGCGCCGTCCTCCAGAGCGGGGCGCACCACCGCTCCGGCCTCGTTCACAGTGTTGGGCCAACCAGGGGCACCGGGGGGCGCGACCTGACCAAGCGAGCCGACACGCGAGTTGTCGGGACCGAGGATCGTCACCGAGCCGAAGAGTTCGGTCACGAAGAGATAGTCGCCTCGCTGTGCGAAGCCGCCCGGGAAGATGAAGAACTCCTCACCAAAGGTCCGCAGGTACTCACCGGTGAGACTGAATACCTGGATGCGCTTGTTGATCCGGTCGGCGACGAGAAGTTCGGGCTCGCCACGCCGACGGTCGATGAATACCGCGTGCGGATGCTTGAACTCCCCGGCGCCCTCGGCTCCGGTCAGCGTCGTCAGCAGGTTGCCGTCCCGGTCGAAGCGGAGCACCAACGCCTGCCCGTACGGGTCGCACACCCAGATGTCGCCAGAACCCTGATCGTCGACGGCGACCTGACCGGGCGAGAAACTGCCCTCGCGGTAGGCGTCGAGGCCTGGGGCGGTGATCCGAAGCAACTCGGTGCCATCGAGCGTGTATTTCACGACTGCTCCGTGCACCGGCTCGGCGTCAGCCTCGTACGAGCCGTCCTCCTGCGGGCGGTTCTTGGTGCCGATGTCGGAGATCCAGAGGAACTGCTCGTCGCCCTCCCTGGTGAGGAACAGGCCGTGGCCTTCGACCACGTCGGGCGTCCAGCTCGTGATCAGCTCGCCCGCCGTGTTGAGCACCAGCACCTCGGGACGGTCGACCGCGAACGTGATGATTCGGTCGTCGTCGGTGACGACGAGCCCGTGGTGTGCCCAGCCGGTCGAACTGCCGTCGTGGTGACCGTCCGCTCCCCACCCGGATTGCCATTCGTACGTGAATCCACCGCCGGCGGTGGTTGCGCCTGATGTCATCGAGGTTCCCTTCATGTGTGGTCCATCTGGACAGGACGGTCCGACGCGCGTCGGACCGGGTCAGTTCCGGCGAACCGCTCGGGCGGTGCCGCGGTAGACGGCGATCGTGCGCTCTTCCATGAGCACGTCCACATCGATGACGGCGCGACGATCGTCGTGGAACGTCGTGCGAGCGACGGCCGTCAAAAGTACCCCCGGCTTCGACGGCGAGAGGTACTGGATCATGGCGTCCGCGGTGACCGACCGACCGAGCACGCTGATCGCCGCGGCTGCGAACGTCTGGTCGGCCAGCGCGAACACTACGCCGCCGTGCGTGAAACCCGTGCCGTTGGCCTGTTCTTCGGTAGGTGTCACCCGCACTGTCGCGCAGCCACCGGATGCTTCGATCACATCGAAGCCGAACCACGCGAGCGACGGCTCACCGAACATCGCCTCGACGACACCCTCGTCGACGGCGCTCACGACAGGCGCTCCACGACGAGGGCCATGCCCTGACCGCCGCCGACGCAGAGCGTCGCCAACCCGAGTGTCGCATCGCGTTCGCGAAGGGCGCGGGTGAGCGTTCCCGTGAGCCGCACGCCGGTGGCGCCGAAGGGATGACCGAGCGCAATGGCACCGCCGTGGACGTTGACCTTGTCGGGGTCGGCGCCCAGCTGGCGGACGACGGGGACAACCTGCGCAGCGAACGCCTCGTTCAGCTCGATGAGGTCGATGTCCTCGACCGTGAGGCCGAGTCGCCGCAGCAGTTTCTGGGTGGCAGGCACCGGGCCGAGGCCCATGATCTCCGGCGAAAGGGCGGCCGCGCCGGCGCCCAGAATGCGTGCAAGCGGAGTGATGCCGAGTTCCTGCGCGCGGGCCGCGCTCATGAGTACGGCCGCAGATGCACCGTCGTTCAGTGGACTCGCGTTGCCTGCTGTGACCGTGCCGCCTTCGCGGAACGCTGGCCGGAGGCCGGCGAGGATGTCCGACGTCGTGCCCGGGCGCGGGCCGTCATCGGTGGTCACGATCGCACCGTCTGCGAGGGTGTGCGGTGCGATCTCCCCTTCGAAATAGCCAGCCTCGACCGCGGCCACCGCGCGCTGCTGCGACCGGAGTGCCCAGTCGTCCTGGTCCTGCCGAGTCGTGCCGGTGTTGCGTGCGACGAACTCGGCGGTGATTCCCATCGCGATGTACGGATCCGGCGTCAGGCCTTCCGCTCTCGGATCCGTCCACAGCTCGTCCGACGAGAAGATCGCCTCGGCGCGCGCGGCGACCTTCTCGGTTCCCGGGTAGACGTTTGTCGGGTTCGGCGGAGTCGTCGACGTCGACTCCATTCCGGCCACGAGGAACGCATCACCGTCCCCGGCCCGGATGGCGCGCGCCGCCGCCGCGGTCGCCTGCAGCGAAGACGCGCAGAAGCGGTTGATCGTCGCGCCCGGCAGCGAGTCGTATCCGGCGTAGACCGCGACACGACGAGCAACGTTGTCGCCCTGCGCCCCCTCCGGCACCGCAGTGCCGAGATAGAAGTCGTCAAGGGTCGACGGGTCGAGCCCGGGGACCTCCGCGAGGGCCGCTCGCACAGCAGTGAGGGCGAGATCTTCCGGGCGCTCCGCGGCCAATGAGCCTTTTCGAGCGCGTCCGAATGCGGTGCGCTTGTATGCGACGATGACGGCGTCGTTCGGTGTGAGGTCTGTGGTCACGGCGATGTGTCCTCCCGATCGTTGAACCAGATCGGTCCATATCGTATCGTATCGGTCTCCGACAAGAAGCGCGAGTGCACGTGGGCGCCAATCGCCTCTTGAAGACCCCACGGGGCACGTCCGCGCGCCTCACTACCGGCCACCTCGGGGCCGACGTCAATATCGCATGTGCTCTGCACGAGAGGTCATCGGGTCTCTTCCGGATCGCCGGCCGCGCTCGGTCCGAGGGTGCGAGCCGCCGCTTCCACCGCCGCAGCGATGGGCGGGCGAGGCTCGTCCGCAAGTTGGGCGAGAGCGATCGGCACCGTGAGAGCGGGGCTCACGAGGGGGACGACACAGAGGGCCGATGAGTGAAGCTCGGTCCCGAGTGCCGACTTGGGCACGACCGCGACCCACTGGCCGGTGCTGACGAGCGCGAGGAGTCCTTCCACCGAGTCTGTCTCGATGCGCGGCGTCAGCGTGATGCCACGGGCTTCGAGGGCAGAGTCGAGCAGTTGCCGCGCCCGCATGTGCGGCTCAAGAAGGCAGAGAGACAGAGCGGCGAGCTCCTCCCCCGATAGTTCGGTGCGACCCTCACCGAGGATCTGCTGCGACCCGACCACAACCATCGTCTCCTCGTACAGCGGCGTGACGAGGAGGTCCTCGGCATCGTCGACGGACGGATGAATGAGCCCTGCGTCGAGCTCGTAGTGACGGATGCGGCGAACGATCTCCTCCGTCGTGAGCCCGGTGGTCATCCGTACACGCGTGAGCGGGTGGCGGCTCGTCAACGCGGTCAGCAGAGTCGCGGCACGCTCGACCGCCGACGGGATGACGCCGAAGCGGACTTCGGAGTTCAGCTTTCCCCGCGCGGCGGCCAGCTCGTCGCGGAGCGCTCGGTCGTCAGCGAGGACTCGACGTGCCCACACGAGCGCGAGCTGCCCTTCTGGGGTAAGTCCTTCAAACACGCGACCACGTCGCACAAGTGGCACACCGAGCTCGATCTCGAGCTTCCGGATGGCCTCGGAGAGGGCAGACGGCGACACAAAACAGGATGCCGCCGCCCGACCGAAATGCTGTTCGCGGGCGACGGCGACGAAGTACTCGAGCTGCGTGAGCTGCATTCGCTTCCCCTACGGTGCGGGTGTGCCGACGATATCGCACCCGCACCGTAGGAGATTCGGTGTCGTGCTCTGTGGGGACGGGGCTCAGTCCTTCTTAGCGTAGGAGTGCGCGCCGGTGCCGGCGTAGGCGCCGCCCTCGACGATCAGGTACTCGGGTCTGATCGGCTGCCCGGAGAGGAAGTTCTCCAGGATCTCGCGCGTACCGGCGGCGTAGCGCGCCTGCGCGGTAAGCGTCGTGCCGGAGGTGTGCGGTGTCATGCCGTGGTGCGGCATGGTTCGCCATGGATGATCAGCCGGTGCGGGCTGAGGGTACCACACATCGCCCGCGTAGCCGGCGAGCTGGCCGCTCTCCAACGCACGCACGATCGCGTCCTGATCGGCGATCGCACCGCGGGCCGGGTTGACGATGTAGGAGCCGCGGCGCATCGTCGAGAGCAGCTCGTCGTCGAGCAGTCCATGTGTCTCCGCGGTGAGCGGCGCGTGGACGGTGAGGACGTCGACGTTCTTGACGAGCGACTGGATGTCCTCGTGGAAGGTCAGACCGAGCGTCTCCTCGACCTCGGCGGGGAGGCGGTAGCGGTCGGTGTAGTGCAGCCGGACATCGAACGGCGCAAGCCGCTCGAGCACGGCACGGCCGATGCGGCCAGCGGCGAAGACTCCGACATCCATGCCCTCCAGGTCATAGGAGCGGGTCACAGCGTCGGCGATGTTCCAGCCGCCGTCTACGACGATCTGGTACTGCGGGATGTAGTCGCGAACGAGCGCGAGCACCTGCATCACCGTGTGCTCCGCGACGCTGATCGAGTTGCAGTAGGTCACCTCGGCAACGGTGATCCCCTTCTCGATCGCGGCCGGCAGGTCGACGTGGTCAGATCCGATCCCCGCGGTGATCGCGATCTGCAGCTTCTCCGCCTTCGCAAGGCGCTCGGGCGTCAGATAGGCCGGCCAGAACGGCTGCGAGATGACCACATCAGCATCGGCCAGTTCGCGATCGAGGACGGAGTCGGCGCCGTCCTTGCTGTCCGTGACCACGACGTCGTGCCCGAGGCTCTCCAGCCACTTCACCAGTCCGAGACCGCCGGACACCGAGCCGAGCAGCTCGCCCGGCGTGAAGTCGATCGCGCTCGGCGTCGGCAGCGTCTGCCCGTTCGGGTAGCGCTCGATCACCGGCAGCGAGTCCCGAGCGTACGCAGGCGGGTGGCCGGCCTCCGGATCCGGGTAAAGAACGATCAGCACCTTCGCCATCTGTTGACCTCCGCGTCATTGAGCACACTCGTGCGTTCTTCAGTCTGGATCCAGGGCCGCGAGGACTCCATCCGGCGGTTCCGCACGTGCGGTCGGCGATGGAGAACACCGACTGACGGGTTTCACGGGCGAAGGAGTGGCTAACGAGTTCGCCGCCGGCGCGACCTGGGATCACGAGGGATGACCCACCACGCGGCCAGGCCGGCAGCTGAGGCGACGATGATGATCACGCTCAGCACACCGCTGGTTGTTCCGATCGCGCCGGTGACAGGTGAGCCGAGCACCCCTCCGAGGAACTGCGACGCTCCGGTGAGTGCTGACGCGGCGCCGCTGGCGACCAGGAGGGACTGGCCGGCGCCATGTGCGGCAGGCATTGCGAAACCGGAGCTGGCCATCAAGAGCATTGATGCTATCCAGAGCACAGAGTCCGGGCTGCCGGTGCGAACGGCCAGGAGCAGCGCCAGACCTGCGATCACCCCGCCCGCGAGACCGACGCCCATCAGGGACCTGGCAGGATAGCGACGCGCCAGCCGTCGATAGAGCAACGTCGACAGCACCATCACCGCCGCATTCGCGGCGAAGACCACCGCGAACGCGGACGGCGGATAGCCACGCTCCCCCTCGACGATGAACGCGGCGGTGGCGACGTAGGCGAAGAACGCGAATGAGAAGCACGCGAGCGCGATCGAGATGCTCAGCAGCTCCCGGTCACGCAGAGCGGTCGCGAGCCCCGCGACGATGCCTCCGCTCGCATTCGCACGCTCCTCTTCGGGAATCGTCTCGGGCACCATGACGGCGAACGCGAGTGTGATCACCGCGCCGATGATCGTCAGGGCGATGAAATCCGCGCGCCAGCCCCACACAGCCGCGATTGCAGCTCCGGCGATCGGAGCCACGATCGGGGCCGCCGCGCCCACAATGGAGAGAATCCCGATCCTCGCCGCCCGCTGGCGGACGTCAGGCGTGATGTCACGGACGACACTGCGGGCGGCGACGATACATGCGGCACCCAAGAGGCCGGCCACGAACCGCACCGCGACGAGCATCTCGGCATTTGCCGTGATCGCGCTCAGCGCGGAGGCTATGGTCCACCCGATACCGCCGACCAGGATAACTGGACGACGACCGATGCGATCGCTGAGTGGCCCCCAGACGATCTGCCCGATGCCGATGCCGAGCAGGCATCCGGTGATGGTCGCCTGGATGAGCCACTCCGGTGCACGGAAGTCATCTCTCATCGCCAACATCGACGGCGCGTAGATATCCATCGAGAGCGGAGCTAGCGCCGTGAGCGCCGCGAGCATGGCCAGAACTGTACGCGGTCGCTCCAGCGGCGACCGCCGATGACCGCCTGAGCGGCTCATTGACGCGGGAGATCGACGATTGCGGTCAGGTCTGCCTGCACGAGCAAGCCGTTGTCCAGCTGAGCGTGCACCGCGTGCCGCGCTGGACGACTCGACGGATCCGGGAACATCGCGAGCCATTCCCGGTTCAGAGCTGTTCGATCACGGAAGTCAACGAGCCAGAAGGTCATCTTGATGATGTCGTCGACGGTGCCGTCGACGGCGGCCATCAGCGAGCGGACGTGTTCGAAGATGTTCACGACCTGGCGGTCGAGATCGGGTGGCACCTCCCCAGAACGAGACTCACGGCCGGTGAACGCGCTCGAGTAGACGAACGGGCCGATCCGGGACGCAGCGGGGATCGGGTTGGCATGACCGAAGCCGGGCAGTTCGACAGAGACGCGACCAGACACAGGCGACGCCTATCCTTTCGCGATCTCTGAGGCTGCCCGTTCCAGGACGGCGGCGGTGGCGCCGGCGTCGATTGGCCGAGTCGCGAAGAGAACGGCGATGGACGCGGGACGACCCACCGACAACGGCACCGCTATCGCCGACAGTCCGGGGATCACCTCATCGTGAGTCGCCTCGAACCGCGCCGGGCGATGCGTGCGCGGATCCAGCACGGACTGGATGACTTTCCCGGGTGCGCCGTGACCGAGCTGCTGACGACGACCGGGGCGCTGGGCGATGTAGGTCGCGGCATGGGTCGGCTCGACACTGAGAAGCGTCACGACCTCCTCACCGTCGAACACGACGAGGAATGCCGTCATCTCCAACTCGTCGGCTACTCGCTGCAGGTGCGGTTGCGCCACGGCCTGCAGTTGACGGGCTACTCCCTGACCGAAGGCGGCGAGGCGGAGCCCGAGCTCCAGTTCTCCGCTCGGCCCGCGCTGCACGAAGCGGTGCTGCTCGAGAGTACGGACGATGCGATAGGCCGCCGATCTGTTGACTCCCAGGCCTTCAGCGAGATCGTTGATCGTCAATGACGACCTGGACTCGCCGATCAGTGCCAGCGCCGCCAGCCCGCGAGACAGGGTCTGCGAACCGACGCTGCTGACATCGGAGCTCAGTTCTGCTGTGGAGGCGTTCTGTTCCGCCATCGAGGCTCACTTTCCTTGAATCCGGAATTGCCTTACGATGAGATCAATATTTGAGCGTAGCACTCAGATAGTGAACGTGCAGTCGTTCGGCTGATATCAACTGGTCGGCGATTCGAAGGAGAATTTCGATGCAGATCCACTACCGCGGGTACGAGGCGAACGATCCGCGGATCAAACCTGCGGCTGGCTTCGGCGTGGACAGGGCGACTGATATGCCTGACGAGATGGATGTGCTCGTCGTGGGCACCGGTCCCGCCGCATCCGTGGTCACCGCTCAGCTGTCACGCTTCCCGTCTATCAACGCGCGGGTGGTCGAGCGGCGCCCTGGCCGGCTCGAGGTCGGCCAGGCCGACGGCATCCAGGCGCGCTCGGTCGAGACCTTCCAGGCGTTTGGCTTCGCTGGAGAGGTGATCGAAGAGGCCTACCGGAACGTTGAGATGTGCTTCTGGAAGCCCGACCACGACGACCCGAGCATCATCGTTCGGACGTCGCGAGCGCCGGATGATGCGACGGGAATGAGTGAGTTCCCCCACATCTACGTCAACCAGTCCCGCATCCTCGACTACTTTCTCCGCGATGCCGTGCGCGCACCCGGCCGCATCGTCCCCGACTACGGCGTGCAGTTCGTCGACTGCACCATCGACCAGGACGCGCCATACCCGGTCGCCGCACGTGTCGAGTACGTCACGGGGCCTCGCGCGGGTGAGATGCGGACGGTGCGTGCGAAGTACCTCGTTGGCGGCGATGGAGCGCGTAGCCGCGTGCGAGCCTCCCTCGGCCACGGGCTTCATGGCGAGGCCGCACTTCACGCCTGGGGCGTGATGGATGTCCTGGCGAACACCGACTTTCCGGACATCCAGCTCAAGTGCTCCATACAATCCCACGACGCCGGAAACATCCTGCTCATCCCCCGTGAGGGCGGCTACCTTGTGCGCATCTACGTCGACCTCGGCGAGATCGACGAGCTTGACGGTGGGGCCGTCCGCTCGACCCCGGTCGAGGCGATCATCGCGAAGGCCAATCGCATCCTCCATCCATACTCGCTCGACGTGCGCGCAGTCACATGGTGGTCCGTCTATGAGGTCGCGCACCGCATCGCGGACGGCTTCGATGACGTACCGACCGATCTCGTCGGCATCCAGACGCCCCGCGCATTCATCATGGGCGACGCCTGCCACACGCACTCTGCCAAGGCAGGACAGGGCATGAACGTGTCGATCCAGGACGGCTTCAACCTGGCTTGGAAGCTCGCTGCCGTGCTCGAGGGGCGTGCCCCCGAGACGCTGTTGTCCACTTATGCCGCCGAGCGCAGAGTCGTCGCGCAGAACCTCATCGACTTCGACAAGGAATGGTCAGAGATGATGGCTCGTCCGGTCGACTCATGGGAAGACCCGACCGAGCTCGAGCGCTACTACGTCGCGACACTCGAGTTTCCTGCCGGATTCATGACGCAGTATGCGCCCTCGATGATCACCCTCGGCACCGAGGATCATGACCTTGCGGCCGGCTTCCCGGTCGGGAAGCGATTCAAGTCCGCCGAAGTCATCCGGCGCGCCGACAACCGGTGGCGTCATCTCGGCCACTTCCATGAGGCGGACGGCCGCTGGCGCCTCTACGTCTTCGCCGACTCCGCAGCGCCGGCCCTCTCCGGGACGCCCACGGCCGAGTTCGCGGATTGGTGGTCGACCGACCCCGCCTCCCCGCTCGTTCGGTTCACGCCCGTCGGCGGCGACTCCGACGCCGTCTTCGACACCAAGGTGATCTATCAACAGGACTACACGCTCGTCGAGCCCAGTGCCGTGCCCAATGCCTTCAAGCCGGTGAAGACGCCCTTGGGGCTCATCGACATCAACCAGATCTTTGCGGCGGGGCACGGCCGTGACATCTTCCGCGACCGCGAGATCAGTCGGGACGGCGCGATCGTCGTCGTGCGTCCTGACCAGTACGTCGCCGCAGTTTTGCCCCTGAGCGCGCGAGAGGAACTCGCGTCCTTCTTCGACGGACACATGCTCACCCCAGTCGAAACGAGCAACCCCGCGTCTGACCAAGACGTACCCACCATAACCATCGCTGAAAGGACAGCGCTATGAGCCTGCCAGTCACCAATCAGGAACCCCCCTTCGCCATCACGCGTGCAAGTCATGTACGCATGCAGGTCACCGATCTTGCTGCCTCGCGCGATTTCTACCGCGACGTGATCGGCCTCGTGGTCACGGAAGAGACCGACGACGCCGTCTACTTCCGCGGCTGGGAGGAAGTAGCCCACCACTCGCTCGTGCTCGAACGCGGTCCCGAGGCCAAGGCGCTGCAGGTGGGGCTGCGCGTGCGCACCGACGAGGACATCGTGAAAGCCGAGAACTACTTCACGTCGGCCGGAATCACGCACGAACGCGTCGAGCTTCCTCACCAAGGTCCCACGCTTCGTTTCGTCGATCCGGTGGGCACCCACATGGAACTCACCTCCTCCATGAGCCTCGTCGAGCGCAAGCATCAGCGCTTCGCAGAGTTCGTCGCCGGTGCACCGCAGCGCATCGACCACTACCAGGTGGTCACCTACGACGTGCAGAAGGCCACCGACTTCTGGGCAGGTCTGGGCATGCGCCTGGCGGAGTACACGGCGAAGGACGGCACTGACGAGCTCTGGGGATCGTGGATGGAGGTCAAGGGCAACACCCACGACCTCGTCTTCACGAATGGTCGGGGTCCGCGCCTGCATCACTTCGCCTACACCGTCCCCGATGGCATCTCGCTGCTCCACGCAGCCGATGTCGCCGGCGACCTCGGATTCGGTGAGGAGATCGACCGAGGTCCCGGTCGTCATGGCATCAGCAACGCCCTGTTCCTGTACCTGCGAGACCCTGACCAGCACCGCATCGAACTCTTCACGACGCACTACCAGTTCATCGATCTGGAGGATGTGCCGATGCGCTGGGATCTGTCGAACGCGAACCGCGCTCAGCTGTGGGGCCTTCCGGCAACACGGCGCTGGTTCTTCGAGGCAAGCGAGTTTCCCGGCGAGGCGGTGCACGAGCCACTGCTCATTGCCGCACCGGCCACGTTGGAAGACGTGCTCGCCATCCACTGACACGCGCGACGGCCTGAAGGCGTAGACAGGCCCCGGGCACATATCACCCGGGGCTGCGTCCACCGGCCTACTTACGAGCCAAGCCGCACGCTGATTGCACAGCATTGACTCGATACATAGGGTTGCCCGAACGCCAGGAGCCGCATCGTACCGCTCGGGCCCGTCGCCGCCGCGGAGAGCCTCCGGTGATACGTCACCAGAGGCTCTCCCGTCACCTTGCTCAGGCGGCCTGGAAGTCCACCTCAAGACTCCGCGGCGCCCGGAAGACCCACCCGTTAACCGGGACAGGTGACTATGGCAGCGTAAGTCGGACCCACCAGGGCAATCTAAGCGGAGACCACTTGCTGCTTGACGGGGTGTCCACGGCAGCCTGAGCCGAGTCCACCTCCACCGTTGACGGAACTGTTGTTCCGGATGCTGATGGTGGAGGTTTGGGATGGGATCTCGGGTGGATGTGTTCGCGGCGATTCGGCGTGATGCGCGGGTGGAGGAGCTCTCGATCAGAGAGCTTGCGCGCCGTCATCACGTTGGGCGAGCGACGGTGCGGCAGGCGTTGGCTTCGCCGGAACCGCCGCCGAAGAAGACGCGGGTGAGGTCGGCGCCGAGGCTTGACCGGTTCAAGCCCGCGATCGACGCGATGCTGCGGGAGGATCTGACGGCACCAAGGAAGCAGCGCCACACCGCGACCCGGGTACTGGATCGTCTTATTGAGGAGCACGGAGCGACTGAATTGTCGTATTCGACTGTTCGTAACTACGTCCGCTTTCGCCGGCCCGAGATCGACGCGGTCGCGGGCCGGCGGGTGGAGGTCTTCATCCCTCAAGACCACCAGCCAGGTGCGGAGGCTGAGGTCGATTTCGGCGAGGTGTGGGTGGTGCTAGCTGGGGTGAAGACGAAGTGCCACATGTTCGTGTTCCGGCTCTCTCACTCGGGGAAGGCGATCCACCGGGTTTATTCGACTCAGTCGCAGGAAGCATTCCTCGAGGGCCACATTGATGCGTTCGAAGAGATTGGCGGCATCCCGACCCGGCATATCCGTTACGACAATCTGACATCGGCAGTCCAGGCGGTGCTCTATGGCAACGGGCGCGGCCGGATCGAGAACGAGCGGTGGGTGCTGTTCCGCTCCCACTACGGGTTCGATTCGTTCTACTGCCAACCCGGTATCACGGGCGCACATGAGAAGGGCGGCGTTGAGGGTGAGGTCGGGCGGTTCCGGCGAACACATTTGACACCCATGCCGGTTGTCGATTCCCTCGCAGAACTCAACGCGAGAATCCGCGCCTGGGACGCGGCGGATGACAGGCGGCGGATCGCGTCGCGGATTCGCACAGTCGGCCAGGACTTCGCCGTCGAACAGGCACTGCTGTCGCCGCTGCCGTATGAGCGATTCGATCCAGGCCTGACGCTGCATCCGCGGGTCGACAGGTCGAGTCTGATCACGGTTCGGATGGCGAAGTACTCCGTCCCCGCCCATCTGATCGGCCGGAACGTCCGCGTCTCATTACGCGCGTCCGTGGTCGTCGTTTTCGACGGGCACCAGGAAGTTGCCCGCCATGAGCGAGTTGTCGCGCGCGGCGGACAATCAGTCGTCCTCGACCATTACCTCGAGGTGTTGCGTCAGAAGCCCGGAGCGCTCCCGGGAGCCACCGCCTTAGCGAGGGCGCGGGAGGCCGGAGTGTTTACGGCTGCCCACGATGCGTTCTGGGCGGCCGCCCGCAAGACCGATGGTGATGCCGTCGGCACGCGAGCCCTCATTGATGTTCTGCTTCTGCACCGGAGCATGCCCGCAGAGGAAGTGATCGCCGGCATCCACGCAGCACTCCAAGTCGGGGCAGTCACCGCCGATGTCGTCGCTGTCGAAGCCCGCAGACAAACTTCGACGGGTGGGCCTGGCCTGCATGGTCATCTCCGTGAACTCGCGTCTGGCCGCGAGCAACGAGTTGTCAGTCTCACCCAACGCCGTCTCGCTGATCCGGCCGCGGTGATCGCAGGTCTCCCGGCCGACACGAGACCACTGCCGAGTGTCGCCGGCTACGACGAACTCTTGGAACGTCGGGCACGCCCGACGCTCACGGACGAAGCGATTGATCGGGAAGGAACCACGGGAACATGACCACGAAACCCACCACCGTCACGACGACGCTGCGCCGGAGACGCGGGCTCACCGAAGAAGCAGCGATCGCGGCTGTCGATCAGGCCTGCCGGCGTCTCCGGCTCCCGACTGTCCGCGCCGTCGTTGACGAGGCCCTGGTGACCGCGAACCGAGAGCAGCTGTCCTACCAAGGGTTCCTGGCAGAGCTACTGCTCGCGGAGTGCGATGATCGCGATCGGCGCTCCTCGATTCGGCGCGTGTCTGCGGCTGGCTTCCCGCGGAGCAAGTGGCTCGGTGACTTCGATTTCGACGCGAACCCGAACATCAACCCGGCCACGATCCACCAACTCGCTACCGGTGACTGGATCCGCAAAGGCGAACCGCTCTGCCTCATCGGCGACTCCGGTACCGGGAAATCGCATCTACTGATCGGTCTGGGAACCGCGGCTGCAGAGAAGGGCTATCGGGTCAAATACACGCTCGCGACGAAACTCGTCAACGAACTCGTCGAAGCCGCCGACGAGAAGCAGCTCGCCCGCACCATCGCTCGCTACGGCCGCGTCGACTTGCTCTGCATCGATGAACTCGGCTACATGGAACTCGACCGCCGCGGAGCCGAGCTCCTGTTCCAGGTCCTCACCGAACGCGAAGAGAAGAACTCCGTCGCGATAGCCTCCAACGAATCGTTCTCCGGATGGACGAGGACCTTCACCGACCCGAGGCTCTGCGCTGCGATCGTCGACCGACTCACGTTCGGTGGCAGCATCATCGAAACCGGCACCGACTCCTATCGCCTCGCCCACACCCGCCGACTCACTGACCAGGTCTGACCGAGGTCCTAGTAGATCGTCCCCATTGCTTCGCGCACCTGGGCCAGTGTTGACTCCGCCGAAGTGTTCGCAGCCTCATTGCCGTGGCGAAGAATCGCCCGCACGAGATCCTCGTCTTTGGCGAAGGCTTGCCGCCTCACGCGCAACGGTTCCAAGAAGTCGTTCACGGCTGTCGCCGTCATGGCTTTCAGGGCGCTGCTGCCGCCATCACCGATCTCGTCGGCTAACTCGGCTGGCTCGACACCGCGGCACAGCGCGGCCGTCGACAACAGCGCCGAAACACCAGGCCTGTCCTCGGGATCGAAACTGATCCGCCGGTCCTGATCGGTCCGAGTCTGACGAATCACCGCAACTGTCTCGTCCGGTGTCATAGATAACGCGATCGCGTTCCCGTAGCTCTTCGACATCTTCCGACCGTCCAAGCCCGGAACCTCCGGCGTCGACGTGATCAACGCATCCGGAACCGGGAAGACATCCCCATAGCGCTCGTTGAACCGTCGAGCGATCACGCGAGTCATCTCCACATGCGGGAGGTTGTCCTTGCCGACGGGCACGAGATTGCCTTTGCAGAACAGAATGTCGGCCGCCTGGTGCACCGGATAGGTCAAGAGCAACCCGCTCAACGCGCGCCCGGACGCCGCGAGTTCCGCTTTGACGGTCGGATTACGATGCAGTTCCGCCTCGGTGACCAAGCTCAGGAACGGCAGCATCAACTGATTCAGCGCCGGCACCGACGAGTGGGTGAAAATGGTCGTCCGTTCCGGGTCGATGCCCGCGGCGAGATAGTCGAGCACAGCGCTATAGACGTTCTCGCGAACGTGAGCCATCGTGTCTCGGTCGGTGATGACCTGATAGTCCGCGAGCACGAGGAACATCTCGACGCCAGCCTGCTGGAGACGCACCCGTTCCCTGATGGTGCCAAAGTAGTGGCCCAGATGCAGCGGCCCAGTCGGCCGCTCACCCGTGAGGACTCGAAAGTGCTCGGGGTGCTCGGCCACGAGGACCGCGACCTCTGCCGAGCGTTGCGCGGTTGCGATGAAGGACTCCATTTGTGTCTCCCGATGATTGGGAGCTACACGGAGTACTCGGGCCGTTCCACGAGCTGCCGTGCAGCCCGTGAACATACTTCAACCGGCTGCTATCGCAGCCACCACCAAGCGGAACGGTTGAAGTTCATGAACGAGATACTACCGGGGCCCGGAACCAAGACCAGAAACCACAGGGTGGGTCCCGTTTAGATTGCCGCCCTGGGCCCAGCTGAGGTTGACATTCTCAACAGGTGCGCCTGGCGTGAGTGAGACGTCCTTGGTGGCCGCGAGCAACTCTTCGAACATGATCCGTTCAAC
This sequence comes from Microbacterium sp. No. 7, assembly GCF_001314225.1. Taxonomy (NCBI): domain Bacteria; kingdom Bacillati; phylum Actinomycetota; class Actinomycetes; order Micrococcales; family Microbacteriaceae; genus Microbacterium; species Microbacterium sp. No. 7. The sequence goes on from NZ_CP012697.1 coordinate 3,508,793, forward strand.
CTGACGCCCGAAGAAGTGTCCTGCGCAGAAGTGCTGACCTCCCCCGAACGCCTGGTGCTTGTCCTTCTCGTTGCGCTCGATGTCGAAGACGTCGGGTCGGCTGAAATACTTCTCGTCACGGTTCGCTGAGGCGAGAATCATTTCGACACCCGCATGCTTCGGGATCGTCACACCGTGAAGCTCGTGGTCCCGAGCCACCGTCCGACCGGTGGTGCCGATCGGAGCGATCCATCGCAGACCTTCAAGAACCGCCTGCGGGATCCACTTCGCACCGTCCTCGCGCAGCAATCCCCACTGGCCGGACTCGTACAGGCCGAGAGCGGTCGACGATGCCGCATGGCCGGGCTCCTGCATGCCACCCAACAGGATGATCTTGACGGTGGAGAGGATCGCATTCTTGTCGCGTGGCGTTCCATCCGTGCGACCCGCCCACAACATGTGGGAAAGCATCGTCTCTTCCTCAGCTTTCCCGGACAGCTCGTCGAGGATCGGAAGCAGCAGGTCCTCGATCTCTCGAGCCGCAAGTTCGTTCTGCTCCCAGATCTCGGGATCGTTCATCACGTTTCCCGCTCCACCCGCGAGCTGCTTGAACCAGCGGACCAGCGTCTCGGCGTCTACATACGGGTCAAGGCCCATGACATGGCGGAGTGCCTCGACGCTCACGGGCTCGAAGTACTCGGACACAAGGTCCGCGCTGCCCTTCGCCACGAGCTCGCTGATATGGGCGCGAGCAATCGGGCGGATCGACTCTTCGACAACCCTCGTGATCGGGCGGGGCTGAAGCGTCCTGTCGACGCCGACACGAAGATCCTTATGGACATCGCCCCCGACCAGGGTGATGACCGGTTGCCCGAGCGAGCGCGCCAGCCGGACGGAGTTGGGACCGCCCTCGACCCAGCCAGAGATCCACGGCTCCTTCTCAGCTGTCGACTCGGCGACATCGTCCCAACGTGTGATCCAGTACACGTGAAGCTGCGGCAGATAAGCCTCGATCCACCGATGTGGTGGGGTGAGGAACGGGCGTCGTGACACGGAAATGCCCCTCGGATCAGGGAAAATAGAGCTTGTCAAGGTTCTAAGTCCCAGAAACGAGAGGCATCTCGTAGATGCAATTCAAGCACGCTCCGGCCGCGGTGTCAGCGGTCTTCGATGACCCGAATCTCGTGTCCGCGGCCGGGCTGGTCCCGATGCTCCGGCTCGCGCAGCGCGCGGGGCTCGCGCAGCTGGCTCAAGTCCGGTTGAGCGTCCCGACGGACAGAGGCGCCAACGCCGGCTCGAAGGTGATGGCGCTGGTGGCGGGGATGCTCGCGGGGGCGGACTCGATTGACGACATGAACCTGATCCGCCATGGCGGGATGGGCCGCCTGTTCGACCGGACGTATGCCCCGTCGACACTCGGGTCGTTCCTGCGGGAGTTCCGGTTCGGGCACGTCCGACAGCTCGACGCGGTCGCCTCCCGGGTCCTCGCCAATCTCACTGTCGACACGCCGCTGCTCCGAGCGAACGATGACGCACGGGTGATGGTCGATCTGGACGACACCATCATCGAGGTCCACGGCTACCAGAAGCAGGGCGCCTCGTTCGGATACTCCGGCGTCCGCGGCCTGAACGCGCTGCTCGCGACCGCGTCGACGACCTCGTCGGCGCCGGTGGTCCTCGCCCAGCGGCTGCGGCAGGGGAAGACAGGATCCCCGAAAGGCGCCGCACGGATCGTCGGCGACGCCCTGGCGACTCTGCGCCGCACCGGCGTCGCCGCCGGGGCTCGGCCGTTACTTCGTGCGGACTCTGCCTTCTACGGGTACGCCACCATCGGCACCGCGATCACGGCCGGCGCCGACGTGTCGGTGACTGTCCGGATGGACCCTGCGGTGAGGGCCGCGATCGCGACGATCCCCGAGGATGCGTGGACGATGATCGAGTACACCGACTCGATCCGTGACGAGAGCACCGGGCAACTGATCTCCAAAGCCGAGGTCGCCGAGGTTCCGTTCACCGCGTTCCGATCGAGGCGCAAGGCTGAGCGCATCGAAGGGCGGCTGGTGGTGCGCCGTATCCCCGATCTGAACCCGAACAAGGTGGAGCAGCCGACACTGTTCGACGTCTACCGGCACCACGCGTTCTTCACCACCACCAGCAACGACGACATGGGCACCGTCGTCGCGGACAAGACTCACCGCGGTCACGCGATCATCGAACAGGTCCACGCCGACCTCAAGAACGGCCCGCTCGCGCACCTGCCCTCCGGGGTGTTCACCGCGAACAGCGCCTGGCTGGTCCTCGCCGTGATCGCCTTCAACCTCACCCGCGCCGCCGGCGTGATCGCCGACCACACGGGACGCCTTACGAGAGCCACGACCGCGACCATCCGCCGCACCCTCATCCACGTCCCCGCACGGCTGGCGCGGTCCGCGCGCCGGATCACGCTACACCTCCCGAAGGCCTGGCCATGGCAGACAGCGTTCGCGCGGCTCTTCGCGATCACGCACGCGCCGCCACCAGTCGCTCTCGCCTGACCACCGCCGCGACCGCGGCACGACCGAGGACCACGTGGACGACCGGGATGCGACGCCCGGAACTCACCCCTGCCCCCGACACATCACCGCCCGCCGACCACCCCGGCCCGGGCCGCCCGAGGCTCATCGGTGGATCGAGGATAAGCGACAGGCGCGTCCCTGCGGAGCCGCTCATAGATCGGGTACGGATCATCGAAAAGCTGCTGAGGGCTAATCGACTCCAGGAAACTGTCGGTGGCGGTCATGTTCGTCCCCTTCGACGCTGATCCGATTCGCACGTGCGGTGCGCCCCGTTTCGCATACTTTGACAAAGCCACTACCCGAACTCAACAGTCCAGGAATCGATATCGTCCATACCTGCCACCTGATTCCTGGGCACCAACAGAAGACTGCCGTGAGTTGGCCGCGTTACGATCGCCTCCAGGCACCGGTGAAGAGCGACGGGAGGTCAAGCCCCAGGAAGTGGTGTAGCTCGGTTTCCTTCGAATTGTTGAGGGGTTAGGCGCTGAGTTCGAGGACGATGTCGGTGCTCACCTCCTCGGTTCCGGTGTCGGTGACGAGGGTGAGGCGGGATTTGGCGAGGATGTCGAGGCCGAGGTAGCGGCGGCCTTCGGCCCATTCGTCGGTCTGCTCGGCGAGCACGGCGCCGACGAGGCGGATGATCGCGTCGCGATTCGGGAAGATGCCGACCGAGTCGGTGCGTCGGCGGATCTCTCGGTTGAGACGTTCATTCGGGTTGTTGGACCAGATCTGCTGCCAGAGGCCCTCGGGGAACCCGGTGAACGCGAGGATGTCCGCTCGGGCGGTGTCGAGGTGCTCGAACGCGTCGGGGAGCTTGCCGTCGACGTAGTCCAGCAGCCGGTCGAACTGGGCGTGCACGGCGTCGGCGTCGGGCTGGTCGTAGACGGAGTGCAGCATCGCTTTCACCGCCGGCCACATCGTCTTCGGCGTCACCGACATCAGGTTGGCCGCGTAATGGGTGCGGCACCTTTGCCAGACTGCGCCGGGCAGGTTCGCCGCGATCGCTTCCACCAGCCCGGCGTGGGCGTCGCTGGTGACGAGGCGGACGCCGCCCAGGCCGCGGGCGACGAGGTCAGCGAAGAAGCTGTTCCATGCCGCTCCGGTCTCGGATGTCGCGACCCGCAGGCCGAGCACCTCCCGGCGGCCGTCGGCGTTGACGCCGGTGGCGATCAGCACGACCGCGTTGATGACGCGGCCGCCCTCGCGGACCTTCATGGTGAGCGCGTCGGCGGCGACGAACGTGAACGGGCCAGCGTCGCCGAGCGGCCGGTGCCGGAACTGGTCGACGTGCTCGTCGAGTTCCGCCGCCATCCGGGAGACCTGTGACTTGGACAGCGAGTGGATCCCGAGGGTCTTCACCAGCTTGTCCATCAGGCGGGTGGAGACGCCGGCGAGGTAGCAGTCCGCGACCACGGTGATCAGCGCGGTCTCGGCGCGTTTGCGGCGCTCCAGCAGCCATTCCGGGAAGTAGGTGCCGGTGCGCAGCTTCGGGATCGCGACGTCGATGGTCCCGACGCGGGTGTCGAGGTTGCGGTGCCGGTAGCCGTTGCGCTGCGCGGTGCGGTCGTCGGAGCGCTGGCCCCATTCCGCTCCGACCACGGCGTCCGCGTCGGCGGACAGCAGCGCGTTGATCATGGTCTGCAGCAGGCTGCGCATCAGATCCGGCGACGCGTCCGCGAGGGCTTCGCCGAGCAGGCCGGCAGGGTCGACAATATGAGGTGCGGTCATCGTGAAGATGCCTTTCGAGTGGGTTGTAGGAGATTCCTCGAAGGGACTACACGGTGACCGCGCCCACGTCTACGACGAAACCGGCCACCGCGAACTACACCACGTTAAGGGGCACTACTCGACGGGAAGCCCACCGACCGTTCGGCGGCTGTTGCTTTCAGGCCTCAGAGACGTGCCGCGATGGGAATCGTTGCCGAACGACCTTTCCGCCGGTGCCGAACATGGCTCCTCTGCGGCCGACGTCGAAGCCCAAATGATTGGAAAGCTCAAGATGCTGATTGCCTACTGGATCGTCGCAGGCCTGACCGCGCTTGCGTTCGTCGCGCCGGCCGTCATAAAACTGATCCGGCCGAAGGAGAGTCTTCAAGAGCGCATGACATGGGTCGAGGACTTCTCCAGCGTGCAGGTGAGGCTGATCGGCCTTGCCGAAACACTCGGTGTGATCGGCCTCATCCTGCCAATGGCGCTGAACATCGCACCGATTCTGAGCCCGATCGCCGGTGTCGGTCTCGCGATCGTCATGCTGGGTGCGATCGCCACGCATGTGCGTCGCAAGGAGCCCTTCGCCGTGCCCCTCGTCCTGTTCGTCCTTTCGATCGCTAGCGCTGTGCTGGGGTTCCTCGTCCTGCTATAGGGTTCACCGGGCCCACAGTGGTGAGTTATCGGGGGTGTCGGTTACGGGACGCGAGGCAGCCCTCGAGTGCACGCTTGGGTCGCGCCACTGATGTCGGCGTCACGCTCCGGCAGCCACCGCGCGATCGCGTCGGCGCGGCTATACCGCACGGTGAGCCAACGCCCGCGGGTCCGATCGCCTGACCGGGCAGGCTGATGACACGCCGACCCTTTGTTGCAAGAAGTGTGTCGACGTCGTTCTACACGGGGACGGCGAGCTCGGGCCACGGCACGGTTGTGTGGAATTCTCGAGGGCGCGAGCTGGTGCGGGTGCGGGAGCGAGGGCGGGTCGCACCGGGAGTCGGCGTGTGGCCGGTTGCGGCTTGACAGCGTGATGCGGGCGTGCCTGCGTGGGTTCAGGCACGACCCACATCACGGGTGATCCGTCTACTGGCTGTCGAGGTTGTCACGAACGAGGTCGATGATCGCAGCGAGGTAGGCACGCACGACCGTGCGTGCCTGGCCGTGCGTGAGGCTGCGGGACTCGCCGCTGTCGGCGTCGTACCCGAGGAAGATGCCGGCTCCGAACAGCGCGGCGGGGGCGCCCAGATGGGCGGCGGTGAGGCTGAGGATCGGATTCAACGTGCTGCGGCCGATGCCGTCGTCGTCGACGTAGAGGCTGAGCCCCGAGGGGCAGCCGGAGCACGTCGAAGGTATCGCATCCGATCGCGCTGTGGAGGTTGTGGACGAGGCTGGCGGTGGTGGTGTCGTCGAGCGTGACGGTCTCGAGCTGTCCGTCGAGGGTGACGCGAATCCCGGTGAGCATGGTGTTCTCCTGTCGGTTCGTGAGTGCCGTCCTGGCGGGAAGCGAGATGACGGGGCGACGGGGGAAGCGCCAAACGGCGACCGAGGTCGCCGAGCGCGAGCGGAGGGAGCGAGGTCGCCGTTTGGCGCTGGAGGAGTCGTCCCGTACGCTCGCGGCGCCGGAGGACGGCACCCACGAACCGGTGAGACAGCCGGCCCGAGCTCGCGTCGCCCTCAGCGGACCCCGTGAGGCGGCCGGTGCCCGCGGACGTCGGCAGGACCGGCAACGGCGGACTTATGCCACTCCGCCGCTTGTGCTGGAAGGCGGTCTCCGCGCGGAGCGAGTCACACGATCGCGGCCCCGGACTGCGCGTCCGGGGCCGCCTGCTCGGATGGGGCTCACTCGTCGACTTCGGCCTCCCTGGCGTCCCAGCTCTCCAGGTCGGCGTCGTCGAGGCTGTGGCCTTCGAGGTGTTCCCGGACGTCAGCCGGGTACAGGCTGTCGACCCTGCGGATCGCGTCGTCCTCGCTGTACGCTTTGATCTCAAGCCACACCTCGAAGGTGATGTGCGTGCGAACCCGGAAGGAACGGTCCAGGTCGCCGGCGTCGCGCAGGTCCTGGCGGCTGGGGCCGCCGACGGTGTCGACGATTGCGTCGTACTGGCCGCAGTACTCCTCCTGTTCGGCGACGAGCGCGGCGGCGACCCAGACGTGGCGCATCCGCGGGTCGTCCACAGGCACCCGCGCGGTGCGCAGCTGCTCGTTCTCGGCGCGCAGCCGGGCGGCCTCCCGTTCGGCATCGACGCGGGCCTGGATTATCGCGCGCAGCTTGGCGGCCTTGGCGGGGTCGACCAGAGGCAACGGCTCACGCACGGCGGAGGCGAGCGAGGGCGCGGCGGTGAGTTCGGTGATGTTGGTCGGTGTGTCGATCGACATGATCGGGTCCTTTCTGCCGCGCCCGGGGTGGGCGTGTCGGCAGGGCGGGCGGACGGGGCGGTGCGGAAGCGGCGGCGGGCGACGCGGCGACCGCCTGCGGGCGGGCGCGGCGTTCATCGCCGTCCGCGCCGCCCCGTAGCCTGCGTCGCCGGCGATGCCCGCCCCGCGGTGCGTATCAGGCAGCGACCGATCGTGCGCGCGACTGGGCCGGCACACCATCCATTCGTGCGGCACCGTGCCGCTCGGAAGGGACGGATGTCGTGGCCGAGATCAGTGCTGGGGAGGATGTGCTGCGGACGATCCGCGATGCGGCTGCGGTGCCGATCCCAGAGCAGCCGCGCAGATCGCAGTTCGCGTCCGAGGAGAGGTTCGCTCAGGCCTGGGACGACTGGCAGGCAGAGGCGCTGGAGCGCGCGTTGAGCGCGCTGGACACGATCGCAGCGCTGACCGGCACGGACCGTGCCGCCCCAGTGCAGCCGTGGACACCGGGCGAGCTGCTGTCGGTGTCTCTGCTGCGGTCGGCGCTGACGCAGGCGGAACGCAATCCCGCCGCCTGGCCATACAGCGCCGCCGAGCTGGACCGTGCCCGCGCCTTGGTGCAGCGGACCAACCCGCAGGTGTCGGTGGCGACGCCGAACGCCGTCGTGGGCGGTGAGCGCTGGACGGGGTGGGCGTGGGACGCGTCGCATTGGATCCCGCCGGGCGTGTACGACGCGACCGGGGCGCAGGACGGGCACCGGTATCGGCTGGTCGTCGGCCCGGTCGCGGATCGTGTCGCCGGCGAGTCCTCGGCGGCGTTCCGAGTCGGCGACGCCGACCGCGCGATCGTCGATCAACTCGCGGCGACACTGACCAGCCTGGCCCCCGGTCACCTCGCCCGGACCCTGGATCACGCCGTCGCGATCATCGAGGACTCCGGCCGCGATGTCGACGCGGCACGCCAGGTCAGCGCGGAGCTCGCCCGAGACGAGCGGGCCCGAGCAGCCCTGCCCCGCCCCCTCCCCCAGCATGCGGCCACGCTCCCAGCGCTGGCGACGGTGCTGAGCGACCGTGTGGCACAGATCAACCGGACAGAGCCGGTGGACGAGTTGACGTCGGCTCACCCCACGACCGGGCGGCGGTTGTAACTGGAAGAGCAGTAGCAGGAAGGGGCGCCCCAACCGTAGCTGGGGCGCCCCTCCCTCCCGTGCGGATCAGACGGCCAGCTCGACCTCGGCCTCGTCCGCGGTGGACTCCTCCGGAGTCTCGCCGACCTCCGCCTCGTCGTCGACCTCGACCTCGTCGACCTCGTGGATCTGCGTGTGTGCGATGATGATCTGCTCGACGTCCGAGAGGGTGTACCCCCAGGCCTCGAGCGTAGTGAGGTAGCCGGCCGTCCCGCGGTTCGGGTTGCGCCAGGAGTGCCGACCGGTGGACGCCTCCAGGCCCCCCAGCACGATCGCCAGCGTGACGTGGACCGCCTTGGCAGGGTGGGTGTGCGCGAACCCGGCCAGCCGGTCCGCGCCCCATGCGCTGTCCTGGGCGACGCCGAGCAGGTCGTGGGCGAGCTTGTTGCCGCCTTCCAGACCCTTTGCGACCACGGTGCGGTCGGTCGCGAGCGCGGTGGCGATGACCCGCGGCGCGTCCTTCGGGAGGGTGCGGCGCCCGAGGAACTGGGTCAGCCACTCCCGCCTGACGGTCTGCGCCGCGTCCCAGGCCTTGTTGCTGGCGATGACTTCGCGTCGTTCGGCCTTCTCATCGTCGGTCATCGGCCCGGACTGGCTGCCGCCGCCGAAGCGGGGTGCGAACCCGTGGGCCTTGGGGTCGGCGAGGAAGTACGTCACGTGCACGTCGTCCCCGTAGTACACCCGCACCAGCGCGGCGGCGCCGTCGAGCCCGGCGATCTGTTCGGCGGTGACGAGGTTGCCGTCACTGTCGACCAGTTCCGTGATCCGGGTGTGGCTGGTGTCCTGGTATCCGGGTTCGCGGTCCAGGATCGTGAACCCCTTCGCGGCGAGGTCCTGTTCGGTGGCCTCCCGCGCGCGGGCGCGCGCCTGGTCGTCCCGGGCGCGCTGTGCGGCGTGGTCAAACTGTCCGGGCGTTTCGACGGCGATCGCGATCAGCTCGGCGACAGTGTCCTCGTCCCCCTCGAACTCCACCAGGGCGGCGGCCTGGTCGAGGGTGAGCTGGTGGGCGGCGATCGCGGTGGCGGCCAGTTCGTTCCCGGCGACCTTCAGCCCGGTCTTGACTCGTGCAGTCTTGGTGCCGGTGCGCTTGGCGATCACCGCGGGCGTGAGCCCTTCCAGCGCGAGCTGCTGCCACGCGGCGGTGCGGTCGGTGTCGGTGAGCGCTTCGCGCTGGTCGTTCTCCACGATCTGCTCGACGATCCGTTCCACGGTGTGCTCCGTGCTGTCGACCACGAACACGGGGATCGCGGCCAGCCCGGCCTCGCGGGCGGCGAGGACCCGTCGCTGCCCGGCGCGGACGATCACCGATCCGGTGTCGTCGCGGCGGCCGCGGACGGGCTGGAGCACGCCGTGCTCTCGGATGGTGGCGATGAACTCGTCGGTCAGCGGCGCACTGGGTCGCACGTTCGTCTCCAGCACGATCTGTGCCGGGTCGACGTACTCCAGGATCCCGGCCGGCGGGCTCTGGGTAGTGGTGGTCATGGCATTGCCCTTCTGTGTGAGGCAGGGCCGCGGCGGGCGCCGTGTCCCTGGCCGGTCCGGTCGGTCCGTTCCGGCACGCAGAGGGAAAGCGACCAGAGCCGGCGCGGTGCCCGCCGCGAGCGGTTCCTAAGCGGAGCCCGCAGCGACGCGGCAGCGGCGCGGAGGGCGGAGTCTGGAAAAAGCGAGCAAGGGAACGCAGCCGGCGGAGGGAGCTACCGTCGCAGAGCCGGAGACGGGCCGACCGGTGCCGCGCCGGCGACATGCGCCGCCACCGCCCACGACGCGGAGGACCGCAACCGCGTGCGCGTGACCGCCGCGCAGGGATGGGCGTGCACACCACGCTGGAGCGCCACCGCGCGGGTGGCTCGAAGGCGGGTGGATGATGACGCGTCGATACACGCGGGAAGAAGTGGCCGCGTACCGGGTGGAGAAGATGGAGGAGATCACCCGGAGGCTGCAGGAGTCCGTGCAGCGGCTGGTGACCGGGCAGGACTGGCTGGAGTCGATCCGGTTCGCCGCGCGGTTCCGGTCACGGTCATGGCTGAACACGCTGCTGCTGTTCAGCCAGCACGCCGACGCGTATCAGGCCGGCCGGGTGCCCAGCCCATACCCGACCTATGTCGCCGGGAGGGTGGCGTGGAAGGCGCTGGGACGGTGGCCGACACAGCCGGGGTTCGTGATCCGACAGCCCGTGCTCGCGGCGATGGCCTCCGCCACCCCACAGGACCCCGGCTCCTGGCGCCGCCTGCCGCGCGGACAGCGACCCGAGCCGGGCGAGGTCGTGCAGCAGCGGATGGTGGGTGTGAAGCCGGCGAAGGTGTGGGACGTGTCCATGACCGGCGGCACCCCGATCCCCGAGCGTCCTGAGCCCCAGCTACTGGAGGGCGCCGCGCCGCCCGGCCTGCTGGTCGCGGTGCAGGGGCAGATCCGTGCCGGCGGGTACACCCTGCAGGATGCCGTCGACGCGGGCGTGCTGGGAGGCGCGAACGGGATCACCGACTTCACCACCCGGACGGTCACCGTCCGAGTGGACATGGACGAAGCGGCGCGGCTGAAGACCACGCTGCACGAGCTCGCGCACGTGAAGCTGCATGCCCCGGACTCCCTCACCGCACGCGGCGAGCATCGAGGCATCGACGAGGTGGAAGCGGAGTCGGTGGCGATGTTCGTCGCCGCCAGCCACGGACTGGACACCAGCGGATACACCGTCCCGTACGTCGCCGGCTGGGCGGACAGCGTGAACGGCCGCACCGTGACCGAGGTGCTGCAGGACACCGCCGAGAAGGCCCGCCGCACCGCCCTGGGCATCCTGGAGAACCTGCCGGAGACCGCCGCCTCGGACGGTTACCCGCCGGGGATGAGCGAAGCACTCCGAGCGCAGGCGAACACCCCGTCCCTGCACCGCGAACCGGCCCGCGCCGGTCACCCCCCGCTGGAACGATGATGACCGAGGTGGACTACCCCGCCCCGGCGGCAGCCCTGCCCGCGGCCGCGTTCCACTACGCCCGGCAGGGGCTGCGCGTGTTCCCGTGCGTGCCCGAGCACAAGCGCCCGCTCACCGAGAACGGCTTCAAAGACGCCACCACCACGCTCGCGACCGTGGAGTCCTGGTGGCGGTCCTGGCCATGGGCGAGCATCGGGATCGCCACCGGCGGCAACGGCGTCGACGTGCTCGACATCGACGTGTACGCCAGCGGCGACGGGTACGGTGCGTTCGGCCAACTCGAGGACGCCGGGCTGGTCGAAGGCTGGGCCGCGAAGGTGCGCACCCCCTCAGGCGGGATGCACGTGTACTTCCCCGCGGACCCGGCCTGGCCGCAACGGAACTGGGCCGTCACCGCCGCGCACATCGACTTCCGCGGCGACGGCGGGTATGTGATCGCGCCGCCGTCCTTTGGTGCGGGAACGAAGCGGTACGAAGTCGTCGACACCGCGCTCGCCGCCCGCCCGGTGGACGCCGCCCGGATCCGGGACTTCCTCCGCCCACCGCCGACACCGATCGTCGCGCCGCCGCGGGAGCTTGATCGCTCCCCAGACGCAGTCGTGCGCAGGATCGCGGCGTTCGTCGCACGCCAGCCGGAGGGCAACCGTAACCGGGCACTGTTCTGGGCGGCGTGCCGGGTCGCGGAGCTGGGACTGCCGGAAGAGTACGCCCACGGCGCGCTCGGGATCGCGGCGCAGCGCGCCGGCCTGCAGCAGCGGGAGGCGGAGACCACCATCCGCTCGGCCTTCCGCACCGTATCAGCGGCGTGGTCTCTCGGGATCGAGCCCGGACCGTCCCCACCCTCGGTCCGGCTCTGACAACACGAGTGCCGCGCACGTCCCCGATGGCCGGCTCGGCGTGCGGCCGACGCGAGAACGACACTCCTATTTCGAGTGGATCCAGCTGTGGAATACAGCCAGCGCAACGGTGACCTTCTACCGGGCCACCGCGTCCCACCCCGACGCTGGCGCCGCGATCGCGCTGGGGTCGAACACGGACGTGGTCGAGCGTGTGGAAAAGGTGGTCGCGGCGCGGAAGAACCGGGTCGCTATGTGCGCAGGGCGTCCTGGGAGTGAGCCGACTCACCCGGACAGCGCGACCGCGGCGCACAGCACAGAGGCGACGGCCAGCGCGGGGCCGTGCGCGACGGCGCCAGGGCGGCGCAGGACGCGGCGGGCGAGCTGGTGAGTCCCGCTGATCCCCACCGCCAGCATCGGGATCAGCATCCACGAGAACCCGCCGAGCCCGCCGACCCACAGCCCCAGCACGCCGGCGAGCTTCACATCGCCAAGACCGACCGCACCCATGAGCCCCAGCACGAAGTAGACGGCGGCAAGCACGGCCCCCGCCACGACAGCATCGCCGACGGCAGCGGCGGCGCCGGGGGTGCCGAGCGCCACCGCGGCCGCAAGCCACCCGCCCATGAGCCCACTCAGCGGCAGCAACAGCCGGTCGGGGATCTGATGCGAGCGGATGTCGGCCACGCTCAGCGCGACCAGCGCCAGCACGCCCGCCAGGCACAGCAGCAGCACACCGACCGGCGGCAGAGACTGCTGGATCCCCGCGGATGCCGCCCCGGCCGCGATCGCCGATCCCGTCGTCACGACCGCGACCAGTCCGCGCCTGGCAACGGACATCGTGCCGGTCGAGGGGATGCGGGTCATGGGTCGGCGACCAGCTCTCGGCGACCCTCATCGATGAGGGCCTGGGTCTCCGGTTCGGGCTCGTATCCCTCGTCGAAGCTGTCCAGGTAGCGTTCCAGGTCGGCCACGATCCGTTCGAACCGGTCGACGTCACCTTTGGCGAGGGCGCTGAGCATGAGATTGCGCCAGGCGATCTCATTGACCGGGTCGACGACGTTCCCGACCGTCGCGGCGAACTGCGCCCGAGCGTGGTCGCGGGCGGCATATGCGCGACCGAACAGCTCGTCCGCGACGTCGCTGATCCGGGCGATCATTTCCTCCATGTCCAGATGACACCAAGCCCAGAATCGCTGCTTGATGCCCGTGAACGGCTGCCCCCTGACCAGTCGCAGCGCCGCCAGGAGATCGTCGGAGCCGGCCACGGTCAGGTCGGTGCCGACGAGGTCCTGGAAATCGCTCCAGTCGCTGCGGATCCCCAGATCCAGTCGGTACCCCTCGGCGGGCTCGTACCGGGGAAGGTAGCTTCGCGGGGGGTCAGTGTCGGTGGCGCCGAGCCAGTTCCTGGTGTGGTTGGTCAGCTTCCGCATCGACATGGATGCGGCCTGCGGTGCCGCGTTCGGCCAGAACGCGCTCGCGAACTGGCCGGTGCTGGCGTGCGGGTGCAGGTGCAGGTAGGCGACCAGTTCGACGCCGCGGCCCGGCGCCGCCTGTCGCGGCGTTCCGGCGTCCGGGAGGTCGAGGGAAACCGGCCCAAGCAACCTCAGGTACGGGGCCGCCGTGCCGATACCCGCCTCCTGGGATGGGACGGTGACCTCGGTGGCAGGTGCGCCGGGCTCGGCAGCGTGGTCGTGGCCGCTGGGGGACGGGAGGGAGGTGACTGCCGCGGTGACGTCGGGGCGCAAGCTGGGGGCGGTGGCGGCGTCCATCAGCCGGTTCAGCACTGTGAGCACCTCCGCGCTGACCTGCTGCAGGCACAGGTCCAGACCAACGGGGTCGAGACTTGCGTGCTCCTCGTCCCGCAGCCGCAGGCGCGCGCCCTCGAGCAGCGGGTGCGTTGCGATGACGGCGATGCCCGCGTTTCTGCTATGCGCGATGAGGTCGGCGAGCGTGTGGGCGTGCTGGTCGTCGAGGCCGCTGTGAACAATGACGATCTGGGTGGGCCACGTTTCGGGAGACTCGTCCAGGCGCGCCTGGGTTACCGATGCGTAGCCGGCGCGCTCGAGCGCCTGGCCGATATCGGAGAGCTCGGCCCGCAGCATGGGAAGGAGCGTCTCGATGGTGTCGATGTAGCGGATCCGGCCGGCGTCCAGGGCATCCGCCAGTCCGGAATGCCCGCCGACAACGGTGAGGTGCAGGTCGTCCGCCCACGGGGTGGTTGCCAGTTCCAGCGTCATCGCCGTGAGGACGGCCTCGATCAGGCTGGTGCCCCCGTGCACGTGCAGGGCGCGCCAGTGCTCGAGATCGATCAGGATGTGCGCGCCAGCGGGGTCCTGCCCCAGCAGCAGCAGTGAAGGGTAGGGGTTCACCGCGGCCCGCGCGTGATCCTCAGCGTTCGGGGGGTAGGTCCAGACCAGGTCATCGTCGCTGGCAGGCTCGAACGGCGCAGGCAGCTGCACCGGGTCGGCGAAGAAGAACGCCGGCCCCGCAGCTGCCAGCCGGACCGCATACAGGCCCGGCAGCGGAGTGCCGGTACGGGAGGCCCACGCGGCGATGGCCCGCACGGCCCGGTCGACGTCCGCGCTGCCCGCGTCGTCGCCGGCGTCGCGGAGCTGTCGCTCGAGGTGGCTGGCCTGCTCGTCGGGGAGCTGAAGGCGCTGCCCCGCCCGGCGCCGGTGACGTTGGTGCAGACGCAGCGCGGCGAGCACGGCCAGCAAGCCAGCGGCCAGCACCCCGGAGATCCCGCCCGCGGTCCGCACCACGCCGGCAAGCTCGTCCCCCTCGAGGTCAGTACCGGAGTCGGCCACGTATGCCGAATCCTGCGTCGGCTCGGCAGTCGGGTCGGCGCGGTCGACCCCGAGCAAGGACTGCTCGTCGAGCTCGGCGGGGAAGGGCTCGATCGTCTCGTCCGCGGGGAGCGGGACTGTGGGCTCGGCCGGGGCGGGGTTCTGGACGGGGGCGGTGCGCTCCGTGGGGGCGCCGGGGCCGGGGATGTGCACGGTCCACCCGGGCAGGATCAGGTCGGGATCGGCGAGACGGCGGCCGTCGGGCTGGACGATGCGGGTGGACGCGTCGAAGATCTCCGGGTAACGCTGCCCGGCGCCGAGCTCTTCGGCGGCGATGTCCCACAGCGTGTCGCCGGACACGATCACCCGCTGATGGAATTCGAGCGATGACGGGCGCTGCCCGGCGGATACCGCAGCCACCGCCACAGATCCTGTCATCGACGGGGTGGAGAGAGAGCGGGAACTGGTGGACGGCGCTGCGACGGCGTCCGTTGCAGCGGCGACCGCGGGGGCTGAGGCGGCGCCGGCGGAAGAGGCGGGGGCAGAGACCGCGCCGAGAAGTACCACCACGGCGCTGACGAGCGCGGCCGCGGCGGCCTGCTGTACTCGGAACACTGCGGGGGCGCGACGGGCCGTGGCGCCGTGGCGCACATGGCGGACCGCATCGGGGATGGCTGCGAGGAACGGCAGGGTGAAGAACGCCCACGCGACCCACCCGACCAGCGGGAGAACGGTGCCCAGGAAGAACCGGCCCCCATAGTCGGGACTGCTCAGTGCCTCCGTGAGTCTGTCCCAGGAGGGGAACGGGTTCCCGGCCAGCACCACCAGGATGGCGGGGGCGCCGACCACGAGGGCGGCCACGGCAAGTACCGAGGCGGTGCTTGCGATGATGCGTCTCATTCCGTGGGCCATCCTTTCCGGTGTCATGTCAGCCGTTGGGGACGTTCACGGACTGGAGCTCCTGGATCTGCAAGGCCACGGTGCTGTCCGCGGTGAGCGGGATGGTTCCGCTCTGCCCCCCACCTGCCCAGTCGATGTCCCATTGGCTGCGGGCGGTGACGGTGTAGTAGCCCTGCGGCTGCTGCTTACTGGTGCGGGTGTACAGGTGACCGCAGTCCGGCGAGGGCTCCAGTCCGCGCGCTTCCTGGTACGGGGTCCCCGGTCCAGCGCAGGCGACGGTCGCACCGTCGCCCATGACCCACACCACGCCGGTGACTTGCGCGGTGACGGCGATCGTCTGCCCCCCGAGCGTCGCGGTGACCGTATAGGGTCCCCAGTTCTGCGTCGTGCGGTTCTGCGCCCACAGCCAGATCGGGATGCCGACGTGCCCGCGGCGATGACCCCACTCGGCGTTCACTTCGGGTGCCATACCGATGTCGATTCCGTAGAAGTTCATGGTCTGGATGATGCGCGCTGCGGCTTGACCGGGGGTGAGTCCCAAGCCGGGTGGCGGCTGGGTGAGCCAGTGACCGGTGGCAACGACATACATGGCACCCGGCGCATAGGGCGTGCACAGATACCATGCCCCAGACGAGTCAGCACCCGGCGGGGGCGGGTGCTCGCCGAGGACGGCCGGATCGCGCAGCTCCCAGTAGCACTGGCTCGCGTTGCTCCAATGCCCATGCTCAGACACGCACGGCACCTCCACGTACCCGCTGCCGACATCGGCGAGGCATTGCGCCGGCCCCGGCGTCACCCCGGTGTGAGGGTCCGGTGCTGGATCCGTCGGCGGCCGATCCAGCTGGATCGTGCATGCCAAAGCGATCGCGTCGCATTCGGGTTCTTGAACGTCCGCGCGAGCCGGCAGCGGTGCGATCGCGCCCAGCAGAGCGAGCACAGCCAGAAGAGCGAGCGAGTTGCGACGAAGTCTCAGCATGACTCTGGCTCAGTTGGTGATGGAGTGTCGAATACGATCCAGGATTGGGTGGTCGGCCGGTAGACCAGGACGGGCTGGAAGCGCACGCGGCGATCCTCAGCAACCGGAACAGGGCCGCCATCCGTGTACAGCAACTCGACTTCGCTGGAGTCGTAGCATCCGTCGAGGGTGACGGTTCCGAATGGGATGGCGGTGCCGTCGACGACGGCTTCGGATGCCTGCCCGGATGTTGTTTCGAAGCGGAACTGCCCTTCGGCATGGATGCCCTGCGCGGCCAGCTGCGAGGCCTCGTCGCGCAGCCGGATTTCGGCGGCTCCGCCGGCCAGGGCGGCGACGTCGTGCTGTCCGGACGGGTCGGCGTAGACCTCGGAACGCAGCAGCATGTACTGATCGATGGTGTCGATCGCCTGCGCGATCGCTTCGTCGGCGGACGCAGGCGGGTCCACAGGCTCCGGGGTGGTGGGGGTTGGTCTCGGGGTGGGCGTGGTCGTGGGGGTGGCTGCGGTGCCGGACGGGGTCGGGGTGGGAGGGACGGTCGGCGCGCATCCAGGGAGCAGGACGACAGCGAGGGCTAGCACGGCGATGGAGAAGGCTCGAGAGATGGGCATGCGTGCTCCTAACGGCTGACCAATTGTGCAGAGGCGGTCGCCTCGGCGTACAGGACGTCCAGGCCGAGGACAACGGAGAAGATCGTGTCGTAGCTCGTCGTGACGGTGACGGTGACGGTGTCTGCTGTGACGGTCGCTTCAGCGGTCGCGCCGGCGGCGTGGACGTAGTCCTCGGCGGCAGCGCGAGCCGCGGTGGGGTCGATAGCGACGGACCCGGTGGCGACGATGTGACCGGAGACGGCGTTCGCGCCGACCCGTGCCGCGTCTTGGGCGAGAGTAGTGGCGCGCTGATGAGCGAGGATCTGGCCGCCACCATCGACGACCCAGCCGATCACCACGATCAGGGCGAGGACGGCAACGGCGACGTAGCTGCTGGCTTTCAAGATCGCTCCCGGTAGCGGTCGACCGGGTTAATGCCGGTCGCGGTGAGAGACGTGGTCAAAGGGGTTCCTGCGAACGGCAGGTCGACGAGCGCAATGGTGCAGGTGATCGTGACGCGGACGATGCCGATCTCTCCGAGCGGCGCGTCCAGTCCGGAGGAATCCACGATGACGGTGAGGTGCTGACAAGAGACGCCCTGTGCTTCGACGGCGCGTCGGGCGGCGGTAGCGGCTGCGGTGTCTGCGGTGGCGGCATCGCGCAGCAATGAGATCTCGCGGGCCGCGGTGGCCGCTGCCGCGTGCAGGCTGGTATCGGCGTGGGCGACCCAGCCGAAGGAGATCGTGAAGCCGAGCAGGACGATCACGCCGAGGGCGAGGACGGCGGTCTCGGCGGACATGTCCATCTCCCCTCGCTGCCGGCGGTGTGGGGCGAGGAGGCGACGGAGCGTCACCCCGCCCATCGTTCCACCGGTCCCGTGTAGGTGCCGCGGACGTCCAGCCATACCCAGCCGGGGATGATCCCGGGCGCCCGCCCGGTCACGGTCACGGTCAGCTCGGTGCCAGTGTTCTGGATGTCGGTGCTGGCCTGCAGCAGCTCGCCGCCGCGAACGGCCAGGAACGCGGTTGCGGCGGCGTGCCCGTCGGTCGGGGTGGCATTCAGGCCGTGGGCGCCGTTGAACGCGACCGCGGCGGCGGCCTGGGCGACCTGCGCGGCGTGGAAGTAGAACCCCAGCTGCAGGCCGGTGAAGGTCAGCAGCAGCAGGAACGGGTACAGGATCGCGGCTTCCGCGACGCCGCGCTGACGTCGATCGGGGGCGAGCAGCCGCGCGAGCCTGCGCCCCGGCGGAGGGCGGCGTGTCGGCGGGCGCATGCGTCAGCCGATCACCGGGTTCAAGGTTCCGGTGGCGAACGCGGTGATCAGCGCCACGACGACACCGGCCAGCAGGATACCGCCGACGAGCAGCACCGCGCGGGTGGGGATCTCATCCATGATGTGTTCCTCTTCTTTCTCTCTTTCTAGATGCGTCACGAGGTCGTGGCGCATCGGGTCAGCGGGCGATGATCGCCATCACGGCCGGGGTGATGAACAGTCCGGCAAGGACGAAGACGGTCAGAGCCAGAGGGGGGCCGATCTTCACGCTCTGCGCGTTGGCCTCGGCATGCGCCTGGGTGACGATGGCATTGCGCAGCGCGTCGCCGGCGCCGCGGAGCGAGTCGGTGACGCGGGCGCCGTCGCCGGCGAGCCGCATGATCCGGGACGCGTCTTGCAGGGCGGGAACCTGGATCTGTGAGGCCAGGTGCTCGAGCGCGTCCCACTGGGTCTGCCCGGTGTACTCGGCGAGAGTGAGCTCCTCGCGCAGCCGCCGGAAGACCCAAGAGTCCGCGATCCCGGCGGCGTTGGCCATCGCACGGGCCGGTCCCGTCGCACCGTCGCTCAGTTCGACGGCGACCAGTCCGACATACACCGCCATCGCCTGGGTGAACTCGGCACGGGCGCGGGCCGCGCGGGTGCGGACCTCGCCCCCGGGGGATGCCCACCCCACGACGGCGCAGACCGCGGCGACCCCAAGCCACATCCACACCGGCAGCACAGGAAGCAGCATGGTCATCACCGTCCCCACCAACAGCGGGGCGAGCAGGCCGACTCCGGCACCGACGACTCTGCGGTAGTGGAATGCCGCCGGCGACATGCCCACCAGGGTCAGGTCGGCGGTCGGGATGCGGAAACCGGGTGCGTCGGGCAGGTGCTGGTGCGCCCATTCGCCGATGACGCGCGGTGCGGCGCGTCCACCGCGCTGGTCGGGAGTTGTGGTGGTTCCCAGCCGTGCCAGCGCGGAGCCGATGTGGACGTGGCGGGGCGCGAATGCGCCGAGCAGCACGGCTGCGCCGGCGCCGATGAGCAGGCCGGGCAGGGCGAGCATCCACCCGGTCATGGTCGGTCCCCGGACGGTGTGAACAGGCGCGGCGCGGGCTTCTCCCGCAGGATCGCGCGCACCCACAGCAGCAACCCGATGTAGCAGGCGATCCACAGTGCGAGCATCGCCTGCCCGACCGGGGTCGCATAGGCGGCGAACTGGCCGGACCGTCCGAATAGGGGCAGCACGAGGACCACCCCGACGGTGATGAGGGTTACGATGCGCAGGCTCTGCCGCGGCTTGGCGCGGTCTGCCTCGATCGCTCGTCGCACGCGGACCTCGGCAGCCATCTCGTCGGCGAGCGCGTCGAGCGCGCGTGGCAGGTCGCCGGCGCGTTTGCGGGCGGCCTGGATGAGGTGCGCGGTGACTTTATCTGCGGCAGGGTCGGCGAAGTCGTCGGCGAATGCGCGCAGCGCTTCCTGGGTGTCCCATCCGCCGCGGAACCGGGACACCAGCGTGGCGACTTGCGGGCGGATGGTCTCTGCGGTGGCCGGAAGGGACAGCTGGATGACGTCTTCCACGCCGAGGGTGCCGGTCTGCACGAGCGCGGCGATGTTCCGCGTCCAGGCCGCGAGAGCCTCGGTCAGGGTCAGTCCGCGGGTGCTCGGTTTGGCGAGCACCTCGGGGAGGAACAGGAACCCTGCGGGGACGGCGATCAGCGCGACCGGCCAGCCGGAGATCAGCCAGGTTACGATGCCGGCGCCGACTCCGGCGAGCAGTCGTCCGCGCCGTCGGCCCAGCCGGCGGATCCCTGCCCGGACGCGATCGCGCAGGGAGGTGCGGGCGGGGGTGGACAGGCTGCGGGGCGCGGGGACGGTCAGCGCCCCGTAAAGGATGACGGCGGTGCCGGTGAGAGCGACAGAGATGGCGAGCACGGTGAGCAGGTGTGTCATCGTCTCCCCCCGGTGTGGAAGAACCCGTCGGGAAGGCCGACACGTTCGAGCTGCGTTCGGAGGGTCGGGGTGGGTTGCGTACCGGTGAAGGTGAGTTCGCTGGCGTCGGGGTCGTAGCGCATCAGCGGCTGGGCCAAAGGCGGACCCTTGTCCGTGGTGGGGGCGGTGACTTCAGCGATCTCGGTGACGATGTGCCGCGGCGCGGTCCCCGGGGCGGTGACCTCTCGCACCTGCACGATCAGGCGGATGTGCTGCTGGATGAGCCGTAGCGGATAGTAATCGTTGGTGAGGTTGCCTTCCTCGATGATGAGGTTGGCAAGGCGGAAGATCGCGTCGGCGGGGCTCTCGGCGTGGATGGTGGCCAGCGACCCGCCGCCGATCTGCATGGACTCCATCATCGCTTTCACCTCCGCGCCACGGACCTCACCGACCAGTACTCGCTTCAGGTTGTGTCGCAGGGCGTCCTTGATCGCCTGACGCAGCGAGTACTCCCCGTGCGTTCCCTCCCCGGTGCCCTCACGCATCTGCAATGGCAGCACCGCCATGTGCCGGTGGGGAAGCTTGTGCAGATACAACTCGTACTCGGTCTCGACTGTCGCGATGAGCTCATCGCGGGGGATCGCGGCGGCGCACGCGCGCAGCAGGGTGGTCTTGCCGGCGCCGGGTTCGCCGGAGATGAGGATGTTCCGTTCTGCAGCGACTGCGGCGGCGAGCAGCCGCGCGGCGGGCTTGGTGAGTGTGCGCAGCCGGACCATGTCGTCCAGGTCGACGTCAACGTGATTGTGGATGCGGATCCCGGCGGAGGGTTGGGTGGCAACCGACGAGGCGAGCAGGTTCAGCCGCGCGCCGTCCAGGTCGATCCCGACTGACGCCTTCACGTCGGAGAACTCGCGGTGACGCTTCTTGGCGAGGTTCTGCAGCAGCCGCATCAGCTCGGCGTCGCTGCGGGCGATCGGAGGTTTGAGCGCATAACTGCCGTCCTGATAGCGGACGATCACCCGGTCGTGGCCGAGGATGTTGATACTCTTCGCTCCCGGTTCGGTGAGCAGCGGTTGCAGCCTGCCCCAGCGGAAGATCTCGTTGAACACCGCGTCGACGTAGCGAGCCCGCTCCTGTGGTGCCCAGTCGGCGTCTTGCCCGCGCTCCAACAGGACGTGGCGGGTGACGTAGTCGTTGACCACGCGGAGGATGATGTCCCGGTTCTCCAGGTCCCGTTCGCTGAGGTCCGGGGAGGTGGTGGCGGTGTCGAGGTAGACGGTCTCGCCCAGCCGGACCGCGTCGACCTGCGGGAGAAGATCGCTGGCGGCTTTCTGCAGCAGATCGACCAGATCCCAATCGACGGCGGCCTGCGCGCCGGTCGGAGGGGTGCTTTCCACCGCCGATCGGGATGCCTCGGTCGCCGGCGATGAGAGAGCTGGGTCGGCGGCCTGCGTCGTCGAGGCGGTCTCGAGCGGGGCGGGGGCGGGCTGCGCCGCGGCCAGTAGGTGTCGTGCCGCAGGCGGCAGATCCCGCAGCGGTGCGTCGTCGAACAGCGGCAGCGATCCGAGGTCGGCGGGCGCAGGTCCCCGGTTCCGAGTGTCAGCCATCGGATGCTCCGACCCGCGCGGGATGACGCCGTTGCGCGGTGATCAGCGGGTGGGCGAGGTCGTGGACGAACTTGCGGACCGCGCGCTGGTAGGGGTTTCGCGGGTTCCGTTCAGAGATGCCTGCCGAGTATCCGGCTGCGCCGCGGGGAGAGAACGGCAGGGTGGCGATCACGTCTACGCCGACGCGTGTCTGGAAATCGTGGGCGTCGGTGTCGTGCCGGGTGGGCGGAGAGATCAGCAGCAGCCTCAAGTGCGACTCCCGGCCCAACGGGGCCAAGCCTGCCGTGAGTTCTGACATGCGGCCGATCACCCGGAAGAGGTCGGGGAGCGTGGCGCGAGCGACGATGACGACGCGGTCGCAGGCTTCCAGCAGCGCTTGCCGCGGCTCGGCACGGTGCAGCCGACCGAAGTCGACGATCATGTCGGCACCGGAGTCAGCGAGCTGACCGGCCACAGCGGTGAGCGCGCTCCACAGCGAACTCGTGCCGACGGCGGCGTTCAGGTTGTCGAACCCCGGAACGACCCAGAGCCGATGTCCGTCGCGTGTGGAGGGATGCGGCAGGTACGGGTCCCGGGGAAGGTCATGGATCGGCACGGACAGCGGAAGCGACGGATCCAGAAACGCGTCCGCGGTCAATTCCCCGCGAGTGTGCAGCAGCATCGCCTGGCTGAGGCTGCGGGAATAGTCCAGCCGCCCGCGCAGCAGCCCGGGCAGCACCGCGCTCACATTAGAGGTGTCGGCCTCGATGAACAGCACCGGTCGCGGCCAGAGCAGGGCTGCCGCGACGGCGGCAGTGGTGACGCCGGGCGACCCCGCGACGGAGGCGAATCCGATGATGGCCATGGCTTTTCACCCCATCGGGTCCAGGATCAGGGCGAGCGTTCCCGCCGCGGCGCGGCTGGCCAGCGACGCGGCCTCGGTGGTGGGGACAAGGACGTCGACGATCGTGACCGTGTCGGTCTCGTCGCGGGTGACCGCGGCGACGACCGCCTCCACGGGCAGCGCGACCGTTTCGGAGGCGGGGCGGCCGGTGGCATCCAGCAACTGAGTGGCGACGAGGCGGACGTGATCGCCGGCGACGATTCGGCTCGCCGGCATCTGCCCCGGACCCAGCGGCACCCCCACCATCGACTGACCGTCCGGCACTCCGACCTGCTCGGCCGTGTTCGCGCTGGTCAGCAGGCTCCCCGCGGGAAGGTCGACCGCCGCATACCGGTCGACGAGGCGGGAGGCGTCATCGATGGTAAACGCATCGACCGGCTCGTCTCCGGCGAGCTGGATCTCGCGGAGCTCGGACGCGTCGATGGGTTCACCGCGGAGGATCTCGCTGCCGGTGACGAAGACGCTGACGGAGTTGCCCGCCGAATTCAGCAGCACGGCAGACGCAAGCGTGCCCACCGCGACCAGGACGACGCCCGCCGCGATCACCGGCGCCCGCCGCCGCGTACGCACCGGCGGCGAGGGCGCGGGGCGGTCCGCGTGGGCAGGCGGTAGCGTCGGCGCGGACGCCTCGGTTGCCTGTGTCATCGGCTCCTCCCGCACACCCGTCCGGTCAGACGCGTCGACGGGGCGAGAACAGGAGGCTCACGCCAGCCGTGGGGAGTGCGCCCGCATACCCCACACAAGGAACGTCTGCCTGCGCCCATTGTCACGACCACCCGACCGATAAGTCAACAGCCCGCACCTCGAACGGTGCGGGTCCCTGGCGGAGTCCGGGTGGTGCCGCCGGGAGCGGCTGCTCTGCTCGGCCGATCTGGTCGCGGGCCGCGGTCGCCAGCCGGCGGCGTGCCCGGAAAGCGCGCTTGCGGACCGTGTCGTAGGCGACGGACATCTGCTCGGCCAGCTCCCGGCAGTCCAGGCCAAGCAGGTCGAGGCGGACGAGCAGCCGGACCTGCTCGGCATCCAACACCCCGGCGGTCATCGCCCACTGCAGTACGCCTGCCACCTGAACATCCGCGTCGACGACTTCCTCGCTGGTGATCTCGGCGGGTTCGGGCAGCAGGGCTGGGTCGCACGGGATCTCCCGGGCGGGCGGCTCGGCGGCGAGGATGGTCCGCAGGATCGCCAGCACGAGCGATCCGCGCGCGTTACGCAGTCCAGAGGTGACGCGAAACGTGCGGATCGTCTCCCACGCCGCTCCGACCGCGACCGCGACGGCGTCGGCGCCGGTGACGCTGCGCACGCTGGTGCGGGCGAACACCATTACCTTTGGCATCATCAATGCCAGCACCGTGCGCTGCGCGTGTGCGTCGCCGGTGCCGGCGCGCTCGAGCAGTGCACGCAGAACCGTGTGGTCTCCGTCCGCGGACGGGGCACGCATCCGCGCCACCCACTCGCCGCCGGTGCCGACCCCCAGCTCGCCCAGATCGATGCGCGCTCGTGAATAGCACTCGTCCCATTCCCTGTCTAGTTGCGCGGTCAGTGCTGTGGTGCGGCGTCGCGTTTGCGGCATGTCTCGCTCCTCTCTCGTCGAGATGGGGAAACCCTGCCTGACGCCGGTGGAACGCGGTGTGGAACGCGGCGTCCGCCATGGGGAACGGCTGTGGACGATCCCGTGGACTCAACCGAACGCCGTGTGGAAAATACCCGGTCAGGTGCTTCTTCGTCCGGCCTGCCCGGATGCGCGTCGATTTGCGTTCGTACGGTCCCCTCGAGTGCCTGATCGGCACTTAGTAGGAGTAGCAGGAACCCGGCCGACCGGTCAGGGCAGGAGCGAAACCTGGAAGGGACGGTGGGCTCCGATGGGCGAGGACGACGATATCGGCGATCGCACGGGGCGGACGCCGCACCAGGTGGAGCAGGCCCGGATGACACGTGCGGCCGCGCCGAGGAGTACGCCGGCGCGGGACGGCATCTGGGTGGAATGGGTCCGCCCCACCGATCTGGGCACCCGGATGGCCGGGATGCTCGCCCGCAACGGTGTGGGTCTGGAACGACGGCTGCGGACCGCGTTGATGGCGCGGAGGATCGACGCGAACGGCCGGCTGCGCTCGGCATTGTCGGCACGTCGCAGCCGCGTGAACGGACCCGGCGACCCCTCGCACACTGTGGGCATGACCGGGCAGCGCGCTGGGGTGGGGCGATGAGTGTCGCGATCGCCAGCGATCCGCGAACCGGCCCGGAGGATGAGCTCGACAAGCTGTTCGGGTCCGCGGAAGCGGTCCGCAGAGTCCTGGAAACGATCCACGCGGCCGGCCCCGGCGCATGGCGCACTCTCCCCGTCGCCACTGACCTGCTCACCTATGCGCAGTCCCGGTTCGCGAGCCTGGCGCGCTCCTGGCATCGACCCGCCGAAGACGCCGCGTACGCCGCGTTCCTGACCATGCGTGAGCCGGGCATCCTCAACGCGGAGAGCCCGTGGGCGGTCGTGCGCAAGGCGGTCGCCCGGCATCTGATGGCCGAGACGCAGGGGGAACGCCACTTGCAGAGCCCCGACCACGCCCGGCGTCTGAAGAACCATCCCGACGCGATGCCCGTCCGCGCCGGAGACGACCAGACGCTCATGGAAGTCGCGGTTGAGGACCAGGCAGCGGTCCCCCGGGGGATCGACCGGATCGTGCAGTGCGCGGCCGCCTACCTCGCCGTCGCCGGCTGGCCCGCAGCCGACGC
Source organism: Microbacterium sp. No. 7 (assembly GCF_001314225.1). Lineage (NCBI taxonomy): Bacteria > Bacillati > Actinomycetota > Actinomycetes > Micrococcales > Microbacteriaceae > Microbacterium > Microbacterium sp. No. 7. Next base: position 3,533,993 of record NZ_CP012697.1, read on the forward strand.
GGCAGGGGTGGCCGAGTACGTCTGTCAGAGGATCTCCGACCTCGGATCGCAGGAGTCCGCGGTCGACGTGCTGCGCCGTGATCACGCCTTCCGGCAGTTCCTGCAACTGTCCAAGCCGGAGTGGGCGGCACTGGTGCGGCTTCTGGTCGGGTCCAAACCGACCACGGCATCGCCGGCCCGGCCGGGACTGCTGGTGCGCGTGCTGTCCGGGGAGAGCCTCGCCGAGCTGCTCGCCGACGAGCGTCTGCGGGACCTGGCCAGGCAGACCCTGCCCGGGAGCAGGCCGTGACCGGTACCGAGTTCGTCGAAGTTCCCCCGGCCCAGATCGTGCGCGGGTACCAGGCACGCCACGATCTGGGGGATCTCACCGGGCTGTGCGCCTCGATCCGCGAACGAGGCATCCTCGAGCCGCTCACGATCACCTCCGACTTCGTCCTGGTGTTCGGCGCCCGCCGGCTGGCCGCCGCCACGACCCTCGGCCACCAGAGCGTGCCCTGCTGGATCGCGCGGGGGGTCTCCGACAAGCTCAGCCACATCCTCGCCGTGAAGGAATCGTTCGAACACCGCAAAGAACTCACCCCGACCGAGCAGGCCGAGCTGTACGCCGAGCTGCGTGCGCTCGGCGCCGCCGAGGCCCGGATCCGGCAAACAGCGACCCGGTTCGGCGCGCTCCCCACCGTCGGCGGTGGTGGCGATTCGCCACCACCGCGCCGTGGCAAGGCACGCGAACAGGCGGCGCGGGCGATCACCGGACGCAACTCCTACCATCAGCACGAACAAGTGCTCGAGCTGCAGTCGCTGGCCACCAACGAGAGCACCCCGGACTGGTTGCGCGATCAAGCCCAGCAGGCGCTGATCGAGATCGACCGGCATCGCAAGGTGCACGGTCCCTACCTTGAGGTGCGCCGTGCACAAGCCGGGCACGCGCTGCGCGTCCTCGCTTCCGACCCGACCGCGCCACCGCCGGTGCGCGCCGAAGCCAACACCGTGCGGCAGTCCCTGCAGCCGAAGACCAAGGCGCTGTCAGCGGCGGCCAGCACCATCCGCCGTTTGGAGCGCCGTCAAAGGGCCGGGTGGGCAGATGTGGACCCCGACGCCCGCTCCCTGTTCGCCAGGGAACGCCTGCTCGCCCTCGTCGACGACCACAGTGCCCGGCTGGAACGGATCGACGCAGCCCTGGTCGCCGCGGTGCTGACCGCGGAGGACCGCCGACGGGTGGCCGCGTTCGGTGACCAGGTGGCTGCGTTCACCACGGCTATCCTCACCAGCCCCGGTCCCCTACCCTCCGACACGGTGGCGGCGGGACAGGACGCGGCCGCCAGTTGAACTGCCAGTCTGGGCCGGAGTCACCGTTCCTGCCGGGATCGCCGCGACCACCTGACGGGTATGACTCCTCAGCACAGGGTGGGCGCGACGCGCCGACGACGCCGCCCCGTCGTGCTCGCAGTTGTCGCGGTGGCCGTGGCAGGGCTGCTGGCCGCGACCATCGTCGGTGTGTACGGTCTGGGGTTTCGCACCTCGACCCTTCCCGCAGAGCGTCCCTCCCCGGCCGCCGCGAGCCCGGTCGCCGCGGCGTCGCCCGCCGACCGTCTGGCAGTCAGGGTGGCCGAAGCGCTGTTCGGCTGGGACACCACCATGGACAGTGAGCCGGGCGATGCCGTTCAGCGGCTGATGGCCGTGGCCGACCCGCCCGTGGAGGAGGCTGCCGGGCTGGAGCGGGACCTGGCCTACTACCTGCCCACGGCGGACGCGTGGGCTCAATTGCGCGAGTACGGCACCCGCCAGGAGCTGATCGTGCAACGGGTCTTCCCGCCCACGACGTGGAGTGCGGTCGACACGTCGATCCTCCCTCAGGGCATTCATGCGCGCACGGTGGAAGGCATCCGCGTGCGACACGGCCACACGTTCGGCGCCGACATCCGCACCGAGCACCCGGTGTCCTTCACCATCTTCCTGACCTGCCCGCCCGACGGAGGGCGCTGCGTCGCCCTCCGCGTCTCCCGGCTGAACGACCCGCTGCCCTGAGGGGCGTGATGAAGAAGATCCTCGCCGGCCTGCTCGCCGCGGTGCTGCTGCTCCCCGGCGTGACCCTGACCGCGGTCGCCACGGTGGTCGCGGTGTCCCTCGCCGGCTGCGCGCCCGGGCCTGGCCCCGGCGCGCTCGCCACAGACGCCCCCGTCCTGCCGAATGCGCGCACCTGGGTGCGGGTCGCGGCGGCGGCCTGCGCCGACATCCCCGAGGCATGGTTCGCCGCGGTGATGGCCCAGGAATCCAACTTCGATCCGGACGCGTACGCCGACGATATCAACGGCGGCACCTGGGGGCTGTTCCAGATCAACAGCAGCGTCTGGACGGCAACGTACGGGGCGCCGTGGAGTGCGGACCGCAACGGCAACGGCACCTGGGACGTGCGGGAGCCGCTGATCCACGCCGGGACCGGCGCACGATACCTGTGCGACCTGCTCCGCCAAGTGCGGCAACTCCGGGACACACACCCCGATTGGCCGGCGGCGACCCAACTCACCGAGCTGGAAGCGCTCGCTCTCGCTCACAACGCCGGCCCTGGCGCACTGGAATGGTGGCCCGAGGTCAGCGCCACGGTACGCGCCTATGTGCGCACCGTCACCGACCGAGCAATGGAGTGGACAGCGCAACCTGCGCCCGGCTCCGCCTCCCCGGACTCAACGATCCCCGAGACCACCCGGGTGGTGATGCCGCTCGAGGAGGGCAGCTTCACGCACAGCAGCCCATACGGGTGGCGCACCGACCCGTTCACCGGCGAGCGACGGTTTCACGCCGGCAGCGATATGGCCGCCGCCGAAGGCAACCCGATCGTCGCGATCGCCGACGGGATCGTCCGGCACGCCGGGTACCTGGCCGGATGGAACAACATCATCATCATCGAGCACACCATCGGAGGTCAGCGGGTTGCGAGCGTCTACCTGCACATGTGGGACTGGGGCATCCACGTCCGATCCGGCGAGCATGTACGCGCCGGAGATCACATCGCCGACGTTGGCGACGAGGGCCGGTCGAAAGGCGCGCACCTGCACCTCGAGATCCGGCCGGACGGATGGCCGTCCGACACGGTGGACCCCATCCCGTGGCTGGCCGCGCATGGCGCGGTGTCCCACGCAGCGGCCCCGTCCCGGGGGACGCGATGCGGGTCGTGACTCCTGCGGTGCGGCATCCCGTCAACGTCTACCCCGATCTGGGGGCACTCGGCGGCCGGGGCGCGCTGCTCGATGTCGCCGGTGCGCTGCTCACCATCGTCCTGGTGGCGTCCTGCCTCATGCTGGTCATCTGCGCGGCCGGATGGGGGCTGACCCACTGGGCTGGGAACGTGCGCGGCGCGATGCGAGCCAGGACCGGAGTGCTGATCAGCGTCGGCGCGGCCGCGTTGGCCGGCGCGACGAACACGTGGGTGAACTACCTGCTCGCGGTAGGCGCCTCTTTCTGAGGGCAAACCCGCGGCCGCCGATGCCCTGGCGTGGCGCTCGAAAACGCGCGCGATGTCATGCCCACCCGGACCCGACTGAAGTCTTGAGATATTGCTCGGCTGGTTCGAAGAGGTTCAGTAGTACGCGCGGTGCGACGAAGCGCACACCGCCGACCGCCAGTCTGAGCAGGTCCGGCTGTTTCTGGTTGATCAGCCGAGCTCGGGGGCGTCACGGCGCGTGTGCACCACTCGGAGAATCAGGATGTCGTCTCCGTCAAGGCGGTAGAAGACGCCGTACGGAAACTGGCGCATCCGCGCGCGTCTGACGCCAGGGAACCCGTCGACCGGGGGCGCCCCCTTCGGGAACGTGATCAGCCGATCTACGACGCGGTCGAGCTGGTCGAGAAGCTGACTCTCGAGACCTTCGCCGATTGCACGGTAGTGGTCTCGAGCCTCAGTCAGATCGCGGACCGCGAGATCGGTGAGCCGGACCGTCACCGCTCGGCGCGCAAGTCAGCGCGAACGCGGTCCCAGTCGCGAATCCGCTGAGGATTCTGCGCAACCTCATCGAGCGCAGCGATGAGCAACTGCCGCTCATCATCGCTTGGCATGTAGACGGCCTCACCGAAGTGCGTCCGCAAGGCCTCCTGGATAACCTCCGACCGGGTACGATGCTCAACCGCCCGGGCACGCTCCACGATCTCGAATAGCTCCTCCGGCAGCGTGACCGCTACTTTGCGAACAGCCATCAGCCCCTCCAAACCCTTGCCGGTATGACAAAAGCATACCGCCCGGTCCCGGCGTGGGGCCACCTCGCGGACGACTCCCCGCGGCAACGAGCCCGGTGAGGACGCTCGCGCGTCCGAAGATGGGGCACTGTGCCGGTGCAGGCCCAGATCGCGGATCCCGGCACCGAAGAGGACAAGCAGACCTCCGGCTCGAGCCTGCGGTGCGCTCGCCCGTCCTGTTGAGGGGACGAGCATCCCCACCGTGCTTGTGGGACGCGTTCGCGTCTGAGTCTTGTCGTCTCCGAAAGGGTCACGGTGTTGCCTGATCTGCTGCAGGTCCTGCTGGCTGTTCCCGCCGATATCGGCGTCACTCCAAATGACAGCGGCCTGCCGGGCATCGCCCAGCTGCGCACGATCGTGGGGGCGGTCATGACGATCGGGCTCGTGCTGTCCGTGCTCGCATTGATCTGCGCGGCGATCGTGTGGGGGCTCGGCTCGTTCAGCTCCAACCCGCATCTGGCGGCGCGGGGCAAGACGGGGGTTCTCGTCGCCTGCATCGCGGCACTGGTGACCGGCGCGTCGGTGACGTTCGTCACTTTCGCGTGGAACGTCGGCCAGGCGATCTGACCGGAATGGGATTGGTCTGACGGATGTCAGTGTGCGATGCCCCCCTCATCTCCTCCGTGTGCGATGCGGCCGCAGCGACGGCCGGCGCGGTCGGCGGTTCGGTGGTCGAGGGCACGTTCGCGTGGGTGGCCGCTGCCACCGGCGCAGCGGCGGCGTGGATGTTCGAAGCGGTGTGGGTGCTGTTCGAGACCACGACGCTGGTCGATGTCACCGCACCGCACTACGTCCGCATCTACAACATCCTGTTCGGCATCGCCGTGCTGGTGATGATCATCTTCTTCCTGTTCCAACTGATCACCGGGATGGTGCGCAGAGAGCCCGGAGCGCTGGTTCGTGCCGCGTTGGGTTTGGCGCGATCCGTGCTGGGAAGCTTCCTGGTGCTGACGCTAACGGCGACCCTGCTGGAGATCGTCGACCAGCTGACCATCGGGATCATTCAGGCCAGCGGCCACACCGTCGAGGAGATGGGGGGACGCATCGCGCTGCTGCTGGCAGGGCTCGGCGCGCTGAGCCTCCCGGCGCCGGGCGCGGCGATCATCGTGACCATCTTCCTGGCCTCGATGGCGGTTGCCGCTGCGGGGATCGTGTGGTTCTCGCTGCTGATCCGCAAGTGCCTGCTGCTGGTGGCGATCGTCCTGGCGCCGCTGGCGCTGTCTGGCGGAGCGTGGGAGTTCACCCGCGGATGGGTGTCGAAGTGGGCGCTGCTGGTGGTCGCGCTGATTTTCTCCAAGCTCGTGATGGCGGTCGTGTTCCTGATAGCGGTGGGACAGATGAGCGCGCCGATCGATCTGGATCTGGCATCGCTGGCGGAGCCGGTCTCGGGGATCGTGTTGATGCTGATCGCCGGGTTCGCGCCCTACCTGGTCTACAAACTGGTCTCTTTCGTCGGCTTCGACTTGTACGCGGCCACCTCCACCGAGCAGGAGGCGAAGCAGGCGGTGAACCGGCCCATCCCGATCCCGCACCTGCCGCAGAGCCTCCCGCCTCGCGGATCTGGCGGGTCCCCCGCGCCGACACCGGCCCCTGCCGCCTCGGCGGAGGGGACAGCTGCCGCGGGGGTGGGGACCCCGGCGGCAGGAGCCGGGGCGGCACAGGGCGGCGGTTCCGGGGCGGCGGCGCCCGCGACCGGCAGCACGGGAGCGGCTGGCGGTGCGGGCGCGGCAGTTCCGGTGGCCGCAGGCGTGGTCGCGGCGGTCGAGGTGGCGCGTGCCACCGCGGGGGCGGGCCGCGCCGTAGGCGCGACGGTCGGGGCGGACGTGACCGGTCACGCCGATGCTGCGACTCGACCGTCAGGCGCCGTTCCGCCGCGGGAGGGGGTCAGCGGTGGGTAGTCGGCAGGAGCGACGCCGATGAGCGACGAGACTCCGGGGCTGTCCCCGGTGAGCATGTCTCGGCTGCGGCGGCGCAGCGTCATCCTCGGGCTGTCGGCCGGTCAGGTCGCCGTGTTGGCCACGAGCGGGACGGTGCTGCTGATCGCGCTCTACATCGCCGGCAGTATCGGCGTCGCCTGGACATCACCGGCCTGGGCGCTCGGGCTGGCTCTCGCCTACACGCCTGTCGCGGGGCAGCCCGCCGTCGAGTGGGCGCCGGTGGTGTCCCATTGGGCGCTACGACGGGCCGCCGGGCAGACCCGGTTCCGCCGGCAGGCCACCCCGCCCCACCGAGCGGGTCAGCTGGCGCTGCCCGGAGACGCCGCCCGACTGCGGCACCTTCAGGATCCGGTGACCGGGTGTGCGATGGTCCACGACCCGTACGAGTCGACGCTGACCGCGACACTGCTCGTCTCGTATCCGAGCTTTGCGCTGCTGGACCCCGCAGATCAGGAGCGGCGGGTGCACGGATGGGGCCGAGTGCTCGCCGGCTGCTGCCGCTCGCCGCGCATCGCCCGTCTGCAGGTGATGGAGCGGACCGTGCCCGACACCGGGTCCGGGCTTGCCGCATGGTGGGCCGAGCACGGCATCGACGACGGCTCCTGGGTCGCCGGCGTGTACCGGGATCTGGTCGCCGACGCCGGCCCGGCCGGCGAACGACACGTCACCACGATCTCACTGTCGGTGAACCTTCGCGCCGCGGCCCGGTCGATCCGAGCCGCCGGCGGCGGGATGCGAGGGGCAGCGGCCGTGCTGCGGCAGGAGATGTCGGCGCTCTCCACCGCATTGCGGGTCGCTGACCTGCAGCCGGGACCATGGTGCACTCCGGGCGAGGTCGCCGAGATCATCCGCACCGCGTACGACCCGGCAGCGGCCGCGACCCTGGATCAGCATCCCCTCGGGCGCGACCTGGCCACGGCCGGGCCGCTCGCAATCGACGAGGAGTGGGACCACTTCCGCAGCGACTCGGCCTTCCATGCCGTCTACTGGATCTCGGAGTGGCCCCGCGCACATACCTACCCCGGGTTCCTGAGCCCACTGATCCTCACCAGCGGGGTTCGGCGCAGCTTCACACTTCTAGTCGACCCGGTCCCCGCGCACATCGCTGCACGACAAATCCGCAAGCGCAAGACCGGACACCTCGCCGACGCCGCCCAGCGCGCCCGCATCGGGCAGATCGAAGACGCCGGCGCCGCCGCCGAGTACGCCGACACCCTGCAGCAGGAGGCGGAACTCATCCAGGGACACGGGGCGCTGCGCTACACCGGCCTGGTCGCCGTCTCCGGCCCTACACCGCAGGATCTCGAGGCCGCCTGTGCCGTGATCGAGCAGGCCGCATTGCAGTCCTCCTGCGAGCTGCGCCGACTCGTCGGACAGCAGGCGCAGGCATTCACCGCCGCCGCTTTGCCCTTCTGCCGTGGCCTCTAGAAGCACACCGACCGCGGCTCCCCTCCTGCGATGAAAGGCGACACATGACCGCACAGACTGCCGGCCGCTCCCGTTCAGGCGAGGCGGACGATCTCGACGCTATGGTCGTGCCGCGCGGCGGCAAGCCCGGACCACACGCCCTGCGAATGTGGCGGCGATTCCGGGTGCCCGCGCACCAGGACACGTCGGCGCGGGTCCGAGGCGTGTACCCCTTCCTCGCCGAGGGGAACCTGCCCAACGGCGGGGTATATGTCGGTCAGGACATGTACTCCGGTGGCGCGTTCGTGTACGACCCGTGGGTGCTGTACGCAGCCGGGGTCATCACGGCACCGAACCTAGTGATTGCCGGGATCGTCGGCGCCGGCAAGTCCGCGCTGATCAAGTCGCTCTACACTCGCAGCATCCCGTTCGGACGGAAGGTCTACGTCCCCGGAGACCCGAAGGGGGAGCACTCCGCGATCGCCGAAGCCGTCGGCGGGAAGGCCATCATTCTCGGCCACGGGCTGCGCACCCGGCTCAATCCGCTGGACGCCGGCCCCCGCCCCGCCGACGTCGCCGACGCGGAATGGAAGGCGATGGTCAACGCCCGCCGCCTCGACCTGGTCGGCGCCCTCGCCGAGACCATGCTCACCCGCCCGCTCACCCCCATCGAGCACACCGTCGTCGACCGAGCGCTCAACCAGGCTGTAGCGCAGACTCAGACACCGATCCTGCCGATTGTCGTCGAGCGCATCCTCGAGCCCGACCCCGGGCAAGACTCGAGCCTGGTCGAGGACGGGCGCATGGTCGGGCATGCACTGCGCCGCCTGGTCTCCGGGGATCTGCAGGGTCTGTTCGACGGCCCCTCCACCGTGGCGTTCGACCCGTCGCTGCCGATGCTCTCCCTGGACCTCTCGCGGGTGGCGAACAGCGACGCGCTGGTGTCGGTGCTGATGACCTGCGCCAGCGCCTGGATGGAGGCGGCGCTGTCCGACGCCGCCGGAGGGCACCGGTGGGTGATCTACGACGAGGCGTGGCGGCTGATGTCACAGCCGGCGCTGCTGCGCCGCATGGATGCGCAGTGGCGGCTCGCCCGGCACTTCGGCATCGCCAACGCCCTCCTGTTCCACAAGCTCACCGACCTGGACACCGTCGGCGACGCCGGGTCAGCGCTACGCGCTGTCGCAGCCAGTCTGCTCGCCAACACCGAGACTCAGATTATCTACCGGCAAGGAGCCGATCAGGTCGGCCCCACCGCCCTCGCCCTCGGACTGACCAGAACCGAACGACAGCTGCTGCCCACCCTCGGGGTCGGGCAAGGGCTGTGGCGGATCAAGGGACATGCGCGGCTTATCGAGAACCGCCTGCACCCCACCGAAAGACGAGCCTTCGATACCTCCACCCGGATGGCCGAGCCGGACCCAGCCCCCAACCCCGATCTCCCTGCACCATCGCACCGTCAGGAGTCCCCATGAAGCACCGCCGCCGCACCCACATGCCTGTCTCTTCCGGGCGCGCGGACCCGACACAGATCGACGTCGTCATGCTCGGCGACGATCTCGCCGTGGTGCGCAGGGACAACATCACTGTGCCCGGCGGATACGTCACCCGCGCGCAAATCCCGAGGCGCCTGTCAGACCTGGTCTCCGCCGAAGCCGCCCCGACCTCGGTGGTGATCATTGAACCGGACGGGACCCGCCACACCGACACCCTGCATCCACCCGTCGCGGAGATCGGCACGTCGCCGAGCACCACAACGCCCGGACAGCCACCCCTGCACGGGGACGGATTCCTGCCAGGCGAGGAGGTGCAACTGCTGGCCCTCGTCTCCGCAACCCGCGCAGACGCCGACGGGCACGCCACCGCGGGCGCCGCGCACGGCCAGAACGTCGCACTCCTGTACGGCGCCATCTCCGGCACCGTCGTCCGCGACCCCGAGCGGATCTGATGAGCCAGGGCAGCGCCCCGCCCGGCGGGGAGACCCTGACCAACCTCGCTCTCGGACTGGTGGGCATCCTCGTCGTCGGCGCGGGAGTGCTCCGCGTCGCCGTCACGATCAGCTGCGGGATCCAGCAGCTTCCCGACTCCCCCGCTGGGATGGCAGCAGTGACAGCGGTCCTCCGCACCCCCGGAGACCCGGGCGCGGCGATCGGCGTGGTAGGGCTGAACCCGGCCCTCTACTGGACGATCGTCGCCGCGCTCCTCGCCGCTGTAGCCGGGGTCGGCTACGGCGCGGCGCGGCTGCTCCAGGCGCCATCCCGACCGGACCCGCGCAGCCGGCCCGGGACAGCCACCCGCCGCGACGTGGCGACTGCCGCCTCCGCGCAGGCGCTGCGCGCCCGCAGCCGCACGCTGCGCCCCTCCTTGCACCGCCCGAGTGCCCGGGACGTCGGGTACCTGATCGGGCATGCCCACGGCCTGCCGCTGTGGGCGAGCGTCGAAGATTCGATCCTGGTGCTCGGCCCGCCCCGGTCCGGGAAAGGGGTCAACATCGTCATCAACGCCATCCTGGACGCACCCGGCTCAGTGATCACCACCTCCACCCGCCCCGACAATCTGACCACTACCCTCCCGTCCCGCCGCCGACACGGACCGGTGGCAGTGTTCGACCCGCAGCAACTCGCGCCCGGACTCCCCGCCGGACTGCGCTGGTCTCCGGTCCGGGGCTGCCAGGACCCGCTCACCGCGATGACTCGCGCACGCGGGCTGGCCGCATCCACCGGGTTCGGCGGCGTCGACAACGGTGACTTCTGGGAAGGCAAGGCGCGCGTAGCCATCCAGAGCCTGTTGCATGCCGCCGCGCTCGACGGCCGCGACGCGTCCCATCTGCAGTCGTGGGCGCTCAGCCCTGCCGCCGCCCAGGACGCGGTGCGCATCCTGCAAGCCCACCCGTCCGCTGCCGAGGGATGGGCGGACGGGCTGGACTCCATGCTGCAGTCGGACCCACGCACGCGCGACTCCATCTGGCAAGGCGTCGCCCTAGCGTTCGCCGCGTTCGCCGACCCCCGGGTGCTGCGCACCGTCACCCCCACCCCCGAGGACGAGTTCGACCCCGCCCGGTTCCTGGACCAACACGGCACCCTGTATATCCTCGCAAGCGGCGCGAGCGCCGGAACTGCCGCGCCGCTGGTCGCAGCGTTCATCGAAGACCTCGTCGAAGTCGCCCGCAAGAAGGCGGCGGCGTCCCCCGGGGCACGACTCGACCCGCCGCTGCTACTCGCCCTGGACGAGATCGGCAACCTCGCACCCCTGCCGTCGCTGCCTACCCTGATGGCCGACGGCGGCGGCACCGGCATCACGACGATGCCAGTGCTGCAATCCCTCGCCCAAGCCCGCAGCAAATGGGGCGAGCATCAGGCCGCGGCGATCTGGGACGCCGCGATCGTCAAGATCCTGCTCGGCGGCGCCTCCTCGCCCCGGGACCTCGAGGACGTGTCCGCGCTGGTCGGGGAACACGACGAGACCACCGACTCGATCAGCAGCGACCGCCACGGCGGACGAACAGTGAGCCGCTCCACCAGAAGAGCGCGGATCCTGCCTCCGAACGTGCTGCGCACCATGCCCGCCGGGGTCGGAGTGGTGCTGCTGCGCACCGTCCCCGCCATCGTCGCCACACTGCGGCCCTGGATGTCTCGCCCCGACGCGAAGCAGCTGCACCAGGACCGTGCCACCACCGAAGCGGTCCTTCGCCGTCCCGCCGGCGAGAGCTCGCGACTGACCTCGCACACCAGCCAGATGCCGCCGACGGAAGGATCGTGAGGAGAATGGCCCTACGCACATCGACCGGGATCCGCGGGTTCGTCGTCTCCGACCCGCTGCTCACCCACACCCTGCAGCGCGCACGACTGTACTTCCGGTTCGGGCAGGAACGGCCCGGCAGCCCCGCCGCGGAACGCGAGTACGACTACGGCGACATGGTTCTGTTCGGCTCCGCGGCGGAATCCGCGTACGAACATCTCCGAAAGGGGGACAGGTTCACCGCGGAGGGAAGGGTGCGCACCGACGAGACCGGTAGGTCCCAGTTCATCGCCGGCAGCATCGGCGTGAACGGTCAGAACCACCACATCCGTGTCCTGCATAGCCCGGCCGCAGCCCGTGACGCAGCCAGTGCGGACCCGCCGAGCGCCCCCGAGCGCCTGGCGAGCTCAGCCACCCGCGAATGAGCGCCCCACCGCGATCCGGGCAGGAACCTCTTGACGGGTTCGACGACCTGGATAGCGAGATCAGTGACCTGCTGGGCGGGGCGTTCCGTCCCGTGAACTGGCTCACCCTCACCGCCGACGAAGCCGCCGACGCATGGGAAGACCTGGACAGCTGGGTCGACTGGCTTCGCCACGAGTACGGTCTCCCCGCTGGGACCATCCCACCGTGCTGGCACCTGCACCCAGAACTGGTGTGGGAGCTGTCCGCCCTGCAGCGCGCCTGGCTGACCAATTACGATCCGCAGCACAACGCCGACGGCCCACTGTCCTGGCATCGGCTCTATGCCGAGGCGCGGGACCGTCTGCGCGAGTGGACGACGACCGCCGGGTGCAAGCTCGACCGGCACCGCCGCACCCGCCAGACCAGCTGGCCCGGCGAACCACGCCAACCGGACATCGTCGACGAGACCATCGCAGATCGGGGCGCGAGCTTCCGCGCGCACGTGCGAGACGATATCGCCCAACGCACCCACATTGTCAGCGACCCCCGCGGCTGATCCATTCCGTCCCCGTCAACGGGCCGGTCGTCGGCCGGGAGGCTCACGTGTCCCAAGTAGACCATCGGGTGCGGTGTCGCGTCGCGTGCGAATGCGACCGGCGGCCTACCCCGCGGACAGCGTGCTCTCCGCACGCGCCACATGGCCGCCGGCCCCGCCGGCCCCTACCGCTTCGCCCCTCCGAGCGGCGCGGTGCTCCCTCCATCGAGCGACGATGAGGCGACTGGTCGCCCACGGCACCAGCATCACGAACCTCACCGTGTTGTAGATCGCCACGAGGAGGACCAGATGCCAAGCGCTCAGGCCGTCGTGCGCGGCGAGAGTCCCCGCCAACGCCGCAATGACCCCGTAAAGGATGACACCGGCCGCTCCGACCGGGAACGCCCAGCGGTACCCGGTCCGGGTGAGGACGCGCCGGATCACGAAGTTGCTGGGAGTGACTCGGTGCAGCGTGGTGGCGATCTTTGCGACGATGGCGATGACAGCGACGATGAAAACGAACATGTGGGCTCTCCCGGGCAACCTGACGGTTGCGTTCGGTGCGCCACGCCCACTCGGAGCTTCTCATCATCACGGGGCCGACAAAGCCCAGACCCGGACCAACGTGCCCGGGTTGCTCGCACTGCATCAAGAGTACTCGCCCACCCGGACACGCGACAGGGGGACGCGCGGCACACAGTTGGGTCACGACCAGGCTGTGCCCGGCACATCAAGGCTCGTGGAGTAGGCCGGCTCGTGCGCGGACGGTCGCGACCGGGCAAGACCTTGTGCCCGGTCGCGAGCGCTGCGTGCGTGCTCACGGTCTGCCAGCCGCGTCCAGTCGCCGCTGCCGTCGGCGTCGATCGGTTCGGCCGTATTGACGCCGTGTCGGTCGCGGTAGGCGGCAACCACGGATGCTTGCGTGAACCAGGCGCGCCGTGTGCGCGGGTCGGTCGGGGGTGCACCGAGGTCGCGGATCCATGGCTCTCGAATGCGTAGCGCCCGGTCCACGAGCGCACGCGCGCGTGCCGTGATCAGCGTGCGGCGTTCGTCGAGTGCGAGCCGCATCTCCGCGTCCACCTCGCCCGCGACGTCGGGAATCAGTCCGGCGATCCATCGCCGGCCACGGTGGTGCACCCGCCCAGGGCGGTGCAGTGCCTCGCGGAATCTTGAGGTGAGCACCGCTCCAACGTCTTCGGCGTCCGTCAGCGCGCGGGCACGTATCGCCTCGCCGAGCACGTCTTCGATGTTGTGCCCGCTGGCTTCGGCACGCCACAGGGCCGCGGTCAGCACCCCGAAGGATTCCGAGTCGATCATCTGGGCGACGGCGGTCTCGGGGATCCCGCAACGGTACAGCAGCGCAATCCACCGGTCGCGTTGCGACTGCTGCGCGATGGTCTCGTATTCGGCGGCGAGCTGGGCGATCGATCCGGCGGCTTCCTGTTCCTCGATGATCGTTTCGTACGCGGATCTCTCCGCGCCGACGTGGCGCAGCACGCCGGTCAGCACGTCCAGCGCCGTCAACGTGCCCTCGCGCTTCTGGTGGTCCTCCAGGTGGGGCTGGTCGGTGGCGACGTAGCAGGTGTTCCGCGCGCTGCCGCGGCTCATGGATACGTAGAAGGTCTCCCGGGTCATCGCGGTGGAGTGCACCACGCAGTGCGCGGTGTCCAGGGTGATGCCCTGGGCGCGGTGGGCGGTGATTGCGTACGCGAGCTCGACGTGCTCGGCCACATAGTCGCCGGGGAGGGTGACTGCGCTACCGCGGTCGACGCCGGCCCGGCGCACCGTGAGGGAGTCGTCGGAGCGGTGTCGCAGCACCACCCAGCGGTCGCCATTCTTGACCCAGCCTGATCGACCGGTGCGCAGGCGCCGGTCGTTGCGTCGGGTGAGGATCTCATCTCCGCGGCCGGCACGGCTTCCGTCGGCGAGGGTGAGCCCGTCGGCGGAGACCTCATCTGCGAGGATCCGGTCCGCGCGGGCGCGCTCGTTGAGCGCAGCGACGATCTCGCCCGTTTCGGCGATGAGCGCGGTCGTGACGCCGGCGACCCGGTCGGCGTGCCAGGCCCGGTAGGCGGCTTCCAGCATGTCCTCGAAGTCACCGCCGCGCACGCGATCGTGGGCGGCATAGGTGGGCAGAACGTCCACGTCTCCGAGCCGCAGGCCGAGGGACGCGTCCCGCTCCCAGGCCTGCGCGAACCTGCGCACGGTGGTCAGTTCGGGGGGCGCGGTACGGTCGCGCACCAGCATCCCGAACGCACCCCCGGACTCGATCGCCGAGAGCTGGCCCCAGTCGCCGGCCAGCAGCACCTTCGCTCCTACGTCGCGGGCGTGCCCTGTGATCGCCTGCAGCGCCATGGTGCCGACTAGGGACGCCTCGTCCACGATCATCAGGTCTCCCTCCCGCAGCGTCCAGGCGCGGATCTGCTCGTCCAGGGTGGTGATCCGCCGGCGGGCGGCGGTGACCAGCTGAGGGGCGAGGTTCGGCCGGTCCCAGCGCGTGCGATCCTCGAGGGTTCGCGCGAGGGCCGGGGATATCGTCGCGGTGCGGCCCTGCCAACTGCGTGCCATCCACGGACGCGCGCAGAGCGCGTCGACCCAGGCGAGGAGCCGGTCGCGCTCGGCGGTGCGGGCCGTGGTCTGCCGGTGCTCGTGCAGCCACTTCGCGGTGTTGTCGGTGGGAACTCCGAGGTCTTCGGCGAGCACCTCGGCCGCGACCGAGGACGGCGCGACTCCGACCACGGTGCCGGGTCCGTGGTGTTGCTCCCACGCATGGCGGAGCCCGCCGAGTGTGGTGGTTTTCCCGGTTCCGGCGGGGCCTACCAGCACGTCCAGCACTCGTCCGGACGTCGCGATCGCGGTGATCGCGGAGCGCTGCTCCGGCGAGAAGGAGGCCACTGCGGTGCGGGTCGCGGACGCATCGAGCACCGCGGGAGGCGCGGTCGGGCCGTCGGTGTCTGCGGCCCATTCCCGCAGAGTGTCCTCGGCGGCGAGGAGAGCCACGGACGAGTACACGGTGCCGGCCTTCTCTCGGAACACACTGCCTCCGTCAGGGCGTCGGAACGGGGTGGGGCTGGAGGCGAGCTCTGGGGGTGTCAGCCGCAGCGACTGCGACTCGGCCCGGGTGACGACCCCTTCCAGGACTGCGGTGCGGTCTGCTGCGGTGGCGAACCGCACCGGCAGAGTCACGCGGGCAGCTTCCGCCCAGAGGTTCCAGCGTCGCCACGTGGAGCGACGTTCCCCGACACCGGCGAGCACCTCGGCTGCGGCGGTATCCAGGTCGGCCGACGTAACGTCGTCCGCGTGCAGGAGTCGCGTGGATCCTTGGGCGGCGATCAGCCGCCTCGTCCACTTCGTGGCGTCCGTGCGGAGGATTTGCGTAGCACGCTCCCGCCAGCGGGTGGTGAGCTCCTCCAGCGAGTGCGGGTTCTTCAGGGGGCGGGTCTCCAGCGTCGCCTGTTGTCGCAGTTTGATGATCTGCACTCGAGTCGGCTGTCGGCCGTGCGCGGCGACGAACTCCGCGCGGAGCTGCTCCTGTCGCTCGTCGATGTCGATGCTGCGGGTGCTGAAGTCGCGCATCAGATCTTCCGGGACCCCGCTGATCTCCCATCCAGAATTGCGATCCCGGCCACGGTCCCGCGGTTCCCACCCAACCCCGAGAACGGAGGTCAGCCGATCAGCGAGCAGCGCATTATATGTCTCCGACAGGGCGACGACGGATGCGTGAAGGGGCCGGCCGTCAAGGCTGCGCCACTTCCCGTCGTGTTTGGCCTGGGCTCGGTTGCCGATGACAACGTGGGTGTGCATCTGCGGGTCGGAGGAACGCGAGTCGTAGTGGTCGAACGCGACCGCGATCACGCCGCGCACCTCGACCTGCGCGACCGCGCCGCGCGGCCCTCGCGCGCCAATCCGCGTCATGGCAACCTGCGCCTCGATGAGATCCAGCACATCCCGGACCGCATCGTGATGTGCCTGGGCGATGAGCGCCTGGATCCCCGCGTCGGCGACCGCCCAGAGCGTGCTGACGCTCTTGGGAACGGAGAAGGTGAAGTCGAACCCGGCGACCGCACGACGCATCGCCCGAGCGGCTTCCTCCTCTTCTATCGCGACCAACGCGGCGGAACGGTCCTCGGGTGACAGCGACGCAGGCAACTTTCCGACACGGCCGCGCACCCGGTCCCGCACCCCGGCAAACGACCGGTAGGGCCGCCCCAACTGCGTGCCGATGTTCGGATCCTGTCCGGCCCCAAGGAACAGCCGGAGTTGCTCCTCGGTCACCGGGTCCCCGGCACGGGTCGTCCCGGAGGGAAGACCCGCGAGGCCGGAGCCCGTCCACCGGCCCGGCGGAGTGCCCTTCTCCTGGTAGTAGCGAGTCAGCGGCTCGGTGACGTCGCGGTCACCGTCGCCAGCCGCGACAGTGCGCAACAGGTAGCGATAGCCCTGACCGGCGCTCATCACCCGCATCGAGACGGTCATACAAGGTAGGTGCGCCCGATCACACCACGTACTGCCCCCGCCGACGTCCGCCCATCGCTGCATCAACCAGCAAGACTCTCACCAGCCCGAGAAGATCCCTGAGGACGAGCGGCCCTTCATCAGGCCCGCCGCACCGACCTCTCGGGCTTCCGTATCTCAACCTTCTCCGACTGTGCCAAGTAGTGCCCCTTAACGTGGTGTAGCGCGCGGTGGCTGCCGGTCCTGTCTTGGACGTGGGCGCGGTCACCGTGTGATCCTTCGAGGAAACTCTCACATCCCACTCGAAAGGCATCATCACGATGACCGCACCTCATATTGTCGACCCTGCCCGCCTGCTCGGTGAAGCCCTTGCCGACGGATCTCCCGATCTGATGCGGCAGTTGCTGCAGACGATGATCAACGCGCTGCTGTCCGCCGACGCGGACGCTGTTGTCGGCGCCGAATGGGGCAAGCCCAGCCCCGACCGCACCGCCCAACGCAACGGCTACCGGCACCGCGACCTGGACACTCGTGTCGGCACGATCGACGTTCAGATCCCGAAGCTGCGCACCGGAACCTACTTCCCGGAGTGGTTGCTGGAGCGCCGTAAGCGGGCCGAGACGGCGCTGATCACCGTGGTCGCGGACTGCTACCTCGCCGGCGTCTCCACCCGACGGATGGACAAGCTCGTGAAGACTCTCGGGATCCACTCGCTGTCGAAGTCGCAGGTCTCGCGGATGGCGGCGGACCTCGACGAGCACGTCGACCAGTTCCGTCACCGCCCGCTCGATGATGCAGGCCCGTTCACGTTCGTCGCCGCCGACGCGCTCACCATGAAGGTCCGCGAAGGCGGCCGCGTGATCAACGCGGTCGTGCTCATCGCGACCGGCGTGAATGGGGACGGGCATCGCGAAGTCCTCGGCCTGCGCGTGGCGACCAGCGAGACCGGGGCGGCCTGGAACTCGTTCTTCGCCGACCTCGTCGCCCGCGGCCTCGGCGGGGTCCGCCTGGTCACCTCCGACGCGCACGCCGGGCTGGTGGAAGCGATCTCGGCGAACCTGCCCGGAGCTGTCTGGCAGAGATGCAGAACCCACTACGCGGCGAACCTGATGAGCGTGACACCGAAGGCCATGTGGCCGGCGGTGAAAGCGATGCTGCACTCCGTCTACGACCAGCCCGACAAGGACGCCGTGCACGCCCAGTTCGACCGGCTGCTGGACTACGTCGACGGGAAACTCCCCGACGCGTTCGAGCACCTCGACGCCGCGAGGGCGGACATCCTCGCGTTCACCGGGTTCCCCGACGGGCTCTGGCAGCAGATTTGGTCGAACAATCCGAACGAGCGCCTCAACCGGGAGATCCGCCGCCGCACCGATTCCGTGGGCATCTTCCCCAATCGCGACGCGATCATCCGCCTCGTCGGCGCGGTCCTCGCCGAGCAGACTGACGAATGGGTCGAGGGCCGCCGCTACCTCGGCCTCGAGATCCTTGCCAAGTCCCGCCTCACCCTCGTCGCCGACACCGGAGAGGAGGTGAACACCGACACCGTCCTCGAGCTCAGCGCCTAACCGAAATCAACAACAGAAGGATCACCGTCCGCTACACCACGTCCCGGGGCTTGACCCTGTGCCACCGCGCCCGGCCGCCAGATGGTGCCGCCCGAACGTGCCAACCGAACGTCCTCCAGCGCCCGCCGCACCGCGTCAACGGCGCGCCTGCGCACCTCTGACTCGACGTCGTACGGCGCGGCGCCACGCGCCTGCCGTGCTCGAGAGTCCAGAGTCACCTCGTCGCGCAGCCGATCGCCGTGCTCTACGAGGTAGTCGGGGACGATCTGCCGCCGCCGCGCGAGGGCAGACTCCCGCATCCACTCTTCGAGAACCGGCCGCGGAGTCCTCTCGAAGTGCTCCATCAGTCGCCGCCGTTCAGCAACGCGACGCCGACGGGTGAAGAAATCGGTCGCGGCGGCGAGATTCGCCGCCCGCTCGGACTCGGAAACTAGGTGAAGCCGTCGTGGCGGGAGACCGGCCAGCTGCCGGCGTCGCTCCCGTCGCTTCCACTCCCGGTTGTACGCACGGGCCTTCTCGGCGGTCTCCGGATTGGAGCGGTAGTTCCGCTGGTTCTCTCGGACCTTCTCCGGGTTAGCCTGCTGCCACCGTCGCTGCTGTTCGCGTCGCTTCTGCGGATCGGCCAGCCTGCGCTCGCGAGTCTTCTGCAGAATCTGTTCCCGATTGCGGTAGTAGTACGCGAGTTGCATTGCACGGATGCGGTCCCGATTGTTCTCGACATAGCGCTGCCGCTGCGCCCGCTTCTTGTCGGGGTTGCGTCGTGCCCACTCGCGTGCGCGCTCAATGTCGCGACGTCGTCGTTCGGCGTCCTGCTCCATCTTCAGAAGTCGTTGCTCAGCTTCAGCCTTCATCCGCACGCGCCGCTGCCGCTCACGTTCGCGGCCCTTCGCGCGGATGCTCTCCCGGTTCCGCTCCCGATAGTCGCGGTAGTAGTCCGGGTGAGCCTCGTTCCACGCTTTCCTCGCCGCGCTGTCCCGCGCCTTGCGCTCCTCCGGAGAGAGGCGCCGCCTCGCTGCATGCCGATCTCTGCCGTGCTGCTCAGGCGTCTGATCCACACCCGCTCCTCACCGTGTCCGGCCTGCCCACTAGGTGCGGAAGGCCAGACGCGACGAGGAAGCGTCGGCTGCGTGTGCTAGTTACGGGGTGGCCAGCGCGCTGAGCGCCGCGATGGTCTCCTGCCGGTGCGCGGTCGGATCCGTGATCGCCCAGCCGACGAGGTCCCCGAACCGCTCGCGCTCCTCGCGGGGCAGGTCGGCGAGGGGCTGCAGACACCAGGCGACGTCCCGCCCGATGTCGTAGCTCGGCTCGTCGAGACGCACATCGGGATAGTAGATGAACGCCGCGAGGGCGACGCGTTGCAGCGCGTCGTCGACACTGTCGCGGTCTATCATCACGGTTCCTCCGTTTCGGACTGCTGCCCATCCGATTCCGGCGAACGCGGAGCAAGGGCTTGCAGGTGACGGGCCGGGACGGGATTCGGCACCGGCTGCTCGGGTTCGATGTAGTGCTTCTGCGCGATGTCAGGGCTGTTGCCGAGCACGTCGGCGGCGGTCTTCACGTCCGTGGCGCGAGCGATCACCGTCCCCGCTGTGCGTCGGAACGTGTGCGGTGTCACTTTGAGATCCTGCAGCCCGGCTGCAGCGAGCATGCTGCGCAGCGTGCGGCGCACATTGTAGGGAGCCAGCGGGGTGTCGTGACGGGTGCGGAACAGCAGCATGTCCGGTTCGTCGCCCGGGATGAGTGCCAGCCGGGCACGGAGCACCTCGGCGGTGAACACCGGGACCTCCAGGGTGCGCCGCGACGAGGACGTCTTCGGGTAGTCCTGGCGGTACACGCCCGTGCCCTTGATGACGACGATGGTGCCCGACACCGTCACCCGCATGGGCGTGACGGTGTCGTCGATGTCGCACGCCCGCAGCGCGAGCGCCTCGCCGATGCGGTCGCTGGTGCCAACCATCACCTCGATGAGGTCCTTCACCTGACCGTCCGGCCGCCGACCCAGGACGTGCTCGCCCGTGCGCCACGTCGCGGCCGCGTGTCGCACTCGCTCGAGCTGATCGAGCGTGAGCGCGCGGGGTGCGCGCTTGGGCTGACGCAGCCGGGATGTCCCGATCACCGGATTGCGGTGGATCGCGTCGTGACGGAGCGCGTAGCCGAACATCAGGCTTAGCACGACCCGGCTGTGCTTTGCGCGGGCGTAGGAGATCGTGGCCTGACGCTTCAGGAACTGGTCGACCCGGCCGACGGTGACCTCCCGCAGCAGGAAAGCGCGGAAGGTCGGCAGGACCAGGCTGTTCAGTTCGCGCCGGTAGGTGTCCTTCGTCCCGGGGGCGAGGTCGAGGCGGATCTGCATATCCTCCAGCCAGGCCTCCGCGAGCTGCGTGACGGTGCTCTCCGGTGACAGCGCCGCCCCGAATCCCGTCGCGGTGCTGCGCTGCTTGATCCTATTCCGCAGCGCCTGACGGGCGGCGTGGTCGGTCGCCGCGGTGGCGGTGACCTTGCGGATGATGCCGTCGCCGTCGCGGTAGCGGGCCTCGGCGCGCATCGTGCCGACGCGCGTGCGCGTGGTGTGGATGTCGCCGTAGGTGCCGATCTCCAGTCGGCTCCGCCCGGTCATCGGTCGGTGCCGTTCTGGACGGCGGGTGTGTCGGAGGCGTCCTCGAGAGTCGTGATCCAGCGTTCGATCTCGGACAGCCGGTAGTGCAGCTCCTTGCCGACGCGGAAGCCGCGGGGACCGCGGCCAGCGTGGCGCAGGTCGTGCAGGGTCTGCACCGGCACGTCGAGGTGGGCGGCCAGTTGCGAGGTGGTCAGCACCGGCTCCAGGCCGGTCAGGGTGGTGGTGGTGTCCATGCACACCGGGTGTGCGAGCCGGTCCCAGCCGCGTCGAGATGCCGCGAGTCCCCGGCGGAGCCGGAGTGCGCGGATCCGCGGACGGGCAGCAATGCGCCGAGTCTGCGCCGAGTTGATCATTCTTCGTCCCTTGTTCGGGATCGAAGAAACGCTCCTGATCAGGCTTTTCTGTAGCAGGAGCGGGGCTTGAACCCGCGACCTCACGATTATGAGTCGTGCGCTCTCACCAACTGAGCTACTCCGCCGCGTCGCATGACGACTCACGCGAGAGACTCACGCGAGATGCTGCGAGCCCCGAGTCAGGATTGAACTGACGACCCCTTCCTTACCATGGAAGTGCTCTGCCACTGAGCTATCGGGGCGTGCTGCCCGCACGCGGGCAACTAGAAGAGAATACCATCCACGCGGCATCTCACAAATCGAGGTCAGCCGGTCGTGTGCTCCGCGATCCAGACCATCGGATCGGTCGGCGTGGTTCCGTTCAGCAGCACCTCGAGGTGCAGGTGGGGACCGGTCGACTTGCCCGTCGATCCGACCTTGCCGAGCACCTGGCCGGCCTTGACCGTGTCGCCCTGCGACACCTGCAGCGAGCCGTACTGCATGTGCGCGTAGCGCGTCGAGACGAGCTCGCCGTCGATGACGTGGTCGATCAGCACGGTCACGCCGAACTCGCCGCCCGACTCCGTCGCGATGCGCACCGTGCCGCCGGCGACGGCGTGCACCTCCGCGCCGTTGCCGGGCGTCAGGTCGGTGGCCTTGTGGAAGGTCCCGAACTCCTGCGCGTACGACGGGTCGGCGAAGGATGCCGAGATCGGCACGCCGACGGGGAACGGCCACTGCACCTCGGCCGAGGGGTTGTTGACCCACGTGCCGGAGAAGCTCGTGATGCCCGACTCCCGCGCGAGGTCGGTCATCGACGCGACGCCGTACTGCTCGGGACGGTCGAGGGCGGCATCCGTCTCGACCGCCGACGACACGAAGGCCTGGATCTCGGTGGGCGCCTTCTTGGCGGCCGGCGCGACGACGCCGATGTCGGTCTGCGTGGCCGAGGCGACGGCCGACATCGGCACCATGGTCGAGAACGCGAGCAGGCCCACGACCGACATGGCGCCGACCGACAGCGAGCCGGTCGCGAACTGGCGGGAGAAATGGCCGCGACGCGGAGCCGCGACAGGAGCGACGGCGGGCGCCGCGCTGGATGCTGCGACGGGCCGCGGTGCCACCGAGGGCAGCTCGGCGGCCGCGGCGAACAGCCGGGTCGCGGCCTCGAAGAGGTCGGTGCCGCCGCTGCGGGCGGTCGGCGGCATCCCGCTCGCGGCGGGTGTCTCGCGGCGGGGCGCGGCGTCGTTCGGCGGGGCGACGTCGGGAACGACGGATGCCGCGGGAGCAGCGGTCCCGGGAGCGGGGGACGCCTCACCCACGGCGGCCACGTCGACGACGGCGGACGCCTCGGCCTGCGCTGCGAGGAACCGGCGGTACTCGGCGCGCGTCATGCCCGCACCGGCACCAGCGGGGCTGTCGGCGCGCGTTGCGCGCGCGGCACCAGCCACGGTCGTCTCGAGGGTCAAACTGCACGCTCTCGTTTGGCCGCTCGGGACGCGGCGATGATCAAGGCTCCGCCGTCACCTTCGTTCGGGGGCCGAAGGTAACGAATGAGTAAACCTTAACGTATCGCTCGCTGGGAGAATGACGAAAGCCGGACCCGGGACGTCACACTCCCGACGCCTCGACGAGACGGTCGAAGAGCTCGGGCCCCGAGGCGACGGTCATCGTCCGCCCGGGCGCCCCGTCGGGCGCGCCGCCGATCCGCCCGCCCGCCTCGACGACGAGCAGCGCGCCGGCCGCGTGGTCCCATGGGTGCAGGCCGCGCTCGAAGTAGCCGTCCAGGCGTCCCGCCGCGACGTACGCGAGGTCGAGGGATGCCGCTCCCCCGCGCCGCAGGTCGCGCGCGAGCGGCATGACCCGCCGCACGCGGTCGAGGTCGGCGGCGTGGGTCGCAGGGTCGTAGCCGAATCCCGTCGCGACGAGGGCTCCGGCATCCGTCGGCCGGCTCACGGCGAGACGCCGCGCGTCGAGCCATGCGCCGCCGCCCGCCGACGCGGCGAACAGCTCGCCGACGGCGGGGTTGTAGACGACGCCGGCCAGCGCGCGCCAGGATGCCGGTCGCGGATCGCCGGAGACGGCCGCGATCGACACGGCGTAGTGCGGCATGCCGTACGCATAGTTGACGGTGCCGTCGATCGGATCGACGACCCACGTGATGTCGCTCGTGCCGCGCTCGGCGCCCGACTCCTCGCCGAGGAACCCGTCATCGGGACGTGCCGCGGCCAGTCGCGCGCGGATCAGGGTCTCGACCTCGCGATCGGCCTCGGTGACGATGTCGGCGATCGCCGACTTGGTCGCCGCGATCGACACGCCCTGCTCGCGGCGGCGGCGCGCGAGAGCGCCCGCCTCGAGCGCGATCTCGCGGGCCAGGCGCAGCAGCTCGGCCGTCTCGGCGTCGCCGGCCCCCGCGGCGGCGCTCACTGCGGCGGCGCCGGAGGATAGCCGGGCATCGTGCCGGGTGCCGGGGGCTGCGGCGCGGATGCCGGGGGCACGGGCGCCGCGGGCGGGGCCGGCGGAAGCGGCGGCTGCGGCGGGAGCTGGGCGGCCGGCGGAGCCGGGGGCACGGGCGGAAGGGCCTGCGCGTAGGTGGGCTGACCCGTGTAGTAGGCGTTCCAGTCGGGCGTGCCGTCGGGGAGCACGGGCAGCGGCGTGCGGCCGTCGGCGTAGGTCGGCCAGGCCTGCGGCACCGCGGGCGCCGCCGCGACGGGACGCGGCCTGCGCGGCGCGAACAGCGCGTTGACGAGCGGCACGAGCGCGGTGCCCACGGCGGCGAGGATCGCGAGGGCGACGACGACGCGCCAGTACATGTCGCGGAAGTCGACGAACTCGTCGATGATGAGCGGCACGATGAGCATGAGGGCGAGGATCGTGACGAGCGCGATCGTCACGTAGGTGACGATGCTCGTGAACGTCGTGCGATGCCGCAGGTACGCCCTCGTGAAGAGGCGCACATGCAGCAGGGCGCCCTGCAGGATGAGCACGATGAGCACGAAGTCGAAGGTGCGCTCCACCGCTCGGTAGGCGCCGTCGGACGGCATCCAGATCAGGAACGCGCCGACCAGCAGGGCGACGACCCACGTCACCATGCTGGCGAGCGCCAGCCAGGCCGGTCGGCGATCGGCGAGGCTCGACTCGAGGATCGCGATGCCCGCGAAGCCGGCGAGCAGCAGGATCGTCGTGAACGCCCGGCCGACCACGCCGTTGTCGTCGTCGAAGAGCACCCAGAACACGCTGACGAGCGCGGCCGCGATCAGCGCCCCGATCGCGACCCAGATGGCCGCACGCAGCAGTCGTGCGGACTTCGGTGCAGTGATGGGCTCGCTCATGAGCATCCTTCCCGTCGGGGTGCCGGTCGCCTGCCTCCATCCTCACACGCCCGCGCCGCGGATGCCCGGATCCTTCGCCGCAATACGACGCCGCGAAACGAAAGGGCCCCGCTTGCGCGGGGCCCTTTCACGACGGGTGGCGAGTGAGGGATTCGAACCCCCGAAGTCGAAGACGGCTGATTTACAGTCAGATCCCTTTGGCCGCTTGGGTAACTCGCCGAGTGCGCACCCGCCCGGCTTGTACAGTCGACCAGAGGCGCGATTGTCTATCTTACCCTCGTTCCGCCCACACGAAAAACCAGGCGTGCCTCACCCGCCCGCGACGCGTTCGACGAACGCCTCCACGCGGCGCCGCGTGCCGTCGATACGACGATCGACGCTGGCGCGCACCTCGTTCGGGGCGAGCGGTGCGGCGAGCCGCACGTTCTCGTGACACGACAGGTCGGCGCAGACGTACGTGCCGACCGAGTCGCCGCGCACACCGGCATCCCCCGCCCGCTGCGCGGTGAACAGGGCGACCTGATCGCCGGGCTGCATCGTGTGGCACAGGTTGCACATCGCCGGGCGCCCGCCGCCCGACCCCGAGCCCGCGCGCAGCACGATGCCGACCGGCTCGCCGCTCAGCTCGGCGACGATGTACCCGCGGCTGCGGGTGCGCGGGTCGCGCCAGGCGAAGAAGTCGAGATGGTCCCAGTCGGCGAGCACGAACTCCAGCGGCACCGCCAGGCGCTCGCGCTCGTCGTGCTTCGCGTTGACCAGGACGTCGCGGACGCGGTCCTCTGTCAGCGGCTGCATCCGGTCAGTTTACGTTCGCGCCGCCGCGGGCGGCGCCGCCGAGCGGCCCCGAGCTAGGCTGTCGTCATGGCCGACTCCTCTTTTGACATCGTCTCCAAGATCGACCGGCAGGAAGCCGACAACGCCCTGAACCAGGCGCGCAAGGAGATCGAGCAGCGCTACGACTTCAAGGGCACCGACGCCTCGATCGCCTGGAGCGGCGAGGCGATCCTCATCAAGGCGAACAGCGAGGAGCGCGCCGCGGCGGTGCTCGACGTGTTCCAGTCGAAGCTCATCAAGCGCGGCATCTCCCTCAAGTCGCTCGAGTCGGGCGAGCCCGTCGCGAGCGGCAAGGAGTACCGCATCACGTCGACGCTGAAGGAGGGCATCTCGCAGGAGAGCGCGAAGAAGATCGGCAAGATCATCCGCGACGAGGGCCCCAAGTCGGTGAAGTCGCAGATCCAGGGCGACGAGCTGCGCGTCACGTCGAAGAGCCGCGACGACCTGCAGGAGGTGCAGCGCCTGCTCAAGGCCGCCGACCTCGACGTCGACCTGCAGTTCGTCAACTACCGGTAGGACGGTCCCCGCGCGCCGCCGGTCACCACGACGCGGCCGCGGCGAGCAGCCGCTCGATGGATCCGCGCGTGCGCGTCGTGGCGACGCCGCCCGTCTCGCGCTCCAGCATGGCCGTGGGGTTGCCGGCGGTGTTCCCGGGCTTGCGGACCACGGCCAGCGCCGTGCCGTCGCCGATGTGCACGATGTCGACGTCGCCGCGCGGGTTCGTCCACGGCAGCGGCCATTCGGGTGTGCGGCCGCCCTCGAAGAACGTGAACGTCTCGCGGTAGGTGCGCTCGTCGACGTGGCCGTCGAAGTGCCCGGCATGGAGCAGCGCCTCGAGCCCGGCGACGGTGCGCACCTGCACCGCGTCGCCGTAGCCGCACGCGGCGGCGAGGCCGTCGGCGGCCGCGCGCACGACGGCGAGGGGATCGGATGCCACGATCAGCACCGTTCCGTTGGTCTGGAACGACCGCACCCCGTCGGCCCCGGCATCCCGCAGCGCTCCCTCGAGCTGCGCACGGGTGGGCGACCCGGGATGCCCCAGGTTCAGGTTTCGGTAGAACGCGACGTGCATGGCCATCCCCGCGGATCGAGTGCCCCCATTCTCGCAGCCCCGTTCTCACGAGGCACCCGCCGCACTACGATCGCGACATGACGGTCAGAATGGACAACGTCGGGATCGTCGTCGAGGACCTCGGCGCCGCGATCGAGTTCTTCCGTGCGCTCGGCCTCGAGCTCGAGGGGCGGGCGATGGTCGAGGGCGAGTGGGCGGGACGCGTCACGGGCCTGGGCGACCAGAGCGTCGAGATCGCGATGATGCGCACGCCCGACGGCCAGGGCCGCCTCGAGCTCTCGCGCTTCCTCGCGCCGGACGTGATCGCCGACCATCGCACGGCGCCCGTGAACGCCCTGGGCTACCTGCGCGTCATGTTCGCCGTCGACGACATCGACGCGACCCTCGCGCGGCTCGCACCGCTCGGTGCCGAGCTGGTCAGCGCCGAGGTCGTGCGCTACGAGGACGCCTACCGGCTCTGCTATCTGCGCGGCCCCGAAGGCATCCTCGTCGGCCTCGCGCAGGCCGTCGGCTGACGGCCCGTCGGCCGGGATCACCGTCCGCCAACACCGACGGCGACGGCGACGGCGAATCGTGGGCGCTCTTTGCCGCCTCCGTCGCCGCATGGCGACGACGAGCGCCCACGATCCGCGTGGATCGCGCGTGGGCGACGTGCGGCGGGGCCGACCGCCCCTACTCCGGCGCGGGGTTCGTGGCGGCCCAGCCGGTGAGCCAGTCGCCGAGGCGACGGTAGGCCTCCTCCCGCGCCTCGTGCCGCGACAGGAAGACGTCGTGCAGGGCGCCGTCGACGCGCACGACCGTCACGACCGGGCCGAGCTTCAGCGCGGCGCGGGCGATGTCGTCGACGACGAGCACGCTGTCGACGCGCGTGAGCTCGTCCGACCACGCCGTCGGCGGCGCGAAGCGCGACGAGAGCAGCACGCAGACGGATGCCGGGATGTCGAGCCCGCCCGCGACCGCCGCGTGCCCGGCGAGCACCGCGTGCAGCCACCCGGCGTGCACGGCCATCGTCTGCTCGGGACGCCACTCGAGGTTCACCTCGACCGGATCGTCGGGATCGGCGACGGCCTGCTGCGCGCGCGTGTAGAAGCCGAGGTCGATCTGCGGCGCCCGGTCGTACGGACGGTACCGCGCGCTCAGCTCGACGAGCGGCGCGAACGCCTCGCGGCCCCGCCGCGGCAGCTGGAACTCCAGCCACGGCGAGTTGAGGATCACGGCATCCGCCGCGTCGGGATGCCGGTGCGCCCACAGGCTCAGGATGAGCCCGCCGGTCGAGTGCGCCACGAGGATCAGCCGGCGGCGGCGCCTCTGCCCGGCGTGCCCCTGCTCGGTGCGCTCCTGCGACGCCCAGCGCCAGAGCGGCCACGTGCGGATCCACGACTCCTCGTGCGGCTCCGGCGCTCCGCCCTCGGCCGACGCCCCCGCGAGCCCGCCCGCGGCCGCGTTCTCCTCCGCCGCGAGCCGCTCGCGCGCCTCGTGCAGCACGTCGGCACCGCCGTCGTCGCGCAGCGCCGGCTCGGGCTGCCCCATCGCGGCGAGCGCCGCCGCGATGTCGGCGTCGTACTCCGCGAGATCGGTGATGTAGCCGGGCGTCTGCCCGGGCCGCAGACTGCGCCCGTACTTGCGCAGGTCGAGGGCGTGGAAGCGCGCCCCGCGCCCCGTGAACACGCGGGCCAGCCGCTTCTGGAAGAAGTAGTCCGACCATCCGTGCACGTAGAGCACGTCGACGTCGTCGAGCTCGGGACGCTCGCCCTTCAGCTGCTGCCACCACTGGTGCTCGGGCGGCAGCGCGCGCACGAGCGTCGCGACGACCTCGCCCTCGTCGTCCTCCCCCAGCGGGAGCGTCAGCTGCTCGAACTCGTCGCCCAGAACGTCCGGCATCCACTCCATACCGGCAGGCTACCGGTCATCGCCGACAGTGCCGGCGTGCCCGCGGCGGCCTACTGCGAGCGGTCGACCACGAACTGCGCGAAGCGCTCCAGCGCCTCGCGCACGACGCCGTGCGGCAGCACCTCGAGCCGCTCGATCGCGCGGTCCGACCACTCCACGGCGAGGGCGCGCGTCGCCTCGGTGACGGGGTGCTCGCGCAGGCGCGTCAGCTCGTCGTCGAGGATGCCGGGGTCGGCGCCGTCGGCGATGCGCGCGACGCCGTCGTCGATCGCGGCCTTGAGCGCCCGCGACGCCGGGTCGCCGGCACGGGCGAGCAGCAGATAGGGCATGGTCGGCACGCCCGCGCGCAGATCGGTGCCGGGGACCTTGCCGGTCTCCTCGGGATCGGCGGACAGGTCGATGACGTCGTCGAGCAGCTGGAACGCGACGCCGACCTGCTCGCCGTACTCCACGAGGGGCGTCTCGAACTCGGCGGGCGCGTCGGAGAAGATCACGCCGAAGCGCGCGGATGCCGCGATGAGCGAGCCCGTCTTGTCGGCGAGCACCTGCAGATAGAACTCGACGGGGTCGTCGCCCGCCTGCGCGCCGACCGTCTCGTGCATCTGCCCGAGCACGAGACGCTCGAACGTGTCGGCCTGCACCGCGATCGCGCGGGTGCCCAGGGTCGCCATGATCTGGCTCGCGCGCGAGAAGAGCAGGTCGCCGGCGAGGATCGCGACGTTGTTGCCCCACACGGCGTGCGCGCTCGGCACGCCGCGGCGCATGTCGGCGCCGTCCATGACGTCGTCGTGGTACAGCGATCCAAGGTGGGTGATCTCGAGGGCGGTCGCGCCGGCGATGACGGCATCCGTCGTCCCGTCGCCGAGCTGGGCGGTGAGCAGCGCGAGCATGGGGCGGATGCGCTTGCCGCCCGCCTCGTAGAGATAGCGCGTCGCGGTGTCGGCGAGCACGTCGGCGACGCGCAGCTCCACCGCGAGGTTCTGCTCGACCCGCTCGAGCCCCGCCTCGATCTCGTCCGCCAGGCGGCGAGCGCGAGGGCCGGCGAACACGCGCTCGGTGAGACCGAGGCGACTCACCAGCCGAGGGCCGGTCGCGGGGGGTCGGGAGATCACGCTCCCACCCTACCTGGGCACCGCACGGGGTGCGCCCGTCAGTTCGGCTTGCGTGCGCGGTGCAGCGCGACGATGCCCATCGACAGGTTGCGGTGGGCGACCTCGGCCCAGCCCGCCTCGCGGATCCACGCGGCCAGCGTGCGCTGGTCGGGCCAGTCGCGGATCGACTCGTCGAGGTACTCGTACGCGTCGGCGTTCGAGCTGACGGCCTTGGCGACGACCGGCAGGACGCGGTCGTTGTAGAACCGGTAGAGGGCGGCGAACGCGGGCGCCGGCGGGTGCGAGAACTCGCAGATCACGAGCCGCCCGCCGGGGGCCGTGACGCGCAGCATCTCGGCGAGCGCCCTCTTCGGCTCGTTGACGTTGCGCAGGCCGAACGAGATCGTCACGGCGTCGAACTCCGCGTCGTCGAACGGGAGCGCCGTGGCGTCGGCCTCGACGAAGCTCAGGTTCGGCACGTGCCCGTGACGGCGCCGCCCCTCGGCGATCATGCCGGGCGAGAAGTCGGCGGCGACGACCTCGGCGCCGCTGCGCGCGAGGCTCACCGAGCTCGCGCCGGTGCCGGCCGCGAGGTCGAGGATGCGCTGCCCCGGCCGCGGCGCCACGGCGCGCGTGGTGGCGATCCGCCACAGCCGGTCGTTGCCGAGGCTGAGCACCGTGTTCGTGCGGTCATAGCCGGCGGCCACCTCGTCGAACATCCCGCTGACGCGCGCGGGTTCTTTGGCGAGGTCGGCACGGCGAGGCTGATCGGTCACGGTTCGAGTCTAGACAGCACCGCGAGCCAGGCACCGGCGGTGGTCTCGTCGAAGGGCGCCTCGGCGGCGCGCACGCGGGCCTCCAGGTCGACGGCGAGCGCCTCGAGGTGCGCGACGACGTGCGGCGGATAGCCGTAGGCGACGCGATGCTCGTCCCACTCGTCGCGGTCGTCGATCCAGATGCCGCGGCCGTCGTCGGCGCGCACGACGTCGAGGTCCATGTCGACGCCCTCGGGCTCCCCGTTCTCGGCCCAGCGCAGGTCCCACGCGAGATCGATGTACACGAACACCCGGCGCGGATGATCACGGTTCAGGGTGAGCGCGTAGTCGCCGCTGGGCGGCAGCAGCGTCACGTTCGCGGTCTCGGCGCGCATGTCGCGTCCGGGCCGGTGGCTGCGCCACCCCGCGCTCTGGCCGAACCAGTCGCCCCAACGGTCGCCGCCGAGGTACACGCAGTCGTGCTCCCAGTGCGGCGCGCCGTTCCACTTGCGCCAGCGAAAGGTCAGCCGGGTCCCGGGTGCAGGCCGATCGGTCACGCTGCGAGCCTACGCCCCGGCACCGGGCACGTGCGGCAGCGGCGGCGGACTACCCTGGGGACGTGCATCTTCCGCCGTCGCATCGCCCGAGGCTGCGCGCGGTGACCCGCGAGATCCATCCCGACGACGATCCGCTGGTGTTCGCCTCCGCGACCGACCCGCTCGTGTGGCTGCGACGCGGCGACGGGATCGTCGGCGCGGGCCGCCCCCTGCTGCCGCTCGAGCTCGGCGGCGGCAACCCGGCATCCGGCATCCCGATCGCGGAGCTGTGGCGTCTCATCGTCGAGGATGCCGAGGTCGACGACGACGTGGACCTGCCCGGCACCGGCATCGTCGCTCTGGGCGCGTTCACGTTCGACCCGCGCTCGGCGCGCACGAGCGTGCTCACGGTGCCGTCGCTCGTCGTCGGCCGGAGAGGCGGCCGCGCGTGGGTCACGCGCATCGAGAACCTGACGCGCCCGTCGCCCCGCGCCGAGCTCGCGCCCGAGCCGTACGGGCCCTACTGGCCCGCGACGCTCGGCCCCGGCACGCTGTCGCACGAGGGGTATCAGGATGCCGTGCGCGCCGGCCTCGCCGCGATCGACGCCGGCGAGGTGCGCAAGGTCGTGCTCGCGCGCGACGTCGTCGGCACGATCCCCGTCGGCGCCGACCTGCGACGGCTCGTGCGCGTGCTCGCCGCCGACTACCCCGACACGTGGACGTTCGCGGTCGACGGGCTCATCGGCGCGAGCCCTGAGACCCTCGTGACCGTGTCGGGCGGCCGCGTCACGGCGCGCGTGCTGGCGGGAACCGTGGCGCGGGGAACGGATGCCGCGGCCGACGCCACGGCTCGCGACGCGCTCGCGCACAGCGCGAAGGATCTCGACGAGCACCGCTACGCGGTGCGCAGCGTGCTCGACGCCCTCGCGCCGTTCGCCCGCGACGTGCGCGCCGACGCCGAGCCGTTCACGCTGGAGCTGCCGAACCTGTGGCACCTCGCGACCGACGTGGCGGGCGCGCTGCTCGATCACGCGTCGGCGCTCGACCTCGTCGCGGCGCTGCATCCGACGGCGGCGGTGGCGGGCACGCCGACCGCGGCCGCGATGGACGTGATCCGCCGCGTCGAGCCGTTCGACCGCGGCCGCTACGCCGGACCGGTCGGCTGGGTCGACCATCGCGGCGACGGCGAGTGGGCGATCGCGCTGCGCTGCGTGCAGGTCGGCACGGGTCCCGCACGGAAGTTCGCGGCCTACAGCGACACCGTGCCGGTCGTCGCGCACGCGGGCGCCGGCATCGTCGCCGGCAGCGACCCCGAGGCCGAGCTGCTGGAGACCCGCGTGAAGTTCCGCCCCATCGTCGACGCCATCGCCTGATCCCCGCCCACCCCGCTGCACCACCCCGCTGGTCGCCCCCCGGCGGTCGAACCCCGCCGGTCGAACCCCGCCGGTCGACCCCCGCTGGTTGACCCCCGCCGGTCGACCCCCGCTGGTTGACCCCCGCTGGTTGACCCCCGCTGGTTGAGTAGCGGCCGCAGGCCGCGTATCGAAACCCTTCCCACGGCCCGCTACAAGGATCTCGATACACCCGCGGCTCCGCCGCGAGCACTCGATCAGCGGGAGTCGGAGCACGGGTCATACGCCACCGGACGCCCGCCGACTCGCCGACGAACCCCCGAAGCCCCCACCCCGCCCCCACCCCCGCTGGTTGAGTAGCCCGCGAAGCGGGCGTATCGAAACCCGTGTAACGGACCGTGGGACGGGTTTCGATACGCCACCGCTGCGCGGCGGCTACTCAACCAGCGGGGTGGGCGGGTGGGGCGGCACGCTCAGGTGGCGGCGAGGCGGGCCTTCTCGGTCTCGACGTCGAAGTCGGCGGCGGGCCACTGCGGGTCGATGGCCTCCAGCGCCTCGAGCAGCAGCTCCTGCACCGCGAGGCGCGCGTACCATTTCGCGTTCGCGGGCACGACGTGCCACGGGGCGTGCGCGGTCGACGTGCGTTCGAACACCGTCTGGTAGGCATCCATGTAGGCGGGCCACAGCTCGCGCTCGTCGACGTCGCCGGGGTTGTACTTCCAGTGCTTCTCGGGGCGCTCGAGCCGCTCCATGAGCCGCGTCTTCTGCTCCTCGTACGAGATGTGCAGCATGACCTTGACGATGCGGGTCCCGGCATCCGTCACGCGCTTCTCGAAGTCGTTGATCGCGTCGTAGCGGCGCTCGATCTCCTCGGGCGGGGCGAGCGCGCGCACGCGCCCGATGAGCACGTCCTCGTAGTGCGAGCGGTCGAAGACGCCGATGTATCCCGGCCCGGGCAGCGCGCGCTCGATGCGCCACAGGAAGTCGTGCTGCAGCTCCTCCGGCGTCGGCTTCTTGAACGCCGTCAGGCGGATGCCCTGCGGATCGGTCGCACCGATCACGTGCCGCACGATGCCGCCCTTGCCCGCCGTGTCCATCGCCTGCAGCACGAGCAGCACCGACGGCGAGCCGGGCACCACGCGGCTCTGCGCGTACAGCCGCTCCTGCAGCTCGTCGAACTGCGCCTCGCCGGCCTCGAGGTCGGCCTGACCGTGCTTCTTGCGTCCGTCGTATCCGGGCGTCGCGTCGGGATCCACGTCGCTCAGGCGGAAGCCCTCGCGCACGCGCAGCAGCTCGCCGGGCTCGCCGTCCCAGCCCTTCTGGCTCTTCGCAGTCATGCTCTCATCATGCCGTGACCACGGCGGGCACGCCGGATCCCGCGGCGGCCCGTTCGCCGCATCCGTCGGCGGCCCGTCGGCGGCATCCGTCGGCGGACTCCCGTCAGCGGTCGAGCGGGACCTCGATGATCTGGCGACCCGCGACCGGCGACGTTAGCGCCTGGTCGAGGCCCGCACGGGTCGTCTCGCGCCGGTAGTCCCAGCCGTAGGCGGCGGCGAGGTCGGCGAGCCGCGCGGCGTGCGGCGTGTAGAGCACACGGTCCATCGCGGCGCGTCCCGCGACGGACGCCACCTCGAGCCCGTCGAAGATCGATCCGCCGCCGTCGTTGCCGACGATCACCTGCATGCGCGGCTCGTGCTCGCCCGGCGCCAGCAGCAGCGCCCCGATGTCGTGCAGGAACGCGAGGTCCCCCGCGAGCACGCGCGTGACCCCCGGAGCGCCGGCGGCCTGGCTGGCCAGGGCGATGCCCGTCGCCGTCGCGATCGTGCCGTCGATGCCCGCGAGCCCGCGGTTGGAGTGCACGGGCACCTTCTTGCCGCCGAGCACCCGGTCGGCGACCCGCACGAGCCGCGACGACGCGAAGAACAGCCGGTCGTGCGGCCACGTCGCCCGCCACACGGCGTCGACGAGGGCCTCGCGGTCGACGGGAGCGCGCACGGCCTCCAGCTCGGCGCTGATCGCCCCGAGCCGCTCGGCGGGCACGGCCGAGGCGAGCGCACGGCCGTCGGGCGCGGCGGGGCTGAGGTCGACGGATGCCGCGCGCGACGCGCGCATCCATGCGCCCAGCCATTCGCGGTCGGCGGCGCCCGGTGCGATGTCGACGGCGCGCGCGTGGCGGGTGCGCCCGTTGAGGTCGAGCGGCTCGCCGGGGCCGTGCAGCGCGATCACCTCGACGTCGGCGCGCGCGAGCAGCGCCGCGACCTCGCGGCTGAGCGTGGGATGCCCGAGCACGACGACGCGCTCGACGCGGCCCCCCAGCTCGGGGCGGTCGAGCAGCTCGCGGTAGCCGTGCACGACCTGACGGCCGAACCGCGCACCGCTGACGATCTCGGCGACCAGCGGCCAGCCGCCGTCGTGCGCGACCTGCTCCGCGGCCGGTCCCGCATCGGCGCCTGCGACGACGATGGTGCGCGGCCCCCGCGCCAGCCGCACCGGCGGCGCGCCCTCACCGTCCGCGCGCTCCGCGGTGCCAGTTGTTCCCGCGAGGGTGCCAGTTGACCCCGCGAGAGTGCCTGTTCTCCCCACGAAGGTGCTCTTTGTTCCCGCGAGAGTGCTTGCTCTCCCCGCGACGGTGCTCTTCGTTCCCGCGACGGTGCCACGTGTCCCCGCGACGGTGCCAGTTGTTCCCGCGACGGTGCCCGTTGTCACCGCCACGGTGCTGCCTGTCACCGCGACGGTGCCTTCACCGGCCGCGGCGGCGAGCCACGGCGGCAGAGCGCCGGCGAGCGGCTCGCGGTAGGGGAGGTTGAGGTGGGCCGGTCCCGCCGTGCCGCTCGTGCCGCTCGCGGCGTCGAACGCGGCATCCGCGGCATCCGTCACGATGGTCGACTGCGGTCCCTCGCCGTCGTCGAGCGCGTCGGGGACGGGCAGGTCCGCGTCGAACCGCACGAACGGCGCGAACAGCCCCGGCTGCCGCGTGGTCTGGTTGGCGCCGACGCCCCGCAGCTCGGGCGGCCGGTCGGCCGTG
Organism: Microbacterium sp. No. 7; assembly: GCF_001314225.1. Lineage (NCBI taxonomy): Bacteria > Bacillati > Actinomycetota > Actinomycetes > Micrococcales > Microbacteriaceae > Microbacterium > Microbacterium sp. No. 7. Next base: position 3,569,098 of record NZ_CP012697.1, read on the forward strand.
AGCAGCAGCAGCGGCACGCCCGAGTGGTGCGCCTCCAGCACGGCGGGCAGGAGGTTGGCGACGGCCGTCCCCGAGGTGCAGATCACGGCCGCGGGCGTGCCGGTCTCGCGGGCGATGCCGAGCGCCGTGAAACCCGCGACGCGCTCGTCGATCCGCACGTGCACGCGCACGGCCCCGCGCGCCTCGAGCTCGGCGGCGACGAGGGCGAGGGCCTGCGAGCGGGAGCCGGGGCTCACGACGAGGTGCGAGACGCCGCGCGCGACGAGGCGGGCGAGCAGGGCGACGGCGGCGTCCGTCGCCGGAGCGCGGGAGACGGTCATGTCAGCGCGTCGAGTCGTGCCGGTCGGCGTCGTCGTCGCCCTCGGTGGCGTCGCGGCCGCCGGGACGATCGAGGTTCTCCTGGTCTTCGGCGTCGAGGGCGGCGAGCTCCGCCTCGAGGCGTCGGATGCGCTCGTCCTGATCGCTGATGTGGCCGATGCGTCCCAGGAACTCGGGGTCGTCGTCGGGCGCGCGCGGTGCGGCGAGCTCGCTCGCCCGCACTCGTCCGAGCGCGAACCACAGCACGCCGCCGAGCACGGGGATGAGGATCACGATGAGCATCCACGACGGCTTGCTGACGCCGCGGTGCCGCACCGGCGGCTGCAGTGCGCAGTCGACGATGCTGTAGACCCAGAAGGCGAGCAGCAGCAAAGCCACCGGGATCAGAACGCGAACCATCAATCCAGTTTAAGCTGGATGCCATGCGCACGCGGTCGATCGTTGTCTACTCGGTGCTGCGCCTGCTCGTCTTTCTCGTGCCGTTCGGCATCATGATGCTGTTTCCCGTGATGCGCGAGTTCTTCTGGCTGGCCGCCGTCTTCGCCGCCCTCATCGGGCTGAGCCTGTCGGTGCTCTTCCTGAGCAAGCCGCTCGGCGAGGTCTCGGCCGGGCTCGCATCGCGCCGCGACGCCAAGCGCGCCGGCGAGGTCACCGACGAGGACGTCGAGGACGCCCTCGCCGACGGCAGCTGAGGCACCGGCAGAGGCCGCCGGCAGTTCGCCGGCAGGATCGGCTGAGCACCGCCGTCGGTGGCGGCGCGCGGCCACCCCATACCTGGGCGATCCCGCACGCCATCGTCACCCGATCGGTCAGTTCATGCCCGGCCGGTCCGGCGCCCGGTGGGTCCGGCGGCCGGTGGGTCCGGCGGCCGGTGGGTATGCGCCCGGTTGCCCCGTGCCCGATCGATCCCGCCCCCACGATCGTGGGCAGTTCTCGTCGCCTCGCGACGCGCGACCCGACGACGAGCGCCCACTGCTTTCGCGCGCCCCGAAGTCGTGGACAGTGGATGCCGGATGCCGGCGGCCGAGGCGGCCACAACCGCCCACTGCCTGAGGATGCCGCGGCCGGCGGCGTCACCGGCATCCAGCCGGTCGCCCGCTCCTACGCGGCGAAGGCCCAGAACACGAACGCGGCGTAGGCGAGGGCCGACAGCGACGTGAGGCTCAGGGCGACGACCAGCTCGCGCGGCTGGCGGAACGTCCACACGATGAGCGTCGCGGCGGCGAGCGGGATGAGCGTGAGCATGCCGACCCACGCCCGCGGATAGAACAGCGCGAACAGCGCGAGGATCACGAACGGCACGAGCACGATCACCGTGAACAGCACCTGGGTGCCGCGCGCGCCGATGCGCACGGAGAGCGTGCGCTTGCCGGCCGCGCGGTCCTGCTCGACGTCGCGCAGGTTGTTCGCGAGCAGCACGGCGACCGCGAGCAGGCCCACGGCGACGCCGCCGAACCACGACTCCTGCGGCACGTAGCCGACCTGCACGAACGTCGTGCCGACCGTCGCGACGAGCCCGAAGAAGACGAACACGAACAGCTCGCCGAGGCCCGCGTAGCCATAGGGACGCTTGCCGCCCGTGTAGAACCACGCGGCGACGATGCACGCGGTACCGACCGCCAGCATCCACCAGTGCTGCGTGCGGACGACGATCGCGAGGCCCGCGACCGCGGCGACGCCGAAGAACACGAGCGCCGCCGTGAGCACGGCGCGCGGCGACGCCTTGCGCGAGGCGGTGAGGCGCTGCGGGCCCACGCGGAAGTCGTCGGTGCCGCGGATGCCGTCGGAGTAGTCGTTCGCGAAGTTCACCCCGATCTGCAGCGCGAGGGCCACCACGAGGCACGCGAGGGCGATGACCCAGTGCAGCGCCCGGTCGACGAGCAGCGCCGCACCGGTGCCGATGAGCACGGGCGCGATCGCCAGCGGCAGCGTGCGCAGGCGCGCGGCGCCGATCCAGTCGCCGAGCCGCGCGGGCTCGGGCGGCGCGGCGGCGGGACGCTTCTGCGGATTGCCGCGCGGGCGGCCGGACTTGCCGCTCTGAGGCTTTCCGCTCGGGGACTTGCGCTTCTTGGGTCGGGTGGCTGCCACGCCCCGATGCTAGCCGAGCGACCGCGCACAGCTCAGGAAGCGTGCACGACTCAGGAAGAACCGGGCGGATGCCACGGAGTCCGGCATCCGGCGTGCTGTTCTCCTGAGTTGTGAACGGTGCGCGCCGCGGCGAGTCCGCGCTTCGCCACCCCGCGGGACGCACCGGACCCTGGCCGCGCCGGACAAACGCCAAGCCACCGCGCCGGCCCGTCGTCCCGCCCCTACGCCCCGCCCTCGCCGCGTACGCGGGCTCGCAGAGCCTGCCGGTCGGGCTTGCCGCTCGGCAGCAGCGGGACGGCCTCCACGAGCACGAGGCGGGCGGGCCGGGCGGGAGCGCCCAGCGCGGCCCCGACGGCGTCGCGCAGGGCGGCCAGCGCGGCATCGGCGTCAGGCACCCCCGCGCGCGGCGCGACGACGACCGACGCCTCGCCCCAGCGCTCGTCGGCCACGGGCACGACGACCGCGCTCTCGAACCCCGCCACGGCGCGCACCGTCTGCTCGACGCGGTCGAGCGACACGTTGATGCCGCCCGACACGATCACGTTGTCGAGCCGTCCCGTGATGCGCAGGATGCCGTCGAAGCTGCCGCCGTCCCCCGTGCGGTACCAGCGGGCTCCCCCGTCGTCGACGAAGACGGATGCCGTGCGCTCCGGCTCCGCGAGGTATCCCTCCGCGAGCATGGGCCCCGACAGCTGCACCTCGCCGTCGACGACGCGCACACGGACGCCGTCGAGCGGCACGCCGTCGTAGACGCAGCCGCCCGCGGTCTCGCTCGATCCGTACGTGCGGACGAGCCGGGCGCCCGCCGCGGCGGCTCGCTCGGCGAGCGCGGGCGCGAGCGCCTGGCCGCCCACGAGCACGGCCTCGAACGAGGCGAGCGCGGCGTGCTCCCCGGCATCCAGCAGCATCTGCACCTGCGCCGGCACGAGCGACGTGTAGGTCGGCACGCGGGTGCCGCCCACGCTCGACGCCATGCCGTGCGCGGCCGCGGCGAACGCCTGCGCCGAGAACGAGCCCGACAGCATCGCGGGCTCGCGTCCCGCGATGAGCGAGCGCACGAGCACCTGGGCGCCGGCGATGTAGTGCGCCGGCAGGGCGAGCAGCCATGCGCCCTCGCCGAGGCGCGCGGCCGTCGCAAGCGCCGACGAGGTGAGCGCCGAGCGGCTCAGCACGACCGACTTGGGGTAGCCCGTCGAGCCCGACGTCGTGACGACGAGCGCCGTGCCCGCGGGCATCTCCGCGGGCAGTGCGACACGCGGACCGGATGCCGCACCCAGCGCGATCGCGGGGCCGGCGCCGAGCACGGCGCCCCGGAGCGCGCGCAGCACGGCGCGCGCGTCGCCGCCGTCGACGGGTTCGAGCCTCATCGCCTCCCGAACTCCTCACTTTTCTCAGCAAACCAGGCCGAAACGGGCGTTTCGCGGTGCGCGGCGCTCGAATTGGAGGAGTTCGGGCGCCGCTGCGCCGGGTCAGTAGTGATACGGGAACGACGACCAGTCGGGATCGCGCTTCTGCAGGAACGAGTCGCGCCCCTCGACGGCCTCGTCGGTGCCGTAGGCGAGGCGGGTCGCCTCGCCCGCGAAGATCTGCTGGCCCACGAGCCCGTCGTCGATCGCGTTGAACGCGAACTTCAGCATGCGGATCGCCGTGGGCGACTTGCCGAGGATCGTGCGGGCCATCGCGATCGCCTCGCGCTCGAGCTCGGCGTGCGGCACGGCCCGGTTGACCGTGCCCATCTCGTAGCCGCGCTGCGCGGAGTACTCCTCGGCCAGGAAGAACACCTCGCGCGCGAGCTTCTGCCCTACCTGCCGCGCCATGTACGCCGAGCCGTACCCGGCGTCGAACGAGCCGACGTCGGCGTCGGTCTGCTTGAACCGGCCGTGCTCGACCGAGGCGATGGTCAGGTCGCACACGACGTGCAGCGAGTGCCCGCCGCCGGCCGCCCAGCCCGGCACGACCGCGATGACGACCTTCGGCATGAACCGGATGAGCCGCTGTACCTCGAGGATGTGCAGGCGCCCCGCACGCGCCGGGTTCTCGACCGTCGTCTCCGACTCACTGTACTTGTAGCCGTCGCGGCCGCGGATGCGCTGGTCGCCGCCCGAGCAGAACGCCCAGCCGCCGTCCTTGGGGCTCGGCCCGTTGCCCGTGAGCAGCACGACGCCGATGCGCGGGTCCTGCCGCGCCGTGTCGAGCGCACGGTACAGCTCGTCGACGGTGTGCGGCCGGAACGCGTTGCGCACCTCCGGACGGTCGAAGGCGATGCGGGCGATCCGCCCGTCGGTCGAGACGTGCGCCGTGATGTCGGTGTAGGCGTCGGCGCCCGGCGCCGGCATCCATTCGGCGGGATCGAACAGTTCAGAGACCATGCCGCCAGCCTAGGGCGAACCGGCCGGGCGGGCCGACGGGCGAGAGGATGCCGGGGAGGGATGCCGCCCGCCGCTTGCCGATCCGAAGACGACAGCTCTCTGTCGGCACGGCGCGGCCGAGGCGCAGCCGGATCGTTGACACCGCACTTGTATTTTGCAAGCATTGCCCGCATGAGCCTCTTCATCACCTGCCCCGTCGAGAGCGTCGAGCGCGCGACCGCCTTCTACACCGCTCTCGGCTGGACGCTCAACGCCGAGATGTCCGACCAGAACGTGTCCTGCTTCGCGATCGCGCCCGAGCAGTACGTCATGCTCGGCAGCCGCGAGATGTACGCGAGCGTCGGCGGCGTCGAAGAGCTGGTCGGCGGGCCCGACACCCCTTCGAAGGTCACGGTCTCGTTCGACCTCGGCAGCCGCGAGGCGGTCGACGATCTCGTCGAGCGCGCCGGCGCCGCCGGCGGGCGGATCGGCGACACCGACGACTACCCCTTCATGTATCAGCGCCAGTTCGACGATCCCGACGGCTATCACTACTCGCCGTTCTGGATGAAGCCGGACGCCGACACGACCGCGTGAGCGGCCTCCCCGCGGCCCTCGACGTCGTCGGGGCGCGGTGGGCCCTGCTCATCGTGGAGCGTCTGCTCGACGGGCCCCAGCGGTACGGCGATCTGCAGCGCGACCTCGGGGTGCCGACGAACATCCTCGCGACCCGCCTGCGCGAGCTCGAGGCGGCCGGCGTGCTGTCGCGTCTGCCCCTCCGGCACAACACCCGGGCCTACGCGCTGACCGATCGCGGGCTCGCCCTGCGCGAGGCGATCGTCGCGCTCGGGCGCTGGGGCGAGGGCGACGTCTAGCCTGGCAGCGTCACTCGCTTCTTCACCACGCGTTCACGCTACCCGACCCCGCCGGCCCGCTCCCGGCGACCCCCTACCCTGGAACCGTGACCATGACGCGACTCCTCCCCCTGGCCGCCGCGGCGGCCCTGCTCCTCTCGCTCACCGCGTGCAGCCCCTCGGAGGCGCCCGCCGACGACACGGCCGGCAGCGGCGTGAGCGAGGGCGCGTGCGCCGACGCCGAGGGCGTGACCCTCTCGGTCGACGCCTCGGCGATCGACGCCGCGCCCGAGCAGTGGTGCATCCCCACGGACGACACGATCGCGGCATCCGACGTGCTCAGCCTCGCGGGCGTGACGACGGAGGGCACCGAGGAGTACGGCGACCAGGTCGTCTGCCGCGTCGACGGCGTGCCCGCCGCCGACCAGAAGCTGCCGAACCCCGAGGGCGGCGACTACGTCGAGGAGTGCGCCGCCATGCCGGCCGCGTTCGCCTACTGGTCGCTGTGGGTCAAGCCGGCGGGCGGCGAGTGGGACTACGCCCAGGAGGGGCTCTCGACGCTCGACCTCGACCCCGGTGACAGCCTCGAGCTGCTCTTCTCGCTGAACGGCGAGCCCGCCGCGCCCGCCTCGTGAGGCTCCGGCCCGGGCCGCTGAGGTCGGCGGCGGCGCTCGCCGTCGGCTTCATCGCGGTCCGGGTCGTCTACCGCGTCCTCTTCCACGGCGCCGACGGCGCGGGCGCCGTGGTGCTGCCGCTGCCCCTGTTGCGCCTGCCGCCGCCGTTCGGGCACGTGCGGATGCTCGGGCCCGCGACGCTCGACGGGCTGTGGGCGGCCGCGCTCAGCGCGCTGCCGATCGCCCTGACGATCCTCGCGTTCGGGCTGCTGAACGCCGTGCTCGATCTGCCGGCGCTGCTCGCGCGCGCCGCGGGACGCGGGCCGCTGCAGGGCGTCGCCCGCGCACTTTCGGTCGCCTGGGCGACGCTGCCCGCGCTCGCGGACGCCGTGCGCGCCGCGCGCCTCGCCCGGCACCTGCGCGGCGAGCGCGCGGGCGTGCGCGTGCTCGCCCCCGTGCTCGAGCGCACCCTGGAGCGCGCCACCGCCGTCGCCGCCTCGCTGGAGGTGCGCGGGTACGGCGCCGCGCACTCCCCCGCCAGCCCGCACCCACCCGCATCCCCACCCGCACCCGCACCCGCACCCGCACCGGCACCGGCACCGGCACCGGCACCGGCACCGGCACCGGCGAGCCAATCCCCGTTCGCCGAGTCAATCCTCGATACGCGCCGCCCGGGGATTGACTCGGCGAGCGGAGGTTGGCTCGGCGCGGGGGGCATCGTGGTGTGCGACGGGGCGCGCGTGGGGTTCGCGGGTGCGGCGCTGCGGATCGACGCGCTGCGACTGGATGCCGGGACCCTCGTGCTGCTCGCGGGCGCGACCGGCTCGGGCAAGACGACGGTGCTGCGCGCCCTCAGCGGCCTGCACTCGCACGTGGACGGCGGCCGTCTCGATGGTCTCGTGCGCGTCGCCGGACGAGACCGCGCGACGACGCCGCCGCGTGAGACGGCCCGCACCGTCGGCGTCGTGCTGCAGCAGCCGCGCGAGGCGTTCGTCGCCGAGACCGTCGCGCACGAGATCGGCCTCGCCCTCGAGCTGCGCGGGCTCGCGGCATCCGTCCGGCACGATCGCGTGCGCGCGGTCGCCCAGCGGGTGGGCATCGCGCACCTCGTCGACCGGCGCATCCGGGAGCTGTCGGCGGGCGAGGCCGTGCTCGTCGCGATCGCCGCCGCGATCGTCGACGGCCCCGCGCTGCTGCTCGTGGACGAGCCGCTCGCCGACCTCGACGTCGCGGCCCGCCGTCGCATCGTCGCGCTGCTCGCGGAGCTCGCACAGGGCGGCGCGTGCGTCGTGGTCGCGGAGCACCGCATCGCCGAGTTCGCCCCCGTCGCCGACGTCGTGGTGCGCGTCGCGGACGGGGCTGTGACCGGCGGGCGTGCGGCGGGCGACAGCGCTGCGGAGCCGGGCTCGGGTGACGACCTGCTCCTCGAGGCGGTGCGGGAGAGCCGGGCGGCGGGCGGATGGGCGAACGGGCCCGTGCCTATGGGCGGGCCGGCGCTGGCGGCATCCGGCGTCACGGTGCGGCACGGCGACCGCGTCGCGGTCGACGACGCCGAGCTGCGTCTGTCGGCGGGCGAGATCGTGGCGCTGACCGGCCCGAACGGCGCGGGCAAGTCGACGCTGCTCACGACGCTCGCGCGCGACGGAGGACGGCGCGCCGTCGCGCTCGTGCCCGACGTCTCCGACGACCTCTTCGTGCGCGACACCGTGGCCGCCGAGTGCCGCGCCGCCGACCGTCGAGCCGCGAAAGACCGCGCGCGGCACGACGACCGCCGGGAGGCCGGCGCGACGGAAGGCGCGGATACGACCGTGCCGGATGCCGTCCCAGCGGCCCATCGGGGCGCGAACCTGCCGGACGCCGCGACACCGGATGTCAGGATGCCGGATGCCGTGACCCCCGCGGCGACGAACGCCGCTGCGGCCCGTCCGGGCGCGCCCCTGCCGGCCGCCGCCGGCCGCGCCCAGCCGTACGGCGCCTCGCCCGAGACCGCTCGCACGGCCGACCGGTTCGCCGCCCTCGTCGGCCTCGTCCCGGGCGGGGATGCCGCGCGTGCGCTGCTCACGCGGCATCCCCGCGATCTGTCGGCGGGCGAGCGGCGCTGCCTCGCGATCGCGCTGCAGACGGCGCACCGCCCGCGCGCGCTGCTGATCGACGAGCCGACGCGCGGCCTCGACCCCCGCGCGCGTGCCCTCGTCGCCGGAGCGATCGCCGCGCAGGCGGCGGAGGGCACGGCCGTGCTGCTCGCGACGCACGACAGGACGTTCGCCGCGGCCCTCTGCGACCGCGAGCTGCCGATGCATGCCGGACGCCTGTGCGCGGCCGACCCGTCGGCATCGCGGCCGCCCGCCGCAGAGCCCTCGACGTCGCCGGCCGCGCTCCCGGCATCCGTCCTTCCCGCATCGGCGCTTCCCGTGCCGACGCGCCCCGCTCCGGCGCTCGAGCGGACACCGGAGCGCGATGCCGGCACGCGCACGGCGACCGCTCCGGGCGCCGACGTGCGGCGTGCACCCTCGCGCGCGGTCCGCACCGCGAGCAGGAGCACGCCCCGCGGCGCCACGCTGTCCCGCTCCCTCGCCCTCGTCGCGGCGAACCTCGCGGCCGCCGCGGCGTTCCTGTGGCCGCTCGTCGCCTCGGCGGTGCCGGCACAGGCGCAGGCCGCCGTGCCGTACATCGCGCTGTCGCTCGCGCCGATGGCCGCCGTGCTGGTGATCGCGGCGCTCGACCGATCGGTGCGATCGGCGCACACGCTCGCCCTGCTCGCGGTGCTCGCGGCGATCGGCGCGGCCATCCGCATCGCGAGCACGGGCGTGGGCGGGGTCGAGGCCCTGTTCGTGCTGCTCATCCTCGTGGGCCGCGCCTTCGGCGCGCGGTTCGGGCTGCTGCTGGGTGCGGCATCCATCGCTCTCTCCGCGCTCGTGTGGGGCGGTGTCGGTCCGTGGCTGCCGTTCCAGATGTTCGCGTGCGGCTGGGTCGGCGCGGGCGCGGGACTGCTCCCCCGCCGCGTGCGCGGCTGGCCGGAGATCGTCATGCTCTGCGCCTACGGCGTCGTCGCCTCGTACGTGTTCGGCCTCATCATGAACATGTGGTTCTGGCCGTTCGCCGTCGGCAGCGACACGAGCATCTCGTACGTGCCCGGCGGTTCGATCGGCGAGAACCTCGCGAACTTCCTCGTGTACTCGCTCGTCACCTCGACCGCCGGCTGGGACACCCTCCGCGCCGTCACGACGGTGATCGGCATCGTGCTGGTCGGCCGCGCGATCCTCGCCGCCCTGCGCCGCGCGAAGCCGGTGGTTCCGGAGGCGTATCGCCGCTGAGGCGTCTTGCTGTCGTGTCATATGTCTCCTGGGCACCCCCACCAGGCCGTCGGGCGGTGCCGCCCGCCGCGATCCCGACCTCCGGTCTCGCACGCACCATCCGTGCGTCGCACACGCCCGCTGTTCCCGTCCGCACGCACTGTCGCGCACGCACGAGCGTTCACAATTCAGGAAGACCGCACGGCGGATGCCGGAAACCGCGGCATCCGCCCCGTTCTTCCTGAATTGTGAACACGACGCGGCGCCGATCGCCGACGGCGCCTCGGCGCGGCGAGGCGCGCAGCCCGGCGTGAACGCGCAAACCGCTCACAGCCCGACGCCCCCACGAGCGTTCACAACTCAGGAGAACCGCACGCCGGATGCCGGAAACCGCCGCATCCGCCCGGTTCTTCCTGAATTGTGAACGGCGGGCGAGGCAGAGGCGGCAGCACTCAGAGGCGGCTCTGCCGGTCAGAACCGGCCAGACCCGGTCAGAACCGGCCGGGCCCGGCCGGACCCGGTCAGAACCGGCCGGAGGCCAGGCCCGAGCGCTCCAGGGTGACGCCCACCTGCACGCGGTTGCGGGCGCCGAGCTTGACGAAGACCTGCTCGAGATGGGTCTTCACGGTGCCGGCGGAGATGTGCAGCGCCGCGCCGATCTGCTGGTTCGTCTCGCCCCGCGCGACGCCCTCGGCGACCTGCCGCTCGCGCTCCGTGAGCGCCGCGACGAGCGCTGCGGCCGCGCGGCGCGCGGCGCCCGCGTCGCTCTCCACGGCGCGGCGGATGAGCTGGCGCACGCTCGGGCTCGACATCACCGCGTCGCCGTCGGCCGTGCGCCGCACCGCCTCGACGATGCGTGCGGGCGCCTCGTCCTTGAGCAGGTATCCGCTCGCGCCCGCCTCGAGCATCCGCAGCAGCTGATCCTCGGAGTCGATGCTCGTCATCGCGAGCACGCGGGCGCTCGACTGCGCGAGGATCGCGGCGGTCGCCTCGACGCCACCCATCCCCGGCATCCGCACGTCCATCAGCACCACGTCAGGGGCGTGCCGGCGGACGAGCTCGATCGCGGCGGCGCCGTCGCCCGCCTCGCCGACGATCTCGATCCCCGGATCGGCGCTCAGCACGTAACGGAACCCGCTGCGGATGAGCGGTTCGTCGTCGACGAGCAGCACGCGCAACAGCGGTCGATCGTCGGCGGAGGTCACGCACCGAGCATATCGACGCCCTGCTCGCGCTCCTGCCAGGGCAGCGTCACGTCGACGATGAAGGTGCCGTCGTGCACCCCGATCCACGCCGTCCCATCGAGCGCCGCGGCCCTCTCGCGGATCCCCAGCGTGCCGTGACCCCCGCCCGGCACCGCCGGCGACGCGTCCGGGAGCAGCGGGTTGACGACCCGGATCCGGGCCCCGCTGCGCGGGTCGACCTCGACGTGCACGTCGATCGGCGCCCTCGGCGCGTGCTTGATCGCGTTCGTCAGGGCCTCCTGCACGATGCGGTGCACCGCGCTGTCGAGCTGCGTGCTCGCACGCTCGGGAGCCTCGAGCATCACGTACGAGGTGATCGGCGTGCCTCCGGTCCGCAGGCCGGCGAGCAGCGTCCGCACGCCCCGGATGGTCGGCGGCGACGCGTCGGCCGGGCCGCTGCGCAGGTCGCCGATGAGCCCGCGCATGTCCTGCAGCGCGGCGTGCGTCTGCTCCCGCACGGTGCGCGCGATCTCTCCGGCGTCGGCGCCCGACGACGCGGCCGCCGCCTCGAGGGCGCCCGCATGCAGCGACACGACCGACAGCCGGTGCGCGAGCGCGTCGTGCATGTCGCGCGCGATCCGCTCGCGCTCGGCCTGGCGCACCATCTGCTCCGTGAGCTCGTCGACGCGCCGGTGCTCCTGCTCCGCGCGCACGTCGCTCAGCCGGGCCCGGTGCCGCGCCCGCGCGCCGAACACGACGCCCGCGGCGATCGCCATCGACGCGACCGCGCAGACGAAGGATGCCACGATCCACGCGGGCTCGCGCGGCGTGCCGACCTCCCGGGCGAGCAGCCAGGGCAGCGCCGCTCCCCATGACGTCGTCGCCTCACGGACCGCGAACAGGAGGACGGCAGCGGCGACCGCCCCCGACACGGCCCACGGTCGCGGCCGGCGCGACGCATAAGCGACCGCGCCGACGAGCAGGAGCAGGTACGAGACGCCGATCGCGGCGAGCACGGCGCCCGCGATCAGCACGACGATCGGATGCCGCTCACGCCAGAACACGCTCGTCCACGCGGCGACGAGGAGCAGCACGACGCCGACGCCGAGCCTCGTGACCGTGGCGCTCCCCTCCGAGGTCTCGGGGAGCACGGCGAGACCCGGGACGTTGATGATCCCGAGCATGTCGATCAGGACGCCGACGACGAAGAGCACCACTGCGACGGGCGCCGCGATCCAGAGCCGGCGCCACAGGGGCGGAGGCGTCGCCGAGGGTTCCACATCCCGAGCGTATTGCCCGCCGCCGACATCCGGCCCCCGCCGCCCGGCGCGACCTCCCTCCCCCGAACGGCGGAGGCGGATCCGGCCGAGCTGCCGATCCGTCCCGCCCCGGCCGGATGCCACGCTGACGGCATCCGCCACCGGACCACCGATCAGAATCACCGCCCGGAATCACCACCCGGAATCACCAGCCAGAGGACACCATGAGCTTCGACAACGCCGGCCAGACCCCTCCCCCTCCGCCCTCGCCCGTGCCGGGCGCGGCGCCCGCTCCGCTGGCGGGCTCGCCGTTCCCGGCCTCGCCGGCATCCGCGCCGAAGCCGCCCGCGGGCGACAAGTCGTTCCTCGTCACGTGGCTGCTCGCGCTGCTGCTCGGCGTCTTCGGCGCCGACCGGTTCTACCTCGGCAAGTACGTCACGGGCGCCCTGAAGCTCGTGACGCTCGGCGGGCTGGGCATCTGGATGATCGTCGACCTGATCCTGGTGCTGGCGGGCGCCGCGCGCGACATGCGGGGGAACACGCTGGCGGGGTACGAGCAGCACAAGAAGATCGCCTGGATCGTCATGGGCGTGCTGGTGCTGATCGGCGTCGTCAACGGCATCGTGACCGGCGGCGCGGACGATGCCGACGAGCGGCCTGCGGCGGTCGCGTCCGCAGAGGGCGAGGGCGAAGGCGGGAGCGAAGGCGACGGAGAACGCACGCCCGCCGCGGAGCCGACCGCCGAAGAGCCCGCCGTCGGGGAGGAGCCCGCGGCAGAGGAGCCCGCGGTCCCCGCCGAGTACGTCTCGGCGCTCACCAAGGCCGAGACCTACTCGCGGCTCATGCACATGAGCAAGCAGGGCATCTACGACCAGCTCACCTCGGAGTACGGCGACAAGTTCTCGCCCGAGGCGGCGCAGTACGCGGTGGACACCATGACCGCCGACTGGAACGCGAACGCCCTCGCCAAGGCGAAGGTCTACCAGAGCGGCCTGTCGATGTCGCCCGAGGCGATCCGCGACCAGCTCACGAGCGAGTACGGCGAGAAGTTCACGCAGGAGGAGGCCGACTACGCGATCGCCCATCTGAACGACTGACGCCGCCGGACCCGACGAGACAGACGAGAAAGACAGGACCCGCCATGGAGACGACCGCCATCCTCAACTGGACCCTCCAGCAGGAGATCCCGATCCCGGCCGACGTGCAGTCGCTGCTCGCCCAGGGCGAGCAGGCCGTCGCCGCGTTCAAGACCTTCCGCGACTCGGCCACGTTCACCACGAGGCGCCTCATCGTGCGCGACGCGCAGGGCATGACGGGCAAGAAGGTGGAGATCTACTCGCTGCCGTACAGCTCCATCCTGATGTGGTCGTCCGAGAACGCCGGCACCCTCGACTGGAACTCCGAGCTCGAGCTGTGGACGAAGGCGGGGCACATCAAGGTGAAGCTCGCGCGGGGCGTCGACGTCAGGCGCCTCGACAGCCTGATCTCGTGGGCCGTGCTGAACGACCACTGACCGGGCGGGTACGCTCGGCGGATGACCCTGCGCCCGCTCACCCGCGAAGAGATCGAGAGCCCGGCCTTCTGGATGCTGCTGCACGAGGCCGCGGGCGTGGATGCCGGGGCCCTGCGCCGCATCCGCGACACGGAGCTGCCGGAGCTCGACGTCATCGGCGTCGTCGCCGACGAGGTCGTCGCGTTCGCCGCGTCGGCCGCAACGCCGCAGCGGATCGTGCTGGAGTACATCGCGGTCGACGCCCGGCATCGCGGCGAGGGCCTCGGCACCCGGCTCGTGGATGCCGTGCGCGGCGCGCGCCCCGGCATCCCCCTCGTCGCCGAGACCGACGACGACGCCGTGGACTTCTACCGCGCCCTCGGGTTCACCGTCGACGCAGCCCCCCGCGACCCACGCTGGCCCGACCGCCAGCGCTACCGCTGCACCCACCCCGCTGGTTGAGTAGCCGCCGAAGGCGGCGTATCGAAACCCGTGTAACGGGCCGTGGGAGGGGTCTCGATACACTCGCGGCTTCGCCGCGAGCACTCGACCAGCGGGACCGGACGCACCGCAACCCACACCCGCGCCCGCACGCACCCGCACACACCCCCGCTGGTTGAGTAGCCGCCGCAGGCGGCGTATCGAAACCCGTCTAACGGACCGCGGCAAGGGTCTCGATACACTCGCGGCTCCGCCGCGAGCACTCGACCAGCGGGAGTGGATGCACCCACAACCCGCATCCACACCCGCGCCACACACCCCCGCTGGTTGAGTAGCCGCCGCAGGCGGCGTATCGAAACCCATCTAACGGACCGTGGCAAGGGTCTCGATACACTCGCGGCTCCGCCGCGAGCACTCGACCAGCGGGATCAGACGGACCCGCAACCCACACGCCCGCCCCCACCCCGTTGGTTGAGTAGCCGCCGCAGGCGGCGTATCGAAACCCCTCCCACGGACCGCGGCGTTGACGGTGAACCCGACCCCGGGGCGCTCAGGCGGTCTCGACGGGCTTGCCGGACTCGGTCCATCCGCTGATGCCCGCGCTGAGCACGGCGACGTTCTCGTAGCCGATCGACGCGGCGACGCGTGCGGCGTTGGGGGCGGCCTGACACGTGGGTCCGCCGCAGTAGAAGACGAGGCCCGCGGAACGGTCGGCGGGCAGCTCGGCTTCGAGGTTGGTCTTGTCGACGTGCAGTGCACCGGGGACGTGTCCCTCGGCGTAGCGCTCGGCGGAGTTGACGTCGACGATCGTGCGGCTGCCGTCGGCGATGAAGCCCTCGACGTCCTCGATCGAGACGACGGGAACGGTTGCGGTGTCCGACATGGTGTCCTCCTCGGTGGTCGTCCTTCGACGCTATGGGCGCCGAAGGCACCGGGATCCGGCGGCGTCATACGGCGCAACAGACGCGGGACGAGACGACCCCGTCACACCGAGAAGTACTTCGCCTCCGGGTGGTGGAACACGAACGCGTCGGTCGACTGCTCGGGATGCAGCTGCAGCTCCTCGCTCAGCTCGACGCCCATCCGCTCCGGGCGCAGCAGCTCGACGACCTTGCGACGGTCCTCCATGTCGGGGCACGCCGGGTAGCCGAGCGAGAACCGCGCGCCGCGGTACTCCAGCTTGAACAGCCCGGCCGTGTCGGCGGGGTCTTCGCCAGCGAAGCCCAGCTCCGACCGGATGCGCGCGTGCCAGAGCTCGGCGAGCGCCTCGGTGAGCTGCATCACGAGGCCGTTGAGCTCGTAGTAGTCGCGGTACTTGTCGCCGGCGAAGAGCTTCGCGGTGACCTCGTCGATGCGTGCGCCGGCCGTCACGAGCTGCACGGGCAGCACGTCGATCCGGCCCGATTCGCGTGAGCGCACGAAGTCCGACAGGCACAGGTGCCGGTCGCGACGCTGGCGCGGGAACGTGAACCGCAGACGCTCCGTGCCGATGGATCTCGATACACCGTCGCTGCGCGACGGCACTCGATCAGCAAGGGAGCCACCGTCGCTGCGCGACGGCACTCGATCAGCGAGGGGAACACCGTCGCTGCGCGACGGCACTCGATCGGCGAGGGAGCCACCGTCCGGCGCGAGCAGCCCGGGCACGCCGAGCACGCCCGACGGGTCGTCGCCGTGGTGCAGCACGATCAGGTCGTCGCCCTCCGACACGACGGGGAAGTACCCGTACGCGACCGACGCGTCGAGCATGCCCTCGGCGAGGATGCGGTCGAGCCAGTACCGCAGCCGCGGCCGGCCCTCGGTCTCGACCAGCTGCTCGTACGACAGGCCGTCGTCGCCGCGGCCCGGCTTGAGTCCCCACTGCCCCATGAACGTCGCCCGCTCATCGAGGTAGGCGGCGTAGTCGGCGAGCGCGATGCCGCGCACGATGCGGGTGCCCCAGAACGGCGGCGCGGGAACCGGATTGTCGGATGCCACGTCCGACCGCGCGGGCATCGCCTCGGGCTCGGTGAGGGTGAGCCGCGATCCCGCCGCATGGATGCGCTTCTTCAGCGGCGGCAGGCCCACGGCATCCGCCGGCTCGCCGCGCGCGACGCGCACGAGCGGCTCCATCAGCGCGAGGCCCTCGAACGCGTCCTTCGCGTAGCGCACCTCGCCGTCGAACAGCCCCGCGAGGTCGTCCTCGACGTAGGCGCGCGTGAGCGCCGCGCCGCCGAGCAGCACGGGCCATTTGCGCGCGAGCCCGCGCGCCTGCAGCTCCTCGAGGTTCTCCTTCATCACGACGGTCGACTTCACGAGCAGCCCCGACATGCCGATGACGTCGGCGTCGTGCTCCTCCGCGGCGGCGATGATGTCGGCGATCGGCTGCTTGATGCCGAGGTTGACGACCTCGTAGCCGTTGTTGGTGAGGATGATGTCGACGAGGTTCTTGCCGATGTCGTGCACGTCGCCGCGCACGGTCGCGAGCACGATGCGGCCCTTGCCCGCCGACTCGGTGCGCTCCATGTGCGGCTCGAGCAGCGCGACGGCCGTCTTCATGACCTCCGCGGACTGCAGCACGAACGGCAGCTGCATCTGCCCCGAGCCGAACCGCTCGCCGACGACCTTCATGCCCTCCAGCAGCTGGTCGTTGATGATGTCGAGCGGCGCCATGCCCTCCGCGCGCGCCAGGTCGAGATCGGCCTCCAGCCCTTTCAGCTCGCCGTCGATGATGCGCCGCTGCAGCCGCTCCCCCACGGGCAGCGCGGCGAGCTCGGCGGCCCGCTGGTCGCGCAATGCCGCCGTGTCGACGCCCGCGAACAGGTCGAGCATGACCGCGAGCGGGTCATACGTGACGTTGCCGTCGGCGTCGTGCTCGCGCCGGTCCCACACGAGGTCGAGCGCGACCTTGCGCTGATCGTCGGGAATGGATGCCAGGGGCACGATCTTCGCGGCATCCACGATCGCCGACGTGAGTCCCGCCTCGCGCGCCTCGTTGATGAAGACCGAGTTGAGCACGGAGCGTGCCGCGGGATTGAGGCCGAACGACACGTTCGAGACGCCGAGGGTCGTGTTGATGCCGGGGTACTTCACGACGAGGCCACGGATCGCCTCGATGGTCTCGATGCCGTCGCGCCGCGTCTCTTCCTGCCCCGTCGCGATGGGGAACGTGAGGCAGTCGACGATGATGTCCTCGACGCGCATGCCCCATTCGCCGACCAGCTCGTCGACGAGACGCGACGCGATGCGCAGCTTGTCCTCGGCCGTGCGGGCCTGGCCCTGCTCGTCGATGGTGAGGGCGACGACGGCCGTGCCGTGCTCCTTGACGAGCGGCATGATGCGGCCGAACCTGCTGGCCGGGCCGTCGCCGTCCTCGTAGTTGACGGAGTTGACGACGGGCCGTCCGCCGACGAGCTCGAGCCCCGCCTGGATGACGGCGGGCTCGGTCGAGTCGATCACGAGCGGAAGCGTGGATGCCGAGGCGAACCGCGACACGACCTCGCGCACGTCGGCGACGCCGTCGCGCCCCACGTAGTCGACGCAGACGTCGAGCAGGTGCGCACCGACGCGCGTCTGCGCGCGGGCGATCTCGACGCAGTCGTCCCAGCGGCCCTCGAGCATGGCCTCGCGGAACGCCTTCGACCCGTTGGCATTGGTCCGCTCGCCGATCGCGAGGTACGCGGCATCCTGCCGGAACGGCACGTGCTGGTAGAGCGACGAGACGCCGGGCTCGAACTCCTGCGGTGATCGAGGAGGATCTCGATACACGCCGCCTTCGGCGGCGCACTCGATCAGCGGAGGGGCATCCCCCGGTGGTCGAGCGGCCATCGCGGGCGACACATCCCCCTCCGATCGACCATCCACCGCGGGCGACGCGTCCTCCGCTGGTCGAACAACCGCCGCGGGCGACGCGTCCTCCGCCTCCGCTGGTCGAGTGCCGGCGCGCAGCGCCGGTGTATCGAGACCCGCCGCCTCGCGGAACGGCGCGAGCCGCTCGACGACCGCCGCGAGGTGCTCGGGCGTCGTGCCGCAGCATCCGCCCACGAGGGACAGCCCGAACTCGCGCACGAACTGCTCGTGCGCCGTCGCGAGCTCGGCGGGCGACAGCGGGTAGCGCGCGCCGTCGGCGGCCAGCACGGGAAGCCCCGCGTTGGGCATGCACGCGATCGGCACGGCGGCGTGCTTCGACAGGTGCCGCAGATGCTCGCTCATCTCGGCGGGACCGGTCGCGCAGTTCAGGCCGATCGCGTCGACGCCCAGCGGCTCGAGCGCGGTGAGCGCGGCTCCGATCTCGCTGCCCATCAGCATCGTGCCGGTCGTCTCGACGGTCACCTCGACGAAGATCGGCAGGCGGATGCCACGGCCGACGATCGCCTGCCGGCATCCGTTGATCGCCGCCTTCGTCTGCAGCAGGTCCTGGCTCGTCTCGACGAGGAACGCGTCGGCGCCGCCGTCGATGAGCCCCTCGGCCTGCAGCGCGAAGGTCTGCTTGAGGTGGTCGTAGGTGGTGTGTCCGAGGCTCGGCAGCTTGGTGCCGGGTCCCATCGAGCCGAGCACCCAGCGCATCCTCCCGTCGCGGGCCTCGGCCGCCTCGACGCGCTCCCGCGCGATGCGCGTGTTGACCTGGGCGAGCTCGTGGATGCGGTCGTCGATGTCGTAGTCGGAGAGGTTCGACCAGTTGGCGCCGAAGGTGTTGGTCTCGATCGCGTCGATGCCGACCGCGAGGTAGTCGTCGTGGATCGCCGCGATCATGTCGGGGCGGCTGACGCCGAGGATCTCGTTGCAGCCCTCGAGCTGCTGGTAGTCGTCGAGCGTCGGCTCGTAGCGCTGCAGCATCGTGCCCATCGCGCCGTCGGCGATCACGACGCGCGAGCGCAGGGCGTCGAGCAGGGCCTGCGCTCGGGCGGGGCGCGGAACGCCCTCGACGTCGAGAGCGAAGCGGGAACCGGTCATCGCCCGATTCTCCCACGCACCTCCGACATCCCCGAGATCGCGCGGGATGCCGGCGCCGCGACGCCCGCGACCTGCTCAGCGCGCCGCGCGGCGGGCCTTGCGGAAGGCGTCGATCGTGTCCCAGACGTTCACGCCGACCACCGTGAAGCCGACGAGGATCGGGATGATCGTCGCGACGGTCGCGGCCGAATCGCCGTCGGGGATGAGCGCGGGCCAGAACGCGGGGTTCAGCAGCTCGCCGCGCACGAGCAGCCAGATCGCCGCCGTCGCGAAGAGCAGGTTCAGGATGCCGTTCGTCACCGCGAGCCCCGTGGTCCAGCGTCCCGCGACGAACACCGCGACGGCGATCGCCGCCTCGATCGCGAGGAACACCCACAGCACGATGAGCCACACGGGCCACAGCCCCGGATGCAGCACCGAGATCCAGCCCGTCCCGGAGAGGTAGGCGGCGCCGAACACGTGGTCCCACACGACCAGGCCGGCCGCGAGGGCGAGGAGGCCGAGCGACCAGACGAGGTCGCTGCGGGTGGCACCGCTCTCGGGCGGCTCGGGCAGCTCGTCGAGCGTCCATTCCACGGCGACGTCGGTGCCGCGCGAGTACCGCTCGATCACGGCGAAGACGAGCGTGACCCAGAAGCACATGTGCAGGGCGGTGCCGATCCCCACCTGCACGGTCGTGCCGATGATCGCCCCGATGGGCTCGCCGGCGATCGACATGCCGAGCGCGACGCCGAACACCGCGAGCGGCACCATGATCCACAGCAGCAGCACGAGCAGCCGCTTCCACGTGAGGTAGTAGCGCGGGCCGATGAGGTGCAGCGGCCGGTCGGCGTATCCGGCGCCGAGCGCGTCGGGGTCGCCGAGCCCTTCGAGAACGGCGCGCTCGGCGGCATCCCGCTCCTCGCCCGCCTCGATCCGGGCGTCGATCTGGTCGTAGATCGAGTCGCGCAGCTCGTTCGCCACGTCGCCGCGCTGCTTCTCGGGCACGGTGCGCACGACCGCGGCGATGTAGCGATCGGCGAGGGCGGTGGCATCCGTCTTCTCGGTCATGGGTCAGTCCTCCCGGGGAAGCGCGGCGATCGCGTCGGCGAGGCGCGTGAAGTCGTCGGTGAGCACGGCGGCGAGGCGTCTGCCGTCGGCGCTCGTGCGGTAGAACTTGCGGGGCCGGGACTGGCCCGTGTCCCACTCGCTCGTGAGGTACCCCTGCTTCTCGAGCCGCCGCAGCAGGGGATAGAGGGTGTTGGCGTCGGTGTCGAAGCCGCGCTCCTGCAGATGCTCGAGCAGCCCGTATCCGTAGCCCGGCTCGATCAGCAGCCGCAGGCACGCGAGCACGATCGTGCCACGGCGCAGCTCCTGCACGTGGATGTCGAACTCGTTCTCGCTCACGCCTCACACGTTACTGTGCGTCACACACTATTGTCAATAGCGCCACATGCTGTCCGGCACATCGTGCGGCTGCGGGAACCTGCCGCGGCGGCGAGGGATGGCGCCCGGGCAGGAGACGGGCGCCATCGCGGGGCGGGCGCGGGGCGTATCGTGGAAGATGCCTCTGCGCCGCCGACGCCGCGGACGGGCCGGGTCGCGAGAGGCGGGAGAACACCATGAAGATCAGGACATCAGCCGACTGGCGCGACGACCTGCCGTTCGAGGTCGCGGTGCCCGCCGACCAGGTGGCTCCCGGCGACCCCGCGCGCTGCGCGGCGTGCAGCGCGACCACCGACCCCCTGCCGCGCGACGAGCTGTGGGTCGTCAAGCACCACCATCCGAACAATCCGGCCGGGTTCGTGCGCCTCTACTGCGCGTTCCACCGCCCCAAGCCCGCTCCGGCGCCCCTCTCCACGGCGGCCCCGGCCCGTCGCGCGGCATCGTCGCGCCCGTCGACGCCGCGCCAGCCCAAGCCCGTCGTGCCCGAGCGGCCCGCCGTGATGTGCCCCGACTGCTTCGTGCAGGTGCCGCCGACGGGAACGTGCGGCATGTGCGGCCAGCAGGTCTCCTGACGGGCGCTACCGTAGCGGCATGCCCGTCTTCGCCGCCGGAACCGACCGCCTCGACCGCGCCCGCGTGCACCGCTGGCTGAGCGAGGAGAGCTACTGGGCGCAGGGACGCCCCCGCGACCGGCAGGATGCCGCGATCGACGCGTCGCGCAACTACGGCGTCTACGACGAGGCGTCCGGCGAGCAGCTCGGCTACGCGCGCGTCGTCACCGACGGCGTCACGTTCGCGTGGCTGTGCGACGTGTTCGTGGATGCCGCGGCGCGCGGCCGCGGCATCGGCAAGCAGCTCGTGGAGGGCGTCGTCGCCGACCTGGAGCCGCTCGGCCTCAAGCGCATCGCCCTCGCGACCGGCGATGCGCAGGGCCTGTACGCGCAGTACGGCTTCGCCGAGGTCACGGGGGCGACGTGGATGACGCGGGCGGGGGCGGCGTCGTGACCCTCCCGCCGCTCGCCGACATCGTCGCGCGGGCACACGTCGTCGCACTGCCGCTCACGACCCGCTTCCGCGGCGTCGACGTGCGCGAGGCGCTGCTCATCGACGGCCCGGAGGGATGGACGGAGTTCTCGCCGTTCACGGAGTACGACGACGCCGAGGCGGCGACGTGGCTCGCGGCGGCGCTCGACTTCGGGTGGCACCCGCAGCCCGCGCCGGTGCGCACCGAGATCCCCGTCAACGCGACGATGCCGGCGGTGCCGGCGAGCGCCGTCGCCGACGTGCTGGCGCGCTTCGACGGATGCCGCACGACGAAGGTCAAGGTCGCCGAGCGCGGCCAGACGCTCGCCGACGACGTCGCGCGCGTGCGCGCCGTGCGCACCGCGATGGGGCCGGAGGGCCGCATCCGGCTCGACGCCAACGGCGCCTGGAACGTCGACGAGGCGGAGCACGCGATCCACGCGCTCGCCGCGTTCGACCTCGAATACGTCGAGCAGCCGTGCGCGACGGTCGACGAGCTCGCCGAGGTGCGGCGGCGCGTGAAGTACATGGGCATCCCGATCGCGGCCGACGAGAGCGTGCGCAAGGCCGCCGACCCGCTCGCCGTAGCCCGCGCGGGCGCCGCCGACCTGCTCGTGATCAAGGCGCAGCCGCTCGGCGGCGTGCGACGCGCGCTCGACCTCGTCGCCGAGGCGGGGCTGCCCGCCGTCGTCTCCAGCGCCCTCGACACGTCGATCGGGCTGTCGATGGGGCTCGCGCTGGCCGGGGCGCTGCCCTCGCTCGACTACGACTGCGGACTCGGCACCGCCTCGCTCCTGGCCGCCGATGTGGTCGCAGACCCCCTACGCCCCCGGTCAGGCACGCTCCCCGTCGGCCGCGTCGAGCCGGATGCCGCGCTGCTCGCCCGGCACGCCGCCCCCGCCCCCCGCCGCGACTGGTGGCTCGCCCGCCTCGAGCGCTGCCACGCCCTGCTCACCGCCCGAGAGTGAGCGAGGCGGGCAGCAGGGTTCTCATCCCCCGCTGGTCGAGTGCTCGCGGCGCAGCCGCGAGCGTATCGAGACCCTTGTAGCGGTCCGCGGGAAGGGTTTCGATACGCGCGCTGACGCGCGCTACTCAACCAGCGGGGGTGGGTGCACCTCACACCGCAAGACCCCGCCTCCCACTCCCGCTGGTCGAGTGCTCGCGGCGCAGCCGCGAGCGTATCGAGACCCCCGTAACGGACCGCGGGAGGGATTTCGACACGCCGCCTGCGGCGGCTGATCAATCTGCGCTCAGGCGTCCACGAGGGCGCTGACGAGGCGCTCGATGCGGGCGTTGTGCTGGGCGTTGACCTCGGCGTCGGTCCGGCCCTCGAGCACGCCGCGCACGCAGGTCTCGTCGGACACGTCGATGAGCACCTGGGCGATCTCCTCGGCCGGCAGGCGCAGGCGCAGGTCGAAGACGGAGGCGACGTGCGTGACGATGCCGGTGATGCGCGCCGACATCTCCGTCTGCCACGCGAGGTACGCGGCGCCGAGCCGCGCGTCGCGCAGCGCCTGGCTGCGGATCTCGCTGCCCAGCTGCAGGCCGATGCGGTCGCCGTCGGGCGGGCCCATGGCGCGCCGCACGAACGCGGGGAGGTCGACCGGGCCGTCGGGGTCGAGCGTGTCGACGCGCGCGGCGATCTCGTCGAGCTTCTGCCGTGCGAGCTGCGTGATGAGGGCGAGCAGCAGGTCTTCCTTCGACTCGAAGTTGGAGTAGAACGCGCCCCTCGTGAAGCCCGCGCGCTCGCAGATCATCTCGACGGACGCGGCGTCCATGCCGACCTCGCCGAAGACCTCGTGCGCGGCGTCGAGCAGACGCGCCCGCGTCTGCTCTCGGCGCTTGCTGAGAATCTGAGTCATGAGTTCACGATACACCTTTGTATCGAATACACTCCTGTATCGAACCCCTCGTCGACGCTCCGGGAGATCCCGTGTCCACTCTGCTGTTCTCGCTCGGCCGCTGGTCGTACCGTCACCCGTGGCGCGTCGTCGTCACGTGGCTGCTGCTGCTCGCGCTCGCGGGCGGCGGTGCCGCCGTGTTCGCGCAGGGCACCGACAACGCCTTCTCGATCCCGGGCACCGAGGCCGAGGAGGGCCTCGACGCTCTCAGCCGCACCTTCCCGCAGGCCAGCGGCACGAGCGCGCAGATGATCGTCGTCGCCCCCGAGGGCACGACCGTCGACGACGCCCCCGTGGACGGCATCCTCGAAGACGCGGTCTCCGAGCTCGGCGCGCTCGACGGCGTGCTCGCCGTGACCGATCCGTTCGACGAGCTCGTCTCGGGCACCGTCTCCGACGATCGCCGCGCCGCGATCGTGCGCCTGCAGTTCGACGGGCAGACGACCGACGTGAGCGACGAGACGCTCGACGCGCTGAACCGCATCGCCGACGAGACCCGTGAGCGGATGCCGTCGGGCTCGGCCGTCGCGATGGGCGGCGACCTCTTCTCGACGTCGATGCCCGCGCTCTCGCTCATCGAGGCGGTCGGCGTGCTCATCGCACTGTTCGTGCTCATCGTCACGTTCCGCTCGTTCGCCGTCGCGTGGTTCCCGCTCGCGAGCGCGATCATCGGCGTCGGCCTCGCGATGGCGCTGCTGTTCGTCGCGACCGCGTTCGCCACGATCTCGTCGACGACGCCGCTGCTCGCGATCATGCTCGGGCTCGCGGTCGGCATCGACTACGCACTGTTCATCGTCGCGCGGCATCAGGACCAGGTGCGCAGCGGCGTCGACCCCGAGGAGTCGGCGGCGCGCGCGACCGGCACGGCGGGATCGGCCGTCGTCTTCGCGGGCATCACGGTGCTCATCGCCCTCGTCGGCCTCTCGATCGCGAACATCCCGTTCCTCACGGTCATGGGCATCGCGGCGGCCGCCGCCGTCGCGATCGCCGTGCTCGTCGCGCTGACGGTCACCCCGGCGCTGCTCGGCTTCTCGAAGCACCGCGTCGCGGGCTGGGCGCGCAAGGCCCCCCGCGCCGCGAAGAGCCCTCGCGCCGCGAAGAAGGCCGCCCGCCCACGGCGCCGCCCGGCCGAGCGCTGGGTCACCGCCATCACGCGGCATCCCGTCGTCACGACGATCGCCGTGGTCGCGGGCCTCGCGATCGTCGCGATCCCCGCGGCGAGCCTGCACCTCGCGCTGCCGAACGCGGGCCAGCAGCCCGAGTCGAGCCAGGCGCGGCAGGCCTACGACCTCACGGCCGAGCACTTCGGGCCGGGCAGCAACGGGCCGCTCATCATGACGGGCACGATCGTGACCTCCACCGACCCGCTCGGCCTCATGGACGACCTGCGCGCCGAGATCGAACGCATCCCCGGGGTCAAGGAGGTCGTGCTCGCGACCCCCAACGAGGCGGCCGACACGGGTCTCATCCAGATCATCCCCACCACGGGCCCCGACGACCCGGCGACCGCCGACCTCGTGCGCGAGCTGCGCGCGCAGCACGACCGGCTCCTGGACGAGTACGGCGTCGACCTCAAGGTCACGGGCTTCACGGCGGTCGGCATCGACATCTCCGACCGCCTGGGCGCCGCGCTGCTGCCGTTCGGCGTCTTCGTCGTGGGGCTGTCGCTCGTGCTGCTGATGATCGTGTTCCGCTCGATCTGGGTGCCGGTCACCGCCGCCGTCGGCTACCTGCTGTCGATCGTCGCCTCGTTCGGCATCGTCGCCGCGGTGTTCGAGTGGGGCTGGTTCGCCGACGCCCTGCACGTGACCCGCACCGGTCCGGTCATCTCGTTCATGCCGATCATCCTCATGGGCGTGCTGTTCGGGCTCGCGATGGACTATCAGGTCTTCCTCGTCTCGCGCATGCGCGAGGACTACGTGCACACGCTGCGGGCCCGCGGCGGCCGCGCCGAGCGGGCGACCGCGGTCGCGGCCGTGCGCAGCGGGTTCACGGCATCCGCCCGCGTCGTCGGCGCCGCCGCCGTCATCATGTTCGCGGTGTTCGCGGCCTTCATCCCCGAGGGGGATGCCACGATCAAGCCGATCGCGCTGGGGCTCGCGGCGGGCGTCGCGATCGACGCGTTCGTCGTGCGCATGACGCTCATCCCGGCCGTCATGACGCTGCTCGGCGAGCGGGCGTGGTGGATGCCGGAACGCCTCGAGCGCGCCCTCCCCCACTTCGACATCGAGGGCGAGGCCGTCGAGCACGAGCTCGCCCTCGCGAGCTGGCCCGAGCCGAACACGACGTCCCCGCTCGTCGGCGAGGGCGTGACCGTGTCGGCGGCGACGCCCGACGGCGACGTGCCCGTGTTCGAGGACGCGAGCTTCCGGCTGGAGCCCGGCGGCACGCTGCTCGTGACGGGCGACGCCGTCGCGGCACGCGCGTTCGTGCTCGCCGTCGCGGGGCGCCTGCCCGCCTCGGCCGGCCTGCTGCGTGTCGGCGGGCACCTGCTTCCGGGGCGCGCGGCATGGGTGCGCGCGCACGTCGGCGTCGCCCTGCTGCGCGACGTCGACGACCCCGTCGCCGAGCTGCGCGAGGCCCTGGGCGGACGCGCCCGCCTCGTCGCCGTCGACGGCCTCGACGAGCTGCACGGCGCCGACCGCGATCAGGCCGCCGCGCTGCTGCGCGACGCGGGGCCCGACCTCACCCTCGTCGCCACGGCCCGCGGCGACGGCGCCGCCCTCGCGGTGCTCGCCGACGGGCATCGTGCGAGCGTGACGCCGCTCGCCCTCTCCTCCGCACGTCCCACCGCCGACTCTTCCGCACAGGTGAACGCATGACTCTCTCCATCGAACGCGCACGCTCGCGCCGCCCCATCACATGGCTCACGCTGCTCGGCGTGCTGCTGCTGCCGGCCGTCATCGGCGGCATCCTCGTCGTCGCCCTCTACAACCCGACCGAGCGCCTCGACGCGCTGAACGCCGCGATCGTGAACGAGGACGAGCCCGTCACGATCGACGACCAGTACGTGCCGCTCGGCCGGCAGCTCACGGCGGGCCTCGTCGAGGGCTCCGACGACGTGCCGAGCAACCTGACCTGGACGCTGTCGAACGCCGACGACGCCGCGGCGGGCCTCGCCGACGGCCGGTACGCGGCCGTCGTGACGATCCCCGAGAACTTCTCCGCCGCGGCGACCTCGACCCGGCCCGGCGAGACGCCCGAGCGCGCCACGATCCAGGTGACCACGCCGCCCGACTCGCGGATCGTCGACGACGCCATCACGGCGCAGGTCACGCAGGCGGCCGCCTCGCTCATGGGGCAGCAGCTGTCGGAGGTGTACCTGGAGAACGTGTTCGTCGGCTTCACGACGCTGAGCGGCGGGCTCGGCGAGGCCGCGGACGGCGCGCACGAGCTGGCCGACGGCGCCGCACAGGCCGCCGACGGCGCCGCGCAGCTGCCCTCCGGCGCGTCGGCGCTGGCCGACGGCGCCTCGGGGATCGCCGACGGCGCCGGGCAGCTCGCGGGCGGCGCGGCGGGCCTGGCGGGCGGAGCCTCGCAGCTCGCCGGCGGCATCACGGCCCTGGGCGACGGCGCCTCGCAGCTCGCCGGCGGCGCCGGAGAACTGGCCGGCGGCGCCGGGCAGCTCGCCGACGGTGCCTCCTCCCTCGGCGAGGGTGCCGGTTCTCTCGCCGACGGTGCCACTTCCCTCGCCGAGGGTGCCAGTTCTCTTCACGAGGGTGCTTCGGGCATCGGTGAAGGTGCTTCCGCCCTCGCGGGCGGCGTGACGCAGCTCGGCGACGGCGCCTCGGGTCTCGCGACGGGCCTCGCCACGATCGCCGCGCACACGCGCGACGCCGCCGCGGGCGCCGCGGAGCTCGCCGCGGGCGCCGAGGCCGGCGCCGCCGCACTCCGCGACGGCGGCCTCGTGCCCGCCGAGCTGACGGGCGTCGCCGACCAGACCGCGCAGACCGCCGCGCAGTCGGCACAGGCCGCGGAGGGCGTCGCGACCGGGCTCGCCGGCCTTTCGGCGGCGTGCGATCCCGACGCGTCGGGCGCCGAGTTCTGCGCACAGCTCGCGGCCCTGTCCGACGGCGCCGCGGGCGCGCGGGATGCCGCCGCGGGAACGCAGACGCTCGCCGAGCACACCGCGGGCGGCCTGGCGCAGTTCGCCGCCGAGGCGCCGCAGGAGCTCGCCGGTCAGTTCGGGCAGCTCGCCGCCGGCATCCGCTCGCTCGCCGACGGGCTCGCGCAGCTCTCGTCGGGCGTCGACGAGTCGGCGACCGGCGCGACGAGCCTCGCGGCCGGCGCCGGGGAGCTCGCCGCGGGCGCGGGCGACCTCGCATCGGGCGCGGGACAGCTCGCCGGCGGGGCCGGAGAGCTCGCGACGGGCGCAGGAACCCTGTCGGGAGGCGCCGGGGAGCTCGCGACGGGTGCGGGGCGCGTGGCCTCGGGCGCCGGAGAGCTCGCCGCGGGAACCGCGCAGCTGAGCGACGGCGCGGGCGCGCTGGCCGCGGGCGCGGGCGAGGCCGCCGGCGGCGCGGGCGTCCTGGCCGACGGGGCCGGGGAGCTGGCCGGCGGCGCCGGGCAGCTCGCGGGCGGCGCGGGCGCGCTGAGCGAGGGGGCGACCTCGCTCGCCGACGGGGCCGGGGAGCTCGCCGACGGCGTCTCGCAGCTGGCCGACGGCACGGGAGAGCTGGCATCCGGTCTGACCGACGCCGTGGCCGAGGTGCCGTCCTACACGGATGCCGAGGCGCAGAGCCTCGCGCGCATCGTCGCTTCGCCCGTCGCGGCGGAGGGCACGGGATCGTCGCTGTTCGGAACCTCGGCGATCCCGCTGCTCGCGGTGCTCGCGCTGTGGTTCGGCTCGCTCGCGAGCTTCGTCGCTCTGCGCGCCGTGCCGAGCCGCGTGCTGACCGCGCGTGCGCCGTCGGCGGTGCTCGCCCTGCGCGGGCTCGCGCCCGCCGCCGCGATCGGCGCGCTGCAGGGCGTGCTCGTCGCCGCCGTCGTGCAGCTCGCCGCGTCGTACGCGTGGGGCGAATGGGTGGCGTTCGCGGGCGTCGCGGTGGTCGCGGGCGTCGCGTTCGCGGCCGTGAACCAGGCGCTCGTGGCGGTCTTCGGCGGGGTCGGCCGGTGGATCGGCGCCCTCGTGGGCGTGCTCGTCGTCGCGACGGGCGTCGTGTCGACCGTGCCGGGCGTGCTCACCGGCTTCGCGTCGCTGCTGCCGACCGCCCCGGCGTACACGGCGCTGCTCGCCGCGCTGACGCCCGCGAGCGGCGTGGCCTCGGGCCTGGTCGGGCTCGCGGTGTGGGCGGCGCTGGCGTTCGTCGCGACGGTGCTCGCCGTCGCCGCGCGCCGCACGACCTCCGCCCGCGCCGTGCTCACGGCATCCCCCGCCTGACGCCCGCGCGGTCCGGCCCGCCCTCGCGCCTCACGCCCCGCCGAGATGGTGGGATTCTCGTCGAGCAGGTGTCTTTCTCGCCGACACGGTGGGCACCGTGTCGGCGAGAAAGACACCTGCTCGACGCAGAAGGCACCGTGTCGGTGAGAATCCCACCATGTCGACGGCGAACACCGCCACGGAGGCGGCCGGCGAGAGGGGCGTCAGTTCAGGCCGCTGTAGGCGTGCAGGCCCTTGAAGAAGGTGTTGACGATCGTGGTGTTGAACAGCACGGCGGCGAAGGCGACGATCGACAGCCAGGCCGAGCGCGTGCCGCGCCAGCCGCGCGTCGCGCGGGCGTGGATGTAGCCGGCGTAGAGCACCCAGATGACGAAGGTCCACACCTCCTTCGTGTCGAAGCCCCAGTAGCGGCCCCACGCGTCGTTGGCCCAGATCGCGCCGGCGATGAGCGTGAACGTCCAGAAGATGAAGCCGACGATCGCGAAGCGGTAGGCGAGCGACTCCAGCGCGTCGGCGCTCGGCAGCGTGCGCAGGAACCGCAATCCACGGGCGGCGCCGTCCTTCGACGCGTCGGCGGCGATGCGCTCGCGCCGCGCCTGCAGCAGCTGCACGACCGAGAGCGCGAAGGCGAGCGCGAGGAACGCCGTCGCGAGGGAGGCCACGAACACGTGGATCACGAGCCACACGCTCTTGAGCGCGTCGGGCAACGGCGCCACCACGACGTAGTACGACACCGCCGCGCCGCCGAGCAGCACGACGACGAGGCCCGTCACGAACGCGCCGAGGAAGCGCAGGTCGTAGCGGAAGAGCACGGCGAGGTAGACCGCGATGACGAGCATCGTGCCGGTGAGGGCGAACTCGTACAGGTTCGCCCACGGCACCCGCTCCGCGGCGATGCCGCGCGTGACGTCGGCGCCCACGTGGAACAGGAAGCCCAGCACCGTGAGCGACGTGCCGATGCGCGCCCACAGGTAGCGTGGACGCTCCGCGAGGCGCGCGTGCAGGGCCTTCTCGGCGTCGCGCTCGTCGGCGCGCACGCGGTCGATCGCGCTCGATCCGCCGGCGCCGACCGCCACGAGCTCGCGGGCGGGCACGGCATCCTTCGCCTTGACCGCCACATCGGAACGCCGCGCGAGATCGACCGTGTACGCGACGAACGCGAGCACGTAGATCGCGATCGCGGTCCACGTCATGAGCAGCGAGACAAAGTCGAGCGAGAACTCCGAGCCGGGCATGGCGTCAGTCTATGCCGGGACCCTATGAGCGATGGATGCCGCGGTCGCGACGCCGCGCAGCGGGAAGCGGGAAGGATCTCGATACACCCGCGGCTGCGCCGCGGGCACTCGATCAGCGGGGCATACCACCCACGCCCACACCCCATCACACCCCCAGCGGGCATACCACCCACGCCCGCGGCCCATCACGCGCCCAGCGGGCACGCGCCCGCGGGCCGTCACGCCTCCAGCGCGGTGCGGTGGTCGCGGGCGAGATCGGCGACGGCGCGGGCGATGGCGGGGTCCTCGCCCCGGGCGAGGCCGGCGTACTCCACGAGGAGGCCGTCGTCCGACGGCGTCGCGCGCACCCACATGCGACGACGCGGCACGAACAGTCCCGCGAGCAGCCCGAGCGTCGCGAGCACCGAGAACGCGAGCACCCACGGCGCGCCGACGTCGCGGTGGATCGACAGCGACACGTAGCGCGGCACGCTCTCGGGCGCGCCGTCCGCCGTCGCGTCCTCGAACGTGATCGTGCCGCGGCCCCCGGGGATCTCGGCCGTCTCGCCGAGCAGGATCATGATCTCGTCGGCATCCGCGCCCGGGCCCGCGATCGGCGTCATGCCCGTCGGGTCGAGCGCGTACACGTTGCGCGGGATGCCGTCGTTGATGCCCAGGTCGCCGGCGAACACCCGCAGCGACACCATCGGGTTCACCAGCTCGGGCCACGCCGACGCGAACGCCCCCGACTCCTTCTGCGCCGCGGACGGGTAGAAGAACCCGACCATGCCGATCTGCTCGTCGAGCCCGTCGGCGATCTTGACGACGCCCATCGACGTCATCATGGTGTCCTGCGGCAGGAACTTCACGGCCTCGCGGAACACGATGTCGCCGTCGGGGTCGCGCACCGTGAGGATCGGCGCGTACCCGTTGCCCATGAGGTAGATGCGGTCGCCCGCGACCGTGAGCGGGTGGTTGACCCGCACGGCCTCCTCGCGCGGTCCCTGTCCCGGCTCGGTGACCGTCAGCCGCGCCGCGAAGTCGCCCGCCTGCCCCGCGCCGGGCTCGCCGAACGGGATGTACGACACGTCGAACCGGTCGAGCGCGAGCGAGTAGGGCGAGAGGTGGTCGGGGTCG